>NZ_RCDC01000003.1 GCF_003651185.1 Stenotrophomonas rhizophila | reverse complement strand
GTGAGCGTGGTGTTCTGCCAGGTGGTGCTGTTCGCGTTGGACTTGCTGCTGCCCACGCTCGCTTCAGCGTAGACATAGAAGGCAGCCTGCGCGCCTACCGCCGACACCCACGCCCTGCGCCACGTGGATGCCACCGCTGGTGCTGGTCAGGTTGAGGTTCCCACCTGCCAAAAGGGTAAGGTCCTGCGAGACCACACTGCTGCAGTCGGCACTGCCCTTGGCGGTCTTGAAGCCGATACCGGCCTCGGCATTGAACAGTGCGTCGTCGGAATTAGTCACCATTCTTATCCAGACGGCGACAGACAACGGCGGCAGCGGCAGCGGCAGCACCTAACCAACTATAAAGCTATCTCGGGATCAACGAGAAAGTTGATTAATATACAGGGCATCTTCGACCAGAACGCAGCGCCCACCATTGCTCCAAAGCTCAAAGTACGCGGATAGGTCAATATCAAGGTTAATTAGCGGACTAGCCATATACCACGCAATATAATAATCCGCCGAAAGACCGTAGAATGCCTCAAGCAACGCATAGACAATTTCCGAATCTGAAACGAGATTTTCCAATACAGAATCAGAAATAAGATCGAAGAACCAGACATTCGGATTGTCTTTCGATAGAGCAACCTTCAGAACTTCTTCGCCAACTAACTCAATGGATGCGTGACGGCAAACCTCTGCAATCTCCTCATCACCCAATATAGTTGAGGAACGCTCTATTTCACTCAACCAGCGATGCCCTATTTTTAGCAAAGACTGCTTGTCTGCCACCACTTTAGGAAGCAGGTAAGTGGAGAGATTTCCACTGGACAGTACCGTTCTTGCGATCTCCAGGAGCGCGCCGGAATGCGGAAGATAGCTGAATATCACCGCGAGCTCCTCGTCGCTATTGTGACTTTTCAGCAATCCCAGAAAATGAGATTTATCGAAGAATGCATCGCCGCGACAGTAGGCAGACCAATCCTCTAGAAGAGTTGTCACCTCCTTACCCCCGAAGTTGGCAGCTCAGGAAGCAGATGCGGTTCGATTTTCCATTTGTCTCGCAACAGCATGACTCCTCGATTGAAATCTTCCAAAGACTTACTCCCATCAATGACGGCCTTCAACTCATTATGAAATGTGGTTGAACTATCCCTACCATGCCCGCCTTTGACGCCAGTGTAAGGATTGACCCAATCCAACTCCGAAGTTTTAGTTCTAAATCGCTGAATTTCATCCATTGAGACGCCCCATTCCTTGAACTCCGGTGCTCTACAGACCATGCACCACTCATGTAACTGGCCTGGATAGCGAATTCTAGTCTCGATAGACGTCCGTACTTCCTTATTCTGCCACAGGAGGTTTAGCTCTTCTGAACTGAGGTTGTCAAACCACTTGTTAAATTCGCCGCCTCGGGTGCCTGGCACCTTTCCATTCGGGAGGAGCTGTTCCATTGACCTAGCGGCTGGAGCGGCGCTGTCTCGAACCGCAGTCCTCGCCGCTTGCTCAACCAATACCTCAGCGGTCTCAGCAATGAGCGGCTTGCCCACCGCCCTTGCACTGGCCGTTCCTCCCCCAATCATTGCCGTCGCAATGTCTACGACCGTCAGGAACCGGGCATCCCAAGCTTCTACACCTACAACTTCCTTGCCATTAGCAGGATTGGTTCCTGTCCATCCACCCACAGACTGGCCAAGAGAATCCATGATGCTCGCGATGACCGCTGCGTTCGTTCCGCTGCCAGGTATGATTCCATTCATTGTCTCGGCATTTTCGGAAATAGCGTCCCGGAGTTGCCAGATCACTCCCTTGTAGGTTGCCTGGACATTTTTCCCCAAGAAGCGCGCGTCGTAGAAATCAACGCCTTGCTTTTCCCAATAGCGCGCATCAACTGCCGCCATTACCTTGGGGGTGATCTCATATCCGCTTGCAATCAAAGCCTCACGTGCCGCATTGATGTAGTCAGCCCGCTCTGTGTCCCGCTGTTTTGATAGCGCTTCCAATCGTTCCATGGTCGCGCAACTGTCGCCGCCGGCCGGAGAACAGTTCTTCTTGGCCTTCTCGTACTGCTCCCATTCGCCTTGGCTTAGCCAGTTGTGCTCAACCGAGTTGCCCGCAATACCGGTGCCAAGCGCCGCCTCCGCAACGCCGTTGCCAATCCC
>NZ_RCDC01000002.1 GCF_003651185.1 Stenotrophomonas rhizophila | reverse complement strand
GCCGCTCTGGAGCAGGCCTTGATCACCCGCTTTGGCACGCTGGGACGTGTGCCGGAGCCTTTCCTGCTGCGCTCGGATAACGGTCTGGTCTTCACCAGCCGTGACTACACGCGCCTGGTGCGCAGCTACGGCCTGAAACAGGAATTCATCACGCCGCACTGCCCGCAGCAGAACGGGATGGTGGAGCGCGTAATCCGGACACTCAAGGAGCAGTGCGTGCATCGCCACCGCTTTGAGAGCCAAGTCCATGCCCTGCGGATCATTGGCGACTGGATTGGCTTCTACAACCAACAGCGCCCACATCAGGCGCTGAAGATGATGACCCCGGACGCGGCTTATGCCGCTACATTAACCGCATGACCTGAGCAGAAACCGGTGGGTCATTACACTACACCCGACTGGATTCTTATAACCCCAAGTACACGCAGTTGTCGAACATCAATGAAGCCACCGCAATAAAATATATAAACGAAGCTGTCTCAAAATATCCTGCCGGCGCTGTCATTGCCAACGTGCCTTCGAGTGGAACGTTGGCGGGGAAGCGGCTCGTAGGGGATTTAATTTTGGAGATTCCTCCGCAGCTGAAGCCGATTCCAAAGTCTATTCTAGATCACGCGGCGCGTCGAAATGTTACAATTAGAGATTCAAATGGGAGGGTGTATTGATAATGGATTCTATTATTTACTGTCAGCAGTGGTTTCGAAGATACAAGAAAATTGTAAATCCAATGTCCGCGGAAGAGGCGGAGAGGCTGCATAATGCCGGGCTTTCATACGCAGCACTGCTAGGGCCTGAGGATGCTCCTCGGGCATATGTTCAGATGCTGTTGGATAAGAAAGTAATATTAGTTGGATTCTTGGATGCGCATTGCCGTGAGTATTTGAGCTATCAGTTTGAGTTCATGGGCGGCTCAAGAATTTTCCTGAGTTTGGCTACATTTAGGAAGTATTCTATCGAAAGTGAATCCGTTATTTACGGCGAAACCTACTCATTTTCGGTTTCCGGAGAAGCTGCGATTCTGGAAACAGACTTCAGTACAAATGAGTCTCGTGAGCTTAGTAAGGAATATGATGCAAGTAGCCATTTTATCGAAATGCCTGACTTTGGTGATTTTGAGAGTCTGGCCAGAGAGGAGTGGTTATAGTGGTCCGCACAATTTCTAGAATTTGATGGAAATTTGCGGAACTCACCTTGCCGATGCCACTGTGGAGATCGTTCTGACCGCTGGAGCTTGGCGCATGCTCCTTTGCAATATCTCGTTCATGAGAGGATAGGCGAGTAGCTGACCACGTTCCCGATCTCCCGGTCATATTTCAATCGAGGATCTATTCTGTTGCGAGGAGAATGGAAAATCGAACCTCGCCGGCCTCCTGAACTTCCAGTTTCGGGGTGAAGAGGTGACAACTCTTCTAGAGGGTTCGAACAGGAGACTTTGTCGATGCAGCATGAAATCATCTACTGCCAGCGGTGGTTTCGACAGTATAGGAAAGTCGTGGATCCAGTTTCAACGGATGAAACGAAGTTTCGGCATCGCACCAGGCTTTCATATGTCGCTCTTTTGGGTGGTAAGGAAAGGTAATCCCCCCGCAGGTTAGCCGCAGCCAGAAGTGGAATTTTCTCGTAACCTAACCCGAGGAGATCCCATGAAGAAATCACGATTCACAGACAGCCGGATCATCGCCGTACTCAAGCAGGCCGAGGCCGGCACGCCTGTCCCGGACCTTTGCCGACAGCATGGCATCAGCTCAGCGACGTTCTACAAGTGGCGCAGCAAGTTCGGCGGCATGGATGCGTCCATGGTGTCCCAGCTAAAAGAACTGCAGGACGAGAACCGGCGGCTGAAGAAGATGTACGCCGATGCGCAGCTCAGTGCCGAGCTGCTGAAGGAAGCGCTCTCAAAAAAATGGTGAGGCCATCTCAGCGTCGCGAGATGGCCAGACGGGCGGTCCAGGCAGGCATCACCAGCATCGTTCATGCGTGCAGGACGTTCGAGGTGAGTCAGACCTGCTACCACTATCAGGCCAAGGCCTGCCAAGAAAATGCGATCATCGCCGACTGGTTGCTCAGGCTGACCAGCGCCTACCGCGATTGGGGCTTTGGGCTGTGCTTCCTGCACCTACGCAACGTGAAGGGCTTCGCTTGGAACCACAAGCGCGTGTATCGGATCTATCGCGATTTGGAGCTGAATCTGAGCATCAAGCCGCGCAAGCGCATCGTCCGGGAAGTGCCGGAGCCTTTGGCCGCGCCTGAGGCGGTCAACCAGACATGGTCGATGGATTTCATGCACGATCAGCTGGCTGATGGACGCAGCTTCCGGATGCTCAACGTACTGGATGACTTCAACCGCCAGGGACTGGCGATGGAGGTCGACATCTCCTTGCCTGCGGCGCGCGTCATCCGCAGCTTGGAACAGGTCATTCAATGGCGCGCAAAGCCCCGCGCCATACGCTGCGACAATGGGCCCGAGTACATCAGCGGAGCGCTGCAAGCATGGGCCGAGCGGCAAGACATTGCGCTGCTCTACATCCCGCCAGGCAATCCTCAGCAGAACGCCTACATCGAGCGCTACAACCGGACCGTGCGTCACGCTTGGCTTGCTAGCATCTGTTCAATGACATCGAACAGGTCCAGGAAATCACCACTCGTTGGCTATGGACTTACAACCACGAGCGCCCAAGCATGGCGCTCGGCGGCATCACGCCAGTGCAGAAGCTTGCACTGGCAGCGTAGTTCCATTTTTGGCGACCGCTAAAAGCGGGGGGATTACACAGTAGTCGGGCCCAACCTTAGGCCAGGCAACATCTGGGAGACGTTCGAGCTGCCAGCGCTTAAGCAGAATCCAAAAGTTGATAAGATCATGACAGTCGACCCTTCTACTGGTAAGGATAAGCTGGTTTGGTCAAGAAAGTAGACACTATGAGCCTAATGAAAATAAGTATAGGTTCCATTTTTGCTGCCTACTATGGATTCGGGTTTGAAGCGTATCCGAAGGCCAGCAGGGAACGCTTGGAGGAATTGGTAGGTTCAGAGAGCCTGCGTGATTCGGAGAAGTTGATCGAAGAAGTGGTTAGCGAGCTTGGGCAGCTTCGTCCGGACTGGTCAACTCAATCCCTAGAATCCGTTGGTGATTGGGTCAAAGTGCAGATGCTTGCTACACGCCCAACTCTGGACGGACTCTCGCTCGATACACTGGCGTGGGTGTTCACCTGGTCCAATCGATAGGCCATGTACGGAACACCTAGTCGGCGTTCCAATTGCCAGTGTGATGATGATGACCTCCTCCCAATAATTCAGACCAGCCAGAACTAGAATATTCGGCGACACTCAGGCCCAAGGAGGCCCGTCGCCATGTGGAACCGGCTGCGGGCGCACTATTGGTACGCCTGTATTGACCGAGACCGCCGGCGCGTTGGCAGTGCAGGCCGGACGGGTCGGCGGCCCAGTTGGCGTGGAGAACGTCGGCCTGGTCGCACAGGGATGCAATGGGGCAAGGGCATCCATGCCCTAGGAATACTATCTGGCGAAGTTGATGCCGGAAGAAGCCAGGTTACCACCCAACTTCAAGACGTTCGATTTCTTCGATGACGCGACTGGCTTGGCAATCAGCGCGAAAACTTTGGATACAACCACGCTTTCCCGACTGACCAATCCGCGGCAGATCTTTACGACCCTGAGGGGAAATATTGACGATGCAGCCGCTTTTACTGGACACCGGCTCAGCAATGTAAGCCTGTCCGCATCGCAGATAACGCAGCGTGAGGTCCATGTGGCAATTCCAAAGAACACCGGGTCGGCTCAGTGGGATGAGGTTATGAAGGCCGTGGAATACGGCAAGCTCAAGGGAATTACAGTCAAGGTCACCACGGTTGAGCAATATGAATGACGTTGAAAAGAGACCGTCCACGGTCATATTGAGTGGGAAGGATTTCATTCTTGTGCATACCCTTTCAGGCTACCGAAGTATGCGATGGGACCCGTTGGGGGAAAAAATCTTGTTACATGGCGGCGCCGAAGATCACCTAATCGGTGAGGCCCTTCTTAGAGCGCTGGATGCAAGCCGCTTTGTTCTCGCCGCGCCTCGTCATGACGTCTGGATCCATCCGGACGTGACCTTTGACAAGGACCTGTACGACCTGAAATTGAACGGACAGTACTACGAGGCATGTATTGACGACGTTGTGCGTCAATTGGGGTACAAGAACAAGCGTGCGCTGTTCAAGTCTGTATCCAGCTGCCATGCCGAGCGCATTCGCGAGCAGATAGTCGTATCCCCTTCCGTCCAAGAAAAGCTCGATGCATGGGCAGCACTGCCGGAAGATCAGAACGTCGTTTTGAGCGCCACAAGCACTCCTTCAGAGATTGGCGTCGGCGTTCGCCTTGCTATTTCACGCTGTAGTTGAACATGGGGCAGATCTATCTGCCATCGGGGCGCGGCCACTGCTGGTAGGACCGGGCTGATGTGGGTCACATGGCCCCTTGGGGTGCCGCGCCCGTCCAACTCGAGTGTTGCAAAGGAATCGCCACAGACAATCACGCTCGTTCTCCGGCTTCTATGTCTACGCTGAAGCGAGCGTGGGCAGCAGCAGGTCCAACGCGAACAGCACCACCTGGCAGAACACCACGCTCACGGGCCAGAACATCTCGCTCAAGGCCGAGGGTGACACCACCCTGCGCGGTGCCACCGCGACGGCCGACCGCATCGATGTAAAGGCCGGCGGCACGCTGACCATCGAGTCGCTGCAGGACGTGGCGGAAAGCATGTCCAAGAACAGCCAGGTGGGCGGCCGGGTGCAGGTGTCGTTCGGCACCGCCTGGAGTGCCGACGGCTACGCCAGCGGAGGCAAATCCAACGGCAGTTATCAGGGCGTGGGCCAGCAGTCGGGCCTGTTCGCCGGTGATGGCGGCTACCACGTCGATGCCGGCCACGTGAACCTGGTGGGCGGTGCGATTGCCA
>NZ_RCDC01000001.1:2500-5219 GCF_003651185.1 Stenotrophomonas rhizophila | reverse complement strand
TAAGGCGCCTGCCTCTCGTAAGTCTTGTGACGTAGCGTGCACTTGGGATCTATCGACATGTCATGTCGGCCAAGGCAACTTGAGGTTATATGGTCAAGCCACACGGATCATTAGTATCAGTTAGCTCAATACATTGCTGTACTTACACACCTGACCTATCAACCACATAGTCTATATGGTTCCTTCAGGGGGCTTGTGCCCCGGGAGATCTCATCTTGAGGCGCGCTTCCCGCTTAGATGCTTTCAGCGGTTATCGCTTCCGAACATAGCTACCCGGCAATGCCACTGGCGTGACAACCGGAACACCAGAGGTTCGTCCACTCCGGTCCTCTCGTACTAGGAGCAGCCCCTCTCAAATCTCCAACGCCCATGGCAGATAGGGACCGAACTGTCTCACGACGTTCTGAACCCAGCTCGCGTACCACTTTAAATGGCGAACAGCCATACCCTTGGGACCGACTACAGCCCCAGGATGTGATGAGCCGACATCGAGGTGCCAAACACCGCCGTCGATATGAACTCTTGGGCGGTATCAGCCTGTTATCCCCGGAGTACCTTTTATCCGTTGAGCGATGGCCCTTCCATACAGAACCACCGGATCACTAAGTCCTAGTTTCCTACCTGCTTGATCCGTCGATCTTGCAGTCAAGCACGCTTATGCCTTTGCACACAGTGCGCGATGTCCGACCGCGCTGAGCGTACCTTCGAGCTCCTCCGTTACTCTTTAGGAGGAGACCGCCCCAGTCAAACTACCCACCATACACGGTCCCCGATCCAGATTATGGACCTAGGTTAGAACGTCAAGCACGACAGGGTGGTATTTCAAGGATGGCTCCACTGCAGCTAGCGCCACAGTTTCATAGCCTCCCACCTATCCTACACAGACGAACTCAACGTTCAGTGTAAAGCTATAGTAAAGGTTCACGGGGTCTTTCCGTCTTGCCACGGGAACGCTGCATCTTCACAGCGATTTCAATTTCACTGAGTCTCGGGTGGAGACAGCGCCGCTGTCGTTACGCCATTCGTGCAGGTCGGAACTTACCCGACAAGGAATTTCGCTACCTTAGGACCGTTATAGTTACGGCCGCCGTTTACTGGGGCTTCGATCAAGAGCTTCGCCTTGCGGCTGACCCCATCAATTAACCTTCCAGCACCGGGCAGGCGTCACACCCTATACGTCCACTTTCGTGTTTGCAGAGTGCTGTGTTTTTGATAAACAGTCGCAGCGGCCTGGTTACTGCGGCCCTCTTCAGCTATAGCTCGCATGAGCCACCAAAAAGGGCGCACCTTCTCCCGAAGTTACGGTGCCATGTTGCCTAGTTCCTTCACCCGAGTTCTCTCAAGCGCCTGAGAATTCTCATCCTACCCACCTGTGTCGGTTTACGGTACGGTCTGCGTAAGCTGAAGCTTAGGAGCTTTTCCTGGAAGCGTGGTATCAGTGACTTTGCCTTAAAGGCTCGTCTCGGTGCTCGGTCTTAAAGGATCCCGGATTTGCCAAAGATCCAAACCTACCGCCTTTCCCCCGGACAACCAACGCCGGGTACACCTAACCTTCTCCGTCCCTCCATCGCACTTACGCGAGGTGCAGGAATATTAACCTGCTTCCCATCGACTACGACTTTCGTCCTCGCCTTAGGGGCCGACTCACCCTGCGCCGATTAACGTTGCGCAAGGAAACCTTGGGCTTTCGGCGTGCGGGTTTTTCACCCGCATTATCGTTACTCATGTCAGCATTCGCACTTCCGATACCTCCAGCAGACTTCTCAATCCACCTTCAACGGCTTACGGAACGCTCCTCTACCGCGTACATATAAATATGCACACCCCAAGCTTCGGTTCACTGCTTAGCCCCGTTAAATCTTCCCCGCAGACCGACTCGACCAGTGAGCTATTACGCTTTCTTTAAAGGGTGGCTGCTTCTAAGCCAACCTCCTGGCTGTCTGTGCCTTTCCACATGGTTTTCCACTTAGCAGTGAATTTGGGACCTTAGCTGTGGGTCTGGGTTGTTTCCCTTTTCACGACGGACGTTAGCACCCGCCGTGTGTCTCCCATACAGTCCGTCTCGGTATTCGGAGTTTGCAATGGTTTGGTAAGTCGCGATGACCCCCTAGCCATAACAGTGCTCTACCCCCGAGAGGATACATATGAGGCGCTACCTAAATAGCTTTCGAGGAGAACCAGCTATCTCCGGGTTCGATTAGCTTTTCACTCCTAATCACAGCTCATCCCCGTCTTTTGCAACAGACGTGGGTTCGGGCCTCCAGTACCTGTTACGGCACCTTCACCCTGGCCATGACTAGATCACCCGGTTTCGGGTCTACTGCCCGCGACTATGCGCCCTTATCAGACTCGGTTTCCCTTCGCCTCCCCTATACGGTTAAGCTTGCCACGAACAGTAAGTCGCTGACCCATTATACAAAAGGTACGCAGTCACTCTTTCGAGCTCCTACTGCTTGTACGCACACGGTTTCAGGATCTATTTCACTCCCCTCTCCGGGGTTCTTTTCGCCTTTCCCTCACGGTACTGGTTCACTATCGGTCGGTCAGTAGTATTTAGCCTTGGAGGATGGTCCCCCCATGTTCAGACAGGGTTTCACGTGCCCCGCCCTACTCGTCTTCACTGGAGTGGCCCTTTTAAATACAGGGCTATCACCTTCTATGGCCAGCCGTTCCAGGCTGTTTTTCTAGAACCATTCCAGCTTAAGGGCTAGTCCCCGTT
>NZ_RCDC01000012.1 GCF_003651185.1 Stenotrophomonas rhizophila | reverse complement strand
CGACGCCGTGGCACAGCAGCAGAACTGGGGCATCGGTGGCGACAACAGCCGCGCGCTTGAGGCTGTTACCACGCTGCTGGTGGGTGCTGCCTCCGGGCAGGGCGGCGGCCAAATGGTGGCCAACGCCCTGGCGCCGTATGCGGCGAACCTGATCGGCGACAAGTTCGATACGAACCATGGCAGTGATCCGAACGCTGCACTGCAGCTGCTCTCTCATGCGCTGTTGGGTGCGCTGCTGGCTGAGGCCAATGGTGGTAACGCAGCAAACGGTGCGGGCGCAGCGACCGGCGGTGAACTGGCGGCGAAGCTGCTGACCGAGGCGCTGTATCCCGGCTACACCGGCGAGCTGAATGATCAGCAGAAGCAGACGATTCTGGCGCTGTCGCAGGCGGTGGGGGCCGTGGCTGGAAGCAGCGCTGGTGATGGGCTTGCAGGAGCTGCACTGGCAGCTGGGATCGCAAAAAATGTGGTGGAGAACAACTACCTTAGTGCCCCGCAGCGGAAGGCGAAGGATGCTGACCGTGCAGCATGTGGAAAGGACTCAGTGTGCCTGCAGGCCACGGACGCGCGCTGGGCTGAGGTCAGCCAAGAGCAGAGCCGTGATGTCATGGAGCGGTACGCACCCTATCTCACGCCCGACGAGCAGTATGTACTCTTCAGTCTGAAGCCTGGAACGAAGGAGTACGACCAGATCCTGGCCAGCGCGATTGCGCGGGAGGCGTCCAGCCAGCCTCCTCATCTGGGAACACTGCTCAACAGAGAGATCGGGCTGCTGCGCGAAACGGATTGGGATGGCGCACTGTTTGGTCCGTTGGCGCCTGGCATGTCGCTGACTGACAGGAACCGGATTGAGATGGCGTTGCTCGGGCCTATTTTCGGCATGCCCAGTGCAACTCTCACTGCGTTTGGTGTTGACCCGCAAACCGTAGCGATGACCAATCAGCTTGGGATGCTTGGGTGGGATATCGCGGGGTCAGGTTTCATCTTCAGACCCAAGAGTACCCGCGGACCCGCTAACGTTGATGGAGGGAGCACCCAAGTGGTGCTTATCCAAAATTCTGCTGGCAATCTCACAAAGCCCACACCTACAACCGGAGCTCCGCGAAATAAAATTCAGCTAATGGACGGCTTCTATGTGGTTGACGGGCTGAAGATCAGTGAGTCCTACTATGAGAGGCTTTGAAGGAAGGAAGGCCCGCTCCATTCCTACAAGTGAAGGAGGTCTTCGCCAGCAATCCTGTGATTACGCCTGACCCTAGGGGTGCCCCAGGCTATTTCAGATACGAGGGGGCAGGATTGGAGGTTATTTACAATCCGATAACAGGTCAGATTGGTCATATTCAGCCAGTGAGAAAGAAATGATAGAAATATTTTCTGAATTTGAAGGTGAGCTTGAAGAATATCGAAAGGTCGTTGGTAATCTGAGGCGCGCACTAATAGCGTGCGAGCTCAGAATTTCTGAGATCATTGCTTCCATTGGTTGTCTTGATTATGATGCGACCGCGGCCGAATTTGATGAGCTCCATTCAATTCAGGGTGTTCTGGCAACTGCAAAATACAAGTTTGAGTTCCCATTGGGAGACCGGCTTGATGATTTTGTGTATCACATGGATAGAGATGACGAATATTCTAGGCGTTACTGGCATGGAAGGTTTGTTGACGGGGTAAGTTGGCCTGTTGACTAAGATGTGGGTCGATATGGGTGCCAATGATCTAACTTGGGAAGGAGGCTTTCTTGCGGGCCGAATTTAACTTGGCGCAGGCTTGGTCTAACCTCTGAGTTTGGTCCGTTGGCGCCCGGCATGTCGGTGAGCGACAGGAACCGGATTGAAATGGCGTTGCTCGGGCCTATCTTCGGGATGCCCAGTGCAACTCTCACTGCATTTGGTGTCGACTCGCAAACCGTACCGATGACCAATCAGCTTGGGATGCTTGGGTGGGATATCGCGGGATCAGGGTTTGTTCTCAGGCCCAAGAGTACCCGCGGGATGGGCAAGGTCGATGGCGGCAGCACCAAGGTGGTGGAGACCGAATCGTTGCCGCTGACGGGTCAAAAGCCTAGCTTGGAAGGTCCAGGACCAAATGCGCTGGACTTCACTGGTGGGGCGCCGAACGCGCTCTCGGGCATCGGTAATTCTGCGCATAACGCGGCAATCTACGCGAAGCTCAAAGTGGATCTGCGTACCACAGCAGATGCGAACGATATCGTGGTTTGCCTCAGGGCGACTGGTCAGTTGCCTCCGAGCTATGTGACTAAGAGCGAAGCAGCGCAGAATGGCTGACGACCTGGCAAAGCGCTAGAAAACAGCGTCCCGGGCGGGCAGATTGGTGGCGATGTGTTTCACAATACGACCGGCGTGCTTCCAAGCAGCGTTGGCAGAGTCTAGTAGGAGGCCGATGTAGAACTAACCGGTTCAAGATCCAAAGCAAGCCAGCCAGGAACTCGGCCCCTCTACTCAAACGACGACCTCCTGTTCATCACGAATGATCACTATAATTCCGTGCATGGCATTGGGCGATGGAAATGATATTGAATAAGATTATTATCGATGGAGAGCTTATCAACTCAGAACGTGATTTTCATGCGCAGATTGCAGAGCAGCTAGGCGTCGGTGTGTTCTATGGCAGAAACTTGGACGCACTATGGGACCTCTTGAGCTCCAGTATTGAACGCCCAGTCGAGCTGTCGTGGATCTCAAGTCAAAAATCTGCACTAGCGCTTGGACCTCGTTTTGACGACATAGTCGAAACTTTGCGACGAGTTGTCGAGCAGGATGCTCAATACGGTTGGGAAGATAGGTTCAGCTTTGCGTTGTCATAAATCATCAATGGCACGGAGTTGTCATTGGGCCGGTTGCTGACCATCGAGTAGCTACAGGACGTTGCAGAAAGCATGTCCAAGAACAGCCAGGTGGGCGGCCGGGTGCAGGTGTCGTTCGGCACCGCCTGGAGCGCCGACGGCTACGCCAGCGCGGGCAAGTCCAACGGCAGCTATCAGGGCGTGGGCCAGCAGTCGGGCCTGTTCGCCGGTGATGGTGGGTACCACGTCGATGCCGGCCACGTGAACCTGGTCGGCGGTGCGATTGCCAGCACCAACGCCACCCACAGTGAACTGACCGCGCAGACGCTGACCTTCAGCGACCTGCAGAACCAGATGCAGCACAGCACCAGCTCGGGCGGCATCAGCGGTGGCTACGGCGGCGCGATGGAGGGCAACACGCCGGTGTTTGCCGGTGCCACGCCGAACTTCGGCGGTGGCGTGCCGATGAACGAGAAGGGCGGCGACAGCAGCACCACCTACGCCACGCTGACCGAAGGCAACATCGTCATCGGCGGCCAGAAGGTGACCGCCGCCGAGCTGGGCGTGAACACCGATGCCGCAACCGCACACCGCGCGATTGAGGCGGTGCCCAATGCCGAGTTGCAGCTGGCCAATCAGCAGGCGATGGCGAATGCGATGGGCACGGTGATGGCCACCAGCAAGCAGATTGCCAATGATGTGCAGGCCTATAAGGCCAACAAGGCCGTTGAAGCCTACTTTGCCGACCTGACACCACAGGAAAAGGCAAATTTCAATGCCATGGATGCAGCGGCGCGTGATGCGGTGCTCACCCGATACAGCCAGGCCTACCGGGACTCGAAGCAGTAGGATATCGGTGGTGACAACAGCCGCGCGCTCGACGCAGTTACCACGTTGCTGTTAGGTGCCACCTCCGGGCAGGGCGGCGGCCAAGTGGTGGCCAATGCCCTGGCGCCGTATGCGGCGAACCTTATCGGTGACAAGTTCGATGCAAAACACGGCAGTGACCCAAACGCCGCGTTGCAGTTGCTGTCACATGCGCTGTTGGGTGCGCTGCTGGCTGAGGTCAATGGCGGTAACGCTGGGGGTGGTGCGGCAGCAGCAGCTGGTGGCGAACTGGCGGCGAAGCTGCTGACCGAGGCGCTGTATCCCGGCTACACCGGCGAGCTGAATGATCAGCAGAAGCAGACGATTCTGGCGTTGTCGCAGGCGGTGGCCGCCGTGGCTGGAAGCAGTGCTGGTGATGGGCTTGCAGGCACTGCATTGGCCGCTGGAATCGCGAAAAACTCTGTTGAGAACAACTATCTCGATGCCAAGCAGCTTCTTGCATTGGCTGAGGAACGCAAGGAGTGCAACGGCAACGAAGCCTGTGAGAGCGCGGCAAGTGAGCGCTGGGCTAAGGTCTCAAAACTGCAGGGCAAGGAGATGTTGGCGACATGTCAGCAAGCTGACGGCGCATGTGATCTTCAGTTCGCTCAGGCATGGGCATATGGGAAGACCGATGCGAGCCAACTTGGCTTGGGTCTTGACCAAGCGGCAAGCAAGGAACTTGTCATGAGGTTCCTCGAGACTGCCGCCGGCAAACCGTATAGGGGAGGGACAGGCTCATTCTTCATGCAAATGGGGATGGGGGCAGTGGATCCCGCGTCCGAGCTCGTAACCGGAGCATTGGGCTATGCGCTCGCCTTGGGAGATATAGCCCTGGCCCCTCAATATCATCGTGACCCTGTCACGGTTGAGTTCAAATACGAACGCATGATTGTGGGAACGCCGATCTTTGGGGACACATCTGGTAACCCAATCGAAGCCGGACGCTACAAGCTCGGAAATCTCGCGGGCCTCGACTTGGCTCTGCTCGGCGCGGCTTGGAGAAGCGGCAAGGTAGCAAGCGACATCAATCTTCGAAATGCGGGCGGGCTAGCTGATGAGGCTGCCGGCTCGATACGAGATGTTAACCCTGGCTATCCAAACTTTGGTCGAACTCACAATTGCGTGAACTGTTCCATCGCCACTGACTCAACCTTGGCAGGAAATCCTGCATCAGCACTGCCAATCAACCACACAAACGGCGTCCCGTTGAGCGTTCTGGAAAAGCAATACGGATCAAAGTTCGGCCCCATCACTCAACCCGATGATATCGTCCAACAAATGTTGCGTTCTGGAACTGGATCTCGAGGCATAATTTACGGGTCGTATGGTCCAGGACAGACTGGTCATGTATTCAATGTCGTCAATCAAAACGGGGTAATTCGCTTCCTTGATGGGCAGACAGGTAAGGCTGCTGATTTGAGCAAGTTCAAAACCCTGCATCTTCTAAAGACAAGGTAAATGAGGTGAGTTGTGATCACATACAGCCGGGCTCTATCGCAAGCTGTTGAGTACTTGGGGCAGTCTGAGATTCCGCTCCAGATTTGCCTTGAGGGTGAGTTCCAGGAAGGTTGGTACTTCTGCTACCAGTCAAAAGAGTTTTTAGAGACCGGGGACTTCTCTGCACAATTGGCGGGTAATGGACCCTTCTTGATTGATAGGGACTCTGGGGAGCTTGTGGTACTTGGCACAGCTAGACCATTGGAGGAATACCTAAATGAGTACGTGGAACAGAAAAGAGCGAGAATAGCTTGACTCGGTCTCTCTTAAAGGACTGGCGTAATCAGATGATGCAATGACCCACTGATTTCCTGCTCAGGTGTTACTTTCCCCGAAGGAGACACCGATGAGCGAAGTGATGGAAGAAGAGATCAAGCGTTGGACGGCCCGTCGCAAGTCGGCACTGGTCCTTGAGATCATCCAGGGCAAGACCACCGTGGCTGCGGCCAGTCGCCAGTTCGACCTGACGCCGGCGGAGATCGAGAGCTGGGTGGACGATGGCAAGCGCGGCATGGAGAACGCGCTGCGGGCCAAGCCGGAGGACGTGCGCGAGCAGTATGAGCGCCAGCTCAAAGACCTGCAGGAAGCCTACGGCGAGGCCATGCTGGAGATCCGCGCCCGAAAAAAGCTGGCGTCCCTGTTGGGAAAGGACGAGAGCTGATGCTCTCGGTCCAGCAGGGGCTGAAGGACGAAGGTGTAGCGATACCGATGACCAAGCTGTGCCAGTGGTTCGGCGTGGCGCGGCGGACGACGTACTACAAGCCGACCCGTTCGCCTGCAAAGGTCAAAGCGGAGCTTGCCGAGCCGATCAAGGAGATGATCGAGGCGGAGCCGTCGTTCGGCTACCGCACGGTGGCTGCATTGCTGGGCATGAACAAGAACACCGTCCAGCGGATCTTCCAGCTCAAGGGCTGGCAGGTGCGCAAGCGCGCACTTGGGCAACGGCCCAGGATCCAGGCAAAGGTCTCTCGTGCCGAACGACCCGACCAGCGATGGGCCACGGACCTGTGCCGTGTATGGGGCGGCAAGGACGGCTGGCTGAGTCTGGCGCTGGTGATCGACTGCAGCACGCGGCAGCTGCTGGGCTGGCACCTGTCGCGCACCGGCAAGGCGAGCACTGCC
>NZ_RCDC01000011.1 GCF_003651185.1 Stenotrophomonas rhizophila | reverse complement strand
GTCGTATCGAGCGCGGCGTGATCAAGGTCGGCGAAGAAATCGAAATCGTCGGTATCCGTCCGGTCCAGAAGACCACCGTCACCGGCGTGGAAATGTTCCGCAAGCTGCTCGACCAGGGTCAGGCAGGCGACAACGCCGGTCTGCTGCTGCGCGGCACCAAGCGTGACGACGTCGAGCGTGGCCAGGTCCTGGCCAAGCCGGGTTCGATCAAGCCGCACACCACCTTCGACGCCGAAGTGTACGTGCTGTCCAAGGACGAAGGTGGCCGTCACACCCCGTTCTTCAAGGGCTACCGTCCGCAGTTCTACTTCCGCACCACCGACATCACCGGCGCTTGCGAACTGCCGGAAGGTGTGGAAATGGTGATGCCGGGCGACAACGTGAAGATGGTTGTCACCCTGATCAACCCGGTCGCCATGGATGAAGGCCTGCGCTTCGCGATTCGCGAAGGCGGCCGTACCGTCGGCGCCGGCGTGGTCTCCAAGATCATCGCGTAATACTGCAATACCGGCGGTCGCATAGCGCTGCTGCCGGTCTCGCGAGTGGCGGGCCGGGAACCTCGGTCCGCCTTCGCCGTCTTAGGGAAGGCAAGTTTTTTCAGTACGCCAGTAGCTCAATTGGCAGAGCAGCGGTCTCCAAAACCGCAGGTTGGGGGTTCGAGTCCCTCCTGGCGTGCCACTTCTCCCTTCCAGCGGCTATGCCGCCACAGCAGCCAGAGCCGGATGAACAGCAAGATCGAGCATTCCAAAGACAACGCCTCCACTGGAGGTGACATCGTCAAGTACGCCGTCGCAGCGATCCTGGTGCTGGCGGGTCTTTTTGCTTGGTATTGGTTCGGTGCTCCTGAGCATGCCTCCCAGAGTGCATGGGCCGGTCCGCTTCGCGGTCTGGCCGTTGTCGTTGGCCTGGTGGCCGGCCTCGGCGTGTTCCTGCTGACCGGCAAGGGTCGCGACACGCGGGAATTCCTTTCCGAATCGCGTTTCGAACTGCGCAAGGTGGTCTGGCCGACGCGCCAGGAAGCCATTCGCATGACCTGGGTGGTGATCGTTGTGGTGATCATCCTCAGCCTGCTGCTGGGCGGATTTGACTTCGTGATTCAGAAATTGACCCAGTGGTTCCTGGGTCGATAAGGAGAAACCAGTGAAGCGTTGGTACGTCGTTCACGCCTATTCGGGCTTCGAAAAGTCGGTTGCGCAGGCTCTGCGCGATCGCATCGTGCGTGACGAGATGCAGGAGCGCTTCGGTGACGTCCTGGTCCCGACCGAGGAAGTGGTTGAAATGCGCGCCGGCCAGAAGCGCCGTTCCGAGCGCAAGTTCTTCCCGGGATACGTGCTGGTCCAGATCGAGACCCACGAAGAAAACGGTATCCCGCGCATCGACAACGAAAGCTGGCACCTGGTCAAGGACACCTCCAAGGTGATGGGCTTCATCGGCGGCACCGCCGATCGTCCGTTGCCGATCCGTGATGAAGAGGCTGCCGCCATCCTGGACCGCGTTCAGGAAGGTGTGGAAAAGCCCCGTCCGAAGGTGTTGTTCGAGCCGGGCCAGATGGTCCGTGTCACCGAAGGTCCGTTCAACGACTTCAATGGTGTGGTCGAGGAAGTCAACTACGAGAAGAGCCGTCTGCGCGTCTCGGTGCTGATCTTCGGTCGCGCCACCCCGGTCGAGCTCGAATTCGGCCAGGTCGAAAAGGCCGTCTGAGCCTGAGGCAGCAGGGTTCCGGGCGGCCGCCCGGAACCTGAACAGCCTGCGCCCGTCAGCCTTGAGGCAAGGGCGGAAAAAACCTGATATAGTGCGCGGCTTCCTGCCAGGAAGCTGGCAAAAGCAAGGGCCGCCGCGAGGTGGCCTTCTGCGTGAATTCAAAACGCGATGCCGGGACGCGTGATTCCCGGTCCGATGGGGAGCCTGTTGTCGTAAGGCGCTAGCACCCGGAGAGCATACTCATGGCAAAGAAAGTTGTCGGTTATATCAAGCTGCAGGTGAAGGCCGGTCAGGCCAACCCCTCGCCGCCGGTCGGTCCTGCGCTGGGTCAGCGTGGCCTGAACATCATGGAATTCTGCAAGGCCTTCAATGCCGCCACGCAGAAGCTGGAGCCGGGTCTGCCGGTGCCGGTCATCATCACGGCCTACTCGGACCGTACCTTCACCTTCATCACCAAGAGCACCCCGGCTGCCGTGCTGCTCAAGAAGGCTGCAGGCATCTCCTCGGGCTCCAAGCGCCCGAACACCGAGAAGGTGGGCAAGGTGACCCGCAAGCAGCTCGAAGAGATCGCCAAGACCAAGGAAGCAGACCTGACGGCTGCTGATCTGGATGCCGCGGTGCGCACCATCGCCGGTTCTGCCCGTTCCATGGGCCTCGTGGTAGAGGGTTAAGAAGATGGCACAGACCAAGCGTGAGAAGGCCATCAAGGCCGCCGTCGTCCCGGGCAAGGCATACGCCTTCGAGGACGCCATCAAGATCCTGAAGACCGCTACCAAGGCCAAGTTCGTCGAGTCCTTCGACGTTGCTGTGCGCCTGGGCGTGGACGCCAAGAAGTCCGACCAGCAGGTGCGCGGTTCCACCGTGCTGCCGTCCGGTACCGGCAAGAGCGTGCGCGTTGCCGTCTTCGCACCGGCCGGTGCCAAGGCTGACGAAGCCCTGGCCGCTGGCGCTGAAGCCGTGGGCATGGACGACCTGGCCGAGAAGATGCAGGCCGGCGATCTGAACTACGACGTCGTCATCGCGACCCCGGACGCCATGCGCGTCGTGGGTAAGCTGGGCACCGTGCTCGGCCCGCGCGGCCTGATGCCGAACCCGAAGGTCGGCACCGTGTCGGCCAACCCGGGCGAAGCCGTCAAGAATGCCAAGTCGGGTCAGGTGCGTTACCGCACTGACAAGGCCGGCATCATCCATTGCACCATCGGCAAGGCCGACTTCGCCGAAGACGCGCTGAAGTTGAACCTGCAGGCGCTGCTGATGGATCTGGTCAAGGCCAAGCCGGCCACCTCGAAGGGCACCTACCTGCAGAAGGTTTCGGTCAGCTCGACGATGGGCCCGGGCGTGACCATCGACCAGTCCTCGCTGTCGCTGAAGTAATCGTTTCAAGCGGGTACCGGGCCCAGGTCCGGTACCCGCGATATTTGAAGGCAATCCGAGTGGGGCTCACCCTGCAGAGATAGCCGTCAAAGACCGCAGGCGCGGTCAGTACATACCGGCGACGGGCAAGGATGCTCGCATTGGCAGGGAGTCGCCGCCGGCGCAGTACCGAACGCTTAATCGATTCCCCCGGGAATCACCCTGCGTAGATGGTGCCCTTCTGGAGTTTTTCTGGTTTACGCACGTCTGGGTTCTCCCAGGTTGGCCATCCAGGTCTAGAACGGCCCACCCTTGGAACATCACCTGATGTTCCCGGCGTCCAGGACGGATGCCGCCCAGGACCGCACACGGCAGGAGCCGTAAGCGGAGTTCAATTGGAGGAGTGCAATGGCTCTCAATCTGTCCCAGAAGCAAGAAGTAGTCGCCGAGCTGGCAGACGTCGCCGCCAAGGCCCACTCCTTGATCGCAGCCGAATACGCTGGCACCACGGTCTCCCAGATGACCGCGATGCGCAAGCAGGCACGCGAAACCGGCGTTTTCTTGAAAGTTGTCAAGAACACGCTGGCGGCACGTGCAGTGGAAGGTACCGAATACGAATGCGCCAAAGACGCACTCGTCGGTCCGCTGCTGTACGCGTTCTCGCTCGAGGAGCCCGGCGCAGCCGGTCGCCTGATCAAGGATTTTGCCAAGACCAACGACAAGCTGCAGGCAAAGGTCGTGGCCATCGGCGGGGAACTGTTCCCGGCTGGCCATGTCGACGTGCTGGCCTCGCTGCCGACCCGTGATCAGGCCCTGGCCATGCTGGCCCGCGTCCTGGCCGAGCCGGCCACGATGTTCGCCCGTGCCGTCAAGGCCGTGGCCGACAAGCAGGGTGGCGGTGAAACCGCTGACGCTGCCGAGCCGGTCGCCGAAACCGCCTGAGTCGACGTTTCCGTGGTTCCGAACGGAACCTCAACCCAGAAAATTATCCAAAGGTAATCAAAATGTCCCTTACCAACGAACAGATCGTCGACGCCATCGCCGAGAAGTCCCTGATGGAAGTGATGGAGCTGGTCAAGGCCATCGAAGAGAAGTTCGGCGTCTCCGCCGCTGCTCCGGTCGCCGCAGCTGCTGCTGCTGGCCCGGCTGCCGCTGTTGAAGAGCAGACCGAATTCGACGTCATCCTGAAGTCGGCCGGCGACAAGAAGGTCGAAGTCATCAAGGCTGTCCGCGCCATCACCGGCCTGGGCCTGAAGGAAGCGAAGGATCTGGCAGAAGCCGGCGGCATGATCAAGGAAGCCGCTTCGAAGGACGACGCTGCCAAGTTCAAGAAGGACCTGGAAGCTGCTGGCGCGACTGTCGAAGTCAAGTAAGCAGTTCCTTGCCTCGCCATCGAAACACGGCGATGCAGCCAAGGCTGGGGGCGTAAGCCCCCGGCCTTTGGTCGTTTCACGCAACACCCGAAATACGAGCCCAACACGGGCTGCGGTCATCCCCCGTCACAGCGGCGCCCAGGCGCGCGGGCAGGGGAGTGGATGCAGACGAGTTGGCAGTTGGAAGTAGCGGGAGAAGGCGTGCTGGTGCCGGCAATACCAGCGACTTCCAACTGACAATTTCAGTTTCCCCTCGGGTCGTGGACGCACGATCCGCACAGCCAAGGTGATACCTCATGACGTCTTATTCGTTCACCGAAAAGAAGCGTATCCGCAAGGATTTCGGCAAGCAGCGCTCGATCCTCGAAGTGCCGTTCCTGCTTGCCATCCAGGTCGATTCCTACCGTGAATTCCTGCAGGAAAACGTCGATCCGGCCAAGCGCACGGACCACGGCCTGCATGCCGCCCTGAAGTCGGTGTTCCCGATTTCCAGCTACAGCGGCAACGCTGCCCTGGAATACGTCGGCTACAAGCTCGGCGATCCGGTGTTCGACGAGCGCGAGTGCCGCCAGCGTGGCATGAGCTACGGCGCGCCGCTGCGCGTGACCGTGCGCCTGGTGATCTACGACCGTGAGTCGTCGACCAAGGCCATCAAGTACGTGAAGGAGCAGGAGGTCTACCTCGGCGAAATCCCGCTGATGACCGACAACGGCACCTTCATCGTGAACGGTACCGAGCGCGTGATCGTCTCGCAGCTGCACCGTTCGCCGGGTGTGTTCTTCGACCACGACCGTGGCAAGACCCACAGCTCGGGCAAGCTGCTGTACAGCGCCCGCATCATCCCGTACCGCGGCTCCTGGCTGGACTTCGAGTTCGACCCGAAGGATGCCCTGTTCACCCGTATCGATCGTCGCCGCAAACTGCCGGTCTCGATCCTGCTGCGTGCGCTGGGTTACAGCAACGAAGAGATGCTGGCCGAGTTCTTCGAGATCAACACGTTCCACATCAACCCCGATGAAGGCGTGCAGCTCGAACTGGTGGCCGAGCGTCTGCGCGGCGAGACCCTGAACTTCGACCTGGCCGACGGTGACAAGGTCATCGTGGAAGCCGGCAAGCGCATCACCGCGCGTCACGTCAAGCAGCTGGAAGCCTCGGGCATCGCCGCCCTGGCCGTGCCGGACGATTACATCGTCGGCCGCATCCTGTCGCACGACGTGGTCGATGCAAACACCGGTGAACTGCTGGCCCAGGCCAACGACGAAATCACCGACGAGCAGCTGCAGGCCTTCCGCAAGGCCGGTGTGGATGCCGTGGGCACCCTGTGGGTGAACGATCTGGATCGTGGCCCGTACCTGTCCAACACCCTGCGCATCGATCCGACCAAGACCCAGCTGGAAGCCCTGGTCGAGATCTACCGCATGATGCGTCCGGGCGAGCCGCCGACCAAGGATGCCGCGCAGAACCTGTTCCACAACCTGTTCTTCACCTTCGAGCGCTACGACCTGTCCACGGTCGGCCGCATGAAGTTCAACCGCCGTGTCGGCCGCAAGGCTGTCACCGGCGAAGCCGTGCTGTACGACCGCAAGTACTTCGGTGAGCGCAACGACGAAGAGTCCAAGCGCCTGGTCGCCGAGCACGCCGACACCTCCGACATCCTGGAAGTGATCAAGGTCCTGACCGAGATCCGCAACGGTCGTGGCGTGGTTGATGACATCGATCACCTGGGCAACCGTCGCGTGCGTTCGGTCGGTGAAATGGCCGAGAACGTGTTCCGCGTGGGCCTGGTCCGCGTCGAGCGCGCGGTCAAGGAACGCCTGTCGATGGCCGAATCCGAAGGCCTGACGCCGCAGGAGCTGATCAACGCCAAGCCGGTCGCCGCGGCCATCAAGGAGTTCTTCGGCTCCTCGCAGCTGTCCCAGTTCATGGATCAGAACAACCCGCTGTCGGAAGTGACGCACAAGCGTCGCGTCTCGGCCCTGGGCCCGGGCGGTCTGACCCGCGAACGCGCCGGCTTCGAAGTGCGCGACGTGCACCCGACCCATTACGGCCGCGTCTGCACCATCGAAACGCCGGAAGGCCCGAACATCGGTCTGATCAACTCGCTGGCCGTGTACGCCCGCACCAACCAGTACGGCTTCCTCGAGACTCCGTACCGCAAGGTTGCTGACGGCAAGGTCTCCGACGAGATCGAATTCCTGTCGGCCATCGAAGAAAACGAGTACGTCATCGCCCAGGCCAACGCCCTGACCGATGCCAAGAGCATGCTCACCGAGCAGTTCGTGCCGTGCCGCTTCCAGGGTGAGTCGCTGCTCAAGCCGCCGGCAGAAGTCCACTTCATGGACGTCTCGCCGATGCAGACCGTGTCGATCGCTGCCGCGCTCGTCCCGTTCCTGGAGCACGATGACGCCAACCGTGCACTGATGGGCGCCAACATGCAGCGTCAGGCCGTGCCGACCCTGCGTGCCCAGAAGCCGCTGGTGGGTACCGGTATCGAACGCGCCGTGGCCCGTGACTCCGGTGTGACCGTGAACGCCCGTCGTGGCGGCGAGATCGTGCAGATCGACGCCGGCCGCATCGTGGTCAAGGTCAACGAAGTGGAGATCACCGACGCGACCGACGCCGGCGTGGATATCTACAACCTGATCAAGTACACCCGTTCCAACCAGAACACCTGCATCAACCAGCGTCCGCTGGTGGAAGTGGGCAACGTGGTGGCGCGTGGCGACGTGCTGGCTGATGGTCCGTCCACCGACATCGGTGAACTGGCCCTGGGCCAGAACATGCTGATCGCCTTCATGCCGTGGAACGGCTACAACTTCGAAGACTCCATCCTGCTTTCCGAGCGTGTGGTGGAAGAGGATCGTTACACCACGATCCACATCGAAGAGCTGACCTGCGTTGCGCGTGACACCAAGCTGGGGCCGGAGGAAATCTCCGCCGACATCCCGAACGTCTCCGAGCAGGCCCTGAACCGCCTGGACGAGAGCGGCGTGGTGTACATCGGTGCCGAAGTGCGCGCCGGCGACATCATGGTCGGCAAGGTCACCCCGAAGGGCGAAAGCCAGCTGACCCCGGAAGAGAAGCTGCTGCGCGCGATCTTCGGCGAGAAGGCCTCGGACGTGAAGGACAGCTCGCTGCGCGTGCCGCCGGGCATGGACGGCACCGTCATCGACGTGCAGGTCTTCACCCGCGACGGTATCGAGAAGGACAAGCGCGCCCGTCAGATCGAAGAGTCTGAAATCAAGCGCGTCAAGAAGGACTTCGACGACCAGTTCCGCATCCTGGAAGGCGCCATCTACGCCCGTCTGCGTTCGCAGATCGTGGGCAAGGTGGTCAACGGCGGTGCCAACCTGAAGAAGGGCGACACCGTTACCGACGCCTACCTGGACGGCCTGAAGAAGGCCGACTGGTTCGTGCTGCGCATGAAGGATGAGGACGCCTCCGAAGCCATCGAACGCGCCCAGAAGCAGATCCAGGCGCACGAGAAGGAATTCGAGCGTCGCTTCGCCGACAAGCGCGGCAAGATCACCGCGGGCGACGATCTGGCCCCGGGCGTGCTGAAGATGGTCAAGGTCTTCCTGGCCGTGAAGCGTCGCATCCAGCCGGGTGACAAGATGGCAGGCCGCCACGGCAACAAGGGTGTGGTCTCCAACGTGGTGCCGGTCGAAGACATGCCGTACATGGCCTCGGGCGAAACCGTGGACATCGTGCTGAACCCGCTGGGCGTGCCGTCGCGTATGAACATCGGCCAGATTCTGGAAGTGCATCTGGGTTGGGCCGCCAAGGGCCTGGGTCGCAAGATCCAGGGCATGCTGGAAGCCCAGGCTGCGATCAACGACCTGCGCAAGTTCCTGGACGACGTGTACAACCACGACAAGACCCAGCACGCCAACCACGTCGATCTGACCCAGTTCAGCGACGAGGAGCTGCTGCGCCTGGCCGCCAACCTGACCGACGGCGTGCCGATGGCAACGCCGGTGTTCGACGGTGCCACCGAAGCCGAGATCAAGCACATGCTTGCCCTGGCCGACCTGCCGCTGAGCGGCCAGACCCAGCTGTATGACGGCCGCACCGGTGAGGCATTCGATCGCCACACCACCGTGGGCTACATGCACTACCTGAAGCTGAACCACCTGGTCGACGACAAGATGCACGCCCGTTCGACCGGCCCGTACTCGCTCGTTACCCAGCAGCCGCTGGGCGGCAAGGCGCAGTTCGGTGGCCAGCGCTTCGGTGAAATGGAAGTCTGGGCGCTGGAAGCCTACGGCGCGGCCTACACCCTGCAGGAAATGCTGACGGTGAAGTCCGATGACGTGCAGGGCCGCAACCAGATGTACAAGAACATCGTCGACGGTGAGCACGAGATGGTCGCGGGCATGCCGGAATCCTTCAACGTGCTCGTGAAGGAAATCCGCTCGCTGGCCATCAACATGGAACTGGACGGCAACTGATCGCGCAGGCGCGGCTGCCCCGGCAGCCGCGCCGCCACATCTGAACCGACAGCCCCATCGACAAGATTTCCTCCTTTCGGAGAAACACCATGAAAGACTTGCTCAACCTCTTCAACCAGCAGCGTCAGACGCTGGACTTCGACGCGATCAAGATCGCGCTGGCCTCGCCGGACCTGATCCGTTCGTGGTCCTTCGGCGAAGTGAAGAAGCCGGAAACCATCAACTACCGTACGTTCAAGCCGGAACGCGACGGCCTGTTCTGCGCCGCCATCTTCGGACCGGTCAAGGACTACGAGTGCCTGTGCGGCAAGTACAAGCGCATGAAGCACCGCGGCGTGGTCTGCGAAAAGTGCGGCACCGAAGTCACCCTGGCCAAGGTGCGCCGCGAGCGCATGGGTCACATCGACCTGGCCTCGCCGGTCGCGCACATCTGGTTCCTCAAGTCGCTGCCCTCGCGCATCGGCCTGATGCTGGACATGACCCTGCGTGACATCGAGCGCGTGCTGTACTTCGAAGCCTACGTGGTGACCGAGCCGGGCCTGACCGCCCTGGAGCGCCGCCAGCTGCTGACCGAAGAACAGTACCTGCAGGCCCGCCAGGAACACGGCGACGACTTCGATGCCGCCATGGGCGCCGAGGCCGTGTACGAGCTGCTGCGCACGATCGACCTGCAGTCGGAAATGACCCGCCTGCGCGAAGAAATCGCCAGCACCGGTTCGGAAACCAAGCTCAAGCGCCTCACCAAGCGCATCAAGCTGGTCGAGGCCTTCCTCGAGTCGGGCAACCGTCCGGAGTGGATGGTCATGACCGTGCTGCCGGTGCTGCCGCCGGACCTGCGTCCGCTGGTCCCGCTGGACGGTGGCCGCTTCGCGACCTCCGACCTGAACGACCTGTACCGCCGCGTCATCAACCGTAACAACCGCCTGCGCCGCCTGCTCGAGCTGAACGCGCCGGACATCATCGTGCGCAATGAAAAGCGCATGCTGCAGGAATCGGTCGATGCGCTGCTGGACAACGGCCGTCGCGGCCGTGCCATCACCGGCACCAACAAGCGCCCGCTGAAGTCGCTGGCCGACATGATCAAGGGCAAGCAGGGTCGCTTCCGCCAGAACCTGCTGGGCAAGCGCGTGGACTACTCGGGCCGTTCGGTCATCGTGGTCGGTCCGTACCTGCGCCTGCACCAGTGCGGCCTGCCGAAGAAGATGGCGCTGGAGCTGTTCAAGCCGTTCGTCTTCGCCAAGCTGCAGCGTCGTGGCCTGGCCACCACCATCAAGGCGGCCAAGAAGCTGGTCGAGCGCGAAGAAGCCGAAGTCTGGGACATCCTGGAAGAGGTCATCCGCGAACATCCGGTGATGCTGAACCGTGCGCCGACCCTGCACCGTCTGGGCATCCAGGCCTTCGAGCCGGTCCTGATCGAAGGCAAGGCCATCCAGCTGCATCCGCTGGTCTGCACCGCGTTCAACGCCGACTTCGACGGTGACCAGATGGCCGTCCACGTGCCGCTCTCGCTGGAAGCCCAGCTGGAAGCGCGTGCGCTGATGATGTCCACCAACAACATCCTGTCGCCGGCCAACGGCGAGCCGATCATCGTGCCGTCGCAGGACGTCGTGCTGGGTCTGTACTACATGACCCGCTCGCTGGTGAACAAGAAGGGCGAGGGCATGGCCTTCGCCAACATCGCCGAGGTCAAGCGCGCCTACGACAACCGCGTGGTGGAACTGCACGCGCGCGTCAAGGTCCGCATCACCGAAGTGGTGACCGACGAGGAAGGCAACAAGCAGAACAAGACCTCGATCGTGGACACCACGATCGGTCGCGCCCTGCTGGCTGAAATCCTGCCGGAAGGCCTGCCGTTCGCGCTGGCCAACACCGAGCTGACCAAGAAGAACATCAGCCGCCTGATCAACTCCAGCTACCGTCAGCTGGGCTTGAAGGACACGGTCGTGTTCGCCGATAAGCTGATGTACACCGGCTTCGCCTACGCAACCCGCGCTGGCGTGTCGATCGGCATCGACGACATGCTGATCCCGGACGAGAAGCGCGGCATCCTCACCGAGGCCGAAGCTGAAGTGCTGGAAATCCAGGAGCAGTACCAGTCGGGCCTGGTCACCGCCGGCGAGCGCTACAACAAGGTGGTCGACATCTGGTCGCGCACCAACGAACGCATCGCCAAGGCGATGATGGACACCATCGGTACCGAGAAGGTGGTCAACGCCGAAGGCGAGACCATCGACCAGAAGTCGATGAACTCGCTGTACATCATGGCCGACTCCGGTGCCCGTGGTTCGCAGGCGCAGATCCGTCAGCTGGCCGGTATGCGCGGCCTGATGGCGCGTCCGGATGGCTCGATCATCGAAACGCCCATCAAGGCGAACTTCCGTGAAGGCCTGAACGTGCAGGAGTACTTCAACTCCACCCACGGTGCCCGTAAGGGTCTGGCCGATACCGCGCTGAAGACGGCGAACTCGGGTTACCTGACCCGTCGTCTGGTGGACGTGGCGCAGGACGTGGTCATCACCGAGGTGGATTGCGGTACCACCGAAGGCCTGACCATGACCCCGATCGTGGAAGGCGGCGACGTCGTGGAGCCGTTGAAGGACCGCGTGCTGGGTCGTGTCGTGGCCGAGGACGTGTTCCTGCCGGGCAACGACGAAGATCCGATCGTGACCCGCAACACGCTGCTCGACGAGCAGTGGGTGGCCAAGCTGGAAGATGCGTCGGTACAGTCGGTCAAGGTCCGTTCGACCATCAGCTGCGCCTCGCCGTTCGGCGTCTGCGCGCACTGCTACGGTCGCGATCTGGCCCGTGGCCACATCGTCAACATCGGTGAAGCGGTCGGCGTCATCGCCGCACAGTCGATCGGTGAGCCGGGTACCCAGCTGACCATGCGTACGTTCCACATCGGTGGTGCGGCGTCGCGAGCGGCTGCGGTGGACAACATCACCGTCAAGACCACCGGTTCGGTGAAGTTCAACAACCTGAAGTCGGTCGAGCACGCCAGCGGTTCGCTGGTGGCGGTCTCGCGTTCGGGCGAAATGTCGGTGCTCGATGCCCACGGCCGTGAGCGTGAGCGTTACAAGCTGCCGTACGGCGCGACCATCACGTCAAAGGACGGCGATGCGGTCAAGGCTGGCCAGACCGTGGCCAACTGGGACCCGCATAACCACCCGATCGTGTCGGAAGTGGCCGGTTTCATCCGCTTCATCGACTTCATCGACGGCGTCACCGTCATCGAGAAGACCGACGAACTGACCGGCCTGGCATCGCGTGAAATCACCGATCCGAAGCGTCGTGGTTCGCAGGCGAAGGACCTGCGCCCGATCGTGCGTATCGTGGACAAGAACGGCAACGATCTGACCATCCCGAACACGGATCTGCCGGCACAGTACCTGCTGCCGCCGCGCTCGATCGTCAACCTGCAGGACGGCGCCGCCGTCGGCGTGGGTGACGTGGTCGCCAAGATCCCGCAGGAAGCGTCCAAGACCCGCGACATCACCGGTGGTCTGCCGCGCGTGGCCGATCTGTTCGAAGCACGCAAGCCGAAGGATCCGGCGATCCTGGCCGAGCGTTCGGGCATCATCAGCTTCGGCAAGGACACCAAGGGCAAGCAGCGCCTGATCATCAAGGACACCGATGGTTCGGAACACGAAGAGCTGATCCCGAAGTACCGTCAGGTGATCGTGTTCGAAGGCGAGCACGTGACCAAGGGCGAAACCATCGTGGACGGCGAGCCGAGCCCGCAGGACATCCTGCGTCTGCTGGGTGTCGAACCGCTGGCGGCCTACCTGGTCAAGGAAATCCAGGACGTGTACCGCCTGCAGGGCGTGAAGATCAACGACAAGCACATCGAGGTGATCACCCGCCAGATGCTGCGCAAGGTCGAGATCACCGACCAGGGCACCAGCAAGTTCCTGAATGGCGAGCAGGCCGAGCGCCAGCGCGTCATCGAGGAAAATGCCCGCCTGGCCACCCGCAACGAGCTGCCGGCCCGTTTCGATCCGGTGCTGCTGGGTATCACCAAGGCTTCGCTGGCGACCGAATCGTTCATCTCGGCGGCGTCGTTCCAGGAAACCACCCGCGTGCTGACCGAAGCGGCCGTTCGCGGCACCTCGGACAACCTGCGCGGCCTGAAGGAAAACGTCATCGTCGGCCGTCTGATCCCGGCCGGTACGGGCCTTGCGTACCACGCCAACCGTCGTCGCAACGCCTCCGGGCTGACCGACTCGGAAATGCAGACCCTGTCCGGCAGCGCGCCGGCCGTGGCTGAGGTGGCCCCGGTGGCCGCCGTGGCGGTGGAATCGACCGAAGCTGAACAGGCTCCGGGCAGCGACGAGTAATACGCAGGCCCGGCTTCGGCCGGGCCCGCGGCAGGGCAGGGCGTCGACTCCGGTCGGCGGCCTTCCCGGCAAATCAGCAGGCACCGGCCACTGGTCGTCTGCCTGCCGATGAGGTAGGATGCCCGCCGGTCTTTCAACGGACCGGCTTGACAACCTGAACGGGGGGCATGGAAAAGGCTCCCCTGTAACGGCCCGGGATCAGGGCTGGCTTGGCGCGTGCGCATTTGACTGCGTTTTCGCCGGGTTGCTACAATCGTCTGTCTCAGCAGGCCGGTCTTTCGCCTGCTCGCACATTTCCGCATTCATGGCCAGTCTTTTCATTGGCCTCTCTCAGAAGAACATACTGATGGCGACGATCAATCAGCTTGTCCGCAAGCCGCGGCAGGCAACCACTTATAAGAGTGCCTCCCCGGCGCTCGATAAGTGCCCCCAGCGCCGTGGTGTCTGCACGCGCGTGTACACCACCACTCCGAAGAAGCCGAACTCGGCGCTTCGCAAGGTTGCCAAGGTCCGCCTGACCAACCAGGAAGAAGTGATTAGCTACATCGGCGGCGAAGGCCACAACCTGCAGGAGCACTCCGTGGTCCTCATCCGTGGCGGTCGCGTCAAGGATCTGCCGGGTGTGCGTTACCACACCGTGCGTGGCTCGCTGGACGCCTCCGGCGTTGCCAAGCGTCGCCAGGGCCGTTCCAAGTACGGCGCCAAGCGTCCGAAGAGCTAAGGGAAAGTACACATGTCTCGTAAAGGTAATACGCCGCAGCGCTCTGTCCTGCCGGATCCGAAGCACGGAAGTGAAACCATCGCTCGTTTCATCAATATGGTGATGCTGAGCGGCAAGAAGTCGGTCGCTGAAAAGATCGTCTACGGCGCCATGGACGTGATCGGCGAAAAGAACCCGAATTCCGTCGAGCTGGTTCAGAAGGCTCTGGAAAACGTGGCTCCGTCGGTCGAAGTCAAGTCCCGCCGTGTCGGTGGTGCTACGTACCAGGTGCCGGTCGAAGTGCGTTCGTCGCGCAAGATGGCCCTGGCCATGCGTTGGCTGATCGACTCGGCGCGTAAGCGTGGTGAAAACACCATGCCGAAGAAGCTGGCTGCCGAACTGCTGGACGCCTCGGAAAATCGTGGTGGCGCCATCAAGAAGCGCGAAGAAACCCACCGCATGGCCGAAGCCAACAAGGCCTTCGCGCACTACCGCTGGTGAGTTTGACGGCCTTGCAAAACAGGCACGGCAGCACCATCTAGGTGCTGCCCCGCGGCACCTGGGGTGCCGCGCCAATCCGAAGGCCGCCGAAAGGCGGCGTTCGGCCATCCGAATTCCAAGAAATTGAGAGGCTCCCGTGGCCCGCACCACTCCCATCGAGCGTTACCGCAATTTCGGCATCATGGCCCACATCGATGCCGGCAAGACCACCACGTCCGAGCGCATCCTGTTCTACACCGGCAAGAGCCACAAGATCGGTGAAGTGCACGACGGCGCTGCCACCATGGACTGGATGGAGCAGGAGCAGGAGCGTGGCATCACGATCCAGTCCGCTGCCACCACCGCGTTCTGGAAGGGCATGGACAAGTCCCTGCCGGAGCACCGCTTCAACATCATCGATACCCCCGGGCACGTCGACTTCACCATCGAAGTGGAGCGCTCGCTGCGCGTGCTCGACGGCGCGGTCTTCGTGCTGTGCGCCGTCGGTGGCGTGCAGCCGCAGTCGGAAACCGTGTGGCGCCAGGCCAACCGGTACAAGGTGCCGCGCATTGCCTTCGTCAACAAGATGGACCGCACCGGTGCCAACTTCACCAAGGTCGTCGGCCAGCTGAAGGCCAAGCTCGGCGCCACCGCCGTGCCGATGCAGCTGCCGATCGGCGCTGAAGACGGCTTCAAGGGCGTGGTCGATCTGATCAAGATGAAGGCCATCCATTGGGATGAAGCCTCGCAGGGCATGAAGTTCGAGTACCTGGAGATCCCGGCTGACATGCAGGCGGAGGCCGAAGAGGCCCGTACCTACATGATCGAAGCGGCGGCTGAAGCCAGCGAAGAGCTGATGGAAAAGTACCTGGGCGGCGAAGAGCTGACCGAGGCCGAAATCGTCGAAGCCCTGCGCGTGCGCACCCTGGCCACCGACATCGTGCCGATGTACTGCGGCTCGGCGTTCAAGAACAAGGGCGTGCAGGCCATGCTGGACGGCGTGGTGCAGCTGCTGCCGTCGCCGATCGACGTGCCGGACGTGACCGGTACCGACGTGGACGACGAAACCATTGCGCTGAGCCGCAAGTCCGATGACAAGGCGCCGTTCTCGGCGCTGGCCTTCAAGATCATCACCGATCCGTTCGTCGGCGCGCTGACCTTCTTCCGTGTCTACTCGGGCACCCTGAACGCCGGCGACCAGCTGCTGAACTCGGTCAAGGGCAAGAAGGAGCGCATCGGCCGCATCCTGCAGATGCATTCCAACGATCGCGAAGAGATCAAGGAAGTGCTGGCCGGTGACATCGCCGCTGCGGTGGGTCTGAAGGACACCACCACCGGTGACACCCTGTGCTCGCAGGACCACCCGATCATCCTGGAGCGCATGGTGTTCCCGGAGCCGGTCATCTCGATGGCCGTCGAACCGAAGACCAAGTCCGACCAGGAAAAGATGGGTCTGGCCCTTGGCCGTCTGGCCCAGGAAGATCCGTCGTTCCGCGTCAAGACCGACGAAGAATCCGGCCAGACCATCATCTCGGGCATGGGCGAGCTGCACCTGGACATCATCGTGGATCGCATGAAGCGCGAGTTCAACGTTGAAGCCAACGTCGGCAAGCCGCAGGTTGCGTACCGCGAAACGATCCAGATGGCGGACGTGAAGTCGGACTACAAGCACGCCAAGCAGTCCGGTGGTAAGGGTCAGTACGGTCACGTCGTGATCGAGCTGTCGCCGATCACCGCTGAAGACCGTGCCGACCCGAAGATCGGTCCGATGATCAAGGACGACTTCCTGTTCATCAACGACATCACCGGTGGCGTGATTCCGAAGGAATTCATTCCGTCGATCGAAAAGGGCCTGCGCGAAACCATCACCAGCGGTCCGCTGGCGGGCTTCCCGGTCGTTGACGTCAAGGTGAAGCTGGTGTTCGGCTCGTACCATGACGTCGACTCCTCGGAAATGGCGTTCAAGCTGGCCTCCTCGATGGCCTTCAAGCAGGGCTTCCAGAAGGCCAAGCCGGTCCTGCTGGAGCCGATCATGAAGGTCGAGATCGTGACCCCGGAGGATTACCAGGGTGACGTGATGGGCGACGTCAGCCGTCGTCGTGGCGTGCTGCAGGGTTCGAGCACCACCGGTGACGGTTCGGCCAGCATCATCAACGCGATGATCCCGCTGGGTGAAATGTTCGGTTACGCCACCTCGCTGCGTTCGCAGACCCAGGGTCGCGCAACGTTCACGATGGAGTTCGACCACTACGAGCCGGCGCCGAACAACATCGCCGAAACCGTGATCAAGAAGTCCTGAGCGTAAGCTCAGGGCTCCACCTCATTCTTTTCTGATATCCAAGGTATACAACAATGGCAAAGGGTAAGTTCGAGCGCACCAAGCCGCACGTCAACGTCGGCACCATCGGTCACGTCGATCACGGCAAGACCACGCTGACCGCTGCACTGACCAAGATCGGTGCCGAGCGCTTCGGTGGCGAGTTCAAGGATTACTCCTCGATCGACGCCGCGCCGGAAGAAAAGGCGCGTGGCATCACGATCTCGACCGCACACGTCGAATACGAATCCACCGAACGTCATTACGCCCACGTCGATTGCCCGGGCCATGCTGACTACGTCAAGAACATGATCACCGGTGCTGCCCAGATGGACGGCGCGATCCTGGTCTGTTCGGCTGCTGACGGCCCGATGCCGCAGACCCGTGAGCACATCCTGCTCTCGCGTCAGGTCGGCGTGCCGTACATCGTCGTCTTCCTGAACAAGGCAGACATGGTCGATGACGCCGAGCTGCTGGAACTGGTCGAGATGGAAGTCCGCGAGCTGCTGAGCAAGTACGACTTCCCGGGCGATGACACCCCGATCATCTCGGGTTCGGCCCGCCTGGCGCTGGAAGGCGACCAGAGCGAGATCGG
>NZ_RCDC01000010.1 GCF_003651185.1 Stenotrophomonas rhizophila | reverse complement strand
CCGGCGCCTGGCCGTTGGCCACGTACCAATCCAGGATGCGGCCCACGAACGGCGAGATCAGGAACGCCCCGGCCTCGCTGCAGGCCAGCGCCTGGGTCGGATTGAAGATCAGCGTCAGGTTGCAGTCGATCCCTTCGGCCTGCAGCTGGCGCGCCGCTTCCACGCCTTCCCAGGTTGCCGCGATCTTGATCAGCACCTTGCTGCGCGGCACGCCGGCCGCTTCGTACATGGCGATGAACTGGCGCGCCTTGGCCACCGTGGCCGCGGTGTCATGTGCCTGGTCGGCATCGACCTCGGTCGAGACCCGGCCCGGCACCAGCGTGCTGAGCAGGGTGCCCACGCCCACGGTCAGGCGATCGGCCACCGCGTGCACGATGGTCTCGCGTTCGCCCGCCTGCCCGCGGCCCCAGGCCAGCGCGCGCTCGATGAGATCGGCATATACCGGCAGGTCCAGCGCTTTCTTCACCAGGGTGGGGTTGGTCGTGCAGTCGACCGGCTTCAAGCGCTTGATCGCCTCGTAGTCGCCGGTATCGGCAACCACCACGGACAGATCACGCAGCTGGGAGAGTTTGGACAGCGAAACGGTGCTCATTGCAACTCCTGGGACGAAACGGTGGAACCTGCGCGGATCGCAGCAGGCAGGGTCAGGCGTGGGGCTGGTGATGGACGGCGGTCACCCGCAGGCGCAGCTTGCGCCCGCCCGGTGCCACCCAATCCATGGTCTGGCCGATCGACAGGCCGAGCAGGGCGGTGCCCACCGGTGCCAGGATCGATACCTTGCCCTGTTCAACATCGGCTTCACGCGGATAGACCAGCGTCAGAACGTGCTTTTCGTTCTGCAGCTCATCTTCGCACTCTACGCGCGAATGCATCATGACGGTGCCCTCGGGAACCTGGTCCGGCGCCACAACGGTCGCGCGGTTGAGTTCCTCGGCCAGGGCGATCCCGGCGGGGGTCTGGCTGACGGCGGGAGACTCGAGCATGGCATCCAGGCGGTCCATGTCGTGGCTTGAAACGATGATCGAAGGGGGCAGTCCGCTGGAAGTGGACATGGTGTAGCTCCTTGCGTTTGTGGAAGACCCATGCAAAAAGGCGGCGCCTGCTGGCACCGCCTCGTTCTATTGTGCTGACAATCGTAGACGGATGCGACCCGTCCGGCATATCGGCCCCGCCGGCCGGTTCAGCCAGGCTCAGCCGGCGCGTGGAAGCGGCGTGGCCGCGACCGCCGGGACATCGGTCGTCTCCAGTGCGAACAGGCCCTGCGGCAGCCGTTTGAACTGCTGGGCCAGTTGCTCCAGGAAGCCGGTCATCGCCGAACTGCGGCGCCAGGCCATCGCGATGCGGCGGCTGGGACGGTCATCGCCACTGAAATCCAGCAGGCGGATGTTGTCCGAGCGCGGCACCGGCGGCTTGACCGAGAGCGTCGGCAGCAGGGTGATGCCCACGTCGGCGGCCACCATCTGCCGCAGCGTCTCCAGGCTGGTCGCGCGGAACTCCGATTTTTCGTTGGCACCGAACAACCGGCAGACCGCCAGCGCCTGGTCGCGCAGGCAGTGCCCGTCTTCCAGCAGCAACAGCTTCTGCGAGGACAGTTCCTGTACATCCAGATGCTGGCGGCGTGCCAGCGGGTGCTGCTGGGAGACCGCCAGCAGGAAGGGCTCTTCGAACAGGAACTCGGCGTGCAGCTGGTCATCATCCAGCGGCAGTGCCAACAGGGCGGCATCCAGCTTGCCTTCGCGCAGGCGGGTCAGCAGCTCGTCGCTCTTTTCCTCGACCAGCAGCAGTTCCAGTTGCGGGAAGCGCTCGCGGATGTTGGGGATCACGTGCGGCAGCAGGTACGGCCCCAGCGTGGGGAAGATCCCCAGCCGCACCGTGCCGGCTTCCGGATCGCGACTGCGCCGCGCGGCTTCTTTCATCTGCTCCACCTCGGCCACGATGGTGCGGGCACGCGCGGCCGCTTCCACCCCGGCCGGGGTGAGCATGACCTTGCGCGGTGCACGCTCAACCAGCGGCAACCCCAGCTCGTCCTCGAGCTTGCGGATCTGGGTGGACAGGGTGGGTTGGCTGACGAAGCAGGCGGCGGCCGCCTTGCCGAAATGGCGGTGGTCGGCCAGCGCCACCAGATACTTCAAATCACGTAGGTTCATTTCCTTGGACCTCTAACGGTAATGGACCGGGTGATGGCGTGGCTTACCCAGCAGACAGACAAGGTTCCCGGCGAACCGGGAACCGGACGTTTCAGGCAGCTTCGGCGACAGCGCCGCTGCTCTTGGGAACGGAGGTGCGGATCAGGTGATCAAAGGCGCTCAGTGCCGCAGTGGAACCGGCGCCCATCGCGATGACGATCTGCTTGTACGGAACGGTCGTGCAATCGCCTGCGGCGAAGACACCCGGCACGCTGGTCTGGCCGCGGTCGTCGATCAGGATCTCGCCACGCGGTGACAGGGCCACCGTGTCCTTCAACCACTCGGTATTCGGCAGAAGACCGATCTGCACGAAGATGCCTTCCAGTTCCACCCGGTGCGAATCGCCACCGACGCGGTCCTGGTAGACCAGGCCCGTCACTTTCTGGCCATCGCCCAGCACTTCCTGGGTCAGGGCGCTGGTGATGATGGTGACGTTGCCCAGACTGCGCAGCTTCTTCTGCAGTACTTCATCGGCCCGCAGTTTGTCATCAAATTCCAGAAGGGTCACATGCGTCACAAGACCCGCCAGATCGATCGCCGCTTCCACGCCGGAGTTGCCCCCGCCGATCACCGCCACGCGCTTGCCCTTGAACAACGGACCGTCGCAATGCGGGCAGTACGCCACGCCCTTGTTGCGGTACTGATCTTCGCCGGGCACGTTCATCTGGCGCCAGCGCGCACCGGTGGACAAGACGACCGAGCGCGACTTCAGCGACGCGCCATTCTCCAGGGTGATCTCGACCAGGCCGTCATCGCCGGCGGGCACCAGCGCGGTGGCGCGCTGCAGGTTCATGATGTCCACGTCGTACTCGCGCACATGCTGTTCCAGCGCCGCGGCCAGCTTCGGACCTTCGGTTTCCTTGACGGAAATGAAGTTCTCGATCGCCATCGTATCCAGCACCTGGCCACCGAAACGTTCAGCGGCCACACCGGTGCGGATGCCCTTGCGTGCGGCATAGATCGCCGCGGCTGCACCGGCCGGACCACCGCCCACCACCAGCACATCGAACGGGGCCTTGGCGCTCAGCTTTTCGGCATCGCGTTTGCCAGCGCCGGTGTCCAGCTTGGCCACGATCTGCTCCAGCGTCATGCGGCCTTGATCGAACACCTCGCCGTTGAGGTACACGGTCGGCACGGACATGATCTGGCGCGCTTCGACCTCGGCCGGGAACAGGCCGCCATCGATCGCCACGTGCTGGATGCGCGGGTTCAACACCGCTGCCAGGTTCAGTGCCTGGACCACGTCCGGGCAGTTCTGGCAGGACAGCGAGAAATAGGTTTCGAAGCGGTACTCGCCCTCCAGATTGCGCACCTGCTCGATCAGCTCGGCGGTGGCCTTGGACGGGTGACCACCGACCTGCAGCAGCGCCAGCACCAGCGAGGTGAACTCATGGCCCATCGGCAGGCCCGCGAACACCAGATGGATGTCCTGACCCGGCGTGGTCAGTGCGAAGGAGGGCGTGCGCTCGTTGCTGTCGCGACGCACGTCCAGGCGGATCTGCGTGGAGAGCGTGGTCAGCGTGTTCAGCAGCTCGAGCATTTCCTGCGACTTGGCGCCGTCATCCACGTGCGCCGTGATCTGGATCGGACGGGTGACACGTTCCAGATAGGTCTTCAGCTGGGACTGGAGGTTGGCATCCAACATCGAAAAACTCCTTGAATCAGGCAAGGTGGCAGCGTCGACGCACCCCGCGGGTGCATCTGCGCGACATGGGGGTGAACCGAAACCGGCGCGTGGGGCACCGGCTTGGGTTCACCCCCATCCCCGGCGGGCGGGGATGGGGATGAGGAGCGGCTTAGATCTTGCCGACCAGGTCCAGCGACGGGGTCAGGGTCTTTTCGCCTTCCTTCCACTTCGCCGGGCACACCTGGTTCGGGTTGGCGGCGGTGAACTGGGCAGCCTTCAGCTTGCGCAGGGTCTCGGAGACGTCACGGGCGATCTCGTTGGAGTGGATCTCCAGGGTCTTGATCACGCCTTCCGGGTTGATGATGAAGGTGCCGCGCAGGGCCAGGCCTTCTTCCGGAATGTGCACGCCGAAGGCGTTGGTCAGCTGGTGGGTCGGATCGCCGACCAGCGGGAACTGGGCCTTGCCGACGGCCGGCGAGGTTTCGTGCCACACCTTGTGCGAGAAGTGCGTGTCGGTGGTGACGATGTAGACCTCGGCGCCGGCCTTCTGGAACTCGGCGTAATGATCGGCGGCGTCTTCAATCTCGGTCGGGCAGTTGAAGGTGAACGCGGCCGGCATGAAGATCAGCACGGACCAGTGACCCTTCAGGGTGCTGTCGGAGACCTTGATGAACTCGCCGTTCTGGTAGGCGTTGGCTTCGAACGGCTGGATCTGGGTGTTGATGAGCGACATCGTTGTTCCTCTTGGTGAAGGGGGTGGGTGAAGCGACCAACACAGGTTAGCGGCTCCGTTCCCATAAGAACAATCCATTGATTGCATCTATGCGATAGTCATAGGCTATCAAAGTGGTCTGATCCTGCGATGAATGATGAGGGCCAGATCCGTCAGAACCGTTGCAGCGCAATGACCAGGCGCCGGAGCGTGTGATCAGTGCAATAGCTTCTGCATATTCGTTGTGGGGGAAAGCTGAACGATCGCAGGCGACGCGGTGCCGATCCGGCCCGATGTCAGGCGGAAATCGATAGTGCACATGCATGTATATGTGAGTTGCCATGCTTGGATTCAATCAAGCTGCCGGTCGCGGACGGCCGGCGCGCGCACCCGGGGCGCAAGGGCCGGTGCACTACACTGCGCGCCCCGATGTTGCTCCCTCCCGCCATGACCGCCACCCCGCCACCTGTCCGCCAGCTGCTCGCCGACGCCGCCACCCGATTGCCCGGCGTGGAAGGCCGCCATGAGGCCGAACTGTTGCTGCTGCAGGTGCTGGAACGCGAGCGCAGCTGGCTGTTCGCGCATGCCACCGATCCGGTCGAGCCGGCGCAGGTGGCGGCGTTCGAGGCGCTGCTGGCCAAACGCCTGGCCGGTGAGCCGGTGGCGTACCTGCTGGGCCGCCGCGGCTTCTGGACCCTGGATCTTGAGGTCAGCCCGGCCACCCTGATCCCGCGCCCGGAGACCGAGCTGCTGGTCGAGCTGGCGCTGGCACGGTTGCCCGACGCTACCGCCTTGCGGGTCGCCGACCTTGGCACCGGCAGTGGCGCGATCGCGCTGGCGCTGGCCAGCGAACGGCCGCAGGCCCGGGTAGTGGCGACCGACCTCAGCGAGGCGGCCCTGGCGGTGGCGGCACGCAACGCGCAGCGCCACGCACTGGGCAACGTCCAGTTCCGGCAGGGTGCGTGGTACGCGCCGCTGGCGGGTGAGCGTTTCGATCTGATCGCCACCAATCCCCCGTACATCGCCAGCGACGACCCGCACCTGGCCCAGGGCGACCTGCGCTTCGAACCGGCCACCGCGCTGGCCGCCGGTCTTGATGGGCTGGACGACATCCGGCTGATCATCGCCGGTGCAGCAGCACACCTGCTTCCCGGCGGCTGGCTGCTGATCGAACACGGCTGGGACCAGGGCGAGGCGATCCGCGCGCTGCTGCGGGACGCCGGTTTCCAGTCGGTCGCCACTGAGCACGATCTGGAACAGCGTGACCGGGTGAGCCTGGGCTGTCTGCCCGCCTGAGTGCGTGCCGGCCCTGCGGCGACCCCGAGGCTAAAATGGCCTGTCCACCGGGCCGCCGCGCAGCGTGATGCGGCGACTGTCATTCCACATGGAGTTCCTGTCATGCGTACGCTGTATCCCGCCATCACCCCTTACGACGTCGGCACCCTGAAGGTCGATGACCGCCATACGCTGTACTTCGAGCAGTGCGGCAATCCCGACGGCAAGCCGGTGGTGATGCTGCACGGTGGCCCGGGCGGCGGCTGCAGCGACAAAATGCGCCAGTTCCACGACCCGGCCAAGTACCGGATCATCCTGTTCGACCAGCGCGGTGCCGGCCGTTCCACGCCGCACGCGGACCTGGTCGACAACACCACCTGGGACCTGGTCGCCGATATCGAGAAGCTGCGCGAGCACCTCAAGGTGGACCGCTGGCAGGTCTTCGGCGGCAGCTGGGGCTCGACCCTGGCGCTGGCCTACGCGCAGACCCACCCGCAGCGCGTGACCGAACTGGTCCTGCGCGGCATCTTCATGCTGCGCCGCTGGGAGCTGGAGTGGTTCTACCAGGAAGGCGCCAACCGCCTGTTCCCGGATGCGTGGGAGCACTACCTCCAGCCGATCCCGGCCGTGGAGCGCCACGATCTGATCTCGGCCTTCCACCGCCGCCTGACCAGCGACGATGAAGCCACCCGCCTGGCCGCAGCCAAGGCGTGGAGTGTGTGGGAAGGCGCGACCAGCTTCCTGCACGTGGACGACGACTTCGTGAACAGCCATCAGGACCCGCAGTTCGCGTTGGCCTTCGCCCGCATCGAGAACCACTACTTCGTCAACGGTGGCTTCTTCGAGGTGGAAGAACAGCTGCTGCGCGACGCGCACCGCATCGCCGATATCCCGGGCGTGATCGTGCACGGCCGCTACGACGTGGTCTGCCCGCTGCAGAGCGCGTGGGAGCTGCACAAGGCGTGGCCGAAATCGACCCTGGAAATCAGCCCGGCCTCGGGTCACTCCGCGTTCGAAGCGGAGAACGTCGACGCGCTGGTGCGGGCGACGGATCGTTTCGCGGGTTGATGGAGGCGTGCCGACCAACGGTCGGCACCTACCGTGTTACCCCTGACGTCGCGCGGTAGATCACGACCGTTGGTCGTGATGCGGCGGGTTACCAATCCCCGCCCAACAACGCCTCCGCCAGCACCTGCAGCTTCGGCGACGCCTGCCGCGAGGGGGGATACACCAGTGACAGCACCCGGCTGCGGCCCTCGAAGGGCTGCAGCACCCGCTGCAGCCGCCCGTCGGCCAGCGCATCGGCCACCGCGAAATCCATCACCTGCACGATGCCGATCCCGGCCAGCGCCCCTTCCACCAGCGGGTCGCCGCTGTCGAACACCGTCCGCGCCGGCGGGGTGAACTCGCGCAGCTGGCCCTCTGCCTCGCGGAACTGCCAATCCACCAGCCGCCCGCTGCGCAGATTGCGCACCGCCAGGCAGGCGTGATCGTGCAGCGCATCCACCGTGGCCGGTTCCCCGTGCTGCGCGATGTAAGCCGGGGAGGCGACCGTGACCCAGTTCAACGGCCGCAGGGGGCGGGCCACCATCCGCACGTCGCTGATCGGCCCGGTGCGCAGTGCGGCATCGAAGCCTTCTTCGACCAGATCCACCAGCCGGTCGTTGAGCACCAGCTCGAACTGCAGCTGCGGGTGCGCCGCCATCAACTGCCCGGCCAGCGGCACCAGCACTTTGCGCCCGAACATCGAGGGCGCCGTCAGCTTCAACACGCCCGAGGGTGTGGAGGGGCGATCACCCAGCCGGCGCTCGGCATCCTCCAGCCCACTCAGCAGCGGCGCGCAGTGCTCGACGAACTGGCGGCCATCCGGGGTCAGGCTGACGTTGCGGGTATTGCGGTGAAGCAGCCGCACACCCAGGGCACTCTCCAGCCGGCTGATCGCCCGTGACAGCCCGGATTGGCTGATCCCCAGCTGCCCGGCGGCGACGGTGAAGCTGCGCGCGTCGGCCACCTGCACCAGCATGCGCACGGCATTGAGGTCCATGGATGTCTCCGATTCATGCGGATATGCATGACAGATATCGAAGTATCCGGGTTTATTTCTGCAGCGTCATCAATGAGACTGCCCACCTTCTTACGCAGTACCGAGTCGGCATGACCTCCCCCCTGTCTCCCGCTGGCGCGCCGGCGCCCGCATTTCCTCGCCTGGCCCTGGCGTTGCTGGCCACCGCCCAGCTGATCATCGCGCTGGATTCCACGATCATCTTCGTCGCCCTGCACGAGATGGGCGCGCAGCTGCGCATCAATGCCCAGCAGCTGCAGTGGATCGTCAGCGGCTACACGGTGGCCTTCGGCGGGTGCCTGCTGCTGGGCGGCCGGGCGGCTGATCTGCTCGGTCGCCGCCGGGTCTATCGGCTGGGCATGGCGCTGTTCGCGCTGGCCTCGCTGGTCGGTGGTTTCAGCAACAGTGCGTGGCTGCTGATCGCGGCCCGCGCGGTGCAGGGCATCGGCGCGGCGTTGCTGTTCCCGGCCACGCTGGCGCTGATCAACACGATCTACGCCGAAGGCGCGCCGCGCAATCGCGCGCTGGCGATCTGGTCGATGGCCAGCGCCGGCGGCCTGGCCTTGGGCACGCTGCTCGGCGGCGTGCTGACCCAGAGCTTCGGGTGGGCCTCGGTACTGCTGGTGATCGTGCCGTTCGCCGGTGGCTGCGCGCTGCTGGGCGGCTGGTGGCTGCCGCGCGATCCTGCGCCGCTGGCGGGCCGCTCGTTCGATCTGGCTGGCTGCGTCACCGTGACCCTCGGCGGCAGCCTGCTGGTGACCACCTTGGTGCAGGGCCCGGAATGGGGCTGGTCGGCGCCGCTCACGCTGATCTGCCTGCTCGTGTCGGCAGTGATGCTGGCCGCCTTCGTGCAGATCGAACGCCGCAGCCGCGACCCGCTGATGCAGTTCTCGCTGCTGCGCCTGCGCAGCCTGCGTGCGGCGATGCTGCTGACGATGCTGTTCATGAGCAGCTACGGCGTGCAGTACTACTTCCTGGCGCTGTACTACCAGGATGGCTACGGCTGGAGCGCGCTGCAGGCGGGCCTGGCGTTCCTGCCGCCGACCCTGGTGTGCACCTTCGGCATCCGCATCGCCGAGCGCATGCTCGCGCAGCGTTCGCCGCGCCAGGTGCTGACGGTGGGCATGCTGGCCGGCGCGATCGGCATCGCCGCGGTCGCCGTCGCGCTGCCGTACGGCGCGACCTACTGGGCGCTGCTGCCGGGCATCGTGGTGCTCAGCCTTGGCCAGGGCATCACCTGGACGGCGATGTGGATCGTGGCCGGGCAGGGCGTGCCCGCCGCGCAGCAGGGCGTGGCTTCGGGCATGGCTGCCACGGCGCAGCAGATTGGCGGCGCGCTGGGCCTGGCGCTGCTGGTGATGGTGGCCAATGCCGGTCGTGGCAGTGCCGGCGCCAGCAGTGAGGCGGCGCTGCAGGGCATGATCCATGCGCAGTACGGTGCAGCGTTGTTCGCGCTGCTGGGTGTGGCCGTGGCGCTGTGGCTGCGGCCGCAGCCGGAGGCCGTGCCTGTCAGGCCGTGCCTCGAATGAACCCGCGCGGGTGGGCGCGCAGCCGGCTGACGGCCGGCATCACCCAGGCGGCAAGGCGACCAGCTGCGGCTGCAGGGCGGTGAAGATGCGGGCCAAGCGCTGCGCCCAGGCCAACTGGCCGGCGGCATCGGCAATCAGGTCCTGGCGGATCTCCAGCTCCACGTGCACCAGCCCGCGGCCTTCGCCATGCACCGGCACAGCATAGTCGCTGGTGCTGCTGACCGCGTAGGGCTGGTTGTCACCCACCACGAGGTCGCCTTCCTCGCGCAGCGCCTGCAGCAGCGCAAGCGCAAAGCGCGTGTCCCGGTGGTACAGCACGCCGGCATGCCAGGGCCGCGCGGCATCATTCATCGCCGGGGTGAAGCTGTGCATCATCACCAGCAGCGTTGGCCGGGCCTGCGCCTGGCGGGTGTCCAGCTCGGCATCGATGCGCGCATGGTAGGGCGCATGGATCGCCTCGATGCGCTGCTGGCGCTGCAGCGCTGACAGGCGCTGGTTGCCGGGTACGACGGTGAGGTCACTGACCGCCGGCATCAGCGTGGGCGACGCCAACGGCCGGTTGCAATCGATCACCAGCCGCGAGTAGGTCTGCGTGATCGCCCACGCATCGAGCAGGCGCGCCAGTTCAACCGTGACCACGGCGATGCCGATGTCCCAGCCGATGTGGCGGTCCAGCTCGTGCTGCGGCAGGCCGAGGCCGGCCAGTGACGCCGGCACCTGCTGGCCGGCATGGTCGGCGATCAGCAGATAGGGCGAGCGGCCCTGCGCCTGATGCACGGTGAACGGCGCCGGGTCGGCCGGCCCCAGCAGTAATGCCCCGGTGTGCGGAGGGGTGAACGCATCAGCCACGCGGGGTGCCGTCCAGGTGATGTTCGATCATCCACAGGCCGGCCCACAGCTTGGCGTCCAGCTCATAGCCCTGGCCCATCTTCTCGACCAGCCAGGCGGCGGCGCGGGTGCGCGGAATCGCGTGCACGGTGATGTCTTCGCTGGCATCGCCACCGCCCTCACCGACCTTGCGCAGGCCGGTGGCACGCACGAAGGCGATTTTTTCGCTGCTGGCACCGGAGGAGGTCGGGCCGATCATCAGCACCTCGGCGTGATCGGCGGTCCAGCCGGTTTCTTCCTCCAGCTCGCGCACGGCCGAGACCTCGATCGACTCGCCGGCATCGATGTCGCCGACCAGGCCGGCCGGCATTTCGATGGTCCTGGCCTGCAGCGGCACGCGGAACTGTTCGACGAACAGCACCGTGTCGTCCGGGGTGACTGCGATGATGATCGCGGCCAGGCCGCCGGCGTGGGTGCGCTCGCTGTACTCCCACGTGCCGCGCACCACCATGCGCTGGTACTTGCCTTCAAAAACGACCTTCGGGGCTTGCGTATTGGGGCTCATGCGAACTCGCTGGCAACGGAAGAGGAATCGGACAGGCCGGCGGCGGTGAACAGGCGGCGGCGGGTCAACGGCCCGAACCGCAGTGCATCGCACAGGCCCTGCAGCATCTGTGCATCGGCCACGCCCCGGCTGAAATCGACGGCGGCACCGTCCAGCGGCGCATCCAGCGCGATGGTGGTCAGCTGGCGCCACAGCAGCGCATGCTCGCGCTGTTCGCGCAGTCGCACTGCCATCTGCGCCGCGCCGCGCAGGCGCAGGAAGGGCACTTCATCCAGGCGCTCGTACAGCACGTCCAGGCTGCCGAAATGGGCCAGCAGCACCGCAGCGGATTTAGCCCCCACCCCGGTCACGCCCGGGATGTTGTCGACCGCATCACCGCACAGGGCCAGGTAATCGGCGATCTGGTGCGCATGCACGCCGTGGCGGGCTTTGACACCGGCCATGCCCCAGCGCTGGTTGCGCGCGTAATCCCACTGTTCGTCATGCTCGAACAGCAACTGCGACAGATCCTTGTCGGCGGAGATGATCACCCCGCGCATGCCGGCATCGCGGCGTGCATGCAGGGCGCTGCCGATCAGGTCATCGGCCTCGTACTCGTGGTGGGCCAGCACCGCCAGGCCGAGCGCGGTGCACAGCGCCTTGCAGTGGGCGAACTGGCGGCGCAGCGCGTCCGGCGCGGGATCGCGGTTGGCCTTGTAGGCCGCGTAGATCCGGTGCCGGAAGCAGCTGTCCAGGGCTTCATCGAAGGCGATGGCGATGTTGGCGGGGCGTTCGCGCTCGAGCAGGTCGAGCAGGAAGCGCGCGAAGCCGTGCACGGCATTGGTCGGCCAGCCCTGCTGATCCTGGAACTCATCGGGCATCGAATGCCACGCGCGGAACACGTACAGACTGGCATCGACCAGGTACAGCGGCGCACGCAGCGGCGGGGGCGCCATGCCGGGGCCGGCGGGAAGGGCGGACATCTCAGCCCTCCCAGTCCTGCAGCAGCGCGGCCGGGTCGGGGCGCTCGCGTTCGGGGACCGCGGTCTTCGGCGTGCCGATATGGATGAAGCCGGCGATCTGCTCACCCTCGGCCAGGCCCAGGTGGGCGTGCACCGCCGGGTCGAAGGCCATCCAGGCGGTCAGCCACTGCGCGCCGAAGCCAAGCGCCTGCGCGGCCTGCAGCAGGGCGAAGCAGACGCAGCCGGCGGTCATCAGCTGCTCGGCCTCCGGCACCTTGGGGTTCGGGCGCGGGCTGGCGATGACGGTGATGATCAGCGGGGCGTGGGAGAAGCGTTGGCGGTCTTTGTCCAACTGGGCCGGTGAGACCTGGGGGTCGCGCTGGACGGCGCGCTGGGCCAGGAAGGCGCCCAGACTGTGACGTGCATCGCCGGCAATCCGCAGGAAGCGGTACGGCACCAGCTTGCCGTGGTCCGGCACGCGTACGGCCGAGCTCAGCATCCGCATCAGGGTCACCGGGTCGGGCCCGGGTTCACCCAGTTGCTTGGCGGGGACCGAACGGCGGGCGTCCAGGGCGTGCAGAGCGGGGGGGACGGACATGGGCTCTCAATCTGGCTTCACGGTGCCCCGATTATAGTCGCGCCCGTTTGTGACACGGCCTTGGGCGATCTCGGTGCAATTTGCGACAAAACGTGATGAACATCACCTAATCAGCGGACTTCCTTCACGTGGCTGTACTCGCTTCCACGGCCTGCTCCGCTTACGATACAAAGCCTGCCGGGCCACCGGTAACGAGGTTTAAAGTGTCGACTGTTTCACTGTCTCTGACCGGTCGGCCGGCCTACCATCCGAACGTGGGCGCATGGGGTGCGCCGGCGTTCGTTGTATCCATGTTGTACTCAGTGCCTGCGAGGGTGGGGAGCCTTTTCGCATGATTGCCACGCCCAATGTAGGGGGGCACCCGGGCCGTGACCCGGCGTTGTTGACGATGGCCCGTGAGGCCGTGCTGCCGGGGCTGGTCGAGTCGTTTTCGACGGTGCTGGCGCGCTTCGACGACGTGCTGTTTGACCGTGCCGGTACCGCCGGCGCGTCGCAGTTGCTGTTCCTGGATGGCATGCGCGAGCTGCGCCGCCGCCGGGACGACATCGTGGCTGGCTTCCGCGCCCACCTGGCCCAGGCCTGGGAGGCGCTGGAGCGGGGCGAGCCGCTGTCTGCCGAGGCCACCCTGGCCGGCCAGATCGAGGATGGGCTGAGCCTGGTGCCCGAACACGTGCTGGAGTCCCGGCTGGCGGTGCGCAATTTCGCCACCGTGCTGCTGCGTGACTTCAAGCCGGTACTGTCGCGTCTGGACCGCCGCCTGGGCATGATCGCCGGGGGGCTGGAACTGCAGGCCGATACCAATCCGATCAGCCCCGAGCACCTCGGCGTGGCGATCCACGAGGCCTTCGCCGATTGTGAACTGGCCCCGGAAGTGCGGCTGGTGCTCATCAAGTTGTGCGAGCGCGATCTGCAGCAGCCGATCGGCAAGCGTTACGAGTATCTGGATGAACAACTGGCCGCAGCGGGCGTGATGCCGCAGATGGCCGCGCGCCGTCCTGCTCCGCGCGCGCCCTCGCCGCCGCGCGAGGACCGCGATGCCTTCGAGGGTTTTGAGCCCGAGAGCAGCATGGGATCGGCGGGCGAAGAGGGCCAGGCACCGGCCTGGGCCCGTCGCTTCGCCGACCGCTGGGCCGAGAGCCGTGGCCGCCTCCAGGGCGGACCGCATGCAGCACATGAAGGCCCGGGCGAGGGCGGTGACAGCCTCGGCGGCAACCAGGGCATGCTGCTTGATGCCCTGCACGAACTGCTGCAGCAGACCCGTCATGTACGCGAGGACGCCACCTCGGCGGCCAGCGTCGCGGTCGGCCAGCAACGCCCGCTGAGCCAGCGCGAAATGATGTCGGTGCTGTCGCTGCTGCAGGCCACGCCCAGTGCGACCCTGCGCGCGGCGATCGGTGAAGACGGTGAGTCGCTGGCACAGCGGTTGAAGAGTGAAGTGCTGTCCGGCGCGACCCGGCTCGGGGTCGATCCCGCGCAGGCGCGGCTGGACCCGCAGGATGAAGACGCGATCGATCTGGTTGGCATGCTGTTCGACGTGATGCTCGATGAGCGCGACCTGGAGGGCCGCTCGCGCGAGCTGATCGGCCGGCTGGTGGTGCCCTTCGTCAAGGTGGCCATGCTCGACCGCCGCATGTTCGTGCAGAAGACCCACCCGGCGCGCAAGCTGCTCAACTCGCTGGCCGAGGCCTGCGAAGGCAACACCGGCGAAAGCCAGGCCGAGCGCGTGCTGATGGGCAAGGTCGAGGAGATCATCGAGCGCCTGGTGGCCGAGTTCAACGAGAACCTGGCGATCTTCCTGACCCTGGAAGAAGAATTCCGCGAGTTCCTGACCCAGCACCGGCGCCGGATCGAGATCGCCGAGCGCCGTGCCGCCGAGACCCAGCGCGGCCAGGAAAAGCTCGAAATGGCGCGCCAGCGGGCCAGCACCGAGCTGGACCGGCGGATTGGCGACACCACCTTGCCGCAGGCGATCGGTGAATTCCTGCGTCAGCCCTGGCAGCACCACCTGACCCTGACCGTGCTGCGCGAAGGCGAAGACGGCGCCTCGGTCGGTGAGGCACTGGGCCTGGCCGATGGGATGCTGGATGAGGTGGCCGAGGCGCGCCGGCATATCGTCGGCAAGCCGTGGCTGCAGGCCTGGCACCCCGCGCTGCGCAAGGTCTTCGCCAGTGTCGGTGTGCATGCCGACGCGGCCACCAGTGCCATCGACGCGCTGCACGACACCCTGCAGGGCATCGCCGAATCGCGCCCCGAACTGGAACGCGCGCTGCCCGAGCTGCCGCAGGTGGCGTTGCCTTCGCCGCCTGCGCAGGAATCGGCGGCGGTGCAGCTGGGCAGCAAGGTGGATGTCAGCGATTTCGACAATGCCGATGCCGACCGCTTCCGCGGCCTGGAGATCGGCAGCTGGCTGGATTTCGTCGACAAGGACGGCAAGGTCCAGGCCGGCAAGCTGTCCTGGGTGAGCCCGATTTCGCAGCGCCTGCTGTTCGTCAACCGGCGCGGGGTGCGGTTCTGCGTCGCCTCGCCGGAAGAACTGGCCGTGATGGTGCGCCTGGGCCGCCTGCGCGCGCATATCGACGATGGCGCCTTCGACAGTGCCATGCAGGGCGTGATCGATCGCCTGGATACCAAGAACGCGACCGTGCATTGACCCCGGGGGCCACTCTGGCCGGACGATCAGGTTACGATCAGCCCACATTCCGCTGATCGTCGGGGACAGGCATGGCTGTCGAGGTGTTGGTGGTAAAGGAACATGCGCCGGGGGAACGGCGCGTGGCGATGACGCCGGAAACGGCGCGCAAGTTGATCGCGCTGGGGGCGAGCGTCGCATTCGAACCCGGTGCCGGGCTGGCGGCGGGCTTCCCTGATGCGGTCTATCAGGACGTGGGGGCCCAGCCGGCCGATGACACCCGCCTGGCCCAGGCCGACATCGTGCTGTGCGTGCAGCCACCGTCCAATGACCGCCTTGCCCGGTTGAAGTCCGGTGCCAGCCTGATCGGCATGCTGCACCCGCAGGGCGATGCCGAACGCGCGGGCCTGATCCAGTCACGTGGCCTGCAGGCGTTCCCGCTGGAGCGTCTGCCGCGCACCACGCGCGCCCAATCGATGGATGTCCTCAGTTCGCAGGCCGGCATGGCCGGTTACAAGGCCACCCTGATCGCGGCCCAGCGCGCGCCGCGCTTCTTCCCGATGCTCACCACCGCCGCCGGCACGATCCGTCCTTCCAAGGTGCTGGTGGTCGGTGCCGGTGTGGCCGGCCTGCAGGCGATTGCTACCGCCCGTCGTCTTGGTGCGCAGGTGGAAGGCTTCGATGTGCGCCCGGAAACCCGCGAGCAGATCGAATCGCTGGGCGGCAAATTCCTGGATCTGGGCGTGAGCGCGGTCGGCGAAGGCGGTTACGCGCGGCCCCTGACCGATGAAGAGCGTGCCGAGCAGCAGCGTCGCCTTGGCGAGCATCTGCGCACCGTGGACGTGGTGATCTGCACCGCCGCGGTGCCTGGGCGGCCAGCGCCGAAAATCGTCAGTACCGCGATGGCGCGGGGGATGAAGCCGGGCAGCGTGATCGTCGACCTCGCCGCCGAAACCGGCGGCAACTGCGAAGCCACCCAGCCGGGCGAGGTAGTGGATCTGGACGGCGTGCTCATCGATGGCCCGCTCAACCTGGCCAGCCAGGGCGCGGTCCACGCCAGCGAGATGTACGCCCGCAACGTCTACAACTTTGTCGCGCTGTTCCTGAAAGACGGCGCGGTCACCTTCGACTGGGACGACGAACTGCTCGCCAAAACCCGCTGGGTCGCCGCCTGAAATAACAGGGACTGAAATAACAGGGACGGAGGTAGTTAATAATCCCCTCCGTCCCCGTTAACGCCGTCCCCGTTAACGCCGTTAACGGCTCAGCGCTTCGGCGGCGGTGCTGGGTTGGCCTTGAGCCAGGCCTTGCGTTCGTCCGGGGTCATCCGCGCCCAGCGGTCGCGCAGCGCCTGCCGCTGCTCCGGCGTCATGCTGCGCATCTGGCCGAACAGTGCGCGCGCCTGCTCGCGCTGCTCCGGCGTCATGTTCTCGAAGCGATGGCGGCCCCTGTGCGCCTGCGCGCGCTGCTCCGGGGTCATGGTCAGCCAGCGCTGGCCGTGCTGCAGCATGCGCTCGCGTTGCGGCGCCGGCGCGTCGTTCCAGCGGTCACGCACGGGCGCGATCAACGCTTCGCGCTGCTGGGGGCTGAGTGTGTCCCAGTCCGGCAGCGGGGCGGTCTGCGCCCAGCCGGCCGCACTCAGCGTCAGCAACATCAGCCCCAGGGACAGTCGCAGTTTCATCATCACTCCATTGCCAGGTCGGTACTGCCCAGCCACACATACAGATCGGGATTTTCGTCGAGAACGTCGCTGCCGTCATCGGCCGCGCTCGCCACCACCGGTGCCGGCGGGGCGGTCGCTTCGCCGAGGAGGAAACTGTAGCCCAACGCGAGCGCGACCACCGCCGAACAGGCGGTGGCCATCCACCAGGACGGCGCATGCCGCTTGGCCGGCGAGGCCGCATGGCGCGCGCTGCGCAACCGCGCCAGCGTGGCCGGCGAGAGCGTATCCAGCGCCTGCGCATGCAGCTGCCCCAGGGCGGCATCGTCATGCATCGAAGGGGGCAGTGGTCGGTTCACAGGGCGATCTCCAAAGACTGCTGCAGCGCCTGGCGGGCGCGCGAAAGATGGGTTTTGACCGCGCCTTCGCTGCAGCCCATGGCCTTGGCCGTGGTGGCGCCGTCCAGGTCCTGCAGCACGCGCAGGGTGAAGGCCTCGCGCTGGCGCGCGGGCAGCTCCCGCAGCGCCTGCACCAGTTGTGCGTACTGATCGCGCTGCTCATGGGCCTGGGCCGGGCCGGGCGCGTGGTCGGCCCAGTCGATGTCATGCTCGCCGCCGGCCTCGTCGCTGCTGCGCCAGAACTTGAGGCGGAAGCCACGGCGGCGCTGCAGATCCACGACGCGGCGGCGCAGGATGCTCCAGAACAGCGGTGCCCACTCGGCGGCAGGTTTGTCGCGGTAGCCGAGCATCTTCAGCATGCTGTCCTGCACCGCATCCAGCGCGTCCTCGCGCTGGCGCAGGCCGGCCTCGGCGAAGCGGAACGCGCGCGGGCCGATGCCGGCCAGGAAGGCATCCAGCGACACCGGCAGCGCCACCTCGGCAGTGGCGGGCAGGTCGGCATCCGTCGACGGTAGGGGAGAGCTCACCAGCACAGGGTAGCGGTCCGGCAGGGGGATACCGTGAGAACGCCCCAGGGCGGTCGCGGTTGACCGGCCCGCCCGATTGGTTCAGCGCATGGTTATGATGCAGGGGACGGGATGACCGCCTGGGAGAGTGACTGCAATGAGCGACGGGTTCGTGGCGTTGTATATCTTCATGCTGGCCGCCATTGCCGGCCACGTGATCATTTCGCGGGTGCCGGTGATCCTGCATACCCCGTTGATGTCCGGCTCCAACTTCATCCACGGCATCGTGCTGATCGGGGCGATGGTGGTGCTGGGGCACGCGCAGACCCCGCTGGAGAAGATCATCGGCTTCATCGCGGTGGTGCTCGGCGCGGGCAATGCGGCCGGTGGCTACGTGGTGACCGAACGCATGCTCGACATGTTCAAGCCCAGCGCCAAGCGCGACGCCGGGGAGAAGACGCCTTGAACGTGACCACCGCGCAACTGCTGCAGTGGCTGGTCCAGGTGAGCTATCTGGTGGCCGCAACCCTGTTCCTGCTGGGCCTGCAGCGCATGGCCTCGCCGATGACCGCGCGCAGCGGCATCCGCTGGGCCGGGCTGGGCATGCTGATCGCCACGGTGGCGACGTTCTTCCTGCCCGAGCTGCACAACATCCCGCTGATCCTGGCGGCGGTGGCGATCGGCACCGGCGTGGCGTGGTGGTCGGCCAAGCGCGTGGCGATCACCGACATGCCGCAGATGGTGGCGCTCTACAACGGCATGGGCGGCGGCTCGGCGGCGGCGATCGGTGCGGTGGAACTGCTGCGCTTCTCGTTCCTGACCAACCGCGATACCACGCACTGGAGCGAGCAGGCGCTGGCCGACCTCGCCGCGCGCCAGCCGTCGGCGACGGTGCTGGCGCTGGCCGTGATCGGTTCGGCGATCGGCGCGGTGTCGCTGTCCGGCTCGATCATCGCCTGGGCCAAACTCGATGGTCGGCTCGACCGCCGCGTCACCTTCCCGGGGCAGCAGGTGTTCAACCTGCTGGTCGCGCTGGGGATGGTGGTGCTGGGGATCTGGGCTGCGGTCACCCTGAGCCCGGTGGCGATCATCAGCTTCTTCGTGGTCGCACTCGCGCTGGGCGTACTGATGACGCTGCCGATCGGTGGCGCCGACATGCCGGTGGTGATCTCGCTGTACAACGCGTTCACCGGCCTGGCCGTGGCCTTCGAAGGCTATGTGCTCGGCAACGAGGCGCTGATCATCGCCGGAATGATGGTCGGCGCGGCGGGCATCCTGCTGACCCGCCTGATGGCCAAGGCGATGAACCGCCCGATCAGCGGCGTGTTGTTCTCCAACTTCGGCGGCGGCGGTGTCGCGCAGGAAATCAGCGGCGCGCAGAAGCCCATCGAGGCCAGCGATGTGGCGGCGATGCTGGCCTTCGCCGAGCGTGTGGTGATCGTGCCCGGTTACGGCATGGCCGTGGCCCAGGCGCAGCACAAGGTGTGGGAGCTGGCGCAGCGGTTGATCGATCGCGGCATCAAGGTGAAGTTCGCGATCCACCCGGTGGCCGGGCGTATGCCGGGGCACATGAACGTGCTGCTGGCCGAAGCGGGCGTGCCCTACGACCTGATCGCCGACATGGACGACATCAACCCGGAATTCCCGAACACCGACGTGGTGCTGGTGATCGGCGCCAACGACGTGGTCAATCCGGTCGCGCGCACCGACCCTGCCAGCCCGATCTACGGCATGCCGATCCTGGACGTGGTCAACGCCCGCAACGTGGTGGTGATCAAGCGCGGCAAGGGTACCGGGTTTGCCGGCATCGAGAATGCGCTGTTCTATGCCGACAACGCCCGCATGCTGTACGGCGATGGTGCGGGTGCGGCGAGCGCGCTGGTCAGTGAGCTCAAGGCGCTCGACGGCGGGCACTGAGGCGCGGATGCAAGGGTCACGACCAACGGTCGTGACCTACCGGCGACCCCGGATCTACGGCGACACTGGACCTGCGGCGACTCCGGACCTGCGGTAGTGCCGGCCGCTGGCCGGCTCAACGCGATGCCTGAATGCCAGCGCGTTTCCGTTCTGATGTCATGAGGAGCCGGCCAGCGGGCCGCCACTACCGATCGCATTCGGCGGCAGCGTGCAGGGGGTGTTACCTCGCCACCCACCAACCCACGACCAGCGCCACGCCCAGCCACAGCCATTCGACCGCGCCGTTGGCCAGGCCGCTGAGGGTCCAGGCCAGATAGGGCCCCATGCGCAACGCTGATTCCCACGGGGTAAGCCCCATCGCGCCGCCGAGGTAGGCCGAAGCGATCCCCCAGTTGGCTGCCAGCGCCACCAGCACGGTGGCCAGCAGGGTCAGCACCACCCGGGCGGTACCGGCGCGCAGGGTGCCCAGACGCAGCATGAAGGCGATCTCCAACGCCGCCAGAACCGCCATCCAGCCGGCCTGGCGGCCGGTGAGCAGGGCGATGAACAACCAGGCCAGCACGGCCGTGACGACACCAAGCAGAAACAGCGGGGGCCAGAGCCAGTGGCGGCTCCGGACAGGCACGGACGTGGGCGACATGCAATCTTCCTGTAAGTCCCCACAGGATACCGGCTTGCGCGGTGACCGGCGCGTGGGCGGCCACTGGGCTAAAATGGTCGCCTTGCGGGAATTGGCCGCGACCCCCATATCGATCCACATGTATTCCCGTAGCAGTGAACCTGTCCACTTCGAACGCGACTGCGAGGCCGTCATGGTCCCGCAGGGCGAAACGGTCACGCTGCCCGCTGGCAGCTATGGCTATATCACCCAGGCCCTGGGTGGCAGCTATACCGTCTTTGTCGAAGGCAATCTGTTCCGCATCGCCGGCAAGGATGGCGATGCCATCGGCAAGGAGGCGCCCCCGGCGCTGGAGTTGCCCGCCGATGCCTCCGACGAGGAGGTCGAAAAACTGGTGTGGCAGCAGCTGCGCACCTGTTTCGATCCGGAAATCCCGTTCAACATCGTCGATCTGGGGCTGGTCTATGAAGTGGACCTCAAGCACCTGGACGATGGCCAGCGCGAGGTCGACATCAAGATGACCCTGACCGCGCCCGGCTGCGGCATGGGCGAGATCCTCGTCGATGACGTGCGCAGCAAGCTGGAAATGATCCCGACGGTGGCCGAGGCCGACGTCGAGCTGGTGTTCGACCCGCCGTGGGGCCGTCACATGATGTCCGAGGCCGCCCGGCTCGAAACCGGCATGCTGTAACCGCCCATCGCCAGCCGGCGTCACGGCGTTCCCCGTAACCAGAACAGGAAATATCCGGTGTCCCAGTCTTCCGTGAGCTTCAACACCACCCGTTCCGCCCAGCCGCGCAGCAGCGAGGAGCGTGAACGCATCCTGGCCGCCCCCGGTTTTGGTCTGCACTTCACCGATCACATGGTGGAAGTGCGTTGGGACAAGGACACCGGCTGGCACGATGCCGTGGTGCGCCCGTATGGCCCGCTGCAGCTGGATCCGGCCGCCGCGGTGCTGCATTACGGCCAGGAAATCTTCGAAGGCATCAAGGCCTACCGCCACGCCGACGGCTCGATCTGGACCTTCCGCCCGGAGGCCAACGGCCGCCGCCTGCAGCGTTCGGCCCAGCGCCTGGCGCTGCCGGAACTGCCGGTGGATATCTTCGTCGAATCGCTCAAGCAGATGATTGCCGTGGACGCCAGCTGGGTGCCGTCGGCCGACGAATCCAGCCTGTATTTCCGTCCCTTCATGATCGGCGATGAAGCCTTCCTCGGCGTGCGTGGCGCGCACAAGGCCGGCTACTACGTGATCGCCAGCCCGGCCGGCCCGTACTTCGCCAAGGGCGTGGCCCCGGTGGCGATCTGGTTGTCCACCGACTACGCACGCGCAGGCAAGGGCGGCACCGGCGCGGCCAAGTGCGGTGGCAACTACGCCGCCTCGCTGCTGCCACAGCAGAAGGCGCAGGCGCAGGGCTGCTCGCAGGTGCTGTTCCTGGATCCGGTCGAGGGCAAGTACCTGGAAGAACTGGGTGGCATGAATGTGTTCCTGGTCTACAAGGACGGCACCCTGGTGACCCCGTCGCTGTCGGGCAGCATCCTGGAAGGCATCACCCGCGAAAGCATCCTGCAGCTGGCGCGCGACCGCGGCATGAAGGTCGAAGAGCGCAAGGTCACCCTGGAGGAGTGGAAGGACGGCGTGACCTCCGGCGAGATCGTGGAAGCGTTCGCCTGCGGCACCGCGGCAGTGGTCACCCCGATCGGCCAGCTCAAGGGCGAGGGCTTCTCGGTGGGCGACATCAACGCCCCGGCCGGCGAAGTGACGATGTCCCTGCGCAAGGAACTGACCGACATCCAGTACGGCCGCCTGCCGGACCGCCACGGCTGGCTGGTCCGCCTGGACGCCTGATCCCTGCCGATCCGAGCGCAGCAAAGAAACCCGCCTGGCGACAGGCGGGTTTTTTATTGCCTGTCCTGCGGTGGCAGCGTCGCAAGCCATTGATGCGCAAGCGTTGTCCGGGTGTCGGGGACAGTGACAGCCATTTCGGACATTCGTTGACGTAACTCGACCGTTCAAAATGGCCGGCGCGCCTTCACTTTCACAAACCCTCGACCCGGAAAGTCACAGATCCGACATTTCATGTCATGGAAGCACGGCTGAAACATTGTTCATCCGCCAGCAAGCTATTAGCGTCGACTCACTCACCGGGCCGATCCGCGCCATCGCTTCAGCAGCCCCCGGACCGGACCTGGATTCTCAGCCGCGACGACGGCATTCACTGTCTGAAAGGAAATCCGATGTCTCATGTCTCGCAACACCGTTTGCGTCAGCGTGCATTGGTTGTACTGGGCGCCTCTGTTCTGTCGACCCTGCTGCTGGCCACGCCGGCGTTCGCCGGCGATGTGCAGTTGAGCGGCCTGTCCTCGGCGCCGACCCACCAGCGCTTCATCGTGAAATACAAGGATGGCAGCAGCGAGGTCGCCACCCCGACCGCACTGGCCAGTTCGCTGAAGGCCGCCGCCGCCGCCGTGCCGGCGGCCCAGGGCCGCGCGCTGGGCCTGCAGAAGCTGCGCCAGCTGGCGATCGGCCCGACCGTGGTCAAGGCCGACCGGCCACTGGACCGTGCTGAAGCCGAGCTGCTGATGCGTCGCCTGGCCGCCGACCCGGGCGTGGAATACGTCGAAGTCGATCAGCTGATGCAGGCCACCCTGGTGCCCAACGACACCCGCTTCTCCGAGCAGTGGGGCTTCGGCACCAGTAACGCCTCGATCAACGTGCGCCCTGCCTGGGACAAGGCCACCGGCACCGGCGTGGTGGTCGCGGTGATCGACACCGGCATCACCAACCACCCCGACCTCAACGCCAACATCCTGCCCGGCTATGACTTCATCAGCGATGCGGCGATGGCGCGCGACGGCGGTGGCCGCGACAACAACCCCAACGACGAAGGCGACTGGTACGCCGCCAACGAGTGTGGCGCGGGCATTCCGGCCTCCAATTCCAGCTGGCACGGCACGCATGTGGCCGGCACCGTTGCGGCGGTGACCAACAACAGCACCGGCGTGGCCGGCACCGCGTTCAACGCCAAGGTGGTTCCGGTGCGCGTGCTCGGCAAGTGCGGCGGCTACACCTCCGATATCGCCGATGCGATCGTCTGGGCGTCCGGCGGGACCGTCAGTGGCGTCCCGGCCAACGCGAACCCGGCCGAAGTGATCAACATGTCGCTCGGCGGCGGTGGCAGCTGCTCCACCACCTACCAGACCGCGATCAACGGCGCCGTCTCGCGCGGCACTACCGTGGTCGTCGCGGCCGGCAACAGCAATACCAACGTGTCCTCTTCGGTGCCGGCCAACTGCGCCAACGTCATCGCGGTCGCCGCGACGACCTCGGCCGGCGCCCGCGCCAGCTTCTCCAACTACGGCACCGGCATCGACATCTCGGCCCCGGGGCAGGGCATCCTCTCCACCCTCAACAGCGGCACCACGGTGCCGGGCAGCGCATCGTATGCCTCCTACAACGGCACCTCGATGGCGGCCCCGCACGTGGCCGGCGTGGTCGCGCTGATCCAGTCCGTTGCCCCCACCGCGCTGAGCCCGGCCGCCATCGAAAGCCTGCTCAAGAGCACCGCACGGCCGTTGCCGGGCGCCTGCTCCGGGGGCTGCGGCGCGGGCATCGTCGATGCCGACGCGGCGGTGACGGCCGCCCTGGGCGGGACCAACCCCAACCCGGGCACCGGCAACGTGCTGCAGAACAACGTCCCGGTCACCGGCCTCGGCGCCACCAGCGGTGCGTCGCTGGCCTACACCGTGACCGTGCCGTCCGGCCGCAGCCAGCTGAAGGTCACCCTCGCCGGCGGCAGTGGCGATGCCGATCTCTACGTCCGTTCCGGCAGCGCCCCGACCGACACCGTCTACACCTGCCGCCCCTACCTCAGCGGCAACAACGAAACCTGCACGATCACCTCACCGGCGGCCGGCACCTGGCACGTGCGGGTGAAGGCCTACTCGACCTTCTCCGGGGTCACCCTCACCGCGCAGTACTGATCGCTTTTTGTCGCACCAACGCAGAACGCCCCGGCATGCCGGGGCGTTCGTTCAATCAACAGTGATTACGCCGCTTCGAACCGGTTGGCCGCCACGTTCTTGCGCACCTGTTCCGGATTCCAGATCCGGCCGTTCATCGCGATGTACACACCGCTCGGCAACGACTGCACCGCACCGATCGCACACCCGATGTTGAACTCCGCATCCGAGCCGCGGAAGCGCGCCGGGCTCAACGCACCGGTCATCACGATCGTCTTGTCGGTGATCGACTTCAACACTTGGCCCGTCTGCACCATCGAATCGGTGCCGTGCGTGACCAGCACATGGCGCGTCGGCTGCGCGGCGATCGTCGCCCGGATCAACTCACGGTCATCGTCGGTGATGTGCAGCGAATCCTTGCGCAGGATCGGGATCACATTGAAACGGAAGGTCACGCCCAGTTCGCGCAGGATCATCCCGATCTGCGGATCACCGATCTGATAGTCCGACTTGTCGTCGAAGTAGATCTTGTCGATCGTGCCACCGGTGGTGATGATCAGTAGTTCTTCCATTGCAAGCATCCTGGGTACCAGACAGAAGGGCACGGAACCGCCGCGCCGACCGGTAGATGATACGGCCGCCGACGGCCCGATGCAGGCGCGCGCCGCAGCGGCCTCAGCCGGCCGGCGTCCTGCGCCCGAAGCGGCGCCGCAGCCCTGGCGTGCTGGCCACCCCGATCACCGCCAGCGCCAGCCCCAGCTCGAGCCAGGCCCACAGCGCCACCTCCGGATGGCTCCAGGCGCTCATCACCCCGTGGCTGAACCAGAACAGCGCCAGCACGCCGGCCCAGAACATCGCCTTGCCACGCCGCACCAGCACGCCCAGCGCCAGCAGCAGCGGCGGCAGGGTGAACACCAGCTGGGTGGCCAGCCAATGCTTGTCCTGCGCGAACCAGACCGCGAACAGCACCGCCAGCGCCACCAGCAGCAGGGCCAGCACGATCTCCTGGGCGCGCGTACTCACGCCAGCCGCCGTGCGATATCGGCCACCCGCCGCCCCAGCGCCCGCGCCAGGATGCTCTCATCCTCGCTCGGCACCGGGTTGTCGTCCGCCCCGGCCACATGGCTGGCGCCATACGGCGTGCCGCCAGTGGTGGTATGGCTCAGCGCCGGCTCGGTGAATGGGATACCCACGATCAGGCAGCCGTGGTGCAGCAGCGGCACCTGCATCGACAACAGCGTCGACTCCTGCCCACCGTGCAGTGAGGCCGTCGAGGTGAACACGCCCGCCGGCTTGCCGGCCAATGTCCCGTTGACCCATTCCGCGCCCAGGCCGTCCAGGAAGTGCTTCACCGGCGCGGCCATGTTGCCGAAGCGGGTCGGGCTGCCCAGCAGCAGCCCGGTGCATTCGGCCAGGTCGGCCACGCTGACATACGGTGCGCCGTCCTCGGGCACCGGGGGCAGCGCGGTCTGCGTCACCGCCGCCACCGGGGGCACGGTGCGCAGCCGCGCGCTCATGCCCGGCACCTCGCCGATGCCGCGCGCAATCTGGCGGGCAAGCCGTGCCACTGAACCGCCACGGCTGTAGTACAGCACCAGGATCTCCGCCATTTCGCTTTCATCTCATTGCGTCCGATGCGGGCAGTATGGCAACGCAGCCCGCTCAGGGCGAGGTCCGTGCATGCCCCACACCCGTCATCGGGTACCCTTGCGCCGATGGAACCTCTCGATACGATCAACCTGTGGATCGAACGCGTCCGGGACCGCGCGCGCACGATCAGCTTCGGCCGCTTCCTGTGGCGCCGCTTCCTGGATGACCGCCTGTTCCAGGCGGCCGCCTCGCTGGCCTACACCACCGTGTTCGCGCTGGTGCCGCTGGCCATCGTGGTGTTCGGGGTGCTCTCGGCGTTCCCGGTGTTCGACCGCTGGAGCGACACCCTCAGCGACTACGTTTTCTCCAACTTCGTGCCCAACGCCGCGCGCGCCGCCGAAGGCTACCTGCGACAGTTCTCAGCCAGTGCCGGGCAATTGACCGCCGCTGGCTTCATCGCCCTGGTGGTCTCGCTGCTGATCACGCTCAACAGCGTGGAAGAAACCTTCAACCAGATCTGGCGGGTGAGTTCGACCCGGCCGAAGCTGACCCGCTTCCTCGTGTACTGGACCGTGCTCACCCTCGGCGCGATGCTCGCTGCGGCCTCGCTGGCGGTCTCGGCGCGGGTGTTCGCGCTGCCGCTGTTCGGCACCAGCGAAGGCCGCTGGCTGGCCAACGTCTCACTGACGGTCGCGCCGATCCTGATCGAGTTCGTCTGCATCATGCTGGTCTACCGCGTAGTGCCGCACCACACGGTCAAATGGCGCCATGCCGTCCCCGGCGCGATCCTGGCTGCGATCATGCTGGAGCTGGTGAAGTGGGGCATGGGCGCTTACCTGGGGAGCTTCCAGTCCTACCAGAAGCTCTACGGCACCGTCGCCTTCGTGCCGATCCTGCTGCTGTGGATCTACCTGTGCTGGGTCTCGGTGCTGCTCGGTGCATCGCTCGCCTCCTCGATCGCCGCGTTCCGCTACCAGCCAGCCGACCTGCGCCTGCCGGTGGGCTATGAGATCTATGGCCTGCTGCGCCTTATCGGCCGCTTCCACCAGGCGCGTGCCGAAGGGCGCAGCCTGGATGACGACGAGATCCTGCGGCTGGAGCCGATGCTGACCGATTCGCTGCTGCAGACGCTGCTCTGCGACCTGGAAGCGATCCGCGTGGTGCGCCGCGACGAGCAGGGCGAATGGCTGCTCGCGCGCGACCTGGACAAACTCACCCTGGCCGACCTGTACGAGACCACGCAGATGCGGATCCCGATCAAGGAGGCCTACCTGCCGTATCGCGACGACAGCCTGGGCACGGCCTCGGTGGCCGCATTGGACACCTTGCGCCTGCCGCTGCGCGAACTGCTCAAACGCCGCGTCAGCGACATCTACTCGACCCCCGGAGACAAACCATGACCGCCAAGCCCCTGCTGCTGGCCCTGGGCCTGCTGACGCTGGCCGCCTGCAACAAGCCCGCCGCACAGAGCGAGGCCGCCGCGCCTGCCGCCCCGGCCCCGATCAACGAACCCGCCGCGCCGCCGACCGACGCCGTGCCGGCCACCGAGCGCAAGACCGTCGAACAGCCGACGCTGAAAGCCAAGGCGCTGGACGGCACCGACTACGATCTGGCGGCGCACCGCGGCAAGTGGGTGGTGGTGAACTTCTGGGCAACCTGGTGCGCCCCGTGCCGCAAGGAAATGCCCGAGCTCTCCGCGCTGCACGCGATGCGCAATGAAATCGAGGTGGTCGGGCTGGCTTTCGAGGACATCGAACCGGCCGAGATGAAGGCCTTCCTGGAGAAGCGTCCGGTCACCTATCCGATCGTGATCGTGGATACGTACAACCCGCCGGAAGACTTCGCGATCCCGCGCGGCCTGCCGATGACCTACCTGATCGCGCCGGACGGCAAGGTCGCCAAGGAGTTCCTCGGGCCGGTCACCGCGCATGACATCGAAGCGCGGATCAAGGAAGGCTGAGCCTCACGGCAGTGCCGGCTGATACCCGGCATGCCTGTGCCTCGCTGTGCCCGGTAAATCCACGCCATGCGTGGATCTACCCGACGACGAAGGGTTCGATCGGCTTCAAGACCCCGAAGTGCTCTTTGTGCAGCTTGCCCTTCAACGGCGGCAGCGCCAGTACCGGTTCGTCCACGCGGGTATCGGGCAGACGATCGAGCAGGTTGCGGATCAGGCCCAGCCGCCCGCGCTTCTGGTCGTTGAAGTCCACCAGCGTCCACGGGGCATCATCGTTATGCGTGGCGCGCAGCATCGCTTCGCGGCTCTCGGTATAGGCGCTGTACTTGCTGCGTGATTTCAGGTCCACCGGCGACAGCTTCCAGCCCTTGAGCGGATCGAGGTGGCGCTCGGCAAAGCGCTTTTCCTGCTGTGCCTGGTCCACGCTGAGCCAGTACTTGAACAGCACGATGCCATCGTCGATCAGCAGCTTCTCGAACACCGGCGTCTGCGCCAGGAAGCTGCGGTACTGCGCTTCGGTGCAATAGCCCATGACATGCTCGACGCCCGCGCGGTTGTACCAGCTGCGGTCCATCAGCACGATCTCGCCGGCCGCAGGCAGGTGGGAGACATAGCGCTGGAAATACCACTGCGTGCTTTCGCGGTCGGTCGGCTTGGGCAGCGCGACCACCTTGCACTGGCGCGGATTGAGATGCTCGGCGATCGCCTGGATCGCACCGCCCTTGCCCGCGGTGTCGCGGCCTTCGAACAGCACCAGCACGCGCTGCCCGGTGTGCTGCACCCAGCGCGCCATCGCCGCCAGTTCCAGTTGCATCGGTTCCAGCAGGGCCTGGTAGTCCTTGCGCTTGAGCTTGCCCATCGGCGTGCCTCGGTGATTCACAGGGAAGCCCGAGCCTAGCGCAGCCGATGCTCAGGCGATGTGTGGGCCCTGCCAGCCGCGTTCGCGCGCAAGCGTTTGGATCACCTCGGCGATGTCGCGCGCGAAACCGGCCATGTCGAACAGGCCGCTGTCCTCGCGCCGTTGCGCCAGCGTGGCGCGCGCGGCCTGCAGCGCGGCCGGGTCGTTGCCGAGCCGGATGGCGGCGGCCACGAACGCCGCGTCATCGGCCACGTTGAACGCGTGCATGCCCAGGTGATGATTGAGGCTGCCGGCCACGCGCGAGGCGAACGTCGCGCCCGGGCAGGTGAGCACCGGGCAGCCGGCCCACAGCGCATCGGAGGCGGTGGTGTGGGCGTTGTACGGATGCGTGTCCAGAAACAGGTCGGCGTGCTGGTAACGCGCCAGGTACTGCGGGTGCGGCAGGCGTGGCATGAACACCAGTCGCGCCGGATCCAGCTGCGCCTGGCGTGCCGCGCTGCGCAGGCGCGCGTCGGCGTTGCCCGGGCCGGAGAGCAGCCACAGCACGCTGCCGGGCACGCCGTGCAGCACTGCGAACAGCCGCTGCATGCTGCGCGGATTGAGCTTGTAGCTGTTGTTGAAGCAGCACAGCACCACGCCCTGCGCAGGCAGGCCGCAGTCCCCGCGCGAGGGCACCGGCTCCAGCACGCGGGTGTTGTCCGAGGGCTGGAACGCGCGCGGCAGGCGCCGCACGTTCTCGCTGAAGGCCGGTGCCAGCGCGTCGGGCAGCACGAAGGCATCGGCCAGCACATGATCGATCCACGGCGCGCCGGAGGTACCCGGGTAGGCCAGCCAGTTGATCTGCACCGGGGCCGGGCGCATCGCCAGTACCTGCGGGGTGCCACCGCCGCCCCAGCCGCGCAGATCGAACAGCACATCGATGCCAGCCTCGCGGATGCGCCGGGCGATCACCTGATGCGGCTGCGCGCTGACATCGTGCAACGTGTGGGCGGCCTGCTGCAGACGCTGGCGGATGCTGCTGCCGTCGTCCGCGCTGAGCGCGAACAGATGCGGTTCCAGCGTGCCCAGCGCGCGCAGCTGTTCGAACAGGGCGACGGTCAGCAGCCCGGTGGGATGCGCGCCGAAACCGTTGGAGAGGAAGCCGACCCGCAGCGTGCCGTGCGGGCGCACGGTGGCCGGCGGCAACCGCGGGATGCCCTCGGCCAGCGCCGCCGCGCGCTGGCGGGCGCAGGCCAGCTGCTCGGCGGCGCTGCTGTCTTCGCTGAGGAAGGCGAACGGCTCGACCACCGCCTGGCCCTGCGCGACGGCCTGGCGCACCAGCACCGACAATCGCTCCAGATCCTGCCAATCGCACAGCCGGCGCTGCCAGTTGAGCAGCTGCGCAGTGATGTAGGGCTCGCCCGGCAGCAGACGGTGCGCATTGCGATACGCATCGGCGGCCGCCTCAGGCTGCCCCGCGTCTTCCAGTGCGTGGCCCAGCCACAGGGTGATGCCGGGGTGCTGGGGCGCGCGGTCCGCCGCCTGGCGCAGCAGTGTGGCGGCCTCGCCATGGCGGCCCTGCATCCAGCGTGCGCGCCCCAGCCGGGCCAGGGCCTCGGGATGGTCGCCGCGCAGCTGCAGTGCACGGGTGGCGGCCTGTTCGCCGGCGCGCACATCGCCGGCTTCCAGCTCCGCATCGGCCAGCATCACCCACGCAATGAAATCGGCCGGTTGCCGCTGCACCACCTGGCGCAACTGCAGACGCTGCGGATCGATACTCATCGCTGCCGCGCCGGGGCGGGCATGCTCAGCTGCCTTCCGCGAGCCGGGCCAGCTCGTCGGCCTGGTGTTCGTGGGTCAGCCGGCTGACCAGTGCATCAAGATCGCCGGTCAGGATGTTGGGCAGGTCGTACAGGGTCAGCCCTTCCACGCGGTGGTCGGTGATCCGTCCCTGCGGGAAGCTGTAGGTGCGGATGCGCTGGCTGCGGTCGCCGCTGCCGACCTGCAGCCGGCGGCTTTCGGCCTGCGCGGCAGCCTGCTTGCTGCGTTCGGTATCCAGCAGCTGTGCCTTGAGACGCTTCATCGCCTTGTCGCGGTTGGCATGTTGGCTGCGCTCGGTCTGGCATTCCACCACCACGCCGGTGGGCAGATGGGTGATGCGGATCGCCGACTCGGTCTTGTTGACGTGCTGGCCACCGGCGCCGGAGGAGCGGTAGGTGTCCACGCGCAGGTCGGCCGGGTTGATCACCACGTCCTCGACGTCATCCGCCTCGGGAATGATCGCTACCGTCGCGGCCGAGGTATGGATGCGGCCCTGCGACTCGGTCGCCGGCACGCGCTGCACGCGGTGCGTGCCCGATTCGAACTTCAGGCGTGAGAAGGCGCCACGGCCGACCACGCGCGCCACCACTTCCTTGTAGCCGCCATGTTCGCCCGGGTTGTCCGATTCGATCTCGACCTTCCAGCCCTGGCGCTCGGCATAGCGGGCGTACATGCGGAACAGGTCGCCGGCGAAGATCGCTGCCTCGTCACCGCCGGTACCGGCGCGGACTTCCAGGAACAGGTTGCCGTCATCGCGCGGATCGCGCGGCACCAGCAACAGGGCCAGTGCTTCGTCCAGCTGCTGCAGGCGCTGCTGCGCGGCGGTGATTTCCTCCTCGGCCAGCTCGCGCAGGTCAGGGTCCTCGCGCATCGCTTCTGCGGCGGCGAGATCGGCCTTGGCACGGGCTTCGTCGGCCAGCGCGTTGGCGACCGGCTCCAGCTGCGAAAACTCGCGCGACAGCGCGCGGAAACGGTCGTTGTCGCCGACCACGGCCGGGTCGGACAACAGGCGTTCCAGTTCTTCGCGGCGCTCGGCCAGCGCTTCCAGCTTACGGCGCAGGGTCGGCGTCATCGTCCCTCGCTACATCGGTACGCACGGCAGGGTGCTGGTAACCCGGCCTGGCCGGGAACAGGCGCTCGGCGGCGCGGGTGAGTTCAGTATCGCCGCTGAGCGCGGCCGCGCGCAGGGCGGCGGTCGGCGGGTGCAGCAGGCGGTTGGTCAGGCCGTGCGCGAGCAGCTCGAGCACCTCTTCCGGTGATTTGCCGTGGGCCAGCTGCTGGCGGGCTTTCTCCAGCATCTCCACGCGGGTCGCTTCACCATAGGCGCGCAGTTGCCGCAGCGGGGCCTGGTGCACGCTGGCCTGCAGCGTTTCCACGAAGCGGGCGACCTGCAGCTCGATGATTGCTTCGGCCTCGGCCGCGGCTTCACGGCGGCTGCGGCGGTTGTCTTCGACCGCGCGCTCCAGATCATCCACGGTGTACAGGAAGGCGTCGGCCAGTTCGCCCACGCCGGCCTCGATATCGCGGGGCACGGCCAGATCGAACAGCAGCATCGGCTTGTGCTTGCGGGTTTTCAGTGCGGCGGCCACGTGCGCGCGGGTGATCACCGGCTCACGCGCGGCGGTGGCCGAGAACACCACGTCAGCCTCGCCCAGATGGCGGTCCAACTCACTCAGGGGCAGGGCGACGCCGCCATGACGGCTGGCCAGCTCCTGCGCATGGGCCAGGGTGCGGTTGGCGATCAGTAGCCGCCGCACGCGCCCTTCGCTGAGATGGCGCGCGGCCAGCTCGATGGTCTCGCCGGCGCCGACCAGCAGCACGGTGGAATCGTCCAGCCGCGCGAACGAGTTCTGCGCCAGGCGCACCGCGGTGGAGGCCACCGACACCGGGTTGGCGCCCACGCGGGTATCGGTGCGGGCGCGCTTGGCCACCGAGAAGGTCTGCTGGAACAGCCGGTCCAGGCGCTGGCCGAGCAGGCCATGATCACGGGCCAGGGCCCAGGCATCCTTCACCTGGCCCAGGATCTGCGGTTCGCCCAGCACCATCGAGTCCAGCCCGGTGGCAACCCGGAACAGGTGGCGCACCGCGTCGGCGTCGGCGTGCTGATAGAGGTACCCATGCAAGGTGCCGGCCTGTGACTCCAGCCACTGCGCCAGCGCGTCACCGGATTCGGCCACCGCGTACAGCTCGGTGCGGTTGCAGGTGGAGAGCAGGACCGCCTCGGCCACCTGTGGCGTATCGCGCAGCGACGCCAATGCCTGGGGCAGGGCGTCGCCGCCAAAGGAGGCGCGTTCGCGCAGCTCCACTGGCGCGGTCTGGTGATTCAGTCCGAGCACCCACAGGGTCATTGTTCAGTTGCTTGCGATAAGCTGCTGGCCATTCAAGTCGTCATTTTAAGGCTCAGATGCCCCCGATGCCCGCATTGATTCGCATCTCCAGCGTTCTGCTGCTGTCTTTGTTCACTGCCAACGCCCTGGCCGCCCCCCCGGCAGCCCCGGCGAAGGCCAAGAACAGCACGGCCGAGGCGGTCCCCCTGGCCCCGGTCATGGCGGGCGAATTCGCCCTGCAGGCAGGCAAACTGGGCGACGCCGCGCGCTGGTACCTAGAGGCGGCCGAGGCCAGTGAAGGCGATGCCGGCCTGGCCGAGCGCGCCTCCCGGATCGCCATGCTGGCCAACGATGACAAGCGCGCCGCCCGCGCGCTGGCCCTGTGGGAGCAGCGTGCGCCGCGCTCACTGGCCATGCGCAGCAGCACCGCCGCGCTGGACATGCGCCAGAACAAGGTGAAGGCCGCCCGCACCGAACTGCAGGCGCTGCTCAAGGACCCGGACCCCACCGCCTGGAAGTTCGCGATCGGCGCCCTGATCAGCGGCGGCAGCGATCCAAAGGTCCCGGCCCAGGTGCTGGGCGAGCTGGTGGATGCCAATGCCATCCCCGACCGCCTGGAGGTCTGGCAGGAGTTCGGCCGTCTGGCCATGCGCATGGAGCAGCCCGAGCTGGCCCGGCGCATGGTCGATGAGGTGGTCAAGCGCTTCCCGGATGAGCCGCGCGTGGCCCTGCTGCACGCCAGTCAGCTCACCCAGGCCGGCAAGTCCGATGAGGCGCTGGCCCTGTTGAAGGGCGTGGAGCCCAAGACCCTGCAGGACCCCGAGCTGCGTAACGCGGTGGCGATCTCCTATGACCTGATGGGTCAGCCGGCTGCGGCCGAGCGCGTGCTGGCGGTCGGCCCGCAGGATGTGCAGACCTACGGCATGCGCGCCTCGCTGCTGGCCAAGCAGAAGGACGACCCGGGCCTGCTGGCCCTGTATACCGAGCTTTCCAGGCAGGCGACCAAGCCGGATCCGGCCCAGCGCCTGCTGCTGGGCAAGATCGCCGAGTACCTCAAGCGCTACGAGGAAGCGGTCAACTGGTATCACAGCGTGCCCGGTGGCCCGGAGCGCGATGAGTCGCGCCTGCGCGCAGCCAATGCGCAGAACGAACTGGGCCGCACCGACAAGGCGCTGGCCGAAGTCCACGCGATCCAGTCCGATGCCACCGTTGATGACGATGCCCGCCGGGATGCCTATCTGTTGGAGGCCGAGCTGCGCCAGCGCGGCAACGACGATGCTGGCGAACTGGACGCCCTGGCCCGTGGCCTGGCCGCGTATCCGGATGAGAACGCGCTGCTGTATGCCCGCGCGCTGGCCTGGGAGCGCCGCGACGACATCCCGCGCGCCGAGGCCGACCTGCGCAAGGTGCTGGTCACCGATCCGGAGAACATCGCCGCGCTCAATGCGCTGGGCTACACCTTGGCCGACCGCACGCAGCGTTATCAGGAAGCCTTGGAACTGATCGACCGCGCGCGCGTGGCCGAGCCGGACAACGCCGCCATCGTCGACAGTTACGGTTGGGTGCTGTATCGCCTGGGCCGCAACGAAGAAGCCTTGGTGCAGCTGCGCCGCGCCTGGACGCTGGCCAAGGATGCGGAAATCGCCGCGCATGTGGGCGAGGTGCTGTGGGTGTTGAACAAGAAGGACGAAGCGCGCCACTTCTTTGAAGAGGCCCGCAAGCTGGACCCGGACAACCGCGCCCTGCAGCGCGTGATCGAGAAATACGGCGTATGAATCTGCTGTCCCTGAAGGTCGCGTTTGCCGCGGCCGTGGCGTTGTCGCTTTCCGCGTGCGTGTCCCTCGATGAGCGCAAGGCCCCTTCCGCCCCGACCGTGGTCAGCACCGTCTCTCCCGCTGCGCAGCAGGCCGAGGCCGAGCGCGTCACTGCGGTACGCGCGCAGCCGGCCTGGTCGTTCCAGGGCCGGGTGGCGATCAGCAAGGGCCGCAACGGCGGCAACGGCCGCATCGACTGGCAGCAGCAGGGCCAGGGATATGTGGTGGAACTCAGCGCCCCGGTCACCCGGCAGAGCTGGAAGCTGACCGGCGACAGCCATCATGAAGGCGGCCGCCTGGAGGGTCTGGAAGGCGGCACGCGCGAGGGCGACGATGCCCAGCAGGTCCTGCTGGACGCCACCGGCTGGGATATCCCGGTCAACCAGCTGCCCGATTGGGTGCGCGGCCTGGTCGCCGATGCGGCCCCGGCCGAGCGCATCGAGCGCGACGGTGAAGGCCGCCCGCGTCGCGTGGAGCAGCTGGGCTGGGAGATCCAGTACCTGGATTGGTACCCGGCCGAGGCCGGTCGCCCGGTGCTGCCGCGCAGGATCGAAGCAGTCAATGGCGACGCCAAGGTCCGCCTGGTGGTCGACAGCTGGGTGCTGGGCGGCCCATGAGCATGCTGGAGACGGCCGACGGCGGGTCGACCTGGCCGGCCCCGGCCAAGCTGAACCTGTTCCTGCACATCACCGGGCGGCGTCCGGATGGCTACCACCAGCTCCAGACCGTGTTCCGCCTGCTGGATTGGGGTGATCGGATCCATCTGCGTGTCCGCGACGATGGCCGGATCCGCCGTGAGGGCACCTCCGCGGCCGGCGTTGCCGAGGCGGATGATCTGGCGATCCGCGCCGCGCACCTGTTGAAGGATGCAGCAAACATCGGCCAAGGTGCCGATATCGGCGTCGAAAAGCGCGTTCCGGCGGGCGGCGGCTTCGGCGGCGGTTCGTCCGATGCCGCCACCGTCCTGGTCGCGCTCAACCGCCTCTGGAACGCCGGCCTGGACGTCGACGCGCTGGCCGCGCTGGGTCTGCAGCTGGGCGCGGATGTGCCGGTCTTCGTGCGCGGGCACAACGCCTGGGCCGAGGGCGTGGGCGAACTGCTGACCCCGATCGCCCTGCCGCCGGCCTGGTTTGTGCTGGTCCATCCCGGCGTTCACGTGCCGACTCCCGCACTTTTCGCATCACCGGATTTGACGCGGGATGCCCCAGTGGCGAAAATAGCGGACTTCGCTTCCGGGTCTTTGCTCGGGAATGCGTTCGAGCCGGTCCTGCGCCGCCGCGAACCTGCCGTAGAGGCAGCGCTCGCAGCGTTGAGCAGTATCGGCCGGGCACGACTCACCGGGTCGGGAAGCGGTTGTTTCGTCGAGTTCGCCACGCGCGCTGCTGCAGAGCAGGGCCTGGCGCAATTGCCGAAGGAACTGCGGGCATGGGTGGCTGCGGGCGTGGAGCGCTCGCCACTGCTTGATGTACTCGAGCGTTACTGATTTTGATGCAGGGGCGTCGCCAAGAGGCCCAAGGCACCAGGTTTTGATCCTGGCATTCGGAGGTTCGAATCCTCCCGCCCCTGCCACTAGCGGATATCTGCCGCGACTCCATGCGCATGTCTGCGCGGGCGCGGTGCATACGCCGCGGTGTTGTCACCGCAGACACCTCCGGGTGCCGGCGGCCCAGTTCTCCGCCAATCGCTCCCGCCCGAGACCGTCATGATGCAAGAACACCCCAACCTGCTGGTATTTTCCGGCAACGCCAACAAGCGCCTTGCGCAGAGCATCTGCAAGGAACTGGGGGTGCGGCCTGGCAAGGCATTGGTGTCGCGCTTCTCCGATGGTGAAGTGCAGGTCGAGATCGAGGAAAACGTCCGTAAGCAGGACGTGTTCGTGATCCAGCCGACCTGTGCGCCCAGCGCAGAGAACCTGATGGAACTGCTGGTCCTGATCGATGCGCTCAAGCGCGCTTCGGTCAACAGTGTCACCGCCGTGGTGCCGTATTTCGGCTACTCGCGCCAGGATCGCCGCATGCGTTCCTCGCGCGTGCCGATCACCGCCAAGGTGGCCGCAAAGATGTTCAGCGCTGTCGGGGCTGACCGGGTACTGACGGTGGATCTGCATGCCGATCAGATCCAGGGTTTCTTCGACATGCCGGTGGACAACGTATACGCCTCGCCGCTGCTGCTCGCCGATATCTGGCGCGCCTACGGCACGGAAAACCTGATCGTGGTGTCCCCGGACGTGGGCGGTGTGGTGCGCGCGCGCGCCGTCGCCAAGCGCCTGGACGATGCCGATCTGGCGATCATCGACAAGCGCCGCCCGCGCGCCAACGTCTCCACCGTGATGAACATCATCGGTGACGTCGAAGGCAAGACCTGCGTAATGGTCGATGACATCGTCGATACCGCCGGCACCCTGTGTGCGGCCGCTGCAGCCCTGAAGGCGCGTGGCGCCCTCAAGGTCGCCGCGTACTGCACCCACGCCGTGCTCTCGGGCCCGGCGGTGGACAACATCAACAACTCCCAGCTCGATGAGCTGGTGGTGACCGACACCATCCCGCTGCGTGAAGAGGCGCGGGTGTGCAGCAAGATCCGCCAGCTCAGCGTGGCGGAAATGCTGGCCGAGACGATGCGCCGCATCGCCTTCGGTGAGTCGGTCAGCTCGCTGTACGTGGATTGATTTTTCCGCCCACCGGCAACGGTGGGTGGTTTCCCGGGGAGATCTGGTCGCGGATCTCCCCTCATCGCCTCGCCATCATGGCGCGGCAAACAACGAAGGTAGTAAATCAGCATGGCCAAGAATCATGAAATCAAGGTCGTCCAGCGCGAACTGCAAGGCAAGGGTGCGAGCCGCCGCCTGCGTGGCGCTGGCCAGATCCCGGCGATCATCTACGGCGGCGACGTCGAGCCGAGCGTCATCCAGCTCAACCACAACGAAATCTGGCTGGCCCAGCAGAACGAGTGGTTCTACTCGTCCATCCTGGACCTGAACCTGGATGGCAAGGTCACCAAGGTGCTGCTGCGTGACATGCAGCGCCACCCGTTCAAGCAGCTGATCCTGCATCTGGATTTCCTGCGCGTGAACGAGAACGAAGCGCTGACCGCCAACGTCCCGCTGCACTTCATCAACGAAGACACCTCGCCGGCCGGCAAGGCTGCCGACGTCGTGGTCACCCACGAACTGAAGGAAGTGAGCATCACCTGCCTGCCGAAGGACCTGCCGGAATCGATCGACGTCGACCTGGCCGACCTGAAGGCTGGTGACGTGATCTACCTGTCGGACATCAAGCTGCCGAAGGGCGTCGAGATCCCGGCGCTGGCCCAGGGCAAGGACCATGACGATGCGATCGTCACCGCCAAGCTCGGCAAGGAAGAAGCTGCCGACGAAGCGCCCGCTGCAGAGTAAGTGATTGCGGCGCCTGTCCTTCGGGGCAGGCGCCGTTTCTGTATGTACCGGCACAGGGCGGGTACCGACGAAAGAAGAGTAATGACAGGATTGCGATTGATCGTTGGTCTGGGCAACCCCGGACCCGAGCACGCCCAGACCCGGCACAATGCCGGGTTTCGTTTCATTGACGCCCTGGTCGAACAGGCCGGTGCGCGCTGGAGCGTGGACAGCAAGTTGTTCGGCGAGACCGCCAAGGTCGACATCGCCGGCCAGCCGGTGTGGCTGCTCAAGCCCGCCACCTTCATGAACCTCAGTGGCAAATCGGTCACCGCGGCGCAGCGCTTCTGGAAGATCGAACCGGAAGAGACGCTGCTGGCGCACGACGAGCTGGACCTGCCGCCCGGCGTGGCACGGCTCAAGTTCGACGGTGGCCACGGCGGCCAGAACGGCCTGCGCGACACCATCCGCCTGCTCGGCCATGGCCGGTTCCACCGCCTGCGCATCGGCATTGGCCATCCCGGCCATAAGGACCGCGTGGTCCCGTGGGTGCTGGGGCGTGCCAGCAAGGACGATGATGTGCTGATCGGTCATGCCGTCAACGATGCGATCGACGTCCTGCCGCTGGCAGTGAAGGGCGATTTCAGCGAAGCGATGAAGCGGCTGCACACCCCGAAGTAACGTGACCGGTGACTGACGTTACCGGTAGGTACCGACCGCGGGTCGGTACGGAAAATGATTGGAAAAGCAGCGCCGAACGTCGCTGCTTCCCCAATCACTTTCACCCCAGAGGTTGTCAAAGATGGGTATCAAATGCGGCATCGTCGGTCTGCCCAACGTCGGCAAATCGACCCTGTTCAATGCGCTGACCAAGGCGGGCATCGCGGCGGCCAACTTCCCGTTCTGCACGATCGAACCGAACGTCGGCATCGTGCCGGTGCCGGATCCGCGCCTGAACGAGCTGGCTGCCATCATCAACCCGCAGAAGGTCATCCCGACCGCGGTGGAGTTCGTCGACATCGCCGGCCTCGTCGCCGGCGCGGCCAGTGGTGAAGGCCTGGGCAACAAGTTCCTGGCCCACATCCGCGAAGTGGATGCGATCACCCACGTGGTGCGCTGCTTCGAGAACGCCGACGTCATCCACGTCAACAACAAGGTCGACCCGCTGTCGGATATCGACACCATCGATACCGAGCTGGCCCTGGCCGATCTGGACAGCGTCGAGAAGGCGCTGAACCGCGCCGAGCGCGCTGCCAAGGGGGGCGACAAGGAAGCCGCGGCCCGCAAGCCGGTGCTGGCCAAGCTGCAGGCCGCGCTGGCCGACGGCAAGGCGGGTCGTACCGCCGGCCTGGACGAGGAAGAGAAGGCGCTGGTCCGTGACCTGTTCCTGCTGACCCTCAAGCCGGTGATGTACATCGCCAACGTGCTGGAAGACGGTTTCGAGAACAACCCGCATCTGGATGCCGTGCGCGCCCGTGCCGCCGAAGAGGGTGCGCAGGTGGTGCCGGTCTCGGCTGCGATCGAAGAAGAGCTGTCCCAGCTCGACGACGAAGACCGCGATACCTTCCTGGCCGACCTGGGCCTGTCCGAGCCGGGCTTGAACCGCGTGATCTACGCCGCGTACCAGCTGCTGGGCCTGCAGACCTACTTCACCGCAGGCGTGAAGGAAGTCCGTGCATGGACCGTGCGCAAGGGCGCCACCGCCCCGCAGGCCGCCGCCGTGATCCACACCGACTTCGAGAAGGGCTTCATCCGCGCCGAAACCATCGCGTATGACGACTTCATCAAGTACAAGGGCGAGGCCGGTGCCAAGGAAGCGGGTCGTCTGCGCCTGGAAGGCAAGGAATACCGCGTCCAGGAAGGCGACATCCTGCACTTCCGCTTCAACGTCTGATTCCATCGCACGTTGATGCCCGCAACGCCCCGCCTTGAGCGGGGCGTTTGCGTTCGGGAGAAGCACCTTCCACGCCATGAACAGGCTGGATAAAAAATGACCAGGCACCGAAATGCTTGCCTGGTATGCCTCCGCCTCACTTGTCCACAACAAACCCCCACGCCTCTCCACGCACCATGTGGAAAACCCGCGTGCGGTAGTGCCGGCCGCTGGCCGGCAACCCATCTGACCCGCCCGCAGGCGATGTGGACAATTTCTGACCACCACTGAAAACCGTTGCAGTGCATCGCTCACACAGGGTTGTCCACAGCAAACCCCCATCGCTTTCCACGGTGTGTGTGGAAAACCGCGATGGTGTTTGGACAAAAAACAGCCACGTCCTGAAAGCGTTGCGCTGCATGGCTTGCATGGACTTGTCCACACCAAACCCCCATGGCTTTCCACGACGCATGTGGAAAACAAAGACAGCGCACCCGGCAACGGGTGCCGCAGGCCGCCGGCCGCAGAACAAAAAAAAGACGGAGGCACTGCCTCCGTCTTTGATCCCCTGACCAGCGGAAGCGGCGCTTACAGCGCCGTACCGCCAAACTTGTGGGTGTACTGGAGATTGAGCGTCCGGCCCACGGTGTCGAACCAGGAGACGTCGTAGTACGGATACGGCGTGTACGTCGCGTCCTTCGGCGGCATCTTGTTGCCCACGTTCACCACCGACAGCGACAGGCGCGAATGGTCATCGAAGCGGTACTGCAGCGACACGTTGTAGCGGTACGTCGCCGCGATCCACGGGCTGTCACCGCTGTCCGGATCAAAGCTCTGGTCGTAGCTGTCGTAGGTGGGCAGTTTGCCCAGCCGTGAGCCGTACAGCGTGGCCGACCACGCCGCGTTCTCCCACGTCACACTCGCACTGGTCTTGGTGCGCGGAATGTCGAAACCGCTGTTGATCGCGAACTGGTCCTCGACCACATCGCCGTCAAACTGTTGGAAATCGTGCGTCTTCACCCAGGTGTGGTTGCCGCTGAGGATGAAATCGCCGATCCCGGTGCTCAGGCGGTAGCGCAGGCCCACATCAATGCCGCGGGTCGTTTCGCGCGCGATGTTGATCGGGCTCACGTGCACACCATACAGGCGGCCATCACTGGTGCGGGTAACCCGGCTGATCGCATCCACGCAGGTCGGCGAGGCCGCATCGGCGCCGCCCAGGCGGCAGGCCGCCTCGTCGCGCAGGATGGTGCTCACATCCATGTCCTGCACCTGGTCGCGCATGTCGATATCGAACCAGTCCACCGACAGGTCCAGCCCCGCTGCCGGCGACCACACAAAGCCAGCGCTCCACGAGGTGCTCGTTTCCGGATCCAGCTGGCGATTGCCTTCGCGCGTGCGGATCAGGTTCTCCTCGTAATCCGAGCAGTCATCACTGCCGTCCACCGCGCAGGCGTAGTAGTCGTTGGCACTGGTTTCATCATTGCCCGGGCCGGCATACACGTAGTGCAGGTCTGGCGCGCGGAAGGCGGTGCCGTAGGAGCCACGCACCAGCAGGGTCTCGATCGGGCGCCATTCCAGACCACCGCTCCAGGTCGCCTTGCCGATCGTGTTGCCGGAGTAGCGGTACTGGTCGAAGCGCCCGGCCACGCTGACGTTGAACGTGTCATGCAGCGGCAGGCGCAGCTCGGCCGCGGTCGCCCAGCGGTTGCGGCTGCCGTGGCCGTCCGAATCCTTCCAGCTGTAGTAGTAGTACTGCGTCGCCAGCGGGTCCGGATTCAGTGCGTAGGACTGATTGCCGAACTCGGCGGTCGCCGCGAAGCCGGCCTTGCCGCCCGGCAGCTCGAACAGCTCGCCGTTGGTCAGGGTCAGCGCGGCGGTATCGGTACGCGACTTCGGGGTATAGGTGGTGCGTGCGGCGATCGAATCGTACTCGCTGCGGCTCAGTGGCCGGTACAGGCGCGCCGGGTCGGCGTTGAACACCGGGAACACGTTGTCGTCGTCATCGGTGTACTCGCCCAGCTGCTCGCCAAGGAACAGCGCATTGGCCTTGGCGGCGATGATCTGCGGCCAGCGGATGCTGGATTGATACTGCGAATGGCTCAGCGAAGCCTCGTATTCCCAGTCCGCACCAAGGGCGCCCTTGAAGCCGGTGGTCACGCTGAAGGTCTTCTGGGTGCTGCGCACCATGCCGTTGTTCAACCCGCCCATCTCTTCCGGAGAGAACTGGCGCTGCCAGAACTCCACCTGGTCGGTGGCCTGGTTGTAGAAGTAGCCGTCTTCATTGCCGTCGGCGGCCATGCGGCCCCACTGGGTGACATCGCGCATCAGCGCCAGGTCGTGGTAACCCATCTGCACATCGGCGAACCATTCTGCGCCGTTGTCGAAGGCGTAGCGCAGCGCGGCATAGCCGTTGGCACCGCGGCGCTTGCTCAGGATCGTGCCGTAGCCGATCGAGCGGTCGCTGCCGCAGTAGAAGCCGTACCGCGCACGCTCGGCGTACTGGGTGCTGCCGTTGTTCTGGCCGGCCAGCGCATCGCAGGTGGCCTGGCCCGGGTCCAGGTAGTCGTCGTTGTAGTCGGTGCGCAGGTAGGCGCGACGCAAGGCGCGGGCGCTCTCGGTCGGTGCATCCAGGGTGGAATCCTGCTGGCTGCGCTCATACGCCCACAGTGGGGTCTGGGACTGCAGTTCCAGGCTGTAGACCGCGCTGAAGCGGCCGGCGTCGAAGCCACTGGCGATGCTCATGTCAAAGGACTCACCGCCGCCTTCGCTGGTGGTGCCCATGCGCATGTCGACCGTGGTGCCATCGACCTGCTTCTTCAGGATGAAGTTGACCACGCCGGCAATGGCGTCCGAGCCGTAGATCGCCGAGGCGCTGCCGGTCAGCACTTCGATGCGCTCGATCATCCCGATCGGGATGTTGGAGACGTCGGTGAAGTTGCTGCGGCCCTGGAAGGGCATCGGGAAATCGGCGATGCGGCGGCCGTTGACCAGCACCAGGGTGTGGTTGGGGCCCAGGCCGCGCAGGTCGACCTGCTGCGCACCGGGCGAGAAGTCCGCGCCGCTGGAGGACTGCTGGCTCTGGGTCTCCCCCCCGTTCTGGGTCATCGAGCGCAGCACGTCCGGCACGCTGGTGAAGCCGCTGGCCTGGATCTGCTCGGCAGTGATGACGGTGACCGGGGCTGGCCCCTCCACCTGCGCGCGCGGAATGCGCGAGCCGGTGACCTGCACCGTATCCAGTTGCTGCACCCCGGGGTCGGGCGTCTGGGCGCCCGCGGTTGCGGCCACACCCATCAACGCCAGCTGGATCGACCACGCCATCGCCTGTTTACGCATGAGAATTCTCGAGAAGAAAGTGTCGGCCTCGAGGGAGGCCTGTCCCCCATTCACATTTCGCGAATGGACGGCGCGCATTTAACGCCTTTTTTACGGGGTTGACCACTGCCAATTTCTCTGGCAAAGAGTGAAAGCGCTTACATGCCCTTTTTATTCGGGGAGGTCAACGTGCACAAGGGTTTCCGGCCGATCCATTCCCTCCTGTGGCTGCTGCTCGCCGCGCTCCCGCTCCCCCTCCACGCCCAGGATTCGCGCAGTCTGCAGGACCAGGGCTATCGCTATTACGAGGTGGGCGCCCTGGATGCCCCGCGCGCCACCCATACCGAGCCGGCGATGATGCTGATGGGCGGTGGCAAATGGGTGCCGGCCGCTTTCCAGTGGTGGCTGGCGCGTGCCGGCCATGGCCGGGTGGTGATCCTGCGCGCCTCCGGTGCCGATGAGCTGCAGAACCGGCTCTACCGGGAGATCGGTGGGGCGGCCTCGGTACAGACCCTGGTGTTCAACAGCCGGCGCGCGGCCGACGACCCGGCGGTGCTGGGGGTGATCGCCGCCGCCGATGCGATCTTCATCGCCGGCGGCGACCAGTCGCGCTATATCCGTTTCTGGAAGGGCACGGCGGTGAACGCGGCGCTCAATGCGCACGTCCGCGCCGGGCGGCCGATCGCCGGGACCAGTGCCGGGTTGGCCATCCTGGGGGGCTACAGCTACGGCGCCCTGGATGGCGGCAGCGTGACGTCCCGGCGCGCCCTGCGCGATCCCATGGGCCGGGCGGTGACGCTGGACAGTGATTTCCTGGCCATGCCGTACCTGGCCAACGTGGTCACCGATACCCATTTCGGCAAGCGCGACCGGCTCGGCCGCCTGATCGTCTTCGTGGCCCGTGCCGCCCAGCGCAGCGGGCAGCAGGGCATGGTCGGCCTCGGCGTGGATGAAGACACCGCGCTGTGCGTGGAGGCCGACGGCACCGGCCGGGTGTTCAGCCGCGATGGCGGCTATGCGTGGCTGGTGATGCCGCAGCACACCGCCGATCGCCTGCGCGGTGGTAAACCGCTGGATTTTCTCGCCATCCCGGTGACCGGTGTAGGCGAGGGCAGTCGCCTGCACCTGGATGGCTTCCGGGTGGACGACGCGGCGTTCGAGATGACGGCGGATATCCGGGAGGGGCGCCTGCAGCTGCGCCGGTAGATCCACGCCATGCGTGGATGCTGTGGCGTGCGTTTCGAGGTCATGGCCACGCGCGTGGATGGCCCGACGCGCGTGCCATGATGAGGCCTCGTCCCTTGAGAGTGCCTGCCCATGTCGCGTTCTGCTGTGGTGATGTTGTCGCTGTGCCTGTCGCTCCCGCTGGCGGCCACCGCTGCCGAGCCGGTGCTGGTCATCCATGGGGGCGCGGGGGTGGAGCGCGGGGATCTGTCGCCCGCCGAGGAGAAGGCCGCACGCGCGGCCCTGCAGCAGGCGCTGCTCAAAGGGCATGCCGCGCTGGCGGCCGGCAAGCCGGCGCTGGAGGCGGTCACTGCGGCGATCACCGTGCTCGAGGATGATCCCACGTTCAATGCAGGCAAGGGCGCGGTGTTCACCCACGATGGCCGCAACGAACTGGATGCCTCGCTGATGGACGGCGCCACGCTCAAGGCTGGCGCGGTGGCCGGTGTGCAGCGCGTGCGCAACCCGATCCTGCTCGCCGAGGCGGTGATGCAGCACTCTGCGCACGTAATGATGGTGGGGCAGGGCGCGGAGGCCTTCGCCAGCACCCAGGGAATTCCCTTGGTGGATCCGTCGTATTTCCGCACGGACAAGCGCTGGCAGCAGCTGCAGAAGGCGCTGAAGGAAGAGGCCAGCGGCCAGGCCCATGCGGATCTGGAAACGGCGCGCCACTTTGGCACCGTCGGGGCGGTCGCGCTGGACAAGGACGGCAAGCTCGCCGCCGGCACCTCCACCGGGGGGATGACCAACAAGCGCTATGGCCGTGTGGGCGACTCACCGATCATCGGCGCGGGCACCTATGCCGATGCAGGATGCGCGGTATCGGGGACGGGCTGGGGCGAGTACTACATCCGCACTGCAGCCGCGCACGATATCTGTGCGCGCATGCAGTACCTCAAGCAGGGCCCGGTGGACGCGGGGCGTGCGGTGATCAACGAGCGCATTCCCGCCCTCGGTGGCGATGGCGGCGCGATCGTGCTCGCCGCCGACGGTCGCGCGGCGACGCCGTTCAACACCCAGGGCATGTATCGCGGCTGGATCGGTGCCGATGGCGTGCCGCATGTGGCGATCTTCGCCAGCGAAACACTGCCGTTGCCGGGCCAATAGCCCGTCCCGACAAGGCAATTGGACAATCATGTGAAAAAATTCAAAAAGGTTGTTGACAGAACCCCCGTTTATCCCCAAAATTCACGGCTCTTCCACCCCACACCGAAAACGCTTCGGCGCCACGGGACAGGGTGGTAAGGAGGGATACCCAAGCGGCCAACGGGGGCAGACTGTAAATCTGCTGGCTTACGCCTTCGGTGGTTCGAATCCACCTCCCTCCACCAGTTTCATGTTGTGGCAAGAGCTTCCGATGCGGGAGTAGTTCAATGGTAGAACCTCAGCCTTCCAAGCTGATGGTGCGGGTTCGATCCCCGTCTCCCGCTCCATTGAATGAGTTTGAATATATTCAAATTCGTGCCATAATACAAAACTCGCTCACGTAGCTCAGTCGGTAGAGCACCTCCTTGGTAAGGAGGAGGTCGAAGGTTCGATTCCTTTCGTGAGCACCATCTAAGTGCTACCAATTCAGACGATTTCGAGATAAGCAGCCATGGCCAAGGGTAAGTTCGAGCGCACCAAGCCGCACGTCAATGTCGGCACCATCGGTCACGTTGACCACGGCAAGACCACGCTGACCGCCGCACTGACCAAGATCGGTGCCGAGCGCTTTGGCGGTGAGTTCAAGGACTACTCGTCGATCGACGCCGCGCCGGAAGAAAAGGCACGTGGCATCACGATCTCGACCGCACACGTCGAATACGAATCCACCGAACGTCATTACGCCCACGTCGATTGCCCGGGCCATGCTGACTACGTCAAGAACATGATCACCGGTGCTGCCCAGATGGACGGCGCGATCCTGGTCTGTTCGGCTGCTGACGGCCCGATGCCGCAGACCCGTGAGCACATCCTGCTCTCGCGTCAGGTCGGTGTGCCGTACATCGTCGTCTTCCTGAACAAGGCAGACATGGTCGATGACGCCGAGCTGCTGGAACTGGTCGAGATGGAAGTCCGCGAGCTGCTGAGCAAGTACGACTTCCCGGGCGATGACACCCCGATCATCTCGGGTTCGGCCCGCCTGGCGCTGGAAGGCGACCAGAGCGAGATCGG
>NZ_RCDC01000009.1 GCF_003651185.1 Stenotrophomonas rhizophila | reverse complement strand
CAGCGACGCCGTGGCACAGCAGCAGAACTGGGGCATCGGTGGCGACAACAGCCGCGCGCTTGAGGCTGTTACCACGCTGCTGGTGGGTGCTGCCTCCGGGCAGGGCGGCGGCCAAATGGTGGCCAACGCCCTGGCGCCGTATGCGGCGAACCTGATCGGCGACAAGTTCGATACGAACCATGGCAGTGATCCGAACGCTGCACTGCAGCTGCTCTCTCATGCGCTGTTGGGTGCGCTGCTGGCTGAGGCCAATGGTGGTAACGCAGCAAACGGTGCGGGCGCAGCGACCGGCGGTGAACTGGCGGCGAAGCTGCTGACCGAGGCGCTGTATCCTGGCTACACCGGCGAGCTGAATGATCAGCAGAAGCAGACGATTCTGGCGCTGTCGCAAGCGGTGGGCGCGGTGGCTGGTGGGCTTGGTGGGGATGGGCTGGCCGGTGCTGGTTTGGGTAACTTCATCGCCTTGAATGCTACCGAAAATAACTTTCTATCAAAGAGCGATGTAAAGCAGCTCAGTGAGTAGCTCAAGCTGTGCTCAGCGAATGATAATTCGTGCAGGGATGCAGTGGTTGCGGATGCGCAGAGAAGGAGTGATGCGAATAATGAAAGAATAAAAATGTGTTCAACTCTTGAATGTGTAAATGGTTTTATGCCTGAGATTTTTGAGGGTGTGCGCAACTTTGGCGCGCTCTATTCCGGCGACGCTGCTAAGGGTAACAAGGATAAGCTTGCGTTCGGCGCAATATCCGACATCGAAACAAAAGCCCTGCTAGTCGCAGCAAACATGGCAGCGGGAATTCCTATTTATTCGGACTCCGGGCTTAGCAAAGATGAATTTTTAAGAAAAGTGGATGCCTCTGGCTATACTGTCGGCGTCCCCGGAACAAGGTTCCAAGACTTGTTTGCTACCTACGAGGAAGCATTTGGATCAACAAGGCAGCCTCATGAATACGCGACGACATCAGTGGGGTGCGTAACCAGTGCTGTCTCAACCTGCGGAAACGCTGCTTCTCAGTTCGATGCCCTCCGGAGGTATGCGGGGCCAGGGACGGACGGCAAGGGGCTCGCCAACAACGGGGTGGTTAGCTATCTTTCAATTCTTGGCCTGTCCTTGGGGTACGTGACACACTTGATCGACCCTAGCACCAGTAGCCTTATCAATATTACGGTCCCCAATGCTCATGCCCTCGATCCCGGATTCGTCCTTCGACAAGTTGTTCCAGATGGAAAAGGTGGATTCTCGATATCGACTACAGGCTGGGGCACTGGCAGCAGCCCGATGGCGAATTCCAATAGCTGGGCTGACGGACCGGTTTGGTGGCCAAATACAAACGAAATTGGTGGGGACGTTCAAGGGTTCAAATGGCCTTGGCAGGAGACGCAAAAACCGCGTCGCTGCGTTGTAAGTATGAGCATTCAGGGGAAACCGGTTGAGGTGTGTCAATGAGTCAGGAATCTGTGGTGCACAAGGTTGTTGCCGCCCCGCTATGTAGCGGTGTGGCGACTTCAATTGTTTTTGCCCTATCGTCCATCTTGGCCGGAGGGAGTTGTCTAGCGTTCTCTCTATTGCCCCTCTATTCTTTGTGATCGGCGCCGTTATGGGTGGAATATGTGGAGTTCCATTGGTTCTGCTCCTTGAGTGGAAAGCTTCATCATGGCGATTGAGGTATTTCTTCATGGGCCCTGTTTGTGCCCTATGCGGCTGGCTACTGTTTGAGGGTGCGTTCGCAGGAGGCGCTTGGCAAAAAGTTTGGTCAAGTTCGAGCTTCTGGCTTGAATGGGCACCCAGGCGAGTGCTGGTTTTCTCACTAATTGGGCTTCTTGCAGCATTGCTATTTACTGTGAGCATTTCGCTAGTGACGCATTTCAGGACACGCGGTTCACGGTAGCTGTCCGCAGTCCTCCTCGGAGAAGTGGGCAGAGCAGTACGACCTCGCCGCATTCAGGACCTACGTCCGGACTCAAGGTTTCGTCACATCATTCTTGCTCCGTTCTGTAGCGTACTTGCTTGGCTCGTAATCGAAGGCGCATTTTCGCGGGACGGCTGGCATCGAATCTGGACTAGCGGCAGCTTCTGGATCGATTGGGCACCCAGACGGGTGGCGGTAGCGATTTCAATTGGCCTGCTGACTGGAATCATCTACACCATCATCTGGCCACGGGCGCGCAGAGCCTTTAGGGTGAACCAATAGAAATAGAGCGCCTGAGCACCCTCGGCGTGCGATAGTCGGTTGGCCGCCTAATCATTAGATGATCAAGTGGGGAACTGACAAGCATAGTGAAAATCGTTGGGCGGTCTTAAGAGGCAAGTTCACCGCGTGATTTGAACTCGGCGATCTCTGCGTCCAGCTATGGGAACACCACCCTCACCGGCCAGAACATCTCGCTCAAGGCCGAAGATGTATTATTGGCTGAACCATGTGATAGGCCCGCACTGCTGCTCAGCTATCTGGAAGGCTGGTTCGAAGGACTGGAGGGCGCTGGATGTGGAGATCTGGATCGAGCGTTCAGAACCCCGTACTGGTGGAAGTTGTGTGCAGATGAAGCGCATGTAATGAAGGGTGGTTACTTCGGCTGTTGGTCTGTCGAGGCTGCCGTGGTGGCGAAGGCGCTGGCGATTGATGACGATGCTTGCCTGACGCATGTGAACTATCCGGTTGACCTGCTTGCTGACGGGCGCAGCCCTCGATACGTAGACATTGCGTCGCCATTTGAACCGGCGGTCGAAGCTGATGATCTCGCGCAGAGAAAGAGCTGGCTTTCCAGGATTCTAAAAAGAAAGTGACGCAATCGAAGAACGCCAAGCAAGGCGCAAGGAAGGCACATGGATGAGGATCGATGACAAATTGCGCCTTTGAGTGCTGCAATGAGTCGGAACTGCCTGCGGAACTAGAGCATCGCGTTGCCGGATTTGGCTTGCGGCCCGTGGTCGGCTCGATGAGGATGTCCTAAATGATGCAACGTTCTTACATTTTTTCCTGGATAGTGTGCTTGACCAGCTTGGCGGCAGTGCTGACCAACTACGTAATGAGCTACAGCTTCCTTGGCTGCGACGGCAGAGGTTCGTTCTCGCTCGCGCTATGTCATTTTCTGCGCCCTTGCATGGATGCTTTTCTACTCATCGCTTTTGTATCGCTCCCTGTACTGACTCTCGCCCTGATTGTGCGTGTCGCTATGTCCGGTCGGTTCCGTCGGTGGGAGACGCTTCTTGCAACGGGATCGCTGCTCCTGTTCGCGGCAAGTGCAACGTTCTTCCCATCTTCATAGGTGAGCAGCCACGTAATCCTGTGGGCGGGATACACCGCGGGGGGCGGTCAGGATAAATAGTCTCAGCGGCCCGGGCTGTCGACGTCGCTGGCGCTGATCGGCTCAAGTATCCACCTGCCTTCCGTATCGACGCTCACGTCAACCGTGAACTCACCCTCCAGACTGTCACTGGCCAGCAGCAGCCGCGTGCCATCGAGCAGGAATTCCTCTGGCTGCAGCGCGATGGTGAACACACCGTCGGTCGCACCGCCCACCATCGCGCGGTTGCGAACCAGTAGATAGCCGTCGCCGACGATATAGCCGCCCACGATGGATCCCGTCATGGGGGGGGCGCCTTCCCCGCGAAACTCACCGGTGAGGTGCGGATTCGTTTCTTTGCGGGCCTCCTCGACGGCATCCACCAAGCGCGGGTCAGCCACCAGGCGATAGGGCGAGGGAATCAAAAGGCGTGCGGCGCTGGAGCCCATGTAGAGGTCGAGCAGCGGCTGCAGATGTGCGCCGCGCTCACTGTTCAATTCCTCGACCAATGCCTGGTTGCTGGCGTCAATCTCAGGGACCGGATGGATATCGCCAGTGACTGGATACAGGGCAAGCAACATATCAAGCGGACTGCGCCCGGCAGCCACATCCATCTGCCAGTGCTGTCGGGTTGTTTCGAGCAGCGCACCTGCAAGGCTGCCCAGCAGATACGTCTGGTACCCATGGCCGCGGGTGAAATTGGGCTGCAATCCAGCATGCCACGGAAAGACGTAGCGCAGCGACTGGCGAATCCGTGCATCACGATCGGTTGGGTCAGCGATGTCAGCGGCGGCCAGCAGCTGCAGCTCGGCATACTGCGCCATGCCTTCGATGATCTCCTGGCTCGTCATCTCAGTCACGCTTCCATGGACGTCTGCAAAGGCCTGATACCACGTGGAGGCGTGGCGCAGGTGCTGGCTCTGCTCGGCCGGCTGCGCCAGGGCCCGGTGCATTGCATCGTACAGATGCGCTCGCTGCCTTGACCACGACGCGGTGACGGGGTACTCGGCGAAACCATTGGCGCGCGGTGCGACCCATCGGCTTCTCATCTGGAAGTCATGGAACTTCTCGTGAGTGGCCAGCCGAAAGATCCGACGTGCCGGCTCGGTGTCGCCGGGAAAGATGGGCGATGGTGGGCCGCTCACGGCCGCATCCAGCTGGATGACCACTGCGCGACGTCCCGCGACATCGGCAAAGAAGAACACCCAATCGGGGAACCCAGGTGCCAAGGGGTCAATCACGCTGCGATCCAGTTCGCGTTGGCCGTCAGTCGTCACTTCGACCGCCCGATTCTCGAACAGCAGCACTGCGGATTGCGCATCGAAGTCCGCACCCGGCCAGATATCGGGGGCAAGAGGCCACGATCTGGCTACCATTGCCTGCACCTCGTCCACAATGTTGCTCGGATCGTATGCGTTCGCCGCGGTGGGGTTCGAGGTGACAAGCACGCCTATCCCGACGAGGCACACCATCATGTCTGTCATCCATCCTTTCATGCATTGACTCCTCATTTGGTCCATCGCGTGTTACGACCTCGAACCCGACAGCGGTCGTGCGGAACGGGTGATCCAGCGGACTCTGAGGGCTGATGCCTGTGGTCGACAGTCGGGAAAGTCTGAAAGGCCCTGGATAGCGATACACATCCCACATTGAGGTGGGAGAATCTCGATGATCGCAATCAGAAATCCGCTGCCTAGTGGTGTCGTCAATCCACAGCTTGGATGCGGTGTTGGCCGGTTGTCCTCACGGCGGGCGCACTTGCAAGGATGCGCAAGGTGACGTGCAATGCGACCATGACCCTCAATCGATTCCTAGTGTCGGCGATGGTGCTGGTGTTGTCCGCCTGCGCCAGTACCACCGTCCGCAGCCCGCTCGCCAGCTGGGTGCCGTCGCCGAACCACAACGTGCGCGCGCCGGTCGTTATCGTCCTGCACCACACCGATCAGCATTCCGTGCAGGAGAGCCTGGATACGCTGCGTAGTGCCAACAGCGGCGGCAAGGTCAGCTCGCACTATCTGGTCGGGGCCGATGGCCACATCTACCAACTGGTGGGCGATGACCGGCGCGCCTGGCATGCCGGTCCCGGGCGCTGGGGCACCATCACCGATCTCAACTCGGCCTCGATCGGCATCGAGATCGACAACGACGGCGACACGCCGTTCGCATCGGCACAGATCGCGGCCTTGATCCGCCTGCTGGATGACCTGTGCACGCGCCTGCGCATCCCGCGCAGCCAGATCATCGCGCATGCCGATCTGGCCCCGTCGCGCAAGCAGGATCCCAGCCGTTTCTTCCCGTGGCAGCAGCTGGCCGAAGCCGGTTTCGGCGTATGGCCGCGCGCGACCGATGGCCCGGCGCCGATGGGCTTCGATCCCTGGATGGCCCTTCAGACCTTCGGTTACCCGATGGACGACCGGGCGGCGGCCGTCGGCGCCTTCCATCGCCGCTTCCGCGGCCGCGACGATCTGCCCGCAGATCTCGATGCCGAAGACGCCCGCATCCTGCACTCGCTGCTGTTGCAACAGGAACGCCGCCCATGAAGTTCACGGCCGTCCTCTCCGTACTCAAGCACGCCGCGCTGATGGGCGTGGGATTGGCGCTGTTGAGTGCCTGCGCGGTCGCGCCGCAGCGCCCGGCATCACCGCCGGTGCAAACCAGCACCTACGCGAAGGCAAACTGGAACGCATTGCCCGCCGTCGCGGATGCCGATCTGCAGGCTGGCTTCGCGGCCTGGCGCAGTGCCTGCCCGCGCCTGAAGACGGAGGCCAACTGGGCACCCACCTGCGCAGCGGCGGCCAACGTTGCCACCACACCGGCCGGCATCCGCCAGTTCTTGCAGGCCAATCTCGACGTCTATGCGCTGCGTGCCGCCGGCAACCGGGCCGACGGCCTGATCACCGGCTACTACGAGCCGATCTATGCCGGCAGCCTCACCCGCACCGCGAAGGCATCGGTGCCGGTGTACGGCGTGCCCGACGACATGGTCAGCGTCCAGCTCGACAGCCTTTACCCCGAACTCAAGGGCAAGCGCCTGCGCGGCCGCGTGGAGGGGCGCGTGCTCAAGCCGTATGACGATGCAGCGCGGATCGCCACGAACGGCGTCAAAGCCCCCGTATTGGCCTGGCTGACCAGCCCGATGGACCTGCAGTTCCTGCAGATCCAGGGCTCCGGTCGCGTGCAGCTGGCCGATGGTCGTCAACTGCGGATCGCCTACGCCGACCAGAATGGCCATCCCTACCGCCCGATCGGCCGCTGGCTCGTGGAGCAGGGTGAGTTGAAGCAGGCCGACGTGAGCATGGCCGCCATCCGCGCCTGGGCCGATGCCCATCCCGCACGCGTGCCCGAGCTGCTGGCCAGCAACCCCAGCTATGTGTTCTTCACCCGTGGCCCGGACAGCGATGACGGCCCGCGCGGCTCGTTGAACGTGCCGCTGACCGCCGGCTACAGCGTCGCCGTGGACCGCAACGTCGTGCCGCTGGGCAGCCTGTTGTGGCTGTCCACCACGCGGCCGGACGGTACCGCGCTGGTGCGCCCGGTCGCCGCGCAGGACACCGGCGGTGCCATCACCGGCGAAGTACGCGCGGACCTGTTCTGGGGTACCGGCGATGCGGCCGGCGAGCTGGCCGGGCACATGAAGCAGAAGGGCACGATCTGGATGCTGTGGCCGAAGGGTGTGGCGTTGCCGAAGGCGCCCGACCCCGCCAACTGACGGCGGGTGCACGCTGCCCGGGCGTTTGCCAGCGCGCCGCTGCGCGCAGCACAAGATCAACACGCCTGCCGTTTTGCACTACATTGGTGCAATGACCACCGCGCTCCTGCCCCCCGCCCTCGACGCCCTCGGCACTCCGGTTGCCTGGGCCGACGCCAGCGGCCGTGTGGTGGGCTGCAATCCGGCCTTCGCCCGCTGGCTGGGTGTGAGCGTGCGCCGCCTGCTGGGCCAGCCGCTGGCCTCGCTGGAGGCCCAGGGCGACGCCTTGGCCCACTTCCTGGCCCGCGATGAGCGCGACACCCTGCGCCTGCACCGGCTGGCCTTGGCGCTGCCTGGCGATGCACCCCGTTTTGCCGAGGGGTGGCTCAGCCGCTGGGACGAGGGCGGCTGGCTGCTGGAGGCGCATCCGGTCGATGAATTCCCGGGGTTGGACCCCACCCAGGCGCTGCCCAGCGCGCTCAGTGCCGCGCTCAAGGGCCTGGCGCATGAGCTGCGCAATCCGTTGGCGGGATTGAAGGGCGCGGCCCAGCTGCTGGCACGCCGCAACGCGCAACGCGATCCGGACGAGCGTGAACTTATCGAGCTGATCGGCTCGGAGATCGAACGCCTGAACGGCCTGCTCGAGCAACTGCTGTCGCCCGCGCCGGCCGCGCCGCATGCGCCGCTCAATATCCACGCCTCGCTGGAGCGCGTCCTGCGCCTGGCCGAGAGCGAGGGTGGCTGGGCGGTCCGTATACAGCGCGATTACGACCCCAGCATTCCCGAGTTCGATGGCGATGCGGACCGCCTTACCCAGGCCGTGTGGAACCTGGTCCGCAATGCGATTCAGGCAGGTGCGGGCACCGTCACCCTGCGCACGCGTGTGGAGCACGGCGTACGCATCACCGATCAGCTGCATACGCTGGCGCTGCGGCTGGAAATCGCCGATGACGGCCGTGGCGTGCCCGAAGACCTGGCCGAGCATCTGTTCCTGCCGCTGGTCAGTGGCCGCGCCGAGGGCACCGGGCTGGGCCTGGCGCTGGCCCAGCAGGTCGCGCGCGAGCACCGCGGCACCCTGACTTACCGCTCCCGCCCGGGCCATACCGTATTCACTGTGCTGCTGCCGATCGGGCAGGGCACCCCCGCCGAGGACACTGCCGCCCATGGCTGACCAGGTCGACACCACCGCCCAGCGCGTCTGGGTGGTCGACGATGACCGCGCGGTGCGCTTCGTGCTGTGCACCGCGCTGCGCGAGGCCGGCTACCGCGTCGAAGGGTTCGACGGAGCGGCTGCCGCGCTGGCGATGCTGGCCGAACAGGCGCCGCCGGATCTGCTGTTCACCGATGTCCGCATGCCCGGCGATGATGGTCTGGTCCTGCTGGACAAGCTCAAGGCGGCGCATCCGCAGTTGCCGGTGATCGTGATGTCGGCCTATACCGATGTGGCGAGCACGGCCGGTGCCTTCCGCGGCGGTGCACAGGAGTTCCTGTCCAAGCCATTCGATCTGGATGACGCGGTCGCGCTGGCGCAGCGCGTCCTGCCGGCCCCGGATGTCACCCTGGCCGAGCCGAGCGAGACCGCCAGCGCGACGCCGCCGGATCAGCGCCCGCAGTTGGTCGGCGATACGCCGGCGATGCGCGCGCTGTTCCGCGCCATCGGGCGCTTGGCGCAGGCACCGCTGTCGGTGCTGATCAACGGCGAAACCGGCACCGGCAAGGAACTGGTCGCGCATGCGCTGCACCACGAGTCGCCGCGCGTGCAGGGCCCGTTCGTCGCGCTCAATACCGCGGCGATTCCCTCCGAACTGCTGGAAAGCGAACTGTTCGGCCATGAGGCGGGCGCGTTCACCGGTGCACAGCGTCGCCATATCGGCCGCTTCGAGCAGGCCAATGGCGGCACCTTGTTCCTGGATGAAATCGGCGACATGCCGTTACCGCTGCAGACGCGCCTGCTGCGCGTGCTGGCCGAGGGCGAGTTCTTCCGCGTGGGCGGGCGCGAGCTGATCCGCGTTGATGTGCGCGTGATCGCTGCGACCCATCAGGATCTGGAAACGCTGGTGGCGCAGGGGCGCTTCCGCGCCGATCTGCTGCACCGGCTGGATGTGGTGCGGCTGCGGTTGCCGCCGCTGCGCGAGCGTCGCGACGATGTCGCGCAGCTGGCCGAGACCTTCCTGGCCGCGGCCGCACACAAACTCGATACGCCGCCCAAACGACTGACTGCCGCTGCGTTGCAGGCGCTGCGCGAACACGATTGGCCCGGCAACGTGCGCGAGCTGGAAAACGTCTGCTGGCGCATGGCCGCGCTGGCGGCGGCCGACAGCATCGGCGTGGCCGATGTGGACAGCGCACTGCACCGCGGTGCGGGTGCGCCGCGCTCACGCAGTGCCGGTGATCCGGGGCAGTGGGAAACGCTGCTCTCGGCGTGGGCGCGCCAGCGTCTGGCCGAAGGTGCCGAAGGCCTGCACGCGCAGGTGCGCGATCGGGTCGACCAGGCGCTGCTCGAAGCGGCCCTGCAGATCACCCATGGCCGCCGTGCCGAGGCCGCCGCGCGGCTGGGCATGGGCCGCAACACCCTCACCCGCAAGCTCGGCGCCGGCCGCCGTCGCGGCGGATGAACCGCATGTCCACGCCGCGTGTGCGCCATGTCCGGGCCGCTTTCATGGCCTGTGGACGAGCACACGGTTAGTTTGCAACCAAGGAGTCTTTCCCATGCGCAGTTTCCCTGTCGTCCTCGCCGCGGCGATCGCGGTCGGTCTGGCCGCCTGCGGCAGCACACCGCCGCCGCGCCCGGTCGCCCCCGTCGTACCGGTGGTCAGCACCGCGCAGATGGCCGAATCCAATCTGTCGCCGGCCTCGGCCAGTCTGGTCAGTGGACGCCTGGCGCTGGTGCCGGACGCCCGTGGCGTGCACATCACCGGTGTCATCGGTGGTCTGCAGCCGCTGCAGGTGGCCGGGTTCCACGTGCATGAGCGCGGCGACTGCAGTGCAGTGGATGCCAGCAGCGCCGGTGCGCATTTCAATCCTGCCGGGCAACCGCATGGCCGCAACAGTGCCGGTGCGCATCACGCCGGTGACATGGACAACCTGCGCGCCGATGCGCAGGGCCGCGTCAACGTGGACATCCGCCTGCCAGCGGTTACCCTTGGCGGCGGCGCAGCCACCGATATCGCCGGACGTGCCCTGATCGTGCACGCCAACGCCGACGATTACCGCAGCCAGCCGGCCGGCAACGCCGGTGCCCGAATTGCCTGCGGCGTCATCCGGGTCGTGCGCTGATCGCGCAGTCCCACGACGTCGTTTCTTCCAACGCTACCCGCAAGGAGATCCACATGCGCCTGATCCACACCACGCTGTTCGCTGCCATCGCCGCGCTCGGCCTGACCGCCTGCAACAAGCCGGCCGACACCACCCCGGAAGCCACCCCGGCTGCCGAAGCCACGGCGTCCCAGCCAACCGCTGAAGCGACCCCCGAGGCACCGCCGGCAATGACCAGCGAAGCCCATGCCAACCACACCGCCAGTGCCGACCTTGCTGCCACCCAGGGCAATGACGTCAAAGGCACCGTGACCTTCAGCGTCGTCGACGGCAAGGTCCACGTGAAGGGCCAGGTCAGCGGCCTGAAGCCGAACAGCGAGCACGGCTTCCACATCCATGAGAAGGGCGACTGCAGTGCGCCGGACGGCGCCAGCGCCGGTGGCCACTTCAATCCGGGCCAGGAAGACCATGGCAGCGTCGCCAGCGAGCCGCATCACGGTGGCGACATGCCCAACATCAAGGCCGACGCCCAGGGCAACGCCGTGGTCGATGCCCCGGTCTCGACCAACGTCAACATCGGCAAGGGCGATGGCTTCGACATCATCGGCCGCGGGCTGATCGTCCATGCCGATGCGGATGACTACAAGACCCAGCCGACCGGCAATGCCGGTGCACGCCTGGCCTGCGCGGTGATCAAAGCGGCCCCGTAATCCGGGCCGTGTTTGACGAAAAAACGCCGGCGAACGCCGGCGTTTTTTTTAAATAACGGGGACGGAGGTAGTTAAGCCGCCGGCTTAACTACCTCCGTCCCTATTAACGCGCCAGCAATTCGCGCGCGTCCTGCCCGGCCTCGCAATGCACGAACAGCACCGGCAGGCCGTGCGCTTCCAGCACGGCGGCCATCTGCCGCTGGCGGATCAGGTACTGGTCGTAGATGCCCTGCAGGCGATCACAGTCGCCGGTGCCGTGGCTGTAGTACGCGCACCAGCCGGCGGGATCGAACAGCGCCATACGCACTTCGCCATCAGCGTATCGAAGCAGCGGCTCCGGCGCGGCATCCAGCCACTCTTCCACGTGCGGTGCCATCAGCGCGGTTTCGATCAGCGGCCACAGAATCGCCAGGCCCTGGTTGTCGTACTGCATCGACATCATCGCGGCGAGGTCATTCACCGTGAAATAGCGGGCGTGCTCGATCTGCGCGCCGAAGGCATTCTGCGCCTGCAGCGCGGTATCGGCCTGCGCCATGCCCTGGGCCAGCAGCACCTCTTCCAGTGCTTCGGCCACGGCCTGGGTCTGGACGACTTCGGTGCCGGTCAGCAGGAACGGGACGACCCGCAGGCCGCCACCGGTCAGGCTGGCATCGGCCTGGAAGGGCAGCGGGACATCGCCGTCGGCGCCGGCACCAAAAGCCAGCACGCGCGGGCCCTGGTTGCGGCCCGGGGCGCGCATCTGCAGTTCTTCCAGGCGCCGGTGCACCGGCCAGCCCGGGCGCAGGATTTCAGCCGGATCGAAATGGGCGCCGGCGAACACGAAGTCCAGCCCGCTGACGCCGGGCACCAGCTTGGCCAGATCGCGGCCGACGCGTTCGGCCAGTTCACCAGCCTGTTCGGAGGACAGCGCGGCATGGCGCGGGGCGTCGCCGCCGGCCAGTTCCAATGCCAGTACGCCAATGGCATTCATGCCGTGGTCGGGTTTGCTCATGGTTTCACGGTTGGCCCATCACAGGGCGGCAGCTACACTTGGCCCCATTATGCCTGCTCCTTCGTGCAGGCCATGTTGCAGACACCCCTCCCATGCCAGGTATCTCCATGCCCAACGCCCGTCCCGTCGCCATCCTCGGCGGCGTCCGCATTCCGTTCTGTCGCCAGAACACGGCTTATTCGGACGTCGGCAACCTCGGCATGTCGGTGCGCACCCTCGGTGCGCTGGTCGAACGCTTCGGCCTGCACGGCCAGCAGTTGGGCGAAGTGGCGATGGGCGCGGTGATCAAGCACTCCAGCGACTGGAACCTCGGCCGCGAAGCCACGCTGTCCTCGGGCCTGTCCCCGCTGACCCCGGGCATCACCATGCAGCGCGCCTGCGGCACCTCGCTGGATACGATCATCGCGGTGGCCAACAAGATCGCGCTGGGCCAGATCGATTCGGGCATCGGCGGCGGCTCGGATACCACCTCCGATGTGCCGATCGTCTACGGCAAGAAGCTGCGCGCGCGCCTGCTGGCGGCCAACCGCGCCAAGAGCACCGGCGACAAGCTCAAGGCGCTGACCCGCGGCTTCAAGCTGAGCGAGCTCAAGCCGGAATTCCCGGGCGTGGCCGAGCCGCGTACCGGCAAAAGCATGGGCGACCACTGCGAAGACATGGCCAAGGAGTGGAACATCTCCCGCGACTCGCAGGACGAGTGGGCTGTGTCCTCGCACAAGAAGCTGGCCGCCGCCTATGAGCGCGGGTTCTTCACCGATCTGATCGCGCCGTTCCGCGGCGTGGAGCGCGACAACATCCTGCGCGCCGATACCTCGCTGGAAAAACTGGCCACGCTGAAGCCGGCGTTCGACAAGGTCTCCGGGCGCGGCACGCTGACCGCCGCCAACTCCACCCCGCTCACCGATGGTGCCTCGGCGGTGCTGCTGGCCAGCGAAGAATGGGCGCGCGCGCATGGCCATGAGCCGCTGGCCTACCTGCGTGATTCGCAGGTGGCCGCGGTTGATTTCGTGCACGGCGAAGGCCTGCTGATGGCACCGACCATCGCCGTGCCGGAGATGCTCAAGCGCAACGGCCTGACCCTGCAGGATTTCGACCTCTACGAAATCCACGAAGCGTTCGCCGCCCAGGTGCTGTGCACGCTGCGCGCGTGGGAAAGCGAAGACTACTGCCGCAACCGCCTCGGCCTGGATGCGCCGCTGGGCAGGATCGACCCGGCCAAGATCAATCCGCTGGGCTCCTCGCTGGCCACCGGCCACCCGTTCGCCGCCACCGGTGCCCGCGTGATCGCCACGGCGGCCAAGCAGCTGGCCGAGCGCGGCGGCGGCCGCGCGCTGGTCTCGATCTGCACCGCCGGTGGCATGGGCGTGGTGGCGATCGTCGAGCGCTGATCGCCCTGCGGCAGTGAACGAAGAAGGCCGCCCAAGGGCGGCCTTCTTTTTTGTATCTGGCGGAGGTGTGCACCCTTCGGCTCTGGTAGTGCCGGCCGCTGGCCGGCTCCTCAAATCCTCTCCGGGACTCCGCATTGCCGGCCAACGGCCGGCACCACCGGGTGCCGCGTCGCACGTTACGGCAGACGTGGATTGCCGAACTCGTCGCGTTCCACGTGCAGGCGATCCTGCACCGGGGCCGGTTCGCCCATCAGCGATTGCTCTTCGATGGTGGCGCGTTCGGGCACGATAGGGTCCAGTGGCGTGGTGGTCGATGCACGGGCCAGCGCCACGCTGTCATCCCCACGCTGCTGGCGCAGGGCATTGGCGAAGCACTGCGAGGCCAGCGCGGTCTCGCCGCGATCCAGGAACACCTCGCCCAACGCTTCCCACGCGGCCGGGCCGGCGCCGGCGGCAATCGCGCGGTGCAGGTAATCCTCGGCCAGCGTGTGCTGGCGCTGACGGGCGGCAATGCGGCCCAGCGCCAGCAGCAATGCGGGGCTGGCGGGCTGCGTGGTCAACCAGCGTTGCAGGTTGGCCTGGCGCGTGGCCAGCTTTTCGACCGGCATCTGGCCGTAAAGCGTCACCACCGATTCGTCCCAGCGCGTGTCCAGGGCCTGTTCGAGGTTGAGCAGGGCCGGTTCGTCCCAGTCCAGTGCCACTGCGCGCAGCGCATAGGCGGAGACGACATCGGGATCGCTGCGCAATGCCTTCGGCGTGGCTTCCCACTGGGCGGCCAGCGCGTTGACGTCACCGGCTTCCAGCAGCGACTGTGCGGCCAGGCGGATTTCCAGCTCGGCCACGGCCGCATCCGGCAGGACCTTCTGCTTGCGCAGTGCGCCCAGCTGGCCATAGGCCTCATGCGCGCGATCGGCACGTGCCAGCGCTTCGGTGCGAAGCCACAGGCCACGCGGCGGCAGCGGCTGGATCGCGGCAACGTCCAGCACGTTGATCGCATCGACCGGGCGTTCCTGTGCCAGCAGGCGTTCGGCCAGCAGCAGGGCATGGCTGGTGGCATCTTCGGTGGCCAGGCGCTGCAGGTACTGGTTCACCGCCGCATCGTCATCGCGCGCCTGCGCACTGCGCACGGCGGTGACCAAGGCGACCGCGCTTACTTCCTTGTCCTCAGCGGCGCTGGTCAGCAGCTTTTCCGCGCGCTGCCAGTGGCCCTGTTCGTGGGCCTGCAGGCCTTCGGTCAGGCGGGCGCGGCCCTGCTTGCGGCGGTAGCGGCCCCAGGCGCGGAACGGCGAGGCCAGCAGACTCCACAGCAGCCACAGCACCAGCACCCCGACCAGCACCATCAGCGCGACCTGGGGCACGGTGGAGCGGTAGTCGGTGCCGCCGTAGCGGTAGATCACTTCGCCGAACTGGCGCAGCTGTTCGGTGCCGAGCCACTGTGAGGCGATCACGCCCAAGGCCACGGCCAGGAGCAGGACCACCAGAGATTGAAAGGGCTTCATCGATTATCTCCCGTTACGCATCGAGCGCAGTTGCTGCAGGGTGCTGCCCAGTTCGGGCAGCGATGGACGCAGCTCGCAGGCGCGTAGTTGCTGCAGTTCAGCACGTTGCTCGCGCAGAGCAGGTGAATCCGGCCACAGCCGCGGCAACCACAGTGCAACGCGGTCCAACGCCTGGAGATACCCGGACTGATCGCCGCGCTCCACCGCTGCCCGCGCCAAGGTCAGTTCCAGCTGCAGCGAATCCCACGCGGCCACGCGGTCGGCTTCGGTCAGCGGGCCCTGCAGGCGGGTGGGGGTGATGGTCACGAACGGCGCCAGCACCTGGTGCCACCATGGCGTGCCGGCAGTCGTATCGGCCGGGGCGTCGATCTGTTCGGGCAGGGTGGTCAGGGCCTGGGCGAACCGGCCCAACCGTGCCTGGGTCTGCGCGCGCACTCCGGGGCCGAGCGCCTCCACCGCATTGCGCTCCTGCATCAATGCCTGCCGCAGGTTCAGATACTCGTTGCCCTGCACGTCGTCCAGCGAGGCGGACGCCAACGCGTACAGGCGCTTGGCGCCCTCGACGTCATCGGCATAGGCCAGCCGCTGCCCGGCCTGGCTCAGCAGCAGCTCGGCTTCTTCCAGCTGCAGTGCCTGCGCGCCGTGGCGGGTGCTGTCGGCCAGCTTGGCCAGGTTCTCTTCGAGCAGCGCATTGCGCTGGCTCAGGCCGAGCATTTCATCGCGCAGCACGCGGTTGGTGGCGGCGGCGTCCTGCACGCGCTGGGAGGTCGAACGCTGGTCGCGGCGCAGTGCTTCCACGCTGTCCAGCAGGCCCTGCACCTGCAGTTGGTCGTTCTCTTCGCGCAGTCGTTCCTGCGCCTGTCGCGATTGCCACTGCGCCCAGCCCCACGCGCCGCCGCCGGCCAACACGACGAGCGCCGTGATCGGCACGATCCAGCGCAGGGGGCGGCTCGGAGAGGGGGGCGAAACAGGGTCATTCATACGGGCATCCTTGTCGCGCGCGCCGGGCAATCCGCTTGGCTGGCGAGCGACGTGGCACACAGCATCGCCCGCCGCCCAAGGCCCTGCAAGACCGCCCCGGCTCCCTGTTCAGGAAGATGCGGGCGCGATGAGCGCGGCGTGTGCAGCCGCGACCAACTGTGCCGGCAACGGCCCGGCTGCGACCCGTACCTGCCCGAAGCCTGCGGCGCGCGCCTGTGCGGCCAGCCGCTCGCTGGCGGCCACCACGGTGGCGGCGCGCAGTGGTGCCTGCAGATCGTGGGGTAACTGCACCAGCAACAGCGCCAGGGCCTCGCCGCTGCTCAGTGCCAGCACCCAGGGCATGGCCGCGCGGCGCAGGCGCTGCAGGGCGCGGGGGGCCAGCGGCAGCCGCTGGCGCGCATACACGTTGGCGCGCAGCAGTTGGGCACCGCGTTGCTCAAGGGTCTGCGCGATCACCCCGCGGCCGCCCGGGGCGGTGACCAGGCCCGCGCGCAGGCCGTGCAGGTCAGCCAATGCCGGCAACGCAAGCAGGCCCTCGCTGTCCATCCGTGCCGGTGCGGCGATGTCCTGCGCGCCCTGGCGGTGCAGCGCCGCCGCCGTGCCGGCGCCCACGGCAAGCCACTGCCCCGGGTGGGGCGCGGCCAGATCCACCAGGCGCGCGGCGGCCTGCACCGCGGCAGGGCTGCTGAAGACCACGCGCTCGGCCGCCAGCGCGGCGGTGAGGTCGGCGTGGGTGGCAGCATCGCGCTGGGCCTGCAGCGCCCACGGCGACAGCGCGATGAGGCGGGCACCAGCCGCGTTCGCCGCACGGCGCAGCGGCGCATGCTGGCCACGCGGGCGCAGCGAGATCAGGGTCCAGGGCGCGACTTTCGTTTCGGTGTTCATTGCGGGCATTATGCGAGCCCTTCGATGTGACGTGATCAGCCAGATGTCCGCAACCGATTCCCTGCCGGCGCAATTGTCTGCGCTGCAGCATGTCCTGGATGCCATGCCGCCGGTGGCGGCCATGCAGATCCGGGTCCACGACTACCGCGATGGCGTCCTGCACATCCACGCTCCACTGGCAGCCAACGTCAACGACAAAGGCAATGCCTTCGGCGGCAGCCTGGCCTCGGCGCTGACCCTGTCCGGATGGGCGCTGGTGACCCTGCGCCTGCGCCTGGCCGGGTTCGATGCGGATGTCTACGTGGCCGACAGCCATATCCGCTACCTCGCCCCGGTCTATGGCGATCTGCACGCACAGGCCCAGGCCGATGCGGAAACCGACTGGGACAGCTTCCTGGCCACCTTCGCCCAGCGCGGCAAGGCTCGCATCAGCCTCACTGCCCGCCAGCCGGGCGAAGGCGACAAGGCCGCCGCGGAACTGAGCGGCCGTTTCGTGGCCTTCGCCAGGCGGTAGGATGGGCGCCTTGCCTATTGGGGAATTCGCATGCGCCGTACGCTTCAGATCCTGCTGATCGCCTTGTTCGCGCTGACCAGCGTGAGCGCACTGGCCGCCGAGCAGAAGACCACCAGGAAGCAGCGCAAGGAACTGGAGGAGACCCAGGTCAAGTACGACGCCACGATGCGCTGGGGCACCGTCGAGGACGCGCTGCCCTACCTGGACCCCGACTATGCCCGCGCCCACCCGATGACCGACCTGGAACTGCGCCGCTTCGAGCAGGTGAAGATCTCCAGCTATCGCGCCGGCGACAACGTGCCGTTGCCCGATGGCCGGGTCGGGCGCAACGCTGAGGTGCGGGTGATCAACAACAACACCCAGTCCGAGCGGACGGTGCGGGTCCGGGAGATCTGGCGCTGGGACGCCGAGGGCAAGCGCTGGCTCCAGGCCAACGGCCTGCCGGACCTCTGGCAGGAACGCTGACCCCCGCCCGCACGGGGCTGGACGCCGATTCGCCCGCATGTGCGACAATCGGCGCCCGCTTATCGACCCGTGATCTTAGTGAATTACGAAGAGTTGCTGGCCTTTGCCGGCCGAAACCCGATGTTGTCGATGGCCCTGGTCGGCCTGACCGTGGCCATCATCGTGACCGAAGTCCGCCGCCTGTTCCGCGGCTTCAAGTCGCTCAAGCCGGCGGAACTGACCCAGCTGATGAATGCCGGTGGCGCCATCGTGGTCGATCTGTCTTCGAGCAGCGATTTCGAGAAGGGCCATATCGCGGGCAGCCGCAACGTGCAGCCGGCGCAGTTCGGTCCGGAGCACAAGCTGGTCGCCAAGGCCCAGCAGAGCCCGGTGGTGCTGGTGTGCCGCAGTGGCAATGCCTCCGAGACGGCCGCCAAGGCGCTCAAGAAGGCCGGTTTCACCCAGGTCAACGTGCTCGACGGTGGCATCCCGGCGTGGCAGCAGGCCGAGTTGCCGCTGGTCAAGGGCCGCAACTGATCCCCCTCGGATGGCAGCGCACGCCTTGTGCGCGGCCCACAGCGCCCCCATCGCAGGGCATGTAACAATCCGTTTTTACAGCATTCATTTTTGGAGCAACAGGAAATGTCCGAAGAGAACACCAACGGCGCCGTCGCGCCGGTCGACGCCGCTACCGGTCCCTCGTTCACCGTCGAGAAGATCTACGTCAAGGACGTTTCGTTCGAATCGCCGAACGCTCCGGCCGTCTTCAATGACGCCGTGCAGCCGGAACTGCAGCTCAACCTGAACCAGCGCGTGCAGCGCCTGGGCGAGAGCGCCTTCGAAGTCGTGCTGGCCGTGACCCTGACCTGCAAGGCCGGCGAGAAGACCGCCTACGTGGCCGAAGTGCAGCAGGCCGGCGTGTTCGGCCTGGTCGGCCTGGACCCGCAGTCGATCGACGTGCTGCTCGGCACCCAGTGCCCGAACATCCTGTTCCCGTACGTGCGTTCGCTGGTGAGCGAGCTGATCCAGGCCGGCGGCTTCCCGCCGTTCTTCCTGCAGCCGATCAACTTCGAAGGCCTGTACGCCGAAACCCTGCGCCAGCGTCAGGAACAGGGCGAGACCTCGCTCGCCGATTCCGAGCCGGCCGGCAACGCCTGATCGGCGCTGCAGTACGGATGAGCAACCACGCAGACAAAATCGCGGTTCTCGGCGCCGGCTCCTGGGGCACCGCCCTGGCGAGCCTGCTCGCGCGGCATGGTCATCCGACCGTGCTGTGGGGGCGCGATGCGGCGATGGTCGAGGCCATCGACCAGCGCCACGAGAACACCCGTTATCTGCCGGGCATTCCGCTGCCCGAGTCGCTGCGCGCGACCACCGATCTGGCCGCTGCCGTCAAGGACGCTGCCTGGATCCTGGTGGTGGTGCCCTCGCATGCCTTCGGTGAAACCGTGCGTGCGCTGGCACCGTTGCGGCCGGCCGATGCCGGCGTGGCCTGGGCGACCAAGGGCTTCGAACCAGGCTCCGGTCGGTTCCTGCACGAAGTGGCGCGTGAGGTCCTTGGGCCGGACGTGCCGCTGGCGGTGGTGACCGGTCCGTCGTTCGCCAAGGAAGTCACCCAGGGCCTGCCGACCGCGATCACCGTGCACGGTGACGCGCCGGACTTCGCCCAGCAGGTGGCCGATGCCATGCACGGTCCGGCGTTCCGCGCCTACACCGGCGATGACATGGTCGGTGCCGAGCTCGGCGGTGCGATGAAGAACGTGCTGGCCGTCGCCACCGGCGTCGCCGATGGCATGCAGCTGGGCCTCAATGCCCGTGCCGGCCTGATCACCCGTGGCCTCAACGAAATGCTGCGGCTGGCCGCGGCGATCGGTGCCAAGCCGGAAACCCTGATGGGGTTGGCCGGTCTGGGCGATCTGGTGCTGACCTGCACCGGCGATCTGTCACGCAACCGACGCCTGGGCCTGGCCCTGGGCCGCGGCCAGACGTTGACCGATGCGGTGCGTGAGATCGGCCAGGTGGTGGAATCGGTGCAGACTGCCGATGAGGTGATGCGCCAGGCGCGGCGTCACGGCATCGACCTGCCGATCTCTGATCGGGTGCGCGCGGTGCTGCACGGTGAGCAGACGCCGGAAGAGGGATTGCGTGCGCTGTTGGCACGCGAACAGAAGCCGGAGTATCCGGACACGCTGTTCAAGTGATGCACGAAAAACCCCGGCAAGCGCCGGGGTTTTTTTTGGTTCTTCTTCCATCCGCGTTGCAGGCATGAAGCGCGCTATGAGCCTCTTCAGGCGTGGCGGTGGATGGGTCGGGCGCTGGGCCGCGATGGCCTTGCCGGCGAATGTCCCCCGGCGTCGACCTGCGGCCGCCGCCTCCTCCTTTATTTCGCCCACAAGGCCATCGCGACCCACGTATCCAGACCACTTGGCGCCGACAGAAAGGCACGGTCTCCCGCACGCCTGACGCACGCTGAGTCCCCTATCGGCGGGTAGGTCCCTGGGCAAAATCAAGGAGGAGGCCGTCGCCGTCAGGCGTCGGCCGGGGGACTTTTGCCAGGGGGCCTGCCCGCCGATAGGGGACCCTTACGCTCGCGGTAGACCTGAGCGGAGACAGCACCCGATCCACAATGCCCCTGAACTACCTGGTCACCGCCAGAACGAAACAACCCGGCGCAGGGCCGGGTTGTTTCGTGGCGTACCGACGAGGGTGTCGCCAGGTGCTGCATATAAGTGAAGCCCGGCGTGAGCCGGGCTTCATGGCGCAGGGGAGAGAGACCGCGCCATCCAACAACGTACCGCGGTATTGCGTCGTGCGTATTACCAGGTGAAGCGCGGACCGACGAACCATTCCTTGTCGCCGCCCTTGGCCAGCTTCACTTCGCCGGCCAGGCCCCAGTTCTGGTTGAGCTTGGCCTGGGCGCCGACGCGGCCGTAGAACTCGCCGTCCGGGTTGATGCCGTGCTTCTTGGTGTAATCCTCGTAACCGGCCATCACGTAGCCTTCGAAGTTCGGGGTGAACGCGCTGCGCACGCCGACTTCGGTCGAGTAGCCGTTGAAGTCCAGACCGTGCTTCGGATCGAACTTCTGGTAAGCAACGCGGGCGACCAGATCGGTGGTCGGGGCGATGCCGTAGTTGTAGCCGACACCGACCTTCCACTGGTCCACATCATTGCTGCCGCGCTTGGTTTCCTGCGCGTTGTAGTCACCGAAGACGTGGAAGTTCGGCGCCACGGCGACCGAGCCCTTCACCGCCCAACCGTCGGCGTCGCCGCCCTTGGCATCGGTGTTCACGTAGCCGCCTTCAACATAGTTGTACGACAGGCCATCGGTTGCCGAAGCAGCGAACGGCAGTGCAGCGAGCAGACCCAGGGCAAGCAGGGAAGTCTTCATCATCGGGGACACCTTTGTATTTTTTGGTTTTGTCCGCCAGCAGAGGGGAGGGAGATCGCTGCTGGCGACAGGTGTGAATTATCCGTTAGTCACCCCAATTAGCCCTGAATATCAAACTGAGCAGTACATAAATGCGGCCACATTCCGGGGAACTCTTCATGCGCGATCTGTTAGATGCGCGCGCAACACATCAGGCACGACGCAGCGCCATTGAAAGGGCGGTGTGGATCGCGCGTGCAGTGACGCAAGCAGAGGTGCCGTCCGCAGGACGGCGGCGATCAGCGTTCGCCGTCGCGCAGGTAATCGAACAGCTCGGCATCACCCTTCAGGCCGAGCTTCAACATTGCATCGCCTTTCTGGCGGCTGATGGTGCTCACGCTCTTGTGCAGATGCATGGCGATCTCTTTGACCGTCATGCCGCTGCCGAGCAGGCGCAGTACTTCGACTTCGCGCGGCGATAGCGGCTTGGCCTCGCCTTCTTCCACGCTGTTCGTGCCGATCGCGTCAATGCGCTCTTTCAGTGTGAGGCTGACGTAGGCCATGCCGCGCTGCACGGTCTGGATCGCCAGCGGCAACTCGTCCATCGACGAGGTCTTGTCGACCAGGCCGAGCACACCCGTGGCGACCACCATGCGCAGGATCGCCAGGTTGTTGGAGACGCTGAGCATCAGCACCGGCAACGTGGGGAAACGCCGGCGGATCATGGCGATCATCGCAAAGCCATCGGCCTGCTGGCCGCCGGGCATGGAGTAATCGGTGACCAGGACATCGCACGGGTGATCGGACAGCGCGGCCATCAATTCGGCGACAGTACTGGCCTCGGCCACCACCTGGCCAACGCCGCTGGATTCGATCACGGCCTTCGTGCCGATCCGTACGACCGGATGGTCGTCGGCAATGATAATGCGCAGGGTCATGGACTAGTATTGCCTGTAAGGCAGCCGTCGGGCCGTGCCGGGGTGGGGACAACATTCTACGGAGATCAGGCAGCATGCGTATCCGCGTCGTTCGCTGGCTGGTGCTGCTCGTGCTTGCAATGGCAGCGGGCGTGTCGGTATCGGCCGCCAACCCCCTCGCCTTGTCGCCCCGGCAGAGCGAGTGGCTTGGCAAGCACCCTACCATCATCCTGGGTATGTACGACAGCGGCTGGCCGCCGTTCGAATCCTTGCACGAGGGCAAGCCGGTCGGCCTGGGCTATGACTACCTGAGCCTGCTCACGCAGCAGCTGGGTGTGCAGGTGAAGGTGCGGATGTACCGCGACTGGACCGAGGTGCTGGATGCAGCATGCCGCGGCGAAGTTGATGTGGTGATGAACATCACCCTTACCGCCGACCGCACCCGCTGCATGGTCTATACCCGTCCCTACGCCGATGCGCCGCTGGCGCTGGTCGGTCGCCCCGGTGATACCCGGGCCTCGGCCGATCCGGACCTGCGCGGGCTGCGTGTGGTCACCGAGCGCGAGTTCGTCACCAGCGAAGAAGTCCGCGCGCGCTTTCCCGTTGCCCGCCGCGTGATCGCTGCAAACACCACGGCCGCGCTGGCCATGGTCGGCAAGGGCGAAGCCGATGTGTATATCGGCAATGCCTATGTAGCCACGTCGCTGATCGCCGAGCGAGGGCTCACCGATGTCGCGTTGCTGCGCCCCAGCGACCTGCCGCCGGAGCGTCTGCACTTCGGGGTGCCCAACGCCAAGCAACCCTTGGCCGAAGCGCTGGATCTGGGGTTGGCGGCGCTGGCGGACACCGAACGCGCGCGCCTGAAGCGGCGTTGGCTGCAGACGCCGGAATGGTCGGCGCAGTCGCAGATGATCCTGGGCAATGCCGAAAAGCGTGTATTGGCGACACCACTGCGGCTGGCATTCGCGCCGAATGCGGCACCGCTGGCGTTCATCGACGGCGCCGACCAGCCCAGTGGCGTGGCGGCCGAATACCTGCGCCTGCTGCGGAACGTGGGTGCCCAGCTCACCCGCGTGCCAGCGCATGACTGGTTCGAGGCGCGCGAACAACTGCGCCGTGGCGAGGTCGATGCCATCATGGGCATCCCCAATGACTCCACGTACCTGGGTGACGACTGGGTATTCAGCCAGCCCTTCATCACTGTGCCCAACGTGATCGTGACCGCCAGCGGCAGCCGGTCGGTGCTCGGCATCGGCGATCTGGACGGACGCAGCATCCTGCTGACCGATCCGGACCGGTTGCGGGGCTACATCCTGCAGCAGGCGCCGAACGCCCGCATCGTGCCGGCGCGCAGCACCGAACTGGCCTTGGCCCGGCTGGCGCATGGCGATGCCGATGCCTACATCGGCAATCTGGCCATCGTCGACCGGATCGTGCGCGAGCGCTATCCCGCGCAACTCCACGTTGCCGCACCCGCTGGCTTCAGTGATCGGTTGTCGCTGGCGGTCAAACGACGGTACGCGCCACTGGCGACCACGTTCGACCGCATGCTGGTCAACATGAGCGCGCGTGAGCACGAGGCGATCCGCAGTGACTGGCTCTCGGCCGAATACCGCAGTGACCTGGACTGGCGCGGCATTGCGCGCTGGGCGGTGCCGCTGGCGCTGGTCCTGTTGACGGCGCTGCTGGTGCACGGCTGGGGATACTGGCGGTTGCGCAATGAAGTGGCGATGCGCCGGCGGGTCGAGCAGCGCTTGGCCGAAGTCACCGACAACCTGCCGGCGATCGTCTACCAGGGCCGGCGCGAGCGCGATGGCCGCTTGTCGCTGCCGTATATCGCCGGCGACACGGACGCCCTGTTCGGGGTCACCGCAGCCGAGGCCATGGCTGACGAAAGCGCCTTGATGGACCGCATCGACGAGCGCGACCGCCCCGGTGTGCGCCAGGCCATGGAACGCGCCGCGCGCGACTTCACTCCGTTGGACATGGAGTTCCGCACCTCCCCACATGGCACGCTGCACTGGGTGCGCGCGCGCGCGCTGCCTTACGATGCCGAAGACGGCGCGCTGCTGTGGAGCGGCTACTGGGTCGATGTCACCGAGGCGCGCGCGCAGGCCGATGCGCTTGCGTTGGCCAAGGCCGCGGCCGAGCGCGCCACCGCTGCCAAATCCGAGTTCCTGGCCACGATGAGCCATGAGATCCGCACGCCGATGTCCGGGGTACTCGGCATGGTCGAGGTGCTCTCACACACCGCGCTGGATGGGGAACAGCGCCGCATCATCAGCGTGATCGAAGACTCGGCGCAGATGCTGCGGCAGATCCTCGATGACCTGCTGGACTACTCCAAGATCGAGGCTGGCGCGCTGACGCTGCAGGCACATCCGGTGGCGCTGCGCGCATTGCTCGGCAACGTGCAGCAGCTGCTTGCACCGCAGGCAGTGGCCAAGGGACTGGACCTGCAGATCCAGATCGACGACGACGTCGCGGCCATGCATCTGGCGGACGGTATGCGCCTGCGCCAGATCGCGTTCAACCTGCTCAGCAACGCCATCAAGTTCACCCACGCCGGTGAGGTCGACATCGCACTGACGGTGCTCGGCATCGATAGCGATGGCGCGCAGCAGCTGCGGCTGACGGTGCGCGATACCGGCATCGGCATTTCGCCGGCGCAGCGCGAGCATCTGTTCGCCCCGTTCGCGCAGGCCGATGCAGCGACCAGCCGCCAGTACGGGGGCACCGGCCTGGGCCTGAGCATCTGCCAGCGCCTGGTCGCCCTGATGCACGGCACGCTCACGCTGCACAGCGTGCCCGGCGAGGGGACCTGCGTGGAGGTGCTGCTGACGGTACCCACGGTGCCGGTGGACGAACAGCCCGGCGCGGCGGAAGACCAGGCGCAGAGGCTGCCGGTGCCGGCAGCGCTGCTGCAGCGGCGGGTACTGATCGTCGAGGACCATCCCACCAACCAGGCACTGATGGGCTGGCGCATGCAGCAGCTCGGTCTGCCGCACGTGCTGGCCGAGAACGGCGAACAGGCGTTGGCGCTGCTCGCGCGGACCCGTTTCGATCTGGTCCTCACCGATTGCCGGATGCCGGTCATGGACGGCTATGCCATGACCCGGCGTATCCGTGAGCAGGAGCGCGACCGCGGCACCGCCCGGTTGCCGGTGATCGCGCTCACCGCCAGCGCGATGGAGGACGATCTGCAACGCTGCCGCGAGGCCGGCATGGATGATCTATTGGCCAAACCGGTGGCGCTGGCCGCCTTGCGCCAGGCACTGCTGCAGTGGTTGCCGGACGCGCCAGCTGCTGCGGATGTACAAGGCAGCCTCCCTGCGCCGCCCGACCGGGCCGCGCTCACGCGCCGGTTTGGATCGGCGCACGTGGCCGCGGTGTTGATCGAAAGCCTGTGCAGCGCCTCCGCGGAGGATCTGGTGCAACTGCAGGAGGCCCTGCACGAGCGTGCGGCACCGGCGCTCGTGGATGTACTGCACCGGCTGGTGGGCGGGTTGGCGACGCTGGGGGCGGATGCCTTGGTGGTGGAGGCGCGCCATCTGATGGACAGCATCGACGACGACGGCGTGGCGGCGCATGCCGAGGCGGTCGGTGCGTTCGATGCGGCGTTGCGTGCCTACCTGGAACAGCTGCAGGCGTCCTGACCGGTTCCGTGGCGATCAGCGCTGCTGCTGCAGGTACTCGATCACCTGGCGCCGGCGCTCCGGGTCGGCGGTGGTGTTGACCATACGGGTGCCCGGCACCACATGCGTGGGCGAGCGCAGGAACGCATCCAGGGTCTGCTCGTTCCAGGTCAGCCCGGCCTCGCGCATGGCGTTGGAGTACGGGTAGCCGGTGACACTGCCCGCGCGCCGGCCGATCACCCCGTGCAGGTTCGGGCCGAAGCGGTGCACGCCGCCGGGGCTGACCGTGTGGCAGCCGGCGCAGATCGCGAACGCGCGCTGCAGATCCTGCTGATGGGCCTGCTCGGGCGTCTGCGGTGCGCGCGAACACGCCGCCAGCAGCAGGCAGGCCAGTAACGGCAACGTCGATCGGAAAGCAGGGGCCATGGCGCAGCGGTCACGTCCAACAGGACGCTCAGGATAGCGAGCGCGGCGGTGACTGCCGCGCCCGATGACCTGCGACCGGTGGTCGCAGGCCGTGTCGATCACATGCCCGAATAGTTTGGGCCGCCACCGCCCTGCGGGGTCACCCAGACGATGTTCTGGGTCGGGTCCTTGATGTCGCAGGTCTTGCAGTGCACGCAGTTCTGCGCATTGATCTGCAACTGTTCGTGCCCGTCGCTGCCGACGAACTCGTACACGCCCGCCGGGCAGTAACGCGCTTCCGGCCCGGCGTATTCGCTCAGGTTGATCCGCACCGGCACACTGGCATCCTTGAGCGTCAGGTGGCTGGGCTGGTCTTCGGCGTGGTTGGTGCTGCTCAGGAACACCGAGCTGAGGCGGTCGAAAGTGAGCACGCCATCGGGCTTGGGATAATGGATCTTCGCGTGCTTCGACGCCGGCTCCAGGCAGGCGTGGTCCGGGGTGCTGTGGCGCAGCGTCCACGGCGGGTTGCGGATGCCCAGCTTGGGCAGCAGCCACTGTTCGATGCCGGTCATCAGCGTGGCCACGGTCTGGCCCTTCTTGAACCACTGCTTGAAGTTCTTGGCCTGCTGCAGCTCGGCATGCAGCCAGCTGCTCTCGAATGCCTGCGGATAGGCGCTCAACTCATCGTGCTGGCGATCGGCGGCGAGCGCATCGAAGGCTGCATCGGCGGCGAGCATGCCGGTCTTGATCGCGGCGTGGCTGCCCTTGATCCGGCTGACGTTGAGGTAGCCGGCCTCGCAGCCGACCAGCGCGCCACCGGGGAACACCGTCCTGGGCAGCGACATCAGGCCACCGGCGGTGATCGCACGCGCGCCGTAGCCGATGCGCTTGCCCCCTTCCAGGTGCTTGCGGATGTCCGGGTGCGTCTTGAAGCGCTGGAACTCTTCGAACGGGCTCAGCCACGGATTCTTGTAGTCCAGGCCGACCACATAGCCGATCGAGACCTTGCCACCCTCGGCGTGGTACAGGAACGCGCCACCGTAGGTGTCGTTGTCCAGCGGCCAGCCGGCGGCGTGCACCACCAGGCCCGGTTCGTGCTTGGCCGGATCGATCTGCCACAGTTCCTTGATGCCGATGCCGTAGGCCTGCGGATCCTTGTCGGCATCGAGCTGGAAGCGGGCGATCAGCTGGCGGCCGAGATGGCCGCGCGAGCCTTCGGCGAAGATCGTGTACTTGGCGTGCAGCGCCATGCCGCGCTCGAATGCCGGGCCGGGCTGGCCGTTCTTCTCGATGCCCATGTCGCCGGTGGCCACGCCGATCACCGCGCCATCGTCGCTGTACAGCACTTCCGCCGCCGGGAAGCCGGGGAAGATCGCTACCTCCAGCGCCTCGGCCTGCTGCGCCAGCCAGCGGGTGACCTCGCCCAGGCTGACGATGTAGTTGCCTTCGTTGTGGAAGCACTCCGGTAGCAGCGCGTTGGGCGTGCTGCGCGATCCGGCCTCGGTGAGGAACAGGAATTCGTCGCGGGTGACCTTCTGCTTCAGCGGTGCGCCGCGCTCGGCCCAGTCCGGGAACAGTTCGGTCAACGCGCGTGGGTCCATCACCGCGCCGGAGAGGATGTGCGCGCCGGGTTCGGACCCCTTTTCCAGGATGCAGACCGACAGCTCGCGGCCAGCCTCGATGGCGCGCTGGCGCAGCCGGATCGCCGTGGCCAGGCCCGCAGGGCCGCCACCGACGATCACCACATCGAATTCCATCACTTCACGCGGGGGCAGGACGTTGATTTCTTCGCTCATGGGGCTGCGTAACTCTTGGGTAGTGCCGCGGGTTGAACGGCGGCGGTTGCCTGGGAATCGCCCGTGTCACGTCACGGCGAAACGGTGGATCAATGCGCCAGAGTACCGGTCCTTCCCGTTCACGCCTAGGCAGCAGCCTCGCCATGGCACGCAAAGCTCGCCGCGGACGGTGGGTTGCTGCGATGCAGCATTGGTGACGGCCGCGCAGGGATCACGCCTCCTCAGGCGGCCATCACAACGGTGCGTTGCTTTGATCGTCGTCACGATAGGTGAAGGGCGCTGCGACACCTGCGCGCAGATCCACCCTGACGATGGGGACCCATCGGCCCGTCTTGTCGCGGAACCGTGATTGCAATGATCGTGCGGAACTGCGGGGCGTTTCGGTGCCGCCGTCGTACGGAAACACGCAACGAACCCTCAATGGATACCCCGAGTGGCCCGACATGTCCGCGATGAGTCCACCCTGCGTGCGATACGCCCATACTTCCTCGATGTTGAGGTCGGCACGAAGGTAGGAGAATGCCACGCCATCGCGCCGCGCTTGACCTTCAGTGGGCTCCCAGCGGCGCGCGGCACGCAGCATCACCCCGCTGCACCGATACGCCGGTAATCCCTGGGCGCATTCATCGACCCATGCCTACCGTGCCGCGCACAAGCGATAGTCGGACCAACTGCAACAGCACCTATCGATCAGTTCAAATGCGGCAGGCACCGGGAAGTGAGCGCTGCGTGCCTGAACGTTGCGTTGGAAATGGCCACCTTGATGCAGCTCCGCTTCGGAGCGAATATCAGGATCGCAACATGAACATGGTCGCCTGCTGTGTCGGTGCCTCCTTGGCGCTGGCAGGACTGCTCGGTGCCAAGCCCGCCCAGGCGTACCCGGTCGGCTTGCCTGCAGCCATCAGCAGTAGTGCCGAGCTCCAGAGCTATTGGTGCTGGGGCGCGAGCCCCGGTAATCCGCAACGTTACGTGATGGCCACGTCGGTAACAGAGGCCCGATGGATCTATGCGGCGGACGTGGGCATCCCGCCCAGGCAGGCCAACTGCCGCCGACAGGATCCGTAATCCGGCCACAGCGCCCGACATCGCCACGCTCCGGGCACGCACACGTTCGTATCTGGCCGGGGCGTGGCCATAAGGGATCAGGACATCCCGGCGATCGGGTGGCCGGCTGGATCGGCGCCCGGATGGAGCAGGCAGCTCCTGCTGCGCCAGCCCTTGGCCCCTACCTGCACAACGCCCACAATGGGGGCCTGTTCCACCGCCACCTGCCGGGATGCCATGTCACTCAATCCGTTCGATCTGTTCGATATCCGTTCGCTGCTGAGCGAGGAGGAGCGCGCGGTGCAGGCGACGGTGGCGCGCTTCACTGATACCCGGGTGCTGCCGATCATCGGCGATGCATTTGATGAAGGCCGCTTTCCCGACGAACTGATCCCCGAGATCGCTGCACTGGGTCTGCTCGGCTCCAGCCTGCCCGAACAGTACGGCGGCGGCGGACTGAACGCGGTGAGCTACGGCTTGATCTGCCAGGAACTGGAGCGCGGCGATTCGGGGCTGCGCAGTTTCGTCTCGGTACAGAGCTCGCTGTGCATGTACCCGATCTACGCCTACGGCAGCGAAGAACAGCGCGTGCGCTGGTTGCCGGACATGGCCACCGGCAAGGTCATCGGCTGCTTCGGCCTGACCGAGGCGCATGGCGGCTCCGATCCGGCGGCGATGAAGACCCGCGCGGTGCGCGACGGCGGCGACTGGCTGATCAACGGCAGCAAGATGTGGATCACCAGTGGGCCGGTGGCGGACATCGCGATCATCTGGGCGCATACCGAAGACGGCATCCAGGGCTTCGTGCTCGAGAAAGGCATGCCCGGCTTCAGCACGCAGGAGATCAAGCACAAGATGAGCCTGCGCGCCTCGCTCACCGGTGCGCTGTTCTTCGACAATGTGCGCGTGCCCGACCGTAACCGGCTGCCCAATGTGCAGGGTCTCAAAGGGCCGCTGGGCTGCTTGAACCAGGCGCGCTACGGGATCAGCTGGGGCCCGATCGGTGCCGCGGTGGCGTGCCTGGATGAAGCGCTGGCCTACACCAAGCAGCGGGTGCTGTTCGGCCGGCCGGTGGCGGCCACGCAGAGTGCGCAGATCAAGCTGGCCGACATGGCGCGCCGGATCACCACCGCGCAGTTGCTGGCATTGCAGCTGGGGCGCCTGAAGGATGCCGGCCAGCTGCAGCCGCAGCAGGTAAGCCTGGCCAAATGGAACAATTGCCGCATGGCCATCGACATCGCGCGCGAGTGCCGTGATCTGCTCGGTGGCGCGGGCATCACCACCGAACATGTGGCGATCCGGCATGCACTCAATCTGGAATCGGTGATCACCTACGAGGGCACCGAGACCGTGCACCAGCTGGTGATCGGGCGGGAGCTCACGGGCATCAACGCTTTCTGAGTCATTGCCCGCCGGCAAACCCGTTCTGGCGCCACGCCTCGTACATCACCACCGCAACGGTGTTGGACAGGTTGAGGCTGCGGTTGTCCGGTCGCATCGGCAGGCGCAGGCGGCGGCCGTGGGGCAGGCTGTCGAGCAGGTCCTGGGGCAGGCCACGGGTTTCCGGGCCGAACAGGAAGGCATCGCCATCTTCAAATTGCTGGGTGTCGTAACGCACGCTGCCGCGGGTACTCAGCGCGAACAGGCGCTTGGGCGCAATCACCTGCAGGGCGGTCTCAAGATCTGGATGGACCTGCAGTCGGGCGTATTCGTGATAGTCCAGGCCGGCGCGCTTGAGCTGCTTGTCGCTCAGGTCGAAACCGAGCGGCTCGATCAGGTGCAGCCGCGCGCCGGTGTTGGCGCAGAGGCGGATCACATTGCCGGTGTTCGGCGGGATTTCGGGTTGGAACAGAACGACATGGAACGTGGGCGTGGCAGTCATCGGCGAAGTGTACGCCGTGGCTGCGGGGGACCGCAGCTACGGCTTACTGGCGGATCAGGGTCGAGGCGGCGGCAGCGGCGGTGTCCAGCGCCAGGGCCTGCAGATCGGCAGCCGACGGACGCACCTGCAGGGTCGGCAGGTTGATGATCACTTCATTGGCGACGGCAGTGGCCGCAGCGGTGAAGGTGGCGACGTAGCCGCGGTCACGGGTCTGCTCGGCAGCCAGGGCCTGGCGCTGTTCGGCGGTCGGGCGCACTTCAACGGCGGCCAGCGTGGTGACGCGGCGGTTGGCGGCCAGTTCGGCGCGGTAGTCAGCGATCAGGCCGGCGGTCGGGCGGACTTCCACGACGGCCAGGGTCGGGATGCTGCTGGTGCGCTCAACCTCGGCCTGGGCGATCTGGTCGGCCGAAGGGCGGACCTGCACGGTGTCGAAGGTGACGATGGCGGGGGCGGCCTGCACCGACGAAGCAAATGCGGAGCCGGCGGCGAGGGCGATGGCGATGGCGAGCGTCTTGGTGTTCATGGCGAGGTCCTGTTTAGTGTTGGCGAGCAGTGGTGTGGTAGTAAGGTAGTACACCGATTCGGGGCGTGCAAGAACAATTTGATCTTTCTTGTTTTTGTTCAGCATCCAGTCAGTTTAGATTTGATCCTTGCTTCCCTTGCCCAGTACCACGCAGGACGCGTGCCAAGTTTTATCTGTTGATTTCAAAGGGTTTTTATCGATGTCGCGGTGTCCGCTGTCCGGACAGTTGTCCGCCGCAGGGCCTGCAGGCTGTCCGTTTTGCCCCCAATGACTGTTGGCCGATGCCTTTTGCCTGGGCGGCGCGCTAGCATCCGGCTTCACTTTCATGACCAAGGAACCGGAATGACCGTCCAACTCCGACCGCGTGCCGCGCTGCTGGCTGTAGCGCTCTCCGCCGCATTGGGCTCACTGGCGCCCGCACCGGTCCTGGCCAAGCCGGCCACGGTGGCCAAGGTCGACATTCCGTTCGAGCAGTTCACCCTGCCCAATGGCCTGCGCGTGGTGGTGCACACCGACCGCAAGGCGCCGATCGTGGCCGTCAACATCTGGTACCACGTCGGCAGCAAGGACGAACCCGCCGGCCGCACCGGCTTTGCGCACCTGTTCGAACACCTGATGTTCCAGGGCAGCGAGAACCACGACGGCGAGTATTTCGAGCCCTTCAAGCAGGTGGGTGTCACCGGCCAGAACGGCACCACCAACACCGACCGCACCAATTACTTCGAGAACGTGCCGACCACGGCGCTGGACATGGCGCTGTGGATGGAGTCCGACCGCATGGGCCATCTGCTCGGCGCGATCGACCAGGCCGCGCTCGACGAACAGCGCGGCGTGGTCCAGAACGAAAAGCGCCAGGGCGAGAACCAGCCGTATGGCCAGGTCTGGGAAAAGCTGACCCGCGCGATGTATCCGGAAGGCCATCCGTATCACCACAGCGTGATCGGCTCGATGAACGATCTCAACGCGGCCTCGCGGGACGACGTGAAAACGTGGTTCCGCACCTGGTACGGCCCCAACAATGCAGTGCTGGTGCTGGCCGGTGACATCGATGTGGCCACGGCGAAAGAAAAGGTCGCCAGGTACTTCGGCGACATCCCGGCCGGCCCGAGCATGGCCCAGCCCAAGGTGGACGTGGCCAAGCGTGAGAAGAGCACGCGCGAAGTGATGACCGACAAGGTGCCGCAGGCGCGCATCTACCGCGCGTGGAACGTCGCCCAGGTCGGCACCACCGACATAGACCAGCTGCAGCTGTTCGCGCAGGTTCTCGGCGGTGCGAAGTCCTCGCGTCTGGACCAGCGCCTGCTGCACCAGGACAAGCTGGTGGACAACATCAGTGCCGGCGCCTACAGCTCGCAGCTGGGCTCGAACTTCGTGATCATGGCCAGCGTCAAGCAGGGCGTGGACCCGGCCAAGGTCGAGGCGATCATCGATGAAGAGGTGAAGCGCCTGACCAAGGACGGCCCGACCGCCGATGAGCTCAGCCGCGGCAAGACCGCCTTCCGCGCCGGCTTCATCCGCGGCATCGAGCGCATCGGTGGCTTCGGCGGCAAGGCCGACGCGCTGGCCGAGTGCACCGTGTACGAAGGTGACCCGGGCTGCTTCCGCACGTCGCTGGCCACCATCGATGCGGCCACTGCCGCGCAGGTGCGCGATGTCGGTGCCAAGTGGCTGGGCGCCGGCGACCACACCATCGTGGTCGAGCCGGGCGCGCGCGTTGCCTTGGCCGAACTGCCGTCGGAAACGCCCAAGCCGTTCACCGTGCCCGCCGTGGACCCCAGCTTCACGACGATGGCCCAGCAGGTCGACCGCAGCACCGGCGTGCCGCAGACCAAGACCTTCCCGGACCTGAAATTCCCGGAACTGCATCGCGCCACGCTGAAGAATGGCACCCAGGTGATCCTGGCCGAGCGTCACGACATCCCGGTCGTGCAGTTCAGCTATGAGTTCCCGGGTGGCTTCACCGCCGACCAGGGCCGCAAGTCCGGCACCGCCAACTTCACCATGGGGCTGCTCACCGAGGGCGCCGGCAAGCTGGGCGCGCTGCCCTTCGCCGATGCCGCCGATGCACTGGGCGCCAAGCTCGATGCCTCCGCCTCGCTGGACAGCACCAGCGTGTATCTGTCCGCGCTGAAGGAAAACCTCGCCCCGTCGCTGGCCCTGTATGCGGACATGCTGCGCCAGCCGCGCTTCGACCAGACCGAGATCGATCGCGTCAAGGCGACCTGGATCGCCGGCATCCAGCAGGAGAAGGTCAACCCCAGCGCGGTCGCGATGCGCGTGATGCCGACCCTGCTGTACGGCGCCGGTCATCCGTATGCGATCCCGTTCACCGGCAGCGGCAATGAAGTGGACATCCAGTCCATGACCCGCGAGGACCTGGTCGATTTCCACCGTGATTGGCTGCGCCCGGAGCAGGGCACCCTGATCGTGGTCGGCGACACCACGCTGAAGGACCTCGTGCCGCTGCTGGAGCGCCAGTTCGGCAACTGGAAGGCCGAGGGCCCGGCCCCGCAGGTGAAGGCCCCGGTGGACGTGGCACGGCCGACCCAGGCCCGCGTGTACCTGATCGACCAGCCGGGTGCGGTGCAGGCCAACCTGTTCGCCAGCCAGGTGGTGCCCTCGTCCAAGGACCCGGGGTCGACCCGCTTCGACATCGCCAACGGCGTGCTGGGCGGCGACTTCACCTCGCGCCTGAACATGAACCTGCGTGAGCAGAAGCACTGGTCCTACGGTGCCGGCAGCAGCGCCAGCAACACCCTGGGCCAGCGCCCGTGGGGCGCCCGCGCACCGGTGCAGATCGACAAGACCGCCGAGGCGATGCAGGAGATGCGCAAGGAGATCGCCGAGTTCGCCAGCGGTGCCAAGCCGGCCACCCCGGCCGAGGTGGCGCGCATCCGCAACATCCAGAACCTGAGCCTGCCCGGTGCCTACGAGACCGCCAGCGCGGTGATGGGCACCATCAGCGGGATCGTGCGTTACCAGCGCCCGGACGATTATGTGGTCCAGCGCAAGGCCGAGATCGAGGCGATGACCCCGGCCCAGGTGCAGCAGGCCGCGGCCACGCTGGACCCGAACGCGCTGACCTGGGTGGTGGTCGGTGACCTCAAGCAGACCGAGGCACCGGTGCGTGCGCTCAACCTCGGCCAGGTGCAGGTGATCGATGCCGAAGGCAAGGTGGTGGCTCCGGCTGCTCCGGCTGCTCCGGCTGCAGCGGCACCGAAGGCCCGGTGATGCCGACAGCGGGTCAGCCATCGCGCTGACCCGCGCCTCAGGTGCCGGGGACCCTCCCGGCCCCTGATCACCCTCGATTCAGTTGTTTCCCGCACACTCCCTTACGTATTCCAGCCAGGCCTTGTCCATGCGCATTCTGCTTCTGTCCGCCCTGATCCTCAGCGTTTCCGCCTGCACCTGGGTGCCGATCGAGTCGTCCGGCAAGACGGTCCGCGTGCTGCCGGCCGGTGCGGTTCCCAGCGGCTGCCAGAGCAAGGGCGAGGTGGTGGTGACCGTGAAGAGCAAGGTCGGCTTCTACAACCGCAACCCGCTGCGCGTGCAGGAAGAGCTGGAAACCCTGGCCCGCAACGAGGCGCCCAGCGCCGGTGCCAATGCCGTGCAGGCCTCTGGCCTGCCCGCCGATGGCAGCCAGCGCTTCCTGGCCTTCCAGTGCCCGCCACGCTGAACCCTTCACCCTGCGCCCGGACCATACGCCCGGGCGTGAATTCGTAAAGGTGCGGTGAAAGCCGTGCCGGCTTACAATAACGCCCCCTTTGCCTGAGCCTTGGCGCTAACTGATGCTCTTCAAGAATGTCTCGATCGCCGGCTTGGCGCACATCGACGCGCCGCACACGCTGACGTCCAAGGAAATCAACGAACGGCTGAAGCCGACGCTGGATCGTCTTGGCATCCGTACCGATGTGCTCGGCGATATCGCGGGCATCCACGCCCGCCGCCTGTGGGATGCCGACATGCTGGCCTCCGACGCCGCCACGCTGGCTGCCCGCAAAGCACTGGAAGACGCCGGGATCGGCGCCGACAAGATCGGCCTGCTGGTCAACACCTCGGTCAGCCGCGACTACCTGGAGCCGTCCACGGCCAGCATCGTCTCGGGCAACCTGGGGGTCGGCGACGAATGCATGACCTTCGACGTCGCCAATGCCTGCCTGGCCTTCATCAACGGCATGGACATCGCCGCCCGCATGCTCGAACGCGGCGAGATCGACTACGCGCTGATCGTCGACGGTGAACCCGCCACCCTGGTGTACGAGAAGACCCTCGAGCGCATGGCCCTGCCGGGCGTGACCGCCGATGACTTCCGCAACGAGATGGCCGCCCTGACCCTGGGCTGCGGTGCCGCGGCGATGGTCATGGCGCGCACCGAGCTGGTGCCCGATGCCCCGCGTTACCGCGGTGGCGTGACCCGCTCGGCCACCGAGTGGAACCAGCTGTGCCGGGGCAACCTGGACCGCATGGTCACCGACACCCGCATGCTGCTGATCGAAGGCATCAAGCTGGCACAGAAGACCTTCGTGGCCGCCCGTGAAGCACTGGGCTGGGCCGTGGAGGAACTGGACCAGTTCGTGATCCACCAGGTCAGCCAGCCGCACACCGCCGCCTTCATCAAGAACTTCGGCATCGACCCGAAGAAGGTGATGACGATCTTCGGCGAGCACGGCAACATCGGCCCGGCCTCGGTGCCGATCGTGCTGAGCAAGCTCAAGCAGCTGGGCAAGCTGAAGAAGGGCGATCGCATCGCGCTGCTCGGCATCGGCTCGGGCCTGAACTGCTCAATGGCCGAAGTGGTCTGGTAAACCAGTCGCCGCAGGCTGCTGCGGCGTTGGAATTGAACATCAAGGGCCGGTTCTGCCGGCCCTTTTCACAGGTGCGTTTGCATGCCCCAGCTGCCCGGTTACCCCGCCCATCCGCACCGCTTCGAGGTGCGCCCCGGCCTGTCGATGAACTATCTCGACGAAGGCCCGCGCGATGGCGAGGTGGTGGTGATGGTCCACGGCAATCCGTCGTGGAGCTATTACTGGCGCACCCTGGTGACCGGCCTCTCGGACAAGTACCGCTGCATCGTGCCGGACCATATCGGCATGGGCCTGTCGGACAAGCCCGATGACGCGCACTACGACTACACCCTGCAGTCGCGCGTGGATGACCTGGAGGCGCTGCTCGCGCACCTGGGCATCACCGGCCCGGTGACCCTGGCCGTGCACGACTGGGGCGGCATGATCGGCTTCGGTTGGGCGTTGTCGCACCACGCGCAGGTCAAGCGCTTGGTGGTGCTCAACACCGCCGCCTTCCCGATGCCGGCCGCGAAGAAGATGCCGTGGCAGATCGCGCTGGGTCGCCACTGGAAGATCGGCGAGTGGCTCATCCGCACCTTCAACGCGTTCTCGTCCGGTGCCTCGTGGCTGGGCGTGGAACGGAAGATGCCGGCCGAGGTGCGCCGCGCTTACGTGTCGCCGTACAACAGCTACGCCAACCGCATCAGCACCATCCGCTTCATGCAGGACATTCCGCTGTCACCGGCCGACAAGGCCTGGTCGCTGCTGGAGCGGTCCGGCCAGACCCTGCCCAGCTACGCCGACCGTCCCGCCTTCATCGGCTGGGGGCTGCGTGATTTCGTGTTCGACCACCACTTCCTGGAGGGTTTCCAGGCCGCACTGCCGCAGGCGGACGTGCATGCCTTCGAGGATGCCGGACACTATGTGCTGGAAGACAAGCACGAGGTGCTGGTGCCGAAGATCCGCGCGTTTCTGGACGCGCACCCGATCTGATCGGCGTGACGACCAACGGTCGTCACCTGCCCATGCCGATCTTTACGCCGCGATCGGTGCCTGCGGCGGCGCCGGGGAATTGCCGTTGTCGTCGGGATGATCATCGTCATTGCCCGCCTCGTCCCGCCAGCGCCAGTCGGCCAGGGTCAGCGCCGGCATGCCGTGCGCCACGCGCGCCTTGTCGCACTGGGGGCTGGCCTTGCCGTACTCCCACGAAGCATCCACCTCACGGCACACGCTGGGGCGGTTGGGGTGGATGCTGCAGCGCGAATACACGCCGATCTCCGCATCCAGCGCCACGCAGTACACCGGCTTGGACAGGGTGCCGCGCATGCACAGCCGGTGCGGGTCCAGCACCTGGGTGAGCTCGTGCGGGACGCCACCGGGGGTGACCTCGTCCGATTCCATCCAATGGAAGGCCACACGGTATTGGGTGCAGCAGGCGCCGCAGGTGAGGCAGGGATGGGGCATGGGGCACCGGCCTTGGGCGGCAGCGAAGCAGGAGGGAAGGGCGCGAATTTTCCACGCCACCGGCCGGCGCGCAAGATTTTTCTGCAGCGGCGACAATGAACGGATGAACAGCGCCATCAATATCGCCGCGCGCCTGCCCGAGCTGGCCCGTGAACGCCCCGACCAGATCGCCATCCGCTGCCCCGGCAAGCCCGGGCCCGGCGGCATGGCGCGTTATGACGTCACCCTGGATTACCGCACCCTCAACGCCCGCAGCGACGCGATGGCGGCCGGCCTGGCCGCGCACGGCATCGGCCGCGGCGTGCGCGCGGTGGTGATGGTGCGGCCCTCGCCGGAGTTCTTCCTGCTGATGTTCGCGCTGTTCAAGAACGGCGCGGTCCCGGTGCTGGTCGACCCGGGCATCGACAAGCGCGCGCTGAAGCAATGCCTGGACGAGGCCCAGCCGCAGGCCTTCATCGGCATCGGCCTGGCCCACATGGCGCGCCTGGTGCTGCGCTGGTGCCGCTCTGCGCGCCTGCTGGTGACCGTCGGCCGCCGCTGGGGCTGGGGTGGCACCACCCTGGCCCGGCTGGAAGCCCAGGGCGCCACGGCGGCGCCTGCGCTGGCCCCGACCGATGGCGAGGATGTCGCGGCGATCCTGTTCACCAGCGGCTCCACCGGCGTGCCCAAAGGCGTGGTCTACCGCCACCGTCATTTCGTCGGCCAGGTCGAGCTGCTGCGCGCCGCCTTCGGGATGGAGCCGGGTGGGGTGGATCTGCCGACCTTCCCGCCGTTCGCGCTGTTCGATCCGGCGCTGGGGCTGACCTCGGTGATCCCGGACATGGACCCGACCCGCCCGGCCCAGGCCGATCCGCGCAAGCTGCATGACGCCATCAACCGCTTCGGCGTCACCCAGCTGTTCGGCTCGCCGGCGCTGATGCGGGTCCTGGCCGATCACGGCCAGCCGCTGCCGAGCGTGCGCCGGGTGACCTCGGCCGGGGCGCCGGTGCCGCCGGATGTGGTCGCGCGGATCCGCCGCCTGCTGCCCGATGACGCCCAGTTCTGGACCCCCTACGGCGCCACCGAGTGCCTGCCGGTGGCGGTGATCGAAGGCCGCGAGCTGGAGAACACCCGCCAGGCCACCGAGGCCGGCGCCGGTACCTGTGTCGGCCGCGTGGTCGCGCCAAACGAGGTGCGCATCATCGCCATCGATGACGCGCCGCTGCCGGATTGGTCGCAGGCCCGTGTGCTGGCCACCGGCGAGGTGGGCGAGATCACCGTGGCCGGCCCGACCGCCACCGACAGCTACTTCAACCGCCCGCAGGCCACCGCCGCGGCGAAGATCACCGAAACCCTGGCCGATGGCAGCACCCGGGTCGTGCACCGGATGGGCGATGTCGGCTACTTCGATGCGCAGGGCCGGCTGTGGTTCTGTGGGCGCAAGACCCAGCGCGTGGAAACCGCGCAGGGGCCGCTGTACACCGAGCAGGTCGAGCCGGTGTTCAATGCGCTGGACGGCATCGCCCGCACCGCGCTGGTCGGCGTGGGTGCGCCGGGTCGGCAGCGGCCGGTGCTGTGCTACGAACTGCAGCCCGGCACCATCGATTCGCCCGCCCTGGTCGAGCGCCTGCGTCGTGAAGCGGCCGCACATGCGCACACCGCGCGCATCGAGCAGTTCCTGCCGCACCCGGGCTTCCCGGTCGACATCCGCCACAACGCCAAGATCGGCCGCGAGAAGCTCACGGTATGGGCCACCGCGCAACTGGAGCAGCACGCATGAAGATCCTCGTGACCGGCGGCGGCGGCTTCCTCGGCCAGGCCCTGTGCAAGGGACTGATCAAGCGGGGTCACCAGGTGCTGGCGTTCAACCGCGGCCACTACCCTGCGCTGCAGGCGATGGGCGTGGGCCAGATCCGCGGCGACCTGGCCGATGCGCAGGCGGTGATGCATGCGGTGGCCGGGGTCGATGCGGTCCTCCACAACGGGGCCAAGGCCGGTGCGTGGGGCAGCTATGACAGCTACCACCAGGCCAACGTGGTCGGCACCGACAATGTCATCGCGGCCTGTCGCGCGCACGGCGTGGGCAAGCTGGTCTACACCTCCACGCCCAGCGTGACCCATCGCGCCACGCATCCAGTGGAGGGCCTGGGCGCGGACGAGGTGCCGTATGGCGAGAACTTCCAGGCGCCGTACGCGGCCACCAAGGCCATCGCCGAGCAGCGCGTGCTGGCGGCCAACGATGCGCAGCTGGCCACGGTCGCGTTGCGGCCGCGGCTGATCTGGGGCCCGGGCGACCAGCAACTGGTACCGCGTCTGGCTGAGCGCGCCCGCGCCGGCCGCCTGCGCTTCGTCGGCGATGGGCAGAACAAGGTCGATACCACCTACATCGACAACGCCGCACTGGCCCACTTCCTGGCCCTGGAGCACCTGGCCCCGGGCGCGGCCTGCGCCGGCAAGGCGTACTTCATTTCCAACGGCGAGCCGCTGCCGATGCGCGAGCTGCTCAACAAGCTGCTGGCCGCGGTGGATGCGCCGCCAGTGACAAAGTCGATCAGCTTCAAGGCGGCCTACCGGATCGGCGCGGTCTGCGAGCGGCTGTGGCCGCTGCTGCGCCTGCGCGGCGAGCCGCCCATGACCCGCTTCCTGGCCGAGCAGCTGTGCACCCCGCACTGGTACAGCATGGAACCGGCGCGCCGCGACTTCGGTTATGTCCCCTTGGTCAGCATCGAAGAAGGGCTGGCCCGGCTGGCATCTTCATCGAACGCACAGGATTCCATCACTCCCTGAACACCGCAGGTTGGTGAACATGGCCCCACGCCAACTCCGGCACGCATCAACGCGAGGGTCGACATGCTGCATTACGCCGTCATCTTTTTTGTCATCGCCATCATCGCGGCGGTGCTTGGTTTCTCGGGCATTGCCGGCGCCGCCAGCAACGTCGCCTGGATCCTGTTCGTCGTTTTCCTGATCCTGGCGGTGGTTTCGATGTTCCGCAAGCGGACCTAGTGTCCGGCGCGTCCCGCGCTACCTCTCTCCGGCGTGGGACGCGCTGCGGAAATAATGACGGCCTGACATCGGCAACGATGTTCAGGCCGTCGTTGCGATGGCGCTGCGCAGATCGCGCTCACGCGCATGCCGGTCCATCGCCAGTTCCAGCAGCCGCGTGATCAGGGCGGTGTAATCCAGCCCACTGGCTGCCCACAGCTTCGGGTACATGCTGATGCGGGTGAAGCCGGGCAACGTGTTGATCTCGTTGATCACCACCTCGCCGGCCGGCGTCAGGAATACATCCACGCGTGCCAGGCCGGCACACTCCAGTGCCTGGTAGGCCTGCACGGCGATCTGCCGGATACGGGACTGCTCCGCATCGGTGATGGCCGCCGGCACCACGATGTCGGCACCGGTCTCGCTGATGTATTTGGTGTCGTACGAATAGAAATCATCGTGCACGACCACCTCGCCACAGACGCTGGCTTCGGGGTGTTCGTTGCCGAGCACCGCGCACTCGATTTCGCGGCCGTCGATCGCCGCTTCCACCAGCGCCTTGTGATCGAACGACAGCGCCAGCGCGAGGGCGGTATGGAAGTCCGCCTCGTTGCGCACCTTGCTCACACCCACCGAGGAGCCCTGGTTGGCCGGCTTCACGAACAGTGGCGTGCCCAGCGCGGCGACCAGCGCGGCGTAATCGGCCCGCGCCGCAGTGACCCGGTTGAAGCAGGCGAACGGCGCCACCGCCAGCCCGGCATCGCGCAGCAGGCGCTTGGCCACGTCCTTGTCCATCGCCACTGCCGAGCCCAACACGCCTGAGCCCACGAAGGGCAGGTTGGCCATGCGCAGCAGGCCCTGCAGCGAGCCGTCCTCGCCCAGCGTGCCGTGCACGATCGGGAACACCACGTCGATCTGCTCCAGCGCGGTGGCCGGATCGGTGGGCACCAGCTGCTGGCGCTCCAGGCCCGGCCGCACCGCCACCGCATTGCCCGAGCGGTGCAGCGCGATCCGTGCCGGGTCGCCGGCATTGAGCAGGAAGTCGCGCGGGTCGCTCACGTGCCACTGGCCCTGCTTGTCGATGCCGATCAGGCTGACCTCGAAGCGGTCCTTGTCCAGCGCATCGAGGATGTTCTTCGCCGACTGCAGCGAGACCTCGTGCTCGGCCGAACGGCCGCCGAAGATGATGCCTACCCGGGTCTTGCCCATGCCTGTTGCCGCTCCTGTCACTGTGTTGGGGTGCCATAGCATGAACCGAGTCGGCGCCCGGGAACACGCCCGCCGTTCAAGGGCACACGGTAGAATGCGGTGATGGCCCGTTCCCTGCTCTCTTCCCTCAAGCCGCTGGCTGGCAATGCGCTGCAGCTCACGCTCAACCGCGCGCTGGCGCTGGACCCGGACACCCGCAGCGCGCTGGCCGCGCTGGATGGCCGCCACATCGCGCTGACCCTGGAATCGCCTGCGTTGGCGATGCGGATCGGGGTGGACGGGGAGCGCCTCACGGTCGGCCCGGTCGATCCGCAGCAGGTGCCGGACCTGGCCGTGCGCAGCACGCTGGGCGGGGTGCTGGCCCAGCTGCCGTTCCTGGCCAATGCACGCCGTGGCGGTGATGCGCCGGCCGGGCGGGTCAAGGTCTCCGGCGATGCCGAGCTGGCCCGCCGCCTGCAGCAGCTGGCGACCCGTTTCGATCCGGACTGGCAGCAGCCGTTCGTGCGCGTGTTCGGCGAGGTGATGGGCGTGCAGATCGCCAACACCCTGCGCTCGGCACTGCAGCACGCGCGCCGCGGCGCGTCCGACCTGGCGCACAGCGCCGCTGAATTTGTCACCGAGGAGTCGCGCGACGTGGTACCCCGAGCAGAACTGGATGCCTTCCACGACGATGTGGACGTGATGCGCGACGACGTTGAACGCATGGCCGTGCGCGTCCAGCGCCTGCGGCAGGTGGGCGCATGAAGGCGATCTTCCGCGCCAGCCGCATCGGCCGCATCATCCTGCGCTACCGCCTCGACGATCTGCTCCAGGGCACCCCGGCCGAACGCTGGCTGCGCCTGGCCAAGCCGTTCGTGCCACGCGCCTCGGCCGACATCGCCGCACAGTCGCGCGGTGCGCGCCTGCGCCTGGCGCTGCAGGACCTCGGCCCGATCTTCGTCAAGTTCGGCCAGATCCTCTCCACCCGCCGTGACCTGATCCCGGCCGACGTCGCCAACGAACTCACCCTGCTGCAGGACCGCGTCAAGCCGTTTGATGGCGCTACCGCGCAGGCCATTGTCGAGCGCGCGCTCGGCCGCCCGGTGAGCGAAGCCTTCGCCAGCTTCGATCTGCAGCCGCTGGCCTCGGCCTCGATCGCACAGGTGCACGCGGCCACGCTCGTCGATGGCCGCCAGGTGGTGGTCAAGGTGCTGCGCCCGGACATCGAAAAGCAGATCGACGCCGACATCGCGCTGCTCAAGTCGGCCGCCGCGCTGATCGAACGCGCGCACCCGCGCGCCGACAAGATCCGCCCGCGCGAAGTGGTCGCCGAAGTCGAAAACACCCTGGCCGCCGAACTGGATCTGCAGCGCGAAGGCGCCAATGCCAGCTTGCTGCGCCGCAACTGGATCGACTCGGACGATCTGTACGTGCCCGAGGTGATCTGGAGCCACACCGCCGAGCGCGCGCTGACCCTGGAGCGGGTGTGGGGCATCCCGTCGGACGACATCGTCGCGCTGGACAAGGCCGGCATCGACCGCAAGGCGCTGGCCGCCAAGGGCGTGCGGGTGTTCTACACCCAGGTGTTCCGCGACAACTTCTTCCACGCCGATGCGCACGCCGGCAACATCTGGGTCGACACCGATCCGGCGCGCCGCGACAACCCGCGCTTCATCGCGCTGGATTTCGGCATCATGGGCCAGCTGTCCGAAGAAGATCAGTACTACCTGGCCGAGAACTTCATGGCCATCTTCAACAAGGACTACCGGCGCATGGCCGCGCTGCATGTGGAAGCCGGCTGGATGCCCAACAACGTGCGCATCGATGAACTCGAAGCGGCCGCGCGTTCGGTGTGCGAACCGTATTTCACCCGCCCGCTGTCGCAGATCTCGCTGGCCGAGGTGCTGATCAAGCTGTTCCGCGTGGCCCAGCGCTACGAGCTCACGCTGCAGCCGCAGCTGATCCTGCTGCAGAAGACACTGCTCAACATCGAAGGTGTCGGCCGTCAGCTCGATCCGGAACTGGATATCTGGGCGGTCGCGCGGCCGGTGCTGGAACGCATCCTGCGCGAACGCTACAGCCCGCGCCGGGTGCTGAAGGAAGTGCGCAAGCGCCTGCCCGAAATCATGACGCATACGCCGGACATGCCGCGCCTGGTCCACGCCTGGCTGCGCCAGCAGGTGGAAGGTGATCATGAACTGTCGATGCGCTCGCGTGATCTGGCGGCGCTGAACGTCAGCGTGCAGAAACTGCAGAAGCGCGCGGTGGCCGCGATTGCCGGCGTCGGCCTGATGATCGTCGCCGCGGTGCTGTATGGCCTGCAGCCGGGTGGCTGGTACTTCGGCGATGCCCCGGTGTGGAGCTGGGTGACCGGCGCGGCGGGGGTGTTCTCGCTGGCCAGTGCCTGGTGGCGCCGATGAGCGTGATCGAGCTGCCGGCAGCGGCCCTGGCCGAGCCGCCGGTGGCGCTTCCGCCCCTGCAGCTGCTGCACCTGGACGACCAGCTCGCCGTGGTCAACAAGCCCGCCGGGCTGATGGTCCACGACAGCAAGCTTGCCCGGGGCGAAGACGACTTCCTCGCCGACCGCCTGCGCGAACAGCTCGGCAAGCCGATCTTCCTCGTCCATCGTCTGGACCGCGCCACCAGCGGCTGCCTGCTGCTCGCCTTTGATCGCGAAAGCGCCAGCGTGCTCGGCAAATCGCTGATGGGCGGCGACGTCACCAAGGATTACCTCGCGATCTGCCGGGGCTGGCCGGCCGACGAGGCCTTCACCGTCGACCACGACCTCGATGGCGGCCCCGGCAAGCCGGTCAAGAAGCAGGCGATCACCCACTTCCAGCGTGTCGCCGTGGGCGAGATCGCGATTCCGATGGGCGAGTTCGAGACCTCACGCTACGCCCTGCTGCGCTGCCAGCCGCAGACCGGCCGCTTCCGCCAGATCCGCCGCCACCTCAAGCACCTCTCGCATCACCTGATCGGTGACACCAGCCACGGCGACGGCCGCCACAACCGCAGCTTCCGCATGCAGGGCATCCACCGCATGCTCCTGCACGCCGAGCGCCTGCGCTTCCCGCATCCGGATGGCACGCCGATGGACATCAGCGCGCCGGTGGACGGCGAATTCCGCAAGGCGATGGATCTGTTCGACTGGGAAGTGCGCTGACCTGGGCTGCCCGGCTTACTCATCCATGGAAAACGAACAGCTGCCGTACGCGGACTGACACGTAACCCTCTGTGATCCCGAGCCCGATTACTTCTTCGCCGGTGCGGCCGCAGGCGCCGGCTCGTTCACGATCGCCTCCAGGTCCTTCTGCAGATCCACGAACAGCGGCTGCATCTTGGCCTGGATCGCCACCATCACGTTCTGCATCAGCGCCGGCGTCTTGTCCAACAGGCTCTGCCCCGCCGAGCTCTCATAGAACTCCGCCATCGCCAGCACGTCTTCCTTGCTGAAGGTCTGCTTGTACAGATCCACATACATCGGCCGCAGCTCCTTCCAGGACAGCGCCTGGCGCACCGTCTGGCTGGTCCGTTGCTCGATCCGCTGCAACTGCGCCTGCTGCGTCGCATCCAGCTGACGCTGCTGCGCCACCTGCTGGAACTGCTGGCGCTGCATCGCCTCGATCTGCGGCAGCATCGTATCGAGCATGCTCTGCGCGCGCGAGGCGGCCAGCAGGCGGTTGATGTCGGCATCCGACGGCGGCGCGGCGATGGCCGGCGCGATCGCGCCCAGGCCCAGCGCCAGGGCGAATGTCATGCGGATCAGGCCACGGCGGGCCATCGGGCGGATCGGGAACATTGCGGAGCATCCTGCGTTGCGGGAAACCGGAGAATACCTGCGATGGCGTCATCAGACCGTAATTGAGGACGTTATCGGCGACATCCACGCACGTTGCAGTCACCCGGCCGGCGGTCCTCCCCTTACAATGCCGCCCATGGGCAACGGGCCAGTCACCATCAGCGCGCACCTGACGATTCCGGATACGGAACTCGTCGAGCGGTTCGTGCGCGCCAGCGGCGCCGGTGGCCAGAACGTCAACAAGGTCTCCACCGCCGTCGAGCTGCGCTTCGACGTGGCCGGCTCGCCTTCGTTGCCCGAGCCGTTGCGCGCGCGCCTGCTGGCCCGCCGCGACCGGCGCATGACCGGCGAAGGCGTGCTGGTCATCGATGCACAGCGTTTCCGTACCCAGGACCGTAACCGCGAGGACGCGCGCGATCGACTGGCCGCCTTCATCCAGGCGGGGCTGAGCGTGCCCAAGGCACGCGTGGCCACCAAGCCGACCTACGGGTCGAAACTGCGTCGTCTGGACGCCAAAAAGGGGCGCGCGCAGATCAAGCGCGGGCGCACCACACGCAATTGGGAGTGATTGCTTGAACAACCGAAGTCCGTTGTTGCCGGTGGTTCCGCCGAACATGCCGCAGGTCAAACCGAACCGCTTCCTCCGCTGGCTGGCCCGCTGCACGCTGCGCCTGGGCGGCTGGAAAGTGACCGGCACCCTGCCCGATGTGCCCAAAGTGGTGTTCATCATCGCGCCGCATTCGTCCAACTGGGACGGCTTCTGGGGCATGGCGGCGAAGATCGCGCTGGGCATGCAGGTCAAGGTGCTGGGCAAGGCCTCGCTGTTCTGGTGGCCACTGGGGCCGCTGCTGCGCAAGCTCGGCGTCATCCCGCTGGACCGCAGCTCACCGCAGGGCACCGTGGAGCAGGCAGTCAGCCTGATCCGTGGCTCGGACCGCCTGTGGTACGCGATCACCCCGGAGGGCACGCGCAAGGCAGTGCAGCACTGGAAGGCCGGCTTCCTCAAGATCGCGCGCATGGCCGATGTGCCGGTGCTGGCCGCGTACTTCCACTACCCGGAAAAGACCATCGGCATCGGCCCGTTGTTCCATCCCACCGGCAACGACGCGGCCGACATGGCCGCGATCCGCGCGTACTACCGCCCCTGGCAGGGCAAGACCCGCGGCACCGTCTGAGCGCCGCCGGGCGGGCCGGACCGGGTAGCCCCCACGGCCCGCACAGCCACGCGCCACGACCGGCACATGCCGCCTGCGGGCTTTGGGAGTAGGGTGATCGGCTGCGGGATTTCACGTCCCGCGCCCTCATCCAAGGAGCCCGTTTCATGTCGCGTACCGTAGTTTTGGCCGCTGCCATCAGCCTGGCGCTGGCGGCCTGTTCCGGCAAGGAGTCCACCCCCGTGACCGATACCCAGCCCGCCCCGACCCAGCAGCCGGCCGATGCGTCCGCCAACCCGCTGTTGAGCGCCAGCACGCTGCCGTTCCAGGCGCCGCCGTTCGACAAGATCAAGGACAGTGACTACCTGCCGGCCTTCAACGAAGGCATGAAGCAGCACCTGGCCGAAGTCCGCAAGATCGCCGACAACCCCGAGCCGGCCACCTTCGACAACACCATCGAAGCGCTGGAGCGCAGCGGCGAGACCCTGACCCGCGTGTCGCGCATCTTCTTCGGCCTGGTCCAGGCCGACACCAACGATGCACGCCAGAAGGTGCAGGAAGAAGTCGCCCCGAAGCTGGCCGAGCACCAGGACGAGATCAACCTCGACCCGAAGCTGTTCGCCCGCATCAAGACCATCTACGACCAGCGCGATGCGCTGGGCCTGGACCCGGTGCAGAAGCGCCTGGTTGAGCGTGATTACCAGGAGTTCGTGCGTGCCGGCGCGCAGTTGAACGATGCCGACAAGGCCTCGCTGCGCAAGCTCAACGTGGAAGAAACCACGCTGGCCACGCAGTTCCACACCCGCCTGGTCGCCGCGACCGCCGCCGGTGCCGTGGTCGTCGATGACAAGGCCAAGCTGGCCGGCCTGGATGAGGATGCGATCAACACCGCCGCCGCCGATGCCAAGGCCCGCAACCTCGATGGCAAGTACCTGCTGCCGCTGCAGAACACCACGCAGCAACCGGTGCTCGGCTCGCTGAGCGACCGCGAGCAACGCGCCGCCGTGCTCAAGGCGTCGGAGACCCGTGCTGAAAAGGGCGACGCCAACGACACCCGCGAGACCATCCAGCGCCTGGCCCAGCTGCACGCGCAGAAGGCCAAGCTGCTCGGCTTCGAGAACTACGCCGCCTACAGCCTGGCCGACCAGATGGCCAAGACCCCGGCCGCCGCGCTCAAGCTGCTGACCGACACCGTGCCGGCCGCGACCGCCAAGGCGCGTGGCGAGATCAGCGAAATGCAGAAGGTGATCGACGCGCAGAAGGGCGGTTTCAAGCTCGCTGCCTCCGATTGGGACTTCTACGCCGAACAGGTGCGCAAGGCGCAGTACGACCTGGACGAATCGCAGATCAAGCCGTACTTCGAGATGGACAACGTGCTGCAGAACGGCGTCTTCTACGCCGCCACGCAGCTGTACGGCATCACCTTCAAGCCGCGTACCGACATCCCCACCTACCACCAGGACATGAAGGTCTACGAAGTGTTCGACAAGGACGGCACCTCGCTGGCCCTGTTCTACACCGATTACTTCAAGCGTGACAGCAAGTCCGGCGGCGCCTGGATGGATGTGTTCGTCGAACAGGACGGCCTGACCGGTGCCAAGCCGGTGGTCTACAACGTGTGCAACTTCACCAAGCCCGCCGCCGGCCAGCCCGCGCTGCTGAGCTTCGATGATGTGACCACGATGTTCCATGAGTTCGGCCATGCGCTGCACGGCATGTTCTCGAAGGTGAAGTACCCGTCCATCGCCGGTACCAGCACCTCGCGCGATTTCGTCGAGTTCCCCTCGCAGTTCAACGAGCACTGGGCGCTGGACCCGAAGGTCTTCGCCAACTACGCCAAGAACTACAAGACCGGCGAGCCGATGCCGCAGGCGCTGGTCGACAAGATCCTCAAGGCCCGCACCTTCAACCAGGGCTATGCGACCACCGAGTACCTCTCGGCCGCCCTGCTCGACCTGGCCTGGCACACCCAGCCGGCCGACGCCAAGCTGCAGGACGTCGCGCCGTTTGAAGCGGCCGCGCTGAAGAGGTTCAAGGTCGACCTGCCGCAGGTGCCGCCGCGCTACCGCACCAGCTACTTCGACCACATCTGGGGGGGCGGTTATTCGTCCGGTTACTACGCCTACTTCTGGGCCGAAGTGCTCGACCATGACGCCTTCGAGTGGTTCAAGGAGAACGGCGGCCTGACCCCGGAGAACGGCCAGGTCTTCCGCGACAAGATCCTCTCGCGCGGCAACAGCGTGGAGCTGGCCGATCTGTACCGCGAGTTCCGCGGCAAGGATCCGTCGGTGGAACCGCTGCTGGTCAATCGTGGCCTGAAATAATCGCGGCATCCCGGTAGGTACCGACCGTTGGTCGGTACGCTTGCCACCAGTGCGCGATGATATTGAAACGGCAGGGGAAACCCTGCCGTTTTTTTTCTTCTGCCGCGAGCGTTACGCCCGACCGGCAGGCCCCTCGGCAAATGTCCCCCGGCCGCCGCCTGAGGGCGGCGGCCTCTTCCTTGATTTTGCCCAGGCGCCTACCAGCCGCTACGGGGCTGGCTCGCAGTACGCTGACGGAAAACCCGGCTTTTCTGTGGGTGCCAATCCTCTGGATACGTGGGTCGCGATGTCCTTGTGGGCGAAATAAAGGGGGAGGGGGCGGCCGCCGGCCGACGCCGGAGGACATTCGCCGGCAAGGGCATCGTGGCCCAGCGCCCGACCCGGCCTCCGCCAGAGGCGTGCTGCCCTCACCCCTCAGGTCCCCACGTGCACGCCCTCGGCGATCTCACTGCGTCCCAGGTGATCCAGCGCGATCTCCAGCGCGTGCATGTAACTCTGTGCGCAGTACCCACGCGCCACGCCGATGCGCTGGCCCACCTCCGCCGGCAGGCACGCCTCCGGGGCGCGCGCATCGTCGTCATGCACTTCCACATAGGCGTTGTGCAGATGCGGCAGCAGGCGCTGCAGGCGCGCGCTGGCCACACACGCACCCGGATCGAGCAGGGTGACTTCGCCGCGGCTGTGATCGGCCACGCGCAGCGCATCCAGCAGCTCCTGCTCCGAGCCACACGCCCGGATCGCCACCGTGGTGCCCGCATCGATCGCGCGGTGCACCAACGATTTCAGGACCAGCGCAGGCAGCGGCTGCGCGGTACGGATCAGCTGCCCGGCCGCTTCCGGCCCCCGGATGATGAAGATCGACATGGCTCAGCCCTCCACGGCCTGCAGGCGATGGGCGGCGATCGCCAACGACAGGCGACACGCATCCTGGCGCCCGCTGCTGCAGACGACCCGCGCGGCCGGGGCATGCTGCGGATGCAGGTGCTCGTCCAGCGCGTCATCGTCGTTGCTGGCCATCTCGATGTAGGGCGCCGGCAGGTCCTCCAGCGCGGTCCGCAGCGCCTGGCCATAACGGGCCCACTGCGGCGCATCGACCGCCGCGGTGGCGATCAGGACCAGCGCCGGGCGGCTGCGCTGGGCACGCTGCAGGCAGCGCACCAGGGCCGGCAGGGAGTCGCAGTCGCGGCAGGCTAGGCGGTGCCCGGCGACCCGCGCCGGCAGCGGCAGCGGCGACGCGTCCGGCACGGCGTTCGACGGTGTATGCCGGATCAGCAGGATGGTCATGGAACGTCTCTTCGAAGCGCCCTTCGGCGCGGTGTCGCCACGATGCAGCCGCGCCCCGTAAAACCGCGATGCCGACCACGCCGGCCCGGCGTAAACACTGCGTAGCTTTTTCGGACCCGGCCAGGGAACTTGCCCGCCGCCCGTCCGGTCACAGCCACACACTCCCTGGAGCGCCCGTATGGACACCCCCGCCGCCGCCTCTGCCCCCGCCGACCACCGCCTGCTGCGCTGGCTCAAGAAAGAAGCCCTGCCGCTGCTGGTCATGCTCGGCCTGCTCGCTGCGGCGCGCGACACCCTGGCCAATCACTACCAGGTGCCCAGCGGCTCGATGCAGCACACGCTGATGCCGGGTGACCGGGTGGTGGTGGACATGCGTGCCTACGGCGTGCGCCTGCCGTTCACCTCGGTGGAGCTGCTGCACACCGGTCAGCCACAGCGCGGTGACGTGGCGGTGTTCGATTCACCGCAGGACGGCACCCGGCTGATCAAGCGCATCGCGGCGGTCGGCGGGGATCGGGTCGAGCTGCACGACGGTCACCTGAGCATCAACGGCCATCCGCTGGCCCAGGCCGGGGTCGGTGAGATCGAAGACTTCGGCCAGCATCTGGCCCAGCTGGATCTGGGCCAAGGGGGTGGACCGGACATCACTGGGCTGACCGTCCCGACGGGCGAGGTGCTGATGCTCGGCGACCACCGCGGCAACAGTGCCGACGGACGTTTCTTCGGCCTGGTCCAGGCCAGCGCGCTGTACGGCAAGGCCTCGCATGTCTACTACCGGCGCGGCGAAGGCCTGACCTGGCAGGCGCTGTAACCGCGCCCGCGATCTGAATCGATATCTGCAACATCTCGATTCAGACCTATCAGGTTATGGATCGACCTACCGACGCTGCCTATCCTGAGCGCTGACTCCTCGCTCCGGCCCGTCTACGCGGGCCTTACCGGCATGAATGGCGACACCGCAGCGGTCCCCGACCGCAGCCCCCCGACCACCACCGCAGCGCCGGCCGGGGACCAGATCCAGCAGGGCACCCCGGCCTTCCGGCGCACGGCGGCCGCGCTGTTCCTGGCCGGCTTCTCCACCTTCGGGCTGCTCTACACGGTGCAGCCGCTGCTGCCCGAATTCAGTCGCCACTTCGGTGTCTCCGCAGCCAACAGTGCGCTGACCCTGTCGCTGACCACCGGTCTGCTGGCGGTCTCGATGCTGATCGCGGGATTGATCTCCGACCGCATCGGGCGCCGCAGCGTGATGGTCGCCGCGCTCCTGGCCTCCAGCGTGTTGTCCGTCGCCACCGCGATGGTGGATGACTGGACCACGCTGCTGGTGTTGCGCACGCTGCTCGGCATCGCGCTCAGTGGCGTCCCGGCGGTGGGCATGACCTACCTCGCCGAGGAAATGGACAGCCGCGCGCTGGGCCTGGCGATGGGCCTGTACATCGGCGGCAACGCGATCGGCGGCATGAGCGGCCGTCTCATCGCGGGCATCGTGGCCGACCATTGGGGCTGGCGCTGGGGCATTGGCGTGGTCTCGTTGATCGCGCTGCTCAGTACCGTGCTGCTATGGATCCAGCTGCCGCCGTCACGCCACTTCCAGAGCCGTCGCGGGGGACTGCGCGAACTGCCTTCGCGCTGGCGCAGGCTGTTCGGCGATCCCGGGTTGCCGTGGTTGTTCGCCACCGCGTTCGTGCTGATGGGCGTGTTCGTCACCCTCTACAACTATCTCGGCTTCCACCTGCTGGCGCCGCCGTATGGCCTCAGCCAGACCGTGGTTGGCCTGATCTTCAGCGTGTACCTGGTCGGCACCTTCAGCTCGGCGTGGATGGGGCAGCAGGCCAATCGCCATGGCCGCAGCCGCGTGCTGGCGATCTGCTACGGACTGATCGCGCTGGGCATCGTGCTGCTCGCGATGCCGTGGCTGGGCTGCATGGCGGCCGGCATCGCGCTGGTGACGTTCGGCTTCTTCGGCGGCCACTCGGTGGCCAGCAGCTGGGTAGGCAGCCGCGCCGGTGCGATGCGCGCCGAAGCATCCGCCCTCTATCTGTTCGCCTACTACCTGGGCTCCAGCGTGGCCGGGGTGCTTGGCGGCGTGTTCTACACCCATTGGGACTGGCTGGGCGTGTGCGGTTTCGTGGGGGTACTGACCGTGGCCGGTGGCGTGATCGCCTGGCGTCTGGGCCAGCGCGTGCAACCGGCCACCACCGCGCTCGCGCTCAGCCGCTGACCCCCTGCAGCAGCCGGGTGAAGTGCTCGATCAACGGCGACGCCGCACCACGCCGGCAGGCCACGTGCACTTCCGAACTGGCGGCACGATCGCTGAGTGCGACGAAGCGCGCGCCGTCCACCTGGATATGGCTGCACGAGGCGGGTAGCACCGTTACCCCCAACCCTGAGGCCGCCAGGCTGATCAACGTCGAGGCTTCCCCGGCTTCCTGCACGATGCGCGGCGTGAAGCCGGCGCCCCGGCACAACGCGATGAAGTGATCGTGGATGCCCGCGCCGACCTCGCGCAGGAACCCGACGAACGGCTCATGCGCGAACAGCCGCAGCGCCACCGCCGCATCGGCGGGCAGCTCACGCACCAGCGGATGCTGGCCGTGCACCACCAGCGCCAGCGGATCACTGAACAGTTTGCGTGACATCAGCGGCGCGGGCAGGGCACGTTTGCGGATCAACCCGACATCCAGTTCGCCGGCCATCAGCGCATCTATCTGCTGCAGGGTGTTCATCTCGCGCAGCTTCAACTGCACCTGCGGGAACTGCTGGCGGTAAGCGAAGATCGCGCGCGGAATCTGCGTGGACAGTGGCGTGGCCCGGGTCAGCCCGATGCGCAGCTCGCCGGTTTCCCCGCGCTGCGCGCGCTGGGTCAGATCGATCGCGGTCTCCACCCGGGCCAGCACCTCGCGCGCCTGTTCCTGCAGCACGCGCCCGGCATCGGTGAGTTCCACGCGACGGTTCGCGCGCAGGAACAACCGCGCGCCGAGCAGCGTTTCCAGCTGACGGATCTGCTGGCTGAGCGGCGGCTGCGACATCCCCAGCCGCTCGGCCGCGCGGCCGAAGTGCAGCGTCTCGGCGACGGCCAGGAAGTAGCGCAGGTGGCGGAGTTCGATGGACATGGGCGTGTGTCAGCGCTCGGAATGACCACTTTCATCATAGCTGCGCGGACTGAACAGATCCGGCTGGATCAGCTCGATGAACGCCCGCGCCTGCGGTGACAGAAACCGCCCGCGCCGCACGATCACCCCATAACTGCGCTCCGGGAACCACGCACTCATCGAGCGCGTCACCAGCTTCTCGCGGTCGGCATCGTGGAGGCAGAGCGCCGGCACAATGGAGATGCCCATGCCCATCGCCACGTACTGCTTGATCACTTCCCAGCCGCCTACTTCCAGCGCCACGGTGTAGGGCAGTCGATGCCGTTGGAAGACCTGGTCCACCAGCCGGTAGGTGATCTGGCGTTTGGGCGGCAGCACCAGCGGGTACTGCGAGATCGCCTCCAGGCTCAGTTCGCCATGCGCCAGCGGATGATCGGGCGGGGCGATCAGCACCTGCTCGAAGCGGTAGGCCGGGGCGTAGCTGAGGTCGGCCGGCACGTCGGTCATCGAGCCCACCGCCAGGTCCGCCGCATCGCTGCGCAGCAGGTCGGTACCGTCGGCGCTGATCGCGTTGTGCAGGGTCAGGCGGACATCCGGGTGGCGCTGGCGGAAGCGCTCCACGATGCGCGGCAGCAGGTACAGGATGGTCGAGCTGTTGGCCGCGATGTTGAGCTCGCCCGCGTCCAGCCCCTTCACCTTGTCGCGGAAGCTGGCCTCCAACCCGTCCAGGTTCTCCACCAGCGGCAGCGCCATCTCATACAGCAGTTGGCCTTCACGGCTGGGCACCAGGCGTCGCCCGCTGCGCTCGAACAGATTGACCCCGAGTTCGCGCTCCAGGGCCTGCAACTGCTGGCTGATGGCCGGCTGGCTGACGAACAAAGCCTCAGCTGCCCGTGAGACTGAGCCCAGGCGGACCGTCTGGCAGAACGCCCGCAGCGGCTTGAGCCGATCGGATTTGTAGGAAAACCGGGGACTTGGCGTGCGCGGCGTGGTCATGGCGTCATGAGTATAAGCACACCTTATGTAAGCCATTGCAATAACTGCTTTGTCAAATATTGGCATGCCGGCGCACGGTGGAGTTCAACCGCACCGCAGGAGCCCGCCATGTCCGCCGTCGCTTACGCCACCGCCCAGCCCACCCCCGCCGATGCACCGGCCACCCCCGGCATTGCCCTCACCACCCAGCTGGCCGGCCAGTCCGCGCTGCTGCCGGCGGGGGTACTGGCGCTGCTGGTGTCGCTGCACCGGGCGGTGGAGCCGGAGCGCCAGCGCCGGCTGGAGGCACGGGTGGCCCGCCAGGCCTTCTTCGATGGCGGCGGCCTGCCGGACTTCCGTGCCGATACCGCGGAGATCCGCGCCGGCGACTGGCACGTCGCCCCGCTGCCGGAGGCGCTGCAGGACCGCCGGGTGGAGATCACCGGCCCGACCGACCCGAAGATGGTCATCAACGCGCTGAACTCCGGCGCCAAGGTGTTCATGGCCGACTTCGAGGATTCCACCGCCCCGGCCTGGCGCAACCTGCTGGCCGGCCAGCAGGCGCTGATCGGCGCGGTGCGCGGCGATCTGACCTACACCGGCCCGTCCGTGGATGGGAAGCCGGGCAAGCAGTACACGCTGCGTCCGTTCAACGAGCAGGCTGTCCTGATCGTGCGTCCGCGTGGCTGGCACCTGGATGAGAAGCACGTGCGTATCGACGGCCAGCCGATCGCCGGTGGCCTGTTCGATGCGGCGGTCTTCGCCTTCCACAATGCCCGCACGCTGATGTGCAGGCAGCGTGGCCCGTACTTCTACCTGCCCAAGCTGCAGAGCATGGAAGAGGCCGCGCTGTGGGAGACCGCGCTGTCGCACATCGAGGGCATGCTCGGCCTGCCGCATGGGCAGATCAAGGTCACCGTGCTGATCGAAACGCTGCCGGCGGTGTTCGAGATGGACGAGATCCTGCATGCGCTGCGCGATCGCATCGTCGGCCTGAACTGTGGCCGCTGGGATTACATTTTTTCCTACATCAAGACCTTCCGCCGCCACGCCGACAAGGTGCTGCCCGAGCGCGGCCAGGTGACGATGACCCAGCCGTTCCTGAAGGCCTATTCGGAGCTGCTGATCCGCACCTGCCACCGCCGCGGCGCACATGCGATGGGCGGCATGGCCGCGCAGATTCCGATCAACCACGACGCGGCCGCCAACGAGCAGGCGATGGCGCGGGTGCGGGCGGACAAGCTGCGCGAAGTCACCGCCGGCCATGACGGCACCTGGGTCGCCCACCCCGCGCTGATCCCGGTCGCGCAGGCGATCTTCGACGAACACATGCCCGGGCCGAACCAGCACCGCGTGCTGCGCAACGATGTGCAGGTGGCCCGCGATGACCTGATCGCCGCGCCCACCGGCACCATTACCCGCGCCGGTTTCGAGGGCAACGTGGAGGTCTGCGTGCGCTACCTGGCCGCCTGGCTGGACGGCAACGGCTGCGTGCCGATCCACCACCTGATGGAGGACGCGGCCACCGCCGAGATCAGCCGCAGCCAGCTGTGGCAGTGGCTGCATACCCCCGGCCAGCACCTGGACGACGGCACCGCCATCGACCTGGCCCTGCTCGACGCCACCCTGGCCCAGCTGCCTGCGAGGCTGGGTGACACCACCGCGCTGCCGGGCAGCGCCCACATCCCCGAGTCCATCGCGCTGCTGGCCGCGCTCAGCCGCTGCGAGGAGCTCACCGACTTCCTGACCCTGCCCGCCTACGACCGTCTCGACTGACCGCCATCCATCCACCTGCTGTTACCGCATCCGTTCCCTTTGGAGATTCGACATGAGCACCCTGCAGACCGCCGAACAGATCCAGCACGCTTGGAACACCGACCCGCGCTGGGCCGGGATCACCCGCAACTACACCGCCGCCGATGTGGTGCGCCTGCGTGGCACCGTGCACGTGGAGCACTCGCTGGCGCGGCTGGGCGCGGAGAAGCTGTGGACGTACCTGCAGGAAAAGGACTTCGTCAACGCGCTGGGCGCGCTGACCGGCAACCAGGCCATGCAGCAGGTCAAGGCCGGCCTGAACGCGATCTACCTGTCTGGCTGGCAGGTCGCCGCCGATGCCAACCTGGCCGGCCAGATGTACCCGGACCAGTCGCTGTACCCGGCCGATTCGGTGCCGGCGGTGGTCAAGCGCATCAACAACACCCTGCTGCGCGCCGATCAGCTGCACCATGCCGAAGGCAAGGATGACATCGACTTCCTGCAGCCGATCGTGGCCGATGCCGAAGCCGGTTTCGGCGGCGTGCTCAACGCCTTCGAACTGATGAAGGCGATGATCGAGGCCGGCGCGGCGGGCGTGCACTTCGAGGATCAGCTGGCCTCGGTGAAGAAGTGCGGGCACATGGGCGGCAAGGTGCTGGTGCCGACCCGCGAGGCGATCGAAAAGCTCAACGCCGCCCGCCTGGCCGCCGACGTGATGGGCGTGCCGACCCTGCTGGTGGCGCGTACCGATGCCGAGGCCGCCGACCTGCTGACCAGCGATGTGGATGGCAACGACCAGCCGTTCACCACCGGCGAGCGCACCGTGGAAGGCTTCTACAAGACCCGCAACGGCCTGGAGCAGGCGATCAGCCGCGGCCTGGCCTATGCGCCCTATGCGGACCTGATCTGGTGCGAGACCGGCAAGCCGGACCTGGAGTTCGCGCGCAAGTTCGCCGAAGCGATCCACGCCAAATTCCCGGGCAAGCTGCTGGCCTACAACTGCTCGCCCAGCTTCAACTGGAAGAAGAACCTGGACGACGCCACCATCGCGACCTTCCAGAAGGAGATCGCCAAATACGGCTACAAGTTCCAGTTCATCACCCTGGCCGGCTTCCACGCCCTGAACTACTCGATGTTCAACCTGGCCCACGGCTATGCCCGCCGCCAGATGAGCGCCTTCGTGGAGCTGCAGGAGGCCGAGTTCGCCGCGGCCGACCGGGGCTTCACCGCGGTCAAGCACCAGCGTGAGGTCGGCACCGGCTACTTCGACGCGGTGACCCAGGCGATCCAGCAGGGCCAGTCCTCGACCACCGCCCTGACCGGGTCCACCGAGGAAGAGCAGTTCAACGCCGAACGCGCGGCCTGACCCGGCAAGGGCGGCCAGGGAAGGCCATCAGGGCGGCCGGTCGGGGGACCTGCCGCCCTGTGTCGTCTCCGGACCCGGCTCTTCACATCGTCACACGCGGTAGAACGCGCGTGTTTTCACGATCTTGGTGGGTAAAAGTCGGAAATGGGATAGGGCGCACAGTTTTGAGGAGTGCTATCCTCCTTCGCTCACCAGGGGGACGCTGGAAAGCGGGTGTTCGGAAATGACCGGCAAGGGTGCGGCGGCGATCATGTGCGAACAGGAACCAGACATCGACCGCAAGGCGATGGCTGAGATCGTGCACGCCATCCTGAGCAACGGCGAGTCCGCATTGTTCTCCGAATTCGGCCGGCAACGCAAGCTGCCCTCAGGCACCCATCTGTTCCATCGCGGCCACGCCGGCAGCACGATGTACGTGATCGTCAGCGGCTGCATCGAACTGGACTTCGGCGAAGACCTCGTCGTGAAGTCGCTCGGTCCCAATGAATTCTTCGGCGAGCTGGGCCTGCTGATCGGCGACCACCAGCGCACGGCCGGCGCGCGTGCGGTCGAGGACAGTATCGTGCTGGAACTGGACCACGACGATTTCCAGCGTCTGGTCGACCGCGACCCTGGTCTGCTGGCCTACTTCCTGCGCCGCACGATCATGCGGGTGGTGAGCAACGAGCAGGTGTTGATCCGCCAGCTGCGCCGCCGCAACCACGATCTCGAAACCGCGCTGGACAACCTCTACGTCACCACTCACCAGCTCACCCACACCCGCGAACTGGTGCGCACCGACGAGCTGACCGGCCTGCACAACCGGCGTGGCCTCGCGCTCTACCTGCAGGACTGCCGTGCGCAGGAAAACAGCGCGCCGCAGGGCCTGCTGCTGATCGACTGCGACCAGTTCAAGCAGGTCAACGATGTGCACGGCCACCAGGCCGGCGACCGCGTGCTGCAGAGCGTGGCCAACATCCTGCGCTCGGTGGCCACCGAGCCGGACGTGGCCTGCCGGCTGGGCGGCGACGAATTCTGCCTGCTGCTGCGCAGCGCCGACCAGGACAGCCTGCAGCACGCCGCCGAGTTCATTCTCAGCGCGGTGCATGGCCTGATCGGCCGTGCGCATGGCGTGCCGCATGTGTGCCCGGTCAGCATCGGGGTCTGTCTGATCGACCCGCAGACCGACTGGAGCGAGTGGTACGCCCGCGCCGACAATGCGCTGTACCAGGCCAAACGGCTGGGCGGCAACCGATTGCACTGGTCGCGATCAGCGACCGCCACACCCTGATCGGGAGATCGGCATGAACGGCGACAACGGAACGTCGACCCAGGCCCCGCAGATGCGGGCGCTGCTGTTCACCGATCTGTGCGACTCGTTGATCCTGGTCGAGCGCATCGGCGATGCGGCGGCGGCCGAGCTGTTCCAGGCGCATGACCGGCTGGTGCTGGTGTTGCAGCAACAGTGGAATGGTCGCCTGATCGATCGTTCCGATGGCCTGCTGCTGTTGTTCGAGCGCGCCATCGATGGTCTCGGCTTTGCGCTGGATTACCAGCGCGGCCTGATGGAGATCGGCAAGCAGCGTGACATCGTGCTGCGCGCCCGCGCGGGCCTGCACGTCGGCGAAGTGCTGACCTGGGAAAACAGCCCCGAGGCGATCAAGGTTGGGGCCAAATCGCTGGAGGTCGAGGGCCTGGCCAAGCCGATGGCCGCGCGCCTGATGGCCCTTGCCCGGCCCGGGCAGATCCTGCTCTCGGCCGTGGCCGAATCGCTGACCCATCGCGCGGTGGGCGAGCTGGGGGAGCGTGGCGAGCGACTGGTGTGGAAATCGCACGGCGGCTGGCGGTTCAAGGGCATGCCCGGTCGCCAGGACATCCATGAAGTGGGTGAACGGGAGTTTGCGCCGCTGCGTGCCCCACGCGGCAGCCCCAAGGCCCGCCGTGCCGTGCCGCTGTGGCGCCGGCCGATGACACTGCTGGCCGAGGTGGCGCTGGTGGCAGGCATGGTCTTCGGCACCTGGGCCTTTCTACGCCCGACGCCGGCCATTGCCTTCGGCGAACGGGATTGGGTGGTACTGGGCAACCTTCATAACCTGACCGGCAATGCACTGCTGGACGACAGCCTTCAACAGGCGTTCCGCATTTCTCTGGAGCAGTCGCGTTACGTCAATGTGCTCAGCGACATGAAGGTGCAGGAAACGCTGGAGCGGATGCGTCGCGAAGGTGGAGCGCTGGACCGCGACGCGGCGATCGAGGTCGCGCTGCGTGAGGGTGCCAGAGCCGTGATCGTACCCACCGTGGCCGAAGTGCATGGGCGGCTGCGTGTTTCACTGGAACTGATCGATCCCAACACCGGCAATACGGCGTGGTCCGACCATGCCGATGGCCGCGGCATGGAATCCCTGCTGGGATCCACCGATGACGTCGTGGCTCAGATGCGCGCCGAGCTCGGCGAGGCCATGCATGACATCTCGCGGGACTCGATGCCCCTGCCCAAGGTGGCGACGGCCAGCCTGGATGCGCTGCATGCCTACGCGATGGGCGTCAAAGCATACGGCGATGGACGCTATGACGACGCGCAGCGGTTTTTCGGGCAGGCGGTGCGTTTCGATCCGGACTTCGCGTTCGCCTACCTGGCACAGCTGCGCATCCAGTGGGGCCGGGGCAATCCCGAAGGGGCCCGGCAATCGCTGGCCGCGGCAAAACGCGCTGCCGGTCGCTTGTCAGGGCGGGATCGGCTGTACATGGACGCCTGGGATGCCGATCTCAACGGCGCCGGAACACTCGCCACGGCCGAAAAGTGGAAGCTCTTGGGCGATCTCTATCCCGATTACCACGGCGCCCATGCCAACTACGCCTGGTCCATGCTGAGCGTGGGGCGGTATAGCGAGTCCGAGCAGGCTGCACGCAAGGCCGCTGTCGCACAGAACCCGTTGCAGGCCATGGCGTTGCAGGCGCTCGGTCGCGCCGAGCTGGCGCAGAATCACGCCGATGCGGCACTGCGCAGCTATCGTCAATCCGCACGGATCGGTCAATGGTCAGTGAACCGCCACATGGTCGCCGCGCTCGCCGCTCATGGCGACCTGGTGGGCGCCCAGCGCATGCTTGCCGCCGCTCGGGAGGATGATCTTGCCATGCACCTGGAGGGCACCGCCGTCGCGTTGGACGCAGGCGAGCCGGCGGCGGCACTGCGGGCCAATGCAGGTGCGCTGCGCCACTGCGGTGACAACGCGCGGATCTGCGGAATGTTCCAGGCGCAGTCGCTTTCGCTGGCCAGCATTGCCGTGCGAAAGGCCGGCGCACACGAATATGAGCAGCTTATCGCCACCATGATCGCGCAGGCGGCCGATCCTGCGGCAGGCGAGCGGGGAGAGTGGCTGTACATGGCCGCTGCCTCGGCCTATCTCGCGCAACGCGCCGAGCTCTATGACGTGGCACGTCGCCAGTTGCCGCATCTGCAGCGACTTGCCAAGGCACTGGATGACCCGCGTGGAACGCAGATGGTGGCGGTGCTGGTGGCCAACCAGGATCGCGTGGATGGCCGGGCTGCGCAATCGGTGCAGCGCTTGCGCGCGCTCATCGACGGCAGCGAGTTGTTCCAGGTCCACGTCGCCCTGCAGGACAGCCTGGTGGCCGCCGGGGACCAGGTGGCTGCCGCCGCCGAGCAACGCTGGCTGGCGACACAACGCGGCAGGGCCTACGCGGAAAACGCCGGTTCCTATCTCCTGCAGGCGCTGAATGTCCATGACAGCCGGGCCGCGCAACGACGTCTGGACGCGACGTCGTTGCAGTAACCGCCAGACCTCAGGGCTGCGGCTTGCGCTGCAGTTGTGAGTCGATGTCACCGCTGACGAAACAGTGCGGGAAGCTGAAGGAGCTGGTGGCGGTCAGGTGGGCAAGCAGGCGCGTGCGAGCGGCCTGGAATTCTTCCTTGCTGGCCAGCGGACCGCCTGATTCGCAGTCGCACGATGCCGCGCCCGCCTCGGCGCTGATGGTCGCCAGCGCGGCAGCGGGATCGGCCTGGAACAGGGTACGGAACGCATCGTCGCTGCTGAGCAGATCCAGCAGCTGTACGGCATCGTTGGAGGAAAGCGGCGGAGAAGTGCTGGTCATGTGGGATGTCTCGGAGATAGCGGAGGGAAGGAGGAGGCGTACGCGCAGGCCGGGGTGTGACGTTACAGCCGCGATCGATAGCGGCCGGCGCGTGAAGCGCTTGAGTCGCCCGATGATCATCGGCCTTCATCTTTGGCGATCCCGGCCGACACACTGGAACACGCGATGCTTCCCTTTCTGGCTGCCCATGCACGATACCCTCCACCTGCGCCGATGCCGCACCCTCTACCTCGAGCCCCGACAGCAGACCTCCTTCGATCTGCGCGCGCTGGTATCCGGTGGTACGGGCATGACCCTGCGCAGTGTCTGGACGGCGCTGGCACCACACCTGCCGGCGCCGGTCGAGCTCAATGAGTCACAGGTGCTGCTGCTGGGACGTCTCGACCCGGAGCGATGGGAGCCACGGCCCGCCGGGGAAGATGACAGCGATCTGCGCTACCTGCTGGCGCATGGGCTGGTCCAGGCACAGGGAGCAGATCGCGACGCGTTGGCTGAACGTGAAGCGCAGCTGCGGCAGGTGCCGTGGTGGGGACCTGCCGCGATGCTCCATTGGCAGGGCCGCTGGCAGGGCCAGGACAGCGTGAAAGCCCTGGAATCGGCGGGACTGCACACAGCGGCGGGGCTGCGTGCACACCTTGGGCCGCCACCGCCCGCGTTGGCTCCCCACGCAGGAGAACCTCGCCGCCTGCCACGCCAGCCCGAGGAAGCGTTCGACCGCAGCCTGCGCGAGCGCAGCACCTGCCGCAACTTCGATACGGCGCAGCCACTGCCGCTGGCCGAGCTATCACGACTGCTGCAGCGCACCCTGGCTGAAACAGGACGGCAGGTGGTCGAAGAAGACGCGGTGTTTCTCAAAAAGAACGTACCGTCCGCCGGGGGCCTGCATCCCACCGAAGCGTATCTGCTGGTGCAGCATGTCGAGGGCCTCCAGGCGGGTCTGTATCACTACGATCCTGCCTCGCACGGCGTGTCCGCCCTGCCTTCCGATGCGCGGTCCATGGCAGAGCTGGCGGTGTTGTTCACCGCCGGCCAACACTGGTTTGCCGATGCGCCGGTGCTGATCGTGCTGGCCCCCCGGTTCGCGCGCACCTACTGGAAGTACCGCCACCATCCCAAGGCCTACCGCGCGGTGATCCTGGATGTTGGCCACATCTCGCAGCTGCTGCTGACCTGCGCGACCGAACAGGGCCTGGGGGCCTTTGTTACGGCCGCGATCAACGAACAGGATATCGAACAGGTGCTCGGCATGGATCCCATGCAGCTCAGCCCGCTCGCCGTGTGTGGCGTAGGCTGGCGGGCACAGCAGATGTCGACCTCTGAGTTCGACCCCGGCGGCCAGGTGTGGACGCCGGTACTCACTGCCGAGCCGCCAACCGGGTGACTCACCCCGCCTCGAAATCCACCAGCACGGCCCCATCACCCACCTGATCCCCGGCTTTGACCCGGTAACCCTGCACGGTGCCATCGGCCGGTGCCTGCAGCGTGTGCTCCATCTTCATCGCTTCCAGCACCAGCAGCGGCGCGCCGCGTTTGACCGCCGTGCCCGGTGACACGAGTGTGGCCACGATACGGCCCGGCATCGGCGCGACCAGGCTGCCGGCATCGGCGACGGACTGGTCCGCTTCGCTGACCGGATCATGCAGGGTGAAGCGCTGCACGCCCTCGCTGCCGAACAGGTACAGCGCATTGCCGTCGCGGATGACGGTGGCGCGATGCAGCTGCTCGCCGATCTGCACGCGCAGCGCATCACCGGCCAGGCGGCCGCTGCCCTGCAGCGCGTTGCCATCCATGTGGACGGTCCACTGTCCGCCCGCGCCCTGCACGGCCACGCTGCGCTGTGCACCCCGGTGCTCCAGCGTCAGCGCGCGTGCGGCGGCCGCACCAAGGCGCCAGCCATCCTGGGCCTGCCACGGCGAGTGCGGGTCACGCGCATCACGGCTGGCGGCTTCGCTGGTGGCCACGCCGGCAATCGCGGCCAGCGCCCAGAGTGCCGGATCGCTGTCGCCGTCGTTGGGGGCCAGTGCGGCCTGCTCGCGCTCGATCAGCGCGGTGTCCAGCTTGGCCTGGGTAAACGAATCGGTCATCACCAGCCGGCGCAGGAAGGCGGCATTGGTGGTCACGCCGACCACTTCGCACTCGGCCAGCGCCTGCTGCATGCGGCGCAGCGCGGCGTCGCGGTCGACATCCCAGACGATCAGCTTGGCGATCATCGGGTCGTAGAACGGGGTGATCGCATCGCCCTGCTCGACACCGGCGTCCACGCGCACGTGCGCGGTGTTGGCCGGCAGGCGCAGGTGGCGCAGGGTGCCGGTGGAGGGCAGGAAACCGCGGTCGGCGTCTTCGGCGTACAGGCGGGCTTCCAGTGCATGGCCGCGGATCTGCAGCTGATCCTGCTGCAGCGGCAGCGGTTCACCGCTGGCCACGCGCAGCTGCCACTCGACCAGGTCGGTGCCGGTGATGCACTCGGTGACCGGGTGCTCCACCTGCAGGCGGGTGTTCATTTCCATGAAGTAGAAATCGCCATCCGGGCCGGCGATGAACTCCACCGTGCCCGCGCCGACGTAGTTGACCGCGCGCGCGGCATCGACGGCCGCCTTGCCCATCGCGGCGCGGCGCTCGGGCGTCATGCCGGGCGCAGGCGCTTCTTCGAGCACCTTCTGATGGCGGCGCTGCACCGAGCAGTCGCGCTCGAACAGGTACACCACGTTGCCGTGGCTGTCGCCGAACACCTGGATCTCGATGTGGCGCGGACGCTCCACATACTTCTCGACCAGCACGTGTGCGTTGCCGAACGCGGACTGCGCTTCACGCTGGCAGCTGGCCAGCGCCTCGGTGAAGGTCGCGCTGTCATCCACGCGGCGCATGCCCTTGCCACCGCCGCCGGCGCTGGCCTTGATCAACACCGGGTAGCCGATGCTGTCGGCCTGCTTGCGCAGGAACTCGGGGATCTGCTCGTCGCCGTGGTAGCCCGGGGTCAGCGGCACGCCGGCCTGCTGCATCAGCGCCTTGGCCGCGCTCTTGTCGCCCATCGCGCGGATTGCCGCCGCAGAGGGGCCGATGAACACGATGCCGGCCTCGGCGCAGGCCTGCGCGAAACCGGCATTCTCCGAGAGGAAGCCGTAGCCGGGATGGATCGCCTGCGCGCCGGTGCGGCGGGCGGCCTCCAGGATGGCATCGCCGCGCAGGTAGCTCTCGCGCGCCGGCGCCGGGCCGATCGCGATGGCCTCGTCGGCCAGGCGCACGTGGCGCGCGTTGCGGTCGGCGTCGGAGTACACCGCCACGGTGGCGATGCCAAGGCGCTGGCAGGTAGCGATGACGCGGCAGGCGATTTCGCCACGGTTGGCGATCAGGATCTTGGTGAACATGGTGGTCTCGTTGCGCGGGCCAGGGGCGGCGGTGCCAGGCGGCACCGCCCGTGCATTACATGCGGAACACGCCGAAGTCGGTCTTCTTCGCCGGGGCGTTGAGGCTGGCCGACAGCGCCAGGCCCAGCACACGACGGGTGTCGGCCGGGTCGATCACGCCGTCATCCCAGAGGCGGGCGCTGGCGTAGTACGGGTGGCCCTGCGATTCGAACTGCGCGCGGATCGGCGACTTGAAGCCGTCTTCTTCCTCGGCCGACCACTGCCCGCCCTTGGCTTCGATGCCATCGCGTTTGACCGTGGCCAGCACGCTGGCGGCCTGCTCGCCGCCCATCACGCCGATGCGCGCGTTCGGCCACATCCACAGGAAGTTGGGCGAGTAGGCACGGCCGCACATGCCGTAGTTGCCGGCACCGAACGAGCCGCCGATCACCACGGTGAACTTGGGCACCTTGGCGCAGGCCACGGCCATGACCAGCTTGGCCCCGTCCTTGGCGATGCCGCCGTGCTCGTACTTGCGGCCAACCATGAAGCCGGTGATGTTCTGCAGGAAGACCAGAGGAATGCCGCGCTGCGTGCACAGTTCGATGAAGTGCGCGCCCTTCAGCGCGGACTCGGAGAACAGGATGCCGTTGTTGGCGATGATGCCCACCGGGTAGCCGTGCAGGTGCGCGAAGCCGGTGACAAGGGTGTTGCCGTAGCGCGGCTTGAACTCATCGAAGCGCGAATCGTCGACCAGGCGCAGGATCACTTCGCGTACGTCGTAGGGCTTGCGCGTGTCGGCCGGGATCACGCCATACAGCTCGTGGGCCGGATGCCGCGGTTCCACCGGGGCCTTCACCGCCAGCGCCGGCTCGGGCTTGCGCCAGTTGAGCTGGGCGATGATCGCGCGGACCCGGGCCAGCGCCTGCAGGTCGTTGTCGGCCATGTGGTCGGCCACGCCGGAGATGCGCGTGTGCACATCGGCACCGCCCAGTTCTTCGGCGGTGACCACTTCACCGGTGGCCGCTTTCACCAGCGGCGGGCCGCCGAGGAAGATGGTGCCCTGCTCGCGCACGATCACCGTTTCATCGCTCATCGCCGGCACGTAGGCGCCACCGGCGGTGCAGCTGCCCATCACGCAGGCGATCTGCGGGATGCCCTGCGCGGACAGGTTGGCCTGGTTGTAGAAGATGCGGCCGAAATGGTCGCGGTCCGGGAACACCTCGTCCTGCAGCGGCAGGAACGCACCGCCCGAATCCACCAGGTAGATGCAGGGCAGGCGGTTCTGCTCGGCCACTTCCTGCGCGCGCAGGTGCTTCTTGACCGTCATCGGGTAGTAGGTGCCACCCTTGACCGTGGCATCGTTGGCCACGATCACGCATTCCACGCCCGAGACCCGGCCGATGCCGGCAACCACGCCGGCGCTGGGGATCGGGTCGCCATACATGCCGTGCGCGGCCAGCGGGGCGATTTCCAGGAACGCGCTGCCCGGGTCGAGCAGGGCATCGATGCGGTCGCGCACCAGCAGCTTGCCGCGTGCGGTGTGCTTGGCGCGCGCTGCTTCGCTGCCGCCCAGCGCGGTCTGCGCCAGGGTGGCGCGCAGGTCATCGACCACCGCCTGCAGCGCGGCGCGGTTGGCCTCGAAGGTGTCGCTGCCCGGTTGCAGCTGGGTGCTCAATACGGTCATGGCAGGGCCCTTACTTGGTGCGCTGGAACAGTTCGCGGCCGATCAGCATGCGGCGGATCTCCGAGGTGCCGGCGCCGATTTCATACAGCTTGGCATCGCGCCACAACCGTCCGGTCGGGTACTCGTTGATATAGCCGTTGCCGCCCAGGATCTGGATCGCCTGGCCGGTCAGCCAGGTGGCCTTCTCGGCCGAATACAGGATCGCGCCGGCTGCGTCCTGGCGCGTGGTGCGGCCCTGGTCGCAGGCGCGTGCCACCGCGTAGACATAGGCACGGCAGGCGTTGAGGCCCACATACATGTCGGCCAGCTTGGCCTGGATCAGCTGGAAGGTGCCGATCGCCTCGCCGAACTGCTTGCGCTCGTGCACGTACGGCATCACCACATCCATCGCGGCCGCCATCAGCCCGAGCGGGCCGCCGGAAAGCACCACGCGCTCATAGTCCAGACCGGACATCAGCACCTTGACGCCACCGCCGACCACGCCGAGCACGTTGGCTTCGGGCACTTCGCAATCCTGGAAGACCAGCTCGCAGGTGTTGGAACCGCGCATGCCGAGCTTGTCCAGCTTCTGCGCCGTGGAGAAGCCCTTCATGCCCTTTTCGATCAGGAACGCGGTGATGCCCTTGGCGCCGCCATCCGGATCGGTCTTGGCGTAGACCACCAGCACATCGGCATCCGGGCCGTTGGTGATCCACATCTTGTTGCCGTTGAGCACGTAGTGATCACCGCGCTTGTCCGCGCGCAGCTTCATCGACACCACGTCCGAGCCGGCGCCCGGTTCGCTCATCGCCAGCGCGCCGACCAGCTCGCCGCTGCACAGGCCGGGCAGGTAGCGCTTCTTCTGATCTTCGTTTCCGTTCTTGCGCAGCTGGTTCACGCACAGGTTCGAGTGCGCACCGTAGGACAGTGCGATGGCACCGGAGGCGCGTGAGATCTCTTCCATCGCCACCACATGCGCGAGGTAGCCCATGCCGCTGCCGCCGTATTCCTCTTCCACGGTCAGGCCGAGCAGACCCTGCTCGCCGAGCTTGCGCCACAGCGCATTGGGGAACAGATTCTCTTCGTCGGCCTGGGCCGCCAGCGGAGCGATTTCAGCGGAGGCAAAATGGGCCACGCTCTGGCGCAGCAGGTCGATCTCTTCGCCGAGATCGAAGTTCATGGTCGGGACGTGCATGGGCGACTCCGCAACAACAAGGGATGGGACGCGCCGGGAGGGATGGACGGGCTGACAGGGCCGTCCCGCGGGCGATGTACCCCCAGCGTAGCCGGGTTCGACAAAGAAGTGAACACAAATTCAAAAATTGAACATAGAATCAACAAATGGCCTATAAACGCTCCGCCCTGATGGAAGAACGCCTTGCCGGCGCCCGTGAACGCATCCTGCTGGCGACCCGTGTGCTGGTGGCGGCCGGCGGCTACCGCAACGCCCCGGTGACCGCCGTGGCGGCCGAAGCCGGGGTCTCCACCGGCCTGATCTACCGGCACTTCCCCTCCAAGGCCGAACTGTTCGTGGAGGTGCTCACCGCCGCCGTCGAGCACGAGCTGCGCATCTTCGAGGCGATCGCGGCCGAGCCGCTGCCCGCGCCGGAGCGCCTGCGCCGGGCAATCACCGCCTTTGTGCGGCGCGCGCTGGCCGGCCCCGGGCTGGCCTATGCCTTCATCGCCGAGCCGGTGGATCCGGAAGTGGAGGCCGAGCGCATCCGCTGCCGCCGTCTGTTCGGCGATGTGTTCCGGCGCATCGTCGCCGATGGCGTGGAGGCAGGCACCTTCCCGCCGCAGGACACGCATGTCGCGGCGGCCTGCATCGTGGGGGCGTTCACCGAGGCGCTGGTCGGCCCGACCGCTCTGAGCCGCGACGCGCACGGCGATGAAGATGCGCTGGTCGAGTCGATCTGTGTTTTCTGCCTGCGTGCCGCGGGCGCCTGAGCCGCGCCGATGCTGCATTGCGACACCCGGCGGTCGCTTGCGCAGCGCCGCCGACGCTGGTCATACTCGGCCGACAAGCCGTGGTCCAACGACTACCAGCCAGGGGTATAGAGAGTGCGGAATTACGACCTCGAGTTCCTGAAACGCTTTTCCATGGTCATCGCGCTGCTGATGGCCATCACACTCGGCCTCATCATCTTTGCGGCCTACCTGCATACCAGCATTCCCCCTGAAGTCTCGCCGATGGCGGCCAAACGTACCGAGCAGCGCATCGCGCCGGCCGGTGCGGTGTACGCCGGCAGCACCGGTGCCGCCGCGCAGGCTGCCGCCCATGCCGCCGCGCTGGTCAAAGCCGCCTCGCAGGTCGCCTACGGCGGTACCACCGACGGCAAGGTGATCTACGACAACCTCTGCACCGCCTGCCATACCAATGGCGTCGGCAAGGCGCCGACGCTGGATCACGGGCATTGGGATGCGCGCATTGCCCAGGGCAAGGACACGCTCTACAAGCACGCGGTGGAGGGCTATACCGGCCCGGACGGTGGCATCATGCCGCCCAAGGGCGGGAATCCGGCGCTGACCGAGGAGCAGATCCATGCCACGGTCGATTGGATGCTCGCCAACCTGAAATGACGGCTTTGCCGGATCAGGCCACCGACGCCGCCGAAGGGCGGCGTTTCACGTTATGTGGTTAGCCTTGTCGCACTTCCCTGGAGTCCCGCTTCCGATGCGCCGTACCCCCCTCGTGTTCGCTCTCGCGCTGGCGTTGTCCGGCGCGGTCCATGCCGCTCAGCCGCAGCCCGCCACCTCGCCGCAGGTGCGCCCGGCGCCGGCCACGTCGGCCACGGTCACCCTGACCGCGCCGCCGACCGACTGGCGCACGCTGGATGGCCAGCAGGTCCGTATCGCCGCGCCACTGACCCTGGCCGGTACCGATGGCCTGTCGCGTTTCGGTGAGTTGACCGTAGCCTTCGGCGGCCGCCTCTGGCAGCCGAGTGAGGTGGCCGCACCCGGCACCCCGGAGCACGCCCATGAGGTGGCCGACAACCTGCGTCGCCGGCTGGTGCTGGACGATGGCAGCGATGCCCGGGATCCCGGCCCGGTGGCCTACCTGCCGGCGGCGGCGAACCTGCGCACCGGCATGGTCCTGCGCAACGTGGAAGGCATCGTCCGCATCGATCCCAAAGGCAACGCCCGCCTGCAGGTGACCCGTCCCCTGAACCTGCCCGGGCTGGAGCGCCCGGCGGTACCGGTGGTGGCCGGTGCCCTGCACGTGGCGGCGTTCAACCTGGAGAACTTCTTCAACGGCGATGGCCAGGGCGGCGGTTACCCGACCCTGCGTGGTGCCCGTACGCTGGCCGAACACCAGGCGCAGAAAGCCAAGCTGGTCGCCACCATCAACGCGCTCGGCGCCGATGTCGCGGCGCTGATGGAACTGGAGAACGATGGTTACGGCCCGCAGTCGGCGATCGCCCAGCTGGTCGATGCGCTCAATGCTGACCGGGGCCAGGGTGCCGACTGGCGCTTCATCGACGCGAAGCAGGGGCCGGGTGACAACCCGATCCGGGTCGGCATCATCTACCGTGCCACGCGCGTGACCCCGGTCGGCGCCCCCGCCGTGCTGGAGAAGGAGCCCTTCGGCGAGCGCAGCCGCGTGCCGCTGGCGCAGGCCTTCCGCGCGGGCAAGGGCGCGCCGTTCGTGGTCGTGGCCAATCACTTCAAATCCAAGGGCTGCTCGGACGCGACCGGCGCCGATGCCGATCAGAAGGACGGCCAGGCCTGCTGGAATGCCACCCGGGTCGCCTCGGCCACGCTGCTGGACCAGTGGCTGGCGACCGACCCCACCGGTGCGGGTACCCGCGATGCGGTGCTGCTGGGCGACTTCAACGCCTACGCGATGGAAGACCCGATCCGCACCCTGCACGCGGCCGGCTGGCGGGATGCGTTCGCAGTGGCCAAGGTCGAACACCCTTACAGCTATGTCTACAACGGCATGACCGGCCGGCTGGACCATGCGCTGTTGAGCCCGGGCATGGCCAAGCGCCTGCGTGCGGCGGCGGAGTGGCACATCAATGCCGATGAAGCTGACGATGTGGGCTACCGCGACCGCAACGAAGCGGGCCCGTGGCGCAGCTCGGACCATGATCCGCTGTTGCTGGGGTTTGATCGCTGATCCCGGTCACCGTCGCGTTGCCTTGGTAGTGCCGGCCGCTGGCCGGCACCGCATCAGTCGGTTACCACGTGCCCCACGCGATCAACCCGATCGCCGCCACGGCCAACCCGAGGCCCACCCGGTTCCACACACTGGTGCGCTCGCCGAAACCGACGATGCCCACCAGCGCGCCCAGCACCACCACGCCGATGTTCATGCCGGCGAACACCACCGCCGGGCTGTCCGGCAGATGCTGGTGGGCGCGCACGTAGAACAGGATGTTGCCGAAGTTGAGCAGGCCGAGCAGGGCGCCGCCGACCCCGTTGCGCCACTGCAGGCGGGCGATCCCGCGCAGGTGGCGCCATAGCTGCAGGATGAGCATCAGCACGAAGGCCAGGCTGAAGCTGACCAGAAGCGCCGCCATCGAGGGCGTACCCGACAACGCCACCTTCTTGAGCAGGATGTCGACCAGGGCGTAGCCCACCCACACCGCCAGCAGCCACGGCCAGGCCCGCCCACCGGAGGGCTCGGCCGCCCCGGCGCGCGGGCGCACGCTGATCCCCAGGATCGCCAGCAGGCCCAGCCCCAGGCCGGCCAGCTTCCAGCCGTTGGCGCTCTCGCCGAACACCAGGAACGCAGCCAGCAGCGAAAGCAGCAGCGACAATCGCTGGGCCACATCGCTGCGCACGATCCCGGCACGGGTCACTGCGCGGGCCATCATCAGGAAGATCGCCGGCAACGCCACGGCCAGGCAGAGCAGGGCGGCCCACGGCGCGTGCGGGGTCTGCAGCGAGGCCAGCGAGGGCTGCAGCAGCACCGCGCTGAGCACGCTGGCGACCAGGTAATTCCAGGTCACCACCTGCGGCATGTCCAGCCGCTGGCGCGGCGCCAGCTTCAGCAGGACCGACACCAGCACGCTGCAGAGAACGCTGAAAACCAGATAGTGCATGTACGGATCCGGCGGGGGCGGCGGTGAAGCACGCGGAGGGACGGTATTATGACGCCATGCACAATCCCCCATTTCCCCAAGAAAGCGGTGCGCTGACGCTGGACGGACCGGTCGGTCCGCTGGATGTCGTGGTTGATCTGCCCGAGGCCGATGTCGCGGTGCAGCCGGTGGTGGCGATCGTCTGCCACCCCCTGTCCACCGAGGGCGGCAGCATGCACAACAAGGTGGTGACCATGGCCGCGCGCTCGTTGCGCGACCTGGGCATCGCCACCGTGCGCTTCAACTTCCGCAGCGTCGGCGATTCGGCCGGCAGCTTCGACAACGGCGTGGGCGAGCAGGACGACCTCAAGGCCGTTGCCGCCTGGGTCCGTGCACAGCGGCCGGGCCAGGACCTGTGGCTGGCCGGTTTCAGCTTTGGTGCGTACGTCTCGTTGCGCGCCGCGGGCGACCTGCAGCCGACCACGCTGATCTCGATCGCGCCGCCCGCCGGGCGCTGGGACTTCGAGGGCATGCAGCCCCCGGCCCAGTGGCTGGTGATCCAGGGCGAGGAAGACGAGATCGTCGATCCGCAGGCGGTCTATGACTGGCTGGACGGCCTGGACGCACCGCACGAACTGGTGCGCATGCCCGATACCAGCCATTTCTTCCACCGCAAGATCGTCGACCTGCGCGGCGCGCTCATCCATGGCGTCAAGCAGTGGCTGCCCAACGGCGCCTCCGACGCGGCCCCCGACGCAGCATGAGCGAGACCGTGATGACCCCGTCGCAGCGCTACGCCGATGGCGTGGCCCGGGGCGAATGGCAGAACGACCCGGCCCAGCACGCCGCCCTGGCCGAGCTGGACCGCATCCATCTGGCGCTGGTCGACAGCGCGCAGGATGGCTGGCTGGATCGCCTCTCCGCGTTCTGGAAGAAGCCCGAGCCGGTCAAGGGCCTGTACTTCTGGGGCGGGGTGGGGCGCGGCAAGACCTTCCTGGTCGATCTGTTCTATGACGGCCTGCCGATCGAGCAGAAGTACCGCACGCATTTCCACCGTTTCATGCGTGGCATCCACGAGCGCCTGCGCGAGCACCAGGGGCAAAGCGATCCGCTGGCGAAGATCGCCCAGGAGTGGCGCAGCAAACTGCGCGTGCTGGTGCTGGACGAGTTCTTCGTCACCGACATCGGTGATGCAATGCTGCTGGCGCGCCTGCTCGAGCGCATGTTCGCCGAGGGGGTGACCCTGGTGACCACCTCCAATACCGCCGTGGAAAACCTGTACCTCAACGGCCTGCAGCGCGACAGCTTCATGCCCGCGATCGGGCTGCTGCAGACCTACTGCGTGGAGCTGTACGCCGAAGGCACCGAGGACTACCGCATGCGCGCGCTGACCCGCTCGCCGGTGTACCAGTCCCCGATCGATGCCGGCAGCGATGCCTGGCTGGCCGGCCGCTGGGCCGAGCTCAGCGGTGGGCAGCCGGCCAAGGCGGGCAACATCGAGATCGAGGCGCGCAAGATTCCGGTGCGCGGCCGCGGCAAGAGCATCGTCTGGTTCGATTTCAAGGCGCTGTGCGAAGGCCCGCGTGGCCCCTCGGATTACATCGAGATCGCGCACGAGTTCAACACCGTGCTGCTGGGGGACATCCCGCACTTCGACACACTCAACGAAGATGCCGCGCGCCGCTTCGTCAACCTGATCGACGAGCTGTACGACCGCCACGTCAACCTGGTCTGCACCGCGACCGATTCACCGGTCGGGCTGTATTCGGGCATCCGCCTGCAGGGCGCGTTCGAACGTACCGCCTCGCGCCTGATCGAAATGCAGAGCGCCGAGTACCTGGGCACCCCGCACCGCGCGTAGCTCCACGCCGGGCGTGGATGCTCTCTACAACGGCGGCAACACCAACGCATCTCCGCGCGGCAGTTCGTGCGCGATCGGCACCGCTGCGTCCTCGTCGCGGTCCATCACCATCATCGCCAGCGGCTTGCCCTGGTAGCGCACCTCCAGCGACTGCTGGATCGCATCCAGCGCCAGCACCTGCGTGCACAGCGACTGGGCCTGCGCCTCCAGCGCCTGCCCGCGCGCCTCCATGCGGCGCTCCAGGTCGGCCTCCATCTGCTCGGCTCGGGCCTCGATCCGGTCCGAGCCGCCGGTCAGCATCGTCCACATCACGCCGCGGGCCAGCGAGGCCGACATCGACTCGGCGGCCTGCTCGATGCGCGCCTCGAACTGCTCGCCGAACAGATCCTGCTCCCAGATCCCGCGGCCAAGGGTACGGCCGACGTACGCGTGGGCATCCTTGCGCAGCCCGTCCACCTCGCGCGCCCTGCGGCGGCTGCCGGTCATGATTTCCACCGTGGCGCCCAGCGCATCCAAGGCGATGTCCGTGGCCTCGCCGGCCACTCCGGCCACGGCAGGCACCAGCTGGCGGGTGCCCCATTCGAGCTGGCGCAGGCGCTGGGCGTCGGCGTCGCTGACCGGGATCGGCTGGCGATCGATGTTCAGCTCGCCATCGTGGAAGAAGATCTCCGCCGGCACCTGCTCGCGGTTGCGCAGCCAGATCCCGCCGCTGTCCACCAGCACGTTGTAGGGCGTGCTCACCCCGCACTGGCGTGAGGAAAGCGCTGGCGCCTTGGTCCCGCCGGCAGCGGCAGCACCGGCCACGGTCAGGCCCAACATCAGACAGCCGGTCAGGGGCAGGCGCATGGTCGCGTTCATATATAAGGAGGCGTATCGGAGCGTGGCACCCCGCAGCCACCCCGGCGCGGGTCGGAAGTCACCCTGATCGGCGGCCATTCGTTAGGGCGGTGTGAGGCCCGCTGTTCCGTTTTTCGCGACCCTGCGTCGCATCCGGCATCGACGTTTTGGCCTTGACTGCGCACTCGCTTTCGACGGGTCCAGACCGTTCGTCGGACGCCCTTCAGGCCCGGTCCTTGCGCCGCAAGGGATTGGGGAAATTCACTACATTTGGCGTTGACGACACCTGGTACCCCCACTATCTTGTGGCCGTCGGTACCGCCGACCACAAGTCGACGGGAGTATTGCCTTCACGCCGATGGCCTGAAGACCTACTGACAACCGCACGAAGTACAGCGTGTGGTGCCGGTCGCAGGATTCTCCGGGGGGAGAGGACCGGTGACGCAGGGGAACCGCCCGCAGGCTTGCCTGCCCGGGTCGCGGCTCCTGCGACGCCGATAGTCCACCCTGAGCATCTCTGCATCGGTTCCGGCGCCTGCCAGGCAGACCCCGCTGTACCACCCCAAATCACGCCAAGAGGAAAACGCCGTGAGCACCGAAACCAGCGCAGCTATCGATAAGGAAAGCGAATTCCTGCTGACCTCGCCGCCCACGGCGACCGCCATGAGCGTGACCAAGCGCAATGGCACGACCGAACTGGTGGACCTGAACAAGATCGTGCGCGCTGTACAGCGCTGCTGCGAAGGTCTGCATGCGGTGGATCCGATGCGCGTTGCGACCCGCACCATCTCCGGCCTGTACAACGGCGCGACCACCCAGGAGCTGGACGAACTGTCCATCCGCACCTCGGCGCTGCTGATCGGTGAAGAGCCCGAATACGGCCGCCTCGCTGCGCGCCTGCTGGCCAACTTCATCGCCAAGGAAGTATCCGGCCAGGAAATCCATGCGTTCTCGCAGTCGGTCGGCCGCGGCCACGAAGTGGGCCTGATCAACGCGCGCCTGCTGGAATTCGTGCAGGTCAACGCCCGCAAGCTCAACGACGCGATCGATCCGTCGCTGGACCTGCATTTCGATTACTTCGGCCTGCGTACCCTGTACGACCGTTACCTGCTGCGTCATCCGCACACCCGCAAGGTGATCGAGACCCCGCAGCAGTTCTTCCTGCGCATCGCCAGCGCGCTGAGCGAAGACGTGCCGGAAACCCTCGCGCTGTACAAGCGCATGGGCAACCTGGATTACCTGCCGTCCAGCCCGACCCTGTTCAACTCCGGCACCACGCACGAGCAGCTGTCCTCGTGCTTCCTGCTGGATTCGCCGCAGGATTCGCTGGAGTCGATCTACGCCAAGTACGGCGATATCGCCCAGCTCTCCAAGTTCAGCGGCGGCATCGGCGTCAGCTACAGCCGCGTGCGTTCGCGTGGTTCGCTGATCAAATCGACCAACGGCCATTCCAACGGCATCGTGCCGTGGCTGAAGACCATGGATTCGTCCGTGGCGGCGGTGAACCAGGGTGGCAAGCGCAAGGGCGCGGCCTGTGTGTACCTGGAAACCTGGCACGCCGATATCGAGGACTTCCTCGAACTGCGTGACAACACCGGCGACGAATCGCGCCGTGCGCACAACCTGAATCTGGCCAACTGGATCCCCGACCTGTTCATGCAGCGCGTCGAGGCCGACCAGGAATGGTCGCTGTTCGATCCGAGCGTGGTGCCCGAGTTCACCGATCTGTTCGGCGAAGCCTTCGAACAGGCTTACCTGCAGGCCGAAGCCCAGGGCAAGGCCCAGCGCACCATCTCCGCACGCAAGCTGTACTCGCGGATGATGCGTACCCTGGCCGAGACCGGCAACGGCTGGATGACGTTCAAGGACAAGTGCAACCGCGCCAGCAACCAGACGCTGCGCCCGGGCAACGTGATCCACCTGTCCAACCTGTGCACCGAAATCCTGGAAATCACCTCGGCCGAAGAGACCGCGGTGTGCAACCTGGGCTCGATCAACCTGGGCAATCATTTCGATGGCCACGGCGAGTTCGATTTCGACAAGCTGGCCGACACCGTGCGCCTGGCCGTGCGTCAGCTCGACCGCGTGATCGACCTGAACTTCTACCCGATCGAAACCGCCCGCCGCGGCAACCTGCGCTGGCGCCCGGTCGGCCTGGGCTGCATGGGCCTGCAGGACGTGTTCTTCCGCAAGCGTCTGGCCTTTGACAGTGCCGAAGCCCGCGCGCTGTCCAAGCAGATCGCCGAAACGATCTACTTCCACGCGCTGGAAACCTCGTGCGAGCTGGCCCAGGAACGCGGCAAGCACCCGTCCTTCGCCGACACCCGTGCGGCCAGCGGCGAGCTGCAGTTCGATGCCTGGAACGTGGTGCCCGAAGACACCGCACGTTGGGATGCCCTGCGTGAGCGCATCAAGGAACACGGCCTGCGCAACTCGCTGCTCATCGCGATCGCCCCGACCGCCACCATCGCCTCGATCGCCGGTTGCTACGAGTGCGTCGAGCCGCAGGTGTCCAACCTGTTCAAGCGCGAAACGCTGTCCGGCGACTTCCTGCAGGTCAACCGTTACCTGGTGAACGAGCTGAAGAAGCTCGGCCACTGGACCCCGGAAATGCGCGACGCGATCAAGCTGGCCGAAGGCTCGATCCAGGGCATCACCCAGATCCCGGAAACGCTGCGCCACATCTACCGCACCGCCTGGGAACTGCCGATGCGTTCGCTGATCGACATGGCCGCCGACCGCGGCGCGTTCATCGACCAGTCCGCCTCGCTCAACCTGTTCATGGAAAGCCCGAACATCGGCGCGATGTCCTCCATGTACATGTACGCCTGGAAGCAGGGCATCAAGACCACGTACTACCTGCGTTCGCGCCCGGCGACCAAGATCGCCAAGACGACCGTCAGCAGCTACACCCCGGTCGAAGCCGTCGCCTGCTCGCTGGAAAACCCGGAAAGCTGCGAGGCGTGCCAGTAAACAAGGCGTGCCGGCCCACCGGGCCGGCACCGCCGGGTGCACGGACGGAAAATCACATATTCGGTAGCTACCGACCGTTGGTCGGTAGTCGCCAAGAAGGACGAAACACCATGGCCGACAAGCCTGCTCAAATGCTGCTCGATCCAGGTTTTGAACTGACGTTGCGCCCGATGCGCTACCCGCAGTTCTATGACATGTATCGCAACGCGATCAAGAACACCTGGACGGTCGAGGAAATCAACTTCCAGATCGACATCAGCGACCTGCACGGCAAGATGTCGCCGGGCGAGCGCCACCTGATCCACCGCCTGGTCGCGTTCTTCGCCACGGGCGATTCGATCGTGTCCAACAATCTGGTGCTGAACCTGTATCAGCATCTGAATGCGCCGGAAGCGCGCATGTACCTGTCGCGCCAGCTGTACGAAGAAGCGCTGCACGTGCAGTTCTACCTGACCCTGCTGGACAACTACCTGCCGGATCCGGACGAGCGCGCCAAGGCGTTCGATGCGGTGGAGAACATCGATTCGATCAAGAAGAAGGCCGACTTCTGCTTCAAGTGGATCGATTCGATCCAGAACCTGAAGCGCATCGAGACCCGTGATGAGCGTCGCCAGTTCCTGCTCAACCAGATCTGCTTCGCGGCGTGCATCGAGGGCCTGTTCTTCTTCGCGGCCTTCGCCTACGTGTACTACTTCCGTTCGCGCGGCCTGCTCAACGGTCTGGCCTCGGGCACCAACTGGGTGTTCCGCGACGAGAGCGCGCACATGGAGTTCGCCTTCGAGTGCGTGGACGTGATCCGCGAGGAAGAGCCGGACCTGTTCGACGATGCGATGAAGCAGGAGGTCTACGACATGCTGGCCGATGCGATCGAGTGCGAAGTGCAGTTCGCCGAGGACGTGCTGTCGGGCGGTGTGGCGGGCATTTCGACGCGTGACATGCGCCAGTATCTGCAGCATTGCGCGGACAATCATTTCCATCGCCTGGGCATGGAGAAGAAGTACAACGTGCGCAATCCGCTGAGCTTCATGGAGCTGCAGGATGTGCAGGAGTTGACCAACTTCTTCGAGCGTCGTTCGTCGGCCTACCAGGTGGGCGTGAAGGGCGAAGTGTCGTTCGACATGTCGTTCTGATCTGACGCTTACGTTGTGATTTCGAAAAGCCCCGGACATGTTCCGGGGCTTTTTCGTTTCCCGCTTTACTCGTTGAAGCGTTGAAGCGTTGAAGCGTTTAAGCGTTTAAGCGTTTAAGCGTTTAAGCAACAGCGTTGGTGTCCGGATGCTGCCAGTAGAAGTGACCCGGGCAGGCGAATGCTGGACCCGCCGTAAATACGTCCTTGTAGGCTCGTGGGCCGCATCCATGCGGCCCAACGGTCCTGCATTCGCCTACCCGGGTCACTTCCCACGGATCTCCCATTGCGGTTGGAAAGGCGGTTATTACCAACGTGCGCTGACCATCAATGCAGCGTTTGATATCCACACATTGGGTAGAGCCGAGCCATGCTCGGCTGCTTTTCCTCTCCCACACCAAGTCGCGTAAGCACTCGCCAAAGCCGCTCTCCCCACCGCGCAACGACCTCCTCAAGCCGGTAGAAAAGGAAGCGCCCCAAGCTCTACGCGACTAACCACCCCCTGTCGTATCATCCGCGCCACCCCACACACATTCCCGGCCCCCGCCATGACCCCCATCCCTGAAACCATCCCGCCCATCGAAGTCCGCATGGCCGAGATCGTGTTCCCCAACCACACCAATCACCTGGGCACCCTGTTCGGTGGCCAGGCACTGGCCTGGATGGACAAGGCGGCGTTCCTGGCCGCCGCCCGCTACTCCCGCCGCACCGTGGTCACCGCGCGCTCGGACCAGGTCGATTTCAAGCTGCCGATCCGCATCGGCCAGATGGTGGAGACCGTCGGCCGCATCGTTGAAGTGGGCCGCAGCTCGATGAAGGTGGAGGTCGAACTGATCGCCGAAGACCTCCACACCGGTGAGCGCAAGCTGTGCACGCGCGGACACTTCGTGATGATCGCGCTGGATGCCGACGGCCATCCGACCAGCGTCCCGTCGCTGCCGGGTGACATCCCGGGCCCGTAAGCGGGCAGCGATTGCCTCTCTGTCCCTGCGCCCCCATCTGCTGATCATGAGCACACCCCTCGCCGAGTTCATCGACCGCGCCCAGCGCCTGTTCGTGCTGACCGGCGCAGGCTGCAGCACCGATTCGGGCATCCCGGATTACCGCGATGCCGATGGGCAGTGGAAGCGGACGCCGCCGGTCACCTACCAGGCCTTCATGGGCGAGCTGGCCACCCGCCAGCGTTATTGGGCGCGCAGCCTGCTGGGCTGGCCCCGGTTCGGGTGGGCCCAGCCGAACGGCACGCATGCCGCGCTCGCCGCGCTGGAAGCCCGGGGCCAGGTCGAACTGCTGCTCACCCAGAACGTCGACCGCCTGCATCAGCGGGCGGGCAGCGAGGCGGTGATCGATCTGCATGGGCGGCTGGACCAGGTGCGCTGCATGGGCTGTGAAGCACGCACCCCGCGCGAGGCATTCCAGCACCGGCTGCTGGCGCTCAACCCCGGCTGGGAGCATCTGGAGGCCGGGCAGGCGCCCGATGGCGATGCCGATCTGGAGATGGATTTCTCCGCCTTCCAGGTGCCGGCTTGCCCGGCCTGCGGCGGCGTGCTCAAGCCGGATGTGGTGTTCTTCGGTGAAAGCGTGCCGCGCGAGCGGGTCGCCACCGTCCACGACCATCTGCAGCGGGCCGATGCGGTGCTGGTGGTCGGCTCCTCGCTGATGGTCTATTCCGGCTTCCGCTTCGTGCAGGCGGCCGCCCAGGCCGGGGTGCCGATCGCTGCGCTCAACCGCGGCCTCACCCGTGCCGACGCGCTGCTGAGCCTGAAAGTCGACCAATCCTGCGCCGAGGCGCTGGCCTTCCTGCTGCCAGGAACCGCCGCCGCCTGAGCCGCTACGAAACACTGATCCACTGGCACGGTTGCCTCCGCCGCCGCACAGGAGTGCAATGGCGCCCGGTTACATTTCCTCTTCCCGAGTTCCCCCCTTGAGCCAGCTCTTCTCCTCCATCCCCTTCGGCCCGCTGACCCTGCCCAACCGCATCGTGATCGCGCCGATGTGCCAGTACTCCTGCGTCGACGGCCTTGCCAACGACTGGCACCGCATCCATCTCGGGCAGCTCTCGCAGTCCGGTGCCGGCCTGCTGATCCTGGAAGCCACTGCCGTGCTGCCGGAAGGCCGCATCAGCTGGGCCGATCTGGGCCTGTGGGATGACGCCACCGAAGCCGCGCTGGCCTCGGTCGTGGCCTCGGTCAAGCAGTGGTCGCCGATGCCGCTGGGCGTGCAGCTGGGTCACGCTGGCCGCAAGGCCTCGGTCAACAAGCCGTGGGAAGGTGGCGGTGCGATGGACCCATCCGATCCGCGTGCCTGGCCCACGGTCGCGCCGTCTGCGCTGCCGTTCGCCAAGACCGACCCGACGCCGACCGAACTGGACCTGGCCGGTATCGATGCGGTGGTCGAAGCCTTCGCGGCTGCGGCCCGTCGCGCCGAACGCGTCGGCATGGACCTGATCGAACTGCACGCCGCGCACGGGTACCTGCTGCACCAGTTCCTGTCGCCGCTGAGCAACCGCCGCGAGGATGAGTACGGTGGCTCGCTGGAGAACCGCATGCGCCTGCTGGTGCGCGTGTTCGATGCCGTGCGCGAGGCCGTCTCCGATCGCATCGCGGTGGGTGTGCGCATCTCCGCCAGCGACTGGGTGGCAGGCGGCTGGGATATCGAGCAGACCACGACCCTGGCGCATGTGCTGGACGCGCGCGGCTGCCAGTTCCTGCATGTCTCCAGCGGTGGCAACGACCCGCGCCAGCAGATACCGCTGTCGCCGGGCTACCAGGTGCCGTTCGCGCAGGCGATCAAGGCGCACAAGCTGCGCATGCCGGTCATCGCGGTGGGGCTGATCACCGAGCCCTCGCAGGCCGAATCGATCCTGCGCCATGGTCATGCCGATGCGATCGCGCTGGCCCGCGGCATCCTCTACGACCCGCGCTGGCCGTGGCATGCCGCCGCGGCACTGGGCGATTCGGTCGCTCCGGCACCGCAGTACCTGCGCTGCGAACCGCGCGAAGCCCGCGGTGTGTTCATCGCGCCGGAACGCTGAGGCGCTGAGATCGGCAGGGGCGGCGGCGTATCGCGGCGGCCCCTGCGCTCAGCCGGCGTCCACTCGCCACGCCGGCGGCAGCCCCTCGATGATGTGCTGCATCAGCGCCCGCACCTTCGGGGTCAGATCGCGGCGATCGCTGACGCACAGGAACAACCGCATCGGCTCCGGTGAGGCCTGGGTGCTCTGCGCATCGCCGGGTTCGAACAGCGCCTGCAGCTCGCCGCGCGCGAGATAGGGCGCGGCCACGAATGCCGCCAGCCGGGTGATGCCGCCGCCGGCCACCGCCATCGCGGCCAGCGCATCGATGTCGTCGCTGACCAGCGCCGGGGCCACCTCGGCATCGAAGCGCATGCCGTCGCGTACGAAGCCCCAAGGCAGATAGCGCCCATCCAGCGGGTAGCGCAGCAGCAGGCAACGATGCTCGCGCAGCGCCTCCGGTGTGAGCGGAACGCCGGCCCGCGCGAGATACGACGGTGCCGCGCAGAACACGAACGGCACCTGCGCGATTGGCCGGGCCACCAGGCCTTCCTCCAGCTGCGGTTCGATCCGGATGCTCACGTCCACGTCTTCGTGCGCGTGGTCGACGCTGCGGTCGGTGAGCAGCAGCTCGATCGCCAGGCGGCGGAAGCGGGCCTGCAGCGCGGGCAGCAACGGGGCCAGCGCGTGCCGGCCGAACGCGGTGCTGCTGGCGATTCGCAGCCGCCCTTCAGGCGTGGCATCGAGGTCGGTCACGGCGGCCTGGGCGCGCTGCAGGTCGCGCTCGATGTGGCGCACCTGGGCCAGGTACAGCGCACCGCGCTCGGTCAGGGCCAGGGTACGGGTGGTGCGGTTGAGCAGGCGCACACCCAGATGCGCCTCCAGCCGGGCGATGTTCTGCCCGACCGCCGCCGGGCTGACCCCCAGCGTGCGCGCGGCTGCGGCCAGGCTGCCGGCGTCGGCGGTCCGGATGAAGCTGCGGATTGACTGGAGAATGTTCATGCTGGCCGCCATTCTCGCGCTCCATTGGAAAGAATTTCTTTATAAAGCGCCAAGTCCATCCGGTCTACCCGCCCTGCGGCCCCCTGCTTATCGTGCCTGTCCCGCAACCGCCAGGTTGCCCGCTCGCCCGGCTCTGTTGCCCGGGCGACGCCGCGTCCGCGCTGTGCCGCCCCCGCTGCCGTCGCGTCCTGCGCACGGCCTGGCCGCCTTCCCCGGAGATGACATGAACCCAGCGCTCGCCCCCCTCGATACCGACCCGCAGGAAACCCAGGAATGGCGTGAGTCGCTGGAGGCGGTCATCCACGCCGCCGGCCGCCCGCGCGCGCATTACCTGATGGACCAGTTGACCGAGCTGGACACGGCCCGCCATGGGGATCTGCATGGCCGCGTCTGGACGGCGTATACCAACACCATTCCGGTCGAGCGCCAGCCGGCCTATCCGGGCGATCTCGGCATCGAGCGCCGCCTCAACGCGATGATCCGCTGGAACGCGATGGTCATGGTGCTGCGCGCCGGCAAGCACTCCAACGTGGGTGGCCACATCGCCACGTACCAGTCCGCGGCGGTGCTGTACGACGTCGGCTTCGATCACTTCTTCCGTGGCCGTACCGACACCTTCGATGGCGACATGATCTACATCCAGGGCCACTCGGCGCCCGGCATCTACGGCCGCGCGTTCGTCGAAGGCCGCATCGCGCCCGAACGCATGGACAACTTCCGCCGCGAATCCGATCGCGAGGGTCTTTCTTCGTATCCGCACCCGCGGCTGATGCCGGACTTCTGGCAGTTCCCCACCGTCTCGATGGGGCTGGGTCCGCTCACCGCCGCCTACCAGGCGCGTTACATGCGCTACCTGGAATACCGCGGGTTGAAGGAGCACCAGGGCCGCAAGGTCTGGGCGTTCCTCGGCGATGGCGAAATGGACCAGCCCGAATCGCTGGCCGCGATCTCGGTGGCCGGCCGCGAGCGCCTGGACAACCTGGTGTTCGTGGTGAACTGCAATCTGCAGCGGCTGGATGGCCCGGTGCGCGGCAACGCCAAGGTGATCCAGGAACTGGAAGGCACCTTCCGCGCCGCCGGCTGGAATGTCATCAAGGTGATCTGGGGCGGCGGCTGGGACGCGCTGCTGGCGAAGGACCGCACCGGCCTGCTGCGCCAGCGCATGATGGAATGCGTGGATGGCGACTACCAGACCTTCAAGTCGCAGAACGGTGCCTACGTGCGCGAGCATTTCTTCGGCAGGTATCCCGAACTGCTGGCGCTGGTCGCGGACCTGAGCGATGACGAGATCTGGGCGCTCGCCCGCGGCGGTCACGATCCGCAGAAGGTTTACGCCGCCTACGCGCAGGCCGTCGCCGGCAATGGTCGCCCGAGCGTGATCCTGGCCAAGACGGTCAAGGGGTTCGGCATGGGCGAGGCCGGTGAAGGGCAGAACATCAATCACCAGCTCAAGAAGATGAGCGTCGATGCCGTGCGTGCGTTCCGTGACCGGTTCGATCTGCCGGTCAGCGACGACCAGCTGGAAGACATGCCGTACCTGCGCCCCGCGCCGGGCAGTGCTGAGGAGCGCTATTTCGCGCAGCGTCGCCAGGCCCAGGGCGGCCAGCTGCCGGCGCGGGTGACCCACGTCGATCCGTTGCCGGTGCCGGCGTTGTCGGCGTTCGCCACCCAGTTGCAGGGCAGTGGCGAACGTGGCCAGTCCACCACGATGGGCTTCGTGCGCATCCTCACCACGCTGCTCAAGGACCCCGAACTGGGCAAGCTGATCATTCCCATCGTGCCCGATGAATCACGCACGTTCGGCATGGAAGGCCTGTTCCGCCAGATCGGCATCCACTCCTACCTCGGCCAGTTGTACACCCCGCAGGACGCCGGCCAGCTGAGCTATTACAAGGAAGCCAAGGACGGCCAGATCCTGCAGGAGGGCATCAACGAATCCGGCGCGATCTGCTCGTGGATCGCCGCCGGTACCGCGTACAGCAACCACGGCCTGGCCACGATTCCGTTCTACATCTTCTATTCGATGTTCGGCCTGCAGCGCGTTGGCGACCTGGCCTGGGCGGCTGCCGATGCACGTACCCGCGGCTTCCTGCTCGGCGCCACGTCCGGCCGCACAACGCTGATGGGCGAGGGGCTGCAGCACGATGACGGCCACAGCCACGTGCTGTCCTCGGTGATCCCCAGCTGCGTGTCCTATGACCCGACCTACAACTTCGAACTCGCGGTGATCATCCAGGACGGCCTGCGCCGGATGTACGTGGACCAGGAAGACATCTACTACTACATCACCGTGCTCAACGAGGCCTATCCGCACCCGGCACTGCCCGCAGGCAGCGAAGCGGGCATCCTCAAGGGCCTGTACCTGCTGCACCCCGCTGCCGCCGACAGCGACCCGGCGCTGCGCGTGCAGCTGATGGGCAGTGGCGCGATCCTGCGCGAGGTGGAAGCCGCGGCCACGCTGCTGCAGCAGGACTTCGGCATCGCCAGCGATGTGTGGAGCGCCACCAGCCTCACCGAACTGCGCCGTGATGGCCTGGCGGCAGAGCGGTGGAACCTGCTGCATCCCGTGGAGGAACCGCGGGTGCCGTATGTGCAGCAATGCCTGGCCGCGCACCCGGGCCCGGTGATCGTGGCCACCGACTACATGAAGATCGTCGGTGACCAGATCCGGCCCTTCATCGACGGCCGCCGCTTCACTGCGTTGGGCACCGATGGCTTCGGCCGCTCGGATACGCGCGAGTCACTGCGTACGTTCTTTGAAGTGGACCGCCACTTCATCGTGCTCGCCGCGCTCAAGTCGCTGGCCGACGAGGGCCGGATCGAACGGGCCCAGCTGCAGGTGGCGATCGACCGCTATGGCATCGATGTGGAGAAGGTGGATCCGGTGTCGGTGTAGTCGCGGGGCCCGCTGCCCTTGGTTGCATCTGAGAGCATCGTCCGCAGCCCGGCGGTGCTCGCTTACACTGGTCGGATGCGCCCCGATTCCATCCTCACCCTGTCATGCCCGGACCGTACCGGGATCGTCTACCGTGTGTCCGGCCTGCTGTTCGAGCTGGGCTGCAACATCCTCGATGCCCAGCAGTTCGGCGACGACGAGAGCGGCCGGTTCTTCCTGCGCGTGCATTTCGACCGTGCCGCCGAGCAGTCACTGGGCGACGTGGAAGCCCGCATGGCCACCCTGGCCGCCGAGTTCGGGATGGACTGGCAACTGCATGACGCCCGCCGCCGTGCGCGCCTGCTGGTGCTGGTCAGCAAGCAGGGGCATTGCCTCAACGACCTGCTGTTCCGCGCGCACAGCCGGCAGCTGCAGGTGGACATCGCGGCGGTGGCCTCCAATCACGAGGACTTCGCCGCCCTGGCCGGCTCCTACGGCGTGCCGTTCCATCACCTGCCGGTCAACGCGGACAACCGTGCCGTGCAGGAGCAGCAGATCATCGATCTGGTCGAGCGCGAGCAGATCGACCTGGTGGTGCTGGCGCGTTACATGCAGATTCTGTCGCCGCGCCTGTGCGAGGCCTTGGCCGGGCGGGCGATCAACATCCACCACAGCTTCCTGCCCAGCTTCAAAGGCGCGCAGCCGTATCACCAGGCGCACGCGCGTGGGGTCAAGATCATCGGCGCCACCGCGCACTATGTGACCCCGGATCTGGACGAAGGCCCGATCATCGAGCAGGACGTCGCGCGTGTGGATCACGCGATGACGCCGCGCGATCTGGTGCGGCTGGGCAGCGACACCGAATCGCAGGTGCTGGCGCGCGCGGTACGCCGGCATGTGGAGCATCGCATCCTGCGCAACGGGCATCGCACCGTCGTCTTCCGCTGACCGGTAGGTACCGACCGTTGGTGGGTACGACACTCCGGTAGTGCCGGCCGCTGGCCGGCTCATCGCACGACCCAAACGGTATCGGGAGCCGGCCAGCGGCCGGCACTACCAGCGCACGGCCGGCACCCGACGGTCGTTCTTTGATCCGGTAGGTACCGACCGTTGGTCGGTACGCCGTTCCGGCCGGCGCCTTGACTCGCCCGTCAGATCAGCGCGATCTTCGCCTTCGCCAACGCCTCACGCACCATGCCGCCATTGGCCTCGGTGACCGGCCGGGTCAGGTCCCACAGGAATTTGACCCGGAACCCGGACTTCACCGCATCCTGCGCGCTCCACAACACGCAGTAATCGCGCGCCAGACCGCACACGTGCACCTCGCGGATGCCGCGCTCATGCAGCCAGCCCGCCAGTCCGGTGGCCGGGCGGGTGCCGTCGGGGCCATGGTTCTCACGGAAGGCGCTGTACGAGTCCACCTCACGCCGGGTGCCCTTGCGCAGGATCAGGTCGGCCACCGTCCAGTCCACGCCCGGATGCAGCACGGCGCCGTCACTGCCTTGTACGCAGTGGTCCGGCCATAGGGTCTGCGGCTGCGCGTGCAGCAGGATCGCTTCGAACGGGAGATGCCCCGGGTGCTGGCTGGCAAAGGAGGCGTGGTCGGCCGGGTGCCAGTCCTGGGTCGCCACCACGGTGGCGTACCGGCGTTCGGCGAGCAGGGCGGCAATGTCCGGCACGATCGCATCGCCGTCCACGCAGGCCAGTGCGCCACCGGGCATGAAGTCCGGCTGCAGGTCGATCACGACCAACGCGACATCGGCGGGGTAACGGCTCATGGCGGCTTCACGGCTGTGGGGGCGTCCAGTCTAGCCGACGCCCCCGCAACGGTCAGTCGGCGTCGCCCTGCTTCGAGGTCCCGTCGCCGTAGTACAGCACGCCCAGCTTGATCCGCTCGCGGCCGGTCTCGCGACGGTGGCGGTTGGCGTCGCGCAGGGAGTACACGCAGCCGCAGTATTCCTGTTGATAGAACTGCTCGCGCTTGCTGATCTCCACCATCCGCGCGGCGCCGCCGCCCTTGCGCCAGTTGTAATCCCAGTACTGGATGCCCGGGTAGTGTGCGGCGGCGCGGTGGCCACAATCGTTGATCTGGTTCATGTCCTTCCAGCGTGAGATGCCCAGCGAGCTGCTGATCACCGCAAAGCCGTTCTCGTGCGCATACAACGCGGTGCGCACGAAGCGCATGTCGAAGCACATCGTGCAGCGGATGCCGCGCTCGGGCTCGTTCTCCATGCCGCGGGCGCGGGCGAACCAGTTGTCGGTGTCGTAGTCAGCGTCGACGAACGGCACGCCATGCTTCTCGGCGAAGCGGATGTTCTCCTGCTTGCGCAGTTCGTATTCCTTTACCGGGTGGATGTTGGGGTTGTAGAAGAAGATCGTGTAGTCGATACCGGAGGCGGTGATCGCTTCCATCACCTCGCCCGAACAGGGCGCGCAGCACGAGTGCAGCAGCAGCTTGGTGTGGCCGTCGGGCAGGGACAGGGTCGGGCGGTCGATCGGTGTCAGGTCATGCGGGTTCATGCGTTTCTCGTCGACCCCACCGCCGGCAACGGCGGCGATGGGGTCCTTGGGGCTGTCTACAAGGGTCGGATCAGGCGGCGTTGGCGTCGGCGGTTTCCTCGCGCAGTTCGCGCGCGGCGGCCACCAGCGCTTCCAGCGCGGCACGGGTTTCCGGCCAGCCACGGGTCTTCAGGCCGCAATCCGGGTTGACCCAGATCTGCTCGGGACGCAGCACCTCGGCGGCTTTGCGCAGCAGTGCCAGCATCTCGGCCTTGTCGGGTACGCGGGGGGAGTGGATGTCGTACACGCCCGGGCCGATCTCGTTGGGATACTGGAAGCGCACGAAGGCATCCAGCAGCTCCATGCGCGAGCGCGAGGTTTCGATCGAGATCACGTCCGCGTCCATCGCAGCCACCGAGTGGATGATGTCGTTGAACTCGGAATAGCACATGTGCGTGTGGATCTGGGTCGCATCGCGCACGCCGCTGGCACTGATCCGGAAGGCTTCGACTGCCCAGTCCAGGTACTCGCGCCACTGCGCGCGGCGCAGCGGCAGTCCTTCGCGGATCGCCGGCTCGTCGATCTGGATCACGCCGATCCCGGCCGCTTCCAGGTCGGTCACTTCATCGCGCAGGGCCAGTGCGATCTGGCGACAGGTGTCCGCGCGGGACTGGTCGTCGCGTACGAATGACCACTGCAGCACCGTCACCGGGCCGGTCAGCATGCCCTTCATCGGCCGCTGGGTGAGCGACTGCGCGTACTGCGACCAGCGCACCGTCATCGGCTGAGGGCGGGTCACATCGCCGAAGATCACCGGCGGCTTCACGCAGCGCGAGCCGTAGCTCTGCACCCAGCCATTCTTGGTGAAGGCAAAGCCATCGAGCTGCTCGCCGAAGTACTCGACCATGTCGTTGCGCTCGAACTCGCCGTGCACCAGCACGTCCAGCCCGATCTGCTCCTGCACGCGCACGCAGTGCTCGGTCTGGGTGGCCAGGAACGCATCGTAGTCCGCATCGGAGAGCTTGCCGGCCTTGTTGCGGGCACGCGCCTCACGCACCTCCAGCGTCTGCGGGAACGAACCGATCGTGGTGGTCGGGAAGCGCGGCAGCTTCAGCGCGGCGGCTTGGGCCAGGTGGCGTTGCGGGTAGCGGCTGTGGCGCTGTGCATCGGCCGGGGTCAGCGAGGAAAGGCGCGCGGCGACGGCCGTGTTGTGCACGCGCGGCGAACGACGGCGCGATTCGATGCACGCACGCGAATGAGCCAGCGGTGCTTCGGCACGCGCCGGTGCATCGATCGCGTCGGCCAGTACGCGCAGCTCGCCGAGCTTCTGCCGGGAGAACGCCAGCCAGCTGCGCAGTTCGTCATCGAGCTTCTTTTCGTGGTCCAGATCGACCGGGGTATGCAGCAGCGAACACGACGGCGCCAGCCACAGCGCATCGCTGCCGACATGGCCGTGCGCGTAGCGCGCCAGCACCAGCGCGTTGTCCAGGTGGGTGCGCCAGATGTTGCGGCCGTTGACCAGCCCGGCCGACAGCACGCGACCGGCCGGCAGCGCCTTGATCACCGCATCGAGCTGTTCCGGCGCACGGACCAGATCCACATGCAGGCCATCGATCGGCAGCGAGGCGGCCAGCGCGAGGTTGTCCTCCAGCGCACCAAAGTACGTCGCCACCAGCACCTTGGGGCGGGCAGCTTGGGCCAGTACCGCGTAGGCATGCTCGTAGGCAGCACGTGTGGCCTCGTCCAGGTCCTGCACCAGCAGCGGCTCATCCAGCTGCACCCACGCCGCGCCGGCCGCCTTGAGCTCGCCCAGCAGCTGCACATACACCGGCAGCAGTGCATCCAGCAGGTCCAGTGCGTTGCTGCCGTCGGTGGTCTTGGACAAACGCAGGAAGGTCACCGGGCCGATCAGCACCGGACGGGTCTCGATCCCCAGCGCCTTGGCCTGGCGGTATTCGGCCAGCGGCTTGTCGCCGCGCACCGTGAAGGTCTGGCCGGCGTGCAGTTCGGGCACCAGGTAGTGGTAGTTGGTATCGAACCACTTGGTCATTTCCAGCGCATGCAGGTCGATGCCATCGCGCTGCAGGCCACGCGCCATCGCGAAATAGCCGCTCAGCGGCTCGGCATCGGCGAGCGCGCGGTAGCGGGTCGGGATCGCATCGAACAGGAAGGCCGCATCCAGCACCTGGTCATACAGGCTGAAATCGTTGCTCGGCGGCACATCCACGCCGGCCTCGCGCTGCAGCTGCCAGTGGCGTTCACGCAGCTCGGCCGCGGTGTCCTGCAGCGACGCGGCGCTGCTCTCGCCGGACCAGAAGGCTTCGAGCGCGCGCTTGAGTTCGCGCTTGGCGCCGATGCGCGGAAAACCCAAATTGGTAACAGTGGTCATTGGAACGTGTCCTCATTGCGTAGGGGCATTGAGGAACGAAGGAACCGCGCGCCGTCCGGGGCCTTGCAGCCCGTTCCGCCCCGCCAGCGACCTTCGCCCCCGCGGGCGAACCGGATGCCGTGAAGCGGACGCACGGGGGCAGCGCCATGCAGGCGGCATGGCGGCAGACCCCGGCAACCTCCCCGCGGACGTTCCAGGTCGAATCGGAGGACGGTCATGTCCTCCGGCCGGGGCCGGTATTCGGGCTGATGGACACGGGCGCGGGCGCCCACCTAGTACCTGCCGCTTCCCAGGCGCGAAGGCCCAGTGCTGTTGGCAGGAGTCGTTTCCATTCACCGCTGCGGGGCAGCTCCGGAATGGGCGCGCGAGGCGCCTTCACCGGATTCCCGTTTAAATCCATCCCTTCATCTGCATGAAGCGATGGATACCTTCGGCGAGCACAAGGTAGGCCGAAGGCGAGCGATGGTCAAGTCGTTTGCCCGATTCACCCCACTGCATCCAAACCACCGTCAACTGCGTATCTCCCTGCAAGCCCGCCCGTTTGGACCCCCATGCGCCAGCCCTTGCCCTGCCTGATCCTGCTGCTGTCGGTGATCGCCGCCCCCGTGAGTGCCGCCGCGCAGACCGTGCAGCGCCAGGAAGGCCGCGCGTACGCCACCGCCGATGGGCGCCTGCTCTACCGCGAGACCCATTGGCTGCAGGGGCCGGCAAGCGCACAGTCGCGGCTGGTGCTGTACCGCTGCAGCGATGGGCGCCCGTTTGCGCGCAAGTGGATGACCCCGCAGGGCAGCCCGCAGACGCCTGATTTCACCTTGGACGATGGCCGCGATGGGTATCAGGAAGGCGTGCGCGGCGGTGCCGCTACCCGCCAGGTATCGGTCCGTGCCAGCGCGCAGGCACCGACATTCAGCCGCGCCATCGCGGTTCCGCCGGGCGCGGTGGTGGATGCCGGTTTCGACGCGGCGGTGCGCAGCCATTGGGCGGCGTTGCAGGCGGGGCAGAGCGTGGCGTTCCAGTTCCTGCTGCCCAGCCGTCAGCGCCTGGTGCCGCTGAAAGTGCAACGCACGGGTGCGGTGACCTGGCAGGGTCAACCGGCCGAGCAGTTGCAGATGAAGCTCGATGCGTGGTTCGGTTTCGCGGTGCCCCCGGTCACCCTGGTCTATGCCACCGCGGACCAGCGGCTGCTGCAGTTCACCGGCACCGGCAACGTCCGCGATGAGAAGGGCAAGTACCCGCAGGTGCGGGTCGAGTTTCCGGCGGCTCCCGTTGCCACGCCTGCGGCAGAGTTGTCCGCCGCGCGTACGCAGCCGCTGGTGAAGACATGCGGTGCCTGAGCGCCCCCTTGCAGCCAGCCTCGCAAGCAAGGACGATGCCGATACGCCCGTTATCGACATTGAGCCTGCGATGCCCGAGCTGGACGCTGCCGCCACCGCCGCATCCCACCGTCTGGACGAGTTGCTCGCCCGGGTGGCCGCTGGCGATCGCCAGGCCTTCGAATCGGTCTATCAGCTGGCCTCTGGCCGCCTGTTCGCGATCTGCCTGCACGTGCTGCGCGACCGCGGCGATGCCGAAGAGGTACTGCAGGACGTCTTCACCACGGTCTGGAACAAGGCGGCGCAGTTCGACCGCGCCAAGGCGGCGGCCATGACCTGGCTGTCGATGCTGGCGCGCAACCGCTCGATCGACCGCCTGCGCGCCGCGCCGCCGCGCGTGCTGGATGATCTGTCGGTGGCGGAAGAGATTCCCGATCTCGCGCCACAGCCTGCCTTTGCCGCCGAGCAGGCCTCCGACCACGAGCGCCTGCAGGCGTGCCTGGAAACCTTGGAACCGCGCCGGCGATCCTTGATCCGGCTGGCCTTCCTCGATGGCGCGAGCTATGAAGAATTGGCGCGCCGCATCGGTTCGCCGCTGGGCTCGGTGAAGAGCTGGATCCGCCGCGGGCTGGGTCAACTGCGGGTGTGCCTGGAACGATGAACGTTCGCGACCTCCACGATCTGCACGACGACGGCGAGCCGCCGAGCGCCGACATCCTGGCCGGCGAATACGTGCTGGGCGTACTCGATGCCGCCCAGCGTGCCGAGGTTGAACGCCGCATCGCCAGCGATCCCGGCTTCGCGCGATTGGTGGCCCAGTGGGAGAACCGCCTTGCGCCCCTGCTCGAGTCGCTCGGTACCGAAGCGGTGCCCGCGCATCTGTGGCCGCGCATCCGCACCTCGCTCGGCTGGCCAGCCGCAACGGCCGCCTCGCCTCGGGTGTGGCAGCGCACCGGTTTCTGGCAGGGCATGACCGCGCTGGCTGCTGCGCTGGCACTGGTGGCGGTGTTCAGCCGCCGCGATCTGGAGCCGACCGCGCCTTCGCTCTCGCCGGTGGCGGTGACGCCGACCGCGCCGACGACACCGGCCGAGCCGGAGCAGGCCACCAAGCCGGTCACGCCGCTGCTGCACGACGATGGCACGCCGGGCTGGCTGGCCTCGGTCGACAAGGCCCAGGGCAAGGTGCTGATGGTGCCGGTCCCGGCCGCGGCCGATGCGGCCGGCCGTGCACCCGAGCTGTGGCTGATCCCGGCCGGCGGCGCCCCGCGTTCGCTGGGCCTGGTCTCCATCGACCGCGCGCATACCGTGGCCGTACCCGACACGCTGCGTGATGCGCTTGTGAACGGCTCGGTGCTGGCGATCACGCTGGAACCGTCGACCGGTGCGCCGCAAGGCATTCCGACCGGCCCGATCATCGCCAAGGGCGACATCGCCAACCTGTAATCGCACGGAGTCGCGGTTTTTTTCCGGATCCGTGCATCCAAACGCCGTGCCCTGTCGTATCTCCTGTTAACGCCTCAGGAGAAGCGAGTCATGTCGGACAGCCCCACCCCGGACGCAGGACGCACCGCACAGCCACGTCGCTGGGCGACGCTGCTGCGCTGGTTCGACACCCGCACCGATGCGGCTGCCGTGACCGGCCAGCCGCAGCGTGTGGACTGGGTGCGGGCCATCCCGTTCGCGGCGATGCACCTGGCCTGCCTGGCGGTCATCTGGGTGGGTGTGTCGTGGGTCGCGGTCGGCGTGGCGGTCGCGCTGTACGCGGTGCGCATGTTTGCGATCACGGCCTTCTACCACCGCTACTTCTCCCACCGCACGTTCCAGACGTCGCGGGCCGTGCAGTTCATCTTCGCGCTGATCGGCGCCTCCAGCGTGCAGCGCGGCCCGTTGTGGTGGGCGGCGCATCATCGCAACCATCACCGCCATACCGATACCGCCGCCGATCCACATTCGCCCTCGGTGCATGGCTTCTGGTGGAGCCACATGGGCTGGTTCCTGACGGTGGAAGGCTTCCGCACGGATTGGTCACGCATTCCCGATCTCGCCAAGTACCCCGAACTGCGCTGGCTGGACCGCTTCGACACGCTGGTGCCGATCGCGCTGGCCGCGGCACTGTTCGGCCTGGGTGCACTGCTGGAACGTATCGCGCCGTCGTGGGGCACCAGCGGTGGGCAGATGCTGGTGTGGGGCTTCTTCATTTCCACCGTGGTGCTGTTCCACGCCACGGTGACCATCAACTCGCTGGCGCACCGCTTCGGCCGCCAGCGTTTCAACACCGGTGACGACAGCCGCAACAACCTGTGGCTCGCCCTGCTGACCTTCGGCGAAGGGTGGCACAACAACCACCACTTTTTCCCGGGCACCGCGCGTCAGGGCTTCTACTGGTGGGAAGTGGATGTCACCTGGTATGGCCTGCGTGCGATGGCCGCGCTCGGGCTGGTACGTGATCTCAAACCTGTGCCGGCCTGGGTGCTGGCCAAGGCGGAGCACTGACATGCGTATCGCCGTGATCGGATCGGGTATCGCCGGCCTCTCCAGTGCGTGGTGGCTGAGCCAGCAGCATGAAGTGACGCTGTTCGAGGCCAATGACTACCTCGGGGGTCACACCCATACGCATGAGGTGGAGGTCGATGGCCGCACGCAGGCGGTGGACACCGGCTTCATCGTGTTCAACCCCGCCCACTACCCATTGCTGACCGGCCTGTTCGACGAGCTGGGGGTGGCGTCGCAGCCGACCACGATGAGCTTTTCGGTGCACAGCGAGCGCAGCGGGCTGGAGTACAACGCGACCTCGCTGGACACCCTGTTCTGTCAGCGCCGCAATCTGCTCTCGCCGCGCTTCTGGGGCATGCTGCGGGATCTGCGCCGGTTCTACCGCGAGGCACCGGCGCTGCTGGAAAGCGACGATGAAGGCCCGTCGCTGGGCGAGTTCCTGGCACAGGGCCGTTACGGCCGCACCTTCATCGACGAACACCTGCTGCCGATGGCCTCGGCGCTGTGGTCGTCGCCGACGGCCAGCCTGGCCGCCTTCCCGGCGCGCTATCTCGTGCAGTTCATGGCCAATCACCAGATGCTGCAGATGACCGGGCGCGCGCCGTGGCGGGTGGTGCAGGGCGGTTCGGCCAGGTACGTCGATGCACTGCGCAGCCGCTGGCAAGTGCGCGAGCGCTTGGAGTGTCCGGTGTTCGGCGTGGAGCGGCACGAGCATGGCGTGCGCGTACACAGCGCTGCCGGCCTGGAAGGCTTCGACCAGCTGGTGCTGGCCTGTCACAGCGACCAGGCACTGGCGTTGCTGTCCGATGCCGATCTCACCGAGCGCGCGGTGCTGGGCGCGATCCGCTACCAGCCCAACGAGGTCGTGCTGCATACCGATGCCAGCCTGCTGCCGCGTGACCGCAAGGCCTGGGCCGCCTGGAATGCGCATGTACCGCGCGACCCGCTCGCACCGTGCACGGTCAGCTACTGCATGAACCTGCTGCAGGGCATCGACACGCCGACGCCCTTGGTGGTCACGCTCAACCGCAGCGAGGCGGTCGATCCGGCCACCGTGCTGCGCCGTCTGCAGTACGCCCACCCCGTACATGACCACGCGATGGTGCGGGCGCAGCAGCGCTGGGCCGAGATCCAGGGCCATCGCCGTACCTGGTTCGCCGGCGCGTACTGGGGCTGGGGCTTCCACGAAGATGGCATCCGCAGTGCCCGCCGCGTGGTCGATGCGCTGCAGGCGCTGGATGCAGAGTCTTACTGGCCGCTGGCCGAGGCACTGCCAGCATGACCGCCAGTGCGATCTACCGTGGCTGGATGCGCCATCGCCGGCACGCGCCGCATGCGCATGCGTTCGGCTATCCGATCGCGCAGCTGCTGCTGGACCTGGACGAACTGCCGCGTCTGTTCGAGCGTCGCTGGCTGTGGTCGGTGGGCCGTCGCAACGTGGTCGAGTTCCGCCGCAGCGACTATCTCGGTAAGCCCGATCAGCCGCTGGCCGATGCCGTGCGCGCACGCATCACCGAGGCATTGGGCCGCGCGCCCGCCGGGCCGATCCGCCTGCTCACGCATCCGCGTTATGCCGGGCATGTTTTCAATCCGGTGAGCTTCTATTACTGCTACGCCGCCGATGGCACCACGCTGGACAGCATCGTGGCGGAGATCACCAACACGCCCTGGAAGGAGCGCCACGCCTACGTGCTGCCGGTGGCGCAGGCCGATGCCCAGGGCCGCGCGCTGTGCTGGTCGTTCGACAAGCAGTTCCACGTTTCTCCCTTCATGCAGATGGACTGCGAGTACCGCTGGCGCTTCACCGCGCCGGGCGATGACCTGCACGTGCACATGCAGGTGTGGCGAGAGGGTGTGTGCCAGTTCGATGCCGATCTGGTGATGCAGCGCCATCCGCTCACCGGTCGTGGCCTGGCCGGCGTGCTGCTGCGCTACCCGCTGATGACCCTCAAGGTCGTTGCCGCGATCCACTGGCAGGCGCTGCGCCTGTGGCTCAAGCGCAACCCCGTCCACGACCATCCTTCTCTTGCCGGAAAATCCCCATGAACGACATGACCCGTGCGGTGACCGTGCCGCAACCGTCCACCCTTGAAGGGTTCCTGCGCGGGCGCCTGCTGGCGCAGCTGGCACCGCTGCGCGGCGGGCATCTGCGGCTGCGCGATGCCGTGGGCGATGTGGTGATCGGCGATCCGAAGGCCACGCCACAGGTGACGGTCTGGGTGGACGATCCCGGTTTCTACCGCGCGGTGGCCGCGCAGGGCAGTGTCGGGGCGGGCGAGGCCTACATCCGCGGTGACTGGCGCTGCGATGACCTGGTCGCGCTGGTGCAGTTGCTGGTGCGCAACCGCGATCTGCTCGATGGCATGGAGGGCGGCCCGGCGCGCATTGGCGGCTGGCTGCTGAAAGGCTGGAACCGCCTGCGTCGCAACACGCGCGAAGGCAGCCGCCGCAACATCGCCGCGCACTATGACCTCGGCAATCCGTTCTTCTCGCTGTTCCTGTCGCCGGACCTGATGTACTCCTCGGCGCTGTATGCCCGCCCGGAAGACACGCTGGAGGCGGCGTCCGAGCGCAAGCTGGCCCGCATCTGCGAGCAGCTGCAGGTGACCGCGGCCGATCGCGTGGTCGAGATCGGCACCGGCTGGGGCGGCTTTGCGCTGTACGCCGCCCGCCATATCGGCTGCCACGTCACTACCACCACCATCTCAGTCGAGCAGTACACGCTGGCCAGGCAGCGGGTCGAGGCGGCCGGGCTGCAGGACAAGGTCACCCTGCTGCTCAAGGATTACCGCGATCTGGACGGGCAGTACGACAAGCTCGTTTCCATCGAGATGATCGAGGCGATCGGCGCGCAGTACCTGGACACCTACTTCGCCACGCTGACCCGCCTGCTCAAGGATGATGGTCTGGCGCTGCTGCAGGCCATCACCATCGAAGACCAGCGTTACGAGCAGGCGCGGCGGAGCGTCGATTACATCAAGCGCTTCGTGTTCCCCGGCAGCTTCATCCCCTCGATCAACGCCATCGTCGCCGCCAAGACCCGCAGCAGCGATCTGCAGCTGATCGGCCAGCACGACTTCGGCCCGTCTTATGCACTGACGCTGCGCGCGTGGCGACAGCGCTTCCTGGCCCAGCTCCCGGCGGTGCGTGCACAGGGCTTCGATGCGGGCTTCATCCGCATGTGGGAGTTCTACCTGGCGTACTGCGAAGGTGGCTTCCTGGAGCGCTCCATCGGTGTCTCGCACCTGCTGATGGCGCGTCCGGGCTACCGGCCCGCATTGATTGCGGGGGAGGGCTGAGGTGCCACGTTTCTGGGCCAACGTGATCGGCAACCAGCTGGTCTGGCTGTGCGCGGTGATCGGGGCCGGCCATGGGCTGCGCTGGCCCGGGCTGTTGGCGGCGGCGGTTTACGTGGGCACTCAGTTGGTCTGGTCCGCGCAGCCGTCAGTGGAGATCAGATTGATGCTGGTGGCGATCGCCTGCGGGTTGGTCGTAGACGGGCTGGCCGGCGCCTCCGGCTGGGTGCTGTACGCGGCCGGCAATGATCCCGCGTGGATCGCCCCGGTCTGGATCCTCGCGCTGTGGGCCGCGTTCGCGATGACGCTCACAGTGTCATTCGCGGTGCTGCAGCGGCATCTGGTTGCGGCAGCGCTGGTTGGCCTGCTGCTGGCCCCGCTGGCATATCTGTCCGCCGCGCGCGGCTGGTCGTCGGTGGTGTTCGCCGCGCCGCAGTGGCACGGCGTGCTGCTGCTCGGCCTGGGCTGGGCGATCGCATTGCCGGTGCTTGCGGCGTGCGCCCGTCATTGGCAGACACGTGCGGTACCCCTCGCCACACTTGCTCCAGGAGACACACGATGAAGATGCTGTGGGTGGTGTGGCTGTACGCCGCCGTGATCATGACCTGGGGCTGGTGGTGGCAGCGCCGGCACCAGAACATCGGCGTGGTCGATGTGCTCTGGGCCAAGGGTGTGGGCGCGTCTGCGCTGTTGCTCGCACTGCTCGGCGATGGCGCGGCGATGCCGAGGATCGCGCTGGCGGTGCTGGGCGGGCTGTGGGGTTCACGCCTGGCGCTGCACCTGTGGCACCGCGTGCGCAGCGAGCCCGAGGATGGTCGCTACCAGCATCTACGTAAGCACTGGAACGGCCATCAGGGAAAGATCTTCGGCTTCTTCCAGTTCCAGGCACTGCTGATCGTGCTGTTCGCGTTGCCCTTCGTGGCGGTGTCGGTGAATCCGGAAGCACATGGCTGGGGTTGGGTGATCGCGGCCGTGGCGATGTGGCTGCTGAGCGTGGGTGGCGAATCGCTGGCGGATCGTCAGCTGGCGCGCTTCCGCGCCGATCCGGCCAACAAGGGCAAGACCTGCCGCGATGGGTTGTGGCGCTACTCGCGGCATCCCAACTATTTCTTCGAATGGCTGCACTGGTTCACCTACGTGCTGCTGGCCGTGCAGTCGCCGTTGTGGTGGCTGGCGTGGTCCGGCCCGCTGGTGATGTACGTGTTCCTGCGCTGGGTCAGCGGCATTCCCTTCACCGAGGCGCAGGCGCTGCGCTCGCGCGGTGAGGATTACCGCGAGTACCAACGCACCACGCCGATGCTGTTTCCGTGGTTCCCCTCCCGTTCGTCGTCTGCCCGCAAGGAATCTGCCCCATGAATGTCGCCAGTGACCGTCTTCCGCTGCCGGACTACGCACCGGGCCTGACCGGCCTGGCCGAGCGCGGGCTGCTTCCCGATACGCTGTTGCGGCTGGGCATCCGCCGCCAGTGCGAGCAGCGCCTGCGCGAAGAGCTTGCCGGTGGCCAGCAGGTCCAGTCGCAGCGCTTTGCCGCACGCATCGCCGGGCTGGCCAGCAGCGCGGTCGCGCTGCATGTGGATGCGGCCAATCGGCAGCATTACGAAGTGCCGGCCGAATTCTTCCATCGCTGCCTGGGCAAGCGCCTGAAGTACAGCAGCTGCTACTACGCCACCGGCACTGAAACGCTGGACGAAGCCGAAGAGGCGATGCTCGCGCTGTACGGCGAGCGCGCACAGCTGGCCGATGGGCAACACATCCTGGAGCTGGGCTGCGGCTGGGGGTCGCTGACGCTGTGGATGGCCGAGCGCTACCCGAACGCGCAGATCACCGCCGTCTCCAACTCCAACAGCCAGCGCGAGTACATCCTGGGTCAGTGCCGTGCACGTGGCCTGATCAACGTCACCGTGCTGACCCGTGACGTGAATCATCTGATGCTGGATGCGGAGACCTTCGATCGCTGCGTCTCGATCGAGATGTTCGAGCACATGCGCAACTACCCGCAGCTGCTGCAGCGCATCCACCGCTGGCTGCGGCCGGAGGGCAAGCTGTTCGTGCATATTTTCGTGCACCGCACGCTGATGTACCCGTTCGAGACCGAGGGCGAGGACAACTGGATGGGCCGCCACTTCTTCACCGGTGGCCTGATGCCCGCGGCCGATACGCTGCTGTTCTTCCAGCAGCACCTGCAGCTGCAGCAGCGCTGGCTGCTGGATGGCACCCACTACGAGCGCACCGCCAACCACTGGCTGGCCAACCAGGACCGCGAGAAAGAAGCCGTGATGGCTGTGCTGCGCCAGACCTACGGCGATGCCTCGGCTGCGTTGTGGCACCAGCGCTGGCGCATGTTCTGGATGGCCTGTGCAGAGTTGTTCGGCTACCAGCAGGGCCAGCAGTGGCAGGTGGCCCACTACCTGTTCAACCGTCCGTGATCACCCCACGTTACTGGAGCAAGCCGTCATGTCCATCCGTGTTCTCGTTCCCCTGCTGGTCGTCGGCATGATGCTCGGCGGCTGCAGCGGCAACACCCGTCCGATCCCGCCCGTGGCGCATGTGGACGTGCCGCGCTTCATGGGCGACTGGTATGTGATCGCCCATATCCCCAGCCGGCCCGAACGTGAAGCGTTCGATGCGGTGGAGTCCTACGCACTGCGTCCGGACGGCCGCATCCAGACCACCTTCCGTTATCGCAAGGGCAGCTTCCAGGCACCGATCAAGACCATGCACCCGGTCGGAACGGTCAAGGAAGGCACCGGCGGCGCGATCTGGGGCATGCAGTTCATCTGGCCGATCCAGGCCGAGTACGTGATCGTGGATCTGGACCCGGACTACAAGCAGACCATCGTGGGCCGCAGCAAGCGCGACTACATGTGGCTGATGGCGCGTACCCCGACCATCTCCGATGCGGATTACCAGGCCGCGATGACCCGCATCGCCGCGCTCGGTTACGACCTCTCCCAGGTGCGGCGCGTGCCGCAGTCCGGCAACGCCAAATAAGCCGTTCCGTGCCGCGCTTCTCAGGCCCTGAGAAGCGCGCAGGCGATACTGTCGTCATCGACCTCCCCGGCCCGGGCATCGTTGCAGGGACAGCGGGGGAGGGTGCGTGGATCGGCCGCGCACGGGCGGACAGAGGACGGCAACGTGGCGGACAAGTACTGCGATCTGGTCATGAAGGGCGGCATCACCAGCGGCATCGTGTATCCCAACGCGGTGCTGTCGCTGGCGCGCGAGTACCGCTTCAAGAGCATCGGCGGCACCTCGGCCGGCGCCATTGCCGCCGCCGTGGCAGCGGCGGCCGCGCTGGGCGACCGGCGCCGCCAGGCCGGTGAGCCGGTCGCGGCGGCGGTGGGCTTTCCGGGGTTGGCCGAGGTCTCGGCGCAGCTGTCCCGGCAGGGCTTCATCCACAGTCTGTTCCAGCCGGCATATGGCGCGCGTACCGCGTATCGCCTGCTGGTGATGCTCACCGGCAAGGCCGGCCTGCTGCGCAAGATCGCCTGTCTGCTCGCGGCGGTATTCGCGATCGCGCCGCTGGAGGTGCTGGTGTCGCTGGCCGGCCTGCTGGGCATCGGTTACCTGGCCGGTGGCATTGATGGCATCTGGGCGACGTTGCTGCCCTCGCTGCTGTGCGCCTACGGGGCCGGCGTGCTGGCCTCGGCGCTGCGCGTTGCCCGCGTCGCCCGCCGCAACCTGCTGGGCCTGTGCACTGGCAGCACCCAGCCGAACGCCTCCGCGCCGGCGCTGACGGATTGGCTGCATACCCAGCTGCAGGCCTTGGCCGGCAAGCCGCATGACCAGCCATTGACCTTCGGCGATCTGCATGCGGCCCCACGCTATCCCGGCGAGCCCAGCGGTGCGCACGCGATCACGCTGCAGATGATCACCACCTGCGTGTCGCACAGCGAGCCGCGCACGCTGCCGTTCAACGCGGCGCACTTCTGGTTCCTGCGCGAGGAGTTCGCGCAGCTGTTCCCGGCCAGCGTGGTCGCGTGGCTGGTTGCACGGGCCGGCGCACCAGAGCGGGTCGATGGGCGCGATTACTACCGTCTGGTCGATGGCGAGGAACTGCCAGTACTGGTCGCCACGCGCATGAGCCTGAGCTTCCCGCTGCTGATCAGCGCGGTGCCGCTGCACGAGCCGGCCCGTCGCGAACGCCGCTGTGAGCCGGTGGCCGATGCCGAGCCCCCACGCGACAACACCAACGTGGCCGACAGCATGGAAGGGCTCACCAGTGGTGGCCAGAGCTGTGGTCCGGTGATCACCGCCTTCCGCGTGTGCTGGTTCTCCGATGGCGGGATCAGCAGCAATTTCCCGATCCATCTGTTCGACGCCGCGTTGCCGCGCTGGCCGACCTTCGGCATCAATCTCGTCTACGCGCAGCCTGCCGACGCCGTGAGCGTGCTGGCCCACGGCGATGCGCATGCGCGGGCGGAGCAGGCGGTCTTCCTGCCGACCGAGAACCGCCATGGCTGGCAGCGTACCTACCATTCCATCGCGCAGCCGCTGGCCGCCGCGGAGATGTCCGGCTTTCTGTTCTCGATCGTATCGACCATGCAGAACTGGCGCGATGTGCTGCAGGCGCGTGCGCCGGGGTACCGCGACCGCATCGTGCATGTCGCGCTGGAGGGCGACGAGGGCGGCATGAATCTGGACATGCCACAGGCCGTGCTCAGCCGCATCGCCGACAAGGGCAGCATCGCCGGCGAGCGCTTCTGCGATTTCTCCTTCGCGAACCACTACTGGATCCGCTGGCGCAATCTGGCCTCGGCCTACCAGCGCTACACGCTGGATGTGGCGCGCACCGATGACCCCGCACAACGCGTGGCGGCATACCAAGCGGCGTATCAAAGTGTGGCCACCGGCACGCCGGTGCCGCCGTCCTACCGCCTGAGCTCGGAAGACAAACGTCGCGAATCGCAGCAGTTGTGGCGGCACATGGTCGAGCAGGGCCAGACGTGGGAAGACCTCGGGCCGGACCTCACCGACGGTGCGCCACGGCCGCTGCCGCAGATGAAGGTGACGCCGATCTACTGAGGGTTTCCGCCACCGGGCCGCATCATCCCCGCCCCGGCAGCTGCGGGAACGCGCGCTGCATGCAATCCTCGCGCGGGCATACCCGGCAGCCCGGGCCGATCGAGACCGAGTTGCCCGGGCTCTGGATATCCAGCCCGCGCGTGTAGATCAACCGCTCGGCGTGCTGCAGATCGCAGCCCAGCGCCACCGCGAAGGTCTTGCGCGGCTGGCCATGTCCGATCGGGCCGCTGCTCACCTGCCGCGCCAGCCAGAAGTGGCGGCGTCCGTCAGGCATCCGCGCGGTCTGGGTCAGTACGCGCCCGGGTTGGTTGAAGGCTTCGTACACGATCCACAATGGGCACGAGCCACCCACCTGTGAGAAGTGGAAATCGGTGGCCGAATGCCGTTTGGAGACATTGCCGGCGCGGTCCACGCGGATGAAGAAGAACGGCAGGCCCGGTGCACTACGCCGGGCCAGCGTGCTCAAGCGGTGGCAGACTGCCTCGAAGCCCACGCCGAAGCGATGGGCGAGCGCATCGATGTCGTACGCGCTGTGCTCGGCCGCGCGCAGGAACTGCGCATACGGCATCACCAGCGCACCGGCGAAGTAGTTGGACATGCCGATCCGCGCCTGCGCGATCTGCTCTGCCTCGCCAAACCCGGCGCGTGCGATCACCGCATCGATCTGCGCCGCATAGCCGAGCAGGGCCAGCTCGGCCGCCATCTGGAACGCCTGCTGGCCCGGCTCCAGGTAGTCGGGCAGCCACAAGGTGCGGCTGCCGCCGTCGTAGACGCGCTTCTCGCGCCCGGCCTGCAGCGGCCCCACTTCCACCAGCACGCCGTGGCGGTCGGCCAGCAGCTGGCGCAGGCGCGGCGCCACATGCCCGGCCACCAGCCCCCATTCGCCGAACAACTGCTCGGCCAGGTCATCCAGCTCGGGGATGTGGTTGTGCATGCGATTGAAGAAATCGCGGACCTGGTCGCCCGCGGGCAGCGCCTGCCCGGCATGCACATCGCCCAGCTGGAACTCCAGCGCGGCGGCATGCTCGCGCAGCATCAGGTGGCGGCGGTGCAGGTCGAGCAGGGCACGGCTGATCTGCGGCAGGTTGCCGGCCATCGCGCGCAGTTCGGTGCTGCTGACATCGGCCAGGCCCAGGTCGCGCAGAGTCTCGCCCAGCGATTCCTGCAGCGCGCCGGGGTCATCGACCTCGAACAGCTCGCTGACGTCGCCCAGTACGTCGCGCAGCTTGCCCTGCACCGCCGGGGTCAGCGGCCGCTTGTTGCGCTCGATCTGGTTCAGGTAGCTGGCCGACAGCCCCAGCGCCTTGGCCAGCGCCAGCTGGCTGTAGCCGCGCTGCTCGCGCAGCTTGAGCAGGCGCAGGCCGATCTGGCGTTGGACGGGCTGACTATTCACAGAATTCACAAAAATCGTAGCGGAGATTGGCCAGATTAAGCGCATACAGCCCGGAAATCGAGGATGGCATTGTGAATAATGCAAACAACTTTCAACCCGCCGGGATTGTCCATGACTGTTGCAGCGCCCCGTATCCGTATGTTGATCGATGGCCAGTTCATCGAATCGGCCAGCTCGCAGTGGCAGAACGTGGTCAATCCGGCCACCCAGGACGTCCTGGCCCAGGTTCCGTTTGCCACCCCCGGTGAAGTCGACGCGGCCGTCGCCTCGGCCAAGGAAGCGTTCAAGACCTGGCGCAAGACCCCGATCGGCACCCGCGCGCGCATCTTCCTGAAGTACCAGCAGCTGATCCGCGAGAACATGAGCGAGCTGGCCCACATCCTCAGCGCCGAGCAGGGCAAGACCGTGCCGGATGCCGAGGGCGATGTGTTCCGTGGCCTGGAAGTGGTCGAGCACGCTGCCGCGATCGGCAACCTGCAACTCGGCGAGCTGGCCAACAACGTGGCCAACGGCGTGGACACCTACACCCTGCTGCAGCCGCTCGGCGTCTGCGCGGGCATCACCCCGTTCAACTTCCCGGCGATGATTCCGCTGTGGATGTTCCCGATGGCCATCGCCACCGGCAATACCTTCATCCTCAAGCCGTCCGAGCAGGACCCGATGGTCACCATGCGCCTGGTCGAACTGGCGCTGGAAGCCGGCATTCCCAAGGGCGTGCTGAACGTCGTGCACGGTGGCGAAGACGTGGTCAACGCGATCTGCGACCACCCGGATATCAAGGCCGTTTCGTTCGTGGGTTCCACCCGCGTCGGCACCCACGTGTACAACCGCGCCTCGCTGGCCGGCAAGCGCGTGCAGTGCATGATGGGCGCCAAGAACCACGCCGTGGTGCTGCCGGACGCCAACAAGGAACAGAGCCTCAACGCGATGGTCGGTGCCGCCTTCGGTGCGGCAGGCCAGCGCTGCATGGCCGCCTCCACCCTGGTGCTGGTGGGCGAAGCGCGCGAGTGGGTGCCGGACCTGGTGGCCAAGGCCAAGACGTTGAAGGTCAGCGGCGGCAGTGTCGCCGGTACCGATGTCGGCCCGGTGATCTCCTGCGCCGCGCGTGAGCGTGTCGAAGGCCTGATCGCCTCGGGCGTGGAGCAGGGCGCCAAGCTGGTGCTCGACGGCCGCAACCCGCAGGTCGATGGCTTCGAGAAGGGCAACTTCGTTGGCCCGACCATCTTCGCCGGCGTCAAGCCGGGCATGCGCGTGTACGACGAGGAAATCTTCGGGCCGGTGCTGGTGATCCTCGAAGCGGACACGCTCGAAGACGCCATCGCACTGATCAACGCCAACCCGAACGGCAACGGCACTGCACTGTTCACCCAGTCCGGTGCGGCCGCCCGCAAGTTCCAGGAAGACATCGACGTCGGCCAGGTCGGCATCAACGTGCCGATCCCGGTGCCGGTGCCGCTGTTCTCGTTCACCGGCTCGCGTGCCTCCAAGCTCGGCGACCTGGGCCCGTACGGCAAGCAGGTGGTGATGTTCTACACCCAGACCAAGACGATCACCTCGCGCTGGTTCGATGACGAGACGCTGGGTCATGGCGTCAACACCACCATCAGCCTGAAGTAAGCAACAACGGAGTTCGACCATGAGCCACTCGATGACGACGGAACTCGACGAAGCGCAGCAGGCCTATAGAGAGGCAGCGCGTGACTTCGCCCAGGCCGAACTGGCGCCGCACGCCGCGCGATGGGATGCGGAGGGCATCTTTCCGCGCGAGGCGATCGCCAAGGCAGGGGAACTCGGGTTCTGTGGGTTGTACATGGATCCCGAGGTCGGTGGCAGCGGCTTGAGCCGTCTGGACGCCGCCGTCGTCATCGAGGAGCTCGCCAATGTGGATCCGTCCACGGCGGCCTATGTCAGCATCCACAACATGGCGTCGTGGATGGTGGCCAAGTGGGGCCAGCAGAGCCTGCGTGCCGCGTGGGGCGCAGACCTCTCCTCCGGCACCAAGCTGGCCTCGTACTGCCTGACCGAGCCGGGTGCCGGCTCGGACGCGGCCTCGCTGAAAACCAGCGCGGTGCGTGACGGCGACGATTACGTACTCAATGGCTCCAAGGCCTTCATCTCCGGCGCAGGTGCCACCGAACTGCTGGTGGTGATGGCGCGTACGGGTGGCCCGGGCGCGGGCGGCATCAGCGCGATCGCGGTGCCGGCCGATCTGCCGGGCATCAGCTACGGCCGCAAGGAAGAGAAGATGGGCTGGAACAGCCAGCCGACCCGTGGCATCACGTTCGAGAACGTGCGCGTGCCGGTCAGCCATCTGCTCGGCGAGGAAGGCAGCGGTTTCAAGCTGGCCATGAAGGGCCTGGACGGCGGCCGCATCAACATCGCCGCCTGTTCGCTGGGCGCTGCCCAGGGTGCACTGGATGCCGCCCGCCGTTACATGGGCGAGCGCCGCCAGTTCGGCAAGGCGTTGTCCGAGTTCCAGGCGCTGCAGTTCAAGCTGGCCGACATGGCCACCCAACTGGTCGCCGCCCGGCAGATGGTGCACACCGCCGCGCGCAAGCTCGACGCGGGTGCCAGCGATGCCAACGTGTGGTGCGCGATGGCCAAGCGCTTCGCCACCGATGCCGGTTTCAACATCTGCAACGATGCGCTGCAGATCCACGGCGGCTACGGCTACATCCGTGAATACCCGATTGAACGGCTGCTGCGCGATTCGCGCGTGCACCAGATTCTGGAGGGCACCAACGAGATCATGCGTGTGATCGTGGCCCGCCACCTGCTCAACACTGAAGAGGAACTGCGATGATGGAGTGGCGCCAGCATGATCATGTCGGCCTGAAGGTCGAGGCCGATGGCCACGTCGCGGTCATCACCCTCAACAATCCGCCGGCGCATACCTGGACCGTGCACAGCCTGTCCGCGCTGCGCGATCTGGTCGGCGCACTCAATGCAGACCGCGATATCTACGCGCTGGTGATCACCGGCGATGGCGAGAAATTCTTCTCTGCCGGCGCCGACCTGAAGCAGTTCGCCTCCGGCGACAAGGCCGCCGCACGCGAAGCTGCACGTCGCTTCGGCGAGGCGTTCGAAGCCCTGTCCGGGTTCCGTGGTGTCTCCATCGCGGCAATCAACGGCTACGCGATGGGCGGCGGCCTGGAATGCGCGCTGGCCTGCGACCTGCGCATCATCGAAGAACACGCCCAGGTGGCGCTGCCGGAGGCCACCGTCGGCCTGCTGCCGTGCGCCGGCGGCACCCAGAACCTGCCGCGTCTGGTCGGCGAAGGCTGGGCCAAGCGCATGATCCTGCTGGGCGAGCGCATCGATGCGGATACCGCACTGCGTATCGGCCTGGTCGAAGAAAAGGTCGCCAAGGGCGAAGCCAAGGCACTGGCGCTGGCCTGGGCGCACAAGGCCGGCAAGCAGAGCCCGACCAGCATCGCCGCGTGCAAGACGCTGGTGCAGGCCACCCGCAGCGGCACCCACGCCTCGGCGCTGGTGGCCGAGCGCGAGGCCTTCGTCGATCTGTTCGACAGCGCCGACCAGGCCGAGGGCGTGAACGCCTTCCTGGAAAAGCGCACTGCGCAATGGAAAAACGCATGAGCACCGCCGTCGCTCATGACGAGGCGCCGGTGCTGTTCGAAGAACGCGCTGCCGGTAATGGCACGCGCATCGGCATCGCCACGCTCAACGCCGCGCGCACCCTCAATGGGTTCTCGCTGCCGATGGCGCACCTGCTGCGTGAGCGGCTGGAGGCCTGGGCCGTTGATGACGGCATCGCGCTGGTCGTGCTGCAGGGCGCGGGCGAGAAAGCCTTCTGCGCCGGCGGCGACCTGCACAGCCTGTACCGCAGCATGGTCGACTACCGCGAGAGCGGAAAGACCGACATCCGCGACAACGCCTACGCTGCTGAATTCTTCGACGTCGAGTACCGCGTCGACTACGCGATCCACACCTATCCCAAGCCGATCCTGTGCTGGGGCCATGGCATCGTCATGGGCGGCGGCATCGGCCTGATGTCCGGGGCCAGCCACCGCGTGGTCAGCGAGCGCTCCAAGCTGGCATTCCCGGAGATCACCGTGGGCCTGTTCCCGGACGTGGGCGGCAGCTGGCTGCTGCCGCGCGTACCCGGCCACGGCGGCTTGTTCCTGGCCCTGACGGGGGCGCCGCTCAACGCAGGCGATGCGATCTACGCCGGCCTGGCGGATATCCACATCGCCGAGGCACAGCGCGAGACCGTGTTCAACGCGCTGGCGGGCGTGCACTGGAGCCGCGAGGCCAAGCGCAACCACGAACAGTTGACCGCACTGCTGCAGCAACACGCCAGCGATGCGGCCACCGGCCCATTGCTGCGCAATGCCGCCACCGTGGATGCGCTGTGCGCCGGTGACGACGTCGGCGCGATCGTCGAGGCGATTCTTGCCTTGCAGACCGAGGACGTCTGGTTGAAGACCGCGCAGGCCACGCTCGCCGCCGGTGCGCCCGGCTCGGCGCGGCTCGCGTTCGAGCTGCAGCACCTGGCCGAGGGCGCCTCGCTGGCCGAGGTCTACCGCATCGAGTACATCGCAGCACTGCATGCGGCGGCCCACGGGGATTTCGCCGAAGGCATCCGCGCGCTGCTGATCGACAAGGACCGCACCCCGCAGTGGCAGCCGCGCACGCTGGCGGACGCCACGGCCGAGTGGGCCCGCACCTTCTTCGTTTCGCCGTGGTCCGATGCCGCGCATCCGCTGGCCGACCTCGGTGCCACCGTCCCTGAAAGGAGCCACGCATGAGCCGTATTGCATTCATCGGGTTGGGCAACATGGGTGGCCCGATGGCCGCCAACCTGGCCAAGGCTGGTCACGCCGTGCGCGTGTTCGATCTGGTGCCCGCCGCCGTGCAGGCCGCCGTCGATGCCGGCGCCACCGCCGCCAGCTCGGCACTGGATACGCTGACCGACGCCGAGATCGTCATCTCGATGCTTCCCGCGAGCCGCCACGTGGAAGGCGTTTACCTCGGTGAGGATGGCCTGCTGGCCGATATCCCGGGTGGCGCGCTGGTCATCGACTGCAGCACCATCGCCCCGGCCACCGCCCGCAAGGTCGCCGAAGCGGCCGCCGCGCGTGGCCTGCAGATGCTGGATGCCCCGGTGTCCGGCGGTACCGCAGGTGCCCAGGCCGGCACGCTGACCTTCATCGTCGGCGGCGAAGCCGAGGCGCTGGAGCGTGCGCGCCCGCTGCTGCAGGCGATGGGCAAGAACATCTTCCATGTCGGCGCAAGCGGTGCCGGCCAGGTCGCCAAGCTGTGCAACAACATGGCGCTGGGCGTGATCATGGCGGTGACCGGTGAGTCCATCGCCCTGGGCGTCGCACACGGGCTGGACCCGAAGGTGCTCTCGCAGATGATGGCGGTCAGCACCGGCCGCAGCTGGGCCACCGAAGTGTGCAACCCGTGGCCCGGCGTGCTGGAAAACGCCCCGGCCTCGCGCGGCTACAGCGGCGGCTTCGGCAGCGACCTGATGCTCAAGGACATGGGCCTGGCGGTGGAAGCGGCGATGAGTGTCGGCGCCTCGATCCCGCTGGGCGAGCTGGCGCGCAACCTGTATTCGATGAACCACCAGGCCGGTCGCGGCAAGCTGGATTTCTCCAGCGTGGTGCAGCTGATCACGCACGACGAATAAAGGCCGGATCCGGTAGTGCCGGCCGCTGGCCGGCAACGACGGTAACCCAGGTAGGCAACGACCGTTGGTCGTAGCAGCCGAACAAGATGCATCCCGTGGTCAGCCACGGGATCCACCGCGGTGGGATGGGCGGTTGCCAGACGTTCGCGTCAGGCAGCCGCCCATTTTTTTATCGGGTCACTCGGCCGTCGACGGCGCGCGCGGCAAGTCCCGGCAGCGTGCCTGCATGCGCTCGCCACCGGGTGTGCCAGCGCGGATCTCCCCGTCCTGCAACCACCCGTAGATTTCGCGCCGCACGCGATACGCCGCATCCGCTGACTCGACCACATCTGCATTGTCGCTGGCGAGCGGGGCACCCGGCAGCGCCGCCTCCGGGATCGTGCCCAGGACCGCCAGCTGCGTGCACAGACCGGCGTAGTAGGCCGTGCGCTCGTCAACTGCACCGCGATCACCGGCGGCGAAGCCCAGGGCATGGAAGGTCTCATGAGCGACCAGGTCCACGAGATTGGCCTCGGTCCGCGCGCGCGCTTCGTACACCCGCATGGCCAAGGTCAGATGCGGCACGCGGAAGCGCAGCGATCGGGTGCGCAGGTCCAGGCGTGTTCCGTGGGGCACGAGCAGCGCCGTATAGGCCGCGCGCCGGTCGGGATACCACTGCTGCGCGTGGCGTGCAGCGGCATCAATCAGGGCGCAGGCATCGGTAGCCGGCAGGGTCGCCGGCGGATAGGCCGCGATCCGGATGCGGGTTGCCGCGTCAGGACAGGCGTAGGTCTCTGGCAGCCCGGGCGCAGCCGTGCCGGGCAGATACAGATCGGTCACCACATGCACGAACCCGGCGCCGCGGACGAGAGACAGCGCGTTCATCCCGTTCGAGGCGATCGCCTCGGGTGGCGCGATGGGAGCCGTAACGCAGCCCCCCAGAGAACCGCTGAGCAACAGCGCGGCCAGAATCCTGTGCATGTCCGTTTGCCAGTGAGGATCGTCTGGCCAGTCTACCGGTGGCGACGGGGCTGTGTGCCCGTCGCCACGGCAGGTCATGCGGAGGGGATCAGACCACCGTCAGCGTCACGTCGATGTTGCCGCGGGTCGCATTCGAGTACGGGCACACGATGTGCGCCTTCTGCACGAGCTCTTCGACCTGCTCGCGCGGCAGGCCCGGGACCGAGATCTCCAGCGCCACTTCGATGCCGAAGCCGGTCGGGATCTGGCCGATGCCGACCTTGCCGGTGATCTGCGTTTCCGCCGGCAGGGCGACCTTGGCCTGGCCAGCCACGTACTTCAGCGCGCCCAGGAAGCAGGCCGAGTAGCCTGCGGCGAACAGCTGCTCCGGGTTGGTGCCCGGGCCGCCCGCACCGCCGAGCTCGCGCGGGGTGGAAAGCTGGATGTCCAGCACGTTGTCGGAGGAGACGGCGCGGCCGTCGCGGCCGCCGTTGGCAGTGGCTTGGGCGGTATACAGAACGTTGGCAATGGACATGGAAATCTCCTGCGGAGTGAAAGGGGGTGGGCCAGATGGCAGGTGTACTGTGCGCGCCCGCCTCGTACTTGTGGCAACATTTCGTCCAGAAAACTTGATCTGGAGTCCGCCATGGTCGACCGACTGCAATCCCTGCTGGACCGTTTCGCGGTGTCCGCCGAGGTCTTCCACGCCGGCGCGCTGTGCGGCATCAACGATCTCCCGGCGGACGGCGAGCGTGGTCAGCTGCATCTGATCCGCGACGGCGATGTGCGCGTCGAGCACCCGGATGGCAGCACGCTGCAGATCACCACGCCCAGCGTGCTGCTGTACCCGCGCCCGCTCGCGCACCGCTTCGTCACCGATGCCACGCGGGGCGCGGATTTCGCCTGCGCCAACCTGCAGTTCGAAGGGGGCGCCAACAACCCGGTCGCCGCTGCCCTGCCGCCGATCGTGTGCCTGCCGCTGGAGGGCTTGTACGGCGGCCAGCCGGTGCTGTCACTGCTGTTCGAAGAAGCCTTCGCGCAGCGCTGCGGCCGCCAGGCGCTGCTGGATCGTCTGTTTGAAGTCGTGCTCATCCAGATCCTGCGCGCGCTGATGGAAAGCGGTCAGATCCGCGTCGGCCTGCTCGCCGGCATGGCCCATCCGCGCCTGCGTCACGCGCTGGTGGCGATGCATGAAGCGCCCGCCGACGAGTGGACGCTGGAGTCGCTCGCGCAGCGCGCCGGCATGTCACGCAGCGCCTTCGCCGACAGCTTCCGCGACACCATCGGCAGCACGCCCGGCCACTACCTGCAGGGCTGGCGCACCCGCCTGGTGCAGCAGGCGCTGCGCCGCGGCCAGCCGCTCAAGCGCATCGCCATCGACGTGGGCTACGGCAGCGAAGCAGCGTTGTCGCGCGCGTTCAAAGCGCAGACCGGGCAGTCGCCGCGGCAGTGGAAGCAGGGCAGTGTGGCCGCCGAACGATAACGCGATGCACACCGGCGTCGCTCAGATCGCCCACTCCCGATCCGTCGTGAACATGATCGTCAGCCACCGGTCCGGCGACTCCTCGCCCAGCGCCTCACCGATCTCATCGCGCAGCCGGTCCCACTCGATCAGCGCCCGCGGCGGATCATCGGCGCGCACCACGAAGAACAGCTCGATCTGCTCACCGCGCCCGACCTTGGCCACGTAGCTGCGGTATTCCAGGAAACCGTGCCTGGCCACGATGTCGCGCGCCACCTCGTCCACGTGGGTCTGCAGATCCAGCGGCGTGATCAGCAGGATGTCCGACAGCGCCTGGCGCACCGTGCCCATCGGCGCGACGACCACGAACAGGCAGACCACCAGCAGGATCGCCGGATCGATGTACGGCACCAGCCACGCCCACTGCGTGCCACCCAACACATAGCCGCCGACGAAGGCGACCAGATACGCCGCCGACATGCTCGCCGCGACCACCCAGTTCTTCGCATCGAGCGCGATGAAGTCCGAGCCGATCGACCGGTTCGCCCGGCGTACGAACAGCGCCAGCCCGGTTTCGGCCACGATCGAGATCACCGCGAACAGGATCGCCGGCCCCAGCGCGATCTCGCGCCCGCCGGACATCAGCGCATCCACTGCATTGACCGCCGCATACAGCGCCGCGCCGATCATCAACGTGCCGCTGACCCCGAGCACGATCGGCTCCAGGTGCCAGAAGCCCATGGTGAAGCGCTGGTTCAAGCGCGACTGCAGGGTATCCACATGGGTCGACAGGCTGATCAGGCGCACCACCAGCAGCGACAGCCAGGTCATCACCACGTCGATCAGCCCATAGATGCCGTCGAAGATGATCAGCGAGGAGTTGGCCAGCAGGCCGAACGCCACGGCCGCGGCAGCCATCGCCAAGGAGGCGGCGATCGACAGGCGCAGGACGCCTTGTTCGGTGGTGGGGTCGAAGCTGGGAAGGCGAAGTGCGGGCATGGATGCCAGGGAAGGGCGTGCAGAGATGCATTGTCTACTGCCGTCGTTGCAGGCGTGTACTCGGCGTCTGGGTTGGCGGCCGCCCGCGCCCTCGGGCAGCGTTCATGGGAACGAAGTAAACTATTGATTGCGCTGGCAATGCCAGTGATTCCAGATGCGCCTGCAGCCGATGAACACCCAGCCCGCTACCGACGCCGCCGCGCGTTACGCCGCCTCCCTGCGCCTGTCCGTCGCCCCGATGATGGACTGGACGGACCGCCATTGCCGGTATTTCCACCGGTTGCTGGCACCGGGCGCGCGGCTGTACACCGAGATGGTGCACGCCAACGCGGTGATCCACGGCGACCGTGAGCGCCTGCTCGGCTTCGACGGCAGCGAGCACCCGCTTGCCCTGCAGCTCGGTGGCAGCGATCCGGCCCTGTTGGCCCAGGCCGCGCGCATCGCGCAGGAGTGGGGCTACGACGAGGTCAATCTCAACTGCGGCTGCCCCTCCGACCGGGTCCAGGCCGGGCGCTTCGGCGCCTGCCTGATGCGCGAGCCGGCGCTGGTGGCCGAGTGCGTGGGCGCGATGGTCGCTGCGGTGGACATCCCGGTCACGGTGAAGTGCCGCTTGGGCGTGGATGACGACAACGACTACGAAAACTTCGTCAACTTCGTCGATCAATCGACCAACGCCGGTAGCGCGATGTTCGTGGTGCATGCCCGCAACGCGTGGCTGAAGGGCCTTTCGCCGAAGGAAAACCGCGAAGTGCCGCCGCTGCGCTACGACTGGGCACACCGTCTCAAGGCAGACCGCCCGCAGCTGCAGATCGTCCTCAACGGTGGCCTGGCCACGGTCGAGGCTGCGCAGGCCCAGTTGCCGGCGCTGGATGGGGTGATGCTGGGCCGTGCGGCCTACCACGACCCCTACGTGCTGCATCAGCTGGAGGCCGCCCAGACCGGTGCCCCGCTGCAGTCGCGCGAGGCGCTGCTGCGCGCCATGCGGCCCTATATCGAAGCCCAGCTGGCCCGTGGGCTGGCGCTCAAGCACATCACCCGCCACCTGCTGGGCCTGTTCCATGGCCAGCCGGGCGGCCGTGCCTTCCGCCAGATCCTGAGCGAAGGCTCGCACCGCGTCGGTGCCGACTGGAGCCTGATCGAGCAGGCGTTGGCGGTCACCCGCGCCCAGGCCGAGCGCGTCGCGGCGTGAGCCGCGTCACCTTGTCAGCTTGACAAGGACCCCGGTTTAGCCGCCAATGTTCACTTAGATGAACAAAGCGGGGAGGCAGGCGGAAAAGTTCAGACCGGATTCACTGGCTAAAACCAAGAATTCGCTAAAGATTCGTAAAGCGCCGGCCCAGGCTGGCGGTTGCCGATTCACAACTTTTGAACGTTTAGCCGCGCTTCGCTAGGATCAGACCGATGTTCTCCGTGACCCGCCACCGCCGCATTGCCGCCTTCGCCCTTCTGGCGACGGGCGCCGCTGCCTCCACCGGCAGTGCGTGGGCACAGATGCCGCCGCCGGAAGCGGCCCGTGCCGAGATGATGCGCACGGCCGAACGCGGTGGCCCTCAGGAGCGCTCGCTGTCCGATGCGGTGCGCCGTGTGCAGCGGACTACCGGTGGACACATCCTCGGCGCCGAGCGCGTGCCCTTCGATGGGCGCGATATCAACCGGGTGAAGTACATGGATGACCGCGGTCGCGTCCGCTATATGGACGATCCCGCGACATCCCGTTCACAGCCCCGCACGCCGCGCTCGGATATGTCATCACTACGCGGCGATAACCCCTGAACAGGGATAGTTGTCCGCAGTCATCTGCATTACCCACTGGCCCCATGGGGCCATACCCAGGACACTAGGGAGAGTTCATGCGTATCCTTCTGGTCGAAGACGAAGCCCCGCTGCGGGAAACACTGGCAGCCCGGCTCAAGCGCGAAGGCTTTGCCGTCGATGCTGCGCAGGACGGTGAGGAAGGTCTGTACATGGGCCGCGAAGTTCCGTTCGACGTCGGCATCATCGATCTGGGCCTGCCCAAGATGTCGGGCATGGAACTGATCAAGGCGCTGCGCGACGAGGGCAAGAAGTTCCCGGTGCTCATCCTGACCGCGCGTTCGAGCTGGCAGGACAAGGTCGAGGGCCTCAAGCAGGGCGCCGACGATTACCTCGTCAAGCCGTTCCACGTGGAAGAGCTGCTGGCCCGCGTCAATGCGCTGCTGCGCCGTGCCGCCGGCTGGAGCAAGCCGACGCTGGAGTGCGGCCCGGTCGCGCTGGATCTTGCCGCGCAGACGGTCAGCGTCAACGGCAGCAACGTGGATCTCACCAGCTACGAGTACAAAGTGCTCGAGTACCTGATGATGCATGCCGGTGAACTGGTCTCCAAGGCCGACCTCACCGAGCACATCTATCAGCAGGACTTCGACCGAGACTCGAACGTGCTGGAGGTCTTCATCGGCCGCCTGCGCAAGAAGCTCGATGCCGACGGCGAACTCAAGCCGATCGAAACCGTGCGCGGTCGCGGTTACCGCTTCGCCATTCCGCGCAACGAAGGCTGAGCTGCGGCTGGCGATAGATGATGTCCGGCCGTCTGTGGTTCTTTAAACGCTGGCGGCCGCGCTCACTGCAGGCGCGCCAGCTGTTGGCCGCCTCGGTGGGCCTGGTGGCCTTCTTGGCCTTGGCCGGCTACGCGCTGGACGCGGCCTTCGCCGATACCGCGAAGGCCAACCTGCGCGAGCGGCTGAAGAACTACGCCACGGCCTACGCGGCCGGCATCGACTTCACCCGCGACCGCTCGCTGTACATCCGCGAGCAGCCACCGGATCCGCGCTTTGACGTCCCGGGCAGCGGCCTTTATCTGCAGGTCGTGATGCCGGACGGCAAGGGCAACTCCATGTCTGCCGAAGGCCCGATGCTGCCCACCGTGGGCGGCGGCATGCTGGCCCCGCGCCAGGAAGTCTTCGAAGGCCCGTTGCCGATGATCCAGATCGACGGCAGCGAGGGCTCGGCCTACCGCTATGGCATGGGCCTGGTCTGGGACGCCGACGCCGACCCGGCCACCGAATTCCCGTACACCATCTACGTGCTCGAAGACTCGCGCGCGCTGGGCGCACAGCTGCGCGTGTTCCGCGGGCGCGTGTGGTTCTACCTTGGCGGCATCGGCCTGATCCTGCTGCTGCTGCAGACGGTCATTCTGCAGTGGAGCCTGCGCCCGATGCGGCGCGTGATCAACGAACTGACCAAGGTGCAGCGCGGTGAAACCGAGCGCATGAGCGAACGCCATCCGCGCGAGCTGGAGCCGCTGACCGACAGCATCAACGCCTTCATCGAGAGCGAGCGCGAGAACCTCGAACGCCAGCGCAACACCTTGGCCGATCTGGCGCACAGCCTGAAAACGCCGCTCGCGGTGCTGCGTACGCAGCTCGACAGCGGCGCACGCGATGAGGATCTGCGCGAAGAGTTCGACGTGCAGCTGCGGCGCATGAACAACCTGGTGTCCTACCAGCTGGCGCGCGCGGCTTCGTCCGGTCACAAGCTGTTCTCCGCCCCGTTGCCGATCGAGTCCAACGCCGAGGAAATCGTGCGGGGCCTGGAGAAGGTCTACGCCTCCAAGGGTGTGCTGTGCGAATTCGACATCGACCCGGCCGCGCGTTTCCACGGCGAGCCTGGCGATCTGCAGGAACTGCTCGGCAACCTGCTGGAGAACGCCTTCAAGTGGGCCAAGCGCCGTGTGCTGCTGACCGCGCATCCGTTGCCGGCCCCCGGTGCGCGACGCGCGGGGCTGGTGCTGTCGGTGGATGACGATGGCCCGGGCATCGCACCGGAAGACGTCGCCAAGGTGCTGCAGCGTGGTGTGCGTGGCGATGAGCGCGTGCAGGGCCACGGCATCGGCCTGTCGATCGTGCAGGACCTGATCAAGGATTACCGCGGCGAACTGCAGGTGAAGCGTTCGCCGGAATTGGGTGGCGCACGCTTTGAAGTGAAGTTGCCGCCGGGGCCGTAATGCGTCACCGCAGCAGCGGTGACGGACCATAGAACCGCTGCAGATGCCCGGCGACCGCCGGCATCTCGCGCGCCAGCAGCGCCGGTGCGGAGAAGTGGTACTCGCTGACCACCGCGAAGAATTCTTCCGGCGCCTCGGACGCATACGGATCGATCAGCGTCTCGCGGCCCTGGTCCACCTCGGCGCAGAACGCATCATAGGCCTGCTGGAAATCCGCCGCCCACTGTTTCTGCCACGCCCGCGGCAACGGCGGCGTGCCGTCGATCGCCCCGTCCAGCGCATCGATCTTGTGCGCCATCTCATGCACCGCCACGCAGAACCCGGCTTCGGGGTCGGCGATGTCGGCCTGGATGTCGGCCCACGACAGAATCAGTGGACCGCTGTCCCACGATTCGCCGATCAACGCATCGTCCCATTCGTGCAGCACGCCGGCCGCATCCACCTGGCTGCGGTGCACGCGGAACGCGTTGGGATACACGATCAGCTGCGACCAGCCACGCAGGCCGATCTCGCCCAGTTCCAGCAACGGCAGGCAGCACAGCGCGGCCAGCAACACGCCATCGGCGTCCTCCAGCTGCAGTTCGGCGGCGGGGCTGATGGTTTTCTCGTGCAGGAAGCGGGCCGCCAGGGCACGCAGGCGTTCGCGGCGGGCAGGATCCAGATGCTGCAGCCAGACGGCGCGGCGGCAGGTGGTGTCCCAAAGGGTAGGGTCGATCTCGCGTGGCGTGCGGCGCAGCCAGCCCAACAGTCGTTCGATCAGCGGAACATACCCGGCAGGAAGCTGTGCCACTTCGGTGCGCGCAGGCGCGGCAGCACGTCGTCATCGCCGCCGCCACCCGTGCTGGTACCGCTGCTGGCGCTGGGTTTGACCGTGGCCGGTGCCGCGGCGGCCGAGGCCGAGGCCGGCGCGCTGCGCTCGTTCTCGCCTGCCGAATAGACACACGCGCCGCGACCCGCCGTGGTGAGCGCATCGGAAGCATGCGCGGCCAGCGGGGCCATCAGGAGGAGCAGGCAATGGGCGAACGGGCGCATCGTCAACATCCAGCGGCGGGTCAAGTTCCCGATTCTAGCCCGATTCGGCCGGGGGATTGGAAGGCCCCCGGGCGGGCGCTGGCGGCGGCTTTCCCGCATACTTTTCCCGTTTACCCGATGGAAGCTGCCGTGGACGACCGCCAACTGCTGGCCAAACTGGGCGCCGGGCGCCTGTCCGGCGACGCGCTGGCGCGCGAACTGGGCCAGACCCGCGCCGCGATTTGGAAGCGGATTCAAGGACTTAGAGCCGCCGGGGTCGATATCGACGGCCGCGCAGGTGACGGTTACCAGTTGCAGCAGCCGCTGGACCTGCTGGACGCCGAGGCCATCCAGGCCGCGCTGCCGGCCGCCGCCGGCGACCTGCTGACCTCCCTGCAGGTGGCGTGGTCGGTCGCGTCAACGAACAGTGAATTGCTGCGCTGCAGCGCGCCGGAGCGCGGGGCGATGGCCCTGCTTGCCGAGCGCCAGACCCGCGGCCGTGGCCGCCGTGGGCGGGCCTGGGCCTCGCCGCTGGCGGCGCATATCTACCTCTCGGTGCTGCGCGGGTTTGCCGGTGGCCTGTCGCGGCTGGGCGGGCTGAGCCTGGTCGCCGGGGTCGCCGTGGCCGAAGCACTGCGTGAGGCCGGCTATGCGGGCGTCGCCCTGAAATGGCCCAATGACCTTGTCGTCGACGGGCATAAGCTCGGCGGCCTGCTGATCGAAGGCGGCGGTGAATTCGCCGGCCCCGCACGCGCGGTGATCGGCCTGGGCGTCAACGTGCGCATGCCCGCTGCGTTCGCGGCGGAGATCACCCAGCCCTGGACCGATCTGGACACGTTGTCCGGCGCACAGACGTCGCGCAATGCGGTGGTCGCGCGCATCCTGGCCAGCCTGCTGCCGGCGCTGGATGCCTTCGAGCAGGACGGCCTGGCACCGTTCCTCGCGCGCTATGCCGCGCTGGACAGCCTGGCCGGGCGCGAGGTGCAGGTGGAAGAAGGCGGCGTGCTGTTTGCCGGCACGGCGCTGGGTCTGGCCGACGATGGGGCGCTGCGCGTGCGCATCGACGGCAGTGAACGGGTTTTCCATGCGGGCGAAGTCAGCGTGAGGGCGCAATGAGCGACTGGTTGTTTGATCTGGGCAATTCGCGCTTCAAGTTCGCGCCGCTGCAGGGCGTGCGCGCGGGCGACGTGCAGGCGTGGCCGCATGGTGCTGAAGCGATGCCGGCCGCGGCACTGGATGCGCTGCCGTCAGGCGACACCGCCTACGTTGCCAGCGTCGCCGCACCCTCGTTGACCGCCGCCATGCTGGATGTATTGCAGGCGCGCTTCCGCCAGGTCCGCGTGGCGCGTACTGAAGGCGAGTACGCCGGTGTGCGGATCGCCTATGCCGACCCCGCCCGCTTCGGCGTGGACCGTTATCTGGCGCTGTTGGCGGTGGCTGCACGTGGCCAGGCGGTGCTGATCGCCGGCGTCGGCACCGCGCTCACCATCGATCTGCTCGACGCCGAGGGCCAGCACCACGGCGGGCGCATCTCGGCCTCGCCGACCACCATGCGCGAAGCGCTGCACGCGCGTGCCGTGCAGTTGCCGGCGGCGGGCGGTGAGTACAGTGAGTTCGCCAACGACACCGCCGATGCGCTGGCCTCCGGCTGCGACGGGGCCGCGGTGGCGCTGATCGAACGCAGCCGCGTGCAGGGCGGCGAACGGCTCGGCGCGTTGCCACATCTGCTGGTGCACGGCGGCGGTGCGCCCGCGTTGCTGCCGCTGCTCGGCGATGCCGAATTCCAGCCGTCGCTGGTGCTGGATGGGCTGGCACGCTGGGCCGTGCATCAACCGCCATCGGCAGGCTAGGATCAGCCGATGCTTACCCGTGCCCTGATCGTCGTCCTGGTCATTCTCAATCTCGGTGTCGCGCTGTGGTGGCTGTTGCGTGGCGAACCGGCCAGCGCACCGCCGGCCTCGCCGGCCGGTGTGGCGCAGCTGGAAGTGCTGCCGAGCACGCAGGCGCCGACGACGTCTGTGGCTCCCCCGGATGCCACGCCAGCCCTGCAGGACGTGACGCCCGCCTCCGCGCCAGTGGCCCAGCCGCCGGTGCCCGTCTCCGTGCCGGCGACCGCCGTGGCTGACACGCCCGCGCCAAGGCCCGCCGCCAGCGTGCCGGCGCCCGCTCCGGTGGCCGATGCACCCGCACCGGCCGTCGCACCCGCACCCGTACCTGTCACCGCGACGCCCGCACCCGCACAGTGCGTGAGCCTGGGGCCGTTCGCCGACCGCGCTGCCGCCCAGGCCGCCCAGTCGCGCGCCGCCGGTGCCCTGCGTGGGGCCAAGCTGCGTGAGGTGGCCGATGCCGGTGCCACCCGTTACCGCGTGCTGCTGCCGCCTGCCGCCAGCCGGGAGGCGGCGCAGGCCATGGTCAAGCGCATCGTCGCAGCGGGCGTGAGCGACTACTACATCATTGCCCAGGGCGAGGACACCAACGCCATCGCGCTGGGCCAGTACCGCAATCGCGAAGGCGCGGATCGCCGCCTGGCGGCCCTGAGTGCGGCTGGTTTCAAGGCGACCATGGTCGCCAGCGGGGGCGATGGCAGCGCGCAGTGGTGGCTGGATGCGACCCTGGCCGAGGGCACCGACCCCGCCGTGGCCCGCCAGCGCAGCGGCGCGGCCCAGCACCGCTCGCTGGAATGCGCACGCTTGCGCTAGAATCCCGGCTCCGCGACGGGTCGTCCCGCTGCGATGCCCATGCCGGCATAGCTCAGTTGGTAGAGCAACCGCCTTGTAAGCGGTAGGTCCCCAGTTCGAATCCGGGTGCCGGCACCATTGATACCAGGTCGGTAACGACTGCTGCAGCGCCGCGAGTCGTATCACGCCGCGCTGGCTATGCTGGTCCTCTTTGCAACGGAGGCAACAGCGATGGCGATGTATTCCCCGGTTTCCCTGATTGGCGTGCCCACCGATATCGGGGCGGGTCACCGTGGCGCGGGTCTGGGACCGGACGCCCTGCGCATCGCCGGGCTGGGTGACGCGCTCACCGCGCGTGGCGTGGAGGTACGCGATCTTGGCAACCTGGCCGGTCCGCGCAATCCGTGGACGGCACCGGTGCAGGGCTACCGCCATCTTGACGAAGTCGTGGCCTGGAACCGCGCGCTGATGGACGCGACCTACGGCGAACTCCAGGCCGGGCGTATGCCGATCATGCTCGGCGGCGACCACTGCCTGGGCATCGGCTCGATCACCGCGGTCGCGCGCTGGTGCCGCGAGCAGGGCAAGGACCTGCGCGTGCTCTGGCTGGATGCGCATTCGGATTTCAACACCAGCGAGGTTACCCCGTCGGGCAACGTGCACGGCATGCCGGTGGCCTGCCTGTGCGGGCTCGGCCCGGACGCGCTGACCCGACTCGGCGGTGACGCACCGGCGATTCGCCCGCAGCAGGTGCACCAGATCGGCATCCGCTCGGTGGACCAGGAAGAGAAGCGCCTGATCAAGCAGCACCAGGTGGATGTCTATGACATGCGCTACATCGACGAAGCCGGCATGAAGCGCACGATGGAGGCTGCGCTGGCCGGCATCGATGCCAACACGCACCTGCACGTCAGCTTCGACGTGGATTTCCTGGACCCCAGCATTGCACCCGGCGTCGGCACCACGGTGCCTGGCGGGGTGAACTACCGCGAAGCGCAGCTGGTGATGGAGATGATCGCCGACACCGGACGCATGGGCTCGCTGGACATCGTCGAGCTGAATCCGCTGCTGGACAACCGCAATGCCACCGCGGAACTGGCGGTGGATCTGGTCGAAAGCCTGTTCGGAAAATCGACGCTGATGCGCGATTGAGAACTTCTGGCTGAACAGCGTTTTCCTGCATTCACATCCGCTGCACGCCTCTCCCGCCAGATTGCACGTCACGCGGCGCCGTGTGTTTCGACCCACGGCGCGGCAGGTCAGGAAGAGGAGTTGCGCTGGCGTGCTCATCTGACAGGCGGGACCGGATTCCGGTATTGAATTTGATCAACCAGGAGAACCCTATGAAGCGTGTTATCGCACTGATGCTGTTGTCGATGTTCTCGGTCGCCATGCTGTCCGGCTGCAACACCGTTGCTGGTGCTGGCAAGGACGTGCAGAAGGCCGGTGAAACGGTCGAAGGCGCTGCCAAGGGCAACTGATCCACGGATCAGGCGTCAACGGAAAAGGCCGGGGATTCCCGGCCTTTTTCATGTCCAGCAATGACTGTGCAACGTGCGCGGTGGTGAATCCATTCAAGCTCGTGAGTGTGCGCTTCATCGCCGCTTGACCGCACGCCAACGCGGGCGGGCGCATTCTGATCCCACGGCGAGATGGCCGTTGCAATCGAGGAAGCGAACCCATGAACAAAGACATCATTTCCGGCAAGTGGACGCAGCTCAAGGGCAAGGCGCAGGCCAAGTGGGGCGACCTGACCGACGACGATTTCAAGGTGGCCGAAGGCAACGCCGAGTACCTCGCAGGCCGCCTGCAGGAACGTTATGGCTGGGCACGCGACCGTGCTGAAACCGAAGTCCGCGACTTCGAAGCGGCCATGCGCAAGGATTATCCGGATTACCACTGAGGGTGATCCGTGACGACGGCGCCGCCGTCGGGGTTGAAACCGGAACGGGCCGCGAGAGCGGCCCGTTTTTGTTGGGGTGCGTTGGCGATCAGCGGCGGCGATGCAGCGGCGGATCGGGCACGTATTGGCCGGGGAAGGCCTGCGGCTCGTCACGCACTGGCGCGTTCACCCGCGCAATGATGCCGCGTGCCACCAGATTGCGTTCGCTGTCGTAGCGCACCTGCACCTGTTGCGCCGGATAAGCGGTATCGCGCTCGAACGCGGTGTTGCGCACCCGCGACTGCTCGCGCTGTCCATGCCCGGTGCCCAGTTGCGGTGCCGGCGCGGTGGTGGAACCGGTCACGCGGGCGCTCTCAATGGTAGACGACCGCGCCTGGGGGCGCGCCTTGGCATCGGCCGGGCCAGCCACGGCGGGGGCGGCTTCCCAGGACACGCGTCCGGCTTCGTGGAAGACCGCCACGCCGATCACGCCGATGTTGGCCGGGCGCCCGGTGCGGCCGGCGTAGCTGCGGTCCGGATCGGTGAACACGAACTGCGCGACTTCGTCGGCGGATTTGCGCCAGCCGTGGATATCGGTGGTCTGCCACGGGTTGAGCACGTAACCGGTCTGGTGGGGCGCGGCCACCTCGCCGCTGATGGCATTCAGACCATCCACCGAGAGCACCACCAGCACGCGCTCGGCGCTGCCGTTGCGCAGGCGCACGCTGTAACGGCGGCCCTGCTGCCCCGCGATCCAGCGCTGGCCGTCCTGGCGGTACTGGGTCAGGGCCTGGCCGCTGTTGCGGTCGATCACCGTCAGGTGGACCGGCCCGGTGTCATGACGCAGCGGGACCGCCGGTTTGAAGCCGCACAGGGCCAACACGGCAAGCATGGGCAGGATCAGGTCTTTCATGGGAAGGCTCCGCAGGGCAGGTGCAGGATCAAACGGACGGCCTCGGCCAACGGGGTCGAGCGCGGGCAGGTAAACTGGGGCGGTTCACTTGTCAGCACTGATTCCCCCATGACGACCCGCGTTCTTACCGGCATCACCCCCTCCGGCACGCCCCACCTGGGCAACTATGTCGGCGCCATCCGCCCGGCGATCACCGCCAGCCAGGCCTCGGATATCGAGAGCTTCTTCTTCCTGGCCGACCTGCACAGCCTGATCAAGGCGCAGGAGCCCGAGCGCACCCAGCGCTCCACGCTGGAGATCGCGGCAAGTTGGCTGGCGTGCGGGCTGGATCCGGACAAGGTGTGGTTCTACCGGCAGAGCGACATCCCGGAAACCACCGAGCTGATGTGGTTCCTGACCGTCATCGCCAGCAAGGGCATCCTCAACCGCGCGCACGCCTACAAGGCCGCCGTGGACAAGAACCGCGAGGAGCAGCTGGATGACGACGCCGGGGTCAGCGCGGGGTTGTTCATGTACCCGGTGCTGATGGCCGCCGACATCCTGATCTTCAAGGCCAACCGGGTGCCGGTCGGCCGCGACCAGATCCAGCACATCGAGATGGCGCGCGATTTCGCGCAGCGCTTCAACCATGTCTACGGCCAGGCGTTCTTCCCGCTGCCGGAGGTGGTGATCGATGAGCAGGTCGCCACGCTGGCGGGCCTGGACGGCCGCAAGATGAGCAAGAGCTACCACAACACCATTCCGCTGTTCGCCCCGCGCGCGGAGCTGAAGAAGCTGGTGTCCTCGATCCTCACCGATTCGCGCGCACCCGGCGAGCCCAAGAGCACCGAAGGCTCGGCGCTGTTCCAGATGTACCAGGCGTTCGCCACCCCGGAGCAGACCGCGGCGTTCGCGCAGGCCTTCGCCGAGGGCATCAGCTGGGGCGATGCCAAACAGCAGCTGTTCGAGCGCATCGACAGCGAGATCACCCCGCTGCGCGAGCGCTATGACGCGCTGATGGCCGAGCCGAAAAAAATCGAGGCGCTGCTGCGTCGTCGTGGCCAGCAGCTGCGCGAGCAGTTCGCCGTGCCGTTGCTCAAGGAGCTGCGTCATGCGGTCGGCCTGCGCGATCTCTCCACCGCCGGTGACGTGCCCAGTGAAGAAAGCGGGGCCGCACGCGCTGCACCGCCGCTGTTCAAGCAGTACCGCGAACAGGATGGCCGTTTCTACTTCAAGCTGCAGGCCAGTGATGGCACGCTGCTGATCCAGAGCGAGGGCTTCGATTCGCCGCGTGACGCCGGCCAGCTGATCGGCGTGCTCAAGCAGACCGAACATGGCGACGGCCTGCAGAGTGAGCTGTTCAAGCTCGAGGCCGAAGTGGACGTGGTGCTGGCCGCCTTGCAGGCGCTGCGCGAGTAACGCCAGCGGCGGGCCGGCAACCGGGCTATGGCATGATGCCCCTGCACGCCGCAGGGGCGTGTTCCTGCACGGGAGACTGCGATGGCCTGGTTGTCGTTGTTGTTGTTCCTGCCCTGGTTCGTGTTGTTGGGCACGCTGTACTGGCTGTTTCCGCGCCAGCCGCGTGGCACCGCGCGCCGCCTGTTCGATGGTGCCGCGCTGGTGCTGGCCTTCGTGCTGAGCATCCTGGCGATGCTGTGGGGCCATCACATCGGCGTGGTCCAGAACGATGCCGGACCGATCTGGCGACAGGTGCTGGCGGTGCTCTATGCCTACGGTGCGTTCCTGGCGGTGATGGTGGCCGCGGTGCTGCTGCGTGGGCCACTGCTGAGCGCGACTGCGACCAAAGCCGCATCGAAGCCGCTGCACTGATGGACGTAAGATGGAGGCGTTTCGTGCCAGGGATGTGTTGATGCACTCCGAGCCCAGCATTCATACGATCGACACCGCGTTCCAGCGCGATGATTTCGACGCCGCCTACCTGATCGTCGAGAATGGCCGGGCGGCCTTCATCGATTGCGGTACCGGCCTGGCCGTGCCGGCGATGCTCGCCGCGTTGGCGCGCGCCGGCTGCACGCCCGAGCAGGTCGAGTGGCTGATCCTCACCCACGTGCACCTGGATCATGCCGGCGGCGCAGGCCTGCTGATGCAGCAGCTGCCCAACGCCACACTGGTGGTGCATCCGCGCGGTGCGCCGCACATGATCGACCCGGCCCGCCTGATCGCCGGTGCCACCGAGGTCTATGGCGAAGCGGAGATCGCGCGCAGCTATGGGCCGATCCTGGCGGTGGCTGCCGACCGGGTGGTGATTGCCGAGGATGGCCACACCGTGGATCTGGCCGGCCGCCCGCTGCTGTGCGTGGATACGCCCGGGCACGCGCGTCATCACCTGTGCGTGTGGGATGTGCGCAGCCGCAGCTGGTTCACCGGCGATACCTTCGGGCTGTCCTACCGCGAGCTGGACAGCGTGCAGGGAGCCTTCATCGTGCCGACATCATCGCCGGTGCAGTTCGATCCCGAGCCGCTGAAGCAGTCGATCGCGAAGATGCTGGCCTACGACCCACAGGCCATGTACCTGACCCACTACGGGCGCGTGGCGCCGCCCCGGAAACTGGCGGCGGATCTTGTCGAGCAGATCGATGCGATGGTCGAGATCGGTCGCCAATGCGATGGTCGGCCGGATCGGCATCGCTGCCTGGTCGCGGCGCTGACCGCGCTGTACCTGGAACGCGCGCAGGCGCATGGCTGCCCGCTCGATGATGAGGCGGTGACCCGGGTGCTGGCGATGGACATCGAACTCAACGCGCAGGGCCTGGCCTGCTGGCTGGATCGCGATCGGCGCTAGTGCACGGTCACGGAGGTGTCACGTTACACTCCGGTGTCCTGTTTTCCGTCCTGGTGTCTGCCGTGAATCCGATGCGCATGCTGCTGCTGTCGTCCTGCCTGTTCGTGGGCGGCCTGGCCCACGCCGCCAATGACCTGCCTGGTGGCGGTATCGATCCACAGGCCCTGTCGCGGCATGTCCGCATCCTGGCCTCGGACGCGTTCGAAGGCCGCGCGCCGGCCACGCCGGGGGAAGAGCGCACGGTCCAGTACCTGATCGAGGAATTCAAGACGTACGGCCTGCAGCCCGGCGGCGTCGATGGCAGCTGGGTGCAGCCGGTGCCGATGGTGCGTGCGCAGGTCGATGGCCCGGTGCGCGCGCAGCTGCGCCAGAAGGGCAAGCAGCGCGCCCTGGCCAATGGCGAGGACGTGACCCTGCAGAGCCTGCGTCCGCAGGATGCGGTGGCGATCAAGAACGCCCCGCTGGTGTTCGTGGGCTACGGCATCGATGCACCCGAACGCCACTGGAACGATTACAAGGACGTCGATCTGCACGGCAAGATCGCCGTGGTGCTGATCAATGACGCCGATTTCGAGGCCGACCAGCCGGGCGCGTTCGATGGCAAGGCCGTGACCTACTACGGCCGCTGGACGTACAAATTCGAAGAAGCCGCCCGCCGCGGTGCGCAGGGCGTGCTGATCGTGCACGAGACCGCGCCGGCCGCGTATGGCTGGGCCACGGTGAAGAGCTCGGGCACCTCGCCGCTGTTCGATATCGAACGCACCCGCGAGCAGGCGCTGGCCCAGCACGTGCCGGTGCGCGGCTGGATGCAGCGCAGCCTGGCCGAGCAGTTGTTCCGCGACGCGGGCCTGGATTTCGAGGCCGAGAAGCGCCGCGCGATGACCCCGGCCTTCAAGCCGGTTGCGCTGGGCGATGCGCAGCTCTCGGTGGACTTCAAGCTCAAGCGCGAGCAGGTGATCACCCGCAACGTGGTGGCCAAGCTGCCGGGCGGCGCGCACGCTGATGAAGCGGTGATCTTCTCCGCGCATTGGGATGCCTTCGGTATCGGCCAGCCCGATGCCAAGGGTGACCGCATCCGTCGCGGTGCGATCGACAACGCCACCGGCGTGGCCACCGTGCTGGAGCTGGGCCGTGTCTTCGCCGCCGGCCCGCAGCCGCAGCGCACGCTGTACTTCGTGGCGCTGACCGCCGAAGAGAAAGGCCTGCTCGGCGCCAGCTACTACGCCGCGCACCCGCTGGCCCCGCTGGACAAGACCGCCGCCGTGTTGAACATCGAGATGTTCAGCCCGGATGGCCCGACCCGCGATATCGCCTCGTGGGGCAAGGGCCGGGTGTCGCTGGAAGGCGACCTGGAGCGCGTGGCCAAGGCCCGTGGCCGCACCTATTCGCCGGATCCGAACCTGGAAGCGGGCTTCTTCTACCGCGCCGACCATTTCGCCTTCGCCCGCCTCGGCGTGCCGGCGATCACCATCGGGCCCGGGCTGGACATGCGCGAGGGTGGCGTGGAGAAGGGCCGTGAACTGCGCGATGCCTACTTCGCCGCCTGCTACCACCAGGCCTGCGATGCGTGGACCCCGAGCTGGGATCCGAGCGGCCACGCCGCCGATACCCTGCTGGTCTACGACCTGGGCGCGGAACTGGCCAACAGCCGTCGCTGGCCGCAGTGGGAAGAAGGTTCTGAATTCCGCGCCGTGCGCGAGAAGAGCGAATCGGCGCGCCGTTGAGGCGTGCCGTCGGCGGCGCTCAGCGCCGCCGCAACAGGCGCCAGGCGCCCCAGCCGCTGGCCGCGAGCGCGGCCAGATAACAGGCGATCACCCAGCCGAACCGCGTCGGCTGGGTGTCGGCACTGGCGACATGCCGGCCGAAACGCAGCTGCAGCGCGCTGTGACCGCTGCCGAGGTCGGCCGCCAGTTGAAGTGCCAGGGCGACCATCACCGCCAGCAGCGCCAGGCCGAAACCGATCCGCGGCCAGCGGGCCTGCGCCGATGGCCGACCCAGCACCCACGCCACGGTCGTGCTGGCGGCGAGCAGGGCTGCCGCCCATAGCAATGCAGCGCCCGCAGGGGCGCTGATTGCATGAGCCGCGGTGCCGGCCTGGGCGAACCCCGGGACCAGCATCGCGAGCATCCCCCCACCCCGCGCGATCGCGGGGTGGGCCGTGCGGCGGTTACTTGCGCGTGCCATCAAGCCAGTTCGGGCCCTTGTTGGTCAGGAAGAACATATAGACCACCAGCGACACGGCGATGATCGCCGTGACGTACACCGCGAACATGCCGACCTGGCCGGTCTTCAGCGCGCCCTGGTACAGCAGCGGCGCGGTACCACCGAACAGCGAGTTGGCCATCGCATACCCAAAGCCCACGCCCAGTGCGCGCACATGGGTCGGGAACAGTTCGGCTTTGACCACCGCGTTGATCGAGGTGTAGCCGGTCAGGATCACGAAGCCGATGCCCAGCACCAGGAAGGCCATGAACGGATCGTGCTGGTTCGGCAGTTCAGTGATCAGGTACCAGCTGTACAGCACGCCGCCGATGCCGAAGAACACCAGCAGGCTCTTGCGCCCGACCATGTCCGACAGCCAGCCGCCGATCGGCTGCAGCACCATCAGGAAGGTCAGCACGCCGAGGTTGATCATCGTCCCGGTCATGACGTCATCGCCCGCGAACGCGCTCTGGATCATTTTCGGCCCGTTGACCGAATAGGTATAGAACGCGACGGTGCCGCCGGCGGTGATCAGGAAGCACAGCAGCAGCGGGCGCCACTGGTTGACGAACAGCTCACGCATCGAGCCGGAGGCCTTGGCGCGGCCATCGCGTGCGGCCTCGATGGAATCGGATTGCAGCGATTCGTCCATGCTGCGGCGCAGCCAGAACACCACGATCGCCGCGATACCGCCGATGCCGAACGCCACGCGCCAGCCCCAGGCGGAGATCTCGGGCTTGTCCCAGAAGGTCAGCATGCCCAGCAGGGTCAGCTGCGCCAGCACGTGGCCACCGACCAGCGTGACGTAGTGGAACGAGGACAGGAAACCGCGGCGGCCGGGAAGCGCGGCCTCGGACATGTACGTCGCACTGGTGCCGTATTCGCCACCGGTGGCGAAGCCCTGCAGCAGGCGCGCGAACAGCAGGATGACCGCTGCCCAGATGCCGATCTGCGAGGCGGTCGGGGTGATCGCGATCAGGAACGAACAGGCGGCCATCATCGTGACCGACACCGTCAGCGCCAGCCGGCGGCCGTAGCGGTCGGCGAAGCGGCCGAAGTACCACGCGCCGATCGGGCGCATCAGGAAGGTGGCGGCGAAGATCGCCCACACGTACATCGTGGAGTTCTTGTCGGCGGCCGAGAAGAACTGGGATTCGAAGTAGACCGCGAAGACCGAGTAGACGTAGACGTCATACCACTCGACCAGGTTGCCGGCCGAGCCTTTGAGGGTATTGGAGATGGAACGCCGCAGGGCGGCCCGGTCAGAAGGTGCCGCGGTGGCGGGGACGGATGTACTCATACAGGGTAGGGGGTCCTGGCGGGGAAGCGTTGATTGCTCTTGTTACCTTACCGCACGTCAAAAACGGGTGCGTGTCAGGCATCACGATGCGGCCCGGTGAAATCAGCGTGTCAGCACAATGGGTGCCGCGCCATCGGCAACGGCCTAGAATTCGTGTTCCCCCGCACCGTGGTGGCCCATGGCCGTCCTACCCGAATCCCCGTCGGCCGCTCCCCGCAGCGGCCTGGTCGTCCTGGCGCTGCTGCTGGTGTACGTGGTCTGGGGGTCCACCTATCTCGGGATCCGGCTGGCGCTGGAGGGCGGCGCGCTGCCGCTGACGATGGTTTCCGGGGGCCGGTTCATCATCGCCGGTTCGCTGATGTACCTCGTGCTGCGGTGGCGTGGCTCGCCTGCCCCGACCAAGCGCCAGTGGCGCAACCTGGCGATCATGGGCCTGACCATGCTGGTGCTGGGCAATGGCATGGTGGTACTGGCCGAGCGCACGGTGTCCTCGGGCCTGGCCGCGACCGCGGTGGCCTCGGTGCCGCTGTGGATGGCCCTGTTCGGCGCGATGCGCGGGCAGAACGCCAGCCGTGGCGAGTGGCTGGGCATCGCGATCGGCTTCCTCGGCGTCGTCTGGCTCAACGCCGGCAGCAGCCTGACCGCTACGCCGCAGGGCCTGATCCTGCTGCTGATCGCCCCGATCGGCTGGGCCTTCGGCTCGATCTGGGCGCGCGGCCTGGATCTGCCCAGCCCGTTCATGACCGCCGCCGGGCAGATGCTCTGCGGTGGCGCGATGCTGATCGTGCTCGGCCTGCTCAGTGGCGAACGTCCGACTACCTTGCCCAGCATGAATGGGCTGCTGGCGGTGGCCTACCTGTGCATGTTCGGTTCGATCGTCGCCTTCACCGCCTACGTGTGGCTGCTGCACAACGTGCGCCCGGCGCTGGTGGCCAGCTACGCCTACGTCAATCCGGTGATCGCGGTGATCCTGGGCGTGATCATCGGCAACGAGCATTTTGGCGGCCGCGACTTCCTCGCGATGGCGGTGATCCTGGCCGGCGTGGTGGTGCTGACCCTGGCCCGGACGCGCGCGAAGTGAGCCTGCCCGCCCACCACAGCCTGCAGGAACAACGCCGCGGGCTCGCGATCACTGCCTTCACCTTCACCCTGTGGGGCCTGGTGCCGGTCTACTGGCACCTGCTCAAGGCCGTGCCGTCGCAGCAGATCATCGCGCACCGCATCATCTGGAGCACGGTGCTGGTGGTGGCCTGGCTGCTGCTGAGCAACGGATTGGGCTGGTGGAAGGCCATTGCCGCGCAGCCGCGCGCGCTGCCGACACTGGCACTGAGCAGCGTGGCGATCGCGTTCAACTGGGGCCTGTACATCTGGGCGATCAACGCCGGGCACGTGATCGAGACCAGCCTGGGGTACTTCATCAACCCGCTGGTCAGCGTGGTGCTCGGCGTGGTGGTGCTGAAAGAGCGCCTGCGCCGCCTGCAGTGGCTCGCCGTGGGCTGCGCGGCCCTCGGGGTGGCATGGCTGACCCTCGATGCGGGAACGCCGCCCTGGATCGCGCTGGGGCTGGCCTGTTCGTTCGGCCTGTACGGACTGCTGCGCAAGATGATTTCGGTGGACCCGGTGGCCGGGCTCGGCGTGGAGAGTCTGTATCTGTTCCTGCCGGCGATCGGGTTCGCGCTATGGAGCGAGAATGGGCACGGGGGCGCTTTCTTCAGCGGCTGGGGCTGGCGCAACGATGCGCTGTTGATCTTCGGTGGTGCGGTGACGGCGTTGCCGTTGATCGGGTTTGCGTATGGGGTGAAGCGGATTCCGTTGTCGCTGGTTGGGATTCTGCAGTACATCGCGCCGAGTATCGGGTTGTTGTTGGGCGTGTTCTTTTTCCGCGAGCCGTTCGATACGGCCAAGGCGGTGGGTTTCGCGGCGATCTGGACCGGGCTGCTGCTGTTCATCGGCGACGGTGTGTGGCGGTCGCGGGTGGGTGGTGCGTTGAGGCGCTGAAGGCTAAGAAGCTTGAGAGCTTGAGAGCTTGAGAGCGGGAGCCTTGGTTTGCCGGGCTGCTTGGCCAGGCGGGGTGTGGGTGGGTGCGCGGGACCCGCCGTGAACCCATCCATGGGGGCTCATATGCCGCCATCCATGGCGGCATATGGTCCCGCACACCCACCCACACCCCGCCTCCGACAGTGGGCTGGTGGCCAAGGTCAAAGCGACGGGCGGCTCGGCACTTCGGCGCCATTGCTGCTGCGCCAAGCGTATTGATCCGGTGGAAGCAACGACGGTCGAAGCGTGGACATGACAGAGCGCAGCCACGACAGAGCGTAGCCACGCACGTCGAGCGAACTGGCGCGGAGTCTGTGAGGCAGAGCAAAGCAACGCTGAGCCGATCAAGCTGGGCGGATCAACGCCGATCAGATCAAAGCCGAGCAGATCAAAGCTGAGCAGGTCAAAAGCCGAGCAGATCAAGAGCCGACGCCGCGGTGCCGCTTTTCCGTTGCGCACCAGCCCATTGTCAAAGGGTGGGCACGGGTGGGTTGGCGGGACCATATGCCGCCATGGATGGCGGCATATGAGCTTACATGGACGTACTTGCAGCGGGTCCCGACAACCCACCCGTGCCCGCCCAAGCCAGGGCGAGTCCAGCACTGAAGGCTCTTGCTCTGAAGGCCGTCGCTCTAAGGGCCGTCACTCTAAGAGCCATTGCTCCAATAACGAAGATCAAAAAAAAGACGGCGCCCGAAGGCGCCGTCTTACTTCCACTCAGCGGCTTGGAGAGAGTAAGCCGCAGATCAGAAAAGGTTGATCAGGCGAACCCGATCAGAAACGCTGCTGATACTTCATGTACATGTAGCGGCCGATATCGAACCCACCGTAGTACGTGAAGCTGCTGTTCGGCTGGCTGTACATGATCGGGCCCTGATGGTCGAACACATTGTTCACGCCCATCGAGACCGTGCCATTCCACGGCAGCACATAACGCACCTGGATATCGTGGAACGTGTTCGAACCCACCTTGTTGATGCCCTGGCGGCCCGTGTACGCCGAACTGAAGCCCGGATTGCTGCACTCCGTCGTGTACGCACAGTTCTCCTTCATGCTGGAGTAGTAACGCGCCGTCCAGCCCAGACCGAAGTTGCCGAACTGATAGTCCAGGTTGAGGTTCGAACGCACGCGGAAGTTGCCTTCCCAGCCCGTGTACTGACGCACCGGCGTGGTGTCGACGTTGTCGTTCTTGCGCTCCAGGTAATCCACGTACGTGGTGTTCCAGGAGACCGCGAACTTGCCGATCGCCAGCTCCGGCAGACGGTAACGGACCGACAGGTCATAGCCGGCCGTTTCCTGATAGCCCGCGTTCAACAGCGTGCGGTCCAGACCGTTGACCTGGCCGATGGTGCGGCCCGACTTGGCACGGGTGAAGCGGTCGCATGCGGCATCCACACCCAGCACGTAGCACTGGTTGAGCATGTCCGTGGCCGACTCACCGACGATCACGTCATTGATGCGGATCTTCCACCAGTCCAGGCTCAGGTCCAGGCCCGAGACGAACTCCGGGCTGTAGACCACGCCCACGGTCCAGGTCTTGGCGGTTTCCGGCTTCAGTGCGGCGTTGGAGCCCGAGCTGAAGTCCGTGCCACCCTGCTGGCCCGGTACCGTCGCGGCGGTGCCGTCAGCGGCGAGCTGGCGGAAGTTGGCCGGGACACCGTTGGCCAGGCAGCGCGCCAGGACCTGCGGATTGTTGGCGGCCGCGCCGAAGCTGGTGTCGCACGGATCGGTGTACGAATCGCGCGTGCTGGTGGTGCCGCCGTACAGATCTTCCACGGTCGGTGCACGGAAGCCGGTGCCGTAGGTGGCGCGCACCAGCAGGCTGTCGATCGGCTTCCACTTCAGGCCGAACTTGGTGTTCGTGGTCGAGCCGAAGTTGTTGTAGTCCGAATAGCGACCGGCCATGTCCAGCGACAGTTCACGCGCGAAGGCCATGTCGGCCAGCAGCGGGACCTGCAGTTCCAGGTAGACCTCGTTGAGCGAGTAATCGCCTTGGGTCGGCTGGCCGGTGGTGCCGGCGATCAGGCCCTTCTGGACCATCAGGTCCGGCGAGTAGCTGGCTTCTTCACTGCGGTGCTCCACACCCAGTGCACCCAGGATGTCACCGGCTGGCAGGCTGAACAGCGAGCCGGAGATGTTCGCGCTGGCCACCTTGGTGGTGCTCTGCATCGTGTCGGTGAAGCGGGTGAACAGGAAGTCCTGCACGTCCTGGTTGCTCAGCGAGCCCGGGCCGTTATAGCCCATCGGGGCCAGCGGGTTCCACGGGGTGCAGCCGGCGATCACGTTGCCGACGCTGCCGCAATGGGCGACGTTGTTGGCATCCAGGAACGACGGGCCGACCGACTGGTTCACGTTCGGCTGGTACATGCTGCCCGTGCCGATGCGCTCGCCTTCATTGCGGTTGTACATGTAGCTGACGTTCCAGTCCCAGTACCGCGCACCGGTCTCGAAGCTGCCTTCCAGGCCCAGGCTGGCGCGCTTGGTGGTCAGGTTGTTCTCGGTACCGCGCGGCAGCTCTTCGGTGCGGTGCGCAAAGGCAACGTCGCGGCCGAACGGGTTGAACGCGCTGTCCTTGGAGAGCAGCGCACGCGAACCGGTGCTCTGGTACGGGTAGCCGGCCAGCTGCTTGCTGGACTCGCGCTCGCTGTACAGCGCATCGGCGACCAGGCGCAGGTCATCGGTGATCGAGAAGCCACCGTTGGCGAACACCGACTTGCGCTGCAGCCCGGTGACCAGGCTCATGTTGGTCTTGGTGTTGGCGTCGTTGGCCTTGTCCGCCGGCTTGAAATTGCCCAGCTGGGTCGGATCGCCGCCCGGGCCCACGCTGAGGTTCTTGCCATCCACGGTCGCGTAGCCCCACGGCGTGACGCCGCTCAGGCCGTCGCCGGTGTGGCGCGGGCCGTTCGGGTACGCGGTGAACTCACGTGCGCCGCCCAGGACCGGATCTTCGTCGGTGTACTCGCCGCCCACCGTGACCCAGCCACGCTCGAAGGTCTTGCCGAAGGTCGCGCTGTAGGCGGTCTTCTGGCCGTCGCCTTCGCTGTACTGGCCGACGTAGGCGCTGACTTCGGCACCGTCGAAGTTCTTGCGGGTGATGATGTTGACCACGCCGGCGATGGCGTCCGAGCCGTACAGGGCCGAGGCACCGTCGGTCAGCACTTCCACGCGCTCCACGATCGAGGACGGGATCGAGGCCAGATCGGAGTAACCGCCGGCGCTGACGCCCATGCGGCGGCCGTCGATCAGCACCAGGCTGCGTTCCGGGCCCAGGTTGCGCAGGCTCACGTACATGCCGCCGAAGTCGCGACCCGATTCAAGCGAGGAGGCACGGCTCATGCTCGGCGAGCCGGCGGCGGTGACGTCCTGCAGGATGTCGGCGACGTTGACGTAGCCCTTCTTCTCGATCTCGGCGCGGTTCAGCGCGACGACCGGCTGGGCCGATTCGACACTGGCCTGGCGGATGCGCGAGCCGGTGATCTCGATGCGATCCAGGTTGGTGGTGCCGTCATCGGCACTCTGTGCGAAGGCGGGGGCACTGCAGCTGGCGACAAGCGCGATGGCGATCGCGTTGCGCAGCGGATTGGTCTTCAAATACATCCGTGCGTTTCTCTTTCTCTGTAAAAACATTCGCCCGTTGGGGCGGCGTGGGGAACAACACACCACGACGTGGGGGGCGGGAGTCTAATGACTTTTCAAATTTTTTACTTTCATTTGAAAGCGTAAAAAGCGCTGTAAATGAACAGTGGCTGACAAAACCACGCATTCAGACGAAACCTTTTTCACATCGTCGTGAGGTGCACACCAAACAGCACCCTCGCGTGGGGCCGAGGCAGCAATAGCGGCGGGGTGCGAAGCAACTTGAGTGGATGCGACCTGCCGTCGCAGCCTGCGTACAGCTGCGCGCTCCACAGCTAAACGTGCAGTGAACACGCAGGCACAAAAAAAGAACCGCACTCTTGCAAGTGCGGTTCCGAAGTTGCTATTTCGCGTGCGCGATCACGCGCAGGCGCGTTGTTCAAACGTATCGCTCAGGTCTCACGCAACGCCGTGGTGATCGGCAGCCGCGCTGCGCGCAGGGCCGGGAACAGGCCGCCGACCAGGCCGATGCCGAGCGCCCACTTCAAGCCTGTCCACAGCAGCTGCGGCGAGACCTGGAACTGGAACACCACCTGGCTGAAGTTGTTGCCCAGCGTGGAGACGGTGTAGTTGTTGAACACCAGCCACGCCACAAGCCCACCGAGCAGGCCGCCGAGCAGGGCCAGCAGCATCGTCTCCAGCATCACTGCGGTCACCACCGGCACGCCGCGGAAACCGATCGCCCGCATCGTTGCGATCTCACGCGCCCGTGTCGCCACGGCCGCATACATGGTGTTGAGTGCACCGAACACCGCGCCGATCGCCATGATCGCGCCGATCACCGTGCCCAGGATGCTGATCAGCTTGCTCAGGCCGCCGGACTGCTTGCGGTAGTAGTCGCGGGTGGTCTCCACATCCAGCTTCAGGCGCGGGTCGGCCTCCATGGCGTCCTTGAACTGCTTGAAGCCCGCCGCCCCTTCGGTGCGCACGTTGACCGACTGATACGCACTGCGGTTGTACGTGGTGGACAACGTCTGCGTGTCCGACCACAGCTCCGACTCATGCACGTCATTGGAGGCGAACACACCCACCACCGTCCATTCCTGCTTGCCCAGCTGCAGGGTCTTGCCAATCTCCAGGCCCTCGAACTGCGCCTGCGCGCCCTTGCCGACCACGATCTCGCGCAGGCCCGGCTTGAACCTGCGTCCCGCGATGATGCGCACGTTGTCGCGCACGGCCCATGCCTGCTCGCCGACGCCGCGGAACTGCACGTTGGTATCGCTGTGGTCGCTGCGCGAGAGCAGGCTGATCACCTGCGACAGCTCGGCGGAGATCAGCGGTTTGCCGTCGCTGCCGCGGGCCACACCGGGCAGGTTCTCGATCAGCGGGACCTGGTCGCGCATGATCACCGAGTTGGTTTCCGCCTGCGAGCCGCCGCGCAGCACGATCGCCACGTCATCGCTGCCGCTGCGCTCCAGGGTGGCCTTGAAGCCATCGCCCATGGCCAGCATCGCCACCAGCACCCCGACCACGCCGGCGATGCCGACCACGATCACCGAGGAGGCACCCCAGCGCTGCGGCAGGCTGGCAATGCCGATCCGTGCAGCCGCCAGCGACAAGCGGCCACTGCGGGTAAGCACCAGCCATGCGGCCAGCAGCACGGCGATCGCCAGCACCATCCACCACGGCAGCACGATCCACACCACCAGGGCGACCAGCAGCGCCACTACGGTCAATACGTTCCACATCCAGTGCGTTTTCATGGTGGTCTCCTCAGCGCCCGGCCAGTGCATCGACGATCTTCAACCGCTGCGCGCGCAATGCCGGCAGCAGGCCCACCACGATCCCGATCACCGCCATCAGGCACAGCGCCACCACCCACGTCTGCGCCGGCACGCCGGGCAGACTGATCATGCCCTGGCTGCTGGCGCTGATCACCGGCATCACGATCGAGGCCAGGCCCATGCCGATCAGCCCGCCGAGCGCGATCAGCAGCACCGACTCGACCATCACCAGCACCAGTACGGTGCCATCCTTGAAGCCCAGCGTCTTGAGGATCGCCAGCTCCGGGATGCGCTCGCGCACGGCCTGGGCCATGGTGTTGCCGGTCAGCAGCACCAGAGTGAAGAACACCGCGGCCATGATCCCGGTGACGATCAGGCCGATATCGGCGAACTGCTTGGCGAAGGCCTGTGAGAACGAAGCCTCGGTCTGCGACTTGGTCTCATGGTCGGAGTTCAGCGACAGCGCATCGATCGCCTGCGCCACGCGTGAGGCGTGGGCAGGGTTCTCCAGTTGCACGGTGTAGAAACTGACCTGGTTCTTGATGTAGTCGTTGGATTCATCGAAGTAGCTCCAGTGAAGCATCATCTGGTTCTCCGCACCGGCGTTGTTGCGGTCCTTGGCCCGGTAGATGCCGCTCAATTCCAGCGGCCAGTCGTTGCTGCCCTTGCGCGGGAAGATCGTGGCCTGCATCGGAATGGTGTCACCCACCTTCCAGCCGAAGCGCTTGGCCAGGGCTTCACCGACCAGTGCACCGGTGCGGGTGTTCTTGAATGCCTCGGCCTGCTCGGGCGGCAGCTCGAACTCCGGGTACAGGTCCATGTAGTTGTCCGAGACCGAGAAGCTCGGGAAGAAGTTCTTCTGGTCCTGGTAGATGCCGCCGAACCACATCGCGTAGTTGACCTTGCGCACGCCCGGGGTGGCTTCGATATCGCGCAGCAGCCGCAGGGGCAGGCTCTGGGTGATCGAGAGCTTGGAGGAGACCACCAGCCGCTTGGCGCCTTCGATGGTGTCACCGCCGGAGTTGAACGCTACCCGGACCGAATCGAGCATGCCGAACAGCAGGAAAGCCGCCACCACCGACAACAACGTCAGCAGGGTGCGGGTCTTGCTGCGGAACAGCTGTGCCCAGACCAGCGAGAAATATTTCATCGCCGCATCCTCCGTCAGTGGGCCGCTGGCGCGTCGGCCAGTTCGCCCTTGTCCAGGTGCACCGTGTGGGTGGCGTACTCGGCGGCCTTGGGATCATGGGTGACCATGATGATGGTCTTGCCGTGTTCGCGGTTGAGCTGCTGCAGCAGCCCCAGGATCTCCTCGGCGGACTGGCGGTCCAGGTCACCGGTGGGCTCATCGCAGATCAGGAAGGTCGGGTCGGAAACGATCGCACGGGCGATCGCAACGCGCTGCTGCTGGCCACCGGAGAGTTCATTCGGGCGGTGGCTGCGGCGGTCGGCCAGGCCGACCAGGGTCAGCGCGATCTCGGCGTTGCGCTTGCGCTGCGCGGCGCTCAGGTGCGTGAGCAGCAGTGGCAGCTCCACGTTCTTCTGGGCGGTCAGCATCGGCATCAGGTTGTAGAACTGGAACACGAAGCCGACGTGGTGGCTGCGCCAGGTCGAGAGCTGGCCGCCGCTCATGCGGTCGATGCGCTCGCCTTCGATCTCGATCTCGCCGGCGGTGGGCGTATCCAACCCACCGATCAGATTCAGCAGGGTCGTCTTGCCCGAGCCGGACGGGCCCATCAACGCGACGAAATCGCCGGCCTGGATGTCCAGGTCGATGCCGTGCAGCACCTGCACTTTCTCGGGGCCGCGCTGGTAGGTCTTGGTGATGTTGCGGAGCGAAACCAGGGTGGACATGGGTGGTTCTCCGTGGATCGGGAAGAAAGGGCATCCGGCGCGTCCGGGCGAGGGCCGCCGGGTTCCACAGTGACGGGCAGCCGCCACCGTGCGCGCCGTGACGGCACGAGGGAATCGCACTTGCCGCGAGCGTGAGAGTGGCTCGCGTGACGCAGCTGCTGACCCGTCAGGGGGTTTCGGTGACCTTGCTGCCGTCGTGCAGCTCGGCCGGTGGTGTGGTCACCACGACCTCGCCGGCGCTCAGGCCCCGGGTGACCTGGCGGTCGTTGTTGAGCGTGGTGCCCACGGTGATCGCGCGCTGTTCCACCCGCGCGTCATCCTTGACCACGAAGGCGACCGTCTTCTGCTCGCGCTCCACGATCGCCGAGGCCGGGACGCGCACGCCCTGCGGTTTGGCGGCTTCGGCAGGCTGGGCGCTCTCCAGGAAGCTGACCCGCACGCCCATCTCGGGAACGATGCGTGGGTCCTTTGTCTTCAGCGCCACGCGCACTTTCACGGTGGCCTTGCCGCGGTCGGCGGTGGGGATGATCGCGATCACCTCGGCCGGAATTTTCCAGTCCGGGTAGGCATTGAGCGTGGCTTCGACCGGCATCTTCGGCTGCACGCGGCCGATGAAGGATTCGCCGACCTCGACTTCGATCTCCAGCGAATCCATGTCCACGATGGTGCCGATGCCGGTGCGGGTGAAGCCGCCGCCCGCCGACAGCGGCGAGACGATCTCGCCCGGCTGGGCAGCCTTGGCGGTGACCACGCCGGAGAACGGCGCGCGCACGATGTTGTTGTCCACGCCGAGGTCGGCGATCGCCAGCGAATCGCTGGCCACGGTGGTGTTGCGCTGGGCGGTTCTGAGCTGGGCGCGGAGGTTGTCGCGCTGGGCGATGGCCAGGTCGTACTGCGAGCGCGAGACCAGCTGCTGGCCAACCAGTGCCTGCAGGCGGCCCGCTTCGGCGTCGGCCTGGGCCACCTGGGCCTGCAGCCCGGCCAACTGGCTGCGTGCGGCTTCAAGCTGCGAGGCGGAGAGGCTGCGCTGGGCGTTGGCATCGATCGGGTCGAGTGTGGCCATCACCTGGCCCTCTTCCACGCGCATGCCTTCCTCGATCATCACCTCCCGGACCTTGCCGGTGATCTTGGCCGAGACGGTGGCCATGCGCCGGGCGACCACGTAGCCGCTGGCGTCGAGCACCGAGCTGCTGGCGCCGCCCTGCTGGATCGCCACCACGGGCGCGGTGGTCACAGCGATCGGGCGCTCGCGGCCGAGCACGAACCAGGCCAGGCCGGCCAGCACAATGAGAAGGACGATCGCCAGCACGATCCAGCGGCCACGTCGCGAGGGCGACGGGGGCGGCGAACCGGCCTTGCGGTCGATGCGGAGTTCCTTGAGCAGTTCAGCGGATGCGTTCATCGTGAGTCTGGACGGGGAATCGGGCCGAGTGTGACCGCATCGGCGGCCGAGGGGCAAACCGGCACGGTGGCCGGGGTGGTGCACAGCATGCCCGGCAGCCTGCGGCGCCGGCAGTGACAGCTGTCACCCGCATGGGCTGACGACGGCCACTGGGGCGGCCGCGGCCAGCGGCAGAAGCTGTGGCTGTCCTCTTCGGGAGTCCGCCATGACTGAATCCACTGCCTCGTCACTGGCCTGCCTTCGCTGGCACCGCTGTGGCCGACCTGGCACCTGGCCCAGCTGGCATTGCCGGCGGTCGGCCAGCCGGCGCAGGGCAGTGCTTGGGTGCATGTGGCCGTGCTGCTCTGCATTACCGTCATGGCGCTTGGGCTGGCACGGCGCCGCCTGCGGCGGATCGGCTGAAGTGGCATGATCGCGCCTGTTCGTTCTGCCCTGGAATCGTCCGTGTCCTTCAGTCGGCCCGCCTCCCTGTTGCGCCCTGCGCCGGATTCGGCCGTGGCCGAGAACCTGCGGCGCGGCAGATCGCCGTGGGTCGATGCGATCCACCTGCTGTGGACGCTGTGGGTGTTCCTGACGCCGTTGTTCGGCGGTGGTTACACGTGGCGCTGGGCGGCGCTGACCCTGCTGACCTACCCGGTGTTCCTGGTCCTGTACGCCGCTGTGCTGCTCGCACCGCGTTGCCACGCACCGCGCTATGCACTGTCGATGGTGGTGCTGGGGCTGGTGCCGCTGGCGTGGTACCCCTCGGCGGTGAGCTACTTCATTTTCGGCTGTGTCACCCTGCGCGTCTCGCGCCGCAGTGGCTACGGGCGCTATCTGCTGCAGCTGGTGGGCTTGAACGCGTTGTTCGTGGTGGTGGGTCTGTTGGCCCACTATCCGTGGCAGGCGCTGATCTGGATCCCGAGCATGGCAATGATCATCAGCCTGGTGGTCAATTTCGAAACCGCGAGCCATGAACAGGATGCAGCGCTGCAGCTGTCCCAGGATGAAGTGCGCCGGCTGGCGGCGACTGCCGAACGCGAGCGCATCGGCCGCGATCTGCACGATCTGCTGGGGCATACGCTGTCCTTGATCACCTTGAAGCTGGAGCTCTCGCGCAAGCTGGCCGACCGCGATCCGGTGGGCTCGCGCCGCGAAGTGGACGAGGCTGAAACGATCGCGCGGCAGGCGCTGGCCGAAGTGCGCAGCGCGGTGACCGGTATCCGCGCCAGCGATCTGGCCGCCGAACTGGCTTCGGCCCGATTGCTGCTGGAGTACCAGCATGTGCATCTGCACTACGCGCCGCCGCCGCCGATGCCGGTCGATACCGAGCGTGCGCTGTCGCTGGTGCTGCGCGAGGCGGTGACGAATGTCGCCCGCCATGCGCAGGCGCGGCAGGCGTGGATCACCTTCGAACAGGACGGGCGCAGTCTGTTGATGCAGATCCGTGATGACGGGCGCGGCGGCGTCCACGTTGATGGGAACGGGCTGACCGGGATGCGCGAACGCGTCGCTGCACTGCGTGGCACCCTGGCGGTGCAGTCGGCAAAAGGGGAGGGCACCTGCGTGACGGTGCGGGTCACCTTGCCGGCCGCGACCACCGCCGTGGTGGCGCCGGTGGAGATGCCGACCGCGCCGTCGCTGCCTGCCGGGGGCGCATCATGATCCGCATCGTGCTCGCCGAAGACCAGGCGATGGTGCGTGGCGCCTTGTCCGCGCTGCTCGGGCTGGAGCCGGACATCGAGGTGCTCGGCAGTGCGGCCGACGGCGAGGCCGCGTGGCGGATGCTGCAGCAGCTCAAACCGGACATCCTGGTCACCGACATCGAAATGCCTGGGCTGTCCGGGCTGGAGCTGGCGCAGCGGATCGCCCGCCAGGGGCTGCCGATCAAGGTGGTGATCGTCACCACCTTCGCGCGTTCGGGTTTCCTGCGCCGCGCGCTGGATGCCGGCGTCTGCGGCTACCTGCTCAAGGACGCCCCGGCCGAGCGCCTGGCCGATGCGCTGCGCCAGGTGCAGCACGGCGGCCGCGCGATCGACCCGCAGCTGGCATTGGATGCATGGTCGCAGGCCGATCCACTCAACGACCGCGAGCGTCAGGTGCTGCGCCTGTCCGGCGACGGCCGCTCGGCCAGCGAGATCGCCACCCAGCTCGGCCTCTCGCACGGCACGGTGCGCAACTACCTGTCCGAGTGCATCGGCAAGCTCGGCGTCGCCAACCGCATCGAAGCGTATCGGCTGGCGCGGCAGAAAGGCTGGCTGTAACGCGGTCGGTGGCTACCAGGATGCCAGGCAGCCTGATTTATCCGGCATCATCGTTGCGCTCTTTCTCCGGCCCCTTCGCCATCGCCTGGAACACGCCATCGCGGCGCACCCACAGGTGGAACAGCGCCGCTGACAGGTGCATCACCACCGTGGCGAACAGCACATAGGCGAGCAGGCTGTGTGCGTTGCGCAGGGCGGCGTACAGCGCCGGGTTGTGTGGCAGGATCGCCGGCAGGTGGACGCCTCCTCCCATCACGATCGGGTAGCCGCCGGCAGAGAGCATGCCCCAGCCGACCAGCGGCATCGCCAGCATCAGTCCGTACAGCACCCAGTGCGAGGCATGCGCGGCCGCGGCCTGCCAGGCGGGCAGATCGGCTGGCAGCGGCGGTGGGCGATGCCGCAGGCGGTTGTACAGGCGCACCAGCACCAGCAGCAGGATCGCGATGCCGAGTGGTCGATGCAGATCGATCAGCATCGGCCGCCAGTGCAGCGAAGCGACCATGGTCACACCGACGAACAGCATGGTCAGGATCATCGCCGCCATCAGCCAGTGCAGGACGCGTGCGAGGAGATTGAAATGGCCGGCATCACGGTTCATCGCGCACCTTCCTTGCCCGTCGCAACGGGTGCTTTGCCGCTGGCGATTTCGCGCTCGCGGCGATTGAACGATTGCGAATACACCGCCGAGCGTGCGGCCAGGATGGGATCATCCGTGCCCGCTACACCACTGGGCAGGATCAGCGGATCGTAATTGAGATCGCGGCAGGCGCCGGTGGCCTGCGGCTGCATGCTGCTCAGGGTAAGTGTGCCGGCCTTCACCTGGCGGCGGTCCTCCGGCCAGACCTGCGAGGGATCATTGACCGGGTCGCCATCGTTGGCGAGGGTCACCCACATATCCCAGCGCACCGGGCCCTGCGCCAGCCGCTGCGCGAACTCCTCACTGAGGAAATCATCGTCGGACTGCGCGCGCTGCTCCGGCGTCATGTCCTCGAAGGGCGCCTGCGGGCGCATGCTCCAGCGCACGAAGCGGTGGCTGCCATCGGTGGCGGTGAAGCGGAAACTGTTGACGCCGTTGTAGGTGGTGTTGGCCCAGCTGTTCGACCACGGGGCAGTCTTGGCCCACTGCTGGAAGGCACGCGCGGAGGGGTACTTCTCCAGCACGGCGGCCATCTTTGCCGGGTCTGGTTTACCGGTGGCCGGGTCCGGGATGCCGGCGCGGGTCTGTTCCAGGAAGGCCTCGGCAGTGGGCACCGCGAAGAACGGGAAGCTGTTCATTGCCATGCGCCATTCCTGGCCGTCGTCGCTGACCAGCTGCAGCGCCATGCTGCGCACGCGGGCCTTGTTGTCGGCGCCATGCGGGTCACCGCCGCCGATCGAGAGGCGGCCCAGTACCGGTACCTGGCGCTGGCGGAACACGCGTGCCGAACTCAGCGCCGCGCCCTCCGGTGTGCCCTGGAACACGCCGCTGACGCAGACACCTTTGGTATGCGCGCGGCGGAAGCCGGGCTGCGGGGGGCCGGTCGCCTCGATGGCATCGGTGAAGGTCTGCGCGGTGACGCGGTCGCGGCCGATCCAGCCGGCCAGCCAGGCAAAGGCCAGCACCAGGCCGCCGGCGATCAGGGCGATCAGGGCGATCCACAGCAACGGTGAGGGAGGGCGTGGGGCGCCCGGTTCGCGACCAGCGCGGGTATAGCCGAAGAGCGACATGTCCGGATTCCTGCCTTCACGATGCGTGTGGGTGGGCGACAGGAGCATGGTGTCAGAACCCGGCGCAGGCCGATATTCACATTTTCGACAACTCTGCAGAAACGACGATCCCCGCCGGAGCGGGGATCGTGGGAACAGCGCGTACCGGGTACTACCCGGTGCAGCCTCAGGCGTACCGCATCTTCAGCATCGCCCACGCCGAACGCAGCGCCAGCGCCTCGCCACCGGCCGGGCGGCCCGGGCGTTCGCCGTCGTTCCAGGCGTATACATCCAGGTGCGCCCAGGTCTGGCCTTCCGCGATGAACCGCTCCAGGTACAGCGCGGCGGTGACCGAGCCGGCCATGCGCGAACCGGCATTGGCCAGATCCGCGATGTTGCTGTGCAGGTAGCGCAGGTACGGGCGCCACAGCGGCATGCGCCAGACCGGATCGCGCACCGATTCACCGGCCTGCAGCCACTGCTGGGCCAGGGTGTCGTCGTTGCTGAAGAGCGCCGGCAGATCCGGGCCGAGCGCGATGCGGGCCGCGCCGGTCAGGGTGGCGAAATCGAGCACGATCTCCGGCTGCTGCTCGCTGGCATAGGTCAGTGCATCGGCGAGGATCACGCGCCCTTCGGCGTCCGTGTTGTCGATCTCGATGCTCAGGCCCTTGCGGGTGGCGATCACTTCGCCCGGGCGGAACGCATCCGGACCGATCGCGTTTTCCACCGCCGGGATCAGCAGGGTCAGCTGCACCGGCAACTGCTGGGCCATGATCAGGCCGGCCAGGCCCAGTGCGTGCGCGGCGCCGCCCATGTCCTTTTTCATGTTGCGCATGCCGTCGCCCGGCTTGATGTCCAGCCCGCCGGTATCGAAGCACACGCCCTTGCCGACCAGCGCCACATGCGGCTGGCCCGGGTTGCCCCAGCGCAGCACGATCAGGCGCGGCGCGCGATGCGAGGCGCGGCCCACCGCGTGGATGGACGGGAAGTTCTGCTCCAGCAACGCATCGCCGGTGATCACCTCGATCTGCGCACCATGCGCGGTGGCCAGCTCGCGCGCGGCGTCTTCGAGCTGCTGCGGCCCCATGTCTTCGGTCGGGGTGTTGACCCAGTCGCGCACGCGCAGGCTGGCGGCGATCACGTCGCGCACTTCAGCCGAGGGCGTGGCGGCCAGCTGGGCCGGCGCGCGGTTCGGTTTGCGATACCGCGCGAAGCGGTAGCTGCCCAGGCCCCAGCCGAGCTGCAGCAGGGTCTCGATCTCCGGTGCCAGTGCATCCGCCAGCGTCCAGACGGTGCCTTCGGGCAGCGCGAACGGCGCATGCGCGTAGCTGTAGACATCCCCCGGGTCGCCCACACCGACGATGGCGCCGGCCAGGCCGTGTTCGCCCGGCAGCAGCACCACGCTGCCACCGCTGCCGTTGAACCGCTGCGCATCCAGCCACGCGCCGAGCGCGTCGGATTGCTGCGCACGCCAGCCGGCGTACTGCTCGCGGGTCATCACGTGCAGCGGCAGGGCGTTGCGCGTCTCGGAAGTGAAACCGTTGATCTGGGACATGGGACTCGAGTGCTCCTTGGGCGGCGGCTTACGCGTGCTGGGCGGATGCGTTCGCATCCAGCCAGTCGGCCAACCCGGTCAGGGTGTCGAACTGCAGATCGGGCTGCAGTGAAGGGTGGGTCCAGGTGTGTTCTTCGCGGTTGATCCAGCAGCCGCGCAGGCCGGCCTGCATCGCACCGACCACGTCCATCTCGGCGTGGTCGCCGACGTGCAATACCTGGGCAGGTGCGATGCCGAGGCGATCGCAGGCGGCGTGGAAAATGCTGGCGGCCGGCTTGGCCGCACCGTGCTCGCGCGAGCCGAGCTGGAAGGTGAAGTGGTGGGACACGCCAATCCGCTGCAGATCGGCATTGCCGTTGCTGAGCGCGGCGACCGGCACGCGCGCGGCGATCCGGGCCAGTGCGTCCATCGCATCCGGGTAGAACTCCACCTGGTTGCGCGCGGCGTAGAACGCCTCGTAGGCCGGTTCCAGCAGCGCCGGATCGGCGCCGCTTTTGTCCAGCGCCTCGCTCAGCGTCAACCGGCGCAGCGCGCTCAGGTCGTAGTGCAGGTGCGGGTTGTCATGGAAGGAGCGCTCGCGCAGTTCGCGCATCGCCGCCACCGGATACATCGCGGCGGTGGCGGGGCTGTGCTGGAGCATCCACTCGTACAACACCTGGTCGATGCGGGCGCCGATGGGGGCGAACGGCCACAAGGTGTCGTCGAGGTCGAGGGTGATGGCTTGGACTGGGAAATTCACCCCGCCATTCTACGCCTGCGCGCGCGGGCTTTCATGGCGCGCGCAGGCGCCGAGGTGAGGTGCTTCAGCGCAGGTCGTAGGAGCAGGCGATGGATGCCTGGCCCTCGTCCTGCCGCACGCTCAGGTCGTGGCGGCCCACTTCCAGCGTGTAGTCGCCGGCTTCATTGCGCGGAATCTTCGCCAGCGCTGCGATCTGGTCGATACCGGCCGTGCTGAAGTAGGCGGTATAGCTGTCGATGCTGTCCTCGCCGCTGGCGCCGTCGTACAGGTGCAGGCGGTTCACCGGCTGGCCCAGCACGAGCAATGGCGTGGTCAGCGCATACTCGCCATCGGACAGTTCGCCGTACGCCTGCAGCTCGGTCGGCTTGAGCACCTTTGCCAGCGCGGCGAACTGCGCAGGCGTCAGGTGACGCTTGCAGGTGACCGCCTCGATCAGCTGGCGGCTGGCCACCTCGGCGCTGGGTGGGGGACCGGCCAACGTCGGGGCAGCAAGGGTGACAAGGCCGGCGAGGGCGAGGCAACGGGCAGCGAGGGAAGACATCAGGGCCGGGATCCATCCGAAAAGGTGCCGGTATTCTGGCAGCACCGGGGATCGCGCGGCCAGCCGTATCCTTGCCCTGAACCGCTTATTCCAGCAGCTTGGCCCAGCCCTGGGTGCCATCCAGCCGCGCCAGCACCAGCTTGATGCAGACCAGCAGCGGCACCGCCAGAAGCAGGCCGATCATGCCCCACAGCCAGCCGAACACCATCAGCGCCAGGATCAGGATCAGCGGTGAGATCGCCATCCGGCGGCCGAGCACGATCGGCGTCACCACCTGGCCTTCGACGGTATGCAGGGCGAGATAGCACGCGGCCGGCAGCAGCGCCTGGAACGGATCGCTGAACTCCACGAAGCCCATCAGCAGCATCAGCGCCACGCCGATCAGCGGTCCCACATACGGCGCGAAGTTCAGCAGCGCCGCCACGGTGCCCCACAGCAGCGCCTCCTGCAGCGAGATGCCGAGCAGCAGCAGGATGCCGGCGAACACCAGGCCGACCAGCGTGTTGATCACGGTGATGGTCAGCACATAGCGGGACACCTCGCGTTCGATCGAACGGAGGATGTCCGTCGTGAACCGTTGCTGCTGGCGGCTGGGGAACAGGGCGATGGCGTGCTTCTGCAGGCTCTGCCCGTAAATCATGAAGAACAGGGTCAACAGCACCACCGCCAGCACCGAAGCAGCCAACCGTGGTGCACGCGTCAGGACCTTGTACGGATCATCCATCTGGGTGCGCACGATCTGCACCCGGCGGCTGCCTTCGCCACCGGCCACCCGCGCGAAGTTCTCGGCGGCCTGGTTAGCCTGCTGCACCGGCTTGGTCAGGTTCTGTACCTGGCGGGCGACCTTGCGCAGCTGCTGCGGTGCCTCCTGGGCCCACTCCATCGCCGGGCCCACCAACTGCACGCCCAGTGCGGCAGCGCCGCTCAGGCCCACGCCAAGCACCAGCACCGCACCGAGGAAACGGGGGATCCAGATCTTCTGCAGCACCCGCAGGATCGGGTTGCCGACCAGCGCGAAGAACATCGCCAGCAGGATCGGCAGCACCACGTCCTGCGCCGCCCACAGGGTAAAGGCCACCGCCAGGGTGGCCAGGATCACCAGCGACATCGGCGCGCGTGGCCGGGGCGGGGAAGGTGCGACAGCGGCTTCAGCGGAAGGGGATACCGGAACGCTCATGCAGGTCGCACACTGGAAAGGAGCGTCATTATTGGGCAAGCCGGGTGCGCATGGCGTGTGGGGGGCGTGCAGACGAAGAAAGGCCCCGCGACGGGTATCGCAGGGCGTTTGGATAGTGCGTCCGAGCGCGGTGCGATCAGCGTTCGGACAGGTCCGTGGCGGCTTCCGCCGGTTGCGGCTGATGCGGCGAGGCCGGATCGGCACGCCGTTCCGGAGTGAGCCGTGGCGCGGCTGCTGCCGGAGCCCGAGCCGCCTGACGCGGCGCCTGATCGGTGGCGTCATCCACCTTGTCGGCCGCCTGCTCGGCGGTGTCAGCTGCTTCGCTGGCCTGCATCGAGGCGAACGCGGCCTGGGTACTGGCCACCAGATTGGAGACCGAGCCGATCATCTGCAGCCAACGCGCGCCCTGCACTTTCGCGCCGAGCCCGGTCGGCTCCAGCTTGCCGGCCAGGAAGCCGCCGGCGAGACCGACGGTGATGATGCGCAGCGGTGTCCATCCGGTACGCCAGACGGTGCTGAGGGTGGACCAGCTGCTGCGGGTTTTTTCGACCCGCACCGCCACCACCAGCTCGGCACGCTGGACGCGTTGCCGCAAGGCTTCGAAGTTCATCGCTTCACCCCCGTGGTATCCACGTCGGCATCGGGATCTTCATCGCTCGGTTCGTCGTACAGGCCCAGCCGCGACAACTGGCGGCGGGTGGCATGCATGCCGGTATGGCGGAAGAAGAACGAGACCCGCCACATCGCGTAACCGGTGACGAGCAGGCTGACGATCGACGTGATCAGCAGCGAATGGAACCAGGACAGGCCCCATCGCTGCATCAGGGCGATCAGCGTACCGGCCAGCAACAACCAGGCCGACGCGCCGAATACGATCGCCACGCCGGCCCAGGCCAGTGCCCGGCCAAACGCGCTGCGCGCCAATGCGAAGTCGGCCGAGGCCAACCGTCGCAGGGAGCGCAGCGTGTGCTTGGCCGAATCCACCGTCTCGCGACCGGCCTCACCCACCTGGCGGATGCTCTCGTCCAGGCGGGGTGCTTTTTCACCGCTGTCCGGTGGCGGGGTATCCGCGCCACCGGTGGCGGGCGACTGGGCTTGATCGCTCACGCCGCTGCTTACTTGTCGCCGCCGCTGCGGGCCAGCTTGGCGATGATCCAGCCGGCGGCGAAGGCGACGCCGAAGGAGGCCAGCGGACGCTCACGGATCAGTTCGGCGGCGCTGTCGACCAGGTCCTTGCCCTTGTCCATCAGTGCATCGACCTGTTCCTTGGCAGCGGCACCACCGAACTCGGCCGCGGCCAGACCGGACAGCGCGGTATCGGACAGCTCGGCCTTGACGTTGGCCTTGCCGAGGCGCAGCTCATCACCGGCAGCGCCGGTGGCGCCCTTGATCGCACCGCCGGCAGCGGTGGCCGCCGACTTCAGGTGCGAGCCGGCTTCGCCCAGGTGTTCCTTCAGGTTCTCGGTATTGGTGGGGCTCATCGTGTATCTCCTGCTATGCGATGGGGAAGGTGACCGCGGACGATCCGACGGCAACGAACACAAGGTAATAGCATCGGCCGGGTGTAAGCGACGTTACGGCTGACGCCGCGTTCAGCGCATCACCAGCTGGCCGCCGCCATTTCCCCGGATGATCCTGAGCACCAGCTGCGCCGGGCGCTGCTGGAAGTTGGCGCGCCAGCTGGCGAGGTCGGCAAACTCACCTGCCGTTGCCGCGGTGATCACGTCGCCCTGCGCAAGCCCGGAGGCTGCCGCGCGGCTGCCGCGTTTGACGTCACTGACCAACACCCCGCTGACACCGGCCTGGCGCAGCGACTCGGGCAGATCGACGAAGGTGGCCCCGCCCAAGCGCGGATCGAGCGACTCGCCGGTGACCGCGCGTGCCTGTTCTTTCAGCGTGGCCTTGATCTGCAGCGGCTTGCCCTCACGGCGCACGTCCAGGGTCAGCGTGCTGCCGACCGGTTGCAGGCCTTCCACGTTGTGCAGCGCCTGGGCACTGTCCACGCGCTGGCCGTTGGCCGACACCACCACATCGCCCGGCTTGAGTCCGGCGGCCGCGGCACTGGACCCGGCCAGCACGCGGGTCACCAGCGCCCCCCGCGTCTCGGTCAGCCCCAGGCCCTGCGCGATCTGCTGGGTCAGGTTCTGCGCCTCGATGCCGAGCGTGCCACGCACCACCACGCCGTGTTTGACCAGCTGGTCGACCACATCGCGCGCCAGGTTGGAGGGGATCGCCAGGCCCAGGCCGATGTTGCCGGCCATGCTGCCCTGCGGATTGAAACTGGCGGTATTGATGCCGACCAGTTGCCCCTGCAGGTTGACCAGCGCACCGCCGGAATTGCCCGGGTTGATCGAGGCATCGGTCTGGATGAAGTTCTGGTAGCCCAGCCCGCGGATGCCGCTGCGGCCCACCGCAGAGACGATGCCGGAGGTGACCGTCTGGCTGAAACCGAAGGGATTGCCGATCGCCACCACGAAGTCGCCCACGCGCAGCTGGGCGCTGTCGCCGAGCTTGATCTCGGTCAGGTTGCCGGTCGGAATGCGGATCAACGCGACATCGGTATCGGCATCGGAGCCGATGAATTCAGCCTTCACCGTGCGCCCGTCGGCCAGGGTCACCTGCACGTCGTCGGCGTTGTCGATGACGTGATGGTTGGTCAGCACCAGGCCCTCGGCGGCATCGATGATGACGCCCGAGCCCAGTGATTCGTTGATGCGTTCCTGCGGCACTTCCGGGAACAGCCGGCGGAAGAACGGGTCGTTGAAATAGGGGTTGCGCACGCGCACCACCTGCTTGGTGTTGACGCTGACGACTGCCGGCATCACCCGCTCCAGCATCGGCGCCAGCGAGGGCACCGCCTGGCCGGCGATCGCTGCGGGCAGCGCGGCCGTGGTCGGAATCGTGTACGCGGCCGGCGCCGCTTCGGCACGGTTGTCCAGGTGCGCGTTGATGGCCGTGGCGGTGAACCCGCCGAAGGCAGCGGCGAGGGCGAGCGTGAGCAGGGTCGGGAGCGGTCGCATGGTCCGGCGGTTCCGTGTCGGAGGGGACGGGGGCAGGGAAAACACGTATACGGTAATTCAACCTGAATGAGTGTGTCCGCAATCGGCTAAACCTTGGATGAAATTCGCCGCGTCGTCGGCCTTGCGGTGATGTTGCCTGGGCACGGATGGCGGGGCCGATATGGGCCGGTGGCGAGGTGCGAAGGAGGGCGGTGTGGTGTGCCTGGCAACGTCCAGGCGCACCCGGGTCATGCACCCGCAGGGCGCATCCGCGTCATCGAAACCAGCGCAAATGCCGGGTGCGAGGGCAGGGAATGGATCAAGTGCGACGATCAATCATGGGCTCATTGAATGCAGCCGACATGCGCATCGAGACACATCGCGTGCGCCACGCGCTGGAGCGCCGATGCTGTTTTCAAGGGGTTTCGTGCAAGTGGTTGGTGCGTTGCTTGCTGCCGACGATGGGGGTGCTACTGTCGGCGTGGCACGAGCATCGCATCAAGACCGTTCCACGATGGACCGCGCCGGTATAGCATCGCCAGCGATTTGACTAACCAGGCCCCTCAGGAGGCACTCAATGAGCAACGGTAATGGTGTGACCACGGTTCTCTCGCAGACCGTCGAAGATGCAAAAGAAACCGCCACCAACGTCGGCGAGACCATCGCACACGTTGCGGAAGATGCCGTCGCTTCGGTCAAGAAGACCGCCAAGCGCGCCCGCAAGGCTGCCACTACCCAGGTCGCCAAGGTCAAGAAGGCCGTGACCAAGGTCGAGAAGACCGTCGCCAAGAAGGCTGACAAGGCGGCCAAGTCGGTCGGCAAGACCCTGGCCACCGCCAAGCAGAAGCTGGAAGCGGCCAAGAAGAACGCCAAGGCCGAAGCCACTGCCATCAAGAAGCAGGTCGCCAAGAAGAAGGCCGCCGCTGAAAAGGCCGTGACCAAGACCACCAAGGCTGCCGGCAAGAAGGCCACGACCGCCAAGAAGGCCGTGACCAAGAAGGCGGCTGCTGCCAAGAAGACCGTGACCAAGAAGGTTGCCACCGCCAAGAAGGCTGTCGCCAAGAAGACCGCGACCGCCAAGAAGGCCGTGACCAAGAAGACCGCTGCCGCCAAGAAGACCGTCGGCAAGAAGGTCGCCGCTGCCAAGACCGCTGTTGCCAGGAAGTCGGCGACCGCCAAGAAGGCCGTGACCAAGAAGACCGCAGCGGCCAAGAAGGTGGCCGGCAAGAAGACCGCCGTTGCCAAGAAGACCGTCGGCAAGAAGGTCGCCACCGCCAAGAAGGCTGTGGTCAAGAAGTCGGCGACCGCCAAGAAGGCGGTGACCAAGAAGACCGCGACCGCCAAGAAGGTGGCCGGCAAGAAGACCGCCGTCGCCCGCAAGTCGGTTGGCAAGAAGGTCGCCACCGCCAAGAAGGCCGTGACCAAGAAGACCGCGGCCGCCAAGAAGACCGTCGGCAAGAAGGTCGCTACCGCCAAGAAGGCTGTGGCCAAGAAGGCCCCGGCGAAGAAGGCTTCGGCTCGCAAGGCCGCCCCGGCCAAGCGTGCTGCCGCCAAGCCGGTTGCCCGCAAGGCGCCGGCCAAGCGCGCGCGCAAGTAAGTAAGTTGTAACGTGCTGCTCCTGCCTGAGGGCGGGAGCGGCATGGTGGGAACGGCCTGTCCCCGTCCCCGGTCATTTGCCCGTCCCGGGTCATTTCGGCATCCCCGGTCGAGCGCATCGCGTCACTGTGCGATCAGGCTCCCGGATCATGCCCCCACTGTTCCGCTTCCCTCGGCTCCTGCGCCCAGCCGGAGCATGCTTGACGGTGCCTCCCTGCGTCTGTTGCTAACCTGACCGGCACACGTTCACGGGAAGATGCAATGCGCGGTCTCGACTTCAGCTCCTGGCAGGCCATGCTCTCCACCCTGGTCGGGTTGGCGATTATTACGTTGATCGGCGTCGGCATCCGGCTCCTGGTCATGCAGACCATGCAGCAGCGTCGCGAGCGCGAGAATCGTCAGATCAACGAGCGTCTGCGTACGCTGATCGCCGCTTACAAGGTCCTTGGCGGCTCATTCACCGGCACGCTCGATGTCGATCCACGCCATCGCCGGGATTTCCGCGCGCTGCCCGACGGCAGCGAAGACGGCGATGCGCTGCACCTGCCGGCGGAGGCCGAGAACGGTGGCGAGCGTGCGCGGCGGATCCGTGATGCGGTGGAAGCGGCCCTGTCGGACATCGTCCTGCTGGGCACCGACGAGCAGGTGCGCCTGGCCGCCCACGCCGCCAACGAGATGGCCCAGGGTCGCCTCGTTCCCACGGCCGAGCTGGTGGTGTCGCTGCGTGACTTCATCCGTCAGGCGCTGGACCTGGATCCGATTCCAACCACGGTCACCATCCCGCGCCAGGGTCCCGCACGGCCCTCGGCCGGTGCGAAGGGCAAGGGCGATGCGGGTGACAAGGGCGGCGGCAAAGGCGGCAAAGGCGGCGGAGGGATGGGCGGTGGAGGCGGTGGTGGTATGGGCGGAATGGGCGGTGCTGGCATGGGAGGTGGAGCGGACGATACTGCCGACGCTCATCGCTGAGCGGCCCGCATCCGCTCACGGCGAGGCGGCCGCCCCGATCCGGTAGGGCGGCGGCGTCGCACCCATCAGATGGGTGACGAAGTAATCCCACATCCGGCGCATGTAGTAATCGTCGTTGCGGAACAGTTCGTGGTCCTGGTTGGGCAGGTAGAGCAGGTCGTAGTCCTTGTTGGCCAGCGTGAGGGCGCGCGCCAACTGCAGGGTCAACGCCGGCATCGCGTTCTCATCCAGGTCGCCGTAGACCAGCATCAGCCGACCCTGCAGGCGATCGGCCAGTGCATCGTTGGCCAGTGGCTGGAACAGCGCTGGCACTGCATCCGGTGCTGGGCGCACGGCGGTGCCGTCTGCATAGACCGGCTGGCCGCCGACCAGGCGGTCCATGCCGTGGATCGCGCCGCCGTACATGCCCTGGAAGCTGTGGCTGCCGGCCGAAGCCACCCCGACCTTGTAGAACGCCGGATGGCGCAGCAGGGCACGCGCCGCACTGTAGCCGCCGAAGGAATGCCCATAGATGCCGACCCGCGTCAGGTCCATGCCCGGATAACGTCTGGCCAGCTGGCGGATCGCCGCGACGTGATCGTCCAGCTGCAGATCCGCCGCGCTCAGGAAGCTGGCATCGTGGAAAGCCTTGGAACGTCCGGGTGTGCCACGCGCATCGATGCTCACCACCACGAAGCCGAGCTGGGCCAGGCTGGAGCGCGCGACGGGGTTCATCGTCGCGGTGGCGTCGACGAAGCCCACCGGGGTATTGGTGATGTGCGGTCCGCCGTACATGGCATCGATGACCGGATGCCGTCCATCCTCGCGGTAGCCAGGCGGCAGATAGACCGTGGCCTGCAGTTGGGTGCGTCCATCGGCGGCCAGGACACTCACCCGCTGCGGTGGCGTCCAGCCGGCGGCGCGCACGGCGCGGTCGTCGCCGCGCTCCAGTTCCAGCACGACCCGGCCATCGCCCGTTGAGCGCAGCACGCTGACCGGCGCCTGGTCCACCCGCGAGTAGCCATCGACCACGTACGCCGCCGAGGGCGACAGCAGGTGGGAGGGCCGCCCGCCCATGAGCACGCCGGTTCCGCCATCGATCGCGTGATCAGCTGCTTCCGGTGTCAGCAGGACCGGCGCGCCACCGTCCAGCGACACGCGGTACAGGCGTCGTTGGTACGGATCCCCCGGCTCGCGCCCGCCGGCGGTGAACAGCACCTGGCGACGCACCTCATCGACGCCGACCACATCGCGCACCAGCCATGCGCCCGTGGTCAGCTGACGGACGACACGTCCATCGCGGCGATCGACCAGGTACAGATGGCCCCAGCCATCGCGCTGCGAGAACCAGACGATGCCATCGTCGCGCTGCAGAACGTGCACCGCCGGCCGGTTGTAGGGATAGCTGTTGAGCTGCGCACGGGTATCGCTGCGCTCTTCCCGTACGGTACGCACGCCGCCGGTGCGGACATCCACCTCGACCAGACGCAGCCGCGCGGGGTGGTCATAGCGCACGATCGCCGTATAGACCTTGGCGGCATCGGCCGACCAGCCCAGCACGCCGGCCTCGGTCAACGTGTGCCAGCCCTCGGGAACGGCGATGCTGCGTGTGCCGCCGACCACTTCGGTGACGAACCATGCATCGCGGACCTGCTCGGCGTCGCCCAGCAGGCCCAGGCGTACTTCATGCACGACCGGGCGGAACCCGGTGGTCGGCGCAGTCGCCAGGTAGGGATAGGGCAGGACCTTGCGTTCGTCGTAGCGCGCGCCGAATAGGCGCTGGCTGTCCGGTGACCAGGTGACCGCGAACGGCGGCATCTGCATCCGGCCTTCCCGTCGCGGAATGCCGCGCAATGCAAAATCGGGCAGTACCCCATAGCCGTACGAGGGCTCGCCATCCACGGTGAGCGCCCGTCGTTCACCGTCGGCACCACGCCGCAGCCACAGGTTGTCCTGCCCCACCCGCACGCTGTGCCGACCGTCCGGCGCAGGCAGGTCGCGGGGATCGGCGACCGCTGAGGTTTGCAGCGCACACGGCAGCGGCAGCGTGCAGGCCACGACCTGCCTTGCGTCCACGCGCAGCGTGATCCGCAATCCATCGCCGCTGCGGGCGACGCGGTCCACCTGCTGCATCACCGCGCCTGGATCGGCGACCCCGGCAGCCTGCAGTGCCGCCTGCATGACGTTTTGGTCAAACAGCGCCGTGCGCGTGGAGGCCGCCGGATCGACCAGCAGGTAGCGGGTGCGGCCATCGTCCTCCTGGCGGGCATACCAGAAGCGACCGTCCTCCAGCCAGTGTGGCGCGACGGTAGCATTGCGGACCTTGCCGCGCAGCCGCTGGTCGAGCACACGTTCGGCGCGCTGGTACTGCATCAGGCCCGGTGCCTCGGCCTTGGCCGGCGGGCTGGCGGTCGCGGTGACCGCCAGCCCCAGAACGAGCAGACAGTGAAACATTCCCGAACGTGCTGCGGCCATGCGTCTCGCTCCCTGATGACGGTCGCCCGGCAGGCAGCATCGTCCTCATGGCGCGTGCTCCTGTCAGCCTGGAGCCCCGAGCATGCCGGTGCTCCAGCGCGCACTCAAGCGGCGCTGCCGCAGCGGGTATGCCCTTCCTGGCCCCGCTCAGCTCTTGAGTTCCACCACCGGCACGAAGCCGCCGTAGATCATCCGCTTACCGTCGAACGGCATCGGATTGTTCTCCGGGTTCATCCGCGGGTCCTCCATCATCTTCTGCATGCCGGCATCGCGCGTGGCCTTGTCCGGCCATTCGATCCAGGAGAACAACACGGCCTCATCATCCTTGGCCGCTACCGCGCGATGGAAGTCGGTCTGCTTGCCGTGCGGGACATCGTCGCCCCAGCACTCCACCACGCGCAGCGCACCATGCTCGATGCAGATCGCATCGCCCATCTGCGCGTGTTCCAGGAATTTCGCTTTGTTCGCGGTCGGCACGGCAAGTACAAAACCATCGATATAGGCCATGGCAAAAGCTCCAGATGACGCGCCGGGATGGGCGCCTTCATGACATACGACGAACCGGGGGATGGAACATCGACAGTGCGCGCGGTGGCCGTTGCGGGCGGTGAATCTGTCCAGGACGGTCACGAAGTGAACAAATTCAGCATCCAATCCGCCAATTTCGGCGGCCTTCGGGACAAACGTCAGAAAACTCTGAGTCATGGTGCGGAACATCCTGATAGGCCAGCTGACGCATTCAGCACATGATGGCCTTGCCGGGCAGGACGCCCCACGGCGCCCTGCGGTCCAACGCCCCACGGCACGGACCTCGGTGCATCCAGGAGGATGGACGCGTTAGCCGATAACTCCCCAAGAGCGGCTTCCCCAGCGCGTGACGCCCCGAAAGGGCACCGTCGTGACCAGAGTCCTTTCCCCGCGCGGTTCCCGCGCGTGGCCTTCGCCCCGCCCCTTTTCAGTTACCCGCGTGATCGCCGCGCAGGACGGGCATTCACGTCCTCATCGCCTGAAAAAGGCCACGCGCGTATGCCAGAGCGCGTCTGAACGGCGCCCCAAAATTCACTTTTGTCGACGCGGTCAACTTCAGGGCGGGTTGTGTCGAATAACGGAGAATTTACATTCCCGATGCAGTCCGGCCTCCATGCCGGGTGCAAGTAGTCCAAGACATAAAGGTGTACCCCCATGAAGACTTCGTTGATTGCTCTGGCCCTGGCCGCCGCCCTCCCGTTCACCGCTTCGGCGGCTGAAGGCCTGTCCTACAACTACGCTGAAGCCGACTACGTCAAGACCGACGCAGATGGCGGCAAGGCCGATGGTTGGGGCGTGAAGGGTTCCTATGCCTTCCTGCCGAACTTCCACGCCTTCGGTGAGTACAACCAGCAGAAGACCGACATCGGCAACTTCAAGGTTGACCAGTGGCGCGTCGGCGTCGGCTACAACCAGGAAATCGGCAACAGCACCGACTTCGTGGGCCGCGTTGCCTACAACAAGTTCGACCCGAAGGAAGGCCTGGATTTCAACGGCTACAGCGCTGAAGCCGGTATCCGTACCGCGTTCGGCCAGCACGCCGAAGTCTATGCCATGGCCGGCTACGAGGATTACAGCAAGAAGCACGGCGTCAATCCGGATGGCCAGTTCTACGGCCGCCTGGGTGGCCAGGTGAAGTTGAACCAGAACTGGGGCATCAACGGCGACATCAAGATGGATCGCCATGGTGACAAGGAATGGTCGGTCGGCCCGCGCTTCAGCTGGTAATCCCAGCGTGACCGCATCGCCACGTGCCTGACCGGCGTGGCAGGAAAGGCCCGGCATTGCCGGGCCTTTTTCGTGAGCGCGATGTCCGCAGCGGGCGCGAGGGATAATGCGGCACCCTCATGGAGATGCCCAATGCCCCCGTCCTCCGATCTGCAGCAGCCTCGCCTCGGCTGTGGTGCCGTCATCCAGCGCGCCGACGGCGCGATCCTGCTGGTCCAGCGTGGGCGTCCGCCCGAGCAGGGGCATTGGGGGCTGCCCGGTGGCAAGGTCGATTGGATGGAAACCGTCGAACACGCGGTGATCCGTGAGGTGGAGGAGGAGACCGCACTCCAGGTGACGGTGGAGCGTCTGTTATGCGTGGTCGATCATTTCGAGCCGGCGCTTGCCCAGCACTGGGTCGCCCCGGTGTATCTGGTGCGCGCCCAGGACACCACGATCGCGTCCGTGCAGGAGCCCGAGGCACTGCTCGGGCTGGGCTGGTTCACCGCCGATGCACTGCCCGCGCCGCTGACGCTCTCTACGCGCAAGGCCCTGGAACACCTCTCGATCGCGCACTGAGTCCTCGCGCGCAGGGCGCTCAGCGTCGTGCGGCGGCGCCATCTCCCCGCGCCACGGCCTCTACTTCGGCCAGGCTGGTGATGGCGTAGTCGCCCGGCGTGGACATCGCCAGCGCGCCATGTGCCGCACCCAGATCCACGGCCGCCTGCTCGCCCTTGCCGCTGAGCAGGGCATGCACCACGCCGGCCACGAAGGCATCGCCGCCGCCGACACGGTCGAGCAGATCCACTTCGCGTGCGTCGGAGACAAACAGCTGCGACCGTGTGCGCAGCGCACCGGCCCAGCCGTGGCGGGCGGCGTTGGCGGCGTCGCGCAGCGTGAACGCCACCGCCTGCAGCGCCGGGAACTGCGCCATCGCGCGCACGGCGGCTGCCTCCGCCGGACCGACATCCATCGGCGTGTGGCGGCGACCAAGATCGCTCAGGTCCATCCCCAGGCACGCGGCGAACGAATACTCATCGCCGATCAACAGATCGCACTCGGCAGCGATGGCGCAGTTGGCGTGACGCGCAGCATCCGGGTCGGGATGGCTGTTCCAGAGGCTAGCGCGGTAGTTGAGATCGTAGGAGACCGCCACGCCGTGCCGGCGTGCGGCCCGCACCGCGGTGATCGCGGTCTGCGCGCTGTGCTCGGACAGCGCGGCGAAGATCCCACCGGTGTGCAGCCAGCGCACGCCGTGTTGCCCGAACAGCGCATCCCAGTCGAACGCCTCCGGCTGCAGCTGCGAGGCCGCCGAGTACGCGCGATCGGAAATACCCAGCGGCGCACGCACCCCGAAACCGCGCTCGGTGAAGTTCAGGCCCATGCGGGTGTTGCGGCCGATGCCATCGTAGTCGCGCCACACGATCTGGCTGGCATCCACCCCGCCGGCCTGGATCAGCTGCTGCGCAAGCAGGCCCAACTCGTTGCGCGGCAGGGCGGTGAGCACCCCGGTGCGATGGGCGAAGGTGCTGCACAGGCCGCGGGCGACGTTGTACTCGCCACCGCCCTCCCACACGTCGAACTGGCGCGCGCTGCGGATCCGGCCTTCGCCGGGATCGAAGCGCAGCATCACCTCTCCCAGCGCCAGCGCGTCCCAACGCTGGCCATTCTCGGCCGCAATCTGGAAGGTCTGGGCACTCATCGCGCCGGGCACCCGAGCAGCGCCAGGTCGATCCCGTCGGCCATGCGCCGGTAGCCCTCGTCGTTGGGATGCAGGTGGTCGCGGGTGATGTCCTCGGGCAGGTTCTCCGGGTTGGCCGGATCACGCAGGATCTGGTCGAAGTCGATCAGGCCATCGAAACCGCTGCGCCCGCCGCGCATCCAGGTGTTGAGCGTGGTGCGGGTGGCGGCGGCGATCGGCTCGTACCGGTCCGAACCACCGAAGGGCGTGATCGTGGCGGCGATCGGGCGAATGCCGTTGCTGTGCAGGCGCTCGGCGATCTGCCGGTAGCCCAGCACCATGTCCTCTGCGTTGCGGCCGGCCACGGGTGGGGTGCCGCCATCATGGCGGATGTCGTTGATGCCTTCGAACAGGATCACGCGGTCCACGTTCGGCAGCGCGATCACATCGCGGTCCAGCCGCGCCAGCGCGCTGTGGCTGCGGCCGTGGTCCATGACCTTGTTGCCGCTGATGCCGGCGTTGACGACCACCACCTGATCCGGGCACGCCTGCTGCAGACGGGCGGACAGCAGTGCAGGCCAGTCGCCATTGCTGCCGCGGGTGGCGGTGGCGCCTTCGGTGATGGAGTCGCCGAGGGCAACCACCACGATCGGCGTGCGCGTGCGTTCGGCGAGCACGGCGGAGACCACGTTCTGCCGGTAGGCGAGTTTGACCGCGTCGCCCACGGTGGCTGCGCGGCCATCGGCGATGCGCAGCGCGGTGCGGCGCACGGCCGGCCGTGTGGCATCCGGGAAATACACGGTGAGCGAGACGTCGGCCAGCGCCGGCGCCGTGATCGCGACCGGGTCGCTGAGCAGCGCAGCGCCGACCGGCACCACGATCTCGCCGCGACCATTGAAGGTGACCGGCTTGGCCGCGGTGGCGGTGCCGGTGAGGTGGGCCGAGGCCCCGCCGATATGCAGCGGGGCCTGGCCGAGTTCATTGCTGATGCGGAAGCGCAGGGCGCGGGCCGAACTGGCCAGGCGCATGTCCTGGCGCACGGTCTGGTTGGCGAACTGCACCGGGGCCTCGGGGGTGCCATCAAGACGATCCGGTGCCGGCGAGGCGGTCCAGGCCGGCACCCAGACCTGGGCCTGGGCGGGCAGCGCCGCAGCGCTGGTGGCAAGTGCAAGAGAGAATGCAGTGATCCAGCGCAGCATGGCGGCCCTCCCAGGCGGTCAGCGGGTCAATCAGGAGAAGTAGGTGCCGCCGTTGACGTCGACGTTGGCACCGGTGATGAAACCGGCCGCATCCGAGGCCAGGTACACCGCGGTATCGGCGGCTTCCTGCGGTCGGCCCTGGCGGCGCAGCGGGGTGTTGCCGGCCACCGCGGTGCGCACTTCCGGCTTGGTGAATTCGTCATGGAAGCGGGTGGCGATCATGCCGCAGCACAGTGCGTTGACGCGGATGCCGCGCGGGCCCAGTTCCTTGGCCATGGCGCGGGTGAAAGTCATCACTGCAGCCTTGGCCGTGGCGTAGATCGCCGCGCCCGGGCCACCGCCATCGCGCCCGGCCTGCGAGGCGAAGTTCACGATCGCGCCGCCTTCGGGCATGTGCGGCACCACCGCATGCGTGGTCAGGTAGACCGAGCTCATGTTGAGGTCCATCACCTTGTGGAAGAACGCCTCATCGATCTCGGCCAGCGGACGGCGCTGGACCATGCCACCGGCGACGTTCACCAGCACATCGATCTGCGGACCGAACGCGACCTGGGTCGCAGCGACCATCGCCGCCACGGCCTTGGCATCGGTGACATCGGCGCGATGCACGATCGCGGTGCCGCCGGCGGCTTCGACCTGCTTGAGGGTCTCCTGCGCGCTGGCCTCGTCGTTGGCGTAGTTGATGCAGACCTTGGCACCGGCCGCGGCCAGCTTGAGCGAGATCTCGCGGCCGATGTCACGGCCGCCACCGGTGACGATCGCCACCTTGTCCTTGAATTGGGTCATGAAACACTCCTGTGATGCGTTGGGGGAAAGGGAAGAAGCGGGCTCAGCGGCGCTCGACCGGGCCGTGGAGTTTTTCCACGCGACCGGTGACCAGCCACAGCGCCAGCAGCGAGGCCGGCACCAGGGCGGCCACCAGGATGAAAATGGGTGCGTAGGATTCGTGGGTCATCGCCGGCACCAGCCAGGTGGTGATCAGCGTGCCGGCCACCGCGGCCATGCCGCCCAGGCCGGCGACCGAGCCGACCGATTTGCCGCTGAAGATGTCGCCGGGCAGGGTCTGGATGTTGCCGATGGCGATCTGGAAGCCGAACAGTACGAAGGCGATGGTCACCACGGCCCAGACCGGATCGGTGGCCAGCACCGCGCCCAGCAGCGCCGGGGCCATGATCGCGCCGCCCAGGGTGATCACCACCTTGCGGGCCTTGTCCACGCTCCAGCCGGCGCCGATCAGTCGGCCGGACAACCAGCCGCCGCCGAGGCTGCCGATCATCGCGCCGACATACGGCACCCAGGCGAAGATGCCGATCTGCTTGATGTCGAAACCGAAGGTATCGGCCAGGTAGAGCGGCAGCCAGGACACGAACAGCCACCAGATCGGGTCCAGGAAGAACCGCGAGATCAGGATGCCCCAGGTCTGCCGATGGCCCAGCAGCTGGCGCATGCTGGGCACGTACTCGGGGACCGGCACGGCTGGTTGTTCGGTGGGTGCATCCAGGATCAACGCGCGCTCGGCCGCGCTCACCCACGGGTGCTTGTCCGGGCCGGCGCGGTAGATGATCAGCCACGGCAGCAGCCAGATGAAGCCGATCGCACCGATCAGGATGAAGGTGCCGCGCCAGCCAAGCCACAGGAACAGCACGGCGATCAGCGGTGCCGACACGATCGCGCCGATCGACGCGCCGGCATTGAACACGCCCTGTGCCAGCGCACGCTCACGCGCCGGGAACCACTCGGCATTGGCCTTGACCGCACCCGGCCACGCGCCGGCTTCGCTGATGCCGAGCATGGCGCGCACGATGCTGAAGGACAGGATGGAATGGGTGACCGAGTGCAGCGCGATCGAGATCGACCACACCGCGATCGACAGCGCGAAGCCCAGGCGCGTACCGATGATGTCGAACAGGCGGCCGAACACGAACTGGCCGGCGGCGTAGAACAGCATGAACACCGTGACCAGCAGCGCGTAGTCTTCCTTGGTCGCACCGACGTCCTTGGAAATCTGCGGCCACATCACGGCCAACGCGTTGCGGTCGATGTAGTTGATCACCGTGGCAATGGCGATCAGCGCCACGATCAGCCAACGGACATAGGTGCGGGCCTGCGTGGTGACCTTCATTTGCCGTCCTTGCCGGTACGGGTGCCGGTATCGAAGCGCTTCCAGCCACCGTCCCAGCGCCAGCTGTGTCCGCCGCCGCTGACTTCATGCGATCCGCCCTTGGCCGGATCATCGGCGATGCCCACGGCGAGCTGCTTGCCGCCGGCCAGGTCGAGCACCAGCACGTCTGCATCCTTGCCGCGGTAGTGGGTGAGGCGGTCGATGCGGCTGTTGGCGCCCCGCACGGTTTCGGCGGTGCCGTCGTACTGGCCGTGCGGTTCGAGCACGCCGTAGAACGTGGTGGCGGCCTGGCCATCCACCCGCTGCAGCAGCATCGGCTCACGGCGCAGGTTGAACGAGGGATCATTCGCGCCGCTCTCGCCGATCAACGCACGCGAGGGCGCGGTGCTGGCGAAGCGGTATGTATAGAAGCGGCCGTCCAGCAGCCAGGTCAGGCTGCGTGCGTCGCGGGTCGGCTCGCTGGCCGCATCGATCCACACATGCTGGTAGCCGTTGGCCTTGCCCAGCACCGGACGTGCGGCGACCGCGGACTGCGTCTTGAAGCCCACGTCCATGATGTGACCGTTGAAGTGCAGCGGCAGGTCATAGCGCGCGGCCTTGCTGCCGGTGACGCGCAGCAGATCCAGCACCACCGGCTCGCCCAGCGAGGGGTGCGAGAGCAGCGCCTGGGTACGGGTGAAGCTGACCCCGTCGTAGGCGCCTTCCATCCGTGCCGAGGCGATCTGGGTGTCGTCGCTGACCGCGAACAGCAGCGGTGTCGGCGCCAGTGGCTGGCCCTGCTTCCAGTCGCCGCCGAAGTGGCTCTGTTCGTTCACCACCAGCGTGTTGTGCGCGATGGTCTGCCGGGCCCAGCTGCTGTTCTCCGGCAGGTAGATGCCACCGGCCTTCGCCTCGATGTTGAGAAAGCGCGCCGCGCCGTAATCGGTCACCACGCGCTGGCCGTTGTCGTAGAACAACCAGTTGAGCTTGTCGAAGTGACCGTGGCCCATGCCCTGCTTGGTGTTCTTCATCACCAGCGCCTGGCCGTTCTCGCCGCCCATGCGCAGGATCGCCAGTGCGCCTTCGGTGCCGTCCGGGCCATCGCGCAGCAGGGTCGGTACGAAGGCGAACGGCTTGGCCTTGTTGTCTGCCAGTGCCTGGGCCACCTGCAGGCCTTCGGGCGAGAGCAGCACGCGCTTCTGTGTTTTGGCGACGGACAGCAGGCGTGCATCACCGGTCTGCGCGTAGGCGATATCGATGCCGGCCACCAGTTCCTCGGTGTCCAGGCCCTTGTCGAGAATGGCGTCGTTGATCGGGAAGAAGTAGCCGCCGTAGCTGCTCTGCACCAGCGCATCCACGGCCTTGAGCAGCACGCCATCGCGGCGCTTGAAGATGCCGCGTTGCGGTTCGTTGCGCTCGATGGCGTTGGCGAACAGGATGAACGGGGCCAGCGCATAGCGCTGGTAGTACGGGCCTTCTTCGTAATACCCGTCCGGCGAGAACAGCTGATCCACCTGTTTCAGGAAGCCGGCGCTGCCATCGCGTTTGCTGCCCTGCAGGGCCTTGTCGACGTAGCTGGTATCGCGCAGCACGTAGCCGGTCATGCCCACGGCAGCGACCGCCCAGGTGGCGTGGTTGTGGATCTTGTCGAAATTTTCCGGCGTGCCGGACAGGAAATCGGCCATCGCGCGGAACACGTTGTCGTCGATCGTCTTGCGATCCGCGTCACTGAGCGTGTCGCGGATCGCGTCGTAGCCCTGCGCCGCGCTGACCAGCCAGACCGAATCGTTGAGGGTCTGCCAGAACAGCCGGCCGGGAATCTGGCCGCGGCCCTGCGGGTGCGCGCCCAGCCCCGGGTAGAGCTTGGCGTAGCCCAGCAGCAGGTCGCGGGCGAAGGTGGCATAGGCCTTGTCACCGGTCAGCCGATACAGCGCGCCGGCGGCCTGGATGGCCTGGTAATTCCGCTTGTGCTGTTCGTGCGTGTAACCGCCGCCTTTGTCCTTGGGCACCGGCACGTCGATGCCGGCCTTCATCATCGCGCGCACGCGCTGTTCGGCACGCTGTTGTTCCTTGGCGAACAGCGGCGAGCGCGCACCCTCGGCACGCATCTGCGTCCACTGCGCGGCGGTGACCAGCACCGGCGCGGCGGCGGCCTCGGCGGGCGCCTGCCGGGCGGCGGGTGCGGCCTGCGCAGCGGGCAACGCGGCCCCGCCAAGGGTGGCGGCGAGCAGCAGCATCAAGGGCGGGGCGTGATTCATGGCAGGGCCTCAACAGGGGTATCAGACAGCAACGGCGCGGTGGCCGTCAGCGGGTTGTCGCCCATGCGCAGGGTCGGTTCCCCGACGCGATGGCTGAAACGGATGCGGCCGCTGCGGTCGAAGCGGTTGCCGCGGATGCTGGCGAACTGCACGCCATGCAGGCGCAGGCTGGTGTCATCGGCCACCCCTGCCTGCTCGAACTGGTTGCCGTGCACCTGCAGCGCCGGACCGAAGGTGCTTTCGTCGGTGCCGCCGCGATACAGGTTCACCACCGGCCCGCCGATGCGGCGGAACGTGGAGTCCAGCAGATCGACCTGCTCGGCGTTGTAGGTGCCCAGATCATCGGTCTCGGCGGCCGCGGCGATCACGCTGCCGGTGATGTCCTCCACCGTGACGTTGGCCAGTGCGATCTGCGCGGCCAGGCTGCCCTTGCCGGTGGCGATCACATCGAAGGCCTTGTTGGCGGTCAGCCCGTGTACGCGGCTGTCCTCGATGCGCAGCGTGTAGTTGAAGGCCTGGCTGCCCGGCGGCACGCGGATCACCGCGTTGCCGGCGGCATCCGGGGCGAGCGCGCCATCGATGTCCAGCCGCGCCAGGCGCAGCGAACCACGCGCGCCGATCTCGAACAGGCTCGGCCGCGAGAACTGCACGCTGGCCTGGCCATGTGCGGGGCCGACCACGCTGAGCGGATGGTTCACCGCCAGCACCTGGCTCACGGTGTAGCGGCCGCGCTGCAGCTGCAGGCGGTCGCCGGGGGCGCTGGCCGCCACGGCGGCGGTCAAGGTGTCCTCGCCCGGTGCGACCCTGCGCACCGCGCCACTATCCAGTGCGGTGCTGGGCAGTGTCTTGGGGTACCAGTCCACGCCCACCTGATCGCGGGGAATCGGGGTCAGATCGCGCGGGGCACCGGCATCGATGGCGGCGGTGGGGTAGAGCAGGCCGTTGGCCGCGCGCTGCAGGGACACGGACTGGCCGCTGACACCGCCGGGGAAGCCGGGTGACACGGCAGGGCTCTGCACGTTGCCGGCGAAGGTGATGCCGGAGAGATCGCCCTGCGTACGCAGCAGATCGCGTTTCCCATCGCCGATGAACAGGTTGCCGGCGATGCGGCTGTTCATCGGCATCGCATTGCGCTCTTCATCCAGCCCCGCGCCCAGCAACAGCGTGCCGACCTGGATGAAGCTGTTGCGTTCGATCACCGCGTGATCGATCTGCTCGTAGCGGTTCAACGGCGCGTTGTGGGTACCGGCCATCACGCTCAACGCCGCAGCGAAGTTGTCGCCGGCGATGCCTTCGAAGTAATTGTCGCGCACGGTCTGGTTGCGGTTGATCACGCGCACGCCGCCGGTATGCGCCTTGCCATGGCCGAGGAACACATTGCGTTCGACCTGATTGCCGTGGCCGTGGCGCAGCACCAGCGAGCCGCGCGAGTCCTGGAAGACGTTGCCGCGGTACGTGTTGCCGCCGGACTTGTTGGAGACGATCTCCACCTCGCCATCGCACTGCTCGAACCAGTTGTTCTCCACCACGGTGCGCGAATCGGACTGCGAGTCGTGGCTGGTGCCGATGCGCATCGTCTCGCCGCCGTTGGAGCCGAGGTTGGGGCGCGGGCCGAACCAGTTGTGGTCGATGCGGTGCTGGTTGTCCAGGCCGCTGGTGGCGTTGCGCACCACCACCAGGGTGGTGCCCGCATTGGTCTTGCCGACCAGCTGGCTGTGGTCGAAGCGGTTGTGCTGGCCGTACAGCGCCACCCAGTGATCGGACTGCTGGCGATCCGGCTTGTTGTAGCGGTCGATCACGATCCCGGTCACCCGGCTGTGGTTGGCCCATTCGCTGGCTGACCGCCGGAACGAGATCACTTCACCGCCAGGCGCCCAACCATCCCGGAAGACGAGATGGGACACCTCCAGGTGCTCACCGGCCAGACGCAGCTGGGACTGCCCGCTGATAATCACCTTGCCGGGCGTCTGCGCCGTCAACTTAATTGGTTGACCAATTTTGCCGGTGCCCCGGAAAAGCAGGTCCACGTCGCGCCAGACGCCGTTCGCCAGGATCACCGTATCGCCGGGGGCGAGGGCGCGTACGGCGGTGGCATAGGCAGCAGCGTCGCGCACCAGATAATCGGCCGCCACGGCAGGGAATGCCGCCAGGGAAAGGCTCAACAGCAGGGCCTTGGCCATGGGACGCCGCGCCAACGGCGCATGCGAGTGTTGCAAAGTCACGGGCTTACCCTCCCAGATGAACCGTGGCGACTGACGCGAGCCACGATCCTAACAGGTTGCCGGGCGCGCACGTCAACCACAATCGCATACCACTTTAGATGAATGTGGTATGTGGTGTGCGCATTTTTCTGCTGCATCCGCACATTAATTCCATGCAAAGTGGTCTGGACAGTGGTGCGGGGTAGACTTTAGTACCAATTCATTGACATTGGTTCATCAGTCGTGAATCGTCCGGATCGAATCCGTGTAATCGGACGATCCATCCTGGGAGGGAGATCACGATGTTGCATGACCGCCGTACGGCCTCACCACGAGGCCTCCGCCGCACCGCGCTGCACAGCGCGCTGTTCTATGCCCTGTGCGCCACCGCGGCACTGCCGCTGGCCCACGCACAGGATGCCGACGCACCGGCCTCGCCGCCGGGGCAAGCCACCACCCTGGATCAGGTCCAGGTGACCGGCATCCGCAGTACCATCCAGACCTCGATCGACAAGAAGCGCGAGGAGACCGTGGTCTCCGATGTGCTGGCCGCCGACGACATCGGTGATCTGCCGGCGCTCTCGATCGGTGAAGCGATTGAGACGATCACCGGTGCCTCCACCCATCGCGAGAAGGGCGGTGCGTCGGAAATCTCGATCCGTGGCCTGGGCCCGTTCCTCGGTTCGTCCACCTTCAATGGCCGCGAGGCCACCAATGGCAGTGGCGACCGCTCGGTGAACTTCAACCAGTTCCCGTCCGAGTTGATCAACACCGTGGCGATCTACAAGACCCAGCGCGCCGACTTCGTCGAAGGTGGCGTGGCCGGCACGATCAACATGGAGACGGTCAAACCACTGGAGTACGGCAAACGCACGTTCCAGCTCGATGGCCGGGGCACCTGGCAGGACTACGATGACCGCCTGAAGGACAAGGACGGCGTCGGCTGGCGCGGTACCGCCAGCTACATCGACCAGTTCGACATGGGCAACGCCGGCAAGCTCGGTGTCTCCATCGGTGTGCAGGCGCTGGAAGGCAGCAACCCGGAAGAGATGTTCTCCAGCAGCTCCACCTGGGTGGCCTGCGATGGCCGTGAAGTGGTCGGCGCGACGCGCAACTGCACCCAGGTCAACGGCAACCAGGTCGCCAACGGCGTGCCGTATTACCTGGTGCCCAGCAGCCGCATCTACCGCCAGTTCATCGAGCACGACAAGCGCGATTCGCAGTTCGCCGCGCTGCAGTGGCGGCCCAGCGATACGGTGGAAGTGAACCTGGATTACCAGCACTCCAAGCGTGATTACACCGAAGACCGCTCGGATCTGTCGCTGTCCTCGATGATGCGCAACCTCAACAACCGCGTGGTCACCGACGACGGCGCGCTGCTGCACCACACCGGCAGCACCACGGTCGATTCCACCGGCAATTTCCTGGAGCGCCAGGAGGAATACACCGGCGGCGGGCTCAACGTGATCTTCCGGCCGAGCCCGGCGTGGACGTTGTCCACCGATCTGTCCTACTCCAACACCGAGCGCGATCAGATCGAACGCAGCACCCGCCTGCGCGCCGGTCGCACCGACGTCAACGGTCGGCCGGTCGGCGGCATCAAGAACACCCGTTACGTCGATTACACCTATGACTACAGCGGTGACGTGCCGAGCATCTATCTTGATCCCGCGTTCGATGTGAACAACCCGGACAACTTCACCGATTCGGCGCTGGTGCGTCGTCGCCAGCAGCATCGCGAGCACACCATCCGTGCCGGCCGCTTCGATGCCACGTTCACCCCGGAAAGCGGCTTCTTCACCGCGATCAAGGGCGGCCTGCGCCGCTCCGAGGCGACCTACACCGATTACACCGACACCGTGGATGTGACCACCACCAATGTCGCTGCGATCCGCGCTGCCAACCTGGCCTGCCGCCAAGCCTTCCCGCAGGACGATTTCCTGGCCAATGCCAGCGGCAACACCATCGACCAGTGGGCCAGCTTCGACAGCCGTTGCCTGTTCAAGGCCTTCACCGGCGTGGACGACACCGGCCTGAGCGCGGACCTGCGCAACCCGGCCAATAACGATGTCACCGAGAAAACCAGCGCGCTGTACCTGATGGGCGATTACAGCGCCGAATGGTTTGGCCTGCCGGTGACCGGCAACATCGGCGTGCGCGGCGTGCGGACCGAAGTGCGCTCGGTCGGCCTGCGCAGCGGCCTGGATGTGATCAACAATCCCGACGGCACCGTGACCCTGGAGCCGACCGGCGATTTCACCTCGCAGGTACTCAAATCCAGCAATACCGAATGGCTGCCCAGCTTCAACGCCGCCTTCGAACTGCGCCCGGACCTGCTGCTGCGCGTCGGTGCGTATCGGGCGATGTCGCGCCCGGACCTGGCCGCTGAAGGCTACGGCCGCACCTTCAACCTGGGCGAGGTGGATACCGAGTTCAACAGTGTGGGCGATGCGCTGCGCAGCATCACCGCCACCGGCAACCCGCGCGCCAAGCCGTTGATGTCGTGGAATGGCGATCTCTCGCTGGAGTGGTACGCCAACGAAGACACCATGCTGTCCGGTGCGCTGTACTACAAGCAATTCAACGGCGGCTCGATGCCGGTGATCGTCAACGAGACCTTCGATATCGACGGTCAGAGCGTGACCGTGCCGGTGGAGCAGCTGGCCACCAGCGACCAGAAGAGCGATCTGTTCGGCGTGGAGTTCACCGCCTCGCACAGCTTCTCCTACCTGCCGGGCATCTTCTCCGGGCTGGGCGTGAAGGCCAGCTACAACTACGCCGATTCCAACTTCAAGACCGAAGACCTGCGCCTGGGCGAGTCCACCGACCCCTCGACCGGCGTGGTGACACCGGGCATCGTCGAACCGGCCAACATCTTCGGCCTCTCCAAGCATGTGGCCTCGGCGCAGGTGTACTGGGGCCTGGGCAAGCTCGATCTGCAGGCGATCTACAAGTACCGCTCCGACTATTACCAGCAGTTTGTCGGCGACCCGTCGCAGAACCGCTATGTGCGGGACAATGGCTCGCTGGACTTCCGCGCCACCTACAAAGTGAACAAGCACTTGTCGTTGTCGCTGTCGGCCAGCAACCTCACCGATGAGCCGCGGGTGTCGGATATGCCCATTCTCGGCAGCTTCCGCGAGTACACCACGTACGGGCGGCGGTATTATCTGGGGGTGCGCTACCGCTTCTGAGGTCAGTGGCGCGGTTTTTCCGACCGCGCCGCTCTCTGAAGGCGCGGTCGCCTGTCGGTCCCCAGCCACCTGTCAGCAGGCCTTTGATGATGTCCGAACCCCGTCTTTACCAGTCCATTGCTGCCGAAATCGTCGCGCTGATCGAGAAGGGCGAGTTCCCGCCGGGCTCGCGCCTGCCGGGCGAGCGCGACCTGGCCGAACGCCTGGGCGTGAGCCGGGTGACGGTGCGCGAGGCAGAAATCGCGCTGGAAGCACAGGGCCTGATCACCATCAAGACCGGCTCCGGCGTTTACGTGAAGGCCAAGCCGTCGCAGGCGCCGGGCGCACTGCCCGACGTCTCGGCGTTCGACCTGACCGCGGCACGTGCGGTGATCGAGGCCGAGGCGGCCGCGATGGCGGCCAGCCGCATCACCGATGCCGAACTGGAGGACCTGGCCGGCCTGATCGCGGCCATGGTCGACCCGAATTCGGGCGAGGCAGCGGCCAGCGAGGCGGATCGGCAGTTCCACCTGTCGATCGCGCGGATCGCCGGCAACCCGGTGGTGGAGCACTGCGTGCAGCTGATCTGGCGGATGCGCAACGAGCTGCCGCGGGTCAAGCAGGTCTACGCCAACGTCTGCCACAACGACGATGACACCCGCGACGAGGAACACACCCGGATTCTGGATGCCCTGCGCCAGCGCGACCCGGCAGCGGCGCGGTCGGCCATGCGCAACCACTTCCAGCGGCTGTTCGAATCGATGCTGGAAGCCACCGAGAATGAAGCGCTGGCTGAAATCCGCCGGCGCACCCAGCAGGACCGCGAACGCTTCATGGCCGCGACCGGGCACTGAGCCCGGCGCGCACCGGCGGGCTTACTCGCCCTGGTACTGCTTTTCTTCGACCAGCTGCGAGCCGGCGATGCGGTTGATCTCGTTCTTCACTTTGACCCGCTCGCCATTGGTGCCATAGACACCGCGCGCCAGCTGGATGAAGGCATCGTCGAACACCTGCGCCGCTTCCTTGTCGCGCAGCTGATCCTGGATCTCCCACATGCGCTCGTTGATTGCCTTGAGCTGCGTCTTCAATGCCTCCAGCCCCGGCTGAGCGCTTACCTGCTGCTGCCACAGCGGCCACAGGCCCTCGAGTTCCTTGCGGACGTTGGCGTTCTTGCCCGCATCGGCGATGCGGTCGGCCTTGATTTCCAGGATGGTGATCTTGTCGATCAGCTCGCCAATCGATACCGGGGTCAGGATCGCGTCCACGCCATTACTCGCAACAGGTCAGAGTGGCCATGATACCGCGCACCCGCGGGCGCCATCCTGACGCAGGATTTACAGAAACGTTGCGCCGATCGCGCGGGTAGGCCATGGCGGCGTTACGGCCCACCTGGGGAGACTATCGCTCTCGACGGCGCGGCCGTCATCTGGAGTGGGACACGTGGTGGATCAACAGTGGAAACAGCGCCTGCGCTGCGGCGTGGTGCTGGTGGGGCTGGTCATGAGCGGGGCGGCCGCGGCCGCGGTGGAAGGCAATGCAGCGCTGACCTCGGATTACATCTGGCGCGGCAGCTCGCAGAGCGACGGCGATCCGGCCGCGCAGGCCGGCGTGAAGCTCAGTACGGCCAACGGCTGGTATGCCTCGGCGTGGGGCTCGGGCGTCTCGTTCCGCCCGGACAACGGCGCGCGCAGCGAATTCGACCTCATCGCCGGCTGGAGCGGTGCGCTGACGCCGGACTGGAGCGTGGACGTCAATCTGACCCGCTACCTTTATCCCTCGACCACGGTCGATCTGGACTGGACCGAGCTCAATGGCACGGTGACCTGGCGGCAACGCGCCTGGCTGCAGGTCGGCGTGTCCGACAACGCGCTGGCCGGCGGCCACGGCGGCACCTATGCGCAGCTCGGCGCGCGTTTGCCGCTGGGCGAGCAGTGGCGTGTCGAGGGCGCGGTGGGCCATTACTGGCTGGACAGCGCGCAGGCCGATGATTACCTGCATGGCCAGCTCAGCGTGGTGTGGCGTGTGCACGGCCCGTGGGAGCTGCGGGTGACCGGGCACGACACCGGCGGCGCCGCGAAACGCCTGTTCCCGGGCAATGCGGGATCGCGCGTCGAGGTCGCGGTACAGACCACCTTCTGAGGCGCGTTCGGGTAGATCCACACCATGCGTGGATCTACCGTTCCCTTGCCTACGTCCCGCGGTGGCGTGGTTTCAAAGCTCCCGCTTTGCCTGCGACACCGCCCAGATGCCCATCGCCACCAGCGCAACGCCCGCACCGGTGAGGCACACGCCGGTCCAGCCGAAGCGATCAAACACCTGCGCCGAGGCCAGTGAGCCCAGCGAGCCGCCGATGAAATACCCGGTCATGTAGCCGGCATTGAGCCGGTTGCGTGCTTCCGGTCGCAGGGCGTACACCACGTTCTGGTTGCTCACGTGCAACAGCTGCGCGGCCAGGTCGAGCACGATCACGCCCAGCACCAGTGCGATCAGCGAGTGCGTGGAGAAGCCCAGCGGCAGCCACGATGCGGCCAGCAGCACCAGCGCCACGGTCGTCGCCAACGCGGCCTTGCCACGGTCGGCCATGCGCCCGGCTACACCGGCGGCCAGCGTGCCGGCTGCACCCACCAGCCCGAACAGGCCGATCGTCGCATCGCTGTAGCCATACGGTTCGGCCGCGAGCAGGAACGCCAATGGCGTCCAGAAGATCGCGAACATCGCAAAGCTCAACGCGCCCAGTACGGTGCGCAGGCGGAACACCGGTTCCTGCGCGAACAGCGTGCCGATCGAGCGCAGCAGCTGCAGATAGCCCAGCCCGGCGGTTTGATGGAAGCGCGGCAGATGCCGATACAGCATGCCCGTGGTCAGCACCAGCGCGGCTGCGGCGATCCAGTACACGGTGCGCCAATCGCCCAGCGAGGACAGCGCCCCGGCCACCGTGCGCGCCAGCAGGATGCCGAGCAGCAGGCCGCTCATTACCGTACCGACCACCTGGCCGCGCTCTTCCGGCCGCGCCAGCGTCGCCGCGAACGGCACCAGCACCTGTGCCACCACCGAGAACAGCCCGGTCAGCGCGGTGCCCACCAGCAGCCAGACGAACTGATGGCTGAGCGCGCTCAGCACCAGCCCCGCCGCCGACAGCAGCGACATCACCACGATCAGCCGGCGCCGTTCGAACAGATCGCCCAGCGGCACCAGCAGGATCAGGCCCGCCGCATAGCTCAGCTGGGCCACGGTCACCACCGTCCCGGCACGCGCGAAGGACACCCCGAACTGCCCGGCGATGGTGTGCAGCAGCGGCTGCGCGTAATAGTTGCTGGCCACGGCGACACCGGTGGCGAAGGCCATCAGCAGGACCTGCCAGCGGCTGAGTGGCGAGGGCACGTCGTGGGTCATGACGGGCTCCAGGAAAGAAGGGGCGCCAGTGTCCGCCCGATCGGCAAATGAGGGAAATGAAACGTCTTCATCCAACGCATCTGATTTTCAGATGGCTCACCTGCCTCAAGCAGCGAGGCTCGCAGCACTGCATCACTGCATCACTGCATCACTGCAGCACGTGGCCCCGCACCGGAGCCACGCACCCAGGCCTCACTCAGGCGCCGCGCACACGCAGGGTCAGGCCCTTGAGGAAATTGCGCAGCATCTGGTCACCGCAGGCGCGGTAGTTCTTGTGGTCCGGCTGGCGGAACAGTGCGGACAGTTCCGGCTTGGAGACCGAGAACCCCGCGGCGTCGAACACGTCGTGCATGTCCACGTCCTTCAGCTGGAAGGCGACGCGCAGCTTCTTCAGCACCAGGTTGTTGGTGATGCGCTTTTCCACCGGGCGCACCGGCTGGCTCTCGTCGCGGCCACGGAAATGCACGATCAGGCCATCCAGGAAATGCGCCAGGGTGCGGTCGTCGCAGGGCACGAAGCCTTCTTCGTCTTCCTTGCGCAGCCAGCCGGCCACATCGGCCTTGTCGACCACGAAGGCCGGATCGGCCAGGGCACAGGTGTCGGCGATCATGCCGTCGCTGAGGTCGAGCATGTAGCGGATGCTGCGCAGTACATCGTTGTTGATCATGGGACGTCCAATACCGCCGGCGCGGCTGCGCGGCTGGCGGCCATTTTACCCCGTGCCGGGCGCGCCGCCGGCTGCGACCGGTGGTCGCTGTCATCTGGCTGCCATGAAAGTGAAGCACAGTGCCGCGATCAGGCATCGACAGGCAGTGGAGCAGGCAATGCGCAGGTGGCAGGTACTCGGGTGTGTAGGCATGTTGCTGGCGGGCCAGGCGGGCGCGCAGGTTCCGTATGTGGCGCTGGAGCAGCGGCTGGATCCGCAGGCGCTGGCCGAGGTCGGGCTGACCCCGGCCCAGCTGCAGACGCTGAACCGCCTGCTGCGCCAGGCCGAGGCCGATGCCCCGGCACCGGTGGCCGCCGCGGCAGGACCTGCCGCAGGCCCGGGTGTGCCGACGCCGGCCCCGATGTTCCCCGGGCTGGACGATGGCCCCATCACCGCCAAGGTCACCGGCCAGGTGAGCGGCTGGGCTCCCGGCACCGTGTTCACCCTCGACAACGGCCAGCAGTGGCAGGTGCTCAAGGGCGAGATGACGCTCAAGACCGCCCGCAGCAACCCCGGGATTGTCGTGGTGCCGGGCATTGCCGGCCGCTGGTTCCTGCAGGTGGATGAAGACCTGCCCAAGGCACGGGTGTTCCGCATCCGCTGACGCGACGCCCCGTAGCGGCAGTCAGCGGAGCAGCGCCCGGCTCTGCACCGGGCGGGCATCGGTGCGAAAATGGTCGGGATCTCCACGGAGTACCTCGATGACCCGTACCGCTCTGATTACCGGCGCCACCTCCGGCTTTGGCGCCGCCGCTGTCCACCGTTTCGCCCAGGCCGGCTGGCGCGTGATCGCCACCGGGCGCCGTGCCGAGCGCCTGCAGCCGCTGGTCGATGCCTACGGTCCCGAGCGCGTGCACGCGGCGGTGTTCGACGTGCGCGACAGCGCGGCAATGGAAGCGGCCCTGGCCGCCCTGCCGGCCGGCTTCGCCGACATCGACCTGCTGGTCAACAACGCCGGCCTGGCCCAGGGCACCGCCCCGGCCCAGAGCGCCTCGCTGGAAGACTGGCGCACCATGATCGACACCAACGTCACCGCCCTGGTGACGCTGACCCATCGCCTGTTGCCACAGCTGGTCGCACGCAAGGGCGCGATCATCAACATCAGCTCGGTCGCCGGCGTGTACCCGTACCCGGGCGGCAACGCCTACGGCGGCACCAAGGCCTTCGTCAGCCAGTTCTCGCTGGGGCTGCGCTCGGACCTGCACGGCAGCGGCGTGCGCGTGACCACGATCGAGCCGGGCATGGCCGAAACCGAGTTCACCGTGGTCCGCACCCATGGCGACCAGGCGGCCTCGGACAAGCTCTACACCGGTGCCAACCCGATGACCGCCGATGACATCGCCGAGCAGATCTTCTGGGTCGCCTCGCTGCCGGCGCACCTGAACATCAATCGCCTCGAAGTGATGCCGGTCAGCCAGTCGTTCGCCGGGTTCCAGGTCGCGCGCGACTGATCCAACCGGACCGCCACCCGGTAGAGCCGACCGTTGGTCGGCTGCTCTGGGCGATCAAAAAAAACGCCGGGCAATGCCCGGCGTTCCTGTATACGTCGCAGCGCGGCTACTGCGCTTTGATCGCCATAGCTTGAAGCCCGGTCCCATCCAGCTTCTGCTTGGCTTCGGCCAGCTCGCCCGCGCTGCCATACGGCCCCATGCGCACGCGGTACACCGTCTTGCCGTTGATCTGGGCAGATTCCACGCGTGCAGCCAGGCCGATCATCGCCAGCTTGGCCTTGGTCGCTTCCGCATCACCGGAGGCACCGAAGGCGCCGGCCTGCAGGATGTAACGCACGTTGCCCGCGGCCGGATCGGCGGCGGCAGCGGCGGCAGCCGGGGCGGTCGCCGCAGGTGCATCCGGCTTCGGCGCGGTGGCCACCGTGGCCGGGGCCGATGCCGCCGGTGCCGGCGTGGCAGCCGGACGTTCATTCACCGGCGCCGGCAACGCAGCGGTACTGACCGGCGCAGGCGTGGTGGTCGCGGCGGTGCTGGTCGGCGCCGGTGCGGGCGGCAACGGACGGCCTTCCAGCGCCGCCTGCGCGCGCTGCGCATCGGCCTTGGCACGGCGCTGATCTTCGGCGCGTGCGCTGGCCGCCAGCTCGGCATCGGACATTTCCACTTCCTTGCCGGGCAGCAGGGTGTAGAAGTCGTACTGCGTCGCCGCCGGCTTGGCCGGTTCGGCGGGCTTGGCGGCGCCGGGCTTGGGCAGCTCGGTGCCGACGTCGGTATCGGCATCGCTCACCGGGGCCGGCTGGGCGTTCGGGTCCGGCTGCGGGCCGACCCGCAGGAAGCCATCACCGTCGTTCTTGAACAGGTTCGGTGCCGCCAGGAACACCACGGCCGCAATCGCCACACCCGCGACCAGCCACACCCATCCCGGGGTGCCCTGGTTGCTGTTGCGCCGTGCCTGGCTCTTGCCGCGTCGTGCTGCCATTTACTGCTTCTCCACTGCTTACATTTTTTCCGGGGCGGAAACGCCCAGGATGTTCAGACCATTGGCCAGGACCTGGCGCGCGGCGCAGGCCAGCGTCAGCTTGGCGTTGCGTTCGCTTTCGTCGGCTACCAGTACCTGCGTGCCGTGATACCACGTGTGGAAGGCGTGCGCCAATTCACGCAGGTACTGCGCGATCAGGTGCGGTTCCAGCGCCAGGCCGGCCGCTTCGACGACTTCCGGGAAGCGCGACATTTCCACCATCAGCCACAGCGATGCCTCATCGCCCAGTGACGACAGGCCGGTCAGACCTTCGGCCGGCGTGTAGCTCAGCTTCTTCTCCTGCGCCTGGCGCAGCAGGCTGCACACCCGGGCATGCGCGTACTGCACGTAGAACACCGGGTTGTCGTTGCTCTGCTGGCGGGCCAGATCGATATCGAAGGTCAGCTGCGAATCGGGTTTGCGCGCGATCAGGAACCAGCGGGTGGCATCGCGGCCGGCTTCTTCGATCAGGTCGCGCAGGGTCAGGTAGCTGCCGGCCCGCTTGGACAGCTTCACTTCCTCGCCGCCGCGCATCACCGTCACCATCTGGTGCAGCACGTATTCCGGCCAGCCCTTCGGGATGCCGACGTCGAGCGCCTGCAGGCCGGCACGCACACGCGCCAGCGAACCGTGGTGGTCCGCGCCCAGCTCGGTGATCGCGCGCTCGTAGCCGCGCTGCCACTTGGAGAGGTGGTAGGCCACATCCGGCAGGAAGTAGGTATAGGTGCCGTCGGACTTGCGCATCACGCGGTCCTTGTCGTCACCGAAGTCGGTCGAGCGCAGCCACAGCGCGCCGCCTTCCTCATACGTATGGCCGGCCGCGTTGAGCTGGGCGACGGTCTCTTCGACCTTGCCGTCCTTGTACAGCGAGCTTTCCAGGAAGTAGATGTCGAAATCCACGCCGAACGCGGCCAGGTCCTGGTTCTGCTCGTTGCGCAGGTAGGCCACCGCGAAGCGACGGATCGCATCGAGGTTGTCCGGGTCGCGCTCGCCGACCACCGAGTGGCCTTCCAGCTCCACCGTGGCGCCGGCCAGGTAGGCCTTGGCCACATCCTCGATGTAATCGCCGCGATAGCCGGCTTCCGGCCAGCCGGCGTCGTCGGGCTTGAGGCCCTTCGCACGCGCCTGGGTGGACAGCGCCAGGTTTTCGATCTGCACGCCGGCGTCGTTGTAGTAGAACTCGCGCTTGGCGTTCCAGCCGTTCACTTCCAGCAGGCGCGCCAGGCAGTCACCGATCGCCGCCGCGCGGCCGTGGCCGACATGCAGCGGACCGGTCGGGTTGGCCGACACGTATTCCACGCCCACGGTGCGGCCGTTGCCGCTCAGGTTGTGGCCGTAATCGGCGCCTTCCTTGAGCACGCTGGCCGCTTCGCGCTGGTAAGCGCTGGGAGCGAGATGGAAATTGATGAAGCCGGGGCCGGCGATCTCGACGCGCAGCACATCATTGCTCTTGGGCAGCGCATCGAGCAGCGCCTGGGCCAGGGCGCGCGGGTTGCTGCGCGCCGGCTTGGCCAGCAGCATCGCGGCATTGGTGGCGAAATCGCCGTGCTCACGGGTCTTCGGGCGTTCGACCACGAATTCCGGGGTCAGGGTATCGGCCGGCAGAGTGCCGTTGGCGCGCAAGGCTTCGATGCCTTGGCTGATCAGGGCGCGGAGGAGATTTTTCACAAGGCCTGCTTTGGGACTGGAGCGGCGGAATCGGCAATTTTAGCCCAGAAGCCACCCCGATCCATTGAACCGGGGCCGAGCGGCGCCGTTTCCCACCCCGGCTCAGGTGGTTCCGGGGCCCATCCAGCCGCGCGCGGCCATCGATACCGGTGCCCCGTCGCCGATCACGACATGGTCAAGCAGACGGATATCCACCAGGGCCAAGGCCTGCTGCAGCAGTGCGGTGATCCGGCGGTCCTCCAACGAGGGCTCGGCACTGCCGGAGGGATGGTTGTGGCTGACGATCACCGCGGCTGCGTTGTGCAGCAGGGCGCGGCGGACCACTTCGCGCGGGTAGACCGCCGCGGCATCCACCGTGCCGCTGAACAGCTCCTCGCAGGCCAGTGTGCGGTGCTGGTTGTCGAGAAACAGCGCGGCGAACACCTCGTTGGGCCGGGCCCGCAGCCGCTGCTTGAAGTAGCGCCCGGCGGCGGCCGGGTCGCGCAGGCTCTCCCCGCGGGCCAGCTCGGCCGCCAGATGCCGATGCGCCAGTTCCAGCCCGGCCACCAGCTTGCAGCTGCGCGCCGGCCCAAGGCCGGGCAGGGCCGCCAACGCGGCGGCCGGGAGGTCGAGCAGGTTGCGCAGGGGACCGTGGGCCTGCAGCAGGTCGCGGGCGGTTTCGACCGCGTCGCGGCCGCGCAGGCCGGACCCCAGGAAGATCGCCAGCAGCTCGGCATCGGACAGGGCGCCGGCGCCTTGGGCAAGCAGCTTTTCGCGGGGACGCTCGGCACTGGGCCAGTCTCGGATCGACATGGCCCCAGTCTCCCTCGGTGCGGAGCGGGCCACCATCGGTGAACCGGGCGGCATCGTGTCGGTAAATGCAGGGCACCGTGCCAAGTCAGGCGGTTGCTTATGACGAAAACCTGCCTCCTTATGCCGCTGGCGCATCAGGCGGCTTACGGACCATCGGGTAAGCTAATCGCCTCGGTTCGACAGGAACACCCAAGGTGGCTGACTCCCCCCAGGCTTCTCCGGCGTCCGCGCGCCCGTTGGAAGGCCAGAAGCTGTTGTTGTGCGTTGGTGGCGGGATCGCTGCCTACAAGTCGCTGGAACTGGTGCGCCGCCTGCGCGATGCCGGAGCCCAGGTGCAGGTCGCGATGACCGCCGGGGCCCAGCAGTTCGTCACCCCACTGAGCTTCCAGGCGCTGTCCGGCCAGCCCACCCGCACCACCCTGTGGGACAGCGCGGCCGAGCAGGCCATGGGCCATATCGAGCTGGCACGCTGGGCTGATCGCGTCGTGGTCGCGCCGGCCACGGCCGATCTGCTCGCGCGCCTGGCCAACGGCCACGCCGACGATCTTGTCACCACCCTGTGCCTGGCCACGACCGCGCCGCTGACCGTGTGCCCGGCGATGAACCACCGCATGTGGCTGCACCCGGCCACGCAGGCCAATATCGGCCTGCTGCGCGAGCGCGGTGCCCAGGTGATCGGGCCGGAAGACGGTCCATTGGCCGAAGGCGAGTCCGGCCCCGGTCGGCTCACCGAACCGAACGCGATCGTGGCCGCGCTGGCCGGGCTGCACGCGCCGGCCCCCGCCGAGCCACCGCCGAGCAGTGAACTGAAGGGCCTTCGCGTGCTGATCAGCGCCGGCCCCACCTATGAAGATATCGACCCGGTGCGCTACGTCGGCAACCGCAGCAGCGGCAAGATGGGCTACGCCCTGGCCGCCGCCGCCGCCCGCCTGGGCGCGCAGGTGGTGCTGGTCAGTGGCCCGGTCCAGCTGGCCACGCCCGCCGGTGTGCAGCGCGTTGATGTGCGCTCGGCCGCGCAGATGCGCGAAGCGGTGCTCGGTGCGTTGCCGGCCGACATCTATATCGGTGCGGCCGCGGTGTCCGATTACACCCCGCGCCAGGTTGCCCCGCAGAAACTGAAGAAGACCGCCGACACCCAGAGCCTGACGCTGGAGCTGGTGCGCACCCCGGACATCCTGGCCGAAGTGGCCACGCAGACCAACGCGCTCAAGCTGGTGGTCGGCTTCGCCGCCGAGACCCACGATGTGGAGAAGTACGCGCGCGGCAAGCTGGTCGACAAGCGCCTGGACCTGGTGATCGCCAACCAGGTCGGGATCAGCACCGGCGGTTTCGAGAGCGATGAAAACGCGGCCACGGCCTACTGGCAGGGCGGCGAACAGGTGTTCCCCGGCACCTCCAAGGCCGTGTTGGCCGAACAACTGTTGTCCCTGATTGCCCAGAGGTTGCACGCATGACCATCGATTCCTCCCTGCAGCCGTTGCAGGTCAAGCTGCTCGACCCGCGTTTCGGCGACGAATGGCCGCTGCCGGCCTACGCCACCGAACACAGCGCCGGGCTGGATCTGCGCGCCGCGCTGGAGACCGAACTCACCCTGCAGCCCGGCGACACCGCGCTGATTCCCAGTGGCATCGCCATCCATATCGCTGATCCGAACCTGGCCGCCGTGGTGCTGCCGCGCTCCGGGCTTGGCCATCGCCACGGCATCGTGCTGGGCAACGGCACCGGCCTGATCGACGCCGATTACCAGGGCCCGCTGCTGATCAGCGCCTGGAACCGCGGCCGTGAGCCGTTCACGCTGCAGCCCGGCGATCGCATCGCCCAGCTGGTGGTGCTACCGATTGCACGCGTGGCGCTTCAGGTAGTGGATACTTTCACCGACAGCGCCAGGGGAACGGGTGGATTCGGCCATACCGGGGTGCGCTGACAGGGGAGCTTCATGAGCAAGGCGAAGGCGGAAGGACGGCCGCGGTTGACCACAGGGCGCTCGGTGCCGCTGTTGGCCGTGCTGCTGGTGTTGTTGGCGGTCTGGTTCGGGTGGAGCGGTGTGCGCCAATGGCGTCAGGCGGCCGTTGGCGCCGAGCTTGAACAGTCGCGCGATCAGGTGGTCGAGGGGCTGCAGACGGCGCTGACCGGTCAGCTCGGCACGTTCGGCAAGGTGCTCAAGACCGAGCGCGTTGCCAGCGCACTGGCCAGCGGCAACGCACACGGTGCCGCCGTCGCCATCCGCGAAGGCTGGCCCGGTGTGGAAGACGTCCAGATCCTCACCGCCGATCTCGATGCGGCCTACGCCGATCCGAAGGCCTTCGGCTACTCGCGCCTGGCCCTGCTCGAGGCGGCCATCGCCGATGACAAACCCGTCGGCCGCGTGGTGCGCGATGCCGGCGGACAGCGCCTCGGCCTGGCCGCGGCGGTGGAGCTTGGCCCGCAGGGGGCGGCCGTGGTCTACGTGCGCCAGCCGCTGCTGCGGCTGACCGGCATATTCGACCAGGTTGCCGTGCCGGGCGCCGGCTATCTCGCCCTGCGCCAAGGCAATCACAACGTGATTGAACAGGGCAGCCGCGGGCTGTCCGGCGGCGCTGAAGCGCTGGCACGTCCGGTCGGCACCAGTGGCCTGCGTCTGTCTGCCGCGGTGCCGGACATCGAACCGGGCCCGTTGGGCCTCGGCGCGATCTCCAGTGCGGTTGTCGCCGTGTTGCTGCTGTTGATCGCCGTGCTGCTGGTGCTGGGCAAAGGCAAGGTGCCGTTGCCGCGCCGCCGCGGTGCTGCCGACAGTGCTGCCGACACCGGCCCGACCTTGAGCGAAAGCCTGGCCCAGGCCCCGCTCGCGGTGGCCGCCGTCGAGAACGTTGACGAAACCGCAGCGGCAACGCCGCCGCCGTCCGTGCCGGGCGAGACCGTCGCGGCCGAGATCTTCCGCGCCTACGACATCCGCGGCATCGTCGGCCGCGAGCTGACCCCCAAGGTCGCCGCCCTGATCGGCCAGGCGGTCGGCTCGGTGCTGCAGGTCCAGGGCCTGCGCGACATCGTGGTGGGCCGCGATGGTCGCCTGTCCGGCCCCGAGCTCACCGCCGGCCTGATCGAAGGCCTGCGCCGCGCCGGCTGCAACGTCACCGATATCGGCCTGGCGCCGACCCCGGTGGTGTACTTCGCCAGCTACCACCTGCGCGCCGGCAGCTGCGTGGCGGTGACCGGCAGCCACAACCCGCCGGATTACAACGGCTTCAAGATCGTGGTCGGCGGCGAAACGCTGTCCGGCGATGCGATCACCGAGCTGTACCACCGCATCCGCGATGGCCAGTTGCACGTGGCACCCGAGCCGGGCAGTTTCCAGACCCGCGACGTGAATGCCGATTACATCCAGCGCATCGCCGATGACGTGCAGCTGGATCGCCCGCTCAAGGTGGTCGCCGACGCGGGCAATGGTGTCGCCGGCGAGCTTGCCCAGCCGCTGCTGGAAGCGATCGGTGCCGAGGTCATTCCGCTGTACTGCGATGTGGACGGCACCTTCCCGAACCACCATCCGGACCCGAGCGACCCGCACAATCTGGAAGACCTGATCCAGACGGTGAAGCGCTTCGATGCGGATATCGGCCTGGCCTTCGATGGCGACGGCGACCGTCTCGGCGTGGTCACCCGCGAAGGCAGGATCATCTACGCCGATCGCCTGCTGATGCTGTTCGCCGCCGATGTACTGATGCGCAACCCGGGCGCGCTGGTGATCTACGACGTGAAGTGCAGTGGCAAGCTCTCCGATTACGTGCTGCGCAACGGTGGCAGCCCGCTGATGTGGAAGACCGGCCATTCGCTGATGAAGGCGAAGATGCGTGAAACCGACGCCGAGCTGGCGGGCGAGATGAGCGGGCACTTCTTCTTCAAGGAACGCTGGTTCGGCTTCGACGATGGCCTGTACGCCGCCGCGCGCCTGCTGGAGATCCTTGCCCAGCGCGAAGAGAGCCCCTCGGAGGTGTTGGACGAACTGCCCGACAGCGTCTCCACCCCGGAGCTGAAGGTGCCGGTGGACGCGGGTACCCCGCACGCGCTGGTGTCGTTGTTCGTGTCCTCGGTGCAGGTGGAGGAGTCGCCGTTCGCCGGCGCGCGCCTGTCCACCATCGACGGCCTGCGTGCCGACTTCCCCGATGGCTGGGGCCTGGTGCGCGCGTCCAACACGACGCCGGTGCTGGTGCTGCGTTTCGAGGCCGATGACGAGGCGGCGCTGGAGCGCATCAAGGCACTGTTCCGCGCGCAGCTGCAACCGCTGCTGCCGGGTGTGGAACTGGGCTTCTGACCCCGGGAGGGCGCATCCACGCATGGCGTGGATGCCGTTGATCACCCCTTGAACCGAAGCCCCACGCCCGGCTCGGTGAACAGATAGCGCGAATCCAGCGCCGAATCGCCCAGCTTGTGGCGCAGCTTGCCGACCAGGATCCGCAGGTAATGCGTGTCGTGCTGATGCGTCGGCCCCCAGATCTCCTGCAGGATCTGCGGCTGGGTCACCACCCGCCCGGCATTGCGCAGCAGCAGCGACAACAGCGCGTACTCCTTGCGCGTCAGCGCCACCGGCGCACCGTCCAGATGTACTTCGCGCCGCACCAGGTCGATATGCAGGTGCCCATCATCGAACTGTGGCAGCACGCCCTCGCTGGAGACCGTGCGCGAGCGCAGCAGTGCACGCACGCGCGCCATCAGCTCCTGCGTGCCGAATGGCTTGGTCACGTAGTCGTTGGCGCCGGCATCCAGCGCCCGCACCTTCTCGGTCTCGCTGGCGCGCACGGTCAACATGATCACCGGCACCTGGCTCCACTGGCGCAGCTCGCCCAGCACGTCATGGCCTTCCATGTCGGGCAGGCCGATATCCAGGATCACCAGGTCCGCCCCTTCGCCGACCAGCGCTTCCAGCCCGGCCTGGCCGGTCGCGGCCTGGGACACGCGGTAGCCCTGCGCGCGCAGGCTGATCTCCAGGAAGCGCCGGATCTGCGCTTCATCGTCGATCACCAGCACGCGCGCCGGGGGCACGCCGTGGGAAGCCTCAGGAATCGTCGTTGTCATCGGCAGGGTGGGGGTGCAGCAAGGGCAGGGTGATGCGGATCAGGGTACCGCGTCCGTCGCGCCCCGGCAGCGCCTGCACGCTGCCGCCATGCGCGCCGATCATGCCCTGGCAGATGGTCAGGCCCAGCCCGGTACCATGCCGGCCGCGGTCGCCGCGTTCCACGCTGTAGAACATGTCGAAAATGCGGGCCCGCTCGTCGTCGGGAATGCCCGGCCCGGCATCGAGCACATCGATGCGCAGTTCGCCCTCGACCAGCCGGGCCTGTACCTCCACCACCGCGCCGGGCGGAGAGAACTTGGCCGCGTTCTCCATCACGTTGAACACCGCCTGCTCGACCAGCGCCGGATGCACCCAGATCGGCGCCAGTTCAGCGGGAATATCCAGCTTCAGCAGCACGTCGGGCTGATAGCGCTGCAGGCGCCGCGCAGCCGAACCGACCAGTTCGTCCACACCGATCCAGTCGCGGTTGATCTGCAGGCCGTCATGGCCGAGCCGGGTCATGTCCAGCAGATTCTGGATGTAGCGGTCCAGGCGCTCGCCTTCGACCAGGATGGTGTCCAGCAGGGCGCGCCGGTCACTGGCATCCATTGCATCGGCGTAGCTGGAGAGGCTGTCGGCCGAGCCGATCATCGCCGCCAGCGGCGAGCGCAGGTCATGCGACACCGAGGACAGCAACGCCGAGCGCAGCCGCTCGGTCTCGTTGCTCACGTGCGCCTTCTCCAGATCCGCCACCAGCTGGGTGCGTAGCGCGGCCTGGGCGATGTCGTCCACCATCGCCTCGGCCAGCTGGCGCTGCTCCGGCGTCAGCCGCGGCGCCTCGCGCGGGAAGCGCATGCCGGCCACGCCGATCGCCCGGTCGTCGCCGTCCAGCAGCGGCAGGAACCACCAGCCCGCGCCGGCCAGCGTATCGGTGAAGCGTCCGCTGGGCTGGCCATGCCGGCGCGCCCAGTCGGCCGCGGCCAGATCGGTATCGCCCGGCGCGGCGCTGCCACTGGCGCTGGTGTACTGGCCGATGCGCAGCCACGCCGGCGCATCCATCGCCTGCTCCAGCGCCTCGCGGCCGGCCTGGGCGACCTGCTCGTTGCTCGGCGCACTGGCCAGCTGCCGGCCCAGTGCCTGGCGCGCATGCGCGTGCCGGTTGGCCGCGCGCAAGGCCACCACCTGCATGCGCAGGCGCGAGGCCAGCCGCCCGGCCACCAAGGCTGCGGCCAGGAACAGGAAGACCGTGATCACGCCCTGGCGCGCGCTGATCGCGAAGGTGAAGCGCGGCGCGATGAAGAAGAAGTTGTAGGCCAGGAAGCACAGCGCTGCGGCGATCACCGCTGCACTGGTGCGGCTGCGCGCGGCGACCATCACCACCGCCACGATGAACACCATCGAGAGGTCGTACAGCCCGATCCAGCGCTCGGCAATCAGCGCCACCAGGCAGGCGACGGCCGTGGCGCCGAGTGCCAGCAGCGCATCCTTGCCAGCACTGCGGCTCGGTATCGACAGCCCGGACCGGCGTGCCCGCGCACGCGCCTGCGGCGTGCCGATGATGGTGATCTCGAAATGCGCACCGCGCCGGATCAGCTGCTGGGTCAGCGTGCGGTTGAGCATGCGCGCCAGCGGGCGCTCCCGTGTGCGGCCCAGCACCAGCGTCGACACGCCATTGTGTGCGGCATGGTCGAGCAGGGCATCGGCAATGCTGGAGCCATGCAGCAGCTCCGCTTCACCGCCGAGGCGGCGGGCGAGGGCGAAGGCGGCATCGATCTCGCGCCGGGTCTGCTCGTCGTGCGCGCGCGCCTGCACCGTCACCACCGTCCACGGCGCATCGCGCCGCTCGGCGATGCGCCGGCCCACCCGCACCAGGTACTCACTCTGGCCGCCGCCATCGATCGCCACCAGCACCCGCCGGCGCAGTGGCAGGTTGCCTTCGCCGCGTGCGGCACGGGTTTCGCGCAGGCTGCTGTCCACGCGGTCGGCCGCTTCCTGCATCGCCAGTTCGCGCAGCGCGGTCAGGTTGGCCGGCGAGAAGAACGCCTGCAACGCCTGCGCCGCCTGCTCCGGCACGTAGACCTTGCCCTGCTGCAGCCGTTCGATCAGTTCGCGCGGCGGCAGGTCCACCAGCACGATGTCGTGCAGGCGGTCGAGCACGGCATCGGGCACGGTCTCGCTGACCCGCACCCCGGTGATCCGCATGACCACGTCATTGAGGCTTTCCAGATGCTGGATGTTGACCGTGGTCCACACATCGATGCCGGCATCCAGCAGCTCCATCACGTCCTGCCAGCGCCGCTCGTGGCGACTGCCGGGCACGTTGCGATGCGCCAGCTCGTCCACCAGCACCAGCGCCGGGTGACGTGCCAGCACCGCGTCCAGATCCATCTCGTCCAGTGCGTGCTGTTGATACTCGCGCTGCAGCAACGGCACCTGCGGCAGGCCCGCCAGCAGCGCCGAGGTCTCGGCGCGGCCGTGGGTTTCCACCAGCCCGATCACCACGTCCACGCCGCGGCGCAGCTGCTCGTGTGCGCGGGTGAGCATGCTGAAGGTCTTGCCCACGCCGGGGGCCGCACCCAGGAACACGGTGAGTTTGCCGCCCGCTTCGCGCTGCAGGCTGTCGACCAGGGCATCGGCCTGGCGCGTACGGGAGTCGCTCATGGGCTGGGATTGTGCGCCCAGGACGATACGCAGCGCATCAAGGCATCCCGTGGAGCCGGGCGCTGCCCAGCTGTCCGCCCTGCGTATCCAACGCCAGGTTCAATGTCATCACGTTCACCCGTGGCTGCCCGAACACGCCCCACTGCGGGCCCAGCGTATGCGCCTTCACCAGCGCCGCCACCTGGTCCACCGGCAGCCCACGACTGCGCGCCACGCGCGCGATCTGCACCTGCGCCGCCGCCGGCGACAGCTCCGGATCCATGCCCGCGCCGGACTGGGTCACCAGATCGCCGGGCACCTGCGCAGCGGGTACGCCCTCGCGTGTGGCGACCGCAGAGATGGCGGCCTGCACGCGCGCCTGCAGCGCCGGGTTGCTGCGCGCCATGTTGCTGCCGGCCGCCGCCATCGGGTCATAGTTGGCCGCGGACGGCCGCGCCTGGAAGTAGCCATCGCCGACGAACGGCTGGGCGATCAACTGCGAGCCGCGCACCTGCCCATCGCGGATCAGCAGGCTGCCATCGGCCTGCGCCGGAAACAGCAGCCGGCTTACGCTGGTGGTGGCCACCGCGTAAGCCAGGCCGAGCAGCAGCAGGCTGCTCACGCCGAGCACGAGGGCCGGGCGCCAGGCGCTGTCCTGCTGCAGCTGGGTAGAGGCGGCAGCGCGGCTGCGGGCCGAACGGGGAACGGACGTAGCAAGCGAGCGGTTCATGCGCCGAATACCGAGACAAGGAAGAGGTCGATCACTTTGATGGCCGCAAACGGCAGCAGCACGCCACCCAGGCCGTACACCAGCATGTTCCGGCGCAGCAGCGCGGTGGCCGTGGCCGGACGGAAGCGCACCCCGCGCAACGCCAGCGGGATCAGCGCCGGAATCACCAGGGCATTGAAGATCAGCGCCGCCAGCACCGCGTTGCGCGGGCTGGACAGGTGCATCACGTTCAACGCCGCCATCGCCGGCAGGGTCGAAGCGAACAGTGCCGGCAGGATCGCGAAGTACTTGGAGACATCGTTGGCCAGCGAGAAGGTGGTCAGCGCACCGCGCGTGATCAGCTGCTGCTTGCCCACTTCCACCACCGCCAGCAGCTTGGCCGGATCCGAATCCAGATCGACCATGTTGCCGGCTTCCTTGGCGGCCTGGGTACCGGAGTTCATCGCCAGGCCGATGTCGGCCTGGGCCAGTGCCGGTGCATCGTTGGTGCCGTCGCCGACCATCGCGACCAGGCGGCCGCCGGCCTGCTCGGCGCGGATGCGGGCGAGCTTGTCTTCCGGGCGTGCCTCGGCAATGTAGTCGTCCACACCGGCCTCGGCCGCGATCGCGGCGGCGGTCAGCGGGTTATCGCCGGTGATCATCACCGTGCGGATGCCCATCGCCCGCAGCTGCGCGAACTTCTCGCGCATGCCGTGCTTGACCACGTCCGACAGCTCGATCACGCCCAGCACGTGGCGGCCTTCGCACACCACCAGCGGGGTGGCACCATTGCGCGCCACCTGCTCCACGCGGCCGGGCAGCTCCGACGGCACCGTGCCGCCCAGCTCACGCACATACGCGGTGATCGCATCGGAGGCGCCCTTGCGGATGCGGCGCCCCCCGTCCAGATCCACACCGGACATGCGGGTCTGCGCACTGAAGGCCAGATAGTCCGCACGGTCCGGCTCGGCCGTGGTGCAGCCCTGCTCCCGCGCGAGACGCACGACCGATTTGCCTTCCGGAGTCGGGTCGGCCAGCGAGGACAGCAGTGCCGCTTCGCGCAGATGGCTGGCGTCGATACCGGCAAGGGCATGGAAATGCGTGGCTTGGCGGTCGCCGTAGGTGATGGTGCCGGTCTTGTCGAGCAGCAGCACGTCCACATCGCCAGCCACTTCCACCGCCTTGCCGGACTTGGCCAACACGTTGGCGGCCAGCGCACGGTTCATGCCGGCGATGCCGATCGCCGGCAGCAGGCCGCCGATGGTGGTGGGGATCAAACACACCAGCAGCGCGATCAGCAGCAGCGGATCGACCTGCACGCCAACGAACGCCCCGATCGCCGGCAGCGTCGCCACCACCACCAGGAAGGTCAGCGTCATCGCCGCCAGCAGCAGGGTCAGGGCGACCTCGTTCGGGGTCTTCTGGCGGTTGGCGCCTTCCACCAGCGCGATCATCCGGTCCAGGAAGCTGTGGCCGGGCTCGGCGGTGATGCGCACGATGATCTGGTCGGAAAGCACCTTGGTGCCACCGATCACGCCACTGCGGTCGGTGCCGGCCTCGCGCAGCACGGGCGCCGATTCACCGGTCACGGCGGCTTCGTTGATCGTGGCCAGGCCCTGCACGATCTCGCCATCGGCCGGGATCAACTCACCGGCACTGACAATCACATGGTCGCCCGGGCGCAGTTCGGCCGCCGGGACCTGGGTCTCGCTGGCACCGGCATGCGCGGCGGCGAGCCGGCGCGCACTGAGGTCCTGGCGGGCCCGCCGCAGCGAGGCGGCCTGGCCACGGCCACGCGCTTCGGCGACGGCCTCGGCGAAGTTGCCGAACAGGACGGTCAGCAGCAGGATCGCGGTGACCGCCAGGCCGAAGCCCAGCGGCGCATTGCCGGTCAGCGTCACCAGCGCGCTCACCACCGTGCCGACCATGACCACCGCCATCACCGGGCTGTGCAGCAGGTGCCGCGGCGAGAGCTTGATCACGGCATCGCGCAGGGCACGGCGCCAGCCGGCGCCATCCAGCAGGCGCTGGCGGCGGTGGGAAGAAACGTTCAACGGATACGTACTCATGGGAGGCGGTCTCAGTGCAGCGTCAGCGACAGGTGGTCGGCCACCGGGCCAAGGACCAGTGCCGGCATGAACTGCAATACGGTGAGGATGACGATCAGCGCGATCAGGGTCAGCGCGAAGGTCGGGGTTTCGATCTGCAGCGTGCCGGCCGATTCCGGCGCCCGCCGCTTGGCCGCCAGCTGCGCGGCCACGATCAACGGGATCACCAGCACGGGGTAGCGGCCCAGCAGCAGCATCAGGGTGCAGCTCAGGTTCCACCACACCGTGGCATCGCCGAGGCCCTCAAAGCCCGAGCCGTTGTTGGCGAACGCCGAGGTGTACTCGTAGAACACCTGGCTGATGCCGTGGAAGCCGGGGTTGGAGGTGCCGGTGATCGACGGGATCGCCAAGGTCAGCGCGGTGAAGCCCAGGATGGTGATCGGCTGCAGCAGCACCAGCAGCGCGAGCAGGCGCACCTGCGGCGTTTCCAGTTTGCGGCCGAACAGTTCCGGGGTACGGCCGGTCATCAGGCCGGCCAGGAATACGCCCAGCAACAGGTACACGATGAACTGCTGCAGGCCGCAGCCGATGCCGCCCCAGATCGCGTTGACCAGCATGTTGACCATCGGCACGGCACCGGCCAGCGGGCTGAGCGAGTCATGCATGCCGTTGACCGAACCGTTCGACACCTGGGTGGTGACCGCGGCCCACAACCCCGTGCCATCGGCACCGAAGCGCACTTCCTTGCCCTCCATCAGCAGCGGGCTGGCGGCGGTGGCCGAGTGACCCTCCAGCCACACGGTGGCGGCGATCGACACGCTGGACATCGCCAGCATGCAGCCGAACACCAGCCCGGCCAGGCGCTTGCGTCCGGTAAATGCGCCGAGCATGAAGATCACCGCGATCGGGATCAGCAGGATGCCGATCAGTTCCAGCGCATTGGACAGCGGGGTCGGGTTCTCCAGCGGCATCGCGCTGTTCGGGCCGTACCAGCCACCGCCGTTGGTGCCCAGCTGCTTGGCCGCGACCATCGCCGCGACCGGGCCGAGCGGAATCTTCTGCGTCTCCATGCCGGCCGCGGCATCGATCGGCGTGGCCTGCGGACCACCGGCGAGCGTGGCGGGCACGCCCTGGCTGGTCAGCAGCACCGCCCACAGCAGGCACAGCGGTAGCATGAAGCGCACGCACGCGCGCACCACATCGGCGTAGTAGTTGCCCACATCGACACGGCGGTCCGCACTGAGCAGCGCGGCCTGGTCGGCCGGCACGTCCTCGGGGCGCGCACTGAACAGCGCGCGCAGGGTGGCCACCACCAGCGCCAGGCCCATCATCGGCGTCACCACCTGCAGGCCGGTGATCGCGGTCATCTGCGAGAAGTAGGACAGCTGCGCCTGGCCGGAATAGTGCTGCTGGTTGGTGTTGGTCAGGAACGACACCATCGTGTGCAGCGCGGTATCCCAGCGCAGGTTGGGGATCTGGTCGGGATTGAACGGCAGCCAGGCCTGGGTCATGAAGACCGCCTGTACCAGCACCGCGATCACCACGTTGCTGAGCAGGAAGGCGCCCACGTAGCCACGCCAGGACATGCCGCGCGCCGGGTTCACCCCGAGCAGCCGGTACAGCGGTTTTTCAATCCACCCGAACAGCGCGTCGCCGCGCATCGGCCCACCGCGCATCACCCGGGCCAGGTACAGCCCCAGCGGAAAGGCCAGCACGATGCTGGCCAGCAGGATCAACAGGATCTCGGTCATGGTCGGCTCCGGTCAGAAGGTTTCGGGCCGAAGCACGACGTACAGCAGATAGGCGGCGGCAACGAGCACCAACACACCGCACAGCAGGGAAAGCCAGGCAGACATGGTCGTGGCCTCAAACGCGGGAAAGGGAGCGCGCGGTGCACGGGGCACCGGCGGGGAAGACAGGCATATACGGGCTCATGGGACGTCCAGGTGGAACCACTCCACGTCAGGCGCTCATGGTCTGCCTGCCCGGCATAAACGCTCCACGCCCGAAACCCGCGACTCCCGTAAAAAGTGCATAAAAAGGTGCGTCTGTGGTGCGAACGTTACGCCCCGCAGCGACCGGCAGGCCCCTCGGCAAATGTCCCCCCGGCCGCCGCCCGACCAACCCACCGCCCCCGCGTCCGGAACAGTTCACAGCAAGCTTCATGCCCGCGACGCGGAGCGTAGAAAAACCAAAAAGGCGGCCCAAAAGGCCGCCTTCGTTTCAACGCAATCGCACATCCACCCTTACCCGCGCGGATCGCTCCCCACACCCTTCAACAACCGATAGCGCTGCAGCGTGCTCTCGATCTCCACATCCAGCGCCCGGCGCTGCTGCTCGAACGAGGCCTGCATGCGCCGCTGCGCCACCAGCTCGGCATGCCGCTCACGGATGCGCTCGGCCTGCTTGTCCGGCACCGGCTGGCCATCCAGCTCGCGGTTGCCCGCAGTGGCCAGCAGGGTGACCAGCGCATCACGCACGCTGGCCACGTTGTAACTGGCGGTGTGGATGTTGTTGTCCAGGATCCCGCTGCGCTCGGCGAACACCCGGCGCAGCTCGTCCTCGTTTTCATACGTGGCCAGCATCGCCTGCTCGGTGCGCTGGCGGGTCTGCTCGGCGGCGAGGTCCAGGCGTTGCTGCGCGGCCTGCGCAGCGGCATCGGCGCGCTCTTCGTCGGTCAACGCGCGCTGCACTTCACCACTGCGCATGCCGCTGCGCAGGTTGAACTCCTCGCGCGCGCTGTTCACCGCCTCCTGGGGCAGGGCATCACTGCAGATCCGCTCGCTGCCCTTGTTCCAGCAGTACAGCTTCTTCGGCGTCGCATCAGCCGTGCGCTTCTGCGCCTGGGCAGGCAACAGCGGCACGGCCAGCAACAGGCCGACAACGGTGAACGTGGCAAACCTGGACATGGTGAAAGCCCCCTGCTCTCAACGCGTAGGACGGCTGCCGTAGCGGGAACGATAGTCCTCCAGCGGCTGCCGGTAGCCGACAAGTTCCGGATTTCCGGAGGCAAAATCAAGCAGGTCGGCCAGCGTGGCCACGGCGACCACCGGAATGCCGGCTTCTTCGGCCACGGCCTGCGCGGCCGAACGGCGGTCGGTTTCCGAGGCGATCTCCTGGCGGTCCAGTGCGACCACGATGCCGGCCGGGGTGCCACCGGCGCCCTTGATGATCGCCAGCGCTTCGCGGATCGCGGTGCCAGCGGTGATCACGTCATCCACGATCAGCACGCGCTTACCGTTCATGTCGGCGCCGATCAGGTTGCCGCCTTCGCCGTGGTCCTTGGCTTCCTTGCGGTTGAACGACAGCGGCAGGTCGCGGCCGCGTTGGGCGAACTCACAGGCGGTCGCGGTGGCCAGCGGAATGCCCTTGTAGGCCGGGCCGAACACGACGTCGAACTTCAGCCCGGTCGCTTCCACGGCATCGGCGTAGCACGCCGCCAGCTGGGACATCCGCGCGCCGGAATCGAACCGGCCGGCATTGAAGAAATAGGGGCTCAGACGGCCGGACTTCAGGGTGAACTGGCCGAAACGCAGGGCATCGGCGGTCAGGGCCAGTTGCAGGAAACGGTGGCGATGGTCGCTCATCAAGACTCAATTCAATTCATTTGGAGCGCAAATCCTAATGCATGCCCGCACTTTTCCGCTCGCCGGCACCTGCGGCCCGGTGTCGCACGGGTTGGCGAGACGGCATCGTCAGGTGCCCGCGGGCGGCAATCGCGTCCGTTTCCAGCCAGCCCCTGCAAGGGCCGAAACGGTATGCTCTTGCCGGTATCGTTCCAGACCCGGGTCAGCATGCGCATCATCAGTTTCAACGCCAATGGCATCCGTTCCGCCGCCACCAAGGGCTTTCTCGAGTGGTTCCGCGCCCAGGACGCCGATGTCCTGTGCATCCAGGAAACCAAGGCCCAGGAAGACCAGCTGACCGACCCGATGTTCCGCCCGGACGGCCATCACTGCTTCTACCGCGATGCCATCACCAAGAAGGGCTACAGCGGCGTGGCGATCTACAGCAAGCGCGAGCCGGACCAGGTGATCACCTCGCTGGGCTGGGCCCCGTTCGACGATGAAGGCCGCTACATCGAGGCCCGCTACGGCAACCTCAGTGTGGTCTCCTTCTATATCCCCTCGGGCAGCTCGGGCGATCTGCGCCAGGGCTTCAAGTACGAAGTGATGGAGTGGCTGCGCCCGATCCTGGCCGGGTGGCTGGCCAGCGGCCGCGACTACGTCCTGTGCGGCGACTGGAACATCGTGCGCTCCGCGCTGGACATCAAGAACTGGAAATCCAACCAGAAGAACTCCGGCTGCCTGCCGCCCGAGCGCGACTGGCTCAACGGCCAGTGCGTGGACGCCGACCAGGCGCTGGATATCGCCGCCGGCCAAGGCTGGACGGATGCCTACCGCCTGCTGCACCCGCAGGGTGAGGACTACACATGGTGGAGCAACCGCGGCCAGGCGCGCGCCAACAATGTCGGCTGGCGCATCGATTACCAGTTCGTCAGCCCGGGCCTGCGCGACCGTCTGAGCAGCTGCTCGGTCTACCGCGATGAGCGCTTCTCCGACCATGCCCCGTTCACGGTGGACTACGCCCCATGACCGAGGCGGTCGAGCCGTTGTCCTACAAGGGCTGGGCGGGGATCAAGCGTGCCTTCGGCACGCCCTCGGCGCTGACGATGGCCTTCCTCGGCTTCGGCAGCGGCCTGCCGTTCCTGCTGATCGCCTCGCAGACCCTCTCCACCCGGCTGCGTGATGTCGGCCTGGACTTGGGCAGCATCGGCCTGATCAGCCTGGCCAGCTTCTTCTATCTGATGAAGTTCGTCTGGGCGCCGCTGATCGACCGCTACGCATTTCCGCTGATCGGCTTCCTGGGCCGGCGCCGTTCCTGGCTGCTCGCCTCGCAGATCGCGGTCACCGGCGGGTTGTTCGCGCTGGCGTTCGTCCGCCCCGAACTCGGCGTCACGCCACTGGTCCTGTGGGTGCTGGTGGCTTCGTTCGCCGGTGCCACCCAGGATTCGGTGGTCGACGCCTACCGCATCGAGATCGCGCCGGAGAGCGCCCAGGCGGCACTCGCCGCGACCTACACGCTGGGCTATCGCATCGGCCTGATCCTGGCCGGCGCGGGCGCGTTGTACCTGGCCCAGTTCGAGAGCTGGATCGTGGCGTACCTGGCCATGGCCGCCTTGATGATCCTGCCGATCATCACCACGCTGCTGTGCCGCGAGCCGGAGCAGCCGGAAGTGCGCATCCAGCGCCGGATCGATTTCTTCGGCGCGTTCTGGCAGCCGATCGCCAGCTTCTTCAGCACCAACGGTGTGGTGCTGGCGCTGGTGCTGCTGGCCTTCGTCGGGCTCTACAAGTTCCCGGATCAGGTGATCGGGGTGATGGCCGGTCCGTTCTATCTGGATTCGGGCTTCACCAAGGCCGATATCGCTACCGTCTCCAAGCTGTTCGGGGTGTGGATGGGCATCGGCGGTGCCTTCCTCGGTGGCATCGCGGTGGCCGCGTTCGGCTTCCGCCGCATGCTGCTGGTCGCCGCGCTGGGCGTGGCGCTGTCCAACCTGGCGTTCCTGCTGATGGCGCACAACCCGGGCCAGCTGTGGGCGTTCTATGCGGCGCTGAGTGCGGACAACCTGTTCCAGGGCTTTGCCGGCACCGTGCTGGTCGCCTTCATGTCCTCGCTGACCGACCGCAACTTCACTGCCACCCAGTACGCGCTGCTGGTCTCGCTGGCCAACCTGCCGGGCAAGTTCGTCGGCGGCGTCTCCGGTTACATCGTGGAGGCGAGCTCCTACAGCACCTTCTTCATCCTCAGCGCCACCACGGTCATCCCGACCCTGCTGCTGCTGATCTGGCTGTGGCCACGGATCCGGGACCGCAGCACGGCCTGACGGGTTTGCGTGCCGGCAGGGCCTGATGGATCATGCCGGCACAGTGACCGCGGGGATGGCGGCGCGCCAACGGGGAGAACGATGGCTGATCTACTGCTGCGGGAGGTGGACCCGCTGTTGCTGGAACGTATCCGCCGCATTGCGGTTGCGCGCGGCTGGACCCGTGAGGACGCCTGCGTGGCGCTGCTGGAGCAAGGCCTGTTCGCCAGCGAACTGGAGGTCCGCAGCGGCTTCCACGATCCCGAGGTCGACGCGCTGGCCGATGCCATCGCCGCCCTGCAGGCGTTGCCGGACGCGCAAGGGCTGTAACGGCCCGCCACTGCTGCCCGGCGCAGGCGTGATCACGGTGCACCCCGCGGCGCCCGGCACCGCGCCACCTCAGGCGGGATGGATCGCCCCCAGAATCCGGGGTCCGCGCGCACCACTCACGCTCGGCAGATTGCCCGGCAGCCCGGCCAGCGTGCGCTGTGCCAACCACGCAAACCCCATCGCCTCCAGATAATCCGGATCCAGCCCGTGCACCGCGCTGGACTCGATCACCACGCCCGGCAGGCGCGCGCCGAGGCGCCGCAGCAGCTGCGGATTGCGCACGCCACCGCCGCAGACCAGCACCCGCCTCGCGCCCGGAAGGTGCGCCAGCAGCGCATCGGCCACGGTGGCGGCCGTCAGTTCCAGCAGGGTTGCCTGCACATCCGCGCCGGACACCTGCCCCTCGCCCAGCTGCGCCTGCGCCCAGTCCAGGTGGAACTGCTCGCGCCCGGTGCTCTTCGGCGGCGGCAACGCAAACCAGGGATCGGCCAGCCAGCGGGCCAGCAGCGCCGCATCGACCTGGCCACTGGCCGCGAACGCGCCATCGGCATCGAACGGTTCGCCGCGATGGCGCTGGCACCAGGCATCCATCAGCGCATTGGCCGGGCCGGTATCGAAGCCGCGCGGTGTCCCGTCGCGCGGGATCAGGGTGAGATTGCCGATGCCGCCCAGGTTGAGCACGGCGCGGTCTTCATCGCTGTCGCCCAGCATCGCCAGGTGGAAGGCCGGCATCAGCGGCGCGCCATGCCCGCCAGCGGCGACATCGCGGCGGCGGAAATCGGCCACGGTGGTGATGCCGGTCAATTCGGCGATGCGGTTGGCATCGCCGATCTGCATCGTGAAGGCTGGATCAGCCAGCGGCCGATGGCGCACCGTCTGCCCATGCGAGCCGATCGCCTGCACCTGGGTGCGGTCGATGCGCGCGCTGTCCAACAGGCGGTTGGCGGCCGCGGCGAAGGTGATCCCGACCTGGGCATCAAGGCGGCCCAGTGCATCAAGCGAGGTGATGGTGCCGCCTTCCCCCAGCGCGATCAGCTCGGCGCGGATGGCCGGATCCCAGTCGTGGGTCAGGCCTTGGACAAAGCGGCAGCCGCCCTCGGCGGGGAACTGCACCAGCGCGGCATCGATGCCGTCGGCGCTGGTGCCGGACATCAGGCCCAGGTAGAGCGGGGTGGTGGGATCAACAGCAGAGGTCATGGCCAGGCGGTCCAACGGGTTGCGTGCAGCTTCCGCGCAACCCGTTGCCGCCGTCAATCGCAGCGATCAGCCGCGGTTGGATTTGACCGGCTTGCCGGCCTTCGCCGTGGCCGTATCGGTGGCCTTGGCATCCGGTGCCGGGCTGGCATCGGCGTAGATCAGCTTCTCCATGCCCTGGATCCGCGCCAGCGCGGGGGCGGTCTGGGCACGGAAGGCAGCCAGCTCGGCGCCCTGCAGCGGCTCCGGCGGCGGCATCGTCACCGACAGCGGATTGCGGTGCACGCCGTTGACGCGGAATTCGTAGTGAAGGTGCGGGCCGGTGGCCATGCCGGTCGAGCCCACGTAGCCGATCACGGTGCCCTGGGCCACGCGCTGGCCAGTCTTGATCTTGCCGAACCGCGACATATGCCCGTACAGGGTGGTGTGGCCGCGGCCATGATCCAGGATCACCACGTTGCCGTAACCGCGCTGGGTCCCGGCGAACTGCACGCGGGCATCGCCGGCGGCCATGATCGGGGTGCCGGTACGCGCGGCGTAGTCCACGCCCTTGTGCATGCGCATCTTGCCCAGCACCGGGTGCTTGCGCGCGCCGAAGCTCGAGCTCAAGCGCGCGAACTGGATCGGCATGCGGATGAAGCTCTTCTTCAGCGGGCGGCCGCTGGCATCGAAGTACTCCGATTTGCCGTTGCGGTCGAAGCGGAAGCCGCTGTAGGTCTTGCCGCCCGAGCTGAAGGTCGCCGCGAGGATCTTGCTGGTGTCCACCTTCTCGCCTTCGCGCCAGGTTTCATCCAGCACCACGCTGAAGCGGTCGCCCGGCTGCAGGTCCTTGGAGAAGTCGATGTCGTACTTGAAGATTTCGTCGGTCATCGTGGCAATCGCCGAGGGCGACAACCCCGCCTTGCGCGCGGCGGCATACAGGGAGCTGGTGATCTCGCCACTGGCGACCACGCGGCGGGTCGAGCTCTCGCGCTTACTCACCGTTTCGGTGATCTTGTCGCCAGCCAGGGACAGCTCCACGCGGTTGTCGGCATCGCGGTCGAAGCGGATCGTGCGCAGCTCACCGGACAGCGGCAGGTCGAAGGCGATCTCCGCACCCGGGCGCAGCTTGGTCAGCGATTCGCGCACACCGGGGTGCTCCAGCACCTGGTGCATCACCGTGGCCGGGATGCCGGCTTGGTCGAACAGATTGCTCAGGGTCTGGCCGCGCTGCACGCGCAGCACCTGCCAGCTGTCGCCCGGGGTCTGCTGCTGGCGTTCCAGCGACAGCGGCGGCAACGGCAGCGCCAAGGTCGAATGGCTGACCGAGTAGGGCGAATCGATGGTGTGCGAGAAGCCGGGGACGATCGTGGCCACCAGGGCGCCGATGGTGGCGAACAGGCTGGCGTGCATCCAGTGGCGGCGGGTCCAGCGCTGGTTGAAGGCCGCGGGAAGATGCTGTTTGAGCTTCCGATGGAGGGCGGTGTCGTGGAGGACGTTGAGACGTTCCTTGAAGCGCTGCTTGCGCGCGCGGCCTTGATCGGAATTGAGCATCGTCGGTCTGTTCCTGGCTGGCCCGGGAGCGCGGGCCCAAACGTCGGTAACATAGACAGGTATAAATACCGCGTCAAACCCTTGTGCCTATTGGCTTTTGTGAAGCACCTGCGGTTAACTTGTACTTAACGTCATTCATATAAATAAGGCATTGCCGGGAGTTGTCACGTGTCCTCGATTGAAGAAGCCATTGCCCTGATCGGGCGAGGCGCCGATGAGATCCTCAAATCCGACGAACTGCGCCAGCGTCTGGAAAGCGGCCGTCCGCTGCGGGTCAAGGCCGGCTTCGACCCCACCGCACCGGACCTGCACCTGGGCCACACCGTGCTGTTGAACAAGTTGCGCCAGTTCCAGGACCTCGGCCACCAGGTGATCTTCCTGATCGGCGACTTCACCGGGATGATCGGCGACCCCTCGGGCAAGAACGTCACCCGCAAGCCGCTCACCAAGGAAGATGTGCTGGCCAACGCGCGTACCTATGAAGACCAGGTCTTCAAGGTGCTGGACCGCGAAAAGACCGAAGTGCGCTTCAATTCGGAGTGGTTCGGCAAGATGGCCGCCGCCGACATGATCCGCCTGGCTGGCCAGCACACCGTGGCGCGCATGCTCGAGCGCGACGACTTCGCCAAGCGCTATGCCGCCCAGCAGTCCATTGCCCTGCATGAGTTCCTGTACCCGCTGGTGCAGGGTTACGACTCGGTCGCGCTGGAAGCGGACGTTGAACTGGGCGGTACCGACCAGAAGTTCAACCTGCTGATGGGCCGTGGCCTGCAGGAGCACTACGGGCAGAAGCCGCAGATCGTGTTGACCATGCCGTTGCTGGAAGGCTTGGACGGTGTGGCCAAGATGTCCAAGTCGCTCAACAACTATATTGGTATCAGCGAACCGGCCATCGACATCGTCACCAAGACGATGAAGATCGGCGACGACCTGATGTGGCGCTGGATCGAGCTGCTCTCCTTTGATATCAGCCAGGCCGAGGCCAAGGCCCTGCGTGAGCAGGTCCAGGCGGGCGGGTTGAACCCGCGCGAGGTGAAGCTGCGCCTGGCCCGTGAGCTGACCACCCGCTTCCATGATGCGGCGGCGGCCGAACAGGCCATCGCCGGTTGGAATGCCGCGGTGACCGGGCAGGGCGATGTGACCCTGCTGCCGCTGCAGGAAGTGACCATCCCGGCCGAAGGCCTGCGTATTGGTGCCCTGCTGACGGCTGCCGGCCTCACCCCGAGCAACTCCGAAGCCTCCCGCAAGCTCAAAGAGCGTGCGGTGAAGGTGGATGGCGAGGTGGTGGAGGATGCCCAGCAGGTGTTCGTGCCCGGTTTCGAAGGCCTGCTGCAGGTTGGCAAGCGCACCTTCGCACGCGTGTTGCTGGTCGCGGCCTAAGTGGCACAAGGGGTTCGGGCGATCCGGACCCCTTCCAGCATGAATGTGGGAGAGACGACGTGAAAAAATGTCGTCCACCCCCTTCACAAACGACCCGGATAGGGACATACTTTCCCTCCCCCGACGCAGGGGCCACCGCAAGGCGGCAACCGCGAAGGAACAGGACTTCAACTGCTTCGAAAGAAGGTGTTGACGGAAACGAAAAGCCTGACATAATAGGCGGCTCGCAACGACGAAAGCCTCTGAGGCGAACGACGAAGCGGCATCGGCAACAACGGTTCACTTCGGTGAAGCGGCCTTGAAAAAAGGTGTTGACGAAGCAGATAAGCCGGTCTATAATGGGCGGCTCGCAACGACGGAAACGTCGGGGCACACGGAAGAAGGCGCTGAGGCCGATTCCAAAGTTCTTTGACAGTATGCGCAGGTATCTTGTGAAGGCGCCTGCAGGAAGGATGTATGTCCATCTTGCAGACGTTTGATCAAGCAACATATCAATT
>NZ_RCDC01000008.1 GCF_003651185.1 Stenotrophomonas rhizophila | reverse complement strand
CTTTACATCGATGCGGTCGGCCGTCGCGGTGGCACCGCGCAGGGTGGTGTCACCCTCGGCCTTGAGCGAGATGTTCTGGCCCGTGAGCGTGGTGTTCTGCCAGGTGGTGCTGTCCGCGTTGGACTTGCTGCTGCCCACGCTGGCTTCGGCATACACGTACACGCCGGTCTGCGCGCCTACCGCGACACCCACGCCCACTTCCGCGCCAGCGTTGCTGCTCTTGCTGCGGTCGGCAAGCTGCGCTTTACCGGCTTCCAGCAGGATGTCGCGTGCCGAATCCAGGCTCACCGTGTTGCCCGCACTCAGGTTGCCCTGCACCACATGGATGTCACCGCTGGTGCTGGTCAGGTTGAGGTTGCCACCAGCCTGAAGCGTGGAGCCCTGCGAGACCACGCTGCTGCTGTCCGCGCTGCTGTTGGCGGTTTTGAAGCCGATACCGGCCTCGGCATTGAACAAGGCACCGCTGCCCCCGGCACCGGCCGCGTTGGCGATCGCACTGGCCGACTGGTAGGCATTGGCGGCCGCTGCCATGTTCTGCATGGACGACAGGCGACCGTCGGACTGCCGGGCCGCATCCACGTTGTTGATGAGGTCGATGAAGGGCGACTTCACCCGCGCGAACACGCCGATCTTCAGATCGTCATCGCGCTGCGAGGAGTGCCCGACCTCGTCGGCGGTGAGCAGTTCGATCTGCGCGGCGGTGATGTTGATGTCCTTGGCCGACACCACGTTGCTGGCAATCTGGCTGTAGGTGCCGCCAGCGCTCAGGTTGACGTTGCCGCCCAGGCTGCCGACATTGCTGGCCACCTGCGATACCTGCGCACTGTCATCGTCATGCTCCTGCCGGTGCCAGCCGGAGAACTTCTCGGTGTCGGAGATCTGCACCGTGCCGATCGCCTTGCTCTGCGAGGTGTTGGTGTTGCCCACCGTGTCCTGGCCACTGCGGATGGTCAGGTCGCCCGCGGCGTGGATGTTCACGTCCTTCTCGGCCACGATGTTGGCGGCTGTGAGACTGATATCCCCCTCACTGGTCGCCATGCGCACCCCACCGCCCACCGACAGCTGGGTACCGGTGATGGTGTCGCTGCTGCCGCTGCCTTCACTGCGCGAATTGTTGGTGCCGAACGGCAGGCCACTGGTGTTGTTGGCGATGCCCCAGCCCTTGCCGCTGCTCTGGCTGGTGCTGGATTCGGTGTTGTGGGCGACATCGAACACGATGTCCTTGGTGGCCAGCAGCAGGGCATCGCCCTCGGCTGCCATCTGCGCGCCCTGGCTGTAGATCGAGCCGCCGTTGGCGATCAGGGTGAGGTCGCCGCCCGCACTGAGCTGGCTTACCCGCGCATCGCTGCTGGAGTGGCTCTCGTTGCTGTTGGAGCGCTGGCTGCCCGCGGTGATCACCGTGGAGGTGGTGGCCGCCCGCAGGCCGGAGGCGGCGCCTTCAGCATTGCGGGTGATCTTGCCCATGGTGGAGCCACTGTCGGCCATGCCGTCGGTGGTGGAATCGCGGGCGCTGCGATAGGCCTTGGTGGGATCGTAGGTCACCCCCACCGAGAGGCCACTGGATTTGCTGGAGGCGCTGCTCTGCGTCTCCAGCGTGTCCTGCCGCGCGATCAGGTTGATGTCCTTGCCGGCCAGGGTGAGGTTGTTGCCGGCGGCGACATCGGAGGCGGCGATGGTCAGCTGGTTGCCGGCATTGATCAGCACGTTGCCGTCCATCGAGCCCACGGCCGAGGCCACCTGGGTGGTGGACTGGGTGGCGCTGTCGTTGGTGCTGCGCGAGCTGCTGTAGCCCACCGACGCCACGCCATTGCCGAAGCCGCCGGTGATGCCGGATTTCTTCTGGCTGAAGCTGCTCGCCTCGCTGTAGGTGTCCTGTGCCGATTCGATGGTGATGTTGTTGGCCGCGGCGATGCGCAGGTCGTTGTCGGCCAACACGGTGGAGCCGGTGATGGTCACATCGTTGCCCGCGATCATGTCCACCGTCTTGCCACCGATGGTGCTGCCCACCGCATAGCTGGCCGAGCTCTGGTCATGGGTGGTGGTGGTGGTGCTGGACAGCGTCTTCTTCTTGCGGGTGGTTTCGTCCACCACCAGATCGTGGGTTTCCTGCGCGGTGGTCAACGCCAGGTTGCGCCCGGCCGAGAGCAGCACGCCGCCGTCGCTGCTGTCCACCGTGGTGGCCTGCAGGGTGAGGTCGCGGCCGGCCTGCAGGGCAGCGCCTTCGCCACCGCTGAGCTGGCTGCCCAGCACCCAGCCATCGGCGGCACTGACTTCGCGCGAGCCGTTCTTGCTCTTGGCACCGCTGTCGAAGGTGCGCGTGTCCACCACGGCAACGCTGTTGATATCGCGCCCTGCCTGGGCCACCAGTGCGTTGGCCGCCGAGACGTTGGCAGCGGTCAGGTTCAGATCGTTGCCGGCCTTGAGCACCACATCGCCGGCACCGCGGATGGTGGTGCCGATGTTGATCAACTGGCTCTGGCTGTTGAAGTTGCGGGCGTCATGGGTGAGCGAAACGCTGCTCTGCTCGGCCACCGAGGTAAGGCTGAGGTCGCCACCGGCCACGATGGCGGTCAGGCCGTCGGTCCCGGCGTTGGCCAGCTGCGCGGCCCGCAGCTCCACGTTGCCACCGGCGTTGACGCTGAGCACGCCGGCGCCGTCCTTGTTGGTCACGTACAGGCCGGCCACGCGATCCAGCGTGGTGGTCTGCTGCACCAGCAGGTCGCCGTTGTCGCGCCACTCGCGCGTGGTCGAGGCGACGGTGATGTTGCCACCGGCCTTGAGCCCCAGTGCATCGGTGGCGGTGACCGTGCTGCCGATGATGTCGATGTCGTGGGTGGCCTGCAGGCCGACCTGCTGGCCGCTGATCTGCCCACCGCTGACGTTGCGGATGTTGCCGGCATCGATGCTCACCAGCTGGCGCCCGGCGATGGCGCCGCTGTTGACCAGGTCGCCGCGCAGCTTGATGTCGATGTCGGCACCGGCCAGCAGCGCACCGTTGGTATCCAGATCGCCCGGCATCACCCGCAGGTACACCTGCGGCACCAGCGCGCGCACGGTGGTGCCGTCGGCCAGGGTGACGTCCTGCTCCACCAGCCAGACGATGTCGCTGGTGAGACGGGCCATCTGCTCGGCGGTCAGCGCCACGCCGGGGCGCAGGCTCCACGCACTGGCGACGGTGGCACCGGCCTCCAGCAGCGCGCGGTACTGGTCTTCGTCGCTGGCATGGCCATCGAGGAAGCGGCGGCCGGTGAGTTCGCCGATCTGTTCGCGCACCAGCTTCTGTTCGTAGAAACCGTCACCCAGGCGCTTCTGCGTCTGCGAGGGCTCATAGCCGGCGCGCTGCAGCAGGTAGTCCGAGCTGAGCCAGCTGCGGTAGCTGGCAAAGCGCGGGTCGGTTTCCACAAGGTAGCTGCCGCGGTTGGCATCCACGTTGAACAGGCTGGCGCTGGGTGCACTGGCATTGGGCGTGGTGGTGACCACCACGTGCGGGTCATTGCCGGCGGCGGCGACGACCTGCTTGTTGGCCAGTGCGGCATTGCCACCGCTGCCGGCGTGGCTACCGGCCTGCACGGCCCCCGGGCCGGTGGCCGTGGCCTGTGCTGCCTGCCCGGCCACGATGTCCTGCACGGTGCCCGTGCCCGGGCCCGCCGAGCCAACCTGGCTTGGCCCCTGCGCGTTGGCGGCATCGGCCAGCTGGCCGCTGGTACGGTCGGCACCCTGCAGGCCCTGGCCTGCCGCGCCCTGTGCGGCACCGGCCGCAGATGGTCCTTGGGCGTGCGCGCCATCGGCGATGTGGCCACCGGCGTGCCCCGGCCCCTGTACCGCACTGCCGGTTTGACCGTGTGCTGCGCCGGCCGCCGTCGGCCCCTGTGCGTTCACCGGGCCGGCGCCCTGGCCGCTGCTCTGCCCCGGTCCCTGCACCGCGCCTGCGCCCGGGCCGACCGAGCCTGCGCCCGGCCCACCGGTGTTGAGGTTGGCCATGCTGTCGCCATCGCGCACGTTCGGCGCGTCGCGGCCGGTGTTCTCGTTGCGCAGGTTGCCGACATCGATGCTCAGCTTGCCGCCGGCGGTGATGCCCGCACCGAGCACGCCGATCTGCTCGGAGATCGGCGCGGCATTCCACTGGCTGCGCGAGCCGCCATAGGTGATGGAGACATTGCTGAAGCTATGTGTACGGAACAGCGTCTTGGCGGTGTTGATGATCGAGGATTCACCCACGTTCAACCCGACCACGGCCAGGTTGCCACCGGCGGCGATGCTGGCGTACTCGTTGCGCAATGCATCGGTGGCGATGCGCATGTGGCCACCGGCATTGATCACCGCATCGGCACCGGCGGAGACCACCACGTCTTCGGTGGTGGTACGGGTGGCGACGCGGGTCTTCTCGTTGCCACTGGTGTTGCTGGTGTGGCGCTGCATGTTGATCAGCATCGCCTCCGGATTGTCGTAGTCCGGGTAGGTGATCAACTGCACGCAGGTGGTGGTGCAGGTGCCGTAGGCGTTGTTGTAGGCCAGGGTGTCCGAGTCGTAACGGAACTGCCGGTTTCCCGGCGGCATCAAGGAGAGATCGCGGAACGGATCTTCGGCCCCGGCGCCCAGCTGGTCCGGATTGTTGCGGCTGTCCGCACGGCTGACGTAGTAGATGACCACCGTGCCATCCTGCGCGGGCAGGCGCGAGCGCTCGCCGCGCTCGCCGTCCAGGCCACCGCGCGCGAAGTAGTAGGCGCTGGTGCTGGCCGTCAGCCGGACCACCGCGCGGCGGATCTGCTGGCCGTCGGGCGTGATGTACGCGGTGTCTTCCAGGATGTCGGCCGGATTGAGGTAATAGACCTCGTAGGGCTGGAAGTTGGAGGTGTCGCGCAGATTCCCGGCGGTGTTGTTGCCGTTCTTGAACCAACCCGGCTGGGTGAGCGTGACCGGCCCATGCTGGATGGTCTGCTGCTGCACCACCACGTTTTCGCGGATGTTGTTCACCGCCAGCGCGGACATGTCCAGGTTGCCGGCGATCTCGATGGTGGAGCTGAGGTTGTCGATGCGCTGCGCGCTGCCCACGGCCGTCAGCCCGTTGAGCGCCCCGCCGATGGCCGCATCGCCATCGCTGAAGATGAGGCTTTGGCCGCGGTTGTTCAGCACGCCCACGCCGAGGTCCAGACGCTGGCGTGCGGCGATGGTGGCCGAACGCTGGGCGCCGCCCACGTTTTCGGCCAGGTTGTTGAGGGTGCCGGCCTGGATGGCGATGTGGTCGCCGTAGATGCGGCCGGTGCCGATGTTGTTCAGCGTGCCGGCGTCGATGTGGGTGATGCGCCCGTCCAACAGGCCGCGGTTGAGCAGCTCACCGCTGGCCACCAGCCGGGTCAGGCCGACGCTGCTGATCTCGCCGGAAGCGGCGTTGTGGATGTTGCCGGCGCTGATGTTCACCCCGGCGCCCTGCAGCTTGCCCAGGTTGTCCAGGTTGCCCTGGATGGCGAGGGTGAGCGTGCCGTTGGCGGCGAGTTCGCCGGTGTTGGTGTGGCTCTGGCCCAGCTCCAGGGTCATGTCACCTTGCGAGAGCAGCTTGCCGTCACCGGTGATCTCACGCGTGCGCACGATCTGGTTGCTGCCGGCCACCAGTGAACCGCCGGCGTTGGCGATGCTGTCGGCGCGGATGTCAGAGGTTTCAGACGCGGATATCTGGCCGCCGGTGTTGTTCAGCTGCCCGGCCACCTGCACCACCAGGGTGTCGGCCAGGATCTGGCCCTGCTGGTTGTCCAGGCTGCCGGTGCCCAGCTGCAGGTGCTTGCCCTGCAAGCCCAGTGCCGGGCCAGTGGGCGCACTCAGGGTGTATCGGTTATCGATGTTGCCCGCCTGCAGGGCGAGCGTGCCACCGGCGGCCACCAAGCCCCCGCGGTTGTCCAGCGCGCCGGGCAGGACGATGTCCGCATTGCGACCCACCGTGATCTTGCCGCCGGCGTTGGCCACCGATTGCGCACGCAGGGTCAGGTCGGTTGCGCCCACCAGCGCGCCGCCGGCCGTGTTGTCGACGCTGCTGGCATTGACGGTGATCGCGCCCTGGCCGAATACCGCACCGGCGCGGTTGTCGAACGCACCGCTGTGGATCTCCAGCGTACCGCTGCTGTTGATGCCGTTGCCGTTGGCGTTCGTATTGATCAGCGCCTGGCCGGCCGTGTTGATGTGCAGGTTGCCGGCGGACTGCAGCAGCCCACCACTGTTGTCCAGCAGGCCGGTGCGCAGCGCGGCGCCGCCGGTGAGGCTGGCCACGGTGCCTGCGCGGTTATCCAGGGTGTAGCCGCGCGTATCCAGATCCACCGTGCCGGCGATGATCCGGCCGCTGTGGTTGTCGATGCCGTTGCTGGTCGCGCGCAGATCGGTACCGGCCTGGATCAGGCCGGCGGTGTTGCGTACCTGCGTGGCCGAATCGAGCTGCAACGCGGCGCCGGCGGCCAGTGTGCCCGCTTCATTGTTGAGGGACTGCGTGGTGATGTGCGCGTTGCCACCCGACGACACCGTACCCTGCGCGCTGTTGTCGAGCAGGCCATCGACGGTGACCGTCAGGGTGGAGCTGCCATCGCTGTGCAGGGTGCCACCGCGGTTGTCCACGCTGGCCGCGGTGACCGTGGCGTTGCCGGTGGTCAGGATGCGACCGCTGCGGTTCTCCAGTGCACCGCCGAGGGCCAGCTGATTGCTCCCCGCCCCGGCCGCCTGCACGGTGCCCTGGTTGTTGAGCAGCTGCGCGGCGCGCAGATCCAGCGTGCCATTGCTGGCGAGGGTGCCGGCGGTGTTGTCCAGCCGGCCGCGCACGTTCAGCGCCAGCACGTCGGTGCCGGTGGCGGTGAGCGTGCCGCCTGCGGTGACCAGTTCCCCGGTCTCGATACGGATGCGCTGCGCGGCGGTAGTGCCATCGCGCAGGTCGGTGTTCTCACCGATCAGCGCCAGGCTGCCATTGCTGAGCAGCTTGCCGCCTTGGCCGTTGAGGGTGTGAGCGTTGATCGCCAGCGTGCCGGTGCCCGCCTGCTGCACGGTGCCGCCGGCATTGCCGAGGGTGGCCGCGGTGATCTGCAGGTCGCCATTGCTGGCCAACGTGCCGCCGTTGCCATTGTCGAGCACGCCGCTGACGTCCAGGCTGCTGGCCTGCCCGCCCGTGGCCAGCACGGTGCCGCCCTGGTTGTTGAAGGACTCGGCCTGGACGGTCAGCTGGGTTGCGTTGAGGGTGGCACCGCGGTGGTCCACCGCACCGGCCTGCAGCGCCAGTGCGCCTGCGCTGACGATGGTGCCCTTCGCGCCGTCGAGCTGGCCGACCGTCAGGGTCAGCGACTGGGTGCCGCCGTGGCTGAGGGTGCCTTCCTCATTGATCAGGCGCGCGGCATCGATCTGCAGCTGGCGGCCATTGCTGGCCACATCGCCGCGGGTGTTGTCGAACGTGCCGAGCACGTTGATGCGGGTATCGCCGGCGCCGGCCGCGCTCAGCGTGCCGTCGATATTGGACAGCGAACCGGCCGTGATCTGCTGGGCGCCATTGGCGGCGATGGTGCCGCCGTTGTTGGTGAGCGCCCTGTCCACCTGCAGGGTCATGGCCTGCGTGCCAGTGGAGGTGAGCGTGCCCTTGCTGGTGTCCAGGCTGCCCGCGGTCACCGTGACCTGACGCGCGCCGGTGGTGGCGCCACTGAGATCGAGCGTATCGCCCTTCAGTTGCAGTGCCCCGTTGCCGACTATGCGGCCACCCGCACCGTGCAGGTCGGTCACCTCGATGGCGAGCGTGCCTTCACCGGCGTGCTCGATGCTGCCGGTCTGGTTGTCCAGGGTGGCGGCGGTGAGGTGCGCATCGCCGCCGCTGGCGATGACACCCTGGCCGCTGTTGTCCAGCCGCCCGTCCACGCCGATGGTCAACGCCCCGCCGGTCTGCAGGGTGCCGCCGCGGTTGTCTACGCTGGCCGCACCGATGACGGTCGCGCCGGTGGCGAGAATGCGCCCGCCGCGGTTCTCCAGCGCCTGGCCAAGCTGCAGCTGGTTGCTGCCCGCGCCAGCCGCCTGCAGCGTGCCCTGGTTGTTGATGAGAGTGGCCGCGCGCAGATCCACCGTGCCATTGCTGGCCAAGGTGCCGCCGGTGTTGTCCAGGCGGTTGCGCACGTTCAGCGCCAGCGGCCCCGTGCCGGTGGCGACGAGGTTGCCGCCGGCGGTGGTCAGGTCACCGGTGTCGATGCGGATCTGCTGCGCCGAGGTGGTGCCGTTGCGCAGATCGGTGGTGTCGCCGCTGAGCGCCAGCGCGCCATTGCTGACCAGCGTACCGCCGTGGCCATTGAGGGTCGCCGCGGTGATGCTCAGCGTGCCGGTGCCGGCCTGCTGCACGGTGCCGCCGGCGTTGCCGAGGGTGGCTGCGGTGATCTGCAGGTCGCCATTGCTGGCCAGGGTAGCGTCGTCGCCGTTGTCCAACGTGCCATCCACCCGCACCGTGTTGGCCTGGGTGCCGGTGGAGAGCACGGTGCCGCCGCGGTTGTCGAGGGCGGTCGCGATGATGTCCAGCTGGCCGGCGCTGAGGGTGGCGTCGCGGTGATCGATCGCGTCCGCGCGCAGGGTCAGTGTGCCGGCGGTGGCGATGCTGCCCTTCTGGCCCTGCAGGCTGCCGGCCTGCAGGGTGAGGCCATTCTGGCCCGCATGGTGGATGCGGCCGGTGTCATTGACCAGGCTGCCGGTCTGCACCGTCAGGGCGCCGCCGTTGCTGGCCAACGTGCCGCGGGTGTTGTCGAACTGGCCGACCACCTCGATGTGGGTATCTGCGGTCCCGGCCGAACTCAGCGTACCGGCAACGTTGGACAGCGTACCGGTGTTGATCTGCTGCGCACCGTTGGCGGCGATGGTGCCGCCATCGTTGCCCAACGCGTCGCGCACCTGCAGGACCATGGTCTGCTCGCCGGTGCTGCTGAGCGTGCCACCGGCGTTGTCCAGGCGGCCGGCGGTCACCGTGACCTGGCGTGCTGCGGTGGTACCACCGCGGATATCCAGTGCTTCGCCCTGCAGGGTCAACGCGCCGTTGCTGATGATGCGGCCACCGGCGCCCTGCAGCGTGCCGGTATCGATCTGCAGCTGGCCCTCGCCGGCCTGTTCGATGCTGCCGCTGCGGTTGTCCAGCGTGCCCGCGCGCAGCTGCGCATCGCCGCCACTGGCGATCAGGCCGGTGTTGCTGTTGTCCAGCAGGCCATCCACGCCCACGCTCAGGTCGGTGGCGCTGTGGACCGTGCCGCCCTGGTTGTCCAGGCTGGCCGCGGTGACGTCGAGATCGCCGCTGGTGAGGATCTTGCCACCGCGGTTCTGCAGCGCCTGGCCGATGCTCAGCTGGCTCGCGGCGGCCCCTGCGGCCTGCAGGTTGCCACCGGTGTTGAGCAGGGTGGAGGCGCGCAGACCCAGCGCACCATTGGTCGCCACGGTGCCGCCGGTGTTGTCCAGCCGGTCGCGGGCCTGCAGTACCAGTGCATCGGTGCTGGTGGCGGTGAGCGTGCCGCCAGCAGTGGTGAGATCGCCGGTCTCGATGCGGATGCGCTGGGCCGAGGTGGTGCCAGCGCGCAGGTCGGTGGTGTCGCCCTGCACGTGCAGCGTGCCGTTGCTGAGAAGGGTGCCGCCAGCACCGTTGAGGGTGGCGGCGTTGATCGCCAGCAGGCCATTGCCGGCCTGCTGCACGGTACCGCCGGCATTGCCGAGCAGCGCTGCGTTGAGGGTCAGGTCGCCATTGCTGGCGACCAGGCCATCGTCACCGTTGTCCAGGGCGCCGGCCACGTCGATGTGGTTGGCCTGGGTACCCGTGGCCACGAGTTGCCCGCCGCGGTTGTCGAACGCCTGTGCCGCCAGCGCGATCTGCGTGGCCTGCAGGGTCGCGCCGCGGTGGTCCACCTCGCCCGCGGTGAGCGTGAGGCCGCCGGCGGTGACGATGTGGCCGTCCTGGCCCAGCAACTGCCCGGTGCTCAGGGTCAGCCCCTGGGTGCCGGCATGGCTGAGGGTGCCGTCGATGTTGCGCAGGCTGCCCGATGCCACCTCCAGTGCAGCGGCGTTGCTGGCGATCACGCCCTTGCTGTTGTCCAGCTGACCGGTCACGTGGATCTGGCTGTTGCCGGTGCCAGCCGAGCTCAACGTGCCACCCCGGTTGGACAGCGCGCCGGCCTCGATGCGCTGGGCACCGTTGGCGGCGATCGTGCCGGTATCGTTGGTCAGCTGCTCGCGCACCTGCAGGTGCATGTCCGCCGTGCCGGTGGCGCTGAGCGTGCCACCGGTGTTGTCCAGGCTGCCGGCCTGCACGGTGATCTGCGTGGCGCCCACCGCACCATCGCGCAGGTCCAGCGTTTCGCCCTGCAGGTGCAGCGCATCGGCCGCGACCAGGGTGCCATCGGCATTGCGCAGCACCTCGGCCTCGATCCGCAGATCGCCATTGCCGGAGATCGCGCCGCCGGTATTGTCCAGCAGCTGGGCCACGCGCACCTGCGAGGCGGCCTCGCCAGCGGCGATGAGCTTGCCGTGGTCATTGATGAAGCGGCCGGCGCTGATGTCCACCGCGCCGTTGCTGCCGAGGGTGCCGCCACTGTTGTCCAGCAGGTTGCGTGCCTGCACCTGCAGTGCCTGGGTGCCCAGTGCGCTGAGCTGACCACCGGCGGTGATCAGGCGCTCGCTGTCGATGCGGATCTGCTGTGCCGAGGTGGTGCCATTGCGCAGATCCAGCGTGTCGCCCTGCAGGTCGAGCGCGCCGTTGCTGAGCAGCGTGCCGGCGTGGCCGTTGAGCGTGTCCACCTTGATGGCCAGGGTGCCGGTGCCGGCCTGCTGGATCGTGCCGCCGGCGTTGCCGAGGGTGTTGGCGCTGATGGATAGATCGCCATTGCTGGCCAGGGTGCCGCCATCGCCGTTGTCCAGCGTATCGGTGACCTGCAGCGTGTTGGCGGCGGTGCCGGTGGCGATGATGCTGCCACCGCGGTTGTCCAGCGACTGCGCGGTGATGTCCAGCTGCTCGGCGGCCACGGACGCGCCGCGATGGTCGACGGCTCCGGCGCTGAGCTCCAGCGCACCGGCGGTGCCGATGCGGCCACGCTGACCGTCCAGCCGGCCGGTGGTGATGGACAGCCCGTTCTGACCGGCATGGCTGATCGTGCCATCGGCATTGACCAGGGCACCTGCCTGCAGCTGCAGTGCGCCTGCATTGCTGGCCACGGTGCCACCGGTGTTGTCCAGCGTGCCGGCCACGATCAGGCGGGTATCGGCGGTGCCGGCCGCGTTCAGCGCGCCGGCCCGGTTGGACAGCGCGCCCGCCTCGATCTGCTGCGCGCCGTTGGCGGTCAGGGTGCCGCCGTCATTGACCAGGCTGCCACGGATGCGCAGCTGCATGGCCTGCTCGCCCAGCGAGAGCAGGGTGCCGCCGGTGTTGTCCAGCGCGCCGGCACGGATGTCGACCTCGCGGCCGCGGGTCGTGGCCTTGTGCAGGTCCACTGTCTGCGCCTGCAACTGCAGCAGGCCGTTGCTGGCGATGTTGCCTTCGCCGCCGCTCAGGGTGGCCGTGGTGATCTGCAGCGCGCCGTTGCCGGCATGATCGATGCTGCCGCCGCCATTGAGCAGACGGCCGGCATCAATGCGCAGGTCGCCATTGCTGGAGAGCGTGCCGCCCTGGTTGTGCAGGGCCTCGCTGGCGTGCAGCGTGGTCTGCCCGGTGCCCGCGGCGATCAGCTTGCCGCCGGTGTTGATCAAGGTGGTGCTGTCGATGGCCAGCGCGCCGTTGCTGCCCAGCGTGCCCCCGGTGTTGTCCAGGGTGCGGGCCACCTGCAGGTCCAGTACCTCGGTGCCGGCCGAGGTGAGCGTGCCACCGGCAGTGATCAGATCGCCGGTGGTGATCACGATGCGCTGCGCGGAGGTGGTGCCATCGCGCAGGTTGGTGGTGTCGCCCTGTACCACCAGGCTGCCATTGCTGAACACGGTGCCGCCCTGGCCCTGCAGGTTGACCGCATCGATACGCAGGCTGCCGGTGCCGGCCTGCTGCACGGTGCCGCCGGCATTGCCCAACTGCGCTGCGGTGATCTGCAGATCGCCATTGCTGGCCAGGGTGCCGCCATCGCCGTTGTCCAGCGTGCCCTGCACGGTGAGCGTGCTGGCCCGCTGCCCGGTGGACAGCACCCGCCCGCCGCGGTTGTCGACGTCGCCGGCGGTCAGGCTCACCTGGTTGGCGATCAACTGCGCCTTGCGGTGGTCGGCACTGCCCAGCTGCAGGGCGATGTCGCCGGCGGTGGCGATGGTGCCCTGCACACCGTCCAGGCGATCAGCGCGCAGCTGCAGCCCGTTGCTGCCCGCATGGCTGAGGCTGCCGCGGGTGTTGATCAGATGGCCCAGGTCCAGGCCGAAGGTGGTGGCGTTGCTGGCCAGGCTGCCGTCGCTGTTGTCCAGCGTGCCGATGGACCAGGTGGTGGCCGCGCTGCCACCGTGCGCGAGGGTGCCGCCGCGGTTGAACAGCGACTGTGCCTGCAGCTGGAAGGTCTGCGCCAGCGCCAGGTGGCCGCCGCTGTTGTCCAGCGTCTGCACCTGGGCCGAGGCCGCTCCCTGCACCTCCAGCCGGCCGTCGACATTGCGCAGCGCTTCGCCCTGCACCTGCAGGGTCTGTACCCCCAGCGTGCCACGGCTGTTGTCCAGGCTGTTGCGGGCGCTCAGCTGGAGGATGCCGGTGGCATCGATGGCACCGCCGTCGTTGTCCAGCGAGGTGGCGATGTTGAGCGTGCCTGCCGCCAGCGGGGCGGTGGGCGTGGGCGGCGTGGTACCGCCGGTGCCGCCCTGGCCCGGCGTGGGCGTGCCGGTGCCGGGCGTACCGCCGCTGCCGGGCTGTCCGGTAGTGCCGCCGCCGGTTTCCTGCCCCGGCGAGGTGCTGGCCACCGTGCCGATCCGGCCCTGCTCGTTGCTGATGTCCGCGCCGCTCAACTGCAGCGTCTGGCTGCCCACCTGCTCGATACTGCCGCCGCGGTTGCGCAGCGCATCGGCGTTCACCTCGATGCGGCGGGCATTGAGGGTGCCGCCGCTGTTGTCCAGATCGGCGGGCGTCTCCACGCGCAGTTCGCGCTCGGCGCTGAGCGTGCCCGCATTGGCCACGCCGCCGGCGGCGGTGATCCGGGTGTCCTGCTGCGCGTGCAGCGCACCGGTGTTCTCCAGCCGGCCATCGGCGGTGACCACCAGTTCGCCGGCCTGCGCGCCGATCTTGCCGGCGTTGCTCATGCCGACGCCATGCTCGTTGCCGACCAGCCAGATGCGGTTGGCATACATGCCCCCGAGCGCGCCGACATCCAGCGCGAAGGCCGGCGCACCGCCGGTGGGGGTCTGGGCGGTCACGCTGCTGTGGTCGGCACTGACCACGTTGGTGCCCAGGCTGGCCTGCAGCTGGTTGGCCCAGATACCGGCGTTGACCTGCAGCGAGCGGGTGATGATGTCGGTGTAGTCGGTCAGGCTGGCATCCAGGCCCGCACCGGACACGCGGATCGCGCCGCCCTGGACCCGGTAGCCTTCCAGCGCGCCGTTGTTGAGGATGGGCGTGCCGGTGGTCAGGGTGACCCGGCTCGCATTGAGGAAGCCGGCGCCATCGATCTGGATGCCGGCCGGGTTGGCGATGACCACCTGGGCCCGTGCCCCGGCCACTTCGACATACCCGTTGAGATGGCTGGGGTTGCTGCCGTTGACCTCATTGAGGATGACGCGCGCGGTGCCGGTGGCCAGCCAGGGATTGCCCTGCACCCAGCCACCGATCTGCGTCTGCACGTCCGTGCGCGAATTGTTGAGGATGACGCCCTGGCGGCCGACATCGAGCTGCTGGTACTGGTTGCGCGAGACACCGGCCGCGCTGGGCGTGGTGATGTTGACCTGCGGCGTGCCGTTGGCCGAGGTCACCACCGTGGGCCGCTGCTGGGCCGGTGCGCCGGGGTCGGCGATGATGCGGCCGGCATCGGGCACCTGCTGCGCCGACAGCGGCTGCACCAGGCCCACCCAGCCGAGCACCAGCCACAGCGCGAAGCTCATCGGCCGCAGCGTGGCCATCGTGTTGCCGCCGCGCGCATCGCAGCCCCCGCGGGGTGCGGTCACCAGTTCGGAGGCGACCTGCATGACACCCAGGGTACGGTTGAAAACCAGGCGATAGACTCGATTCACGGCGTTGCTTCCTTTCAATGCGGTGTGGGGTCGCGCGCCGCAGCGGCGCGCAGGGCCGTACAGCTGGCGTCAGAACGAGACGCCGAGGTTCATGCCAAACGTGGTGTAGGCGGTCTGGAAGCCATCGGGCTTGTGCAGCGGGCTGCCGACGAAGCCTTCCCATTGCACGTGTCGCGAGCCGCCACGCAGGCCCAGCGCCATGCCGGTGAGGCGGTCGCCGAGCAGCCACTCGGTCGAGGGGCCGCCCACCTGGCCATGGTCCACGGCCACGAAGCTTTCGACACCGCCGCCCATGGCGACGGCCAGCTCGTTGCGCAGCAGCCAGCCGCGCTCACCGGTGAGCGAGAGCTCCCCGTCGAAGCCGCGCACGGTGTAGCGGCCGCCGATGGAGAAGCGGTCCTGCGGCACCAGCCGCGAACGGTTCCACTGCGCACGCCAGCTGCCGGTGTAGCGCAGTGCCTGGCGGCCCCATTGCATCGGCACGGTGAGCTGCGCATCGGCGGTCACCACCTTGCCGCGCGCGGTGCCTTCGCCAAAGCCCTCTTCTGGTGCCTGCAGCGCGTTGAACGCCCCGGTGCCGCGGCGGTAGGCCAGGTTCGCATCCAGCGTGGCCTTGCCGATGAAGTGGCGGTGCGCCATCCCCAGCTCCCACCCGGCCATGCGCCGGCGCTGCACGAGGATCTCGGTGTCGTCGATGAAGTTGTCCGATTCGCGGTACCAGCCGCGCGCATGCATGCTGGTCTTGGCATGCGCATTGCGGAACAGCATGCGGGTCAGGCGCAGCTCGGCATTGCGGCTGGAGCCGCTGTACTCATAGCTCTCGTAGGCACCGGCCACGGTCTGCTGGTAGTCGTATTCGCTGGCGTTGGCACCCAGCAGCCACCCACCCAGCGGCACGCTGTAGTGCGTGGACCAGCTGTCGGTGCCGCGGTCGCTGCCGTTGAACACGGATTTGCCCGCATTGAAGTAAAACAGGTCGCTCAGCCCGGCCAGGTTGTCCAGCGACAGCGTGGCGCCGGCCTGCAGCTTGCCGGTGGACTGGCTGCCGGCGTCATCCAGGGTCAGGCTCACGCGCACCGGTGTGCGCTGCGCCCAGCTGATGACCAGGTCGCTTTCACCGGGCTTGTCCTGTGCGCCCTCCTGCGGTGGGGCGATCTGGATGTCGACTGCGGCGGTCGGCACGCGCTGCAGGTTCTCCAGCGCCTGTTCGATATCGCGCAGGTTGAGCACATCGCCCGGGCCCACCGCCAACGCATTCCACAGGGCGGGCGTACGCCCTTCCTCGCTGGCGAAGCGGACGGCGTTGATGCGACCCGGCACCACGGTGAGGGTCAGCGTGCCGGTCTTCAGGTCCTGCGGTGCGGCCAGGATGCGGGTGGTCACATAGCCCCGCGCGATGATCGCGTTCTGCATGCGCTTGATCACGATGTCCACGCCGCCGGTGCCCAGGCAACGGCCGGTGGCCGGATCGTCGCTCGGATCAGCCGCGCGCAGTGACCAGCGGAAGCGATCGGCAAGCTCCCCCTCCAGCACGATGCGCTGGATCGGGAAGCACGGCGATTCGGCAGCCGGCAGGCGACCCACCGCCTCTTCCGGCGCGGCCTGGAGGCGCACGTCCGGTGTGGTCTCCTGCTGTTCACGCAGGGCCCGCTCGCGTTCCTGCTGGCGCAGCAGTTCCTGATCCGGTGGGGCAACCTGCGCGCACACGGCGGCCGGCAGGCAGCCCATGGCCACTGCAACACCCACAGTCAGTCGCCAGCGCAGCGCACGGCTGCGTTCATTACGTCCCTGTTGCACGATTACGCTCTTCCTTGGAAAGAATCCGGGCCAGCCGACGCGATGGCCGCTGGCGCGCGCACTGTAAGCCAATCGGGCCGCCGGAAACAGGGTTGGAAATGACCGTTGGTCGGATCGTGTGTGAAAACGCGCGTGTGAAAGCGTGACGCCGGTCAGGGCATGTGGGCTTATGGGCCGCCCACAAAAAAGCCGGCGACCCGAAGGCCGCCGGCGAAGGTGAAGCAGCTCTCTCTCGTTTCTAATGCGGCATCGCGCGGCTCAGGCCTCGTAGGCCGATTCGCCGTGCGAGGTGACGTCCAGGCCGGTGCGCTCGGCTTCTTCGGTGACGCGCAGGCCGAACACCATGCGCACCACCAGCAGGATCAGCACGGTGGCCACGGCACACCACACGATGGTGAAGCCGACGCTGACCAGCTGCACCCAGACCTGGTGGCCGATGTCCAGATCGGCCTTGGTGCCGCCCAGCGATTGCGCACTGAACACGCCGGTGAGCAGTGCCCCGACGATGCCGCCGATGCCGTGCACACCGAACACGTCGGCGGTGTCATCGACCTTGAGCAGGCGCTTGAGACCGGTGACGCCCCAGACGCAGACCACGCCGGCGACCAGGCCGATCACGATCGCGCCCAGCGGGCCCACGGTGCCGCAGGCCGGGGTGATGCCGACCAGGCCGGCCACGGCGCCGGAGGCAGCGCCCAGCGCGGACGGCTTGCCCTTGCTGACTGCTTCGACCAGGGTCCAGCCCAGCACCGCAGCAGCGGTGGCGAGGATGGTGTTGATGAAGGCCAGCGAGGCGACGGTGTCGGCGGCGGCGGCCGAGCCGGCGTTGAAGCCGAACCAGCCCACCCACAGCAGCATCGCGCCGATGTAGGTGAACGGCACGTTGTGCGGCTTCAGTGCGGTCTGGCCGTAGCCGATGCGCTTGCCGACGAAGTACGCGCCCACCAGGCCCGCCACGCCGGCATTGATGTGGACCACGGTGCCACCGGCGAAATCGATCGCGCCCATCTCACCGAGATAGCCGCCGCCCCACACGATGTGCGCCATCGGGATGTAGCTCAGGGTGAACCACAGGGCCGAGAACAGCAGCACGGCCTTGAACTTGATGCGCTCGGCGAACGCACCGACGATCAGGGCGGTGGTGATGCCGGCGAAGGTCGACTGGAAGGCGACGAACAGATAATCCGGCAGGCCGGCGATCGGCGTGTTGCCGACGGTGTCCGGGCCGAAGCCCTTGAGGAAGGCGAACTGGGTGAACGAGCCGAAGAAGGCGTTGCCTTCACTGAACACCGCGCTGTAGCCATAGGCCACCCACAGCATCAGCACCAGCGAGAACACCACCAGGATCTGGCTGAGGATGGACAGCACGTTCTTGGAGCGGACCAGGCCGCCGTAGAACAGGGCCAGGCCCGGCACCACCATCAGCAGCACCAGCAGGGTGGAGGTGAGCATCCAGGCGACATCGCCGTGATCGAACGTGGCGGCAGCCGCTTCTGCAACCGGTGCGGCGGTGGCCCCGGGCGTGGCCGGCAGCGGCTCGACCGCGACCGTCTCCGAGGGTACCGGCGTGACCTGCGCCTGGGCGTGCGCGCTGCTGGAGAAGGCACCAACGGCCAACGCGCTGAGCAACATCATCAGGCACACGGCATGGAACCGGGCTTGCCACCCGGTGAACAAAGAGGTCTTCATTGTGGGCTCCGAGTGGGGTTAGAGCGCGTCAGCGCCGATTTCGCCGGTGCGGATGCGGACGACCTGTTCGACCGCGGTGACAAAGATCTTGCCGTCGCCGATCTTGCCGGTGCCGGCTGCGGTCTGGATGGCCTCGACCACGGCCTCCAGGCGATCGTCGGTCACGACGGTCTCGATCTTGATCTTCGGCAGGAAATCCACGACGTACTCCGCGCCGCGATACAACTCGGTGTGGCCCTTCTGGCGCCCGAAGCCTTTGACTTCGGTCACGGTGATGCCCGACACGCCAGCGTCGGAGAGGGCCTCGCGGACCTCGTCGAGCTTGAACGGCCGGATGATGGCGGAGATCAATTTCATGCGCATATCCCGATGGTGGATGGAACCGGCCCGCGTGGGGCCGATGTCAGGTCAACCGGCGGCCACTTGCACATGGCCGCCGGTCGTTGCGCCGAACGTTGCATGGGCCACGCCGATGCCGACGCCCGAAGGGCGACGCCAGCGGTGACGCGGGAGGGAGGAAGGGCCCATGACGCGTCCGGTCTCTCTTGCCCCTGGTGGTGCAGCGGACCAACGGTCCGCTCTACGACGTGCTTTGCCGGCTCCCCAGCCGCCAAGGCGGCGACGATGACGAAGGGTGGGAGGGAAATCCTTCGTCATCGTCACCTGTTGCTCAGTTCGCGTAGTACATCTGGTACTCAAGCGGATGGGTCGCCGCGCGGAACTTGGTGACTTCCTGCATCTTCAGCGCGATGTAGCCATCGATGAAGTCGTCGCTCATCACGCCACCGGCCTTGAGGAACTCGCGGTCCTTGTCCAGCGCTTCCAGGGCCTGGTCCAGCGAGGAGCAGACCTGCGGGATCAGCTTCTCTTCTTCCGGCGGCAGGTCGTACAGATCCTTGTCGCTCGGGGCGCCCGGGTCGATCTGGTTCTTGATGCCGTCCAGGCCGGCCATCATCAGCACGGTGAAGGTCAGGTAGCCGGACTGGATCGGATCGGGGAAGCGCATTTCGATGCGGCGCGCCTTCGGGTTGGACACCCACGGAATGCGGCACGAGGCGGAGCGGTTGCGGGCCGAGTAGGCCAGCATCACCGGGGCTTCAAAGCCCGGCACCAGGCGCTTGTAGCTGTTGGTGCCGGAGTTGGCGAAGGCATTGATCGCCTTGGCGTGCTTGAAGATGCCGCCGATGTACCACAGCGCCAGCTGGCTCAGCCCGCCGTAGCCGTCACCGGAGAACAGGTTGGTGCCGCCCTTGGAGAGCGACTGGTGCACGTGCATGCCGCTGCCGTTGTCGCCGACCAGCGGCTTGGGCATGAAGGTGGCGGTCTTGCCGTTGCGGTGGGCGACGTTCTTGATGACGTGCTTCATGCGCAGCAGTTCATCGGCCTTCTGCACCAGGGTGCTGAACTTGGTGCCGATCTCGCACTGGCCGGCAGTGGCCACTTCATGATGCTGCACTTCCACTTCGATGCCGACCTGTTCCAGCGTCTTGCACATTTCCGCACGCAGGTCGTGCAGCGAATCGGTCGGCGGGACCGGGAAGTAGCCGCCCTTCACGGCAGGACGGTAGCCGCTGTTGGCGCCATCGTACTTGTCACCGGTGCTCCAGGCCGCTTCTTCGGAATCGATCTTGAAGAAGGTGTGGCCCATGTCGTTGGCGAAGCGGACCGAATCGAAGATGAAGAACTCCGGCTCCGGGCCGAAGAAGGCCTGCTCGGCGATGCCGGAGGACTTCAGGTAGGCCTCGGCGCGCTTGGCGATGCCGCGCGGGCAGCGGCCGTACGGCTGCATGGTGGCCGGATCGAGGATGTCGCAGCTGATGACCAGGGTCGGGTCGGCGTAGAACGGGTCGATGTAGGCGCTGGACGGATCCGGCAGCAGCACCATGTCCGACTCGTTGATGCCCTTCCAGCCGGCGATCGAACTGCCATCGAACATCTTGCCTTCTTCAAACAGCGACGGCTCCACGATGCTGACCGGGAAGGTGACGTGCTGCTCGATACCACGCATATCGACGAAACGCAGGTCGATGAACTCGATCTGGTTGTCCTTGATCAGCTTCTCAACATTTTCCACGGACATCGGTGAAACCTCAGATGGGTGATTGCGTATGTAGATACAGCAAACCCCGTGCCAACTTTTCCGCGTTCACAAATCCTTGATTTCACTGGGCGGGCGCGCCTCGCGGCGCGTGCGCGAACGCACCAAAGCAGTGCAAACGCTGCACCATGCACACCTTTGGTGCGATGCGGGATGCACTATGCTTTACGCCCACGGGCCGTCGACAGGCGACGTTGGCCACAGCGTCCGGCTGTCGCCGCTGCCCGATTCCACCCCTGCGCGAGCTCCAGTACCGCCGATGTCCGACCTGCTCTCCGCCCTCCTTCTGGGCATTCTTGAAGGCCTCACCGAATTCCTGCCGATCTCCAGCACCGGCCACCTGCTGATCGCCCAGCACTGGCTGGGCGCACGCTCGGACTTCTTCAACATCATCATCCAGGCCGGCGCGATCCTGGCGATCACGCTGGTGTTCCGGCAGCGGCTGTGGACCCTGGCCACCGGCCTGCATGAACGCGCCAACCGCGATTACGTGCTCAAGTTGGGGACTGCCTTCCTGGTGACCGCCGTGGTGGGCCTGCCGGTCCGCCTGGCCGGCTGGGAGCTGCCCGAGACGGTCACGCCGGTGGCCTGGGCGCTGATCATCGGTGGCCTCTGGATGCTCCTGGTGGAGGCCTACACCGCGCGCCTGCCCGAGCGCGATGAGGTGACCTGGAAGGTCGCCATCCTGGTGGGCGTGGCGCAGGTGGTGGCCGGTGTGTTCCCGGGGACCTCGCGTTCGGCGGCGGCGATCTTCATCGCGATGCTGTTCGGCCTGAGCCGCCGCGCGAAGGCCACCGAGTTCGTGTTCCTGGTGGGCATCCCGACCATGTTCGCCGCCAGCGGCTATGCCTTCCTGGAACTGGCCAAGGACGGCAAGCTTGCCAGCGAGAACTGGACCGATGTGGGCGTGGCCTTCCTTGCCGCGGTCGTCACCGGCTTCATCGTAGTGAAGTGGTTGCTGGGCTACATCAAGTCGCACCGGTTCACGGCGTTCGCGGTTTACCGCATCGCGCTGGGCGCGGCATTGCTGCTCTGGTTGCCGGCTGGCAACTGAACGGCCCGGCGCTGGCACAACCCCGTTGTGGATGCGCCGGCGTTTTTCCCCAGGTTCCCAAGGAGATGTACATGAAACGCACCCTGATGCTGATGCTGCCGCTGGCCCTGATGGCCGCCTGCAGCAACCCCTCCACCGCCCCGGCCGGCCGCGATGACCTCGCCCCGGCACCGACCGCCGCCGCCGACCAGGCCGCCGTGGCCCGTCTGGACATGCAGCGCCTTCAGGGCAGCCATTGGCGCCTGGATTCGGCCACCGATGCCAGCGGCAAGCGCATCGATGCGCTGTTCGCCCGCGCCGACACGCCGGTCACGCTGGATTTCAAGGATGACCGCATCGCGATCAGCAACACCTGCAACCGCATGGGCGGCGGCTACACGCTGGCCGATGGTTCGCTGACCCTCTCGCCGATGGCCTCGACCATGATGGCCTGCACGGACAAGAACCTGATGGCGCTGGACCAGGCCGTCGGCAGCCGCCTGGAAGGCACGCTCAAGACCGAACTGGGCGATGCCGGCCAGCTGACCCTGCGCACCACCAAGGGCGATGTGCTGGTGTTCACCCCGGAGCCGACCGCGGAAACCCGCTACGGCGGCGAAGGCGAAACGGTGTTCCTGGAAGTGGCCGCGCAGACCAAGCCGTGCCCGCACCCGATGATCCGCGACAAGCAGTGCCTGCAGACCCGCGAGATCCGCTACGACGCCAACGGCATCAAGCAGGGCGAGCCGGGTGAGTGGCAGAACTTCTACGACGTCATCGAGGGCTACACCCACGAAGACGGCGTGCGCAACGTGGTGCGCGTGAAGCGTTACACGATCGCCAACCCGCCGGCCGATGCCTCGTCCAACGCCTACGTGCTGGACATGGTGGTCGAATCGGAAAACGTGAAGAAGTGAGAAAGCAGAAGGGCGGCCACTGGCCGCCCTTCTTCATTCTGTAGTGCCGGCCGCTGGCCGGCTCCCGATAGCGCAGTACCGACCAACGGTTGGTATCTACCGGGGCGCGCGCCGACCCATGGTCGGCACCTCACCTCAGGCCAGCGCCGGATTCAACGTGTAGGTGCCATGCAGCGAGGCTTCGGCCAGCACGTGCCCGTGCATCGCATGCAGCACATCCGCGGCGGTGAACGGCGTGGGCAGCGCCAGCTGCGCCACGTCCAGCGCGAACACACGGAAGAAATAGCGGTGCACGCGCTCGTCGTTGAACGGCGGGTAGGGGCCGTCATAACCCAGGTACTGGCCGGCCATGTCCGGAGTGCCGGCAAACCAGCCGGTGAAATCGTTCAGGCCCTGACGGCTGCCTGCCGGGCCCGCCGGCTGGGTCTTGCCCCCCACGGTGAAGCCATCGCTGCAGCTGCCCGCGGCGAGCTCGCGCACGTCGGCCGGGATATCGGCCATCGCCCAGTGCGCGAAGTGCGCACGCGGCTGATCGCGTGGCACCGTGCGATCCTGGCGGCCGACCGTCTCCGGCACGGTCGGCACATCCGGGTCGATGCACAACAGCGCGAACGAACGGGTACCGGCCGGCACGTCGTGCCAGGCCAGCTGCGGGTTGCGGTTGGGCGCGAAGCCCTCGGCAGTGCCGGCCGCGAACGTGGCGGCGATCGGCTGGCCGTTGGTGATGCTGTCACTGCTCAGATGCATACCGGTCTCCTCACGCTTCCGGGTAGCCCAGGCGCACTGCGACCGAGGTCAGCAGCGCGAAGGCCGGGCCCATTTCATCGCGGTAATCGCGCCAGTGGCCCGGGGCCATGCGGGCCGGGCCAAGCGTGGGTGCCGGCGGGAAACGCATGCCGAACTGGGCGCCGAGGTACTCGGCCATCGCCTGCGGATCGTTGCCGATGTCGTCGATCTTCAACAGCGCGTGCGGGTACAGGTTCTGCTCGTGCAGGGTGGCAACCTGGGCCAGCGAACGCGCCAGCCATTCGGCCGCTTCGTGCACCGAGGTCACCGCGAGCGGTGCCGGGGCGCTGAAGGCGATCCACTCCAGCAGCATGTCGCGCGGGTCACGCAGCACGATGATCAGGCGGCCCTCCGGCAGCTGCGGGCGCAGCGCCCACAGCAGTGCGTTGTCCCACCACAGCAGCCAGTCGATCACCGCGCCGTCGGCGATGCCCCGGGCCGGCAACTGACTGCGCCATTGCTCCACCAGCGCTTCCGGGGTGAGCTTGCCGGTCGAGAGTTCCTGCAGCGTGTGGTAGCGCTGGAAGGGATCATTGGGCGGCGTGGGCCCGAAACGGTCGCCGCGCATCACCGGGCTGGCGGCTGCCATCGCGGCGACCACCCGCTCCACCCCGGCGCCCGGTGCCCCCCAGATGAACAGCGGGGCGACGGCATTGTCCTCAGCCACCGGCGCCAGCTCCGGCCAGCTCAGCGGGGCTTTGGCCTGCGGCGGCAGCGGCAGGCGCTGGGGTGCCTCGGCCGCATGCAGGTCCACCCACGTCCGCAGCGCATCGTGGTACTGGCCGGCACGGTCCTGGACGGACCCCAGCCACGCGCGCAGCCCGGCCTTCGCTTCTTCAGGTGCGTTGTCATGCAGCGCCTGCACGCGCGCAATGGCGGCGGCCGGGTCGCGTGCGAGCAGGCCATCGACCAGTCGCACTTCGCCCGATGCCCGGCCCGGCTCCAGCGCGACGATGCGCTCGGCCACGGCTTCGGCCGCGTCTTCTTCGTTGTTCATGTCGTGCAGGCGCAGGCGCGTCTCCAGCGCCGGCAGATGCTCGGGCATGGCCTGCAGCCAGCGCTCGCCGATGGCGACCGCTTCCGGGCCCCCCACGGGCTCGACCGTGAGGCGCGCCATCCACAGATCATGGATGGCCGGGTGATCAGCCAAGGCCGCATCCAGCGTCTCCCGTGCCTGCTGTTCGCGGCCCAGGCGCTGCCAGGCCATCAGCAGCATCTGCAGCGTGTGGCGATCGGACGGCCACTGCGCCAGCACCGGCAACAGGTGCTCAAGCGCCTGCAACGGCTGACCGGCCTGCAGTTCGAGCTCCCCGGCCAGACGGCGCATGGCCGGGGTGTCGCCACCGGGCGCAGCCAACACCTGGTGCATCATGTCCGACGCGCTTTCCAGGTTGCCTTGGCGCAGCGCGAGCTGGACCACCAGCCCCTGCAGGGCGGTGGTCGCCGGATTCAGGGCAAGCACACGGCGGAAGGCCTGTTCGGCGAAGGCCAACATGTCTTTGCCAAGGTAGGCGAAGCCGAGCGCATACAACACACGCGCGTCATCGGGCAGCGCCTGGCTGGCTGCCGAGAGCTGGGCCAGCGCGCGATCCACCTCGCCACGGCGCAGCGCGACCATGCCCGACAGCGCGGCCAGTTCCGGATGATCGTCGTCCACGCGCAGCGCCAGCCGGGTCAGTCGATCGGCTTCATCCACGTCGTTGCGGGCCAGCGCCAGATGCGCCTGCATCACGTACGCGGACAGTTCATTGGGGTTGAGTTCGGCCGTGCGGTCCAGCGCCGAGCCGGCCGCATCGAACTGGCGCAGGGCCAGCAGCAGGCCTGCCTGCTGCAGATGCAGGTCGGCATTGTCCGGCGCCAGCGTCAGCGCCTGCTGCAGGCTGGCCAGTGCGTCATCGAACTGGCCCTGCTGCTGCAGCGACAGCGACAACCAGCGGTGCGCCTGCGGCTGCTCCGGCTCGGCCGTGGTCCATTCGCGCGCCAGCTGCACGGCATCGTCCACCGCATTGCGGCGCAGGGCTTGGAGAATCTGGTCTTGCATGACGGTCCGAACTCGAGGGCAAACCCCGATTGTAGCGGGGCCGGACGGCCAGAACGCCCGGTCAGGCGGGCGTATTGGCCTCGATCCGCAACCGCTGGGCTACCCAGCGCTCGGAGAAGCCATCGCCGCGCCAGTTCTCCAGGAAGCCGCAGTGGCCGCCCCAGGGGGCGATTTCCAGGTGGGCATGGGCCGGCAGGCGCCAGCCGTTGAAGGTGGCGAACGGGATCACCGGATCGTCCTGGGCCATCAGGATGTCGGCCGGCACCTGCAACCCGGCCAGGCGATCACCCGCGATGGAGTAGCCATCGAAGTAGGCCTGCAGCGAGCCGAACTCGGTGTGGTGCTCGACCAGCCAGGCGGTCAGCGCGCGGATGTCCAGCTTGAGCACACGGTCGTCCCAGTCGCTCAGCTCGGGAAACAGATCGCGCTTGCGGCGCAGCGAGCCAGCCCATTTACGCCGGAAGTACCAGTCGTACATTGCCGGGCCGTTCTCGATGCTTTCCATCGTGATCGCCGGGTCCAGCACCGGGCAGACCGAGGCCACGCGGCGCAGTGGCACGCCGGCCGAGGGCGCACGCAGTGCCAGGCGGAGCACGAAGTTGCCGCCCAGCGAGTAGCCGGCCGCGACCAGGGGCAGCTCGGGCCAGCGCCGGGCGATATCCCCGGCAGCCTGCACCACTTCATCGATGCGGTTGGAGTGGAAGATGCCGGGGTTGAGATGGTGGGTGTTGCCGTGGTCGCGGAAGTTCAGCCGCACCACGTCGTAGCCCTCTTCCAGCAGCCGCGCGGCGGTCATGCGCATGTAGCTGGATTCGGCACTGCCTTCCCAGCCATGCAGCAGCAACGCCATTCCGATCGGCTGGCGCCCCTGGATATAGCTGTGCCAGCCCTGCAGGCGGACGCCTTCGCCGCCATCGAGAATGAGTTCGTCGGTGTGCGCGCCGGTGGCCGCAAGCAGTGCAAGGCCGCGCTGCATGCGCATCCGGCTGGAGCTGAGCATCGACTGCAGGTGCGGATTGCGCAGCCAACGCGGGGGATGATAGTCGGCAGCAGTCAACATGGGCGCGAGCCTGCTCCCGGCCGCGACGCTGGCGTGTGAAGGAACACCACCGCTTACTCGGCGGACATGGCCGCCAGGATGCGCGCACGCGAGGTTTCTGCGATGCGGCGACGGCCTTCCAGATCGTGGGTATCAATGGGCGCGAGGAAGTGGACCTCGGCCCGCCGTGCCGGCTCTCCCAGCAGACGCAGGAAGTTGGCGAAGAAACTCTCTTTCGGGCCGAACGCAACAATGGTCTGCGCGTCACCGCGCCAGCCATAGCGCAGCGCGACCGGCTGGATCGGGACCTGGGTCTCGACCGCGGCCTGGAAGATGCGCGCATGGAACGGGCCGACTTCATGGCCACCGCGGGTGCGCCCTTCGGGGAACACGCCGACCGCCTTGCCTTCGCGCAGGCGCACGACCATTTCCTGCATCACGCCACCCAGCGATTCGGTGCTGCCACGCTGGTGGAAAATGGTCTGCCCGCGCGCGGCCAGCCAACCGACCACCGGCCAGCCGGCGATCTCCTGCTTGGCCACGAAGCCCATCATCCGCTGGCTGTGCAGCATCGAGATATCGACCCAGCTGACATGGTTGGCCACGAACAGCACCGCACCCGGCAGCGGCGTGCCGATCCGGTGCAGGCGAAAGCCGAAGATCCACATCAGGCCGGCCGACCAGGCGTTCACCGCCGCATGTTCGAACGTCCGTTCGCCCACGCGCACGCGCCCCCACGGCGGCAGCATGGCGATCAGCAGCATCGGCAGGAACAGCAACAGGTGGACCAGCAGCAGCGGAACGCGGTACAGGTAACGGCACACACGCGCCACGCCGCCACGTGAGGCCGGAGTGGGGGAATTCATCCGCGAACGATACCCGAGCGCCGCAGGCTCTGCCAGCGGAATCCGGACAAATCGATGGCGTGCGCAAGCCAGCCGCCGCAAGCCGTCAAGCCAACGGCCACCGGCGGCACAACGGCCGTCCCCACATGCGCCGGCGCACTGTGGTGGGCCACGCAACACAGCATCCGTGCCATGCGCGCGATCAGCCCGGGCGCACGGCGGGCACCACCGCCAGGGTCAACCGCGAGGTGCAGACCAGCTTGCCGGCCTCGTCCTCGATGCGGATGTCCCAGACCTGGGTGCTGCGCCCGACATGCACCGCACGCGCGGTGCCGGTGACGGTGCCGGCGCGCACGGCGCGGATGTGGTTGGCGTTGATTTCCAGCCCCACGCAGACCTGCTGCGTGGTATCCACGCACAGATTGCCGGCGCTGCTGCCGAGGGTTTCCGCCAGCACCACCGAGGCGCCACCGTGCAGGATGCCGTACGGCTGGCGGGTGCGTTCGTCGACCGGCATGGTCGCGCTGATCCAGTCCTCGCCGGCGGCGGTGAACGCGATGCCCAGGTGCTCGATGAGCGTGTTGCGGCTGAGCGCGTTGAGCGCTTCGATGGACACCGCGTCGCGGAATACCTGGGACATGCAGCTTCTCCGTGGGGTTGCAGACTTACAGGATCGGGACCAGCCCGGCGCCGAAGGCGGTGAGCATGCGCACCAGCAGCCACTTCGGCCCGACATTCACTTCGGGGAAGTCACCGACGGCGACATAACAGGTGTGGAAGGCCGGGTCCTGCCGCTTGAGCGGAGCCGGGCACGCGGGCCCGGGCTGGAATTCGTAATCAGTGGCGTAGCGCCACGGCCAGAAATCGAGCACCGGCAACGCCTCGGAGGCCTTGCCGACGCTGTAGTTCAGGCCGGACAGCACCGGCGGCTTGGCACGCGGCGCGACCACCCAGGAGTTCTGCGGGTGGATGTCGCGCAGGATGCTCTGCGCCAGCGCCTCGGCGAACACCGGGTCATCGATGATCACCGCCCCTTCGGTGTTGTAGTTCTCACTGCGCGGATCGAAGTTGTGCGTGCCGACCACGCCGATGCGGCGGTCCACCACCATCGACTTGGCGTGCAGGCCCATGCGCGCGCCCTTGCGGGTGACCGGCAGCGGCTTGTTGACCGCCTTGGTGCCCAGGAACGAGGGCCGGGTTTCGGCACGCAGCACGCGGCGCTCGACTTCGCTGCCATCGGTACTGCGGCGGCGACCGCTGGCGCTGTTGCGATCGGCACTCCCTCGACGCGGGCCGCTGCTGGCACGGTTGTCGGCGCTGCCGCGCGCATTGCTGCCGGCCGCGCTGCCACCGAGCAGGCTGCTGCGCTTGCCCTGCGACGGCGGCACCTCGCTCCCCAGCGGTGCGGGCAGCAGATTGCGGTAATCCACCGGCGCATCCAGCGGGAATGGCTTGAACTCGTAGATGTTGAAGCCGAGCTCGCGCAGGTTGCGGCGTTTGTACTTGTAGGACAGCGCGTAGACGATCGGGTTGTCGGTGGCGGCCAGGCTGTTGGTCGAGACCACCACCCGCGGCGCCTGCTCGCGCTTGCGCAGGGTGCGGAACAGCTGCTGCGCCGGCTTGGACAGGACCAGATAGGGGGTCTGCAGCAGCACTTCGGACTGCGCGCTGGCGATCAACGCATCCAGTTGCGGCTCGGTCACGTGCTGGCCGTTGGCCGGCTGGCTGGCGCGTTCGCGGCGATGTTTGCGTGGCAGGTCCGCGACGTACTGCACCGAGGCCACCGGCAGGGCGGTGTCCACGAAGGTACGCCGCACGAACTCCGGATCGTTGGCTTCTTCGCTGACCCGCTCGACCCGCTCCGGCCGCCGGAAGTCGGCCGGCGGCATGGCCGGTACGCCCTGGCGGAGCAATGTTCGCCCCACATCGTTGAGACGCTCGGCCGGCACGCTGCGCGGCGCGCGCCAGAAGGCATCGAAGTTGGCGGCCATCTCGCGCACCTCCGGGCCGGCCACGATCACGTCGCGGTCGCGGAAGTTGTATTCACTGTCCCAGTCGTAATAGTCGTCCTGGTAATTGCGCCCACCGACCACGCCCAACGCATCGTCGACCACCAGCAGCTTGTTGTGCATGCGCTGGTTGAAGCGGCGGAAGCAGCAGACCACGCTGGCGGCGTAGTCGAAGTAGTTCAGGCGTGCCTTGCCGAAGGTCGGGTTGTAGACCCGCAGCGAAAAATTTGCATGGCTGCCGGACAGGGCGCCGAGAATCTCCAGATCGGAGATCGCCGAGAGCTGGTCGATCAGCACCCGCACCTTGACCCCGCGGCGGGCGGCCGCCTGCAGTTCGTCCAGCACCAGCCGGGCGCTGTCGTCCTTGTCGAAGATGTAGGTCTGCAGGTCGATGCTGCGGGTGGCGCTGCGGATCAGGTTCAACCGCGCGACCAGCGAGACCTCGCCTTCGTCCAGGAGGGTCGCATAGTGGCGCGGCTGGCCGGCGTGGGATTCGGCGAACGCACGGCCACCGAGGGCGCGCAGCGGCGAATCCAGCGCACAGCGATCCGGCTGGTCGCAGTCGACCACGGTCGAGCGCGCCTGCACGGCGATGCCGGCCGCGCGGTCACGCTCGGCATTGGACAGCGAGGCACAGCCGCTGCCCAGCAACAGCGTTGCCAGCACCAACAGACGCAGCAATGGGTTCACGGTTTCGGCGCCTCGCTCAGACGCGCACGCAATACAAAGGTCACTCGATCACTCAGGGCTAACTGCCAGCTGTCCATTCCATACCGGCCACGTTGGACGGTACCGCGGCTGACCACATCGCAATCATACCCGGCCCGGGCACAGGCCGGCGGCTCGACCCGCAGGGTCTCCGGGTGGCTGACCCCGCGCAGGATCAGCCGGCCCTGGATGCTGCCGCCCTTGTCCACCACCTCCGGCCAGTAGGGCAGTGAATCGAACTCGACCACCGGGTAGCGCGCCGAGTCGAAGAACTCCTCGCCGCGCATCCAGCCGGTGTAGCGGGGTTTGCCGGGGATTTCCACGTAACGGGTGAACATCCGCAGGTGCACCTGGTGGCGACCGTCGGAGAGCACCTCGATGTTGCCTTCAAAGCGCGGGAACACGCCTTCGATGCGCTGTCCCAGCCGCGTGCGGATCTCAAACCCGAAGCGCGAGCTGGCCGTATCGAAGGCCAGGGCATGGCTGGTCGGAGCCGGTACCGACGACGGCGGGGCGGCATGCACCGCCCCTGCCATCAACAGCAGCCCGAACCACGTCGCACGGACTGCCCACACTGCTTACGGCCACCAGAAGGCGGTCAGGCTGGCCACGCCAGGCTCGATGGCGGCCTCACGGTCGAAGGCCAGTACCGCGATCCCGCCCGGCGGCATGCCGCGGTAGTCGCTGCTGGTGCCCTCGCTCATCAGGGCCACCAGTTGCTCCAGGCCGGGGTTATGGCCCACCACCAGCAGGCGGTCCACATCGCGGCGCGCATCGATCAACCCCATCAGGGTGCCGGGGGTGGCCTCGTAGACGGCGTCCTCCAGCCGCTTCTCGACGAAGCCGGTGATGCCCAGGACGGCTTCCAGGGTTTCGCGGGTCCGCCGCGACGGCGAGCAGAGCACGCAGTCCGGCAGCAGATTGTTTTCCTTGAGCCAGCGGCCGGCGGCCTCGGCTTCGGCCAGACCGACCGGCGACAGCGGGCGGTCCAGATCGGCCTGGCCGGTGCTGGCGGTTTCAGCATGGGCGTGACGCAGCAGTATCAGTTCTCGCATGGGATCTCTCGTGTCAGGCTTTCTTCAGCCACTTCAACAGCGGCTCCCAGTCATTCTGGTGCTCGCGCACCTGGGCCGAGCGGTAGTCGAACAGACTCCGTCCGAGCCCGACCATCACCACATAGCTTTGGCTGTCGCGCAACTGCGCGACGACCTCATACGGCCAATCGGCCAACATCTGTATCGCCTGTTGCGAGGTCTGCGTCCAGGGTTTGGTGCGGTTGAGCACCAACCCGACCGGCAGGCTGCGGTTGTGGACGCGGGGCACGCGCGACAGGCTGTTGAGGAAGCCGACGATGGCTTCGATATCCAGCGCGGAGGGCAGCACGGGGACCACCACCGCATCGGCAACATCAAGGAAATGCGGAATATCGTCGGCCATCGCACCGGCCGGAGCATCGATGATGACCTCGTCGGTGCCCTCGGGAACCAGTCGTTCCCAGCTCTTTTTGCGATACACGTCGATCGGCAGCACGGCGCTTTCCAGAACCGAGCGGCGTTGCGCCCAGCGGGTGCTGGAGCCCTGGGGATCGGCATCGGCCAGGACGGTCCGTTTGCCTTCCAATGCCGAATGCGCCGCCAGGTGGGTGGCGACGGTGGTCTTGCCCACCCCGCCCTTGGAACCGGCCACCAGGATCGTCTTCATGCAAGCCTCGCTTCCGGGGAACGTTCCCGCAGCCTACACCGGCGCCTGTGACGGAGATAGTCGCAGCGCTGAACCAGAACCGACGGCCACGGCTTTGCTATCGTGGATGGTTCCAATGGACTGACCGCCAGCATGAGCGAACTACAGGACCTGAGCGCGCTGATCCGCGCCAACACCCCGCTGATCATCATCGAGACCCAGGATGAGGGCCGGGTGGTGGAGCTGTTCCGCCAGACCCTGATGCATGTCTGGCGGGCCCTGCACCGCTGGTCGATCACCGAGGGCCTGCGCCGGATCGACATGGACCGCGAGGACGACCCGGTCGGCCCGCCCGATGCCAGTTCGGCCCTGCAGATGATCCGCCAGGCCGAGCAGCGCGGTATCTATCTGCTGCTCGATTTCCACCCCTACCTGGGCTATGCCAGCCACCAGCGCGCCCTGCGCGACCTGATCCAGCGGCGGCACTGCGAGGCCCACGTGCTGGTGCTGGTCGGGGCCAAGGTCGAGCTGCCGGCCGAGCTGGAAGCGCTGGCCACCCGCTTCAACCCGCGCCTGCCCGACCTCAACGCGCTGCTGAAGATGCTGCGCGAGGAAGCCGAAGCCTATGCCCGCGAGAACGGCGGGCGGCGCGTGGAGGTGGACAACGAGGCGGTCCAGAAGATCCTGCACAACCTGCGCGGGCTGAGCCTGGTCGACGCGCGCCGGATCGCCCGGCAGCTGATCTTCGCCGATGGCGCGCTCAGCCAGGACGACCTGCCACAGCTGGCCCGGCTCAAGTTCGAGTTGCTCAACCGCGCCGGCCACCTGCACTACGAGTACGACACCACCCGCTTTGCCGATGTGGCGGGCGCCAACCGGCTCAAGCGCTGGGTCAACCAGCGCCGGCCGGTGTTCCTGGGCGGCGCGGGCCCGGCCGGCCTGGACCCGCCCAAGGGCATGCTGCTGCTCGGCGTGCAGGGCTGCGGCAAATCAATGCTGGCCAAGGCAACGGCGGCCGGTTTCGGCGTACCGCTGCTGCGGTTGGACTTCGGCAGCCTGTACGACAAGTACCACGGCGAGACCGAGAAGAACCTGCGCGACGCGCTCGCCTCGGCCGAGCAGCTGGCCCCCTGCGTGCTGTGGATCGACGAGATCGAGAAAGGCCTGGCCAGTGGCGGCGAAGATGGCGGCGTGTCGCGCCGGGTGCTCGGCCACCTGCTGACCTGGCTGGCCGAGCGCAAGAGCACGGTATTCATCGTCGCCACCGCCAACCAGGTGCATGAACTGCCGGCCGAGCTGCTGCGCAAGGGCCGTTTCGACGAGATCTTCTTCGTCGATCTGCCCGACGCCAACACCCGGGTCGAACTGCTGCGCCTGCATCTGGGCAAGCGCCAGCTCAATGCCGACGACTTCGCACTGCCCGCGCTGGCGGCCGCGGTGGATGGCTTCTCCGGTGCGGAGATCGAACAGGCGGTGGTGTCGGGGCTGTACGCCGCGCATGCCGAATCGCGTGTGCTGGATACCGAACTGTTGATGCAGGAGATCCGCGGCAGCCGGCCGCTATCGGTGCTGATGGCCGAACAGGTCACTGCGCTGCGCGAGTGGGCACGGGGGCGCACCGTCAGCGCGGACGTGTGACGCCGGGGCGCTACGCCGGCAGGTGCTGCAAGACCCACACCCACGCCGGCAGCGTCACCAGCGACAGCAGGATGCCGTAGCCAACCAGCGCGGCGGCCAGGCGCGGGGCCAGGCGATGGGACATCGCCAGTGCGGCGGCGGTGATCATGGTCGGCATCGCCGACTCCAGCACATTGGCCTGCAGCATCGTGCCGTGCAGGCCGAACGCCCAGGAGATCGGCAGCGCCAGTGCCGGCATCACCAGCAGCTTCAGCAGCAACCCGATGCCCAGTGGCCTGAGCTCATCCAGTGGCAGGCGCAGCTGGATGGAGAAACCCACCGCCAGCATCACCAGCGGCAGCATCGCATCGGCCAGCTGCTTCAGCCCGGTGCCGATCCAGCCCGGTGGCTGCTCAGGCATCAGGGTCAACGCGAACAGCAACGCCCACAGCGGCGGGAACTTCGCGATCCGCAGCAGGATCTGTGCGGCGGTAGGCGGGGTGTCGCCGCTGTAGCGCGCGATCACATACAGGCCGAACGTGGACAGCAGCACAAAGGTGCCGAACTGGTCATAGACCACCGCATAGGGCAGCGCGTGATCACCGAGCAGCGCGCGCACCATCGGGTAGCCGATGAAACTGGAATTGGCCAGCGCCACGCAGATCAACAGCACCGCATGCACGTCGCGGGCGAAGCCGAAGACGCGCGTAGCCAGGCTCACCGCGGCGAGCGTACACAGCATCAACAGCCACGGCGTGGCGACCAGCCCGATCAGGCTGATATCCAGATGCAGCCGTGGGACGTAGATCAGCACCGCCGCCGGCAGGCAGACGTACAGCACGATGCGGTTGAGCACATCGGCAGTGTTGTCCGGCAGCGTGCGCAGACGCGAGAACAGCATGCCCAGGCCGAGCATGGTCAGGATGAGAGGGAATGCATCGAACGCCATCGCGACAGCCTAGCCGATCCGGCAGTGGCCGCCGCCCCGACCATGGTCGAAACGGGAGGGTACGGCGGCCCCGCCAAGGGGCAGGCCCGTATGTGCGGGCCCGCCCGACCCGATCACGGCCAGGCGGGCGGCTTCTCCGCCCACGCCCGCTGGATCTCGGCCAGCGTGCTGCGTTCGCTGTCGCGCCAGCCCGGCAGCAGTTCGGCATAGCGATCCGTTCCGCTCCACTGCTGTGGCTCGGTGCGCACGGCTGCGGCATACCACTGCACGGCTTCGGCCTTGCGGCCCAGCGTCCACAGGGCCAGTGCGAAGGTGGGCGGCACCCACCCGGGATTCCCACGCAGCGTGTTCTGGGCCGCCGTCCACTGGGCCAGTGCGGCGTCGGTCTCGCCGAGGCGGAACAGGTCCCAGCCATAGTTCCAACGCACGGAACGGCCCAGCACCGAACTGGCCGACGCGGTCGTGGCGGCCTGTTCGTAAAGACTGCGCCCCAGCTCCGGCCGGCCCTGCGCGATCGCTACGCCCGCCAGCTGCACGGTGGCCTCCAGCGTCTTGCGGCCGCGCTCGCGGTGTTTCATCAATTGGTCAACGAGATCCCCACCCTCGCCCTGCACCACCACCATCGGGGCGGCGGCAAGGTCATTGTCGAAGTAGAACTCCTGCACCGCCGGCAGCGATTGCGCCGACACGTTGAACACACAAGCCCCCATGGCCAGCATCACGCCGGCCAGCATCTGTCTTGCAACTGCCATGCAAACTCCCCCAGGTTGTCACAACAACCTCCCCTCCTGATCCTAACCGCAGCGCACGCCCGGCACCAAGCGCGGCCGACCGACGGTCGGATCTACCCGGCGCGCCGCCAGACCCGCAGGCGGTTGTTGGCCGGCATCGCCACGTCCTCGGCCAGCTGCAGGCCCACCCCGGCCGCCAGTGCATCCACCGCTTCGGCATCGCGGATGCCCGAGGCCGGATCGCGCGCCTTCAGCCACGCATCGAACTGGCGATTGCTGTCGCTGCTGTAGGCACCGTGGGCGTTGAACGGGCCGTAGACGCACAGCACGGCGTCCGCGGCCATCACGGCAGGCAACCCGGCGAACAACGCCTGCACGTGCGCCCAGCTCATGATGTGCAGGGTATTGGCAGTGAACACCGCATCGAACGCCAGCGGCGCGTCCGGCAGCGGCCCCAGCCCGGGCGCGGGCGACAGCGCCGCCTGCAGCGGCCACGGCGCCGGTGTATTGGGCAGGCCGGCGGCCTGGAGCCGGGCGGCGATGCCGGGCAGGTGCTCGGGATGATCACTGGCCTGCCACTGCAGGTAGGGCAATGCCGCAGCGAAGTGTTCGGCATGCTGGCCGGTGCCGCTGCCGATCTCCAGCACCCGGTGGCGGGCGGCGAGGTGGCGCTGCAGCACCGCCAGGATCGGCGCGCGGTTGCGGTCGCAGGCCTCGGACCAGCGTATCTGGCTCATCGGAATGTCACATCGGCAGGGAATCGATGTCCATCCAACCATGACCGCAGTCACTTGTGCCACTACGCGATGCCACCGAAAGTCGAAGACTTGTCCAATGTCGGCGGCCTGCGTGCCGTCGGCCGTCCTTGGGGGATGTGAGCTGTGCAACGTCGTGAGTTTCTAGCGCTGTCTGGAATGGGCCTGGCGGGCCTGGTACTGCCGCATGGCCGGCTGATCGCCGCCGAGCAGCTGCTCGAGCCGGGTGATGTGGGCCGCCGCAAGGCGCTGGCCGAGGCCGCGCTCGCCGCCGCCAAGCGCGCCGGTGCCAGCTACTGCGACGTGCGTATCGGCCGTTACCTCAACCAGGCGGTCATCACCCGCGAGGCCAACGTCCAGAACGTCACCAACAGCGAATCCTCGGGCATCGGCATCCGGGTGATCGTCAACGGTGCCTGGGGCTTTGCCGCCACCCACCAGCAGACCCCGGCCGCGGTGCTGGCCACGGTCGAGCAGGCCGCAGCGATCGCCCGCGCCAACGCCGGCATCCAGACCCGTCCGGTGCAGCTGGCGCCGGTCACTGGCGTGGGTGACGTGAGCTGGAAGACCCCTATCCGCAAGAACGCGATGGCGGTGCCGCTCAAGGACAAGGTCGACATGCTGCTGTCACTGAACGCGGCTGCGCTCAATGCCGGGGCCGACTTCATCAACTCCACCCTGTTCCTGGTCAACGAGCAGAAGTTCTTCGCCTCCAGCGATGGCTCCTTCATCGACCAGGACGTGCACCGCATCTGGCTGCCCTTCACCGCGACCGCCATCGACAAGACCAGCGGCAAGTTCCGCACCCGCGCCGGGCTGTCCTCGCCGATGGGCATGGGCTACGAGTTCCTCGATGGCGACGCGCGCGGCAAGATCGCGTTGCCGGGCGGCGTGGTCGCCTACCGTGATTCCTACGATCCGGTGGAGGATGCGATCGCCGCGGCCCGCCAGGCGCGGGAGAAGCTCAAAGCGCCGTCGGTCAAGCCGGGCAAGTACGACCTGGTGCTGGATCCATCCAACCTGTTCCTCACCATCCACGAGAACGTCGGCCACCCGCTGGAGCTGGACCGCGTGCTCGGCTACGAGGCCAACTACGCCGGTACCAGCTTCGCCACGCTGGACAAGCGCGATGCGGGCTTCCGCTGGGGCAGCGACATCGTCAACTTCTTCGCCGACAAGACCGCCCCGGGCAGCCTGGGTGCGGTGGGCTACGACGATGAAGGCGTGAAAACCAAGCGCTGGGACCTGGTCAAGGACGGCATCCTGGTGAACTACCAGGCCACCCGCGACGAGGTGCATATTCTTGGCGAGAAGGAGAGCCACGGCTGCAGCTACGCCGATTCGTGGTCCAGCGTGCAGTTCCAGCGCATGGCCAACGTGTCGCTGGCGCCGGGCAAGGCGCAGCTGAGCGTGGCCGACATGATCAAGAACGTGGAGAACGGCATCTACATCCACGGCCGTGGCTCCTATTCGATCGACCAGCAGCGCTTCAACGCGCAGTTCGGTGGCCAGCTGTACTACCAGATCAAGAACGGTGAGATCACCGGCATGGTCGAGGACGCCGCCTACCAGATCCGCACGCCGGAGTTCTGGAATGCCTGCAGCGCGATCTGCGACGAGCGCGATTTCCGCTTCGGTGGTTCGTTCTTCGATGGCAAGGGTCAGCCGGGCCAGGTCTCGGCGGTCTCGCATGGCTCATCGACCACGCGCTTCGATGGCATCAACATCATCAATACCGCACGCAGCCTGGGATGAGCCTGTCCCCGCTCCATGCCGAATGTCACTACCGCGGCGCCCGTACGGCCGCAAGAATCGGCAGTGCCGCCGCGGCGGTCGCCCTGATGTCGCTGTTTCCCTGCCACCCCCACACCGACGTGGAGAGCTGCCTTGCAAAGACGTGACTTTCTCGCCCTGACCGGGCTTACCGCTGGCGGACTGATCGTCCCGTCGTTCTTCGGCAAGGTCATTGCCGCCGAGCAACTGCAGAGCGCACTCGATCCGGCGCTGAAAAAGCGCTTGGCCGATGCCGCCCTGGCCGCCGCGCGCCAGGCCGGTGCGACCTACTGCGATGTACGTATCGGCCGCTACCTGCGCCAGTACGTGATCACCCGCGAGGACAAGGTGCAGAACGTGGTGAACACCGAATCGACCGGTGTGGGCATCCGCGTGATCGTCAACGGCGCCTGGGGCTTTGCCGCCACCAACCAGCTCGGCACCACCGATGTGGCGCGTGCCGCGCAGCAGGCCGCTGCGATCGCCAAGGCCAACGCCGGCGTGCAGACCGCCCCGGTGCAGCTGGCGGCCGCGCCCGGCGTGGGCGAAGTGTCCTGGCGCACCCCGATCCGCAAGAACGCGATGGACGTGCCGATCAAGGAGAAGGTCGAGCTGCTGCTGGACGTCAATGCAGGCGCGATGGGCGCCGGCGCCAGCTTCGTCAACTCGATGCTGTTCCTGGTCAACGAGCAGAAGTACTTCGCCTCCACCGATGGCTCCTACATCGACCAGGATGTGCACCGCATCTGGGCACCGATGACGGTCACCGCGATCGACAAGAGCACCGGCAAGTTCCGCACCCGCTCCGGGCTGTCCTCGCCGATGGGCCTGGGCTACGAGTACCTTGATGGCGTCGGCACCGGCAAGGCGGTCTCGCCCAACGGCGTGGTCAACTACCGCAACTCCTATGACATGAAGGCCGATGCGATCGCCGCGGCCAAGCAGGCGCAGGAAAAGCTCAAGGCACCGTCGGTGAAGCCGGGCAAGTACGACCTGATCCTGGATCCGTCGCACACCTGGCTGACCATCCACGAGTCGGTCGGCCACCCGCTGGAACTGGACCGCGTGCTCGGCTACGAAGCCAACTACGCCGGCACCAGCTTCGCCACGCTGGACAAGCGCGAGCAGCATTTCCAGTACGGCAGCGACAAGGTCAACATCTTCGCCGACAAGACCCAGCCGGGCAGCCTCGGTGCGGTCGGCTACGACGATGAGGGCGTCAAGACCAAGCGCTGGGATCTGATCAGCGAAGGCAAGCTGGTGGATTACCAGACCATCCGCGACCAGGCCCATATCCTGGGCAAGACCGAGTCCGACGGCTGCTGCTATGCCGATTCCTGGTCCAGCGTGCAGTTCCAGCGCATGGCCAATGTCTCGATGGCGCCGGGCAAGACCAAACTGAGCGTGGCCGACATGATCAAGGACGTCGAGAACGGCATCTACATCATCGGCGACGGCTCGTTCTCCATCGATCAGCAGCGCTACAACGCGCAGTTCGGTGGCCAGCTGTTCTATGAAATCAAGAACGGCCAGATCACCCGCATGCTCGAGGACGTGGCCTACCAGATCCGCACGCCGGAGTTCTGGAACGCCTGCACCGCCGTGGCCGATGAAAGCGACTACCGCCTGGGCGGTTCGTTCTTCGACGGCAAGGGCCAGCCCGGCCAGGTCTCGGCGGTCTCGCACGGTTCGTCCACCGCGCGCTTCAACGGCATCAACGTCATCAACACCGCGCGCAGCCTCGGCTGACCGGTCAGGAGCCCCAATCCATGAGTATCTTCACCGAAGCCCAGGCCAAGGCCATCCTCGACAAGGTCATCGCGCTCTCCAAGGCCGATGAGTGCACCGCCGTGCTGGCCGGCTCGATCGACGGCAACATCCGTTTCGCACTGAACAATGTCTCCACCAGCGGCATCGTCGACAACACCGAGCTGGCCGTGACGGTCGCCTTCGGCAAGCGCGTCGGCACCGCCTCGATCAACGAGTTCGACGACGCCGCGCTGGAACGCGTGGTGCGCCGTGCCGAAGATCTGGCCCGCCTGGCCCCGGAGAACCCCGAGTTCATGCCGGCCATCGGCAAGCAGACCTACACTGCCAGCCCGACCTTCAGCGAATCGACCGCGGCCATCGACCCGGCCTTCCGCGCCAAGGTCGCCGCCGACTCGATCGCGCCCTGCCGGGGCAACGGCCTGATCGCCGCCGGCTTCCTGGAAGATGGCCAGAGCTTCTATGCAACGGCCAACAGCAACCGCAACTTCGGCTACCAGCGCGGCACCAATTTCAACTACACCTGCACGGTGCGTACCGAAGACGGGCGTGGCTCGGGCTGGGTGGGGCGCAGTGTGAAGGACGCGGCCGATTTCAAGGCCGACCAGGACATCCGCATCGCCATGCGCAAGGCTACCGAATCGGCCGAAGCCAAGGCCCTGGAGCCGGGCAAGTACACGGTGATCCTGGAGCCGGCGGCGGCGGCCGGCCTGATCAGCTTCATGATGAACTTCTTCGATGCGCGCTCGGCCGATGAAGGCCGCAGCTTCCTCTCCAAGAAGGGCGGCGGCAACAAGCTCGGCGAACAGGTCTACGACCCGCGTGTGACGATGGTGGCCGACCCGTGGCACCCGGACGCGGCCGTGCTGCCGTGGGACAACGAAGGCCAGCCGCGCGAAAAGCTGGACATCATCAAGGACGGCAGGATCGCCAACCTCAACTACTCGCGTTTCTGGGCGCAGAAGCAGGGCAAGACCGCCAACGCGCGGCCGGGCAACCTGCTGATGGCCGGTGGCGACAAGAGCACCGCCGAGCTGGTGCGTGGCACCCAGAAGGGCATCCTGGTCACCCGCACCTGGTACATCCGCATGGTCGATCCGCAGACCGTGCTGCTGACCGGCCTGACCCGCGATGGCACCTTCTACATCGAGAACGGCCAGATCAAGCACCCGGTGAAGAACTTCCGGTTCAATGAGTCGCCGGTGATCATGCTCAACAACATCGAAGAGCTGGGCAAGCCGGTGCGTGTGGCCGGTGACGAGTCCAGCCTGGTGATGATGATTCCGCCGATGAAGCTGCGCGATTTCACCTTCACCTCGTTGTCCGACGCGGTCTGATGAACGGTCGTGACGGCCACTGGCCGTCTCTTCGTCTGGCCGGTGACACCCGGGAACGTGCGTGGCGATGAACCGCGCACAGTTCCTGCGCCTGATGCTGGGCAGTGCCGCCTTCGCGGCATTGCCCGCGCCGGCACGCGCCCAGGCCGGGCGTTACGACTTCTGGTTCACCCGCCTCAAGTACGACTCCGGCGACTGGGACGTGGATGCGCGCATGCCGTCCAACGTGATCACCTCGCTGATCGATTACACCTCCCTGCGCGTGGACCCGACCGAGCACGTGATCGCGCTGTCCGATCCGCGCATGCTGGAGGCGCCGTTCTGCTACCTGGCCGGCCACAAGCTGGTCGAGTTCAATGCAGCCGAACGGCAGAACTTCGTACGCTACGTGCGCAATGGCGGCTTCGTGTTCGTCGATGACTGCAACCACGACATCGACGGCCTGTTCGCCACCTCCTTCGAAGCGCAGATGGCCAAGCTGTTCGGGCCCAGGGCGCTGGGCAAGCTCCCGAACAATCATGCGCTGTACCGCAGCTTCTTCCGCTTCCCCGAGGGCCCACCGGCCACCGGGTTCGAGCTCAATGGCTGGGGCGATGATCTGGTCCACGATTACCTCAAAGGCATCCAGATCGATGGTCGATTGGGTGTGCTCTACAGCAACAAGGATTACGGGTGCGAGTGGGACTACGACTGGCGCAACAAGCGCTTCCTGGCCGAAGACAACACCCGCTTCGCCGTCAACATCGTGATGTATGCGTTGAACAGCTGAGCTTCTTCCTGCTTTTTCAGCCACGCATGGCGTGGCTCTACGCCGATCCTGCGAGTGCCTTATGACGACCGACCGCCTTGATGCCCTTCTTCCCAAACTGCAGCAGCTGCGCGGCGCGCTGGCCCAGGCCGTGGTCGGCCAGCACGCGGTGGTCGAGCAGCTGCTGATCGGCCTGCTGGCCGGCGGCCACTGCCTGCTCGAAGGCGCGCCCGGGCTGGGCAAGACCCTGCTGGTGCGCTCGCTCGGGCAGGCGCTGGAGCTGCAGTTCCGGCGCGTGCAGTTCACGCCCGATCTGATGCCCAGCGACATCCTCGGCACCGAGCTGCTGGAAGAAGACCACGGCACCGGGCACCGGCACTTCCGCTTCCAGAAGGGCCCGATCTTCACGAACCTGCTGCTGGCCGACGAGCTCAACCGTACCCCGCCCAAGACCCAGGCCGCGCTGCTGGAGGCGATGCAGGAGCGCACCGTCAGCTACGCCGGCACCACCTATACGCTGCCCGCACCGTTCTTCGTGCTGGCCACGCAGAACCCGATCGAACAGGCGGGCACCTACCCGCTGCCCGAAGCCCAGCTCGACCGCTTCCTGTTGCACGTACGGGTGGACTACCCCACCGAGCAGGAAGAGCGCGACATCCTGCTGCAGACCACCGGCAGCGCCAATGGCAGCGTGCCCAAGGTGATGGACGCCGAGGAGGTACTGGCGCTGCAGGCCGCGGTGCGCCAGGTCCACATCAGCGAAGACGTCCTCACCTGGATCACGCGCCTGGTGCGTGCCAGCCGTCCTGGCCGCGATGCGCCGGCGGCGGTGAACCAGTGGATCAAGTGGGGCGCCGGCCCGCGTGCCGGGCAGTCGCTGGTGCTGGCGGCCAAGGCGCGTGCGTTGCTGCAGGGCCGCTTTGCCGCGACCCGCGAGGACGTGCAGGCGCTGGCCGCGCCGGTGATGCGTCACCGGCTGTTGCTGTCGTTTGCCGCCGAAGCCGAGCAGAAGAGCGCTGACGATGTGGTCGCCGCGCTGCTGCAGGCCGTGCCGTTCCCGGGGTGATCCACACGCCGTGAGCCGCACCGCACCGATCGCGATCCCCGCCGATGTCCGCAGCCGCCTCAAGGCGCTGCGGCTGCTGCCACGCCGTGCGCGCGGTGCGCACGGAATCGGGCAGCACGCCAGCCGCAGCCGCGGTGCCGGGCTGGAGTTCGCGCAGTACCGTGCCTACGAACCCGGTGATGAGCTGCGCCAGATCGACTGGAAGCTCTACGCGCGCTCGGACCGGTTCTTCGTACGCGAATCCGAGCGCGAGAGCCCGATCACGGCTTGGGTGCTGATCGATGCGACCGCCTCGGCGGGGCAGCGTGATCGCGCGCGACCGGACGCGTCGCGGCTGGACCACGCCTGCGCGACCGCCGCCTGCCTCGTGGAACTGGCCCTGCAGCAGGGCGACCGCTTCGGCGCGATCGTGGTCAGCGGCGGCGGCGTGCAGCTGGTGCCCGCCGGGCACGGCCCGCGCCAACGTGACCGCGTGCACCTGCTGCTGCGCCAGCTGCAGGCCAGTGGCAGCTGGCCGCCGGTGACCTCGCTGGCGCCGATCTGGGAGCGCGTGCAGGCCGGCGATCTGCTGGTCGCACTGGGCGATGGTTTCGACGAGGCCGGCATCGTGCTGATGGAACGGCTGGCGGCCGCCCGTCGCGAAGTGCTGCACCTGCAGCTGCTGACCGCCGAAGAGCGCGATTTCCCGTTCACCCAGGGCCACCGCTTCCGCGATCCGGAGACCGGCGAAGAACTGCTGGGGGACGGCCGTGCGATCCGAGAGGACTACCTGGCCCGCTTCGACGCTGCGCAGCGTGCGTTGCAGGCGCGTCTTCAGAGCAGCGGCATCGTGCACGCCACCGGCTATCTCGACCAGCCGCTGGATCAGCCCCTGCGTGTGCTGCTCGGCGCCGGAGGTGGCGCGTGAGCCTGCTGTTCCCGCTCGGCCTGCTCGCACTGGCCGCCTGGCTGGTGCCGCTGTTGATCCACCTGGCGCGGCGCCACCAATATGCGCCGCTGGATTTCGCCGCGTTGCGCTGGCTGCGGGCCCGGATCCGGCCGCGCCAGAACGTCCGTTTCGATGAGTGGCCGCTGCTGTTGGTGCGGTTGCTGTTGCTTGCCGCGCTGGCCCTGCTGCTGGCGCGGCCGGTGCTGCACGGGGGCGCGGCCGATACCCACGCGGTCACGGTGGTCGCCCCCGGTCTGGACGGGGCGGCGCTGCGTGGCCAGGATGCCGAAGGGGACTGGCGATGGCTCGCGCCTGGCTTCCCTGCGCTGGCCGACGGCGCGCCGGCGCCCCATCAACCGCTGGCCAGCCTGCTGCGCGAGCTGGATCAGCGCCTGCCCGCCGGCGCATCGCTGACGGTATACGTGCCTGACCCGATGCCCGGGCTGGATGGCGAGCGCCCGCGCCTGTCGCGTGCCGTGAACTGGCGGCCGATCCTCATGGCACCGACCCGCGCGCGCACGGCGGCACTGCCTGTGCTGCAGGTCGGTGGCGAGATCGCGGAAGGCGAGCAACGCGTGTTGGCCGCGTTCCAGCGCGCATGGTCCAACCAGGGGTTGTCTCCCGCACGCGGTGCCGGTACCGCCCCGGACGCCGGGCAGATCGGCGTGTGGCTCGCCGCTGCGCCGCTGCCTGCCGCCTGGCAAGCGTGGGTGCGCCAGGGCGGCAGCGCGCTGGTCGCGTCGGGTTCTACTGGGGAGGGTTGGACTCCCGCCCTGCGCGATGCGGACGGCACGTTGGTACTGGAACAGCGGCTCGAGGGCAGTGGTCGCCTGCTGCGTTTCACTGCGCCGCTGACGCCGACGGCGCTGCCGGTGCTGCGCGATCCCGGCTTCCCGCGCCAGTTGCTGGCGGTCGTCGCCGCACCCGCCACGCCCACGCTCGCAGCCGCGGCGACACAGCAGCCAGTGCGCGGTGGCGCCACGCCGCGTCCGCTGCCGCGTGAGCTGACCCCGTGGCTGCTGGCGCTGATCGTGTTGCTGTTCGCGCTGGAACGGGTGGTGGCCGCCTCGCCGCGCCGTGGAGCGGGGGCATGAACGCCATCATCCAGCGCGGCTGGCAGCGCGCTCGCCGGCGCCAGTGGTGGATCACCGCCGTCGTCGCGGTACCGATCGCGCTGGCACTCAGTGCCGTTGCATGGCCGATCGCGGGGTTCAATGCGTTCACCGTGATCCTGCTGCTGACGTTGCTGGTCGGCGTCGGGCTGGCCACCTGGCGCGCGCGCCGCCTCGATCGCCACTGGCTGGTTCGCCGCCTGGATGAACACGCGGTGGCGCAGGACAGTGCCGACCTGCTGTTCGCGACCCCCGACACCTTGAACCCGTTGCAGCAGCGCCAGCGCTCGCATGTCGAGGCGGCACTGCAGTCGCGCCTGCCCGAGCTGCGGCCCCGCTGGCCGTGGCGCTGGGTACTGGCGTCGGCGGTGATGTCCTTGCTGGCCATGGCCCTGGCCTTCGGCTGGCCGCGCGACCAGAACGCGGCGCCACTGTTCCCAAGCGCCGCGGCACCGCCGGCCACACCGGCGCAACCGCCGCAGCTGCGTTCCACCCGGCTGGAGATCACCGCCCCTTCCTACACCGGGCAGCCCGCGCGCGTGCAGAGCGCGCTGGATGGCAAGGTCGCGCAGGACAGCCGCCTGCACTGGTCGCTGCGTTTCTCCGCGCAGCCGAAGACCGCGACCCTGCAGTTCCACGATGGCCAGCGCATCGCCTTGCAGCGCGATGGCGAACAGTGGACCGCACAGTGGACCGCAACACGTCCGGCGCTGTACCGCGTGGTCACCGAACCCGCCCTGCGCGACACCCGCCTATATCGACTTGATGTGGTGCCCGATCGCCCCCCGGTGGTGCGTGTGATCGCCCCGGACCGCAGCCTCGTGCTGGGCACGCCCGGCCAGCGCCAGTGGCCGCTGCAGTTCGAAGCCAGCGACGACTACGGTGTGGTCGCCACCGCACAGTTGAAGGTCACGTTGGCCCAGGGCAGCGGCGAGAACATCACCTTCCGCGAGCAGACCTTCACCCTGACCGGCACCGGCCCGGCAACGCAGCGGCGCTTCGCCCGCACGCTGGATCTCGCCGCGCTGGGCGCCACCGAAGGCAACGACGTAATCGCCCAGTTGACCGTGCGCGACACCCACACGCCCACCGCGCAGACGGCTCAGAGCAGCAGCGTGATCCTGCGCCTGCCCAGTGCCGCGGAGATCCAGGGCACCGACATGGAGGGCATGGTCAAGAAAACCCTGCCGGCGTACTTCCGCAGCCAGCGCCAGATCATCATCGACGCCGAGGCGCTGATCAAACTGCGCGGCAAGCTGCCGGCCGAGGAGTTCGTCAAACGCGCCGATGCGATCGGCGTGGACCAGCGCATCCTGCGCCTGCGCTACGGCCAGTTCCTCGGCGAGGAAAGCGAAGGCGGGGCCAAGCCACCGCCGACCAGCGATGCCCTGCCGACCAGCGACACGCCGCCGGCCGCGCACGACGACGATCACGGCCACGATGCCGACCCTGCCAAGCCCCAGGCGCAGGGCGGGCACGATGATCACGGCCACGACCACGGCGCCACGACCGACGGCAGCGCTGCGGTGTTCGGCAGCGCCACCGATGTGCTCGCCGAATACGGCCATACCCACGATCACGCCGAGGCGGCCACCCTGCTCGATCCCAAGACGCGCGCCACGCTGAAGGCGGCGCTCGATCAGATGTGGTCGTCGGAAGGCGAGCTGCGCCAGGGCCAGCCCGAGCGCGCCCTGCCCTACGCCTACAAGGCGCTGGGTTTCATCAAGGAAGTGCAGCAGGCCGAACGCATCTACCTGGCGCGGGTCGGCCCGGAGCTCCCGCCGATCGACGAGGGCCGGCGCATGACCGGCGAGCGCGCCGACCTGGCCAGCCGCACGTTGCCGTTGCGTGCGCTGGAAGCACCCGACCAGGCCATCGTGCAGGTCTGGCAGCAGCTTGCCGATCCCGCCAGCGCGCCGGATCTGGATGCACTGACCCAGTGGCTGCGGCGCAATGAAGCACGCCTGCCAGACCCGCTGGGCCTGGCCGCCGCCATCGAAACACTGCGCATCACCCCGGACTGCGCCGACTGCCATCAGGCCCTGCGTGCGCAGCTGTGGCGTGCGCTGCTGCGGCCGCTGCCGCAGGTCCCTCGTCGCATCGCACCGGATGCCATGGGTCAGCGCTACCTGGATGCCCTGGAGGCCTCACCGTGAGCGAACCGCGCTGGATCCTGATCGCGCTGCTCGCCGTACTGGCGCTGGCCAGTGCGCGTCTGTGCTGGCAGCAGTGGCGTGGACCGGCCCGGGCAAGCGGCGTGTTCGCCACCCTGCTGTTGTTGCAGGCCGTGGTGACCGTACTGCTCTACCTGACCCTGGTGCCACCGATGCAGCGCGTGGCCGGTGGCCAGCTGACCGTGCTGACTGGCGCGGCCGATCAGGTGCGCTGGTCGGCGGCGCCGGGGGAGACCGTGGTCGCGCTGCCGGAAGCGACGAAGGTGGCAGACGCCCTCGCAGCACCCGACCTGGCCACCGTGTTGCGCCAGCATCCGGGTGCCACTTCCCTTCGGCTGATCGGCGATGGCCTGTCGGCCCGCGATCGCGATGTCGCGCTGCCCCGTGGCGTGCGTATCGAATCGCCCAACGCGCCGCAGGGCTGGATCGCGCTGCAGCCGCCGGCGGTCACTGCGCCCGGTGCGGTGTTCACCGTGAGCGCGCGTACGCAGGGCGTGCCAGGCGCGCGCGCCGAACTGGTGGATCCCGCCGGTGTGGTCATCGACAGGGCCACGCCGGATGCCGAAGGGAAGGTGCAACTCAGCGGTGTGGCCCGCGTTGCCGGACAGAGCGTGTTCGGCCTGCGCCTGCTCGACGCCGAACAGCATGTGATCGATACGCTTGCCGTTCCCGTGGACACCGCCGCCGCCGCAACGCCTCGCCTGTTGCTGCTGGCCGGTGCACCCGGCCCGGAGTTCAAGTACCTGCGCCGCTGGGCCACCGATGCCGGGCTGCGGGTGCAGGCGCAGGCCAACGCGGGCGGTGGCGTATCACTTGGCGATGCACCGATCGCACTTACCGCTGCCACCTTGGCCGAGACCGATGTGGTGCTGCTGGATGAGCGCAGCCTGGCCGGGCTGTCGGCCGCGCAACGCAGCGCACTGCAGCAGGCGATCCGCGCCGGGTTGGGCGTGCTCGTCCGCACCAGTGGCCCCCTCAGCGACAGCGCGCGCCAGGCGCTGCGCGGCTGGGGCATGCCCGTCAGCGGCAACAACCAGGCCGCCCCCCTGACCCTGCCGGCCGACGCCGATGCCGCTCTGCTGCAGGCACGCCGTGGCCCCCAGCGGCCCGCGTCGGACACCACCGCCTACGTCGAAGAAGCCGACACCGCCTCGCATCAGGCTGCGCTGCCAGTGTTGGAGCAGCTGACTCTCAAGGCCACCGATGCAGCCGCCCTGCTGCACGATGACAAGGGCGCTGCCGTCGGCGGCTACCGCGTTCTCGGACGCGGCCGCGTTGCGCTCCTGCCCATCACCGACAGCTATCGACTGGTGCTGGCCGGCCGCGACGATCGCCACGCCGAGGTGTGGAGCAGCGTGCTGGCCAGCGTGGCGCGCCCGCTTCCTGCCGCGGATGTGCCACGCATCGGCACCCACACGCCGTGGGCCGGCGAGCGCATGGCGCTGTGCCAGCTGCAGGTGACTGCACAGGTGCGTGCACCGGATGGCGCGCTCATCCCCCTGCAGCTTGATCCGGCGAGCGGTCCCGAGCGCTGCGCCGGCTACTGGCCGAACCAGCCGGGCTGGCATCAGCTGCAGCAGGGCGAACGCCGCCACGCGTTCTACGTGTTCGATCCGGCCAGCGCGCGACCGCTGTATCGTCAGCAGCTGCGCGACGCGACTGCCCAGCGCCTGGCCACCGGCGCCGCCGCTTCATCGGCTGGCGTGGTCGAGACGCCGGGCGCACGGTGGCCGTGGCTGCTCGCCTTCGTGCTGGCGGCAGGGTTGCTGTGGTGGCTGGAGCGACGACGGGGGGTGACAGCAGGCTGACGCGCGCACAGCGTTGAGTCCCACAGTGCGAGTGGGGTAACCGTCAGGGTGTTCCGCCGGGCTCCGGCAGCGCCGGGCACCCACCCTGCTGCACACACACCTCCTGCGCGCGACGCTGCTCTTCCTCGGTCAGCTCCGGCGGTGGGCGCGCGGTCGCGGACTGGATCTGATCGGGTCCGCCAGTAAGTTTGTTCACGCCCTGGGCGGCGGCGGCCAGCCCCTTGTTGATGCCCATCATCAGATAGCCACCGCTCATGCTGACCTGCTCGGGCGACGGGGGCTCGCTCCAGGTGCGGCTGAAGCGGTTCGGCTGCACCTGCACCGGATTCTTGAAGCGGTACAGATCCAGCGGTTCGTCGTCGGGCTTGAGGGCGCGCACCTCGCCCAGCGTGGTGACATCCCCCTGCGCTGTCGCGGGCGGCGGTTCCACGGGTTCAGGTACGGCGGCCTGCTGGGCCTGCCCGGCAGCGGCCAGCAGCAAACCCGCAAGCACTGCCAAGCCTTGATATTCACGTAATGCCACAGCGACTCCGTCCGTGTTGGTAGCGGGCTGCCACCAAGGATACGGATGCCGGTGTCAGATTTCGTTGCTGGCAGCTGTCCAAGCGACGCCGGCAGGCACTGAACCATTCACCCCGGCGCAGCGCAATGTCTCAGACATTGAGACGCGGTCATGTTTCCATAGCGTCCTTTGCAGACCGTTGTGACCATGGCTTACGAACTCGCCAAGCGCACCGAGGACGCCGAGCGCCGCCTCGCCACCACCGAAGGGCTGCCCTCGCGCGATGGTGCGCTGCTGACCTCGCGCCTGCAGCGCCGCTACCACGACCGCATCACCGGCAGCTTCACGATTCCCGCGCGCGAGGGCCGGTACGCGCCGATCCCGACCGATGTCCCCGATGCCTTGGTCAGCGCACTGAAGGCACGCGGCATCGAGCAGCTGTACAGCCACCAGGCGGAGGCCTGGGAGGCCAGCCAGCGGGGCGAGCACGTGGCCATCGTGACCCCGACCGCCAGCGGGAAATCGCTGTGCTACACCCTGCCGGTGGTCAGCGCCGCCATGCAGGGCAAGGCCAAGGCGTTGTACCTGTTCCCGACCAAGGCGCTGGCCCAGGACCAAGTGGCCGAGCTGCTCGAGCTCAACCGCGCCGGCGACCTGGGGGTCAAAGCCTTCACCTTCGATGGCGATACGCCGGGTGATGCGCGCCAGGCGATCCGCCTGCACGGCGACATCGTGGTCTCCAACCCGGACATGCTGCATCAGGCGATCCTGCCGCATCACACCAAGTGGGCGCAGTTCTTCGAGAACCTGCGCTACGTGGTGATCGATGAGGTGCACACCTACCGCGGCGTGTTCGGCAGCCACGTCACCAACGTGCTGCGCCGGCTCAAGCGGATCTGCGCGTTCTACGGGTGGAGCCGCAGTTCATCCTGTGCTCGGCCACCATCGGCAACCCGCAGGCGCATGCCGAGGCGCTGATCGAAGCGCCGGTCACTGCGATCACCGAATCCGGCGCGCCGACCGGGCCCAAGCACGTGCTGCTGTGGAACCCGCCGGTGGTCAATGCCGATCTCGGCCTGCGGGCCTCGGCCCGCTCGCAGAGCAACCGCATCGCCCGCATCGCGATCAAATCCGGGCTGAAGACCCTGATCTTCGCGCAGAGCCGGTTGATGGTCGAAGTACTGACCAAGTACCTCAAGGACATCTTCGACCACGACCCGCGCAAGCCGGCCCGCATCCGCGCCTACCGGGGCGGTTACCTGCCCACGGAGCGGCGGGAGACCGAGCGGGCGATGCGCGCCGGGCAGATCGACGGCATCGTCAGCACCTCGGCACTGGAGCTGGGCGTGGATATCGGCAGCCTTGACGTGGTCATCCTCAACGGCTACCCGGGCAGCGTCGCCGCGACCTGGCAGCGTTTCGGCCGCGCCGGCCGCCGCCAGCAGCCCGCACTGGGCGTGATGGTGGCCAGCTCGCAGCCGCTGGACCAATACGTGGTGCGGCATCCAGACTTTTTCGCCGAAGCCTCGCCCGAGCATGCGCGCATCGCGCCGGACCAGCCGTTGATCCTGTTCGATCACATCCGCTGTGCCGCCTTCGAGCTGCCGTTCCTGGCCGGCGATCCGTTCGGCCCGATCGACCCGCTGGTGTTCCTGGAAGCTCTGGCCGAGACCGAGGTGGTGCATCGCGAAGGCGACCGCTGGGAATGGATCGCCGACAGCTACCCGGCCAACGCCGTCAGCCTGCGCTCGGTGGCCGATGGCAACTTCGTGGTGGTGGACCGCAGCGACGGCAAGCAGCAGATCATCGCCGAGGTGGATTACTCCGCCGCCGCGCTGACGCTGTATGAAGGCGCCATCCACATGGTGCAGTCCACCCCCTACCAGGTGGAGCGGCTGGATTGGGAAGGCCGCAAGGCCTACGTCACCCGCACCCACGTGGACTACTACACCGACAGCATCGACTTCACCAAGCTCAAGGTGCTGGACCGCTTCGACGGCTGCATCGCCGGGCGCGGCGATTCGCACCACGGCGAAGTGCACGTGGTGCGCCGCGTGGCCGGCTACAAGAAGATCCGCTATTACACGCACGAAAACATCGGCTATGGCCCGGTCAACCTGCCCGACCAGGAGCTGCACACCACGGCGGTGTGGTGGCAGTTGCCGCAGGCGCTGCTGCTGACCGCGTTCGACAGCAAGCAGGAAGCACTGGACGGTTTCCTCGGCGCGGCCTACGCGCTGCACATCGTCGCCACGGTGGCGGTGATGGCCGATGCGCGCGATCTGCAGAAGGCCGTCGGCAATGGCGATGGCGCGTGGTTCGCGGTGGCCGACCAGAGTGGGCGGGGGCAACTGCGTGGCGCCGAGTTCGATGCCAGCGCGATCGAGTTGCAGCAGCAGTTCGTGCCGACGGTGTATCTGTACGACAACTTCCCCGGCGGTGTGGGCCTGAGCGAGCCGCTGTGGGTGCGCCAGGCCGAGCTGCTGCTGCGCGCGCGCGAGCTGGTGCAGGGCTGCGACTGCAAGGCCGGCTGCCCGGCCTGCGTCGGCCCGGTGCTGGCCGGTCAGGAGGACGATGCCACCACGCCCAAGGCGCTGGCGTTGAAGGTGCTGGCTCTGTTCGACAGCGCCGCGCTGCCGTCTGCTGAAGAGCAGGAGCACCGTAGCGCCGAGGTGGTGACCCCGTGAGCCTGAGCCTGGACAAGCTGCGCCTGCTGCGCCGGCAGGCCGGTGATGCGACGGCGGCGCCTGCCTCTGGTCCGACCATCGCCCCTGGGCGCGGATCCGCTGCCGCTGACACGGGCGCTCCCGGCGGCACGGGCAGCGCCCCGCTTCCGGCCGCCGCCAACGATGCGCGTGCGCGTACGCCCGCACCGGCCTCCGTCTTCGGCTGGGTCGAGCAGGAGATCCGCCACAAGCCAACCGGCGCGGCCGCACGCGAGACCGCACCGGCAGTTCCCGCTGTTCCTCCTGATCCTGTTCCCGCGCTGCGCAAGCCGGAGATCGGTGGCCTGCGCCGTCTGCTCGGCCTTCGCGATCGCGGCCTCAGCACCGCCACCCCGCGCGAGAACGCCAAGGATCGGCATGTGCCCGGTGAGGAAATCGCGCCGGGCCTGTTCCTGATCGAATCGTTCGTTACCCAAGCCATTCCGACCGAGCCGTTGTCGCTGGCCTTCGCCAAGCGCGAAGGCGAGCAGGTGCAGCCGCAGGACCTGCTGTTCTTCGATACCGAAACCACCGGCCTGGCCGGCGGCACCGGTACCCGCGCCTTCATGATCGGTGCGGCGGACTGGCACACGCATCCCGACCGCGGCGACGGCCTGCGCATCCGCCAGCTGCTGATGACGACGATGGCCGCGGAAACCGCGATGCTGCGCGAGTTCGCCGGCTGGCTGCAGCCGAGCACGGTGTTCTCCAGTTACAACGGGCGCTGCTACGACGCGCCGTTGCTCAAGACGCGCTATCGGCTGGCCCGGCAGCGCTGCCCGATCACGCCACTGGATCACGTCGATCTGCTGTTCCCGACGCGCCGCCGCTATCGCGGCACCTGGGAAAACTGCCGGCTGGCCACGATCGAGCGCCAGCTGCTGCAGATCGTGCGCGAAGACGATCTGCCCGGCTCGGAGGCCCCGGCTGCGTGGCTGAATTACCTGCGCGGCGGCAGTGCGGTGAACCTGCGCCGGGTAGCCGAGCACAACCACCAGGACGTGGTGACCCTGGCGCTTCTGATGCGGCGGCTGGTGGCCGAGGAACAGCGCGACCGGGAGACGTTGGCGCTGCAGGCCATTGACGCGGTGTAAAGGCCGGCCCACGGACACTGCGGGTACTTACCGTGGGAGGACCACCACATGCGCCTGAACCTTCTGTTCGCCCTGGGCTGTGCCCTGCCGCTGGCCGCCTGCAGTCCTCCGGCCAAGACCGCCGCGACGCCGCCTGACAGCCCGACCTCGACCGCCCCACCCGCGGTGGCCGGCAGTGGCGGCCAGTGCGATCCGGAAAAGCTCACCGGCCTGGCCGGGCAGACCGCCACCGAGGCGGTCATCCAGAAGGCGGTGAAGGACAGCGGTGCCCGCAACGCCCGCGTGCTCAAGCCGGGCATGGCGATGACCATGGATTACCGCGAAGACCGCCTCAGCATCGAAGTGGACGAACAGAACAGGATCGTGCGCGCCAACTGCGGGTGATCGGTTGCAACCGGCGACCTGGCACGCAGGCCGCCGTGGCTGGCGTGTGCCGATCAGTTGCGTACGCGCTGCGCTTTTCCGTTGGCCAGCGCCTGATCGATCGCGGCCCGCACGTCGCGCACCGCACGCGCCGAGGCCACACTCTGCTGCTGTGCCAGGCGCGCCTGTTCCTTGCCGAGTTCAGCCTGCTCACGCGCCACCAGCGCAATCTGTCGGGCGTCTACGGCCCTGGCCGAGGCGGTACGTGCCTCGCGTGCGGCCTGGCTGGCAGCGGAGGCAGCGGCGCGTGACTGGCGGGCACCCTGGCGTGCCGCCCGGTCGGCTTCGACAGCGGCGTCGAGGCCGGCCTCGCGGATAGCGTTGTTGACCACCGCGCTGACATCCACCGAGGCCATTGCATCGGCCGTGATCTGCATCGATGCCGCCGCGATCTGTTGGCCGACCACCGCTTGGCGGTTGCCCAGCTCGGCCTGTGCCGTTCCCAGCGCGGCGACCTGCGTCTGGGCCTGCCCCAGCGCCTTGAGTACTGCGGGATCGCGGATCAGATAGCGATCCTGACCTCGGCGCACCCACAGGGCCGGTTGATCGTTGCCGGCATCGCGTCGGGCCTGTTTCAGATCAGCGACGGAGGCGTCGACGAAATTGCTCTCGCCACCGATCAACACGAAGGCCTGCGCGGGTTGCCGGCTGATGTCGAGTTTACCGTGGGTCACGAAGGACATCCCGTCATCCAGGTCCTTCGGCGGTTCCGGCGCAGCGGGCGCGGCGGGCGGTTCCGGAGCAGGCAACGGTTCTGGTGCCGGCATCGGCTCGGGCGCGGGGACCGGCGCAGGTGCCGGCCGGGCCACAGGTGCGGGCAGGGGTGTCGGCGCGGTCGGCGCGGTCGGTGCGACCGGTGCCTGGGGCGCGGCCGGCGGCGGCGGTGCAGCCACCAGACGCAACGGTGCAATACCGATCACCACGAACAGCGCGGTGATTGCCAGCGAGGCCACGCGCGGGACGCTGCGGGTCTGCTGCAGCGTCAGCAGCCGGCGCTTGAGACTGCGCAGGTTCGGCGAAGCGCTGGCCACGCCGACGGCGGGACGGGGCGCCACACCCAACTGCACCAGCAGGCGACCGTAGTCATGGCGGCAGTGATCATGTCCGGCCACCACCGCACCATCGCAGGCTTCTTCGCGCGCCAACGCATATTCGCGGGCCGCCACGTGGACCAGCGGGTGGAAGAAGAACAGGTGCTGGGACAGCGCCGGCAGCAGGCCCCACCACAGGTCGCGACGCTGCAGATGGATCAGCTCGTGGGTCAGCGCCATGTCCAGATCGTCCGCCGACATGGTCGGCAGCTCGCGCGCCGGCAGCAGCAGCACCGGCCGCCACGGGCCGATCAACTGCGGCGACCGGATCTGCGCGGAGAGTTTCAGCTGCGGCGAGCGCCGCAGGCCATGCGCTTCGGCGGCCAACTGCAGCGCCTGCTGCAGGCCGGCGTCGGTGCACTCTGTGGCGCTGCGCACCAGCGCGCGGCTGGCGCGGTAGCCGCGCAGGCTGTGCACCAGCATCAGCAGCACACCAGCAGCCCACACGGCCAGCAGCAGCAAGGGCCAGGACGCTGTCATTGTCGCCGTCTCGACCGCATTGGCGGCGTAGGTGACCGGCGCAGCCTGCACGGCGGCATCGAACGCGGGCAGCGCCATCGTCGGTGCCGTCACGGCCGCCGGGGCCGGCAACACGGCCAGTTCCAGCGGGCTGCTCCAGACCAGACCCAGCACGGCCTGCGCGGCCACCAGCCACCACAACCGGCAGCGGGTGGCCGCCGGCAGCTGCGGCACCAGCCGGCACACGCCCCACACCAGCGCCGCCAGTACCGCGCTCTGCACGCTGGTCCAGCCCAGCCGCATCAGCAGTTCACTCATCATCATGTCCATGGCTCAGCCCTCCCGCTTGCGTGACTGCAACTGTGCGACCAGCGCTTCCAGCTCGGCCAGTTCCTGATCGCTGACATCCACCTTGTGCGACATGAAGGCCACGAACGGCGAGACCGAGCCCTGCAGCGTTTTCTCCACGAAGCTGGCCACGGCGCCCTGCACCACGCTGTCCTGGCCGCTGGTGGTGGCATAGCGGTAGACGCCGTCCACCTGCTTCCGGCTCAGGTACGACTTGGCGCGCAGGCGCTCCATCATGGTCAGCACGGTCGAGCGTGCCAGCCCGCGCGGCTCCCCGAAGCCGGTGGCGACCTCCCCGACACTGGGGCGGTCCTGTTCCGCGATGTACTGCAGCAGGGCCAGTTCCTGGTCCCCGATCGTCTTGCCGCGCATGGCGCACTCCCTATGACTACACGTGTCGCTACCGTGCCAGTGACTACAGGTGTCGTCAAGTGCCGGACGGACCGTGCCGACGAACGGTAGGCGCTGCGCGATGGGCATGCCGTGCGCCTTAAACCTTTTCGCCCCGGCCCGCATCCAAGCCTTCGAGCTGGGGCATTCCGCCCTGGCATCGCGCCCTCTTCGCCAAGGACCCGCCGCATGCGTTCCACCCATCGCGTGATCATGATCGTCGCCCTGTTGTTCCCGCTGGGCGTGCACGCGCACGCCGGCAGCGTGGAGACCGCCAACCAGCAGACCCGGCAGTTCATCGGCCAGACCATGGACGCGCTGCGTATTCCCGGGTTGCAGATCGCCGTGGTCAAGGACGGGAAGGTGGTGCTGTCCGACAGCCACGGGCTGGCCAATGTCGAGAACGCGCTGCCGGCCACGCGCGCCACGCGTTTCCCGCTCAACTCGGCCACGAAGTCATTCACCGCGGTGGCGATGATGCAGCTGGCCGAAGCAGGCAAGGTGAACCTGGATGCGCCGATCTCGGCCTATCTCGCCGACCTGCCCGACGCGTGGCGCAGCGTGCGGGTGCGCCAGTTGCTGGCGCATACCTCGGGACTGCCGGACATTCTGGATGCACAGGGCCTGCTCGGCGGCGGGACCGAGGCGGCCGCCTGGACCGCCGTGACGCAACGCCCGGTAGACGCTGCGCCCGGCACGCGCTTCACCTACAACCAGACCAACTACGTGCTGCTGGCACGAATCATCGCCGCACAGGCCGCGATGCCATACGACCGGTACGTGGCCACGCGCCAGTTCGATGTGGCCAGGATGCCGTCATCCACGTTCGGCGACAGCTACGATCTGATCGCCAACAACGCCACCATCTACAGTTGGTTCCCGCGCCGCACCGATGCGCCGGACGCCCCGCCACGGCTCTCGCACTGGTTCTACGACATGACTCCCGGCCTGTGGGCTGGCGGCGGCATGCTGACCACTGCCGACGACGTGGCCAAGTGGCTGGTCGCATTGACCGGCAACCGCTTGGTCAACGCCGCCAGCACCCGCCGGATGTGGACCCCGGAACGGCTCAATGACGGCAGCGACGGCGCATGGGGCGCCGGCTGGGCGGTGCTGCAACGCGCACCACAGCGTCAGGTGGCCGGCATGGGCGGTGCACGCTCGGCGTTCATCGTGTACCCCGACCAGGGGCTGGCCATCGTGGTGCTGACCAACCTGGTCGGGGCCAACCCGCAGACCTTCATTCCGCAGATCGCCGCGTTCTATGGTGCCGGTACGCAGGCGCCGGCGGTCAGCCGCGCGGCCCGCCCATCACCGGCAGGATCACGCCGCTGATGTAACTGGCGGTGATCGGCGAGGCGAGGAAGACGTACGCCGGCGACAGTTCTTCCGGCTGCGCCGGGCGACCCATGTCGCTGTCCTGGCCGAACTCGGCGACATCCGGCGCCTTCTTGTCGGCCGGATTGAGCGGGGTCCAGACCGGGCCCGGCGCCACCGCATTGACCCGGATGCCGCGCGGCAGCAACTGGCTGGCCAGCGCCTTGGTGAAGGCATGGATCGCGCCCTTGGTGGCCGAGTAGTCCAGCAACGATTTGCTGCCGAACAGGCCCGTCTCCGAGCCGGTATTGATGATGCTCGCGCCTTCGCCCAGGTGGGGCAGCACCGCGCGCGCCATCTGGATGTAGCCGCCGATGTTGGTCTGCAGGGTTTCCTGCAGGTGCTCGTCCTCGAGGTCTTCCAGACGATCGCAATGCAGCTGGAAGGCCGCGTTGTTGACCAGGATGTCGACCCCGCCGAATGCCTTGACGACCTGCTTCACCGCCTTGTTGCAGAACGCCGGATCACGCACGTCGCCGGCGATCACCACACAGCGGCCGCCTTCTTTCTCGACGTGCTCGCGGGTGATCTTCGCGTCCTTCTTTTCATCCAGGTGGAGCACCGCCACATCCGCCCCTTCGCGGGCAAACAGCACGGCCACCGCGCGGCCGATGCCGGAGTCGGCGCCGGTGATGATCGCGCGCTTGCCCTTGAGCTTGCCGCTGCCCTGGTAGTCCGGCGCGAGGAAGCGTGGGGCCAGCTGCATCTCGTGTTCGTAGCCGGGTTTGGCCAGCTGCTCGGCCGGCATTTTCTCAGGCTGGCGACGCGTGCCGGCCTGGGTCGCCTTCTTGGCGGCCTTCGTGGGGGTCGCCTTCGCGGCCTTCTTCGCCGCACGCGCGTCCTTGGCCTTTTCCTGGTCCTGCAGACGGCGCTGGCGGGCCGCCACGCGCGCAGCGCGCGGATCGGTGGCGGCGGCCTTGCGGGTCGCGGTTTTGACGACCGGGGTACGGGTGCGCGGTTCGGCCGCCGCAGCAGCCGCCTCCGCCGGACGCGCACGCTTGCGGGAGGTGGGGGTCTTGGTGGTCTTACGGGTTTTGGCCGTGGCCATGCTCGACTCCTGTTGCCGGATCAGATGCGTGGAACAAACTCGAATGCGCGCCGTGTCGGGAATCCCGGGTCGGCCGTGCGCACCTCCACTATGGTCATCCATGCGGCCAGGCACGGTGAATGGAGCGTGCCCATACCGTGTAGAGGATTCATGCGCCGCATACGGCCACCGATGCACCCTGAGCGCAATTCCCATGGAGTGCGTCGCATGCTTCGTTACCTGTCCGCGGCTGTGGCCGTCCTTGCTCTTTCCGCCTGCAGCAGCACCCCCATCGCGCAGGTCCAGCCGATCGACGGCGTCATTTCCGGCCAGTGCCACGTGGATAAGGTCCGCGGCGCCGTGGGCCTGGCGGCATCGCAAGCCACGGTCGAACGTGCCCGCGTGGACAGCGACAGCTTGCAGGTCCTCGTCGTGCGCAGCGAGCGTGCCGCAAGTGGCGCCACTGCCAGTGGCGCGGCCAATCCCACCCCGGGTGCAGAGCAGGGCGGCGAAAGGCTGACCATCGAAACCGGTCGTACCAACAACATCACCGCCCTCTACTGCGGCTGATCGCTGCGCTCATCCCGCGCGGGCACGCCGGACGCTGCGCCGCGCGGCTTTGAGTACTTTCAGCGTGGCCAGTTCCCACTGGCGCTCGCCACGCAGGCCGGCAAGGGCCTTCAATGAGCCGGCCCGCCAGCCATCGAATACGCACGGATCGATATAGGCCTTGCGGCACACCGACGGTGTGTTGCCCAGCAGGTTCGCGACCTCGCATACCACCTGTTTCTGCAACGCCGCCAGCGCGCGCTCACTGGAAGGTTCGGGCAGCTCGGTCACGGCAAGCTGACGGATCGCCTCCAGCGTGCCGCCCCAGGTGCGGAAGTCCTTGGCGCTGAAGTCCTCGCCCATCGCATCGTGCAGATAGTCGTTGACCATGCCCGAATCCACCGGTTGGACCGCGCCATCGTCATCGCGGTACTGGAACAGCGCCTGCCCGGGCAGCTGCTGGCAGCCCCGGATCAGCTTGACCAGTTCGCGGTCATCCACGTCCACCTCATGCGCCTGCCCGGACTTGCCCCGGAAGCGCATCTGCGCCCGGCCGCCCTTGACCAGCGCGAGGTGGCGGTTGCGTAGCGTGGTCAGCCCGTAAGAGCGGTTGTCACGTGCATAGACTTCGTTGCCAACGCGCACCAGCGTCTGTGCCAGCAGCGCCACCACGATCGCCAGCACCTTGTCGCGCGGGAAGCCGGGCAGCTTCAGATCGCGGCGCAGGCGCCGGCGCAGCGTGGGCAGGGCGGTACCAAAGGCAATGATGCGATCGAACTTGCCATCGCCCCTCACCCGCGCCCAGTCAGCGTGGTAGCGGTACTGCTTGCGCCCGCGCGCGTCCCGGCCGGTTGCCTGCAGATGGCCGTTGGGCAGTGCGCAGATCCACACATCGGTGTAGGCCGGCGGGATCGCCAGCGCGCGGATCCGGGCCAGGGTGGCGGCATCGCGGACCGCCGCACCATCGGCATCGCGGTAGGCAAAGCCCTTGCCGGCCTTGCGGCGGGCAATGCCGGGCAGTTCATCGCTGACATAGCGCAGGCCGGCCTGGCGGGCGGCGGCGACTTCGGGGGTGGCGGTGCGGCTCGGGCTCATGGAGGCGACGCGGATCAGGGAAGCGCAGTGTTACCGGTCCCGGTGCGGCACCGCGTCAATAACGCAACACAAACACCTCACACCGCGCTTGGCGATATCCTCCAGCGTTTACTGGCTCGCTCTCTGGAGTACTGATGTCGTCCCTGTCGTTCCGCCGCGCGCGGCGTTCTTTCGGGCTGATTGCCCTGTTCCCCGCCTTGTTGGTCCTCGGTGCGTGCAGCGCTCCGCCCATGGACGAGCAGGAAGCGGTTGCCACCCATGCACAGAAGGCGGCCGAAGCAGCTGCCGCACCGACCGACGAGGCCGGCAAGGCAATGGAAGCACCGCCCGTAGGCAGCTGCGATGCGACCCAGGTGCAGAGCCTGGTCGGTCAGCCCTACACCGACCAGATCGGCAGCCAGGCCCAGCAGGATGCCGGCGCCACCACCCTGCGCGTGCTCAAGCCGAATGACATGACCACGATGGAGTTCATCGGCGAGCGTCTGAACGTTGAAGTGGATGCCAAGAACGTGGTCGCCGGCGTCCGCTGCGGCTGAACAGGCGGCGGGGAAACCCCTGAAACACAAGGGTTTGGTTGCGGCTGCAACCGTGTATTGCGGCGTTGCAACAACTGTGATCTAGTCGGGTCATCCGGTGCTTCGACCCGCGCTGCAAGGACTGAGCGGGGACGAGTGTCGCCGCTCACCTGACATCGCATCGAGGCACAGATGGCCCCCCGCAACCGCCAAGGGCTTTACGACCCGCAAGATGAGCGAGATGCCTGTGGTTTCGGCATGGTCGCCCAGCTCGACGACCAGCCGTCACGGCTGCTGGTCGACACGGCCATTGCCGCACTCTCGCGCATGACCCACCGCGGTGGCGTCGCCGCCGACGGTATCACTGGTGACGGCTGCGGCCTGTTGCTGCGCCGCCCCGATGTGTTCCTCAAGGCGCTTGCCGCCGAGGCGGGCCTCACGCTTGGCGCGCGTTTCGCTGCCGGCGTGGTGTTCCTGCCGCATGACGTCGCCGCCGCACAGGCCTGCCGCGACACGCTGGAACAGCAACTGCGCAACGCCGGCTGCCAGCCGGTCGGCTGGCGCGTGGTGCCGACCGACCCCAGCGTCTGCGGTCAACTCGCCCGCGACACCCTGCCGCACATCGAGCAGCTGTTCGTCGATGCCGGCGCCGCGCAGGACGAGGCCGCCTTCACCCTGGCCCTGTTCCTGGCCCGGCGCCGCAGCGAACAGCTGATGCGCGAGCACGCCGATTACTACGTCACCACGCTCAGCCCGAATGCGATCAGCTACAAGGGCATGGTGCTGCCGGACAAGCTGAGCCGCTTCTACGTGGATCTGCAGCGCAACGATCTGGCCTCCAGCGCGATCGTGTTCCATCAGCGCTTCTCCACCAACACGCTGCCGCGCTGGCCGCTGGCGCATCCCTTCCGGATGCTCGCCCACAACGGCGAGATCAACACCATCGAGGGCAACCGCCGTTGGGCGCAGGCGCGCAGCAAGGTGTGGAAGACCCCGCGCTTCGACATCGGCGAGTTCGATCCGGTGATCTCCATGCATGGCTCGGACTCGCAGAGCCTGGACAACATGCTCGAGCTGATGGTCAGCGCCGGCATGGACCTCATCCAGGCACTGCGCATCCTGGTGCCGCCGGCGACCCAGTCGCTGGAGTTCAAGGATCCGGACCTGGCCGCGTTCTACGAGTTCTACGGCCTCAACAGCGAGCCGTGGGACGGCCCGGCCGGGATCGTGGCCTGCGATGGGCGCTATGCCGCCTGCACGCTGGACCGCAACGGCCTGCGCCCGGCGCGCTGGATGCTGACGTCCGACCGCCACTTCCTGGTCGCCTCCGAAGCCGGCGTGTGGGAAGTGCCGGCCGAGCGCGTGGTGCGCAAGGGCAAGCTCGGCCCGGGCGAGATGATGGCCATCGACCTCAAGCGTGGCGACCTGCTCGACTCGGACGCCATCGACCGCATCAACCGCGGCCGCGCGCCGTACAAGCAGTGGCTGCAGCAGGGCGTGACCTATCTGCAGACCGAGCTGATCGATCCGTCGCTGGTCGAGGAGCCCTTCGACGAGCGCACCCTGCGCAGCTACCACAAGCTGTTCCAGCTCAGCACCGAGGAAGTGGAGCAGATCCTGCGCCCGCTGGCCGAGACCGAGCAGGAAGCCACCGGCTCGATGGGCGATGACACCCCGATGGCGGTGCTCAGCCAGCACAGCCGTCCGCTCTACGATTACTTCCGCCAGGCGTTCGCGCAGGTCACCAACCCACCGATCGATCCGCTGCGCGAAGACTGCGTCATGTCGCTGTCCACCCAGCTCGGCAAGGAGACCAACATCTTCCATGCCGGTGCGGAGACGGTGAACCACGTCATCCTCAACTCGCCGGTGCTCAGCCAGCGCAAGCTGCGCCAGCTGATCAAGATGGAGCAGTACGCCGACAAGAACCGGCTGATCGATCTGTCCTACAGCCTGGACGAAGGCCTGAAGGCCGGCATCGAGCGCATCTGCGCCGAGGCCGAAGCCGCTGCACGCGAAGGCATCGTCATGCTGCTGCTGAGCGACCGTTACCCGGTCGCCGACCGGCCGATGGTGCATGCGCTGCTGGCCACCAGCGCGGTGCATCACCACCTGTCCAACGCCGGGCTGCGCTGTGACGTCAACCTGATCCTGGAAACCGGCACCGCGCGCGACGCGCACCACATGGCCTGCCTGCTCGGTTTCGGCGCCACCGCGGTGTACCCGTACCTGGCCTACCAGACCCTGTTCGATCTGGGCCGGCGCGGCATCCTGCAGCTGAGCAAGGGCGGCGAGCAGTCGCAGATCGGCCGCCGCTACCGCAAGGGCATCTACAAGGGCCTGTCCAAGATCATCTCCAAGATGGGCATCTGTACGGTGGCCAGTTACCGCGGCGCGCAGCTGTTCGAGATCGTCGGGCTGGATGACGAGGTGGTCGACCTGTGCTTCCCGGACACCGCCTCGCGCGTGGCCGGGGTCGGCTTCGCGCGTCTGGACGACGAGGCCCGCGAACTCACCGTGCGCGCCTGGAACGACCTGCTGCGCCCGGATGTGGGCGGCGTGCTCAAGTACGTGCACGGCGGCGAATACCACATGTACAACCCGGACGTGGTCATGACCCTGCAGCGCGCCGCGCGCAGTGGCGATGCCGCGGACTGGCAGCGCTACTGCGAGGCCGTGCACGGCCGCCCGGTGTCGGCGCTGCGCGACCTGCTGCAGCTCAAGGCCGCGCCCACGCCGACCCCGTTGGACGAGGTGGCTCCGGCCGAAGACCTGTTCCGCCGCTTCGATACGGCGGCGATCAGCCTCGGTGCGCTGTCACCCGAAGCGCATGAAGCGCTGGCCATCGCCATGAACCGGCTCGGCGGGCGCAGCAACTCCGGCGAAGGCGGTGAAGACCCGGTGCGCTACGGCACCGAGAAGCGCAGCAAGATCAAGCAGGTGGCCTCGGGCCGCTTCGGCGTTACCGCCGAGTACCTGGTCAATGCCGAAGTGCTGCAGATCAAGGTCGCGCAGGGCGCCAAGCCCGGCGAAGGCGGCCAGCTGCCCGGGCACAAGGTCAACGAACTGATCGCGCGGCTGCGTTATGCCAAGCCGGGCATCGGCCTGATCTCACCGCCGCCGCACCACGACATCTACTCCATCGAAGACCTGGCCCAGCTGATCTATGACCTCAAGCAGGTCAACCCGACCGCGCTGGTCTCGGTGAAGTTGGTCAGCCATGCCGGTGTCGGCACCATCGCCGCGGGCGTGGTGAAGGCCGGTGCCGATCTGATCACCGTCTCCGGCCATGACGGCGGCACCGGGGCCAGCCCGGTCAGCTCGATCCGCTATGCGGGCGTGCCGTGGGAGCTGGGCGTGGCCGAATCGCACCAGGCACTGGTGGCCAACGACCTGCGCGGGCGCACCCTGCTGCAGACCGATGGCGGCCTGAAGACCGGCCTGGACGTGATCAAGGCCGCACTGCTGGGTGCGGACAGTTTCGGCTTCGGCACCGCGCCGATGATCGTGCTGGGCTGCAAGTACCTGCGCATCTGCCACCTCAACAACTGTGCCACCGGCGTGGCCACCCAGGACGAGCGCCTGCGCGCGCAGTACTTCACCGGCCTGCCCGAGCGCGTGGAGAATTTCTTCCGGCTGCTGGCCGAGGAAGTGCGTGGCTGGCTGTCCTACCTGGGCGTGCGCTCGCTGGACGAGATCGTCGGCCGCACCGACCTGCTGCAGCAGCTGGAGGTCTCCCCGCGCCCGGGCGTCAAGGTGGATCTGTCGCGCCTGCTCAACCCGGCCGAGTACGCCGGCAGCCACTGCGCCGCGCAGCGTCTGTACGAATCGCCGGACAGCCTGGCCACGCAGATGGACGGCCTGCTGGCCCCGGCGATCGCCGGCAAGCTCGGCGGCGAACACCGCTTCCTGATCCACAACACGGACCGCTCGATCGGCACCCGCCTCTCCGGCGAGATCGCGCGCACGCACGGCAACCAGGGCATGAGTGATGCGCCGCTGACCTTGCGCTTCCGCGGCACCGCCGGTCAGAGTTTCGGCGCGTTCAACGTGGGCGGCCTGCAGCTGGAGGTCGAAGGCGAGGCCAACGACTACGTCGGCAAGGGCATGGCCGGCGGCCGGCTGGTCGTGCGCCCGCCGCGTGGCGCGCGTTTCGAGGCGCGCAACACCGCGATCATCGGCAACACCTGCCTGTACGGCGCCACCGGTGGCGAGCTGTTCGCCGCCGGCCGTGCCGGCGAGCGCTTCGGCGTGCGCAACTCCGGCGCGCTGGCGGTGATCGAAGGCGCCGGTGACCACTGCTGCGAGTACATGACCGACGGCATCGTGCTGGTGCTGGGCAAGGTCGGGCTGAACTTCGGCGCCGGCTTCACCGGCGGCCTGGCCTACGTGCTGGATATCGACCGTGATTTCGTGGACCGCTACAACCACGAACTGATCGACATCCACCGCATCTCGGCCGAAGGCTTCGAGAACCATCGCCAGCACCTGCATACGCTGATCAGCCGCCACCGCGAACTGACCGGCAGCATCTGGGCGCAGCAGATTCTTGATGAGTTCCGCGATTACGTCGGCAAGTTCTGGCTGGTCAAACCCAAGGCCGCCAGCATCGAATCGCTGACCGACTCACTGCGCCGCGCTGCGTAAGCGCGGAGAAGCGCCGGTATCGACCGGCGCCTCGTGTTCCCACCGCTGTAGTGCCGGCCGCTGGCCGGCAACCTCACATTGTAGTGCCGGCCGTTGGCCGGCAACTCACCACCGCAGGGCCCACCCATGAGCCGCAAGCAAGCTTTCCAGTTCCTCGATCTGCCCCGGACGATGCCGCAGCGCATCCCGGTCGAACTGCGCACCTCCGGCGACTGGGGCGAGCTGTACGGCAAGTTCGGCAAGGAAGACGCGCAGTTCCAGGCCGGTCGCTGCCTGGATTGCGGCAATCCGTACTGCAGCTGGAAGTGCCCGGTGCACAACGCGATCCCGCAATGGCTGCAGCTGGTGCAGGAAAACCGCATCCATGAAGCGGCCACGCTGTGCCATTCGACCAACCCGCTGCCGGAAGTGTGTGGCCGGGTGTGCCCGCAGGACCGGCTGTGCGAAGGCAGCTGCACGCTGGAGGAATTCGGCGCGGTCACCATCGGCGCCGTGGAGAAGTACATCGTCGATACCGCGCTGGCCACCGGCTGGCGACCGGACATGAGCGCGGTGGAAGCCACCGGCAAGCGCGTGGCGGTGATCGGCGCCGGCCCGGCCGGGCTGTCTTGCGCCGACAAGCTGGCGCATGCCGGCATCCAAGCCGTGGTGTATGACCGCTACGAACAGATCGGTGGGCTGCTGCAGTTCGGCATCCCCAGTTTCAAGCTGGACAAATCGGTGATCAGCCGCCGCCGCAACGTGCTGGAGGGCATGGGCGTGCAGTTCCGCCTCGGCGTGGAGATCGGCCGCGATGTGAGTATCGATGCGCTGCTGGCCGAGTACGACGCGGTGTTCGTGGGCACCGGCGCATACCGCTATACCGATGGCGGCCTGCTCGGCCAGGACCTCAAGGGCGTGCTGCCGGCGCTGCCGTTCCTGGTGCAGAACAGCCGCATCGTCAGTGGCAGCGATGCCCATGGCCGGCCGATCGCTGGCTGGGAGGACCAGATCGCCCTGCCCGATCTGGAGGGCAAGCGCGTGGTGGTGCTGGGCGGTGGCGATACCGGCATGGACTGCGTGCGCAGCGCGATCCGGCTCGGCGCGGCCAAGGTGACCTGCGCCTACCGCCGTGACGAAGCCAACATGCCCGGCTCGGCACGCGAAGTGGCCAACGCCCGCGAGGAAGGCGTGCGCTTCCTGTTCAACCGCCAGCCGTTGTCGATCGAGGCGGGTGCCGATGACGAAGTGATCGGGGTGATGGTGGTCGAGACGACCCTGTCCGATCCGGATGCCCAGGGCCGCCGCAGCGCGGTGCCTATCGAAGGCAGTGAATCGCTGCTGGAAGCGGACGTGGTGATCATCGCCTTCGGCTTCTCGCCGAGCGCACCGGGCTGGCTGACTGACCACGGCGTAGAGGCCGGCAACAACGGTCGCATCGTGGCCGGCGGCAGTGGCCGCCTGCCGTTCCAGACCGCGCACCCGCGCCTGTTCGCCGGTGGCGATGCGGTCCGCGGCGCGGATCTGGTGGTGACGGCGGTGGCCGAGGGCCGCGATGCGGCCGGCAGCATCGTGCAGCTGCTTTCGGCGTAACGGCGGGCCCTACCCAGGCGCGCCTCTCAAGCGGCGCGCGCTACCGCGGGTACCGGCGTGTGACGCACGCCGGCCCGCTCGATCTCCAGCGCCATCAGCAGCTCGATGTTGTCGAGCTGGTCGCGGATGCAGCGGTTGCTGACCACATCATCGTGGCCGCGCCCGATATGCGCATCCAGCATGCGCGCCAGCCCGGCCAGCAGCATCTCGGCATCGGCCTGGGGTGCCTCGCGCAGCACGGCGGCCAGCGCGCGGATGCGGCGGCCCGTCTCCGAGGCAGCGGGCGGGGATGAGGTGGTGACGGGGGAAGGGAAGAGAGTCATGGCAGGGGTTTCCTGATTGACGGACGACCTCCACTGTCGGATATGGCCCCTGCCGACACCATGCAACAAGTACGAAAATGCGTGAAGGCGCGTGAGCCGCATCACGTTTCGCAGCTTGCATCGGTGCAACCTGAACGGCTTACACTGGCGACGACTCCCTTTGGACTGCCCCCATGCGCATTGGCCTGGCCGCGAACCGCCTGCATCACCACGACAAGCACGCCGCGCTGTTCCGCTGGCTGCGCGCCAGTGACACCGGCCTGCGCGAACTGGGCGTCGAGCTGCATGCGGTCGGGCGCACCTTCGATGCGATCCAGCGGCTGGGCTTCCTGCAGGACTTCGCCCCGCTGCGGCGCTACCCGAACGGCCGCGAGGGCGGCCTGATGAAGCTAGTGGCCGAGGTGGTCGGGATGGGCACGCCGGAGCGCACGCTGGACGGCGCGATCTACCTGATGGACCCGGTCGATCCTTCCTCGGTCTTTCCGGAAGCGACTGCGCTCAAGCGCCAGTGCGTGATCCACGGTAAACCCTTCATCTCCACCGTCGCCACCGCGCGCGACTGGGTGGAGGTGGAGCGCCTGCATGCCGGCCTGGCGCCAGACCCGGGTGCCGATGACCTGCATGCCTTCGAACAGCACACGCTGGCCCTGATCGCGCATGACGCGATGAAGCCGGCGATGCTGGCCTTCGCCGATGAACACTTCGCGGTGCTGTCGCGGTTCCGCAGCCGCGTCGGCACCGGCACCACCGGGCAGCGCCTCAACGAACTGGCCTGGGGCCGCGGCTGGCCGCAGGGCGAGGAATGGGTGACGCGCTACCAGAGCGGCCCGATGGGCGGCGATGCGCAGATCGCCGACCGCGTGCTGGAAGGGCATTGCCAACGCGCGATCTTCTTCGAAGACCCGCACGTCGCCCGCCAGCACGAAGCCGACATCCAGCTGCTGGAGCGTGCGGTCACCACCGTGACCGATCAGGCCGTGTGCATCACCGCGCCACGGGTGGCGGCGCGGTGGGCGCAGGCTGCGGCGGTGCGGATGGGCAACTGACGGCACACCGCTCCGGTAGTGCCGGCCGCTGGCCGGCTCCTCATCAACTCACCCTCGCGTGATTGCCGGCCAGCGGCCGGCACTACCGGTGAGGAGCGAGCGTTGCCGCCGCCGTTACGGTGCCGGGGTCAGCAGCTGCCGCAGCATCGCCTTGAGCCGCCGCCCTTCGAGCTGGAAATAGTCCCGCTCGGCATGCCACGCCGGGAAGCGCTTTTCCACTTCGGCCCAGAACGCCGGCGAGTGATTGGCCTGGATCAGATGGCAGAGCTCGTGCACCAGCACGTACTCGAACGCCGAAGGCCGCCCCAACACCAGGGCCAGATCGAGCGCCATGCTGCCATCCGGCGCCAGCGAGCCCCATTGCGAGGACATCACCTTCAGCCGCAGCCGCGCCGGTGCACGCGGCAGACCAGGCAGATAACGCGGCAGCCACTGGCCGACATCGGCACGGGTCTGGGCTTCGTAGAACTCGCGCAGGGTGCGGCGCAGCGTGGCATCGGTGCCGCGTGTGGGCCAGTGCAGGCAGGCGCCCTGCTCATCCACGTGCATGTGCGCGTAGCGGCCGGATTCCCAGCGCAGCGGCAGCAGCGCACCGCGCAGTGGCAGCACCCCCGGCTCGCCGATCACCAGCGGTGGCGGCAGGTTGGTGGCCTGGTAGCTGCGCAGTTGTTCGGACAACCAGCCGCGATGCTGGTCGAGAAAACGCTCGCCCATCACCAGGCTGGCGCGCGGTGGCAGGGTCAGGCGTACACCGCGCTCATCGACGCTGAGCTTGATCCGGCGCGCACGCGGATCGCGCACACGCAGGACATCGATCTCGGCATCCTCCAGGCGCAGCCGTACCGTATCGCGCTGCAGCGTGCTGACAGCCGGCGAAATCAGGCGGCGGAGGAATCCGGACATGGGTACAGCATAGCGCCGGCCGTGACCGGCGCATGACTGGGGACTGATCGAAACCGATCAGTCCGCCTTGCTCAGCTTGAAGGCCTCTTCCAGCAGCAGGAACAGGCGGCGCACTTCGCCGCTCTGCAGGGCGAAACGGGCATCCAGTTCGGCGCGGCGGCCGTCATCGTCGGCGTGCTCGAGCTGGTCCAGCGCGCCATCCAGGAACTTCAGCTTGCGCACGATCAGGTCGTCGCCCAGCACGAAGGACAGGTTGTCCTCGAAGACCAGGGCCAGCTTGGTCACCTGCTTGCCGGCGTCCAGATGCTTGTCGATCTCGTCGCAGCGCAGTTCCTGGTGCTGGCACTTGACCACTGCACCGCCCTCGGCCGGGTCCTTCATCTCGCACTCTTCGCCCAGGCTCAGCCCGGTCGGCAGGGTTTCCCCGGCGATCCAGCCGGTCAGGATCGAGCGCGGCGCCACTTCGGCATTCAACGGCATCGCCGGGAAGCTGCCGAGCAGGCCACGGATGTCGGACATCATGTTCTCGCCCTTCTTGCTGCTCGAACAGTCCACGGCGACGTACCCGTGGGTCAGGTCGATCAGCGCGTCAGTACGCGAGCTCTTCACGAAGGCGCGCGGCATCAGTTCGTGCAGCAGATCGTCCTTCATGCGCTTGCGCTCGCGGCCACCGGGCTTGCGGCCTTCCTTCTCTTCGATCTCCTCGAGCTTGCGCGCGAGCAGATCGTTGACCACCGCGCCCGGCAGGATCTTGTCCTCACCGCCCACGGTCAGCCACAGCGCATCGCCCACGCGGTGCGAGAACACGGCCTTTTCTTCACGGCCGAACGGCGAGATGAAGCCGCGCGAATTCATTTCAAGCGGACCGACCGGCTTGAGCAGCACCTGCGGCAGCAGGGTGTCTACGTCGGAGAAATCGGTGGCGGTCGGGAAGCGGAACAGCGTCAGGTTGCGAAAGAACATGGACGTCCAGAGTAAGAGCGTGAAAGGGAGGGCGGGCGCGCCGGCGTGGCTCAGGCCGGGCCGGGGGCGTGGCCGGGGTCGTGGGCAGTGCCGGCCCAGGCCGGCGGGTCGGGCAGCGGGGCCGCAGTGGCGCGCCCCAGTGCCATGAAATCAAACAGGGCCGGATCGGCCAGCTGCGAGGGATGGATGTTGCCCAGCGCGCGGGCGATCTGGTCGATGCGGCCGGGCTGCTCGCGTTCCCACTGCTGCAGCATCTGTTCCACCTGGCGGCGCTGCAGGGTGTCCTGGCTGCCACACAGCGTGCAGGGAATGATCGGGAAAGCGCGCGCCTGCGCGTAGGCGCTGATGTCTGCCTCGCTCACGTAGGCCAGCGGGCGGATCACGATGTGCTGGCCGTCGTCGCTGCGCAGCTTGGGCGGCATCGCCGAGAGCTTGGCGTGGTGGAACAGATTGAGGAAGAACGTGGCCACGCTGTCATCGCGGTGGTGGCCCAGCGCGATCCTGGTGAAGCCGTGTTCGGCCGCATGCCGGTACAGCGCGCCACGGCGCAGACGCGAGCACAGCGAACACATCGTGCGACCTTCGGGAATCACCCGGCTGACCACCGAATAGGTGTCCTGCTCGATGATCTGGAACGGCACACCGATCGAGGCCAGGTAGGTCGGCAGCACGTGCTCGGGAAAACCCGGCTGCTTCTGGTCCAGGTTCACCGCGACCAGCTCGAACGGGACCGGCGCTTTTTTCTGCAGCTGCAACAGGATGTCGAGCAGGGTGTAGCTGTCCTTGCCACCGGACAGGCACACCATCACTTTGTCGCCGGCCTCGATCATGCCGAAGTCCGCGATGGCCTGGCCGACCTGGCGGCGCAGTTGCCGCGCCAGCCGGTCCTGCACGCCGCCGGGCGCGCGCGGATCGCGGGCGCGCGGGACGGGATCGGGCAGGCGGATGACAGCAGCGCTCATGCACGCATTCTACCGGCTGCAACGCGCCCTCACAGGGGCCGGGAAGTGACTGCGTTCACTCCCGGCGGTCATCGGGGATGTGTATGCTCGGAGCCTGTGGACACCATGACACCCGCCGATATCACTGCCCGCCTTGCCCTCCTTCGGCAGGAGCATCGTGCGCTGGATGATCAGATCCTGCGCATGGCCGCCAACGGCGACGATGAGCTTGAAGCCAAGCGCCTGAAGCGGCGCAAGCTGCAGTTGAAGGACTGCATCGCCAAGCTGGAAGACATGCTGATTCCGGACGAGCCGGCCTGAGCCAGCCACGCATCGCGTGGCTCTACCCGTAGGCAAGGACGGTGCGTCCGGATTGACGACGTGCCGTCGTCAATCCGTGGCGACCGGCTCTTCCGGCTTCGCCGCTTCCGGGCTGACACGCTCGATGGTATGGCGCAGCTCGCGGCCGAGGATGAACTTCGCATCCTTCGCCCACGCGTCCAGGCGCGCATCGAACAGCAGCTTGCTGTTTTCATCCGGCCACACCAGGCGCAGTTCGCGCAGCTTCTGGATGAAGCCGCGGAACAGCGTGCGGTCGAAGAACTCCGGCGCGGCCGGCGCATAGAGCAGGCTCAGTCGCTGCGCGGCCTGCTGGCACAGGCTTTCCAGCTCGGCCGCACCCAACGTGCCGGGGCCGTTCTTCACCAGCACCGAGATCGCGATGTAATAGCGCTCGAACGCCTGCTGCAGCGAATGGCCGATCGCGCGCAGGCGGAAGACTTCGTCGGTCTGCCCGGTGTTGCGCGCCAGGATGCCGCCGTCGTCATCGTTGATGTTCTGCAGCAGCCCTTCGCGCACGAACACGTTGATGGTCTGCTCGATGCGCTGGGCGAACTCGTCTTCGGTCCACGGCAGGAACAGCTCGGCCTGCAGGAACGGATACACCGTGCGGCCCAGCTGGACCAGGCCGGTGCGACTCATGCGGCGGTTGTTCTGGAAGCAGCAGGCCACCCACGACGAGGCGGTGAACAGGTGGATGACGTTGTTGCGGAAGTAGCTCAGCAGCACCGCGGTGTCGCCACTGACGCTGAGCACGTCACCCAGCGGGTGCTTGATGCGGGTGAGGACGTTGATTTCCTCGGCGTGGGCGATGATCCGCTCCGGCGAGTGCGGGGTCACCGTCACCCGGTCCGAGTAGGGCATCTCGACCAGCAGGGTCTTGCACAGTTCGATCTGCGCGATCAGGTCCGCCTCGCCCATCGCATGCTTGGGCGTGGACAGCAGCGCCAGCGCGAGCAGGTTGATCGGATTGACGTCGGCAGCACCGTTGATATGCACCTGGATGCGTTCGGCCAGGTGATCCACCGTGCCGGACAACCACGAGGGCTTCTCGTCCTCGCCGACCGGTTGGCCATTCCAGTCCGGTGCACGCTGGGCGAGCACGTCGTTAAGCGCGATCGGCTCGCCGAAATTCACCACGACCTGGCCGTAGTTCTGCTTGAGCACCTTCGGGATCGACCACAACAGCGACCAGATCGATTCCTTTTCCTTCGGCCGGCCGGACAGTTCGTCCAGGTAGCTGCCGCCCTCCATCAGCTTTTCATAGCCGATGTAGACCGGCTGGAACAGCACCGGCTTGCGCGGCTGGCGCAGGAAGGCGCGCAGCGTCATCGAGATCATGCCGCCCTTGGGCTGCAGCAGGCGCCCGGTGCGCGAGCGGCCACCTTCGACGAAATACTCGATCGAGTAGCCGCCGGCGACCAGCTGCGCCACGTATTCGCTGAGCACCGCCGAGTACAGCGCGTTGCCACGGATCGAGCGGCGGATGAAGAACGCACCGCCCTTGCGCAGCAGCGTGCCGACCACCGGCAGGTTGAGATTGATGCCGGCCACGATGTGCGGCGGCACGATGCCGCGGTCGTACAGCAGGTAGGACAGCAGCAGGTAATCCATGTGGCTGCGGTGGCTGGGCACATACACCACTTCATGCCCGGGCGCGGCCGCCTTGAACTTGTCCAGGTGGTGGACCAGCACGCCGGCGTAGATGCGGTTCCAGACATGGCTGAGCATGAAGCTGGCCGAGCGCACCACCGGACTGGAGTAGTCCGCGGCGATTTCCCACGCGTAGGCGTGGGCTTTTTTCCAGGCATCGGCCGGCTTGGAGTTGTCGCGCTTGGCCTGCGAGGCGATCGCTTCGCGCACGGTGTCCGCGTCGAGCACCTTGTCCACCAGCAGGCGGCGGGTCGACAGATCCGGCCCGATCACCGATTCGCGGATGCGGCGGAAATGGGTGCGCAGCACGCGCTGCAGCTTGCGCACGGTGCGTTCGGGGTCCAGCCCCTCATCGACCGTGGTGCGCAGCGAGATCGGCGGGGCGAAGCGCACGATCGTGCTGCGGCCGTTGAGCAGCACCGCCAGCAGGCGACGGAAACGACCCACCAGGGCCCAGTTTTCCGAGAACAGCACCGCGAACCAGCCGCTCTGCTTGTCCGGCGCGCGGCCGACGAAGATCGACACCGGCACCAGGTGCACGTCCAGCTCGCCGCGGGCGCGGTGCGCCTGCAGCACCTTGGCCAGCGAGTCCGAGTGGGTCTTGGCGCCCCGCTGCTCGGGGATCAGCGAGTTGCTGCTGCTCCGGCGCGACAGGGCCAGGTAGGCGCGCCTGCGCCCGGTCGGATCGCCGGCGATCGGCACCAGTGGCGAGGGCAGGCCGGCTTCGCGGCAGGCCTTGTCCAGGATCAGCGCGTTGGACAGACCGTAGTCCTCCAGCACGTAGACCACCGGGCGGCCATCGTTGTACTGGCCGGGGTGTTCGGGTTCGATCTTCAGCGACAGCCACGGCTCGACCAGGCGGCCGAGCAGGCGCGCCCACCACGGCGGGCGACCGCTGGGGGGGCGGGTGCCGGGCACGATCGCGGACGGCACGACGGTGGACGGCTCCGCATCGACGGCAACGGCCTCCACGGGCGCGCCAGCGGCCGGTGGAACCGGGGCGGCAGCACCGTCGGACGGCACGGTAGCGGGCGACGAGGACATGGCGTCCGGCGTCTTGGGCGGCTCTTCACCGGGGAAAGGCAGGGGATTCTGGTTCGGCATCGGCTTCATTATGGCTTAGCCGATGCAGAAGCACCGTCCTTGACCGCCGCCGCCGCCTCTGCGTCGGCCGCTTGGCGGGCGTCATGTTCAGCTTGTGCGGCGTCGGCGGCCTGCAGCAGCGCATCGGTGTCTTCCAGCGTGCGGGTCACGTACCAATGCCCGTCGCGCCGTGTCATCCGCACCTGGGCGTCGATCTGTTCGCCGGCCAGCGTGTACTGGATCCGCACCACCGCGTCGTCGCCCAGCGCGGACGTCAGCTCGCCGCGCAGCTCGGTCAACGCCGCGTCCAGCGACAGCCCGTAACTGGCCAGGGCCGTCTTGAAGGCTTTGATGAAGGGCCCGAGCCGGCGCAGGCTTTCTTCCATGCCCGCGGCCTGCAGTTCGGCATCCGCGGACAGCCCGGCAGTGCGCGCGGTAGCGGTGAGCAGGGTGATGGTCGTCTTCGCCCGCTGCTTGTCCGTCAGTGGCGCCGCGGCGGCCCAGCGGCTGAGCGCGTTCACCACCTGGGTGTAGTGGGCGCGCTCGCTGTCGCTGTACTCGCTCTGGTTGCGCAGGTACTGCTCGCCGAACAATCCCATCGAATGGGCCGCCTGGCGGACCTGCGTGGCCTGGCCGGCGATCTGGGTATCGAACGAGCGTTGCAGCCGCTGCGGCGCGTCCGGCCGCGACAGCGCAGTGAGCATCGGCAGCAACTGCCCATCCAGCGGCAGCTCGGTCAGCGGCCAACGGCTGTGGCCCTGGCTCCAGGCGCCCTGCAGGCGCGCGTACTGGGCCGGCGGCACCGCTGCCTTCGCGTAGCCGACCAGATCGTTGTCGGCGACCCGCTGCGCCAGCTGCTGCAGGGCCGCGACCGGCTCGGACGCCGGTGCATCGGGGTCGATCTGCTTGTCCTTGCAGGCACTGAGCAGCACCAACCCGCACAGGGCCAGCGCCAACGCCTGCCCTCGGTACTGCCACGGCTTCAACGACATGGACATGAATTCGGACTCCCCGGACCGGTCCGCATCTTGCGGCCTGTTCGGTGACAGCGGCAAGCCGGCAGACCTACCGACCCTGCGCTCCGTGCGCAAGCCCTTGAATGTACAGAAAAACCAGGTGTGACGGGGCGGTGCCGCCCCGTCACCGCCTCAGCGCGCGGCGAGCGCCTGGGCGATCTCGGCCTGGATGGCGCGCGCGGCGGCCTGCGGGTCGCTGGCGAGCCGGATCGGGCGACCGACCACGATCGCATCGGCGCCATCGGCGAACGCCTGGGCCACGCCCACGGTGCGCTTCTGGTCATCCCCGACCGGCCCGCCGGGGCGGATGCCCGGGCAGACGATCGAGAAGCCGGCGCCGGTGGCGGCGCGGATCGGCCCAGCCTCCTGGCCGGAGGCAATGACGCCATCGATGCCGACGGCCTGGGCGGCCAGCGCGCGTTCGACCACCACCTCGACCGGCTCGCGGTCGATGCCCATCTGGGCCAAGTCGCTGCGCCCCATCGAGGTCAGCACGGTCACCGCCAGCAGGCGCATGTCGCTGCCGTTGGCGGCCGCGCAGGCCTCCATCATCGCCGGGTGCCAGCCATGGATGGTGGCGTAGCTCACCGGCCACTGCGAGAGGCGCTTGATCACCGCCGCGGCGGTGGCCGGGATGTCGAAGAACTTCAGATCGACGAACACCCGCTTGTCGCGTGCGGCCAGCGCCTCGAGCACCTCGAAGTACTCGCCGGAGGCCAGCAGTTCCATGCCGATCTTGTAGAACGACACGGCATCACCGAGGCGATCGACCCAGGCCAGCGCGTCGGCGCGGCCGGGCACGTCGAGCGCGAAGATCAGGCGCTCCTCGTCCCGCAGCGGCAGCGGCGCGCGGCTCACGGTGCGTAATCCAGCGCGGCGCGCTTGGCGTCGTGGCGGGCCTGGCGCGACTGGCTGTAATCGTTGTTGAACTGTGCCGGCTCGAAGCCGCCGTAGGTCGGGTTGGGCAGCATCCACCAGCGCTCGCCGAACCAGTCGTGGTACTGCTGCAGCAGCGCATCGCGGCCATCGTTGGTGTTGGCGGTGACTTCCACGAAGTCGCCCAGCTGGTCGCCGAACTGCATCAGCACGCGGTAGTTCTGGCCGGCCAGGCGGCGGCGGCAGTTCTTCTCGCTGCCGGCCTGCTCGCAGCCGTCCACCACGGTGCCCAGGCCGAGGAACACGCTGTCGTCGGCCACCGGCAGGCCCTGCTCGCGCAGGTTGGCCAGGGTGGCGTCCTTGAGATGCACGGCGCGGTTGGAGATGTACAGCAGGGTCACGCCCTTGGCGTTGGCGGCCTTGGCGAAATCGACCACGCCCGGAATCGCCTTGGCCTTCTTTTCGGCCACCCACTGGTCCCAGCTCAGCTCGTCGTATTCCTTGCCATCGCGCACCAGGCGCGCCTGGTAGGGCGAGTTGTCCAGCACGGTTTCGTCCACATCCAGCACCACGGCCGGCTTCAGGCCCTTGGCGGCATTGCCGCGTTCTTCAGGCACCAGCGCGTCCCAGTTGGGTTCCTTGAGGGCCTTGTCCAGGTGATCGGCGGCCGAACGGTAGGTCTGCTCGGTGATCGCCCGGTACTCCTGCGAACGCTGCATCCACAGCACGGCATTGAGGTTGTCGTTGGCGGCCACGGCGGCATCGCCGGTGGCGGCCGGTGCACTGGCCGCGGCAGCGGCGGCTGGCGGGGCGGCATCGGCCGGGGTTTCAGTGCGCTTGCAGGCACTCAGCGCCATAACGGCGCAGGCAAGCACGGACAGGGAAACAGCACTACGACGCATGGCATTCACCGGCAACAGATTCGCGCCAGTTTACCGGCTTGTCCCGCGGCATTCATGCCGCAGGCGGGGCTCGGCTATGCTGCACGCCCCTGAAACACCCCGGAGCGCCCCATGACCGACGACACCCAGACCCCTGCCCTGCCCGTGCTCAGCGCGGCCCAGGCCCGCGCGTTGGGCTGCCTGATCGAGAAGGAGGCGACCACCCCGGACGCCTACCCGCTGACGGTCAACGCCGCCCAGGTGGCGGCCAACCAGAAGACCGCCCGCGAGCCGGTCATGGCCCTGTCGGCCGGCGATGTGCACCACGCGCTGCGCCAGCTGGAGACCCTGGGCCTGGCGCGCCAGCAGTACTCCTCGCGCGCCGAGCGCTACGAACACCGCGCCGGTGCCGCGCTGGACCTGACCCGCCAGCAGCTGGCGATCCTGGGCCTGTTGCTGCTGCGCGGCCCGCAGACCCTCAATGAACTGCTGACCCGCAGCGAGCGCCTGGTCCGCTTCCAGGACGTGGACGAACTGCGCCACCACCTGGAGCGCATGATCCAGCGCGGCATGGCGGTCCAGCTGCCACGCGCCAGCGGCCAGCGCGAAGACCGCTACATGCACCTGCTGGCCGGCCCGGTGGACGTGCAGGCCTTGGCCGAGCAGTACCGGTCGGCGCCGTCCGGTGCCGGCGGCGGCGGTGCCACTCCGGTACTGGAGTCCCGCGTGCAGCAGTTGGAGGCCACCGTGGCCGAGCTGCAGGAACAGCTGGCAGAGCTGCGCGCACAGTTGGGGGGCTGAGAGCAGCCGACCAACGGTCGGCTCTACCCAGTGGTGCTGATTGGCTGGCTTGCGGAGCGCAGCCGAGCGACGGTCGGCTTTACCGTTGGGGGGCCGGCGCGCCCGGCGTGGCAAACAGCAGCACCACTTCTTCGTGTGGCGGCGGCAGCAGCAAGTCGCCGCGATCCTCCATGCCCAGCTTGCGCAGCAGCGCGGCGGAGCGCACGTTGTCCGGCGAGACGATGCCGTACAGATCGGCATGGCCGAGTACATCGCGCGCGTAATGCAGCACCCCGCGCGCGGCTTCCAACGCGTAGCCGTGGCCTTCGTACTGCGACAGCAGTGCATAGCCGATGTCCGGTGCCGGCAGCCCGGCGCGGCGGACCAGACCGGCGTTGCCCAGCCATGCGCCGTCCTCGCGGCGGATCACGGCGTACATGCCAAAGCCATTGAGGGTGTAGCTGCCGAGCACGCGCTCGGCGGTGTAGTCACGCGCCTGCGCCAGGGTGCGTACGCCGCGGTCGGCGATGTTGCGGATGAAACCGGGCTCGTTGAGCAGGGCCAGCATGTCGGCCGCGTCATGGTCGGGGTCGATCAGGCGCAGGTGCAGGCGGTCGGTCTGGATCACGGCGGACATGCGGGTACCGGTGAAGGGTGATAGGCCGATTGTGCCGTAGAGCCACCCATGGGGTGGCTCTACCCGACGATGCTCAGTCGAACAGTGCCTGGATCGCCGCCAGGCCCGCGCTGGCACGCTCTTTCTTGCGCGCGGCATCGGCGACGGGATCTGCACCATCGCGCTGCATTTCCTCGGCCGGTATCTCATCGAAGAAGCGGCTGGGCTTGAGCCGCACGTGCTCGCCGAACTTGCGGGTGAGCTTGCTGTAACTCATCCACAGCTGCACCTTGGCGCGGGTGATGCCCACGTACAGCAGGCGCCGCTCTTCTTGCAGGTTGCCTTCGTCCAGGCTGACCTGGTGCGGCAGCACACCGTCTTCGCAGCCGATGATGAACACGTACGGGAATTCCAGGCCCTTGGAGGCGTGCATGGTCATCATCCGCACCTGGTTGCCGCCGTCGTCCTTGTCGTTGCGTGAAAGCAACGCCAGCTGCGCGGCCAGATCCGCCGTGGAGGCACCCCTCGGGCCGCCTTCGAACCATTGCGCCAGTTCTTCCAGGTTGCCAAGGCGGCGCTGGTAGACAGACTCTTCCTTGCATGCACTGCGCAGGTCCGAGACCAGCCCGGAGTCCTTCACCAGCTTGCGCACCAGATCACCGGAGCTGAGCTTGGGCATCTCCGCGCGCAGGTCGCGCAGGATGTCGGTGAAGCGGCTCAGCCCGTTGGCCGCGCGCGGCGGCAACTGCGAGAGCGCACCGATCGCTTCGGCAGCATGCGCCATCGGCAGATCTTTTTCCGAGGCCAGCTCGGCCAGCTTGGCCAGCGTACCGGCGCCCACTTCGCGCTTGGGCGACTGCACCGCGCGCATGAACGCCGTATCGTCATCCGGGTTCACCAGCAGGCGCAGCCAGGACAGCGTGTCCTTGACCTCCTGCCGTTCCAGGAACGCGGTGCCGCCGGTGATGTGGTACGGCGCACGCACCAGCTGCAGCGCTTTTTCCAGCGGCCGCGACTGGAAATTGCCGCGGAACAGGATGCAGAAATCGCTCCACGGAATCTTCTTGGAGGTGGCCAGGAAGGCGATTTCCGCCGCGACCTTTTCCGCTTCGTGCTCGCTGTTGCGGCACTCCCACACACGGATGCGCTCGCCGTCGGCCTGGTCGCTCCACAGCTTCTTCAGATGCTCGTGCGGGTTGTTGGCGATCAGCGCGTTGGCCGCGCGCAGCACGCGGTTGGAGCAGCGGTAGTTCTGCTCCAGCTTGATGATTTCCAGCGCAGGATAATCGCGCGCCATCTGCTGCAGGTTTTCCGGGTTCGCACCGCGCCAGGCGTAGATCGACTGATCGTCATCGCCCACGCAGGTGAAGTTGCCCTTGCTGCCGGCCAGCTGCTTGAGCAGCCGGTACTGCGCATCGTTGGTGTCCTGGCATTCGTCGACCAGCAGGTAGCCGATGCGTTCGCGCCAGGCGATGGCGATCTCCGGATTCTCTTCCAGCACCTGCACCGGCAGCCGGATCAGGTCATCGAAATCGACCGCGTTGAACGCGGTCAGGCGCAGCTGGTACCGCTCGTAGACGCTGGCCGCTTCCTTCTCGCGCGTGCTGCGCGCCGCGGCCATCGCCTGCTCGGGTGAGAGGCCGGCGTTCTTGGCGCGCGAGATCAGGTTCTTCACGTCCTCGATGTCGTCCGGCTTGGCCCCGTACATCAGGTCCTTCACCTGCGCGGTCGAATCGTCTGCATCGAAGATCGAGAACCCGCGCTTGAGCCCGACGGCCGCATGTTCAATCTGCAGGAACTTCAGCCCCAGCGCGTGGAACGTACAGATCGTCACTTCATCGGCGTCGCCACCGCGCAGGCGCTTGGCCACGCGCTCGCGCATTTCCTTGGCCGATTTGTTGGTGAAGGTGATCGCCGCGATCCGCCGCGCCGGGTAGCGCTTGCTGGCGATCAGCTGGCCGATCTTCTCCACGATCACGCGCGTCTTGCCGCTGCCCGCGCCCGCAAGCACCAGCAGAGGACCTTCGCAGTGCATCACTGCCGCGTGTTGGGGAGGATTGAGACCGTGCATGCCATCTCCAGGGGAGGGGCATTGTACCGGCCTTGCTCGGCCTGCATCGACGCGCGACCGCGCGGAGTTGACGCCTTCACATCAGTGGATCGAACATGGCGCCCATCGACGCAACGGAGGCGACGTGACGTGACTATCAGGAAGGCGTGGCAGATGGGGGGCATGATCGCCGTACTCGTGACCGTTCCGGCATGGGCGCAGTCCAGCCAACCGGATCTGCGCGCCCAGGACGCACAGGAGACCGATGCGTTCCTGGTCAGCCACCCCGACCTGCGCTACCGCAAGCACGGCAAGGAGGCCCAGGCCCGCGGCCGCTTCGAAGACGCACGGCGCTACTACCGCCTCGGTGCCCGCTACGCCGACAAGTTGTCCCAGGCCGCGCTCGCCGAGATGTGGTGGAACGGCCAGGGCGGCGCCCAGGACCGGGCCGTGGCCTATGCGTGGATGGACCTCGCCGCTGAACGCGGGACCGGATTTCTGCTTGGGCTGCGCGAACGCTACTGGGCCGGGCTGGAGCCGGCCGAACAGGCCCGTGCTCTGCAGGTGGGCCCGGCGGTGTACGCCGAGTTCGGGGACAAGGCGGCCCAGCCGCGGCTGGAGCGCGAGTTGCGTCGTGGTCTGCTCAACGTCACCGGCAGCCACACCGGCGCGGTCGGCGGCATGCGCATGGTGGCCCGGGATGCGCGCGGCCTGCGGTTCCTGGAGCCGGATGTGTTCTACCGCGACGAATACTGGCAGCCAGCCCAGTACTGGCAATGGCAGGACCGGCAGTTGGAGGCGGCTGGCCGTGCCATCGGCACCGGTTCGGTCGAAGTTGGCCTGCCGGCCACGGTGCCGGGCCATCAGGACTGAGGCGACAAGGTCATGCCGGGACCGCCGAAGGGATAAAATCCCGGCATGGCCAAGCTCTATTTCTATTATTCGGCGATGAACGCCGGCAAGACCACGACCCTGCTGCAGTCGGCGCACAACTACCGCGAGCGGGGCATGCGCGTGGCCATCCTGACCCCGCGGCTGGACGACCGCGCCGGGCGCGGCGTGGTCGCCTCGCGGATCGGCCTGAAGGCCGACGGGATCGCGTTCCAGCAGGACACCGACCTGCAGCAGCTGATCGCCGAGGACATCGACACGCACGGTCCGCTGGGCTGCGTACTGGTCGATGAAGCGCAGTTCCTGACCCGCAGCCAGGTCTGGCAGCTGAGCGAGGTGGTCGACCAGATGCGCATCCCGGTGCTCTGCTACGGCCTGCGCACCGATTTCCGCGGTGAGCTGTTCGAAGGCAGCCAGTACCTGCTGGCCTGGGCCGATGAGATGCAGGAGATCAAGACGATCTGCCACAGCGGCAAGAAGGCCACGATGACCGTGCGCGTGGACGAGCACGGCCACGCGGTGCAGGACGGCCCGCAGGTGGAGATCGGCGGCAACGAGCGCTACGTGTCGGTGAGCCGCGCGGAGTTCAAGAAGATCACGCGCGGCGAGGGAAGAATCGACCCGGCACAGGTCCCATTGCCGCTTTGATCAATACAACGTGCGCTCCAGCGCACCCTTCGGCGGCGGGCTGTACTGATACAGCCAGGTTTCGGTCAGGGTCTTGCCGCCGCTGCGCAGGTACAGGCGGATATCGATCTGCTCGGTGGTGTCCTCCGGCGGTACCACATCGAACATCGCGCGGTAGCCCTTGATCTCGCGCAGCGGGCGCGCCGAGACGATCTCGGTGCGGCCACGGCTGACCTGGACCACGGCCTCCACTTCACCCTTGTCGATCAACGCGGCCAGCTCGCCGCCTTCGAAATCGACCGCGAAGCGCCACGAGAAGTACTCGCGCTTCTTGCCGATCACCCCACCCAGGCCGGTGCGGCTGGCCACGCAGTGCGCCAGTGGCGTACGCGCCGGCGGCTGCGCGCCCCAGTACAGGCGGTAGCCGAGCAGCAGCTCCTGGCCGGGCTGCGGCTTGGCCTCGGGATTCCAGAACGCCACGATGTTGTCGAAGGTCTCATCCACGGTCGGGATTTCAACCAGCTGCACCGAGCCCTTGCCCCACTGCCCCTTCGGTTCCACCCACAGGCACGGGCGCTTCTCGTAGAAGACGCCGTCGTCCTGGTAGTGATCGAAATTGCGGTCGCGCTGGAGCAGGCCGAAGCCGCGCGGGTTGTTGTCCACGAACATGTTGAAGCGCAGGTGGTACGGGTTGCACAGCGGGCGCCAGATCCATTCACCGGCCCCGGTCCACATCGACAGGCCGTCGGTATCGTGGATCTCCGGGCGCCAGTCCCAGGCCATGCGGCGGTCGTTCTCGCCCACCTGGTACATGCTGGTGCACGGGGCGATGCCGAGCCGCTCGATCGCCTTGCGCGGGTACAGCGCGCAGTCGATGTCCATCAGCAGCACGTCACCGTTGGTGATCGCGAAGCGGTAGGCGCCGGTGGTGCTCGGCGAATCCAGCAGGGCGTACACCACCAGGGTGTTGGAGTCGGCCGCCGGCTGCTCCAGGTAGTAGGCGATGAAATCCGGGAATTCCTCGGGTTTGCCCATGCCGGTATCGATCGCCAGGCCGCGCGCGGACTGGCCGTACTGGCCCTCCTTGCCGACCGCGCGGAAATAGCTGGCACCGAGGAACGCGGCGAAGTCGCGGTCGGTGTCCTTGCGGGTGTTGAGACGGAAGCCGGCAAAGCCCAGGTCAGCCGGCAGATGGCTGCCCTTCAGGCCACTCTTGCCGTAGTCGAACGCCGCGCCGTCGTAGGCCAGTTCCTGCGCCTTGCCGTCGGTCACGTCGAACATCCGCACCGGCGAATGGAAGTACAGGCCGAGGTGGAAGAACTTGGCCTGGTAGCGGCCTGGCTGGTCAGCCCACAAGGCATGGTCCTGGCGGTACTGGATGGACTGGTACTGGTCCCAGTCCAACGCTTCGACCGGACCCGGCAGGGTCCGCTTGTGGCTCTGGTAGGCGGCTTGGGACAGCGCGCGGGCCTGCCCTTTCAGCGAGGCGAAATCGAACGGCTGCGGCTCGCCCAGCCGGCGCAGGCCGACCTGGTTGCCCTGCGCGGCACAGGCCGGCAGTGCAGGCAGGCCGAAGGCGGCCAGGGCCACGGAGGCATTGCGGAGGAAGTCGCGTCGTTGCATGCAGGCAGCGATGGCAAGGGAGGGCCGGCCATCATAGGCACGCAGACGTTAATTCGCCGAGGTGAATGCGGGGCGGCGTTCAGCCAGCGTGCTCACGGGCTGGCCGCGATCTGCGCCGGTGCGCACGCCTCCCGCACCCGGTTCACCTCCTGCAGCAGCTGCCCACCCTGCGGCCACTGCGCCTGCAGTTCCTGCTGCAGCTGCACCAGCGCCTCACGCGCACGCGCCGGTGCGCTCGTGCAGTCCAGCTGCGCCATCGCGGCACGGGCGCGCCAGCGCAGGACGCGGCTGCCCTGATCCGCGGCGTCGCCCACCAGCAACGGGGCCAGCGCGCGGCGTGCCTCCACCGCCTGGCCCATACGGCCCAGGTTCCGGCCCCAGGCCAGTTGCAGCGCGCGCTGCAGCGCCGGGCTGGACGGCCCCGCCCGGCCCACCCGTCGCATCAGCGCCGCCAGCTGCTCGCCCGCCTGATGCGGGTCGCCGAATGCGCTGATTAGTTCGGCCATGCGCCGATCCGCCTGTTGCACCGACGCATCGTCGTCGCCCCGTTGCGCGGCCTGCCACTGCCGTCCCTCGTGCAGGGCAGCCAGCGCCGCCTGCCAGCGCCCCGCCTGGGCCAAGGCTTCGCCCAGGTCATACAGGCCCTGCGGCAGCAGCCCCACGCAGTCGGGTTGCCGCCAGATCGCCACCGCCCGGGCGAAGTCGTCGATCGCCAGGGTGCTGTCACCGCGCTCCAGTGCCGACCTGCCCAGCGCGTGCCAGGTCAGCCCGGTGTCGCGGTGTTGCTCGCCCAAGGCCTGCCGGGTCAGGTGCTGGACCTGCTGCAGCTGGGTGTCGGCCTGCTGCAGATCACCGCGCTGCATCGCCAGCAGGGCACGCAGCCGGCGGATCGACAGGGTTTCCGGGTGATCCGGCCCATACATGCCCACCGCATCGGCGCTGGCGATCTTCAGGGCCCGCTCGGCTGCGTCCAGATCGCCCTGCGCAGCCAGGGTCTCGCCCATGTGCCGGCGCAGCGCGATCAACTGGGGATACCGCACGGTGTCACCGGCCTGCAGCAGCTGCAGCGCTTGCTGGTAGCCGGCCAGTGCCGCCGGGCCGCGGCCATCGTCGCTGTCCAGTGCGGCCAGGTCAGCCAGGCTCTCCGACGTGCCGGGGGTATCGCGCAGTACATCGCGCCGCAGCACCAGGGCCTGTTCGAAGGCGGCGCGGGCGTTGTCGCGGTACCCCAGGAGTTGTTGGCAGCGCCCGAGCTGGGTGTGGTACTCGGCCACGGCGGCCGGCAGCCGCAGGCGATACTCGGCGGCCAGCGCCTGCATAGGGGTGAGGTGCGTCACGCACTCGCGCGAGCGGCCCAGCATGCGCAGCGCACGGCCGCGCTGGGTCACCGCTTCCAGCTGCAGGGTAGGCGGCACCTCGCCGGCCTCCTCCAGCAACGCGCGCTGTCGGTCCAGCGTCTGCAGCGCCAGCTGGTAGTCGCCCATACCGATCCGCAACCGCCCGATCACGCCCTCCAGCTCGGCCAGCGACAGCGGTTGATCGCGCAGTTCGGCCTCGCCACGTTGCTGACCGGTGGCCAGCAGCTGGCGCAGATCGAAGCTGCCATGGCGCACGCTGGCGGCGCGGTCGAACAGGCCCACGGTGAAATCCTGCATGGCCTGCGCACGCGCGATCTCGCGCCGCGCCTGCTGCATCTGCCACAGCGCGGTCAGTGCCAATGCGAGCAGCGCCAGCACCGCCATGGTGCCCAGCGCGACGCCCCAGCGATGCCGGCCCAGGTATTTGCGCAGCCGGTAGCCCACGTGCTGGGGGCGGGCGTGGATCGGGCGGCCCTCGAGGAAGCGACGCAGGTCCTGCGCCAGCGCTTCCACCGAGGCGTAACGCTGCGCAGGCTCCTTCTGCAGGGCCTTGAGCAGGATCGTATCCAGATCGCCACGCAGGCGCCGCGACAGGCGCCTGGCCGCCCCGGCCGGCTCGCCACCGGCGGCGGCCACGCGCGCCATGACGGCCGAGGCGCGCGGTGCCTGCACCTCCAGGATCGAGCGTTCCCACTCGGCATCACTGTGCCGGCGCAGCCGATAGGGCTTTTGCCCGGTGATCACCTCGAACAGCACCACCCCCAGCGAGTACACATCGGTCAGCGTGGAGACCGGCTCGCCGCGCACCTGTTCCGGAGCGGCGTAGTGCAGGGTGAACGCCCGCGCTTCGGTGGGGGGATGCACGGGCGGCTTGCCCTCGTCATCGTCGAGCAGTTTGGCGATGCCGAAGTCCAGCAGCTTCACCTCGCCTTCGGCCGTGACCAGGATGTTGGAGGGCTTGAGGTCACGGTGCACGATCAGGTTGGCATGCGCATGGCTGACCACCGCGCAGACCTGCAGCATCAGCTGCAGACGCCGCTCCAGCGGGAGCGCCAAGCGCTGGCAATACGCGGTGATCGGCTCGCCTTCCACATAGGCCAGCGCAAGATAAGGCTGCCCCTGCAGATCCACGCCGGCATCCAGCAGATGGGCCAGGTTCGGGTGCTGCAGCCGGGCCAGGATCTCGCGCTCGCGGCTGAAGCGCTGGCGCAGGCCGGGATCGGCGTAGCCGCTGCGCAGCAGCTTCAGCGCGACCTGGCGCTCGTACAGGCCATCGGCGCGCTCGGCCAGCCAGACCTCGCCCATGCCGCCCTCGCCGAGAGGCCGGAGCAACCGGTACGGGCCGACCCGTGTGCCCACCCGGCTGTCTTCCGGCGCGGCGGTCCACAACGGCTGGGCGAGGAACTCGTGGCTGTCGCGCTCATGTGCGAGCAGGCGCTCCACATCGTCGGCCAGGCTCGGATCGTCCTCACGCAGGCGCAGCAGCCGCTGCTCTCGCGCCGGTTCGGGCAGTTCCAGCAATTGATCCAGCAGGCAGGACAGCTGCCGCCAGCGTGACGCCTCCATCGGTCCTCTCCCCGGACGATGCGTGGCCTTTCAGGCCTCCCCGACCGAGGCCAGCAGGAACATACGCGCCTTCTGCCAGTCGCGGCGGATGCTGCGCTCCGAGCGTTGGCATAGATCGGCAATCTCCTGCTCGGACAGGCCAGCGAAGTAACGCAGTTCCACCACCTTGGCCAGGTGTGCATCCACCGCATGCAGCTGGGCCAACGCCACATCCAGCGCCAGCAGGTCTTCATCCAGACGCACGCCGCTGCTGCTGTTTTCGGGTAGCTCCACCCGCTTGAGATCACCGCCGCGTTTGCGCGCCAGCCGGTTGCGTGCGTAATCGACCACCACGCTGCGCATTGCCGAGGCGGCGTAGGCGAAGAAATGCGCGCGGTCTTCGAAGCGGGCCGCGCCGCGGGAGCCGAGCAGCTTCAGGTAGGACTCGTGCACCAGCGAGGTGGCATCCAGGGTGCGCCCCTGCTGCCCGGCAAGCTGCCGGCGGGCCATGCTGTGCAGCTCGTGATAGAGCAGGGTCAGGACCCGGTCGAGCGCGGCGCGGTCGCCCGCCCGGGCTGAATCCAGCCACACGGTGATATCCGGTCCTTCGTCCATCGCACACCCCCGCCGGTGACGTTGGGCGGACTATACCGCCGGGCAGGCGACAGGCGCGCGACGATTCAGCGCTGGCAGTGCCCGCACCAGACGCTGGCGCGCTGGCCGATGGTGGCGTGGCGGAGCAGCCGGCCACACTGGCGGCAGGGCTCGCCTTCACGCCCGTAGACCAGCAACTCCTGCTCGAAGTAGCCCGGCGCCCCGTCCGGATTGATGAAATCGCGCAGGGTGGTGCCGCCGCGGGTGATGGCATAGGTCAGGATCTGTTTCACCGCATCGGCCAGGCGCTGGTAGCGCGCGCGGGAGATCTTGCCGGCCTCGCGCAGCGGGTTGATCCCGGCCATGAACAGGCTTTCGGCGGCGTAGATGTTGCCCACCCCGACCACGATACCCTGGTCCATGAGGAAGGTCTTCACCGACGCGCTGCGACCGCGGCTGCGGGCGAACAGATAGTCGCCATCGAAGGCCTCATCCAACGGCTCCGGGCCGAGTCCGGCCAGCAGCGAATGGGTTTCTCCGGCCGGCTGCCAGAGCAGGCTGCCGAAGCGGCGCGGGTCGTTGAAGCGCAGCAGGCGCCCATTGTCCAGGCTGATGTCGACGTGGTCGTGCGCGCGCACCGGGGTGTCGCCGGGCAGCACGCGCAGGCTGCCGGACATGCCCAGGTGCAGCAGTGCGCTGCCCACGGCGGTATCGAGCAACAGGTACTTGGCACGCCGGCGCACGCCTTGGATGGCCTGCCCGGGGAGCAGCGTGCTGATCTCCGGCGGGATCGGCCAGCGCAGGTCGGGCCGGCGCAGGATCACGCCGTGGACGTTGCGGCCTTCCAGGTGCGGGGCCAGGCCGCGGCGGGTGGTTTCTACTTCAGGGAGCTCGGGCATGGGGGAATTCTAAGGGGTCCGCCGATGAACCACGGTGTAGCGCGGGGCGCTGCCTCGCGGCGGTCCGAGCGCGACGCTCAGCGCGGCGGCGCAGCCAACTCGCGCGCACTCAAATACCCGTCGCCATTGGCATCCTGCTTGTGGAACCGCTGGATCAGCGTCTGCCGCTGCTGCTCCCGCGTGATCGGCGGACCTTTGCCACCGGGCAGCTCATCGGCGCTGAGCACGCCATCGCCGTTGCGGTCCATGCGATCGAAGGCGTACAGCAGCCACTGCACGTATTCCTCCACGCTGACCCGGCCGTCGCCGTCGGTGTCCATGCGCTGCAGGTAACTGCCCGTATCAGTGACCTGGGCCTGTGCCGTCGTGCCCAGCACGCCAACGGCCAGGCCCAGACACGCAAAACGCCGCACAAGGCGGCGTTTTGCGGATGCGTTCCCGGTCGGGAAGCGCATCGATCAGTGCGCCGTCAGCGCGTAGCCCTTCAGGCGCGCGGCGTAGTTCTGCAGCGCGGCGATACCACTGGCTTCGGCTTCGTGGCACCACGCCTGGAGCAGCTTCAAGCGCTCGGCGGCGTCGTTGCCGCGCGCTTCCAGCAGGGCCGCCAGACGGGCGCGGTGTTCCACCAGCACGCGGATGCGCGGGCGCTGCTCGACCCAGGTAGTGAGCTGGGCGCGGCAATCCGGCTTGAGCCAGCGGCCGTCGTTGACCAGGCCACGGCGCATGCGGCGCGGCAGCAGCTTGCGCAACTTGGCGCCAGCCATCGCAGCTTCTTCGCGCAGGGCCGGGACGAACACGTTGCGCTGGTAATCCGTCATCGCCTGGAAGCGGTGCGACAGCAGGGCCTTGAGGGTTTCCGCATCCGGCACGGCGATGTTCGGGCGCACGTCCATGCTCGGCGCGACACGCAGCACCTTGGCCAGACGCACCGCCTGCAGGCCGCGGATCACCGCCCAGCCGATGTCGAACTCCCAGCGGCGCATCGAGAAGCGCGCCGAGCTCGGAAAGGCATGGTGATTGTTGTGCAGCTCTTCACCGCCCACCCAGAACGCCCACGGCGTCAGGTTGGTGGAGGTATCGGCAGATTCGAAGTTGCGGTAGCCCCACCAGTGGCCCAGGCCATTGATGACGCCGGCCGCCCAGAACGGGATCCAGGCCATCTGGATCGCCCACAGGGCCACGCCGGGCAGGCCGAACAGCATGCTGTTGATGACCAGCAGTGCGACCGGGCCGAGGTTGGCGTGCGGGGTGTACAGGTGGCGCTCGATCCAGTCATCCGGAGCGCCGCGGCCGTACTGCTCGATATCCGCACGCATCGCGCGGGCCTCGCGGTACAGCTCCACGCCCCGCCAGAAGACCATGCCGATGCCCTTGGTCACCGGGCTGTGCGGGTCTTCATCGGTTTCCACCTTGGCGTGGTGCTTGCGATGGATCGCCACCCACTCCTTGGTGATCATGGAGGTGGTGAGCCAGGTCCAGAACCGGAAGAAGTGCGCGATCACCGGGTGGAAATCCACCCCCCGGTGCGCCTGGCTGCGGTGCAGATACAGGGTCACGGCGAAGATGGTCAGCTGGGTGAACACCAGCAGCACCAGGCCCATGCCCCACCAGCCGAGGCCGACGACACCGCCGGTCAGGAAGTTGAGGAGCGTATCGAACATCGCAGGACTCCGGGCCGCACTCGGCCGTCAAGGAAACAGGGATACCTTCGGACATGATGGGGCCTGACGTTGCAAACTTCATCCCTTCGATGCCATTTTTGCGCAGTCATTCAGTTCTTCCCTTACCTTCGTGAGCATGCCCCCGCATTCATGACAGTCGCAGCCTCGCCGGCGGTGCCGGCCTCCCCCGTCCCCCTGATCGAGCTCGACCGCGCCTGTGTCATCCGCGGCCAGGTCCGGGTCCTGCACGATCTCAGCCTGCGCATCGAACAGGGCCAGCACACCGCCCTGCTTGGCCCCAATGGCTGCGGCAAGTCGTCCTTCATCAAGCTGATCACCCGCGAGCTGTATCCGCTGGCGCACGGTGATGGCACGGTGGCGGTGCGCGTGCTCGGCCAGAACCGCTGGCAGGTGGACCGGCTGCGCTCGCAGCTGGGCATCGTCACCGGGGACCTGAGCAGCAATCTCTCCGACATGCCCGGGCTGACCGTGGAAGAGGCGGTGCTGACCGGCTTCTTCGCCAGCTTCGTGGTGCCGGCCTTCCGCGAGGTGAGCCCGGAGATGCGCGAACGCGCGCGTGAAACCCTGGCCATGACCGGTGCCCTGCCGCTGCTGCAGCGCGGCTATGCCGAACTCTCGGCCGGCGAAACCCGGCGCGTGCTGATCGCCCGGGCGCTGGTGAACCGGCCGCAGGCCCTGCTGCTGGATGAACCCTCCACCGGGCTGGACCTGATCGCCCGCGAGCAGCTGATCGCCACCATGCGCGAGCTCGCCCGCCAAGGCATCACCCTGGTGCTGGTGACCCACCACATCGAGGAGATCATTCCCGAGATCGAACGGGTGGTGATGCTGCGCGGCGGCAAGATCCTCGCTGACGGCCCGCGCGCGGCGCTGCTGCGCGATGCACCGTTATCCGAGCTGTTCGGCGGCCCGATCCGCGTGGTGGATCAGGCCGGCCGGTTGAGCGCGTTCGCGGGTTGAACTCAGAACCTCACCGCCACCGCACGTGATTCGATCGGTGCCATCCGGCTCTGGTCCTGCAGCTGCAGGTCACGCACCTCGAACGGGGCGGCATAGCCGCTCGGCAACGCCGCGCTGGCGAACGGCAGCCGCAGCTCACCCGCCCCTACCGTCGCGAACCACGCCGCACTATGTGCCTGCGCCACTGGCCGCAGCGTCCCGTCCGGGCCGGTGGCATACAGGGTGCCACGCGCCTCATAGCGGCCCGGCGCACCGATCTGCAGCGGCAGGCGCACCTCGCGGCGGCTGGCATCCGCCTCGACCTGGCCCTGGAAGCGCGCCGTCGCCTGCGCCACCGCGAACGCCACCTTGGCATCGCGCTGCACGCCGTCGGCACTGACAAACGCCTGCAGTTCCCACAACCCCTGCGCCGTGCCGATGTCCTGCGGCACCGTCACCTGTGCACGCAGACCGTCTCTGGCGGCGACCAGCGGAACCGGCCAGCTGCGGCCATCGGGCGCCACCAGCAGGGCCTCGCCTACGGCCGGCAGCGGCCGCGGCCGCGCACGGGCGGCCTGCGCCGCTGCCAAGCCACCGTCGTTGACCAGCCGCGCGCTCAGCGCCAGCGTGCCACCGGCCAGCACCCGGTCGCTGCTCGCCTGCAGCTGCAGCGCGATCGGGCTGTTGGGTTCGAGTACCTGCACCACGTAGCGGCCTTGGGCCTGCGTGCTCTGCAGCCGGTAGCTGCCTGCCGCGGAGGTGGCGCCCGTGCGGACCATCGCCGTGCCCGGGCCGACCGACATCCCCGCCGCACGCAGTTGCTGGTCATCGACCACCTTGTCCACCGCCAGCGCACCGGAAGCATCACGCACCTGCCATTGGGTGGTATCCAGCGCACGGGCGCCCTGCACGGGGCTGACCTGGATCACCGCATCGGGCGCGGTCAGCGGCAACGCCAGGCCCTGTTGCAGCGCCGGTGCATCCACCATCTCCCAGTAGCTGCGGCTGCTGGCCATGAAGGTCGGTGCGGGGGTCAGTACCTGGCCTGGATCCAGCGCCCAGGCAAAGCTCAACGGCGCCTGCTCCACCGGTCCGGCCGGCAAGGGCGCACGCTCTACCGCACGTGGCACCTGGTCACTGGCGCGGGCGGCCAGCAGCGGCTGTGCCGCCTGCAGTGGCAGCGCTGCCAGCGCGGCGAGCAGGGCCGCCGCGATCGTCGTCTGTCGCATCATCGGGGGGCTCCTCACAGGGTCAGGTCGTTGCGCAGGATCGTGCCCAGGCCGAAGCACTCGCGCCGGCTCTGGTTGTGGCTGAGTGGCTCGGCGCCTTTGGTGCGCTGCGTGTCGGTGAACCAAGTGGTGCCGGCCGCCTTCTGGCTGCTGCACTCCAGGAAGCCGTCCGAGCAGCTGCTCAACCAGTTCTGGGTGAACTCCAGGCCCACGTTCTGCGCATAGCCACCGCAGTAACTGTTGCTGTCCCACACCGCCGATTCCACATCCGAGCCGACCACCGCGCGGAACGGCCTGGGCAATGCGGGGCGACCGGCCGTGCCGTACAGGTTCTGCGCGTTGTAGGTGGCCATGTGGCCCACCTGCTGCTGGCGCACGGCATCGCTCTTGTAGCCCAGCAGCCAGCCCACCGAGGTTTCGAACATGTTGCCGTTGAGCACCGCGTCGGCCAGCGGCGTACCGGCCGAGGACGGCGCCAGCGCGGTGACCTTGCTCACCGTCTGGATGATCTTCGGATACCGGCTGTCATAGGTGGGGTTGGAGAGGATCCAGCGCACCACGTTGCCGCCGTTGGAATGGGTGATCACCACCAGCCTGGTGATGCCACGGGTGTTGATGAAGCTGGTCAGCTGCCCCGCCAGACAACCGGCCGCTTCGGGCGTCCACATGTACTGCTCGAAATCGCAGTTGATGACGGTGTAGTTGCTGCTGTTGGGCAGCCCGAGGCGCACCGTATCGATGATGCCCGGCTGCCAGTAGTCCGCGCGCGCATCGGTCTGTTTGCCGGTGCCGTGCACGAACGCCACCCCCACTACATCGGCCGCGTGCACCGTGCCGCACGCCAGCATCAGACCCAGGGCCAGACCGCCCCCCCACCTTCCCGCGCTGCTTCGCATCCGCTGTCTCCTTGCAGGTAATCCCCCTGATGACCGGCGCTGCCGCGTTGCCATGGGTGCATGTATCCATGGAGATATGACGAACGATGGCGCCTTCGATGACGCTATGTCGTGCGACCCATGAAATCCGTGAACCAGTCGCGGGTTTCCGTCATCCGGGGCACGGCCATGCCGGATCTGGCCGGATGACGAACGGCCGCTGTCGTCACCGGATGAAGCTGCGATCATGCCGCTCCCCTCTTCTTCGAGACCTGCCGATGTCGTCGTCCCTGCGCTCCGCTGCCGTTCGCCCGATGCTGGCGACCGCCCTGCTCGCCGCCCTCGCCGGCTGTTCGTCAACGGCCGCACCGCGCACCACGCCGGTGGAAGCCTCGGTCACCACCAAGGCCGTCGGCTACCTGCAGAGCACGGCCGTGCCGGACAGCCTGGCACTGGTACCGGCGCCGCCGGCCGCCGGCTCGGCCGGCTTCGCGCTGGACGAACAGGTCAGCCGTGAAGCCCGTGCCCTGCGCGGCAGCCCGCGCTTCGAGCAGGCCCACCGCGACGCCGAGCTCGCCTTCCCGGCCGGTGCCAACCAGTTCTCCTGCGCGATCGATGTCGACGTGGATGCGGTGAAGACGCCGGCCCTGTACCGCCTGCTGGAACGCAGCCGGATCGATGCCAGCGCGGCCACCCGCACGGCGAAGAAGCACTACCAGCGCGCGCGGCCGTTCATGGTCAATGGTGAGCCCACCTGCTCGCCCGAAGACGAGCAGGACCTGCGCGGCAACGGCTCATATCCGTCCGGCCACACCTCGATCGGTTGGGCCTGGGCCCTGATCCTCTCGGAGATCGCCCCCGACCGCGCCGATGCGATCCAGGCACGCGGCCGCAACTACGGCGAGAGCCGCCTGGTCTGCAACGTGCATTGGCAGAGCGACATCCTGGAAGGCCGTTTCATGGGCGCCGCCGCCGTGGCACGCCTGCATGACAATGCCGCGTTCAACAGCGACCTGCTGGCCGCGCGCAGGGAGATCGCCGCGGCACGCAAGTCGGGGCAGCATTCCGCGCGGGATTGTGCGGCTGAAGAAGCGGTGCTGAAGGTGCGCCCGGCGAGCGCGTTGTAAGGCGGCGCCACCTGTCGATGGCATTGTGGGTAGTGCCGGCCGCTGGCCGGCTCTCCGCGATCTCGATCAGGACGATGCAGAGCCGGCCAGCGGCCGGCACTACCCATCCGCGTTCAACAACATCAGCTCAGAACAGAAAACGGCGCGGATCTCTCCGCGCCGTTTTCGTTTTTCAAGATGCCCACCTACGCTGGGCACCTACCGCATGACGTGCATCAGAACTTAGCGGTGAACTCCAGACCGAACGTGCGCGGCTCGTTGAGGAAGCCGGTCAGGTTGTTGAAGTCGATCGCGCCGACCACACGGACCTGGTCGGTCAGGTTGCGGCCGTACGCGGCCACGTCGTACTGGCCGTAATCCCAGTTGTAGCCCAGGCGCAGGCCCCCTTCCAGCGAGGAGCGGCTGCGGAACTCCGGCGACTCGTACAGGAAGAAATTCACCGGGCTGCGGTACGCCCAGTCGGTGTAGACGTAGAACTCGCTGGCATCGTTGACCGGGAAGCCGGCGCGCAAGGTCAGGTTGTGGATCCACTTCGGCGCCTGCGGCAGCGGGTTGCCGTTGACCAGCGCGTAGGTACCGCCATCGATGACCGTGGTCGGGTCAGTGATGGTGCAGCCGCCGCCACAGATCGCCACCGCCAGATCCTTGTCCTTGATCTCGGTGTCGTTGTAGCTGCTGCCCAGGGTCAGCAGGACGTGGTCGGTCAGGTAGGCCTCGAAGTCCAGCTCCGCGCCCTGGCCGAGGGTCTTGTCGGCGTTGAGCAGGGTCGCGGTGTTGTTGGTGCCACCCACGGCGATCAGCTGCTGGCCGTCGACGTTGTAGCGGAACACGTTGAAGCCCAGGCGGGCGCGGCGGTCGAACAGGTCGGCCTTGATGCCGGCCTCGTACGAGATGACCTTCTCCGAGTTGGCCTGCGACAGGCCGGGCGAGAATGCCAGGCGGCCCTGGATCGACGGGGCGCGGAAGCCCTTGGCCACGCGGGCGTACGCGTTGAGGTTGTCGGTGATCTGATAGACGCCGCTCAGGTCCCAGCTGACGTCGTTGACGTCGGTCCTGGCGATGTACGGGCCACTGACCGGGGTACCGAACGGCACGGCCTGCAGCACGCTGGCGCTGAAGTCCTTCTTGTCCTGCGTGTAACGCACGCCACCGCGCAGCTTGAAGCGCTCGGTCACGTCAAAATCGCCGGAGGCGAACGCGGCCCACGCCTTGTTGCGCTGGTTCTGCACGACGTGGCCGGTCTGCGGGTTGCCGGGGGTCAGCGAGTCGTAGTTGAAGTTGTCGATGGTGACGTCTTCATCGAAGTAGAACACGCCGGCCTGCCAGTCGAAGCGGCCCCACTCGTTGGATTCCACGCGGAATTCCTGGGTCCACTGGCGGTGGTGCGGCAGGCCATCGGCCGATTCGGACGCGAACGGGATGTTGCCCGGGCCGTAGTTGCCGGCGCCCAGGAAGCTGGCACCGTAGCCGCCGTCGATGTCGCCACGGTTCAGCGATTCAGCGGTCTCGTACCCGGTGATCGAGTGCAGGGTGACGCGGCCCAGATCCCACTTCAGCCGCGCGCTGCCGCCCCAGGTTTCCAGGTCGGAGAAGTTCTGGCCATCGGTGGAGACTTCATCGCGGTCGAAGTTTTCGACCAGCTGGTTGGTGCCCGGCTTGAGGATGTTGGCGCGGAACAGGCGCGCGGTGCCGTTGAGCTTGCGCTTGTGCAGGTTGAACAGCGCTTCGACGTCGTCGCCTTCGTACAGGAACTGCACGCGGGCGGCGGCTTCGTCATAGCCCTCGAAGCCCTGCGCCGGGGCGCCCTGGCGGGTGTTGGTGACCCAGTCGTCGCGGCGCTGGTACAGCGCGGACACGCGCGCCGACCAGCGGTCGGTCAGCGGGCCGCCGTAGGCGCCCTGCGTGTTCCAGGTGTTGTAGCTGCCGTAGGCGACCTTGATGTACCCGTCGGCATCCTGCGAGGGACGCGCCGAATCGAACTTCACCACGCCGGCCGGGGTATTGCGGCCGAACAGCGTGCCCTGCGGGCCGCGCAGCACTTCCACACCGGCCAGGTCGAACAGCGGGAAGCCCTTCAGCAGCGGGCTTTCCTGCACCACATCGTCATACACCAGCGACACCGGCTGCGAGGCATTGAGGTCGAAATCGGTGTTGCCCAGGCCGCGGATGTAGAAACGCGGGAAGGCACGACCGTAGGACGATTCAATGTTCAGGCTCGGCACACGCGCCGACAGGAAGCGGATGTCATCGCCAGCCGAACCGAGTACGTCGAGCTTTTCACCCTGGATGGCCGAGATCGAGACCGGCACGTCCTTGGCGTTTTCGACGCGGCGTTGCGCCGTGACCTGCAGCGTATCGAGGGCGACCGGATCCTTGGTGGCGGGAGCGTCCTGGGCTGCGGCCGTCAATGGCAGCAGGGCGGCGAGGGCGACAACGAGCGGGTGCACGGACGGGAAACGGCCGTGGGCAGTGCGGTTCGGGAACATGGCGTTTAGGCTGTGTTGGGAGGGGTGGTGGACCGGCGCTACCAGACAATTGTTGCAGTACAGCAACAGAGCCGCAAACAACCGCTATTCATTACCCCCTTCCGGGAGCGCGCGTTGTGACGGCGGTCGCGGCCCGGCATCCCCGGTCATGGCCTGAATGCCCTGCCCCGCCGTCCTGCCGGGCTCGCCACCGCTTCGGTATGCTGGCGGCCCTCGATGCCCATTCAGTTGCCACGCCGATGACTTCACTGCGCCGTACCCGCCTGACGCTGTCCGTTGCCCTGCTCGGCCTGCTGGCCGGCTGCGGCGGTGATCCCGTGCGCCCGACCCCGCCGCCGGCGGCGATCCCGGTGACTCCGGCCAAGCCGGTCAAGATCGGCATCGCGCTCGGCGGCGGCGCGGCCAAGGGCTTCGCGCACATCGGGGTGATCAAGATGCTGGAGGCCAACGGCTTCGAGCCGGTGGTGGTGTCCGGCACCAGTGCCGGCAGTGTGGTCGGCGCGCTGTATGCCAGCGGCATGGACGCGTTCCAGATGCAGTCCAAGGCGGTCGCCCTGGATGAAGCCAGCATCCGCGACGTGCGGCTGTTCTCCGGCGGTCTGGTCCAGGGCCAGAAGCTGCAGGATTACGTCAACACACAGGTCGACAACCGCCCGGCCGAGAAGCTGAGCAAGCCCTTCGCTGCGGTTGCCACCCAGCTGGAAACCGGCGAGCGCACCGTGTTCGTGCGCGGCAACGTCGGCCAGGCGGTGCGCGCCTCCAGCAGCATCCCCGGCGTGTTCGAACCGGTGAAGATCGGCAAGTACAACTACATCGACGGCGGCGTGGTCAGCCCTGTGCCGGTGGATGCGGCGCGCCAGCTCGGCGCGGACATCGTGATCGCCGTGGACATCTCCAGCAAGGCCAGCGGCAAGGCGCCGACCGGCATGCTCGGCATCGTCAACCAGTCGATCTCGATCATGGGCCAGCGCCTGGGCGAGCAGGAACTGGCGCGCGCGGACGTGATCATCCGGCCGAAGGTGCTGGACATCGGCGCCGCCGATTTCGGCCAGCGCAACAACGCGATCCTGGAAGGCGAGAAGGCCGCGATGGCGGCGATGCCGCAGATCCGTGCCAAGGTGCAGCAGCTGCAGAAGGCGCGTGCCGCCGCGCTGGCCCCGCCGCCGGCCGCGCCCAAGTGCGATGAGCCTTCGCGCGTGGGCAAGCTGATGGGGCGCAAGGAAAAGTGCGTGTAACCCGGTAGTGCCGGGCGCTGCCCGGCGGCCTTACTCCAGCTGCGACAGCGGCAGCGCGCGGAAGTCCTTCACCGTGCGCAGCACGAAGCTGGAATTGACGTCGGCCACGCCGGCGGCATTGAGCAGCTTGTCGAGCAGGAAGCTGGAGAAGTGCTCCAGGTCGCGCACGTAGATGTGCAGCAGGTAATCCATGTCGCCGGTGAGCGCATGGCAGGCCACCACCTCATCCCATATCAGCACGCTGTCGGCGAACACGCCGATGGCGTGCTGGTCGTGCTTCTCCAGCTGCACCCGGACGAAGGCCTGCAGGCCCAGGCCGATCTGGCGCGGCTCCAGGCGGGCGCCATACCCGGCGATCACGCCCTCGCTTTCCAGCCGCTGGACGCGCCGCAGGCAGGCCGACGGGGACAGATTCACCCGTGCGGCCAGCTCGGCATTGGTCGCGCGGCCGTGTTGCTGGATTTCCGCCAGCAAGCGCAGATCCGTGCGGTCGAACTGGGTATCTCCGGCCATTGCTGCCCCGCAACATGAGGTGGACGCAATGATCTTGCGCCAGAAGCCCATATCCGCGCAACTTTGCAAACCTCTTGCGCGCACCCTGCCCTAGCATCGACAGATGACTTCCCAGGAGACCACCACGATGGAAACCGCCACCGCCCCCCGCCGCGTCGAACACCAGCAGACCGACAAGGGTTACGTGCCGGTCTATACCACCGCCATCGTGGAACAGCCCTGGGACAGCTACACCGCCGACGACCACGCCACTTGGAGCACGCTGTACCAGCGCCAGCGTGCGCTGCTGGAAGGCCGCGCCAGCAAGGAGTTCCTGCACGCGCAGGACGAGATGGGCATGAGCGCGCACATGATCCCGCGCTTCGACCAGCTCAACGAGGTGCTGGGCGCCGCCACCGGCTGGACCCTGGTCGGGGTGGAAGGGCTGCTGCCCGAGCTCGATTTCTTCGATCACCTGGCCAACCGCCGCTTCCCGGTGACGTGGTGGATCCGTCGCCCGGACCAGATCGACTACATCGCCGAGCCGGACATGTTCCATGACCTGTTCGGACACGTGCCGTTGCTGATGAACCCGGTGTTCGCCGACTACATGGCCGCTTACGGCCGCGGTGGCGTCAAGGCGCATGCGATCGGCCCGGAGGCGCTGCAGCACCTGACGCGGCTGTACTGGTACACGGTGGAGTTCGGCCTGATCAACACCGAGGAAGGCCTGCGCATCTATGGCGCCGGCATCGTCTCCTCCAAGGGCGAATCGCTGTACTCGCTGGAGTCGGCGGCGCCGAACCGGATCGGCTTCGATCTGGAGCGGATCATGCGCACCCGCTACCGCATCGACACCTTCCAGAAAACCTACTTCGTCATCGACAGCTTCGAGCAGTTGATGGCCGCGACCGCACCGGACTTCACCCCGATCTATGCCGCGCTGGAGGCCAAGGAGCATCTGCCGGCCGGTGAGGTGCAGGACGGTGACCGCGTGTTCCAGAAGGGCACGGGCGAAGGCTGGGAAGACGGCGGCGACGTGTAACGTCGTGACGCAATTCACCGGGGCGGTTGAAGTTTAGACACCTAACCTTCAAAAGCCTCGGGAGCTTTTGAAGGTTGGCAATGGGTGGAGCCGGGTCATGCGCTGCTGCTTTTCATCGCGGATACGCCAGCAGCACGACCAGATCCATCTCCCCCACCTGCTGCAGCGCATGCGAACTGCCCGTTCGCGTCAGCAGCGCATCCCCCGCCGCCACGTCGTACTGCGTCCCATCCAGCACGTAGCTGCCCTGCCCGCTGACGATGTAGTAAATCTCGTCCTTGTGCTGGGGATGCAGGCCGATGCCGGCCCCCTTGTGCAGCACGCGCTTGCGAAGCACGAACGGGAGGTCGGTGTCTTCGGCGAAAAACGGATACGCCGTGGTCGGCCCCGCTCCACCATGCGGGCCGGGCTGGGTCACCGCGATGTCACGCTCGTGGACCACGCGCGAGGGCCTGGCGGCCTCACCGCCCTGCCCCGCACTGCGCACCTCGCAGTCGATATCGCGCTTCAGCGCCGAAGTGAGTCCGGGCTGCAACGCCACCCAGTCGCGCATCACCAGACACGCCACTGCGGTCGCCCCTGCCCCACTGAAGTGCGTGCCATCGGCCTTGTTCTGCTCGGGCACGAACAGGAAGTACGGCTTGGCACCCTGCTCGCCCAGCCCGCGGATCCAGCGCGTGGAACTGTCGTTGAGATCGATCAGCGCGACCTGCTCGCGGGTGGCCAGCGCCTTCACCGCCTGGGTATACACACCGTGCGTGTCCAGCAGCGAACCGAAGTCATACAGCAGCCGCGCCACCGGGGTGATCAGCACCGGCGTGGCGCCCTTGTCGCGGGCCAGCTGCACGTAGCGCATCAGGAACTGCGGGTACGCGGTGGCAGGATCGGTGTAGCGCGTGGGGTCTTCGAACTTGGCGTCGTTGTGGCCGAACTGGATCAGCAGCACGTCACCGCGCTGAAGCTCGGCGGAGATCGCATCCAGGCGTTTCTCGTCGATGAAGCTGCGGGTGCTGCGGCCGCCCTTGGCGTGGTTACGGACCTCCCACACGGCGGGATCGAGATAGCTCTGCAAGGCCTGGCCCCAGCCGGCCTGTGGCGCGCGCTCCGGGCCGTACTCGGCGGCGGTGGAATCCCCGGCAATGAAGATGCGGTGTGGGGCACACAGCACGCTGGGGGCCGCGAGAAGCAGCGACAGGGACAACAGCAAACGCAGCATGGTCATGCTCCTGGGTGAAGAGCTGCCGGCCAATGGCCGGCACTACCGGAGCCCACGATCTGCAGCGCAGATCGTGGGCGCGCCAGCGCGTCGCGAGGGTGTTACCGGGCGAGCCAACCACCGTCGACCGGCAGCACCGCGCCGTTGACGTAGTCCGAGGCGCTGGAGGCCAGGAACACGGCGGTACCGCCGAGGTCTTCCGGGGTGCCCCAGCGTGCGGCCGGGATGCGATCGAGGATGGACTTGTTGCGGTCCTCGTCGGCGCGCAGCGCGGCGGTGTTGTCGGTCGCCATGTAGCCCGGGGCGATCGCGTTGACGTTGATGCCCTTGCTGGCCCATTCGTTGGCGAGCAGACGGGTGATGCCGGCGATGCCGCTCTTGCTGGCCGTGTACGACGGCACGCGGATACCGCCCTGGAAGGACAGCATCGAGGCGATGTTGATGATCTTGCCGCGGCCCTGTGCGATGAAATGCTTGCCGGCGGCCTGCGAGATGAAGAACGCGGACTTGATGTTGACGTTCATCACGTCGTCCCAGTCCTGCTCGCTGAACTCCACCGCATCGGCGCGGCGGATCAGGCCGGCGTTGTTGACCAGGATATCCAGGCCGCCCAGGCCTTCGATGGTTTCGCGGATGACGCGCTCGACCGGCTCGATGCTGATCAGGTTCGCTTCGATCGCCAGGCAGCGGCGGCCCAGCGCGGTGATCTTGGCGATGGTCTCGGTGGGCGGCGCGATGCCGGCCACGGCGACGTCGGCACCGGCCTGCGCCAATGCGACCGCGATGCCCTGGCCCAGGCCGGTGTTGCCACCGGTGACGAGGGCGACCTTGCCTTCCAGACTGAACGGATTAGCCATTGCGTATGTAGTCCTTGTCCAATGCGTAACAGACGCCGCCGGCGCGATGCCGGCGGCGCGTCGGGGTCACTTGAGCTGGCAGATGTCCAGCACGTGCATGTCGGTGTAATCCAGGTTCTCACCGCCCATCGCCCAGATGAAGGCGTAGTTGCTGGTGCCGGCGCCCATGTGGATCGACCACGGCGGCGACACGACGGCTTCGTTGTTCTGGATGACGATGTGGCGCTGCGCGTCCGGCTCGCCCATGAAGTGGTACACGCGGTCGTTCTGGCCCAGATCGAAGTAGAAATAGACCTCGCTGCGGCGGTCGTGAAGGTGCGGCGGCATGGTGTTCCAGACGCTGCCCGGCTTGAGCACGGTCAGGCCCAGCAGCAGCTGCGAGGACTGGCAGGTGGCCGGCACGATGTACTGGTAGATGGTGCGCTCGTTGCTGGTTTCCAGCGCGCCACGGTCCAGGGCCACGGCATCCTTGATCGACAGCGCCTTGGTCTCGAAGCGCGCATGCGCCGGGGTCGAGGCCAGGTAGAACTGGGCCGGAGTGGCGGCGTCATCGGACGCGAACACCACCTCGGTGCTGCCCATGGCCACGTACAGGCCATCCTTCGGCCCGAGCTTGAACACGGTGCCATCGACAGTGACGGTGCCGCTGCCGGCGCCGACGTTGATCACGCCCAGCTCGCGGCGCTCCAGGAAGGCATGGCCGGCGGCCGAGGCCGGTTCGGTCTGCTTGGGCAGCGAGACCGGGCCGTTGACCGGGGCCGCACCGCCGAGGACGAAGCGCTCGTAGTGGGTGTACTTCAGGGTCACCGCATCGGCGTTGAACAGACCGTCGAGCAGGTACAGATCGCGCAGGTCGTCATTGCTGGCGCCCTTGATGGCGTCGGGATGGGTGGCGTAATGGGTCTTGCAGTACATGGCGTCTCCAGAGCAGGGGTGGGGCGATGCGTCGGCCCCGGCACGATTCCAAGTGATTGTAGCCAGTTGGTAAACCGGTGTCATTTTGCAGCGCACGATAGGCCGGGTGGCCCGCGGACGGGGTCGGGACAGAAGGCGACACGACAGAACAGGGGGGACGACAGAAGAAGCGTCACGACCAACGGTCGTGACCTACCGAGGGTTGACGCCTTGGGCGTCAATCCTCGGGGGGCTGGCAGGAGTCGCGCACGATCAGGTGCGGGCGGACGCTGGCGTGCTGCATCACGGCTTGGCCGTCGGGCTGGATCAGCATCGCCGCCGCTGTGCGGCCGGTGTCGCGGGTATGCCGGCGCACCGAGGTCAGCGACGGCCACAGGCGCGAGGCCAGCGGGCTGTCGTCGTAGCCGATGATCGAGAGCTGGCGCGGGATGTTGATGCCCGCACGCAGCGCGACCTTGTAGATACCGGCGGCCATTTCATCGTTGCCGGTGAAGATGGCGGTCGGGCGCTGCTTGCCCAGCAGCAGCTTCTCGGCCGCGGCCACACCGGATTCGAAGGTGTAACCGGCCTCCACGATGCGTGCCGGGGGAAGCTCGATGCCGCGCTTGGCGAGGGCATCGATGAAGCCGGCGGTGCGTTCGTGCGCCGAGCGGTAGGCACTCGGGCCGGTCACCAGGGCGATGTCGCGGTGGCCCAGCGAGAGCAGGTAATCGGCCGCTTCGGCGGCACCGTCGCGGTCGTGGGTGACCACCATCTGCGAGGTATCATCCAGCGGCAGCGAGGCGATCCGGGTGAAGCGGCAGCCGATTTCATCGAGCATGTCCACCAGCGCCTGGTCTTCGGAGGCACGTGGCACCAGGATCACGCCGTGCAGCTTCTGCTGCTGCACGAAGCGGCGCACACCGTCGATGTAGCCGGGGCTGCGCGAATCGCAGGGGTGCACGACCAGCTCGAAGCTGGAGCCGCGCAGCGCATCCAGCGCGCCGTACTGCATGTCCACGATGTACTGGGCGGTCGGGTTGTCGTACACCATGCCGATCAGGAACGAGCGCCGGAAGGCCAGCCCGCGGGCCAGCGGATCGGGCGTGTAACCGACCTCGCGCATCAGTGCTTCAACCTTCTCGCGCGTGTCCTTACGCACCAGCGGTGAGTTGTTGATGATGCGCGAAACGGTCTTCTTCGATACCCCGGACAGACGCGCGATGTCGTTGATCGTGGCGGCCTTGCCTTTGGTCAATCCGTGCGGCGACGGATCGGTTTTGCTGCGCAATGACATGTCGTTCAAACCGGGGATGAGTCAAGGGATTCTAGCGGGGAGCTCAATCGAGGGCGCGGTAGCGGAAATTCCGGAACTGGACCTTGCCGTCGCCAGCAGCATAGATCGCCGGCTTCAGGGCCAGGAACTTGCCTGCCACATTGTGATGGTAGCCGGAGACTTCCATCTGAACCGGGTACTTCTGCCAGGTTTTACCATCCGTGCTGGAGTGGATGGTGACGATATGGCGGTTGTTGGTCACCCGCAGCCACAGCGTGCCGCCGGTGGCGCTGGGGGTCAGCCGGGTGGGGCGCTCCTCGCCGTAGCGGTGCATGATGAACTTCTCGCCGTTGCTGCCCACGCCCACATACAGGCGGTCGCTGTAGTAGAGCAGGGCACCGCCCACCGCGCCCGGGGCGATCTCCATCTCGACCTCGAACTGGTAGGCCTTGTCGCCGGCGATGGCGGTCAGCGGCGAGCTGTCGCGCGGGGTGCTGCCCTTGCCCTGCAGCACCATGCCCTTGCCGGTGAAGGCCAAACGCTTGTACTCGTCCTGGGCCGGGTTGAAGAACGACCACTGCGCACCGAGCGTGCTGCCGCGGAAATCGTCGGACAAGGCCATGCCGTGCTGGCCGACCGAGGTGCCCGACGGTTTGGCGAGCGGCTGGCCGAGGTCACCGCCCTTGGCCACGAACCAGCCATCGGCGGTCCATTCGATCGGCTCCAGCAGCGCCTGGCGGCCCAGCGTCCAGTACCCGTTCTCGTAGCCGTGATACATCATCCACCAGCGCCCGTCGGTGCCTTCAATGACCGTGGCATGGCCGCGCGACCACCACGGCTCGGCGGCCGACCGGGTGCGCATGATCGGGTTGTTCGGCGCATTCACCCACGGGCCGTGGATCGAGCGCGAGCGCGCGGTGATCACCATGTGCCCGGTCGGCGGGCCGGCGGTGCCGCCCACAGCAGTGGTCATGTAGTACCAACCATCGCGGAAATTGATCTTCGGGCCTTCCTGCGCATAGGCCTCCACGTCCCAGCTTTCCGGGTATTTCCAGCCGTCGTAGACGTGCTTGGGCGTGCCGACCACGCTCAGGCCGTCATCGGCCAGCTGCACGTAGTCGCCACCGCTGAGGAACAGATAGCGCTTGCCGTCTTCGCCCACCGCATGGCCGGGATCGATGTAGCCGCCCAGGCCGATGTCGATCGGCTCGCTCCACGGGCCGTTGATGCTGTCGGCCCAGACCACGAAGTTGCTGCGGGTTTCGCCGGTGCGGGCCGGGAAATAGATGTAATAGCGGCTGCCGTGCTTGACGATGTCCGGGGCCCAGATCGCACCTACGTTCCTGGTGATCGCGTGGCCCAGCGGCTGCCAGTTGACCAGATCGCGCGAGTGCCAGATCGGCAGGCCGGGGTAGGCATCGAACGAGGACAGCGTGAGGTAGTAATCCTCGCCATCCTTGAGCACGGAAGGATCCGGGCGATCACCGGCGAACACCGGATTGAGGAAGGTGCCGTTGCCCAGATCGGCCTGGCGCTGGTTCTCGATCCCGCGCGTCCAGTGGGTGGCCGGCTCGGCGGAGTGGCCGGCGCCTGCCAGCAGCAGGCAAGCGGTGGCGAAGCTGGCCAGGGTCTTCCTCAGGTGCATCGTCTTTCTCCCTTGAACGTATCGTGGGCCGGCTGCGCTCAGCGCGCCCCGGTCCCGGCAAGACGCTGTTGCCAGCGTGGGTACTCGGTGGTGATCAGGGCCTGCGGCCAGGTGCCGTACCAGTGATAGCCGGTGCGGCGCTCGCGCGGGATGTCGTTGAACGTGGCGACGCGTTCGCCCTCGCGGTTGGCCAGCAGCACGCCACTGTCGTGCAGGTCGTGGAAGCGCCCCCACAGCGGCGGCGCGCCCGCATCGGCGACCAGGCGGCGGTCGACCGTGGTGCGGTGGAACGCGAACTGTTCCGGCGTCGTTTCGAAGGTCTCCAGCCGCCACCCGGTCAACGCGTGGGTCTGGAACCACGCCATCGCGGCGTTGACCGAGGCGACCACCTGCGGCGAAGGATCCGGGATCGACATCAGGTAGCGGACCACGCCGACACTCTCGTCGGTGACCAGCGCCGGCAGTTCGAATTTCCGCCCCTGCGCGGGCAGCAGGGTGGTGCGGTCGTACTGCCCGGCCCAGATCGTCGGCACGCCGTCCTGGCGCACCTGCAGGCGCAGCAGGCAGGCATCACCGGCGGTCACGGCCGCGTCCACGCGGGCACGTTGATCGGCGGTGATGAAGCCGAACGCCGGTTCACGCTGGATGCGCCGGAGCGTGGTCAGCACGCCGCTGGTGACGTCGTCAGCGAACGTGATGTGCCCGTGGTACGAGGTGCGCGAGGGCACCGAATGCGGCCAGCCGCCACAGCGGGGGACCTGCTCGGCGAGGATGAAATCCAGGCCGCGCACGGCCGCGTCGCGGTAGCGGGCATCGCCGCTGCGCGCGAAGGCCTCGGCCAGGTAGCTGACCTGGGTGTAGATGTTGCGGTTGTCGAAGCTGCCGCCCGGCGTGGCCTGGTCAGCCAGCACCTGTGCCTTGGCGGCATCGTCGAGGATCCGCTGCGGATCCTGGTTGACCGCCCAGCCGCCGCCATGGCGTTGCAGCGCCACCAGGGTGTCGGCGATCTGTCGGTACTGATCGGGGGCATAGCGCGGGTAGTCCGTGCCGTGCCCGCTCTGCCAATGGTTGATGCCGTCCTGGAAGCCGCGCAGCGGGATGTCCTGGCCCTGCGCCATGACGGCGCAGGGCAGGGCGATCCACAGCAGTACCGCGAGCCGCCGCACGCTTACGCGCGCAGCAGGGCGGGCAGCCACAGCGACATTTCCGGGAAGAAGGTGACGATCAACAGCACGCCCAGCGCAGCGAACCAGAACGGCCAGATCGAGCGCATGCTCTCACCGACGCTGATCTTGCCGATCGCGGTACCGATGAACAGCACCGAGCCCACCGGCGGTGTCACCAGGCCCAGGCCACCGGTCAGCACCAGCACCAGGCCGAAGTGGATCGGATCGATGCCGTAGGCCTTGGCCACCGGCAGGAAGATCGGCGTGCAGATCAGGATCATCGGCGCCAGGTCCATGAAGGTGCCCAGCAGCAACAGCATGACCACGATCATCAACAGCACCATGAACTGGCTGTGCGCGAACGACTGCAGGAAGTTGACCGCGGCCGACGGCACTTCCAGATACGCCAGCAGCCAACCGAACACGGCCGCCGTGGCGATCACGAACAGGATCACACCGGTGCTGCGCGCGGCATGGGTGACCGTGCCGAGGAACTCGCGCCAGTCCAGCTGGCGGTACAGCACGGTGGTCACCAGCAGCGCGTAGACCACGGCGATCGCCGCGCTCTCCACCGCGGTGAAGATGCCGGCACGGATACCGATGAAGATCAGCGCGACCAGGCCCAGGCCAGGCAGCGCCGAGACCAGGCGCAGCAGCACCGCACGCCAGCCCGGGAAGATCTCCACGCCGTAACCGCGGCGGCGTGCCACGAGATAGCCGGTGATCATCAGGACGACGGTCATCAGCAGCGCCGGCACGATACCGGCCGCGAACAGATCGGCGATCGACAGCCCACCACCGGCGGCGGCCGAGAACAGGATCAGGTTGTGCGACGGCGGTACCAGCAGCGCCACCAGCGCGGCGGTGATGCTGACGTTGACCGCGAAGTCGCGGTCGTAACCGCGCTTGACCATCTGCGGGATCATCGTGCCACCGACCGCCGAGACATCGGCGATGGCCGAGCCGGACACACCGCCGAAGAACAGCGAGGACAGGATCGACACTTGGCCCAGGCCACCGCGCATGCGCCCCACCAGCGAGGATGCCAGTGAGATCAGGCGCTCGGAGATGCCGCCGCGCATCATGATTTCACCGGCGAAGATGAACAAGGGAATGGCGATCAGTGAAGCCGAGCCGGTACCGGCGGAGATCTGCTGGACCAGCACCAGCGTCGGCAGATCCAGGTACCACAGGGTGGCCAGGGCGGCGGCGGCCAGCGCGAACGCGACCGGCACACCGAGCAGCAACAGCACCGCGAACACGGTGAAAAGAATCGTAATACCCATGACTCAGCGATCTCCCTCGGCAACGGCATCGGCCGGCCGTACAGCCAGCGCCATCTGGTTCGCGGCGAAGATCGCCATCAAGGCGCCACCGATCGACAGGGGCAGGTAGTTGATGCTCTGCGGCAGGTGGGCGCCGGCGGCCTTGATATCCAGGCCGTCCATCAGCAGCACGGCCGCCCACCAGGCGATGACCACGCCCAGCACGGCCACCACCAGCGCGGCGAACACGTCCACCGCACGGCGCAGGCCCGGGCCCATGTGCGCGGCCAGCAGGAAGAAGCCGAAGTGGCGGCGAGTATGCACGCCGGTGGCCGCACCCAGGCTCATCGCCGTGGCCAGCAGGAGCAGCGTGACCGGCTCGGTCCAGCTGGGCGAATCATTGATCACATAGCGGGCGAACACCTGCCAGCCCTGCACCACCACCAGGCCGAGCAGGGCGATGACGGCAATGTAGATCGCCACATCGGCGATCACGTTGAGCAGGCGCTGCGGCGCGGTGGGGGTGATGACGGTTTCGGAAGTCGAGTCGGACATCGCGTCGGAGCCTCAGGCGAAGTCGCGGATGCGACGGGTGAGGGCGGCCAGCTCCGGCTGCTGCAGGTAACGCTGCAGGAGCGGGTCGGCGGCCTTGCGGAAGGCCGGCATGTCGACCTCGTTGAATCTGATGCCGAAATCGGCCACGGCCTGGCGGGCGTTGTTTTCCGAGGCATCCCACTGCTCGCGCATCACCTGCACCGATTCACGTGCGGTCTCGATCACCAGGGTGCGGTCGGCCGGGCTCAGCGCATCGAAGCTCTGGCGCGACATCAGCAGCACGTCCGGTGCGTAGGAGTGATCGCTCTGCGACCAGTAGTGCGCGGCCTCGAAATGACGGCTGGAGTGGAAGCTGCGCATGTTGTTTTCCGCACCGTCGATCATGTGCGTTTCCATGCCCGAGAAGGTGTCGCCCAGCGACATCGGGGTCGGGTTGGCACCGAGCAGGCGCATCAGCTGGATGAAGATGTCCGAGGAGGCCACGCGCAGCTTGAGGCCGTGCAGGTCCTTGGGCTCCACGATGGGGTGCTTGGTGTTGTAGAAGCAGCGCGCACCGGAATCGTAGATGGCCAGGCCGACCAGATCGCGCGTTTCAAAGCCCTGCAGGACCGTATCGGCGACGCCGCCATCGAGCGCGCGGCGCATGTGCGCCACCGACTCGAACACATACGGCAGGCACAGGCCCTGGGTCAGCGGAAACGCGTTGTTGAGCGCGCCGGAGTAGACGCGGGTGATATCGATGGCGCCGAAGCGGGCCATGTCGATCGCCTCGGACTCACGGCCGAGCTGGCCGGAGTGGTACTGGCGCAGCCGCAGCCGGCCGCCGGTTTTTTCTTCCAGCGTCTTCCCGATCCATTTCACCGCGGTGACGGTGGGGTAATCGGCGACGTGGACGTCGGTGGCGGTCAACAGCTGCGCACCGGCCGGTGCGGCGTTGGATGACCGCGAACAGGCTGTCAGCGCGGGCGCGGCAAGCGCGCCCAGACTGGTAGCCAGGAAACTTCTGCGAGTGAACATCTGCGCCCTCCCAAGCGTGCTCGCCATGTCCGCGCGGTTATCCGGCGGCGATGGCCTTGCAGGTAATGTCGCCGTAGCCGACGAAACGGATCAATGCTTGCTGGCCCACGGCGATGTCGTGGATGCCGGTGGCGTTGCCACTGGCGATCAGATCGCCGGCCTTCAACGGCCGCCCACGCTGCGCCGAACGCCCCAGCGCGAACGCATAGGCGGTGCGCAGGCCACCGGGCAGCAGGGTCGCGCCACCGGTGCCGACCACCTCGCCTTCGATGCGGGTTTCCGCACGCAGGTCGGCGTCATCCAGGCGCGTCCAGTCCGCGATCTCGGTGCCCAGCACCAGGCCGTTGTTGTTGCCGAAGTCCGACACCACCACGCGCGGGCCGAGCTTGTTGATCGTCGCCAGCGGGCTGCTGGCCACTTCCACACCGATGAAAAGCCTGGCGGGCAGCGCCTCGGCCTCTTCGGGGGTCCAGTGCAGCTTGTCCGCCGGGGCGTCTTCCTGCAGCTGGATCACGTACTCGGCCTCGACCGCGCCGAACCCGCCGACGAACACCGGAATCTCGACTGTTCCACCGGTAGCATTCCAGAGCTGACGCGAGAAGATGGGGCCCAGCAGGCGATCATCGCCCGAGGCATCGCGGCGCTCGGCGGCGATGTAGCCGACCTTCCAGCCGACCACCTGGTCGTCCCACAGGCCGATGGCCTGGTCCTGTACCTGATAGGCGGTGACCAGGTCTTCCGGGATCGTTCCCGGGAAATCGGGCAGGGATTGGCCGTGTTGGCGGGCGCTGACGAAGTGCCGGGCGATCTCGCCCAACCCCTGGTCGGGCAGGTCCTGTTTGCCGTGGTCGTTGCTCAAGCGGGTCTCCCGGAAAAATTGTTGCACTGCCAATCGACAGCGGTTGGATGTGCTGTATATGGTAAACCGGTGTCATTGGCAATGTGCAGCGCATCAGAACGGCTGCCGGTCAGGCACGATGCCTGTTCCCATGCCCAAGGACGTACCCGGATGCGCCGCTTCCTCGCGTTGCCCATGCTGACTCTCCTGCTGCTGGCCGGCGGCCTGGCCCACGCGGCCGAGCGTGCCGTACCGGAAACCGAACCGGCCGCCGGCGCCCCCGATCGCATCGTGCTGTGGCCGGACGGCCAGGTGCCCGGCGAAGGCGGCCCGGCCACCGTGCCCAACGTGATCGAGCGCAGCCGCGATCCGGCGCTGACGGACCGCTACATCGACAACGTCAGTGCGCCCTACCTGGTCGTATACCGGCCGGCGCGCCCGAATGGCAGCGCCCTGCTGGTGGTGCCGGGCGGCGGCTATCAGCGCATCGTGCTCGACAAGGAAGGCACCGCGCTGGTGCCGGCGTTCGTCGAGCAGGGTGGGGTGACCCTGTTCGTGCTGCGTTACCGGCTGCCCGCCGGCCGCAGTGATCGCCAGGCCGCACTGGCCGATGCCCAGCGTGCGATGCGGGTGATCCGCGCCGATGCCGCGCGATGGCAGATTGATCCGCAGCGCATCGGGGTGATGGGTTTCTCGGCCGGCGGGCACGTTGCCGCGCGGTTGAGCAACGGCTTCGATGCACCGGCCTATCCGCATCGCGATGCCATCGATGCGCTCAGCGCGCGGCCGGATGTCGCGCTGCTGATCTACCCGGTGATCGACATGGGCACGCATGCGCATACCGGCTCGCGTACCCGTCTGCTCGGGCCGCATCCGGATGCGGCGCTGCAGCAGCAGTTTTCGATGCAGGATCAGGTCCGCGCCGATACGCCGCCGACCTTCCTGGTGCATGCGCAGGACGACAACGTGGTCTCGGTGCACAACAGCCTGGTGTATTACCAGGCGCTGCTGCGCGCCGGTGTCACCACCGAAATGCATCTGTTCCCGTTCGGCGGCCATGGCTTCGGCGTGCGCATCCCGGCCGGTTTGACCGCCGCGCAGTGGCCTGAGCTGGCGCTGCGCTGGATTCCCTCGCGCCACACGGAGCCCGCGCGCCATGACTGATTCCCCCGCCGACCTGCAGCGGCGCCGTTTCCTGCGCGACAGCGCGCGCTATGCCGTGATGCTCGGTGCGACCAGCCTGCCCCTGCTGCCCGCCTTCGCGGGCGTGCCCGGCCCGCGCCACGATGCCGCGCCGCTGGCGCGCGTGCGCAGTGGCCGCGTGCGCGGGCAGCAGGAGCAGGGCATCCACGTGTTCCGCGGCCTTCCCTACGGCGCCGATACCGCCGCCCGGCGCTTCCAGCCGGCCGTGCAGGAATCGGCCTGGCGCGGCGTGCGTGATGCGCTGGCGTACGGCAATGCCGCGCCGCAGGGCGGCAGCGAAGGGCCGGGCAGCGAAGACTGCCTCTACCTCAATGTGTGGACCCCGGCGCTGCGCGATGGCGGCAAGCGCCCGATCGTGTTCTACATCCACGGCGGCGCCTACAACAACGGCTCGGGCAGCGACCCGCTGTACGACGGCAGCGCGTTGTGCCGGCGCGGCGACGTGGTGGTGGTCACGGTCAACCATCGCCTCAATGTGTTCGGCTATCTGTACCTGGCGCAGCTGGGCGATGCGCGTTTCGCCGATTCCGGCAACGTCGGCCAGCTCGATCTGGTCCAGGCGCTGCAGTGGGTGCGCCAGCATGCGCCCGAGTTCGGCGGCGATGCGGGCAACATCACCGTGGTGGGGCAATCCGGCGGCGGCGCGAAGATCGCCACGCTGATGGCCATGCCCGCCGCGCGCGGCCTGTTCCAGCGCGCGTGGACCATGAGCGGGCAGCAGGTGACCGCGGCCGGCCCGCGTGCCGCCACCCAGCGCGCGCAGATCGCGATGCAGGCGGTGGGCGCAGCCGATGCCGACGCGTTGCGCACGATGCCGATGGAAGCGCTGCTGGCCGCCACCCGTGCGCGCGACCCTTCGCGCGTGGAGAACAGCAGTCTCTACGTCGGGCCGGTGCTCGACGGGCGTTCGTTGCCGGTGCATCCGTTCTGGCCGGAGGCGCCCGCGCAGTCCGCCGGGATTCCGATGGTGATCGGCAACACCCACGATGAAACCCGCGCTTTCCTCGGCAACGACCCGGCCAACTTCGCACTGACCTGGGAGACGCTGCCGGCCAAGCTGGAAAAAGAGCAGTACGTGGACCTGCTGCCCTCGGTGGTGATCGCCGAGTACCGCCGCCTGTATCCGCATTACACGCCTTCGGAAGTGTTCTTCGCGGCCACCACCGCCGGTCGTTCGTGGCGCGGTGCGGTGGAGGAACTGGAGGCGCGTGCGCGCCAGGGCGCACCCACCTGGGCCTATCAACTCGATTGGGGCTCGCCGCTGGACGGCGGCAAGTTTGGCGCGTTCCACACGCTGGATATCCCGCTGGTGTTCGATACCACCGATCGGCCCGGCTCGCGCACCGGTGACAGCGAAGCGGCGACCCGCGTGGCGGCCACGATGAGCGAGGCCTTGATCGCCTTCGCCCGCCATGGCGATCCAAATCACGGCGGACTGCCACGCTGGCAGACCTATTCGCTGGCCCGCCGCGAAACGATGCTGTTCGATACCCCCCCACAGCAGGCCGACGACCCGCGCGGTGGCGAGCGTCGCCTCTATCAGCAGGCCCCCTTCATTCAACGAGGTACGTTCTGATGCGGTGTACGTCCTGGCTGCTGGGCAGCGCGCTGTTCGGCCTGATGAGCGCGGCGCAGGCCGCCGTGGATCCGGCGGTGCTGGATCGCCCGGCCCCGACCCCGATCCGGGCCAGCAAGATCGTGCTGGTCGGTGATTCCACCACGGCCGTGCAGGGCGGCTGGGGCCCGGCCTTCTGCGCGCGGCACGTGACCTCGTTCCTGACCTGCACCAACCTGGCCCGTGGCGGCCGCAGTACCTACAACTACCGCGCCGAGGGCTCGTGGGCGCTGGCCGAGGCGGAGATGCGCACGCCCGGCTATGCCACCACATGGGTACTGGTCCAGTTCGGCCACAACGACCAGCCCGGCAAGCCGGGCCGCTCCACCGATCTGCAGCGCGAGTTCCCGGACAACCTGCGCCGCTATGTGCGTGAGATCCGTGCCGCCGGTGCGCAGCCGGTGCTGCTGACCCCGTTGACCCGACGCCAGTTCGCCGATGGCGTGCTGATCGATGACCTGGCCCCCTGGGCCGAGGCGGTCCGCGCCGTGGCGCGCGAGCTGGAGGTGCCCCTGGTGGACCTGCACGCGCGCAGCCGCGCGGTGGTACAGGCGCTGGGGCCGGTCGCGGCCATGCCGCTGGCGCAGGCGGCCGCCACGCCCGCCCAGGTCAGCGCAGCGCTGGAGGGCACGACTGTGGGCGCAGCGCCCGTGGCTGGCGCACCGGCCGCGCAGAACAACGCCGTCACCGAGCCCATGGGGCAGGCCAAGGTCGCGTTCGATTACACCCACCTGGGCCCGGATGGCGCGGCGCTGTTCGCCACGCTGGTCACCGAGGAACTGGCCCGGCAGGTCCCGTCGTTGCGACCGTTGCTGATTCCCTGATCGATAGGCGGACCCTTCGAATTCTTTCGAATAGATTGCTACGTCGGGGATTGTGGGTCGATTGGATGTGATTCAGGTCAAACACGCTGTTCACCGGGATCGCCTAGACTCGGGGCATGCAAGACCAATGCAACCCGTTTCCTCCGTTCCATGGCCGTGATCGATTGATCGCCGCCGTCGACCATGCCGTCCAGCACGAGCACGCGCACCAGATCGCCGCCACGCTGCGCGCGGCGTTGCGCGAGGCGATCGCCGACAGCCGCATCCAGCTGCCGGCCTGCGTGCACCACCCGATCGAGGATCACTATGCCCGCCGCGAGCTGTATCGCAGCCCGGAGCACGGCTACAGCATCGTCGCCATGAGCTGGGGGCCGGGGCAGGGCACGCCGCTGCACGACCATAGCGGGCTGTGGTGCGTGGAGGGGGTCTGGCTGGGCCAGCTGGCGATCACCCAGTACCAGCTGCTGGAGCGCGACGGCGAACGCTTCCGTTTCCGCCCGGAGCCGCCCGTGCTGGGCGACTGCGGCAGTGCCGGCAGCCTGATCCCGCCGCACGAGTACCACACCATCCGCAACACCAGCGATGACGACCTGGCGATCTCGGTACACGTGTACCAGGGCGAGATGACCCGCAGCGCCGTCTTCGAACCCGAGGCCGACGGCTGGTACCAGCGCCGCGTGCAGGTGATGGAAACCGACGCAGCCTAGGGTGCGACCGGGCGCAGCGCTCGACCCGACGCCGCGGTGCCGCGCATCATGCGCACTCCACCCGTTTCCCGACGTTCCGCCATGCCTACGCTGCCGTTCCAACAGGTCAATGTCTTCAGCCAGGATCCGCTGCGCGGCAATCCGCTGGCCGTGGTGCTCGATGCAGAAGGCGTGGACGACGCTCGCATGACCGCGTTCGCCCGCTGGACCAACCTGAGCGAGACCACCTTCCTGCTGCCGCCGACCGATCCGCAGGCGGATTATCGCGTGCGCATCTTCACCACGCTGGAAGAGCTGCCGTTCGCCGGGCATCCCACCCTGGGCAGCTGCCATGCGTGGCTGGCGCATGGTGGCGTGCCGAAGGGCGAGGAGATCGTGCAGGAGTGCGGGATCGGCCTGGTGCGGATACGGCGCAGCGCGTCCGGTCTGGCATTCCTGGCGCCGCCGCTGCTGCGCGGCGAGCCCTTGGCACCGGCACTGCGCGAACAGGTGCGCCGCGGTCTCGGCGTAGCCGCGGAGGACGTCGTGGACGCGCGCTGGGCAGACAACGGTACCGGCTGGCTGGCACTGCGCCTGCGTGATCGTGCGGCCGTACTTGCGGTCCAGCCGGACTATGCGCAGCTGGAGGGCGTGAAGGTGGGTGTGTTCGGGCCTTGGCTGCCCAGTGATGGAGACGAGGCCCAGTACGAGAGCCGCGCCTTCATTGCCGGCGACGGCGCGCCGGAAGACCCGGCCACGGGCAGCCTCAATGCCGGCATCGCGCGCTGGCTGCTGGCCACCGGCGAAGCACCGGATCGCTATGTGATCAGCCAGGGCACGGCGATCGGCCGTGCCGGGCGGCTGCGGGTGGAGCGGGTGGGCGATGCGTTGTGGATCGGTGGCGACTGTGTGACCTGCATCCAGGGGCAGGTCACGCTGTGAGCCAGACAGGGGCCGGGAGCCGGCAGCGCCATGCACCGCATGGCGTTACGGGTCCAGCGCCACCCCATTGTTGCGCTGGGTCACTTCGGCCGCACCGTCGGCCTGCATCACCCGTACGCGCAGGCCACCGCGATCCCCGGCCGGCAACGGCAGGCTGACAATCGTGGTCTTCGGCAGCAGGTCGCTCGGCGCCGCCAACCTCGGAATCTCGGCCCGGGCCAGCTCACGGCCCCTGGCATCTTCCAGCACTGCCACGCCCACACCGGTCGCGACATGGCCCAGGCTGTGCACGGTCACCTGCACCTGGCGCCCGTCCACGCGCACATCGCCGCGCCCGATGCCGAGGTCGGGCCGCTGTTCGACCGGCGTGCCGGCCTGCACCAGCTCAAATTCGAACACCTGGCTCTGGCCCGGCACGAACCGCAGCGTGGTCGAGGCACTGCGTTCCAGGGTGAGATCACGCGTGGTGGCCTTGCCGTCGATGGTGTCATCGCCGTTGCGGTCCACGCCGCTGGTCATCCGCCATTGCCCGGCGGTGACGTTCCAGGTGCTCATCTCCGCCTCCACCGCGTGCTTGCCCAGGTTGTAGGCGATCACCTTGAAGCGGTCCGGCGAGGGCGCGTGCACCAGCAGCGCGACCTGCTCGGCGGCCTGCGGCTGGGCGAAGCGCCAGCTCACGGTGTGGCCCGGCCAGCTCTCGTTGCGCTTGAGCGCGATGCCGCCCAGGCGTGCACGCTGCAGGAATTCGCTTGGCGCTTCGACACGGTCGGACCACCAGTGGCCTTCGGTGTTCATGTATTCGCGCTGCGCCTTGGCCTGGATGCCGTCGGCATGCAGCGCTTCCAGATACTTCTTGTCGCCGGTGGCCTGCCACGCCATCAGGCTGGCGAAGCCGGTGCTGCCACCCTCGGCATCGCTGATGAAGCGCGGGTTCCACTCGGCGCCGCGGCCGAGGGCCTCGACATAGTTCTCGCCCAGGTTGGACAGCGCCCCCGGCCCACCGCGCTCGACGCGATAATCCAGCGCCTTGAGGTACTTGTCATCGCCCGTCCAGCGCCATGCCGCCCAGAAGGTGTGCATGATGTCGCCGCTGCCCGAGCCGTTGTTGAGCTCACCGCCGCGGGTCTTGCCGGTTGCCCAGTTGATCTCGTTCGGCAGTGCCCAGCGGCCCTTGTCGTCGGTGTAGGCGTGGGCCAGGTAGCCATCGGCCAGGCCCGTGACCAGCTTGCGGCCGGTCGGATCAGCGTTGTACTGGCCGATCAGGAACGCCGGGTGCAGGACCGGGAAGGAATACGGCTTCTGCCATTGCCAGTTCGGTTCGCGGTAGACCTTGTTGCCGCCGAACCAGTTGCTGGAGAACAGCAGATGGCCCTGCGGGTTGGGCAGGATGATGCGTTCGTCGAACGCCTTCACCGTTTCCATCAGGCGCTCGACGGTGAGCGGATCGCCCCAGTTGAGGTAGAGCATCGCGCTGTTGGTGTTGATGCCCTCCTCGTAGGAATGCAGTTCGTCGGTCTCGATGGTGCTCAGGCCGTTGCTGAACATGCCATTGCGGTACACCGCATCGGACAGCGCGGTCAGCGAGGCATTGAGCTTGTCCGGCTGCACGCCCATCAGGGCCAGCCCCGGCCACTGCTGGGTCAGGTCGGAATCGTCGGAGATGCCGCCGCCGAAATCACCGTAGGCGATCTGGCGGTTATCGATCCACCATTCGATGAAGCGACGCACGTACTTGAGATCTTCGGTCTGCCGGAACGCCCACAGCGGCACGCCGTTGGGTGCCGCGGGCTGGGTGAACGGCGGTTTGCCCTGGCTGTTGTAGCTGATGTAGTTCCAGTACAGGCGGCCGAGCTCGTGGTCCGGGTCCACCCGCAGCAGGTCGCTGAGATCGGCGTACACGCGCGCGTACAGGCGCTGGCGCTTGGAAGTGGTGTGTTCTTCGACCAGGAAGCCCCAGTTGTCGCGCACCTGGTTGAAGCGGTCGGCGATGTGTTCTTTCTTCGCCTCGTCGCGGTCCTTGTAGACCATGCGGATTTCCGCACCGTCCAGCGAGGTGGCGTTGAACCCCGGTGCGGCCGACGCGACGGAGATCCACAGGCTGTCGGCGGTCAGGATGCGATCGCGCAGGTCCAGCCACAGCGTGCGCTTCTGGCCCGGCTTGACCGAGACCGACACGTCGATCATGTCGCGCGCCGGCCACAGCGGGTCCTTGATGCGGATGTTGAGCGGGATCAGGCCGTCATGGGTCGCGGGCAGATCCAGCTTCGGCAGATCGATCGCGATGCCGTCCAGGCCGTCATGCATGTTCTCCCAGCTGTGTGCCCAGCTGCGGATCAGCGGCTGTGCGGCCGGGGCGTCGCTCACGCCGGAAGGGATCAGCACGTGCACGATCGGCATCGGCTGCGCGGGCAGCGTATCGGCCGTGCGCTTGCGTGAGCCGGCGCCCTTGGGCAGCGCCATCACCGTGCTGCGTTCGGCAGCCGGGTAGCGGCCCTGGATGTACTCGCGCAGCGCCGCTATGTTGGTGTAGTCCGGCAGGGCCTGGCTGTCGATCAGGTAGCGCTGCTTGACCGTGCCCTCCGGCTCGGCGGCATCGCTGACCTGGTACGCCCAGATTTCCTGGATCGGGGTTTCCTGCGCGGTATTGCGGAAGTGCAGCACGCCGCCCGCCTGCGCAGGGATCTGGTTGACGCTGCGGACCACTCCCTGCGGGCGCTCGAACAGGGCCTGCGCTGGCTGGCCGTCCACACTGTGGCTCAACCCGCCGAAGGCGGCGCCGCGCACTTCGATGCGGTTGACGGTCTCACCGGCCGGCAGGGTCAGGTCGAGCTGCTGGCCACCCTCTACATAGGTATTCCAGTCCGGCAGCTGGAAGTAATCGTTGCGGCCCGGCAGCCGTGAACGGTTGTAGACACCCGGCCAGGTGGTTTCGGCGATGCCGTCGGTCGCCTTCCACATCCACTGCTTGTGGTCCTTGGTATCGGCGAATTCGATCTTGCGGATCGTGGTGGTCGGCGCGGTCAGCGCCGGCGGCGGCGCAGCGTCCCAGCCATGGCGATGGCGCCAGGCGCGCATCGGATCCGGTTCGGCCACTGCCGTGCGGGGCGCGGCATTGCGGGCCAGCGCGGCCATGCCGGCTGGGTCGAGCAGGCGGTCATAGACGCGGATCTCGTCGAAATCGCTGCCGCGCAGGAAGTTGTAGCGGCTCTGCACCTGGTAGGGGGCCATCACGCGCGCGGCCAGGCCGAGCTGATCGAGTGCGGCATCGTAGTCGGCGGTGGTCTCCTGGCGGGCGACCTCCCTGCCATCCACGTACAGCCGCACGCCGTGGTTCTCATCCCAGCCGAAGGCGATGTGCTGCCACTGTTGCGGCGAGGGGTTCTGGTCGAGCTTGAACGACACGCGCGTGCGCGCCAGGTTGGCATCGGTGACGAAGGCATCGAAGCCGTGGCCATTCCAGTCGATGCGCAGCCAGGCCATGTCCCAGCTGCTGTGGTCGGCATAGCCGACCCGGAAGATCACGAACGGCGCTTCACCCACCGCATAGCGCGAGCGCCAGAAGAAGCCGAGTGTGCCGCGCTGTGCCTGGATGTTGCCCGGTGCGTTCCACGACAACACGCCATCATCCGCCCATTCGATCGCGCTGCCATGCGCGCCGTTGGGCACCCGCTTCACCTTGTCCACGAAGTTGGGGACCGGGTCACCCACAGCGGTATCGGCCTGCAGACTCTGGTCGGCCGACACGTGGAACAGCAGCTGCGGTGCGGTCTGCGCCCAGGCGGTACCACTGCCGGCGAGCAGCAGCGCCAGCAGGCTGGCGGACAGGCGGGAGGGACGGATCAAGGGGGCGACAGGGCGATGCATGGGACCTTCCTTTCGACAGCAGAAACAGTACAGCGGAACCACCAGCGGGCGTCAGCGGCTCACGGTGGCCTCCCGCCCCCGCACCGCGCCCGCCATCCCGGAGAGAAGGACAGGGACGGGCGCGATACAGGTGGCGGCAGGCGCAGCACGGTCAGAACTTGTAGCGCAGGCCGAGGTAGTACTGCCGCCCGGTATGCGTGTAGCGGTCCGGCAGCGACAACGCCGAATCGACATAGCGCTCATCGGCGGTGTCGAGCAGGTTGATCGCTTCCAAGGTCAGCGAGAGGTTCTTGTTGACCTTGTAGGACATGTTGAAATCCACGTTCTCCACGCTGTACTTGCCCTGCACATCAGCCGTGGCGAACTGGTTGCCGTCCAGGTCCCACACGTTCTCCTGCGACAGGATGGTGCTGATGTACGCGTCGCGGTAGCTGGTGGAGACGCGGGCGCTGAAGCGGCCGTCGTCGTAGTACAGCGTGGCGTTGTACGAGTTCGGCGAGAGATTCAGCAGGTCGTTCTCGGTGTAGGTGGTGACGATCGTGCTGCCGGTGCCCGAGCTGAACATGTACTTGATCTTGGATTCGACGTGCGTGTAGTTCAGCTGCACGCCGAAGTTGCGCCAGAAGCCGGGCAGGAAGCTGAAAGGCTGCTGGTAGGACACCTCATAGCCCTTGAGCGGGCCGCCCGGGGTGTTGAAGTAGCTCTGCACGTTGAACACCGTGTCCGGGCTGAAGCCGGTCGGCAGCAGATCCAGCGAGTAGCCCATGTCCGCCCAGGTGGTGAGCAGGCGGGTGCGCTGCACATAGCTCTCGATGTCCTTGTAGAACACCGCGGCCGACAGCAGCGCGCCTTCGTCGAAGTACCACTCCGCGCTCAGGTCGTAGTTGGTCGAGCGGAACGGATCGAGCTTGGGATTGCCCAGGTTGATCGAGTAGCTGCGGTCGTCATCGAAGTAGGCGGTGGGACCACCGCTGACGCTCGGCGACAGGTTGGACAGGGTCGGGCGGGCCATGGTCTTGGCCGCGCCGAAGCGCAGCACGAAGGTATCGCTCAGGTCCCAGGCCAGGTTCAACGAGGGCAGCCAGTCGTCGTACTTGTGGCCGACCCGGGTGCCGACCTGCAGGCGCTCGCCGGGATCGGCAGTGGCGCTGGCCACGCCGAAGAACGGCTCGCACGCCGAGGACAGATCATTGGCGTTGGTGGCCGTGCACGGCGCATAGCCATCGGCGGTGATGCGGGTCTGCACGTAGCGCACGCCCAGGTTGCCGCGGAACGCGCGGCCCAGCAGGTCGGTGTTGAAGTCCAACTGCAGGTAGCTGCCGTAGCTCTTCTCGTTGACGTCGAAGTTGTTGTTGGACGCCCCGAAGTGACCGACGCTGGCCAGGCGGTAATCACCGCCGAGCGTGCCGGTGTTGCAGTTGCAGTAGATGTCCAGCAGCTTGGCGATCTGGTTGAAGTCCGGCACCAGCCACGCGTTGGGCAGGTTGCCGTCCATGCCCTTGCCGAAGCCGCTCAGCGTGTTGCTCAGGTCACCCACGCCCACACCGGCCGGCAGCGCCTGCGACAGGCGGCCGTAGCTGATGTTGCGGTACTCCTGCGTGCTCATGTCGTAGTCCTTGTAGGCCAGACCGCCGCGCAGGGTGAAGGTGGGATTGATGTTGAACGTGAGGTCGACCTTGGCCGTGTCGAAGGCGTTGTCGACGTACTGCGGGTTCAAACGCACTTCGCTGATGTTGCCGCCGCGCGCCGTGCCGTTGGCATTGACCGGCGTGCTGCCGTAGCCCAGCCACTTCCAGTTATCCACCGCGTTGAGATCGAACGGGAAGGACATCGCCGGCACCTTGCCGTTGCGCATGTCCAGCACGAAGCCATCCAGGTTGCTGTTGTCGAAGCTGACCATCGAGAAGACCGGCCGCTCGTAGTTGGATTCGGAGTGGCCGATCACCGCATCCAGGCGCACCGCATCGTTGAAGCGATGTTCCAGGTTCAGGCTGAACTGCTTGAACTCGGTGCTCTCTTCGATCGCGGTGGATTCGGTGCGGAAATCCACGTTGTCGAACACGCCGTAGGTCAGGCGGTTCTGTTCATCGGCCTGTGCTTCGCGGACCACGATCTGGGTCTTGCCGCCGTACTGCGCGGTGCGGTGCAGGTTGGCGCCGATGGAATCTTCGCGCACGTTCTTGTCGAGCTTGGAATACAGCATGTCCAGGTTGAGCTGAGTGTCGTCGCTGACCTTGAACTGCAGCGCGCCGGTGACGCCCAGGCGCTCGATCTCATGTTCGGTGCGGATATAGCGCGGGTAACGCGGGATCCAGGCGTTGGTCGCGGTCTCGTAGGCGGCGATGTTCTCGGCCGTCGCCGCGGGGCGGTCCAGGCCGGGGCCGCAGTGGGTGGCATCGATGCCGTAGCTGCCCCAGCCGTTGCTGCGCGCCTGGTTGGCGGCGCTGCCGACACCGGCGGCGGTCTCGTTGGCCAGCGGATTGCGCGGGGTCTGCGGGTCGTAGCCGGCCGGGCTGCAGAAGCCGTAGGTGCCGTTGTTGGCCGCGGTGCTCTGGTTGGAGTTGCGGTAGTTGCCGTGCTCCCAGCGGACCGGGTTGTAGCCTTCCTCGAAGATGGTGCGCTTGCTGTAGGCCACCGACATCAGCGCGCCGACGCGGCCGTCGGCCCAGGTGTTGCTGATCAGCCCGGAGATGCGCGGGTCTTTGTTCCTGGACAGCTCGTTGTAGCCGTACTGGCCACCGAGCGATGCCTGGAAGCCCTCGAAGTCGAACGGGCGCGAACCGCGAAGATCGACCGTGGCACCCAGCGAGCCCTCGTCGGTCTGCGCCGACTGGGTCTTGTTGATCTTGACCCGGCTGAAGAGTTCAGAGGCGAAGGTATTGAAGTCGAAGCCGCGGCTGCGGTTGACGCCGGTGGTGCCGCTGCCGGCGGTGGACAGCGCTTCCAGACCGTTGATGCGCACGCGGGTGAAATCCGAGCCCAGGCCGCGCACGGAGATCTGCTGGCCTTCGCCACCTTCGCGATCGATCGAGACGCCGGCGATGCGCTGCATCGACTCGGCCAGGTTCAGATCGGGGAACTTGCCGATGTCTTCGGCGTAGATCGCATCGACCTGCTCGACGCTGTAGCGCTTTTCATCCAGGGACTGCTGCAGGCTTTCGCGGTACGTCGCTTTGACCTCCACTTTGTCCAGATCCACTGCATTGAGCGAGGCGGCCGCTTCGGGCGTCTGCTGTGCCGCGGCGATGCCGGCCACGCTCTGCAGCGCGAACGCGATTGAGACTGCAAGCAAGGTAACCGGTGTCTTTTTACGGGTGTCGAGTCGATCCATCGTGTGTAACCCCCTCCCAGGGTGCGCCGCCATGCGACTTTGATGTTGATGAGTCATGACGTCCGGCCTCCCCCGGAGCGTCTGTCGCGCATTGCCGCGTGACACCGCTGGTCATCCGAAACGTAACAAACCCTTCACGGGGCGGCATCTTGCGCCGCAGCAGCGTGCGTGTGCTGGCGAGGGTCGAGGGATGGCAACGATGGCGGCGTGCGCGCAGCCGGCGGCGTGATCGCTCACGCCGCCGGTGGGTACGGCCGTTGAATCAGAACTTGTAGCGCACGCCGAGCAGGAACTGGCGGCCGGTTTCGGTGTACTGCAGCGGCAGGCGACCGGTGGCCGGCGAGTAGACCCACTCGTCGGAGGCTTCGTTGGTCAGGTTGATGCCTTCCAGGCTCAGTTCGAGCTGGTCGCTGATCGTGTAGCGGATCGAGGCATCGAGGACCGTGGTGCCGGTCATGCCGTGATAACCATCGAGGTTGAAGCCGGTTTCCGTACCCGGTGCCTGGGTCAGGTAGTCATCGCGGTTGGTCGCCGAGACACGGCCGGAGAAGACCTTGCCTTCGTAGAACAATGTGGCGTTCCAGGAGGACTTGGACAGACCGGTCAGGTCGGTCTTCATCACCGGCTGGCCCGCGGCGTTGAGGTACTGGATCTGCGATTCCACCCAGGTGTAGTTCAACTGCACGCCGAGGTTGGACCACTTGCCCGGCAGGAAGGTGAACGGCTGGGTGTAGTTGGCTTCCACGCCGTGCAGTTCACCACCCGGGGTGTTGACCGGCCGGCTGTAGGTGAAGTCATCCGTGGGCGAGGCGCCGGTGCCGATCAGCAGCGAGGCAGGCAGGCCGCTGTCAGAGTACGGACGCACTTCGCGGGTGGTCTGCACGAAGCTCTCGATGTCCTTGTAGAACAGACCGATGCCGGCCATCGCGCCTTCGGCGAAGTACCACTCGAAGCCGAGGTCGACGTTGGTCGCGCGGATCGGCTCCAGGTCCGGGTTGCCGCTGGAGATGGTGCGTGCACCACCGGCCACGGCCACCGTTGCGCCAGGCGTCAGGCTGCCCAGGCCCGGGCGGCTCATCACCTTGGCCGCGCCGAGGCGGATCAGGAAGTCCGGGCTGACTTCGGCCACCAGGTTGAACGAGGGCAGGGTGTCGTTGTAGGTGCGGTTTTCGGTAGTGGCGACCGTACCGGTGGCCAGCGTGGACAGGCCGGTGGAGCTCTGCTTGGTGCGCACGTAGCGCACGCCCACGTTACCCGACAGCGGCAGGCTGCCCAGTTCGGTGGAGAACTCGCCCATCAGGTAGGCACCGCGGTCCTTCTCTTCGACGCTGCGCACGTTGTTGGCACGCGGGGCGACGGCGAAGATGCCGCTGTTGCTGTAGATGTCGAACTGATCGGCGATGGCGTTCAGATCCGGCACCACCCAGTTGGACGGGCTGCCGTTGATACCCTTCAGGCCGGCCTGCGCGGTCATGTCCACCGGCACGATCTTGGTGCCATCGGCGAAGTTGGGCACGGCCAGCTCGCTGGCGCGGCGCAGTTCGGTGGTCTTGAAGGTGTAGTCCTTGGCCAGCACGCCACCCTTCAGGCGGAAGCCGGGGCTGATGTTCCAGTTGAAATCCAGCTGGCCGGTATCGAAGTCGTTGTCCACGTACTGCGGACGCAGGCGGATCTCGGCCAGTTCCCAGCCGGCCGGGTTGGTCGGGTCGATACCGTAGTTCAGCGTCGGGAACCGGCTGTTGCCCCGGTAGTCGTAGCTGTAGTTGTCGACGTCGTACTTGTCCATGATGACCGTGGTCTGCACCGGGTTCTCGTGCTTGGAGCGCGAGATGCCGATCTTTCCGGACAGGGTGAAGTCGTCACCGAAGCGGTGCTGGCCGTTGAGGCTGAGCTGCTTGAACTCGGTGCTCCACTCGTCGTGACGGTTCTCCGAGCGGATGTCGACGTTGTCGAACTCGCCGTAGACCAGGGCGTTGTTTTCGATCACGCCGTTCTTGACGATCATCGACGGCTTGCCGTCGCGATCGGGGCGACGCAGCGCGCCGGTGGCCGAATCGCGGTTGCGGCTGAAGGAAATCGCCTCGATGTAATGTTCATCGCGGGTGGCGTCGATCTTGGAGTAGAGCGCATCCAGCGAGAACTCGGTGGCGTCGCTCGGCTTCCACTGCAGGGTACCGGTCACGCCCAGGCGCTTCTGCTCATGTTCCATCTGCACATAGCGCGGGAAGCGCGGGTGGTAGACATCGGCCGAACGCGCCGCGGCGAACGGCGAGGTGGCGCTGAAGCCGCCGTTGCTGGGGCCATTGGCCCAGCGGCCGGTGTTGGAGCCTTCCTCCAGCGCCTGGCGCTCGGAATAGGCCACCGACAACAACGCACCGAAGGTGCCATCGGCAAAGGTGTTGGAGATCAGCGCGGCCATGCGCGGGTCGGCCTTTTCGGCCATCGCGTTGTAGCCGGCCTGGCCGCTGGCGGCGAAGGTGAAGCCGTCATAGTCGAACGGGCGCGCGGTGCGCAGGTCGACCGTGGCTCCGAGCGAGCCTTCCTCGACATCGGCCGAGGCGGTCTTGCGCACCAGCAGCTGCGAGAACAGGTCGGAGGCGAACACGTTGAAATCGAAGCCACGGCCGCGGTTGGTGCCGCCGCTCTGGTCACCGGCGCCGACGGTGGTCAGCGCTTCCATGCCGTTGATGCGCACGCGGGTGAAGTCCGGGCCCAGGCCACGCACCGAGATGTTGCGGCCTTCGCCGGCCTCACGGGTGATGACCACGCCGGGGATGCGCTGCAGCGATTCGGCCAGGTTCAGATCCGGGAACTTGCCGATATCCTCGGCGACGATGGCATCGACCACGCCGGCTTCGCCGCGCTTGATGTCCAGCGCCTTCTCGACACTGGCGCGGTAGCCGGTGACGGTGACGGTATCCAGGTCGGTGGGGTTGGTGCCCGCATCCTGGGCCAGCGCGGTACCACTCAGCGCCAGGCCGATCGACAATGCCAGCAAGGTAACCGGTGTCTTTTTCTGCGTGTTCTGGACTTGCATGTTTTCCCTCTCCCAAGGTGCTACATGAAACAGCTATCCAACGACATGTCAGTGCAATGACACCGCTGGTCAGGGCGGACGTTAACAGCCCGTTACTAATCCGGCATCTTGCACCGCAGCAGACCTTGAATGTCCCGCAGACGCTTGCAGGACAATGGTTCCGACATTCGGGACAGGTGGACGGGGCGGCGTCCATCGCTAGAATGACACCGCTAGCCATTGCTGCGGGGCGTCCTTGCGGCGTCCGCAGCCCTCACAAGGATCCAGGACCATGAGTCGTGTTGTCTGTTTCGGAGAGTTGTTGCTGCGCATGAGCGCACCCGGCCGCGAGCTGCTGCTGCAGCGCGGCCAGCTGGCGGTCCACGCCGGGGGCGCGGAGGCCAACGTCGGTGTCTCGCTGGCCCATCTTGGGCATGCGGTGGCGGCGGTCAGCACGGTGCCGGCGAACCCGTTGGGCGAGTTCGCGCTGGGCGAGTTGCGCCGGCATGGCGTGGACACCAGCGCCGTGCGCCGCACCGACGGCCGCATGGGCCTGTACTTCCTGACCACCGGCGCCGTGCAGCGCGCCAGCGAAGTGGTCTACGACCGTGCCGATTCGGCCTTCGCCAACAGCAGCGCCGCCGATTACGACTGGGACACGCTGCTGGCCGGCGCCGACTGGCTGCACCTGTCCGGGGTCAGCCCGGCGCTCAACCCGGCCATGGCCCAGGCCACGCTGGCCGCGGCCCGTGCGGCATGCGCGCGGGGCGTGAAGGTGTCCTTCGATGGCAACTTCCGCCCGTCGCTGTGGGCGCGCTGGCAGGGCGATGCGCCCGGCATCCTGCGCGAGCTGTTCGCCTGCGCCGATCTCGTCTTCGCCGACTACCGCGATATCGGCGTGGTGCTCGGCGGGGAGTTCGAGCAGGCCGATGTGCGTGAGCGCGTCGACGCGGCCGCGGCGCAGGCCTTCGCCGCGTTCCCGCGGTTGCAGTGGATGGCCTGCACGCAGCGCACGCCGCACAGCGTGGACAACCACGCACTCGGGGCGATGCTGATCGGCCGCGACGGCACCCGCGCGGTGGCGCCGACCCGCGAGATGATCGGCATCGTGGACCGCATCGGCGGTGGCGATGCCTTCGCCGCCGGCATCCTGCATGGCATGATGCGCGGCTTCGCGCCGGACGCGATCGTGCGTTTCGGCCTCGCCGCAGGCTGCCTGAAGCACTCGATCCCCGGCGACTTCAACTCTGTCAGCGAGGCTGACATCATGGCCCTCACGGGCGAGGAGCGATTCGATGTCCGGCGCTGATCCGCGCGTACGCGCAGTCCTGAAACTGGCGCCGGTGATTCCGGTGTTCACCCCGGAAAACGTCGACGATGCCGTCGAGGTCGCACGCGCACTGTTCAACGGCGGCCTGCCGGTGATCGAAGTGACGCTGCGCACGCCGATGGCGATGGACGCGATCCAGGCGATGGTGGAGGCGGTGCCCGATGCCGTGGTCGGCGCCGGCACCGTGCTGACCGCCGCGCAGATGGAGAAGGTCAAGCAGGTGGGCGGGCGCTTCGCGGTGTCGCCGGGCGCGACCCCGCGCCTGTACGCCGCCGCCCGCGATACCGATCTGCCGTTCCTGCCGGGCGTGGCGACCTCGTCGGAGCTGATGCTCGGCCTGGAGCACGGCCTGGATACCTTCAAGTTCTTCCCGGCCGTGCAGGCCGGCGGCGCGGCCATGCTGTCGGCATGGAACGGCCCCTTCGGCGATGTGCGCTTCTGCCCGACCGGCGGCATCAGCGCGCAGACCGCACGCGATTTCCTGCACCTGCCCAACGTGCTGTGCGTGGGCGGGTCCTGGCTGACCACCCGGGCGCTGCTGCAGGCCAGGGACTGGGCCGGCATCGAGCAGCTGGCGCGCGATTCGGCCGCGCTGGTCGGCTGAGCCCACACGGCCTGCCGTCTCAGTGACGGCGGGCCGTCGCCCCGACACGGCGATACAGCGTGCTGCGGCTGATGCCCAGCGCGCGCGCCGCCTGGGCGACATTGCCATGGCTCGCGCGCAGTGCCTCGCGCATCGCGGTTTCGGTCATCGCGTCCAGCCCCTCGGCCGCGGACGGCATCACCGGGGCAGGCGCGGCCTGCAGATAGGCCGGCAGCATCGCGTGCCGGATCACCTCACCCGGATCGCTCAGCGCCACCAGCGTGCGCAGGCAGGAACACAGCTGCCGCAGATTGCCCGGCCAGGCATACCCGGCCAGCGCCTCCAGCGCCGCGCTCGCCAGTTGCCGGCCCTGGCCGAGCCGTTGCCACAGCCCCTGCACCAGCGCCGCGCGTTCGGCGTGCTCGCGCAGGGCCGGCAGGCGCACGCTGTGATCGGCGATGCGGTAGTAGAGGTCGCTGCGGAAGTCACCAGCGGCCATCGCCTGATCGAGATCGCGGTGGGTAGCGCAGATCAAGGCGAAATCCAGTTGCACCGGCTTGCCGCCACCCAGCGGTGACAGCGTGCGCTCCTGCAGGACGCGCAACAGGCGCGGCTGCAGCGCCAGCGGCATATCGCCGATCTCATCGAGGAACAGCACGCCGCCCTGGGCCTGGCGCAGCAGGCCGGTATTGCCGCTCTTGCGCGCACCGGTGAAAGCACCTTCCTCGTAGCCGAACAGCTCGGCTTCGATCAGGCCTTCCGGCAGCGCCGCGCAGTTGACCGCCACGAACGGTTTGTCGGCACGCGTGCTGCGCCGATGCAGTTCACGTGCGAACACCTCCTTGCCGGTGCCGGTCTCGCCCTGCAGCAGCACGGGCAGCTGCGCATCCAGCACGCGGCAGGCGCGCTCGAGCACCTGCTGCTGGGCCGCGTCGAACAGGGGCGTGGCATCCACCCGCACGGCCGCCGCGGCGGCACGCGCGGGTGCCGCGGGGGTCGGACGCGCGGGCAGCAGCGAGCGGACCGTGGCGCCACCGGCAGGGCTTACGTGGCCGTACAGCGCGCGGCCCTGGCGATCCACCAGCGCGCCGTCATCATGCAGCCGTGAGGTTGGACCATCGAACAGCGCCTCGTAGGGCGCCCTGCCGATGTCGCCGTGGTCCAGCCCGAACAGGGCCAGCCCGGCACGGTTGGCGGCCACCAGGCGGCCATTGCGGAAGCCCAGCACGCCTTCGCGCGCGGTACCGAGCAGGCCGGCGTCGTGATGCAGGCGGACCACCTCGCAGTCGCCCAGTCCCGCCTCGAAGTAGCGGTGCTCGATATGCGCCACCGCCTGCCGTGCCAGCACGCGGGCGTGCAGGTGCTGCTGGCGCGCGTCGCCGGAGATGTCGAGCACGCCCACACGCTGCCCGTACGGATCGAAGATCGGTGTTGCCGAACAGGTCAGGATCGCGTGCGGCGCGAAGTAGTGCTCGCCGCCACGTACCTCCACCGAGCGACCTTCGACGATGGCGGTGCCGATCGCGTTGGTGCCCACCGTGGTTTCATCCCACCGCACGCCTGGCATCAACGCCACCCGCCCGGCTTTGTCGAGGAAACCCGGGTTGCCCTCCGCATCCAGGATCCAGCCGGCTTCGTCGGTCAGCAGCGCGATGCTGCCGGTCGCGGCGATGTCGGCGGCCAGGCCATCCAGCTCCGGTCGCGCCAGCCGCCACAGCGTTTCCTGGCGCTGGCGCAGCTCGCGCAGGCGGGCGTCCGGCAGCGGTTCGACCTCCGGCTGTGCATCGACCGATAGCCCGCCGCGCTGGCAGCGCTGCCACGACTGCAGGATGGTGTCGGGCACGCTGCCGACCGGCGCCGCGCCACGCTCGAAAAAGGAGCGTCGCGCATTGCCGACACGGTGCTGGAGCGGGAGCTGGGACACCTGGATTCTCCAGTGTCGCAATCTGCGACAGTTGTAGCGGGGCCTGTTCCGATAAACACCACACCCGGCGTTACCGTGCAATGACTGGCCGTGGTGCACCGCATCAGTTTCCGAGCCCCGCTCCAATCGGTACGCCGGGTGACGCCTTGCCGCACTGCACCACACGGAACCTGGCATCGTCCTTGCGCCATGGAACAGACCCTTATCGGGCCTGTCCACCGCCATCCGGAGATGCACCATGAATGCCGTCACGTCTGCCAAGCCGCACGCCACCGACCCGCAGTCCATCTTCAAGCCGCGCTACGGCAACTACATCGGCGGGGAGTGGGTGGCCCCGCGCAGCGGCCAGTATTTCGAGAACACCACGCCGGTGACGGGCAAGGTGTTCACCGAGGTCGCCCGTTCCAACGCCGAGGACATCGAAGCGGCGCTGGACGCCGCCCACGCGGCCAAGACCGCCTGGGGCCAGACCTCGACCACCGAGCGCGCCAACATCCTCAACCGGATCGCCGACCGCATCGAGCAGAACCTCGAGCTGCTCGCCCATGCCGAAACCTGGGACAACGGCAAGCCGATCCGCGAAACGCTCAACGCCGATGTGCCGCTGATGGCCGATCACTTCCGCTACTTCGCCGGCGCGGTGCGCGCGCAGGAAGGCAGCCTGTCGGAGATCGACAAGGACACCATCGCCTACCACTTCCACGAGCCGCTCGGCGTGGTCGGGCAGATCATCCCGTGGAACTTCCCGATGCTGATGGCGGCCTGGAAGCTCGCGCCCGCGCTGGCCGCCGGCAACTGCGTGGTGCTCAAGCCGGCCGAGCAGACCCCGGCGTCGATCCTGGTGCTGATGGAGGTGATCGGCGATCTGCTGCCCAAGGGTGTGCTCAACGTGGTCAACGGCTTCGGCGTGGAGGCGGGCAAGCCGCTGGCCTCCAACCCGCGCATCGCCAAGATCGCCTTCACCGGCGAGACCACCACCGGCCGCCTGATCATGCAGTACGCCAGCCAGAACCTGATCCCGGTGACGCTGGAACTGGGCGGCAAGTCGCCGAACATCTTCTTCGCCGATGTCATGGCCGAGGACGATGACTTCCTCGACAAGGCCGTGGAGGGTTTCGTGCTGTTCGCCTTCAACCAGGGCGAGGTCTGCACCTGCCCCTCGCGCGCGCTTATCCAGGAATCGATCTACGAGAAATTCATGGAACGTGCGCTCACGCGCGTGGCCGCGATCAAGCAGGGCAATCCGCTCGATCCCAACACGATGGTCGGTGCGCAGGCCTCCTCCGAGCAGCTGGAGAAGATCCTTTCCTACTTCGACATCGGCCGGCAGGAAGGGGCGCAGGTGCTGATCGGCGGTGAGCAGGCCAAGCTGGAGGGCGACCTGGCCGGCGGCTTCTACGTGAAGCCGACCGTGTTCAAGGGCCACAACAAGATGCGCGTGTTCCAGGAAGAGATCTTCGGGCCGGTGGTCTCGGTGACCACGTTCAAGACCGAGGAAGAAGCCCTGGAGCTCGCCAACGACACCCTGTACGGCCTCGGTGCCGGTGTGTGGAGCCGGGACGCCTCGCGCCTGTACCGCATGGGCCGTGGCATCCAGGCCGGGCGCGTGTGGACCAACTGCTACCACGCCTATCCGGCGCATGCTGCGTTCGGTGGTTACAAGCAGTCGGGCATCGGCCGCGAGAACCACAAGATGATGCTCGACCACTACCAGCAGACCAAGAACCTGCTGGTCAGCTACTCGCCCAAGAAGCTGGGCTTCTTCTGAGCCTGCCCCGGGCTTGATCCCGATCAAGGCGCCGGCATGCGGCCGGCGCCACAGTGCTGTCATTGGCCATCCACGGAGATCCACGCATGAACAAGACCATGAAGGCCGCTGTTGTCCGCGAGTTCGGAAAGCCGTTGCGTATCGAGGAAGTCGAGGTGCCGCGTCCGGGGCCCGGCGATATCCTGGTGAAGATCGAAGCCTGTGGCGTGTGCCACACCGACCTGCATGCGGTGGACGGGGACTGGCCGGTCAAGCCGAACCCGCCCTTCATTCCCGGCCACGAGGGCGTCGGCCACGTGGTCGCGGTCGGCGCCGGGGTCAGCCATATCCGCGAAGGCGACCGTGTCGGCATCCCGTGGCTGTATTCGGCGTGCGGCTACTGCGAGCACTGCCTGGGCGGCTGGGAAACGCTGTGCGAAGCGCAGCAGAACACGGGTTACTCGGTGAACGGTGGCTTCGCCGAGTACGCGTTGGCAAACGCTGCGTATGTCGGGCTGCTGCCCAAGGGCGTGGGCTTCATCGAGGTGGCGCCCATCCTGTGCGCCGGCGTCACGGTCTACAAGGGCCTGAAGGTCACCGATACCAAGCCCGGCCAGTGGGTGGTGATCTCCGGCATCGGCGGGCTCGGCCACATGGCCGTGCAGTACGCCAAGGCGATGGGCCTGAACGTGGCCGCGGTGGATATCGACGACGGCAAGCTCGCCCTGGCCGAGCGGCTGGGAGCGACGATCACCGTCAACGCGCGCAACACCGATCCGGCCGCGTTCCTGAAGAAGGAGATCGGCGGGGCACACGGGGCGCTGGTCACCGCGGTCTCGCCGAAGGCCTTCGAGCAGGCACTGGGCATGGTCCGTCGCGGCGGCACCGTCTCGTTGAACGGCCTGCCGCCGGGCAACTTCCCGCTGGATATCTTCGGCATGGTGCTCAACGGCATCACCGTGCGTGGCTCGATCGTCGGCACCCGTCTGGACCTGCAGGAATCGCTGGAATTCGCCGAGCAGGGCAAGGTGGCCGCGACGGTGACCAGCGATTCGCTGGAGAACATCAACGACATCTTCGCGCGCATGCAGGCCGGCAAGATCGAAGGCCGCGTGGTGCTGGACATGAGCGCGTAAGCACACGGCGCGCTGCCGAGCCATCGGCAGCGCCTGTTTCACGGTAGTGCCGGCCGCTGGCCGGCTCGGAGAGCCACGAGCATGACCGACCTCCCGCTCCAGGTGATGGCCACCCTCCCGGCGCTGCAGCTGATCGAGACCCTGCAGGCACGCCACGGCGATCTGCTGTTCCACCAGTCCGGCGGCTGCTGCGACGGCTCCTCGCCGATGTGTTTCGCCCAGGGCGATTTCATCGTGGGCGACCGTGATGTGCGCATGGGCGAGATCGGCGGGGCGCCGTTCTACATCAGCCCCGCGCAGTTCGAATACTGGAAGCACACCCAGCTGATCATCGACGTGGTGCCCGGCCGGGGCGGCATGTTCTCGCTGGAAAACGGCGAGGGTGTGCGCTTCCTGGTCCGCTCGCGCTTGTTCAGCGATGAGGAGTTCGCCCAGCTCCAAGCCGCCGGCCGGGTCTGAAATTCCCTGCGGCAACCCGTCCATAATGGCGGCTCTCCCGCCGTGACGCCCCTGCCATGCCTGTGTGGTCCGCCCTGAAGAATCCACTGCTGTCCGTGCTGGCCGTCGTGTTCGCGTTCGCGGTGATGGTGCTGGTCAACAGCCTCGGTTCGTGGCTGGTGCCATTGCTGCGCATTCCGCCGGGCGGCGAGCCCCAGCTGGCCTGGGACCTGGCCTGGACGATCCTCAGCGGCATCGCCGCGATCGCCTTTGCCAGCCGTTATGCGCCGACCTGGCCCCGTAGCCACGGCGGCGTGGTGTGGGCGGTGATCGCGGCCGCATCGATCTACACCGCCTGGGATTTCGGCAGCGATTTCCCGTTCTGGTTCGTGGTGATCCTGCTGGTCTCGCTGCCGGTGCAGGCATTCGTGGGCCTGTGGGTGGGCACACGGTTCCGGCCAGGGCGCGCCTGATCAGCTGCCGGGCAGCACCTGCTTCACCTGCTCGATGCCCGCCCACGGGTCCTGCTGCAACCGCTCCGCGCGCTGCAGCGCCTTCGCCATCGGGAAAGCATCCGGCGCCGGGATCCGCCCCAGGTCTTCCCAACGCAACGGCACCGCCACGCCCGCACCCGGCCGCGCCCGCAGCGACCACGAGCTCACACTGGTGGCGCCGCGCGCATTGCGCAGCCAATCGATGAAGATCACCCCGTCGCGCTTGGCCTTGCTCATCGTCGCCACATAGCGCTCCGGTGCCTGCGTGGCCATGGCCTGCGCGAAGGCCTCGCAGAAGTCCTTGGCGTGCGCCCAGTCGGCCTTGGGCTGCAGCGGCACCACCACGTGCACGCCCTTGCCGCCGGAGAGCCGGACGAAGCTCTCCAGTCCGGCTTCCTGCAGGCGCGCGCGCACATCGCGTGCGGCGGCCTTGATCTGGGTCCAGTTCACGCCTTCGCCGGGATCCAGATCGAACACCAGCCGGTCCGGGTGTTCGGGATCCTCGACGGTGGCTCCCCAGGGATGCAGCTCCAGGGTGTTCATCTGCACCAACTGCAGCAGCCCCTCCACATCCTCGATGTAAAGGTAGTCCTCGCGCCCGCTCTTCTGCTCCAGCGGGATCGCCTTGACCGCACCGCCCAGCCCGGTGCCATGGTGCTTCTGGAAGAAGCAGGGCTTGTCCACCCCGTCCGGGCAGCGCAGCACCGACAGCGGACGGTGCGCCACCTCGGGCAGGATCCAGCGCGCCATGCGCCGGTAGTAGTCGGCCACTTCGCCCTTGGTGATCTTCGCCTTGGCGAACACCACGCGTTCGGGATGGCTGATCGCCACGGTGCTCTCTTCCTGCGCAGCCGCGGCCTTCTTCCGGCCGCTGGTTTTCGCCGCCGGGGCGGAGGCGGACGCAGCGGCGGTAGTGACGTTGGCTGCCGCGGCCAGATCCTTCGGCTGTTTGTCTTCGCGCAGCCGCTTGAAGCTGGCCTGGCGCAGCAACCCTTCCTTGGCCCAGCCGCGGAAAGCGACCTCTGCCACCAGCACCGGCCTCACCCAGTGCACGCTGCGCGCGGTGAACGGCACATGCGCGGGAAGCTCCACCACCGCGTCCTTCACGGTCAGCGGCGTCAGTTGCTTGGTCAGCGTGCGCAGCGCGGCATCATCGAAGCCCGTGCCGACGCGGCCGACATAACGCAATCCGCCCTTGTCCGGTGTGGCCATCAGCAGCGAGCCGAAGCCGCTGCGCGATCCCTTGGGCTCGGTATAGCCGACGATGAGGAACTCATCGGTGTTCTCGTGCTTGATCTTGATCCAGTCGCGTGAGCGTGCGTTGACGTAGGGCGCATCGATCCGCTTGCTGATGATGCCTTCGAACCCGGCCTCGCCACTGGCGGCGAACACCGCCGGGCCGTGGTCGCGCACATGGTCGCTGTAGGCCAGGGTGTCCGGCTTGCTGCCCAGCAGATCCTTGAGCAGCGCCTTGCGCTCCAGCAGCGGCACCCGGCTGACATCCACACCGGCGATGCCCGGCATGTCGAACACCACATAGCGCAGTGGCTGTTTCGCGGTGCCGTCGATGACCTTCTGCAACGCGGTGAAGTCACTGCGGCCCTGCGCATCCAGCACCACCAGTTCACCGTCCAGGCGCAGATCACGCACCGGCAGCCGTTCGATCGCCTGCACCACCTCGGGGAACTCGTCGGTCCAGTTCAGCCCGCCGCGCGAGCGCAGCGCAACCACGCCTTCGCGCACGTCGGCGAGCAGGCGATAGCCATCCCATTTGATCTCGTGCAGCCACTGCTCGCCGTCCGGCGCGGTGGCGCGATGGTCGGTCAGCTGCGGCTTGAAATCGTGCGGGTAGGGCCTCTCGCGTGCGCCTTCAAGCGCCAGCGCGCGTTTGGACCAGCGCGCATCGGCCTTGCGTGCGGCGCGGGACGTCACGGCCTTGGCGGGGGCGGTCTTCTTTGCCGAGGCCGCCTTCTTCGTGTTGGCCGCGGCGGCCTTCCTGGTGCCTGCGCGCTTGGCGGCCTCCGGTGGCGCCTCCAACAGATCATCGGCCTCCATATCCCTCGCCTCATCATCATCGCGTTTGATCAGCAGCCACTGATGCTGCTTGCCCTTCATCGCGGTGCGCACCAGTTTCCAGCCGCCCTTGAGGCGCTCGCCGTGCAGCACGAAGTCCACCTTGCCGGCCGCGATCGCCTCCAGCGGGTCGCCATCGCAGGCCCAGGTGCCGTGGTCATAGACATCCACATGGCCAGCGCCGTAGTGCCCGCTGGGGATATCGCCGGCGAACGTCGCATAGGACAGGGGATGGTCTTCCACCTCCACGGCGAGCCGTTTTTCGCCGACACGCAGCGAGGGGCCCTTCGGTACCGCCCAGCTCTTGAGCACGCCGTCAGCTTCGAGCCGGACGTCGTAATGGCGCGAGCTGGCATGGTGCAGCTGCACCACGAAGATCGGCCGCCGCGCCGGCGCACCGCGGCGCTCGGCGTCCGGCTCGGGGGTGCCGTCGAAACGGCGTTTACGGCGGTATTCCTGCAGGGACACGGCGGCTTACCCGGCCTTGCGCGCAGGTGCACGCTTGGTGGTTTTCTTGGTCGCTTTGCCTGCCGTCTTGGTCGCCTTTTTGGCCGCCGTGGGTTTGGCGACCTTGGCCGTGGCCTTCTTCGCCGCTGTCTTTCTGGCGGCCGGCGTGCGCTGCTTGGCATCCAGGCTCTTCTGCAGCAGCGACATGAAGTCGACCACGTTGGTCGCATCGTCCTCGCGCGGGACCGGCTCTTCCTCCACCTTGGTGGTGCCGCCCTTGGCCTTGATCCGCTTCTTCAGCAACGTGTGCAGGCGCTCGCGGAATTCATCGTGGTACTCGTCCGGCTTCCACTCGCCGGACATCGAGGCGATCAGCTGCTCGGCCATGGCCGTTTCCTTGCTGTTGATGCGGTACTCGGACAGGCTGCCGCTGGGCAGCTTGTAGTCTTCCGGGTCCACCAGTTCCTGCGGATAGCGCAGGATCATCAGCACCAGCGCATCGCCGTGCGGCATCACCGCGCACAGGTACTCGCGGGTGCGCACCACGACCCGCGCGATGCCGACCTTGCCGGTGCTGCGCAGCGTTTCGCGCAGCAGCACGTAGCCTTTTTCGGCTTTCTTGGCGGGCACCAACAGGTAGGGCTTCTCGAAATAGCGCGGATCGATGGTGCCGGCATCGACAAACGTTTCCACCTCCACCGCCTCATGGCTTTGCGGTGCGGCCGAGCGGATGTCGTCTTCCTCCAGTACGACGTAGCTGCCCTTGTCGTACTCGTAGGCTTTGACGATCTCTTTCCACGGCACTTCCTCACCGGTATCGGCGTTGACCCGTTCGAAGCGGATCGGCTTGCGGTCGCGCGAATCGAGCATCCGGAAGTGCAGATCGACATTGCGTTCGCCGGACATCAGCGACACCGGGACATTGAGCAGCCCGAATGACAGCGTGCCGGTCCAGATCGGTCGGGCCATGGTGGCGCCACTCCAACACTACAGGGAGGGCAGCTGTACCGCGCAGCACGTGAAACGCCTGTGTCCGGGCTGTGCAGGCCGGCTGCACGCCGCAGCTACTGCAGCAGGCCATGCACCGCCGCGGCCGGCATGTGGTCCAGCGCCAGCCATGCGTCTTCGACCACGGCGCGGGCCTGGTGCCAGCCCAGTCGCGACTGCCCGCGCATCTGTTCCCAGTGCTCGGCCAGCTCGCCATCGGTGTCATCGGCACCGCGCGGCCAGTCCGCATAGTGCGTGGTCAGCGCGAAGGCGTAGGCGGGATAGAGGTCGCGCCAGCTGCGCCGGCCGTGACTGCGGCGCTGCTCGTAATCGCTGCGCATGTACTGCAGGTAGTCCTGTGCAACCGCCTGCGCGTCCTCGGCACGGTCACGGCGCGCACGGCGCCCGCTCCGTTCCGGCTGCAGGTAGGCGTTGAACAACGCGGGTGCGGCACGGCGGTCCAGGCGGGGCATGACACGACTCCGACAGCGGCGGGGCAGGCAGGAATAGACCCGCCACCGTTATCGAGCCGTGACAGATTCGTTGATGCACCGGGATTCGCGGCGACTTCACCCGCCGCGCGCTGTAGTGGGGTGCACAGCTACTGGAGAACTCCCATGCCCCGCGATCCCCTGCGCGACGCCACCGCCCCGGTCCCCGGCGAGCAGCGCGCCAAACATGACAATCAGGACGCCGAAGACCGCGGCGCCGGCATGTCCGTGCCCGACGACGCACCCGATCACCTGCCGGTGGCGGTTACGCCGGATCCCGTTCCGCGCGACCGCAAGGATTCGGCGGCCGGCGAGAAAGGCCCGGCCGGTCATCATCGCCGCGAAGATGAATACCAGCGCCGACAGCGCAAGGAGCACGCCAGCGACAACCAGGACGAGGCGCTGGAAGAGACCTTCCCGGCCAGCGACCCGACCTCACCGTTCGTGCCGGCCAAACCGCCCCGGTAGGTCCAGGTCCAGTGGATCAGGGCGCCCACTGCCACTGCAGGCCCACGTTGTAGCGGCGGTCCGGCCCCGGCTCAAAGAAGCGCTGGTTGCCGTCGTTGACGATCACCGAGCCGATGTAGCGCTGGTCCAGGGCGTTGTCGACCCGGGCGAAAGCACGCAGCGTGCCCTGCGCGGTGGTCCAGCGCCGCGATAGTTCCAGATTCAGCAGCGCGTAGCCAGGCGCGCGCTCGGTGGCCAGATCGTTGACCACGGTGTCGCTGGAGGCCACCACCTCGGCGGCCCACTGCCACGGGCCCGGGCGGTACTGCACCCGCGCGTTCCACTGCTGCCTGGGTACGCCGGGCAGGCGTGAGGCGGCGGTCACCGTGTTGCAGCCAGCGGCCGCGCACAGCGCATACGGATCACGCACGGTGGCTTCGAGCCAGGTGTAGGCCAGCGAAAGATCCGCCTGCGCCCCCAGCGGCTGCACATAGCTGGCCTCCGCGCCCTGGCGGCGCGTGCGGCCGATGTTGCGGTAGGTGCTGCGGCCGCCGCTGTTGCTCGCCACGGCCAACTCGTCATCGGTATCGGCGCGGAACAGCGCGGCCTCGACCTGCGCGCCATTCTGTCCATGCCACTTGCTGCCGACTTCCAGGTTGCGGCTGCGGGCCGCCGAGAGATCCAGCGCCAGCCCGGCCTGGCCATCGGCGCGATAGCCCAGCTCGTTGAAGGTCGGGGTCTCGAAGCCACGCCCGGCCGAGGCATACAGCCGCCAGGCATCGGTGGCGCGGAACACCACGCCGGCCACCGGGGTGGTCGCCTCGTAGCGACGCGATCCGCTGTCGTCGGGATTACCCGCGGTGATGTAGTGGTCGTTGGAGCGAAAACGGACCGTACTGTGGCGCACCCCCAGCAGCAACGACCAACGCGGCGCCCACTGCCACCACGCCTGGGCGAACTGGTCCACGTTTTCGACCCGGTCGCTCTGGTCGCGGCGCAGGCGGCCCTTGATACCTACCTGATCACCCACGAAATTCTCGTAACCGCGGCGATCCTGCTGCTGGCGGTCGGCATTGGCGCCGATCACCACATCCAGCGGGCGACCGGCCCAGTCACCGTGCCACGCCCAGCGCGCGTCGAGACCGCCATAGGCACCGTCCAGATCGATCACCCCGCCGGCATGCAGCGGGTTGGCCTGCGGCCCCGGCGGGATCGCCAGGTACTGCTCCACGCTGCGCTGGCCGGCATAGCCCATCGCGCGCCACGTCTGCGCGCCCTCCGTTCGGGTGAACACCAGCCCGGCCTGGGCCTGGCGCACGGATTTGCGGGTGTTGTACTGGGTGGCCACCGCAGTGGCCTGGCGTGGGTTCTCGCGCACCTGGGCGCGGGTCAGGCCGAGCGGATCCTGCGCGTCGGGCGCATCGAAGTAGTTCAGGACCAGATCCAGCTGGCCGCCGCCGACATCCGTGCCGAGACGGGCGTTGACCGATTCGCGCCGGGCCTGGCTGTGGTCACGCCAGCCGTCCGTGCGGAAGTGGTTGGCGGCCACGTTGTACCGGATCGGTCCCTCCACGCCACGCAGCTGGGCGCCGGCGCTGAGGGTGTTGTCGCTGCCGGTGTCCAGCCGCAGGCGCCACGGGTCGCCCTCGGCGCCGTCCGCACTCCACACCTGCACCACGCCCCCGGAGGAGTTGCCGTACAACGCCGAGAACGGCCCACGCAGCACCTCCAAGCGCTGCGCCGAGAGCAGGCTGGCGTGGGAGAGCTGGCCCTGGCCATCGGGCATGGTGGCCGGCACACCGTCCACCAGCACCCGCACGCCGCGCACGCCGAAGGTCGAGCGCGCGCCGAAGCCGCGGATCGACAGCTGGGTGTCCTGCGCGTAATTCTGGCGATCACGGGCGACCACCCCGGGAATGCCGTTGAGTGCCTCGGAGAGCTGGGCCAGCGGCCCGGTACGGTCTTCGTCCACCCAGACCGTGGTCAGCGAGGCCGGCAGATCGATATCGGCCACCTGGGCCACGCGCGCGGCCTGGACCTGGACGGTCGGCAGGCGCTCGATCGGGGCGGGCGGGGTGGGGGTGTTCTGGGCCTGCGCCAGCGACGGCAGCAACACGGCCGAGGCCAGCGCACAGTGGCGGGCCAGCGGGGTAAGACGGAGCATGCGGGGCGGGATCCTCGGTGAATGGGCGTGCCGCACGCCATGGTACGGAAGGTGACGTGACGACGGCCTCGGCGCCCTCGGCAGGGCTTTGTTACGATGGGTCGGTTTTGGCTGATTCTGCCGCCATCTCCTCTTCGCGCCACCCTCCCCCTTCCGTCATCCGAATGAGTACCGCCGTGTCCTTCTTTGCAAATGTGGAACTGGTCCCAGGCGACCCGATCCTGGGCCTGACCGAGGCTTACAACGCCGACAGCCGCCCGATCAAGGTCAACCTGGGCGTGGGCATCTATTACGACGAGAGCGGCCGCATTCCGCTGCTCCGCGCCGTGAACACGATCGAACAGCAGCTGGCCAATGACGCCAAACCGCGCGGCTACCTGCCGATCGACGGTCTGCCGGCCTACACCCAGGCCACCCGCGAGCTGGTCTTCGGCAAGGACTCGCCGCTGCTGGCTGCTGGCCGCGTGGCCACCTCGCAGACCATCGGCGGCAGCGGTGCGCTGCGCGTCGGCGCGGACCTGCTGCACAAGCTGCTGCCGCACGCCACCATCGCCATCAGCAACCCGAGCTGGGAAAACCATCGCGCGGTGTTCGGCGCGGCCGGCTTCGACGTGGTCGATTACACCTACTTCGATGCCGCCACCCATGGCGTGGACTTCGACGGCATGCTGGCCGACCTGGGCAAGCTGCAGCCGGGCACCGTGGTGCTGCTGCACGCGTGCTGCCACAACCCGACCGGTGCCGACCTCACCGTCGCGCAGTGGAAGCAGGTGGCCGAGCTGCTGAAGGACCGCCAGCTGTTCCCGTTCATCGACATGGCTTACCAGGGCTTCGACAAGGGCATCAGCGAAGATGGCGCCGCCGTGCGCATCATCGCCGAGGCCGGCATCGACAGCTTCGTGGTCGCCAACTCGTACTCCAAGTCGTTCTCGCTGTATGGCGAGCGCATTGGCGCGCTGTCGGTGGTCGCCCCGGACGCGAACGCGGCCAAGGCCGTGCAGTCGCAGGTCAAGCGCATCATCCGCACGATCTACTCCAGCCCGTCCAACCACGGCGCCGCGCTGGTGGCCGGCGTGCTCAACAGCGTTGAGCTGCGCCAGGTGTGGGAAGCGGAACTGACCGAGATGCGTGAGCGCATCCACGCCCTGCGTCATGGCCTGGTGGAGAACCTGGTTGCCGCCGGCGCACCGGAATACGCCTTCATCAACGACCAGGCCGGCATGTTCTCCTACTCGGGCCTGAGCCGCGCCCAGGTGGACCGCCTGCGCGACGAGTTCGCGATCTACGCCGTCGGTACCGGCCGCATCTGCGTGGCCGCACTCAACCAGGGCAACCTGGCATACGTGGCCAAGGCCGTGGCGACCGTCAGCAAGGGCTGAGCAGTATTGCCCCTGTGACGCAGAACGGCCGCCCTGCGCGGCCGTTCTGCCATGCGGTGCCGCCCGCGCCTCGTAATGGCTCCGGCGAAGGGCGACAATAGGCGCTTCCCCTCTGAAGGCCGCCTGATTCCATGTCCCAGACGTCGCTGACCCGCTATCTGATCGAAGAGCAACATGCCGGCCGCATCAACGCCGATCTGCGCCAGCTGATCGCTGTTGTCGCCCGCGCCTGCACCAGCATCTCCATCGCGGTCAGCAAGGGCGCGCTGGGCGGTGTGCTCGGCGAAGCCGGTACCGGCAACGTGCAGGGCGAAGCGCAGAAGAAGCTGGACGTGATCAGCAACGAGATCCTGCTGGAAGCCAACGCCTGGGGCGGCCACCTCGCCGCCTGCGCCTCGGAAGAAATGGATCACTGCCAGCCGGTGCCCGACACCTACCCGCGCGGTGACTTCCTGCTGCTGTTCGATCCCCTCGATGGCAGCTCGAACATCGACGTCAACGTGTCGGTCGGCACCATCTTCTCTGTGCTGCGCTGCCCGCCGGGCACCGAGCAGCCCAACGATGCCAGCTTCCTGCAGCCGGGCACCGCGCAGGTCGCCGCCGGCTACTGCATCTACGGGCCGAGCACGCAGATGGTGCTCACCGTCGGCCACGGCACCCACGCGTTCACCCTGGACCGCGAGAAGGGCGAGTTCGTGCTGACCACGCCGGACATGCAGATCCCGGCGGACACCCAGGAATTTGCGATCAACATGTCCAACCAGCGGCATTGGGAAGCCCCGATGCAGGGCTACGTGCAGGACCTGCTGGCCGGCAAGGAAGGCGCGCGCGGCAAGAACTTCAACATGCGCTGGATCGCCAGCATGGTCGCCGACGTGCATCGCATCCTGACCCGCGGCGGCATCTTCATCTACCCGTGGGACACGAAGGATCCGTCCAAGGCCGGCAAGCTGCGCCTGATGTACGAAGCCAACCCGATGGGCCTGCTGGTCGAACAGGCCGGCGGCGCCGCCACCACGGGCCGCGAGCGCATTCTCGACATCCAGCCAGATCAGCTGCACCAGCGCGTGCCGGTGTTCCTCGGCTCGCGCAACGAGGTGGAGCAAGCCACCCGTTACCACCGCGAACACGACAGCGCGGTGGGTTGATTTCCTACACAGGGCTGGCCGTCCGGTCAGCCCTGTTGTGACGTGGCAACGGCGTGACATCGGCCACGGCAGCGGTCACCATCGGCCATTCGTGCCCACGGATGACCCCATGACTGCCGACGCACCGCTCGATTTCATCGAAGTAATCCACAACGCCGTCCCCAACGAGGTCTGCGCGGCCCTGCAGGCCCAGATGCGATCCAGTGCGCAGTTGCAGCCGGGCGAAGTGGGCAGCGGTGTGTTCCCGGAACTCAAGCACAGCAAGGATCTTCGCATCAGCGGGCGGCCCGAGTGGCGGCAGGCGGAAGCAGTGCTGCAGCAGGCGGTTTTCAAGGGTTTGCTGACTTATCTACGCCGTTATCCACAGGCCCTGATCTCGCCGTTGATGTTGCAGATCCAGGACAGCGACGGCCAACCGCGCCGGTTGGCAGCCGAGGATTTCCCCGACATGGACGACGCCACGCTGTCCGACCTGGCCCGCACCTGCCTGCGGCCCGGCGCCATCAATCTGCAATGGTATGCGGCGGGCGAGGGCGGCTATCCATACTGGCACTGCGAGCTGTACCCACGCGATCCGGCCGGCGAAACGCTGCACCGCCATCTGCTGTGGACGCTCTACCTCAACGACGACTTCGACGCCGGCGAAACCGAGTTCCTGTTCCAGGGCCGCAAGGTCGCGCCGCGCACGGGCAGCCTGTTGATCGCACCGACCGCGTTTACCCACACGCACCGGGGCAACCGGCCGCAGGGTGGGGACAAGTTCATTGCGACGAGCTGGGTTCTTTTCCAGAGTGCGCAGAAGTTGTTCGGTGGGAATTGAGCGCCCTGCCTGGTGATCGCCTCTTGCCGCGTTCAATCATCACGTGAGCGGACACAACCTGTGCGAAAGGGCGAGCCGCGCGTAGTTGTCGGTATCAGTAGATATCGACAGACAGCTCCAACGAAAGACTGGCCAACTCGATCATCACGTGCGGCTCAAGGGTGAACCCGACCGAATCCTCTTTGAAGACACCGACAAAGAGTTCCGTGCGGCCACCGTCGAGCACGGTCTGCGCGAAGAATCCGCGATACCGCTCAATGCGCCTCAGCAGCTCACTCAGCACATCCGTAAAGACACCCGGTGTCTTCTCGACGAGCGGAAAGCCGCGGTAGGTGCAGCGGGTAGGGCCTTCAAGGCGATCGCCAAATGGAGTCCTCTCTTGCGTTCCAATGCTGTGACTGACCTCTGGTTTCAAGCATAGCGTCTCGCTGGCTACCTATAGCTTGGTGTAGATGAAGAAGTTGCCACCACCCTAAATCGCTTGTTCGGACTCCATTTACTACGCAACGAGCAGGCTCGCACTTGTGGCGTGCACCTTTCAGAGCAGATTGCCTCAGCTCTCTTTCGGGCTCTCCATCAATATAGCGTCAAGCGCTCTCCCCAATGGCTGCTGTTAGACTGAATACGAAGCATCATCCAATGACTTTACCGCTCTGAACACTCGTAAGCCGCCAGCTATCTGATTGCCGATTTGGCTTTGCGTCAATCGTACAATTTTAGTTGAATACAGTCTCAACCGCTTTTCGTTTATCTCTTCAGATGAAGCAAGAGCGACGCACTTAAGCCAAGGTCAGGCCCAAAGCGCATTCGCGCTACTATGCGCCGATTGCTCCGCCTTAGATGCAGTATCGCCGTAGCTTTTCCGAGAAAGGCAGACAGAGTTTCAAGCCGCGTTGCTGCACCGCGATCTTGGGATACGCTCACTAAGCTCCTAGGCGTCTTGAGAAGTCAGCGATCCACGTTTTCGCCATCTCCGAGTAAGGCGATGTTGGCTGAGCCATCTCCCGTATACGGCCAAACAATGTGTCCTGCACCAGTCGCAAACGACCTGGAATGTCAGAGACGGACGAGCCGCGCGGTCCAACCGACACGTGCCCCGACTCCAGATCCTCGATGATGCATCCGAGTTCCAACACTAGTGCCCCCATGAACTCCAGTTGGCGTAGCGAACGCGTTCGCTCTTGCACAAGGCCAAGCCTGTTCAAGCCATACACTTCGATCGACGTTTTTCCCCTTAGGCTTCCTCCGGGCGCTGGCCCAACCAATGCGAGCTGGCCCGCAGCAGCCACATGAAAGCACAAGTGTTGAGCTGGATCGTCGACAGATGGATCTAAAAGTAGAGGGTTTTCAGTGGAAAGAACCCCGGTCTCCGTACTAATGTGAAGGCTTCCGTCTTCTATCGGAAAATGATCCTGCTTACCTGACTGCACCCAGCTCCACCCGACTGACGCTGGTACAGTCGCTTTGATCAAAGTAATCGCGCAGGACGGATTCCACTGGCCGCGTCGCCGGTTGCAGTCGATGCAACTCGGCAGAAGATTCTCCCAACGCATAGCTAGCCACCAGTACCCGGGGTGATCTTTGACCCCATCGACGGATCCCTTCGGTCGATAGTGCTCAACATCCACTGGCGATGAAGCTGAATAGAACGTCTCGCAGTAAGCACATTTGCCATGGAAGAGGGTTGCAAGCGCGCGCTTCACCTCACCCTTTTTGTACGCAGAGTACTCAAAGGAAGGCTTGGGCTTCTGAGGCGTCTTGGCATTCTTGGCCCTCTTAGCGGCAGCTTGATGCGCCTTTGCACGCTGATATTCCGTTTTTCCCTTTTTGTCCTTCGCCACAAGACAAAGCGGGGCAGGCACGCTGCTGCGATTAACCTTGCGCATCAGCTTCCTCCGCGGAGAGCATCGATTATTCGCTTCTTAACGCTTTCCCTCAGCTGCGACATCTGGTTCGCCTGCTCTTGCGTACGCTGTTGCAAGTACTCCGCTACAGCTTCCTGCACAATGCGTTGAGCCTCCGACGTACCGACTGGCATTGCGGCTGAGACGTCATTCTTGAATGCATCAATAGTCTGTTGTTGAGCATCAGTGACATCCGTAGACGCCAGCAGACTGGAAATCTCTGACATCCTTGCTTCAACCGCAGGATCATCTGTGGAGTTAAGTTGGAATAGATCAGAGGTAAGAAGTTGCTCGATTCGAAAGCAGCTTACTGCAGGTACATCTTTGAGTATCTCTACGCGGCTACGCATACCTCTGGCGGTACGGCCACTTTTCAAGCGGGCACGGCGCAGGACGATTACTTCATTGTCATCCATACCGCGCAGACACAGCGGATCGTGCGTTGTCACAATGAAGGTCACGTTGGGAAGCGCTTGGCGAAGCGCACTTACAATCGCGATCTTCCATCGCGGATGCAGATGTGACTCTATCTCATCGATTAGCACTACCCCGCGTGACGTGTGCAAGCTTTCGAATTTCGGATTGAAGCGGCGATTCATCATTCCCTGCATGACATCGCAGGTCATCGCGAGCACGGAGCGAAAGCCCGAAGACGCCGTCTGAAGTGGCGTAGCGGACAAAGGGCGTCCTTGCTCATCAACGTCGCTCACAAGCAGGCATCGACGCTCACTTTGATCGCGGAGAATCACGTCGAATTCTCCTTCAATTGAGAAAACTGTGCGAAGCGCACGCGTCACCATTGCGAAACGCTCTTCGCTCAGGTCCAGCAACCATTTCTCAGGGTTCGGAAGATCACTGGCATCGAACAAATTGCGAATGTGTTTAGACGCTGAGCCTACCGGCGACCTCATTCCATATTTTCTGAAAGCGCCGTAGGCGAAAACAGGGATGGCATCTTCAGACTTGGCTGTTCTTTGATTGCTAAATGAGATGCCAAGTTCCATGTTCCGCGTGAGTAGTTTGCCCTCCTCTAGGAGTTGAAGTGAGATACTCGCGGAGGGAGGGGGGGATACATCGAATTCACCAAAGTGATCTGGTGACAGAATGAGCTGGCGATCGGGAATCCCTAGTGCGAGGTTCGCTTCTGAGCTGGCCAACGCCATCGTGATCGCTTCGAGGATAGAACTCTTGCCCGTTGCATTCTCGCCCAGGATTACAAGTGCAGGTGTTCTCTTGCCACCCTCTGCCGGATCGGAAGGAGCAGGAATCTCGAACCGGAGATGCTCGATCGATCGAAAGTTCTCGATTTCCACGGCTACCAATTGGGCTTGGCTTGGTCTACGCGCTGGAATTCGGGGTTCGGCTGGCGGGGGACTGAGGACTCGTTCTAGCCTCAGCTCACACTTATTAAATAGGTGAAAACCATCGGATCTACTGCAAAGACGAAGGAAGGTTTTTTTAATGTCTCTGCGCGAGAGAGATAAGTGGACACCGGTCTCTGCTGCCATTATAGCCGCCAATCTTCGGAGCAATAAGTACCATGTCCCGCCAAACTCCAACCCTTCAAACTTGAATAAATCCTCGGGCATTTCATTCACGCTTTTATACTGGAGCGTATTGCGTATTCTACCTAAGTGATGCATGTTTGCTTTTCGACGTGCCTCGACCAGGACGGGCCTATTTAGATTAAAGTGATTGATGGTTATGCTACCGCGCCGAGAGGCACCTTGGAGATCACCTTCCAATCCAATCCAGATATGCCTTTGGAAGTCCCGATCTTCGCATGGATCAAGCAATAGAGGAGATTCTCGTGGAGGGTACGAATCCGGAGGCCAAAGGCCGTTGTCTTGCTCCGAGTACCTGAAAAATAAGTCGTGATGCGGAACCTCCGCACGACCGCCATTCACCGGAAAGTACGCTGCTTCCGAGGGGCGACAGGAGCCGCATACTGCGTAGAAATTCTGCCAAGCCAGTTCCAGCCAGCAATAATATAGGTGGGCGTACTCGGATTTCTTGTATGGCTGTGCTTCTCCGATGGGACGGAACTGATAGTATTCCGTCTGACCAGCGGACTCACAGAAGGCGCAGCGACCGTTGAATAGCCTTTCGAGCGACTGTTGCATTCCTCCCTGCGTGAAGTTCAAAGAGCCTGTGGGCGGACTCGACTGGGCACGACGTTCGTCGCGCTGCTCCATGAAGTCACAGAGCGTCTTGCGCAGCAGTTTTGGAACACTTCCGAGAAGAGTCTGGGGGGGCGGCTCCGTACCGCGGTCAACGTACTGCATTCGCTCATCTTCCTTAAAGTGCAGGCCCGTTCAGCCCGGCCGGATAATGCCTTCCTTCGTCTCCTCTACGCAATCCCCGCTAGGAGTCCGAAGGGCTGGCTGTTGTCAGTGCAACAGAGTGCTTATATGGTTTGCACGCAATTTAAACAAGAATCAATCATCAGGGACGTCATTTACAGCGCTCTCCAGAGTCACTTCCCCTAACCGCTAGACGAGTAGCACTTTTAATCGAGAAGGAATTTTCATTGTGCTGACAGCGGCAAGTCAGGCTTTGTCTTAAACCTCAGAACAACGAGCCCTGCGGTGACTCCGCCCGCGGCGGCAACGGGCGCAGGAAGCGGGTGCAGTCCAGCTTCGGCCAATGGCTGTGCTGCGCGTCGAAGCCCAGGCGCTTGCGGGCCAGCTTGAAACGGTTGGACAGCAGATCGGCGTAGACCCCTTCGCCGCGCATGCGCGTGCCGAACTGGCTGTTGTAATCCTTGCCACCGCGCAGCTGGTTGATGGTGCTCATCACGTGCGTGGCGCGGTCCGGATGGTGGGTGTCGAGCCAATCGCGGAACAGCGGCGCCACTTCCAGCGGCAGGCGCAGCAGCACGTAGCCGGCGGTGGTGGCACCGGCATCGTGTGCGGCCTCGAGCACAGCTTCCAGTTCGGCATCGTTGATCCACGGGATCACCGGCGCGACCATCACCCCGACCGGGATGCCGGCATCGCTCAGGCGACGCATCGCGCGCAGCCGTGCATGCGGGGCCGAGGCGCGCGGTTCCAGTTTGGCCGACAGGTGGGGGTCCAGCGAGGTCACCGAGAAGTGCACGCTGACCAGGTGCTTTTCGGCCAGCGGCGCAAGCAGGTCGATGTCGCGCTCGACCAGCGCATTCTTGGTGATCAACGAGAACGGGTGCTGGGTTTCCAGCATCACCTCGATCAGCTGGCGGGTGAGTTTGAGCTTGCGCTCGATCGGCTGGTAGGCGTCGGTATTGATGCCCAGCGCGATCGGCTGCGGCACGTAGCCGGGGCGCGAGAACTCCTTGCGCAGCAGCTGCGGCGCATTGGTCTTGGCGAACAGCTTGGTCTCGAAGTCCAGACCGGGCGAGAGATTGAGATAGGCGTGCGAGGGCCGGGCGAAGCAATAGGAGCACCCGTGCTCGCAGCCGCGGTACGGATTGACCGACTGGCTGAAGCCGACGTCCGGCGACTTGTTGCGGCTGATGATGCTGCGCGCGGTCTCGGCGCGCACTTCGGTACGCAGCCGCGGCGCGGCGAACTCCTCGCTCTCGTCCGGCGCCCAGCCGTCGTCCATCGCTTCGCTGACGGTGACCTCGAAGCGGCCCGCCAGGTGCGTGCGGGAGCCCCGGCCTTTGATCGCAATACCCATCGTCAAAGGCTATCGCCGGGACGTCTCAGGGAATGAGACGTTGTGGCATCGGAACGGCGGGGATGGGAGATATCCATGGTTAGTAGTATTACTAACCACAGAGGTGATTGGAAGTGAAACCCGCGCCGGATAAGGTTCGCCGGAGGTGGGGACCGATTTGATCCCCCAGATTATCCACAGGGTCAGGGTGCGTGCCTGGCGTGCCATGTCACCCGGCGGCTGAGCCGACCAGCGCTCGGCTCCTACCGGATGCGGGGTACCTTGCGCGGCAGGGATATGCGCCGCATCACAGCAGCCGCAGATACCCCTTCACCGTGGCATCCAGCCCGGCGTACAGCGCCTCGCTGATCAGGGCGTGGCCGATCGAGACTTCCAGCACGTCCGGCACCGCCTGCAGGAACGCCGCCAGGTTGTCCTGCGACAGGTCGTGCCCGGCGTTGACGCCCAGGCCGGCCGCCTGGGCGCGGCGCGCTGCATCGCCGAACAGCGCCAGCATGGCGGTGGCGTCGCCGGCGGCATGCGCCTCGGCGTAGGGGCCGGTGTAGAGCTCTACGCGGTCGGCACCGATGGCCGCGGCTTGGGCGATGTCGGGGTTGCCTGCGTCCACGAACAGGCTGATCCGGCAGCCGTACGTCTTCAACGCGGCGATCAGCGGGCGCAGGCGCTGCGCGTCGCGGCCAAAATCGAAGCCGTGGTCGGAGGTCAGTTGACCGTCGCCATCGGGTACCAGGGTGGCCTGGGCGGGACGGGTCTGCGCGCACAGCGGCAGCAGCCCGGGGTAGCCCTCGCGCGGGGGCGCGAACGGATTGCCTTCGATGTTGAATTCCACGCCACGCTCGGCCGTCAGCGCGGACAGCGCCAGCACGTCCTCGGCGCGGATGTGGCGGCGGTCCGGGCGCGGGTGCACGGTGATCCCATGCGCGCCGGCCTCCAGGCAGGCACGGGCGGCCTGCAGCACGTCCGGGTCGGTGCCACCGCGCGAGTTGCGCAGGACGGCGATCTTGTTCACGTTGACGCTGAGTTGGGTCATGGCACTACGAGGGGTCGGATTCACCCTGAGCGGCCGGGGTACGCGCCTGAAGGGCGAGCTCCCGCAGCCGACGGAGTTCGTTGGGATCGGTGATGGCCGCGCGGGTGGGCTGCACATCGCCGAAGCGGGCCACGTAGAGGCCGCGGACCCACGCCAGCAGGAACACCAGGGTGCCCAGCAGCGACAGCGCCATCAGCCCCATGTGGGGGGTCTTGAGCGCCATGCCGAAACAGGCCAGCGCGAACAGCAGAAACAGCCAGTACATGTCGTTCTCCCCGATTGACCGGGCCAGTGTAGCGCTGGCGCCGGGTGCGGTTCCACGGGGAGCAGTGGCTACAGCAGCGGCGAGGCCAGGCGGGCGAACGCCTCGGGCACACGGTGCCGCCACAGCGAACGCTGGCGGTCGTTGTAGACCGGTGAGGCGCTGCTGTATTCGGCGAGCAGGATCTCGGCCAGCGCGGCAACGCGGCCGGTATCGCTGATCATCATCGAGAGCTCGAAGTTGAGCCGGAAGCTGCGGTGATCGAAGTTGGCACTGCCAACGATGCACACGTCATCATCGGCGATGAAGGCCTTGGTATGCAGCATGCGCGGGCCATACTCGTAGATCTTGACCCCGGCCTGCAGCAGCTCGTCGAAGTAGGAGCGCGCGGCCTGGGTGACGAACCAGGAGTCGCTCATCTTGGGCACCAGCAGGCGCACGTCCAGGCCGCCGAGTGCGGCCGAGGTCAGTGCCATGCGCGCGGCTTCGCCGGGCACGAAGTAGGGCGTCACCAGCCAGACGCGCTCCTTGGCTTCGTGGATCGCCGCCACGTGCAGGCGGTGGATGGTCTCCCACGACGAATCCGGCCCGGAGACCAGCACCTGCGCATTGATGCTGCCCTCGCTGCGGCTGGGCATGGTCTCCGGCCACAACTGCGCGATGTTGAAGCGCGCCGGCTCCTGGCCCGTGGCGTAGATCCAATCCTCGATGAAGACCAGCTGCAGGCTGCGCACCACGTGGCCACGCAGGCGCATGTGCAGGTCGCGATACGCATCCGGGCGGACGCTCTCGTCTTCCTCATCGGTGATGTTGATGCCACCGGTGAACGCCTGCAGGCCATCGATGATGACCAGCTTGCGGTGCGTGCGCAGGTTCAACCACGGCCGCTTGAACGGCTTGAGCAGCTGCCGGGGATGGAACCACACCACTTCGGCACCGGCATCCTGCAGCGGCTGCAGGAAGCGCTTGCGGATGGAGGAGGAGCCGACCGCGTCGAGCAGCAGGCGCACCCGTACCCCCGCCGCGGCCCGCTCGGTCAGCGCATCTCGCAGCGCGGTGCCGGCGTGGTCCGGATTGAAGATGTAGTACTCCAGGTGCAGGTGATCCTGCGCCTTGGCCACGGCGGCCAGCAGCGCGCTGTAGGTGGCCGCACCGTCGACCAGCCACTCCACTTCGGTCGCCGAGCTTGGCGACAGACCGGTCGTGGCCTGGGCGATCTTGGCCAGCTCGGTACAGTCCGCGTCCGGTGGACAGACGCTGCTGTAGTGCTCCATGCCCGAACGCGAACGGCCACGGCGAAGGCGCTGCCGCTTCACCTTCTGCGGGCCGAGCAGGTAGTAGATGAAGAGCCCAAGGTAGGGCAGGGCGGCCAGCGACAGGATCCAGCTCAGCGTGGCGACCGGCTCGCGCTTCTGCAGCATGATCCAGCCGGTCAGCCACAGCAGATAGAGAATGTAGGCCGCCACCATCAGGGGGCGCAGGTGCGGGATGGCATCGAGCCAGTCCCCGAAGACGTCGAAGGTTGCAAGCATGGCCGGATGATAGCGGGCGGCGTGGCGCTGGCGCGTATCCACGGCCGGCGGCACAAAAAAAACGCCCCTGTTTCCAGGGGCGTTTTCCAGTCGCGTCATGACTGCGTATTGCGTATTACTGCTGTACGAAGCCGATCTTCTTCATCTGAGCATTCTTCGCGGCAGCCAACACCTTGGCCATCACGTCGTACTCGGAGTCCGGGCTGGCATCGATGCGCAGTTCCGGCTGGTTGGTCGGATCGCGCTGCACTTCCTGTTCCATACGCTGCTGCAGTTCGCCCACAGCCACGGGGCTGTTGTTCCACGACACCTGGTTGCTGGCGTCCACCTTCAGCTCGATCGGCGGCGGCGGTTCGACCGTCACCGGCGGTGGGTTGAGCACGCGCTGCGGCAGGTCAACGGCGATCGGGTACGTCATGATCGGCGCGGTGACGATGAAGATGATCAGCAGCACCAGCATCACGTCCACCAGGGGCGTGACGTTGATGTCGGCCATGGGGCCTTTGTTACCACCAGTACTGAACGCCATGGCTTACTGCCCCTTTACTTTGGTGGCGACGAAGCCCACGTCGAGCATGCCCTGTTCCTGCGCGACCTTCGTCATCTCATTGATGACGCGCATCTTGGTGGTGCGATCACCACGCAGGTTGAGGGGCGGCTGCGGGGTCTGCTGGGCGGCGGTCGCCAAGCGCGACTCAAGAGTCTGCTTGTCGATTTCCTCGTCGTTCCAGTAGATCGAGCCGTCTTCCTTGACTGCCAAGGTGATCGGGCTCGCCCGCTTTTCAGCGTCTTCCGGATTCTGCACCAGGTTGGCCTCAGGCAGATCCACCTTGACCTTGTGGGACATCAGGGGCGCCGTGATGATGAAGATGATCAGCAGCACCAGCATCACGTCCACGAGGGGCGTAACGTTGATGTCGGCCATGGGGCCGCCGCTGTTACCACTACTGAAAGCCATAACGGGCTCCGTCTAGATCGTGTTGACTACGTTCTCGCTGGGTGACGCGCGTCGCTATTAGCGAACGCGCGAACCGGTGGCGAAGAAGTCGTGCAGGTCGTGAGCGAACGTATCGAACTTGCTGATCGTGGCGCTGTTGATCTTGCTGAAGAAGTTGAAGGCGAACACGGCCGGGATAGCCACGAACAGACCGATGGCGGTCATGATCAGTGCTTCACCCACCGGGCCGGCAACGGCGTCGATCGAGGCGGAACCGGTGGCACCGATCTTGATCAGCGCGCCGTAGATGCCCCACACGGTACCCAGCAGACCCACGAACGGAGCGGTCGCGCCGACGGTGGCCAGCAGGGTCATGCCCGACTGCAGGTTGTTGCTTTCGCGGGTCACGGCCTGACGCAGGGCGCGATCGACGAACTCCGAACGGCTCAGGTTTTCACCCAGGCCACCCGAGGTGCCGCCTTCCGAACGCTGGTGGTGCGCAGCAGCCTGTGCAGCGTCCAGAGCGATCTTGGAGAAGGGCTCCGAAGCCGGCTGTTCTTCCATCGCACGGATGGCGTCCTGGGCGTTCGGGGTATCCCAGAACAGGCTCACGACCTTGTCGGCAGCAGCCTTCAGACGGGTGGCGCGGAAGATGTTGATGACGGTCCAGTACCAGGACATGGCCGACATGATGATCAGGGTCAGCAGCACGACCCAGGAGACGGCGAAGTCACCCGGCTGGGTGGTCATCTCGTGGATCAGGTGCTCGAAGCCCATCTGCGACAGGGCGTTGGAGTTGCCCCCGGCAGCAGCGGCGATGAAAAGTTCCTGCAGCATGACGCTTACCTTTGTTGTGTGTGGTGATAAAGGGTATTGCTAGAAATAACCGCTAGGGTCGGTGGCCGGCGGGCCACCGGCCACTATCAGTTCAGCGCAAAGTTGACCGGGACGCGAACGCGACCTGCGACCTTCTTCCCGCCCGATTCCGCGGAACGGAAGCTCCACTTGCGAGCTGCGTCCATGGCGGCGCGATCGAGGTCACGGTTACGGCTGGACTTCTCGACCGACACATTGGTGACGTTGCCATTGGCATCGACGTCAATGATCAGGATGACTTCACCCTGGATACCAGCACGGAACGCGGCCGGCGGGTAACGCGGGGGGTTCATGTTCTTCGACGAGATGTCGACGCTTGCCTCAATGGTGCTCGGCGGCTGCGGCGGCGACGGCGGCGAAGGCGGCGTGACGATGTCGGTCGGACGCGGGTCCGGGATATCGACCACAGGAGCCTGCGGCGGCGGCGGAACCGGGGACGGCTTCGGCGGCGACAGGTTCTTGACCGGCGGCGGCGGGGTGTCATCCGGCGGCGGCGGCGGCGGCGGCGGTGGTGGCGGCGGCGGAGCGTCGACCAGGGTCACCATGATGTTGCGTTCTTTCTCCGCGACGGCCTTGGGAGCCACGGCGGGGATCAGAAGCATCATGAAGGCGGCGAGATGCAGTGCGATTACAAAAGCGATACCCACGATACGCGGCCAGGAGAGGCCGGTGTCATCGCGTTGTTCGTACCTGTGAACGACTAGTTGTTCCGTCATGCGCCAAGAGCTCATTAGTGGGGCCGGGATACCCGGGGACAGGTAGCCCATGATCAGCGGTGCATGACACCGCAGGAACCTCCAAGCTTATACCAATCCTGAGCGCCTGCGCATCACTTATGCAGGCGTTCAGGCGTTATTCCTACTTACTTCAGGTTGATGATTTTCTTGGCATCCGCCTGGTTCTTCACACCCTTCGCCAGCGCTTGCTGGGCGGCCTGCTTGGCCTCCGGAATGCGACCTTCCGAATGCAGCACGCGTGCCAGATTCAGGTAGGTCTCGCCGTCCTTGGAAAGCGGGGCAGCCTTCTGCCACGCCTCGATCGCCTTGTCCGTCTGCTGCGGGTCGGAGTAGTAGTACGCCTGAGCCAATGCCAGGTATACCTGATAATCCGGCTTCAGGATGTTTTTCTGCAGGCCATCATTGATAACGGCAATGACGTCCTTTTCTTTGTTCTCGCTGTTGGCGTAGATCGAGTACAGCTGCTTGTACTCGCGCTCGTCCGTCAGCTGGCCGGCAGCGTACAGCTTGGCCATGACAGCGCCGGCCTGGTCCATCTGGTCGGCCTGCATGTACATGCTGGCCAGATTCAACTGCACCTTCTTGTCGTTCGGGTTCTTGGCGGCCAGCGCTTCGGCCTGCTTGACCGCTTCACCGGTCTGGCCGGCTTCGGCCATGGCAGCCATCAGCAGCTGGTTCCAGTTGTCCTTCGGCTCGGGCGAGCCGGCGATGGCCTGCTGCAGCACCGGGATGGCCTCGGCATAGCGCTCGGCCTGGTACAGCGCCTGGCCCTTGGCGATCAGCTCTTCGGGCTTGTTCGACTTGGTCTCGGCGAAGTACTTGTCCAGCGTGGCCAGGCCTTCGTTGATCTGATCGTCCTGCAGCTGCAGCTGCCCGAGCATCAGCATCGACTGATAGTGGCCGTTGTTGTCCAGGCCGCCGAGCTGCAGCGCCTGCTCGAGGTACTTCTTGGCCGAGGCGACGTCGTCCAGCTGGTAGGCCGCCTGCGAGGCGAGCTGCGCGGCGAGCGACTTGTCGTAGGTGTTGGCGGCCGGGTTCGCCAGGATTTCGTCAGCCTGCGCGCGCGTCTCCGGGAACTTCTGGTCGTTGTAGCTGTCAATCATTTTCTGCAGCTTCGGGCCGACCTTGGCCGAGGACTTCTGCTCCGGCTCCTGGCGGGTCGCGTTCGGGTAGAGCACTTCGGCCTTGGCCTGCTTCTGCCCACCCCGCGCGCCACGCTCCGCCGAGCGGGCCTGGGCGAATGCATCGGTGATCATGGCGCCACTTACAGCGGTCGCGATGAGGACGGAAAGGACGGCTTGCTTGTGGTTGCTGAAAATCATCTTTCACCTCGATCGAACCGCCGCAGCGGCATCAAAACGGACTGTCAGAAAAATCTGAGCCGCCAAACGTATCAGAAACTGATGGCGTGAGAAATCGTTTCCGATGCTGCAATACAGCATCTTTGGGCCATCTCCGGGCGCGTCAACCGCACTTCGGCCTGCGCCCGGCCGCCTGGGCTTGTTGGTATACACCACTCAGGGACGGCGCGTCTCGCTGAAGTTCGCGGATACGGTTGGCCGGATCGGGGTGAGTGGACAGCCATTGGGGCGAGCGACCACCACTGGCGGCCATCATGTTCTGCCACAGATCCACTGCCTGGGCGGGGTTGAAACCGGCCTCGGCCATCAGCCGCTGGCCGACGATATCGGCTTCGCTTTCCTGGGTCCGCGAGCCGGGCAGCAGGAACGCGGCCTGCGCACCGGCGCCGCCAAGCTGGCTGACGGTACTGGCCGCGCCCTCACCGTACGCGGCGCCCGCCAGCGCGCCCAGAACCGACAAGCCGGTCTGCGCCCCCATCTGGCGGGTGATGCGTTCTTCGTGGTGGCGGGAGATGACGTGCCCGATCTCGTGGCCGATCACAGCGGCCAGCTGATCCTGGTTCCTGGCGACCGTGAAGATGCCGGTATTGACCCCGACTTTGCCGCCGGGCAGGGCGAACGCGTTGGGCTCCTTGTCGACCATCAACGCCGTCTCCCACCGTACGCCACGGTACTGAGGCGGCAACTGGGCGACCAGCGCATTGACCACGCACTGCACGTACGCGGTCTGCTTCGGGTCCTTGCTGAGGGTTCCCTTGGACTTGGTCTCGGTGAACGCCTGCGCGCCCAGCTGGTCCAGCTCGGCCTGCGAAACACCGCCGACCATCTGGCGGCGGCCGGTAGGTGAGGTCGTGGTGGCGCATGCGCTCACCAGCATGGCGATGGCAATTCCCAACAGCACTGGTTTCATGTGCGATCCCCCCGTGTTCATGTGCGCAGTGTGGAACGCGGCGACGTAAATTTTCGTCAAGCCGCGTGATCGATCAATGGATGCCCAGGAACATCAGCGCGACCAGGGCGATGCCGTTGTTCAAGCCATGCGCGGCGATCGGCGCCCACAAGGTTCCGGTGCGTTGGTAGAGCCAGGCGAAGGCCGCACCCATGCCGCCATAGACGAGCCATAGCTGGGCGATTTCCCACGGGCCATTGGCACTGGTGCCGGGGATTTCATGTACCAGAGCGAAGGCCAGGCTGCTCAGGACGATGCCCAACACCGGGCGACCGGCCTGCCACAGGCGACCGAACAGGACACGGCGGAACAACAGCTCTTCATAGGCCGGCGCGAGCACGACGGCAAACAGGGCAAGGAACCAGGGGAAACGCGTGATTGCCTGTTCCATCAGCGCCAGATTGGTCGGCACCGGTTCGATGCCCCCCTGCTTGGCCAACCATGCGATCAGGTTGCTGCCGATGATCACACCGGTGGCCACCAGCAATGTCCACCCCCATGTCGAGGGGCGACGTGCCGCCTGGAAGGACAGCACACGTTCGGCGGGCGTGGCCCGGCGACGGAAGAAATACAGCACCAGCGCGGCACCACCGGTAGCAACGAGCGCCATCAGGATCTGGGCGAGCGCCCCGGGTTGGCCCAGCTGCTGGGCAAGACCGGCAACGGCCGAAGCATCCGCACCGTCGCGAGCGGCCTGGTAGCCAACGATCGCACCGCGGTACAGCCCCCAGACCAAGCCGCTGATCAGGCTCAGCGACAGCAGCACCAGCACGCCAATGCCCAGGTCGATGAAGAAGCCCGCGAGCGGGGAACCCGGCTTGCGCGGCGATGACGGGACGGCAGGGGGCAGCGGAGGCGTCATGGACGCCGGGGGGGTAGCGGACATCGGATTCCTGGCATCGGGGGGCGATGGCCGGCCAGGGTGCAGGTCGCACCCGGCCGGCCCGTCCCCGATTGTGTCAGATATCCAGGTTGGCGACCTTCAGGGCGTTGTCTTCGATGAAGTCGCGGCGCGGCTCGACCACGTCGCCCATCAGGGTGCTGAAGATCTGGTCGGCCGCCACGGCATCCTCGATCCGCACCTGGAGCAGGCGACGGGTGTCGGGATTGACCGTGGTGTCCCAGAGCTGCTCGGGATTCATTTCACCCAGACCCTTGAATCGCTGGATCTGGCGGCCCTTCTTGGCTTCGTCCAGCAGCCAGTTGCGTGCTTCGGCGAAGCTGGCCACCTCGGCCGACTTCGCACCACGGCTGATCTTCGCACCGGCACGGACCAGGCCGTGCAGCAGGAGGGAAGACTGGTGCAGGGCACGCAGTTCACCGGTTTCAAACGCACCCAGCGGCAGCACCTGGATCAGCTGTTCGCCCATATGACGACGCGTGACCAGCACCGCGGCCGGACGCTCCTCGGTGGGTTCCTGCAGTTCCAGCGTGTAGCGCGGCGAACCCAGGCTGCCCTGGTTGAGGCGGGTCGCCAGTGCGGCGAGGCCTTCGTCGGCGCCGGCCTTGCGCAGGTGCTCCAGATCCATCGGGGTGAAATCGATCAGTGCTTCGAGCACCTGGCGATCATAGCGATGGCCGTTGCGCGCAATGGTTTCCTGCGCTGACGCATAGGAGAGCAACAGCTTCTCCAGCGCGACGCCTTCGATGCCCGGCTCGCTTTCGGCCGGGATCAACGACGCGTTCTCCACCGCACTACTGGCCAGGTACGCGTCCAGCGCCGGGTCGTCCTTCAGGTACAGCTCCTGCTTGCCCTGCTTGATCTTGTACAGCGGCGGCAGGCCGATGTAGATGTGGCCACGCTCGATCAGTTCCGGCATCTGACGGTAGAAGAAGGTCAACAGCAGCGTACGGATGTGCGCGCCGTCGACGTCGGCATCGGTCATGATGATGATGCGGTGGTAGCGCAGCTTGTCCGGGTTGTACTCGTCCCGGCCGATGCCGGTGCCCAGCGCGGTGATCAGCGTACCGACCTGATCCGAGGCGAGCATGCGGTCGAAGCGGGCACGTTCCACGTTGAGGATCTTGCCGCGCAGCGGCAGCACCGCCTGGTTCTTGCGGTTGCGGCCCTGCTTGGCCGAGCCACCTGCCGAGTCACCCTCGACGATGAACAGCTCGGACAGCGCCGGATCCTTTTCCTGGCAGTCGGCCAGCTTGCCCGGCAGGCCGGCGATATCCAGCGCCCCCTTGCGGCGGGTCAGATCGCGCGCCTTGCGCGCCGCTTCACGTGCACGCGCCGCGTCCACGATCTTACCGGCGATCGCCTTGGCTTCGTTCGGGTTTTCCTGCAGGAATTCTTCCAGGCGCTGGCCGAAGGCACTTTCCACCGCCGGGCGCACATCCGAACTGACCAGCTTTTCCTTGGTCTGGCTGGAGAAGCTCGGGTCCGGCACCTTCACCGACAGCACCGCGATCATGCCTTCGCGCATGTCATCGCCGGTCAGGTTGATCTTGGCCTGCTTGGCGATGCCGTTCTGCTCGATGTAGTTGTTGAGCACACGGGTCAGCGCGCCGCGGAAGCCGGCCAGATGGGTACCGCCGTCCTTCTGCGGAATGTTGTTGGTGAAGCAGTACATCGTTTCCTGGTAGGAATCGGTCCACTGCAGCGCCACGTCCACCACGATGCCGTTGGATTCGCCGGTGACCGAGATCACGTTCGGGTGCAGCGGCGTCTTCAACTGCGCCAGATGCTCCACGAAGCTGCGGATGCCGCCTTCGTAATGGAAGTCGTCGCGGCGGCCATCGCCGCGCTCGTCGACCAGCGCGATCTTGACGCCGGAATTGAGGAAGGACAGCTCGCGCAGGCGGCGGGCCAGGATGTCGTAGTGGAACTCCACGTTGTCGTGGAAGGCCTTCACCGAGGGCCAGAAGCGCAGGGTAGTGCCGCGCTTGGTGCTGGCTTCGACCTGCTTGAGCGAGTTGACCGCAGCACCGTCAGCGAATTCCTGCTGGTAGTGGAAGCCGCCCTGGTAGATATCCAGCAGCAGCTTCTGCGACAGCGCGTTGACCACGCTGACACCCACGCCGTGCAGACCACCGGACACCTTGTAGCTGTTGTCATCGAACTTGCCGCCGGCATGCAGCACCGTCATCACGACTTCGGCTGCAGAGACTTCGCGATCGAGCTTCTTGCTCATCTGCTCGTGCTTGCCGGTGGGAATGCCGCGCCCGTTGTCCGACACCGAAACCGAGCCATCGGCGTGGATCATGACCGAGACATTGTCGGCGTGGCCGGCCAAGGCTTCGTCGATGGAGTTGTCGACGACCTCGAACACCATGTGGTGCAGACCGGTGCCGTCATGGACGTCGCCGATGTACATACCAGGACGCTTGCGGACAGCCTCGAGGCCTTCCAGGGCGGTGATGCTGTTGGCGTCGTAGTTGCCGCTGTTTGCGGGGATGTTCTGTTCTTCAGTCATTGCGCTTGCCGTAGGCTCCGCAGGTCGGGCCGCCGCGGTGAGGCGGGGCGCCGAGTAATAAGGGGTTGCAACAGCAATTATACCAGCCGGGCACCGTGACCCCTGGGGGACCACTATGGCACAGCCAGGACCTGTCCATGTTCCACGTGGAACCGGGTGATATCTGTCGCGTCGACCAGCGCCGCCGGTACCTCGGTGGCGGTGATGAATATCTGCGCCGGGCCGGCCTTGAGCCGTTCCAGCACCCGCGCCTGGTGATGGCGATCCAGCTCTGACGAAAGATCGTCCAGCGCGATCACCGGCCATTCGCCGCGCTGCTCAGCATAGTCCTCGGCCTGCGCCAACAGGCAGGTGAGGGCGGTCAGTTTGGCCTGGCCGCGCGAAAGTGCATCCCGACCCGGGATGGTCTCGAATCCGACGCTCCAGTCGGCCCGATGCGGGCCGACCGAGGTATAGCCGGCCATCCGGTCACGTTCCCGTGCCAGCAGCAGCGCGTCGGAGAGCGATACCTCCTGCTTGCGCCACCCTGGACTCAAACTCAGCGACTGGATCCCCAGATTGGGCGCCAGTACGGTGGCCAGTTCCACGGTCCGTTCCTGCAGCCGTTCGAGGTAGTGCTGACGGCGGGTGGTCAGCGGCTCACCTGCCTCGGCGAGCTCCCGGTCCCACGCATCCAGCGCATGGGGGTGTCCACCTTGCTTGAGCAGGGCATTGCGCTGTTTGAGAGCCCGCGAGTACCGGCGCCACAGACCCATGAAGTCTGGTTCCACGTGGAACAAACCCCAATCGAGGAACCGCCGACGGGGCTCACCACCGCCACTCACCAGCGCGTGGCTGCCTGGCTCGAAGGTGACGACCGCCAGTGCGGCGCACAGCGTGCCCAGCTGAGCGACATCTTCCCCGTCCAGTCGGCCTTTCCATTCCTGGCCGCTGTGGCGAAGCCCGGCCTTGCGACGGGTCGGGGTATCGGCACCATCGCGCTGCTCATCCCATTCCACGAACACATCCAACGCCTCCCGGCCCTGGCGTACCAAGCCATCCCGGACACGGCCGCGAAAACTGCGTCCATACGCCATGACGTGCAGCGCCTCCAGGACACTGGTCTTGCCGGCGCCATTGTCACCGGTGATCAGGTTGATGCCCGGTTGTGGTGCCAGTTCGACGGTATCGAAGCGACGGACCTGGTGCAGGGACAAACGGCGGATGCGCATGCGGACGATCAACACCGCACGGGGCGGCAGACGGGTAGGGGGAATCGATCAGCTTACTGCATTGCCCGGGTTCCACGTGGCCGGATGCGCCGCGCGCCGCGGGTGGGTACCTGACCCGTCGCCGAGGGCGGAAGGAGCCGATCGGTCTGTCCCGGTGTTCAGCGCGGTGGCGGCTCGGTCTGCCATGCGTCCATTTCGGGTGACGCCAACGGTCATTGGGACAGACAAGCGCAATGTCGGCCGCCGACGTCAGCGCCGCGGCCAGGACCGCCACGTGAAACCTCCGTTTACCGCCGCATGGCCCGCCGGAGGGGGCTGAATTTCTTCAAATCTGCGACCTACGCAGCACTGAGGTGCTGCAGATTTCAACGAATTTGCACCGCTTTTTGCCCGCCTTGCGAGCCAGGGACGCGGCCGGTGCCCTGTTTTTTTTAAATCTGGACGTGAGGTTCAATCGCCCCAGGGTAGAACCCAAGCAACGCGCGCAGACCCAAACGAGACTGTCCACACCCGCTCTGTATGGCTTATGCACAGCCTATGGGCAATCTGTGGATAAAAAAGGCCTCTTGCACCACCTCGAAAGATATCCACAGGATCACCCCCAGGCTTAGACCCTGTTTTACCGGGGGTTTCGAGCCTATATTTCTCTTTAAAAGCAAACACTTAACCTACTTTTCAACCAAATCTGGCCCTACCACCACCACCAAGCTTTAGATTTATATACAGTTTTTAAAAGCATAGAGCTGTGATCCAGCGGTCTGAAAGCCGGGCGCAACAGCGCTTCGGAGCAGACGAGCAATTTGCGCAGTTCGCTAGGTTGACGCAGGCAGAATCGACAAGCGCGACAGCAGTCGATCGCCATTTTTCGCTGACCCCGTCTGGTGCCGCACCGAAGGAACGGGAGCCGAACGTAGTCACCGTCTCGTCGGATGGAAGGCGTGAAGGCTCGTTGCCAACGTGTCGGCTTTGCTACTTGGCGTCTGTCCACGTGAGTTGGGCTGCGTCGGCAAACGATCAAACCAACAGTACGGCGACGGCGACGGCGACGGCGAAAGCCCAAGCCCCCAGACAAATGCTCCACGTGGAACATCGTTTTCCCGCCCAAAAAGAAACCCGGCAATGCCGGGCTTCTCAGAACCACTCGGTTCCACGTGGAACTTGCGCGTTTCAGGTCACAGGCGCAGCGGCATCACGACGTGACGCGACTTCTCGCTGCTGGCCTCACGGACCAGGGCAGAGGAGTTCGAATCGCGCAGCTGGATGACGACGTGCTCGTCGCGCAGTGCGGACAACGCGTCCAGCAGGTAGTTCACGTTGAAGCCGATCGCCAGATCGCTGACCGTGGTATCGGCCTCGATCTCTTCCTGGGCTTCTTCCTGCTCCGGGTTGTGCGCGCTGATCTTCAGGTTGCCCGGCGAGACTTCCACGCGGATGCCGCGGTACTTTTCGTTGGACAGAATCGCAGCGCGCTGCAGCGAGGCACGCAGGGCTTCGCGATCAACCTTCACTTCACGGTCGGCACCGATCGGAATCACAGCCTCGTAATCCGGGAACCGGCCGTCGATCAGCTTCGAGGTGAAGGTTACGTCGTCGCGTTTGACGCGAACGTGGCTGCGGCCGACTTCCAGCTCGATCTCACGATCGCCGCTTTCCAGCAGACGCTGCAGCTCGGTCACGCCCTTGCGCGGCACGATGATCTGACGCTTGGCGCCGCTGGCTTTTTCCAGCTCGGTTTCGCACAGCGCCAGGCGGTGACCGTCGGTCGCCACGGTACGCAGGGCATCGCCACGCAGGTCGAACAGCAGGCCGTTGAGGTAGTAGCGCACGTCCTGCTGGGCCATCGCGAACGCGGTGCGTTCGATCAGTTCCTTCAGGGTCGCTTCGCCGATGGCCACGCGTTCGGTTGCTTCGACTTCGTCGACAGACGGGAAGTCGTTGGCCGGCAACGTTGCCAGGGTGAAGCGGCTGCGCCCGGCCTGGACGGTGATCTTGTCACCGGCCTGCGAGACGGTGATCCGGCTGCCGTCGGGCAGGGCGCGGATGATCTCGAACAGCTTGCGGGCGGGGATGGTGGTCTCGCCGTCCTGGGCATCTTCCACCGCGATCCGCGACACCATTTCCACTTCCAGGTCCGTACCGGTCAGCGAGAGCTGTCCGTTCTGGACCTGAACCAGGAAATTAGCCAGAACCGGCAGGGTCTGGCGGCGTTCGACCACGTTGACGACTTGTGCCAACGGCTTGAGAAAGGCTTCGCGCTGCAGTGTGAAACGCATGTGGTTCCGTGCCCCTATGCTTTAAAAAAATGTGGAATAAATCAAAAGCTTGGTGGTGCTGGTAGGGCCAGAATCGCGGGAAAACACGACTAAGCCTTTGTAAACAATAGGGTTTTTGACCGCGAAACCCTCTGCATTACTAGCCCCCAAGGGGTGGGGAAAGGTGTGGATAACTTTACCGTCGAATCAGCCGGCTTTTTTATCCACACCCTATACCTCGCTTACTACCGGATTCTGCACCGTTTTATGCGATGACGCCTTAGCGGCGTACATGCATCATTCGCTCAACTTCCGGATCAGCTTGTCCCAGTCTTCCCGCAACTTGCCGTCCGCTTCCATCAACGTCCGGATCTGCCGGCAGGCATGCAGCACCGTGGTGTGGTCCCGGCCGGCAAAGGCGTCGCCGATTTCCGGCAGGCTGTGCTCGGTCAGTTCCTTGGTCAGGGCCATGGCGACCTGACGGGGACGGGCCAGCGACCGGGTCCGACGCTTGGACAGCAGATCCTTGATCTGCAGCCCGTAGTAGTCGGCCACGGTTTTCTGGATGTTGGGAATGCTGATCGCCTGCTGCTGGGCGCGAAGCAGGTCGCGCAGGGTTTCCTGGGCGAAATCAGTGGTGATCGCACGGCCGGTGAAGTTGGCGCGTGCGGCCAGGGTATTCAACGCACCTTCGAGGTCGCGGACATTGGAGCGCATCTTCTTGGCAATCAGAAACGCCACATCGTCGGGGATATCGGTGCCACGCTCGCGGGCCTTGGCCAGCACGATCGCTGCACGCGTCTCGAAGTCCGGCGGCTCGATCGCCACGGACAGGCCCCAGGCCAGGCGCGACTTCAGCCGTGCTTCCAGGCCCTCGACTTCGCGCGGGTACCGGTCGCAGGTCAGGATGATCTGCTGCTTGCCGTCGAACAGGGCGTTGAACGTATGGAAGAACTCTTCCTGGGTACGGTCCTTGCCGGCGAAGAACTGGATGTCATCGATCAGCAGCGCGTCGACCTGCTGGAACTGGCGCTTGAACTGGTCCATGGTTTTTTCCTGCAGCGCACGGATCATCGCGCTGAAGAACTGTTCCGAACGCAGGTACAGCACCTTGGCCGCCGGGTTGGCCTGACGCATCGCATTGCCGGCCGCGAACATCAGGTGGGTCTTGCCCAGGCCGGTCCCGCCGTACAGCAGCAAGGGGTTGTGGGCGCGGTCGCCCGGCTTCTGCGCCGCCTGGAACGCCGCGGCCAGCCCCAGCTGGTTGCTGCGGCCTTCCACGAAGTTGGCGAAGGTGTAGTGCGAATCCATGTTGCCGGCGAACGGCACCAGGGGTTCGGCCGGCGCCGCCGGTGCGGACAGGCCCGGAATCGGCGCGATCTGCGCCTCTACCGGACGCGGACGCGAGCCGATTTCAAGAAAAACGTCGCCGAAACCGGCGAAGTGCGCCAGCAGCTCCTTGATGCGCGGCAGATACAGCTCGCGCACCTGGTCGACGATGAAGGCGTTTGGCGCATAAAGCACCAGGCTGTCCGCGCGCAGATCTGCCTGCAGCGGCTTCAACCAGGTGTGAACATCCTCGGGCGGAAACTCCGCTTCAAGGCGTTCGAGAGAACGAGACCAGGCATCCATCGGCAATAATCGTCTGGGGCCAGCGGATAGGCGAACAAAAGCGCCGCACCGCAGGCCGGAAGGGGGGAAGAATGGATGGCGCAGACTACCACCGACGAGGGGGGCCGGGAATGGTTGTCCCAAAGTTATTCACAAAACGATCCACAGCTATTGCACAGCCCGGTGAATTCCCGTAGTGACAGACACTTGACGGGACCTCGATGAGGTCTATAGAATTTCCGGTTCTTTCCGTCCCCTTCATATAGAGGCCCGCATGGCCACCAAGCGCACTTTCCAACCCAGCAACCTCAAGCGTAAGCGCGACCATGGCTTCCGTGCCCGTATGAAGACCGCTGACGGCCGCAAGATCCTGTCGCGTCGCCGCGCCAAGGGCCGTAAAGTCCTGAGCGCTTGATTGCAATGCCGCTTTCCGCGGCAGACGCAATCCTGACTGTGAGCAGTTCCGACCCGCGCAAGCGATTTCCTCGCTCTGCGCGGGTTCGTACGCGTGCCGAATATACAACGGTCTTCAACGGCGCCCGCCGTGTGTCCGATCCGCTGATGACCCTGCACTGGCTGAAGAGCGATACGCCAGCCAGGTTGGGTCTTGCCGTGTCGCGCAAAGTCGATCCCCGAGCCGTGGGTCGCAACCGAGTGAAGCGTGTGTTGCGCGATGCCACACGCCACGTACGGCCGTGGATGAGTGCCGGCGATTACGTCGTCGTTGCCCGCAGTGCCGCCCGTACCGCCAGCAATTCAGATATCCGCCAGGCCTTTGAACGCCTGCTGCGCCGCCTTGGCGCATTGCCCATGCCGGGCGCGGACGGCACAATGCCGCCGCCCCTGGGCGTTGCACCCCTTTCCCAGTCCGAGCCGGCATTGCGTGCCGGCCCCGTCGAGCCTGCACGCTGATGAACCAGACCCGCGTTTTCCTGATTTTTGCCTGGCTGATGGTGGCCGTGTTGCTGTGGATGGAGTGGGGCCGCGATAAAGCCGCGCCGCCGACCCCGGCCGTGGCCACCCAGACCACCCAGGCCAGCGTGCCGGGTGCGGCTGCCGGGAGCATCCCCGGTGCGCCCGTGCCCCAGGCTGACGGCTCCCTGCCGGCGGCACAGCCGGCCGCGCAGACCGAGGCCGGTCCGGCCCGCGTGACCATCACCACCGACGTGCTGCGTCTGGTGCTGGACGGTGGCACGGTGCTGGATGCCGAGCTGCTGCAGTTCCCGCAGACCAAGGAAGAAGGCAGCCCGCCGGTCCGCCTGCTGACCGAAGAGGCGACCCACCCGTACCGCGCGGTGAGTGGCTGGATCAGCGAAGACAAGACCATGCCGGTGCCGGCCGCCAACGGCTTCAAGCTGGTCGGTGAGAACCACGACTTCGTGCTGGCCAAGGGCCAGGACGAGGTCACGGTGCCGTTCGAATGGACCGGCCCGAACGGCGTGACCATCCGCCGCACCTACTCGCTGGGTCGCAATGAGTACGCGATCACGGTGAAGGATGAAGTGGTCAACGGCGGCAGCGCCCCGTGGAGCGGCTACGTGTTCCGCACCCTGGACCGCACCCCGACCATCCTCTCGCGCAGCATGACCAACCCGGACTCGTTCAGCTTCAACGGCGCGACCTGGTTCAGCCCGCAGGACGGGTACGAGCGCCGCGCGTTCAAGGATTACCTGGACGACGGCCATCTCAATCGCACCATCACCGGCGGCTGGCTGGCGATGCTGCAGCACCACTTCTTCACCGCGTGGATTCCGCAGGCCGACCAGGCCGCGCAGTACTCGCTGGCGCAGAACAACGGCCGCGACCAGATCGAAGCGCGTGGCCCGGCCTTCACCGTGGCCCCGGGCCAGCAGGTCAGCACCGAAGCCCGCCTGTGGGTCGGCCCGAAGCTGGTCAACCTGATCGCCAAGGAAGACGTGAAGGGCCTGGACCGCGTGGTCGACTACAGCCGCTTCTCGCTGATGGCGATCATCGGCCAGGGCCTGTTCTGGGTCCTCAACCAGGTCCACAAGGTCGTCAACAACTGGGGCTGGGCGATCGTCGGCCTGGTGGTGCTGCTGAAGCTGGTGCTGTATCCGCTCTCGGCCGTGCAGTACAAGTCCGGTGCCAAGATGCGTCGCTTCCAGCCGCGCATCGCGCAGCTCAAGGAACGCTATGGCGATGACCGCCAGAAGTTCCAGACCGCGATGATGGAGCTGTACAAGAAAGAGAAGATCAACCCGATGGGCGGCTGTCTGCCGATCCTCATCCAGATGCCGATCTTCTTCGCGCTGTACTGGGTGCTGGTGGAATCGGTGGAACTGCGCCAGGCCCCGTGGCTGGGCTGGATCCAGGATCTGACCGCACGTGACCCGTACTTCATCCTGCCGGTGATCAACGTGGCGGTGATGTGGGCCACCCAGAAGCTGACCCCGGCGCCGGGCATGGACCCGATGCAGGCCAAGATGATGCAGCTGATGCCGCTGGTGTTCGGCGTCATGATGGCCTTCATGCCGTCCGGTCTGGTGCTGTACTGGGTCGTCAACGGTGGCCTGGGCCTGCTCCAGCAGTGGTGGATGACCAAGCGTCATGGCAGCGATCCGCTGCCGGTCGTCACCGCCAAGAAGTAAGCCACACAGGAGACCCGCCGCAAGGCGGGTTTCCTGCATCTGCGGCCCGGCCAACCGTGCGGTCCGTAGAATGCCCCCTGATTCCCCGCACGCTGCAGTGAGCCCGACATGACCCATGCCCCCGACACCATCGTGGCCATCGCGACCGCGCCCGGCGCGGGCGGCGTCGGCATGCTGCGGCTGTCCGGCCCGCAGGCGCGGCCCATCGCCGAGGCGATCGGCGTGCGCGCGATGCAGCCGCGGCACGCGCATTACGCGCGCTTGCGCGATGCGGCCGGCGAGGTGATCGACGACGGCATCGCGCTGTGGTTCCCGGCGCCGAACAGCTTCACCGGCGAAGAAGTGGTGGAACTGCAGGGGCATGGCAGCCCGGTGGTGCTCCAGCAACTGGTCGCGCGCTGCATCGCACTGGGGGCTCGGCAGGCGCGGCCGGGTGAGTTCAGCGAGCGGGCCTTCCTCAACGGCAAGCTCGACCTGGCCCAGGCCGAGGCGATTGCCGATCTGATTGCCGCCAGCGATACCCGCGCAGCGCGCGCGGCACGCCGCTCGCTGGACGGGGTCTTCTCGCGCCGCGTGGACGAGGTCGCAGAACAGCTTGTTCTGCTGCGGATCCACGTGGAGGCGGCGATCGACTTCGCCGACGAACCGCTCGACACCCTTGGCGGCGCGCAGGTCCGCAGTGGCCTGGTCACCGCGCTGCAGGCGTTGATCCGGCTCCGCGAGGATGCCGAACGCGGGCGCAAACTGCGCGACGGTCTGCATGCCGTCCTGGTCGGGCCGCCGAATGCCGGCAAGAGTTCGCTGCTCAATGCACTGGCCGGCAGCGAGCGGGCGATCGTCACCGACATCGCCGGGACCACCCGCGACACCCTGCGCGAGACCATCCGCATCGATGGCCTGGAACTGACCCTGGTCGACACCGCCGGTCTGCGCGAAGGCGGCGATGCGATCGAGCGCGAAGGCATGCGCCGGGCGCGCGCGGAGATGCAGCGCACCGACCTGGCCATCGTGGTGGTCGATGCGCGCGAGCCGCAGGCCGGCCGCGACGCAGTGGGCGACAGCATCGCGGACGTGCCGCAGCAGCTGTGGATCCACAACAAGAGCGATCTGCTGGCCGCGATGCCGTCCGACGCTCCTGCGGACGTGGTACATGTCTCGGCCGCGACCGGCCTCGGGCTGGATCAACTGCACGCACGCCTGCGCGCGCTGGCCAGCGGCAGTGCCGGCGACAGCGTGGACGGTGAGTTCTCCGCGCGTGCCCGCCATGTGGAGGCGATCGGCCAGGCGATCGGCCATGCCGAACGCGCCGAATCGGAGCTGGTCCACGAGCACCTGGAGCTGGCGGCGGAGGAGCTGCGCCTGGCCCATGAGGCGCTGGGCGAGATCACCGGACGGATGAGCGCCGATGACCTGTTGGGGCGGATTTTCTCGAGCTTCTGTATCGGGAAGTAGGCGGAGGCCTTTCTTCGCGCTGTCACACCCTTGCAGCAGACTGACCGTGATCTTTATCGACAGGGATTTGCAGTGTCCAAGCAGTTGTGGGGATGTGTGTTGCTGGTGTCGCTGGCCGTGGCACCATCGGTGGCCATGAGCGCTGAATCGTCTTCCTCCACGCCGGCCAAGGCCGCCGTCTACGGCCACCGCGGTGCCAGTGCGCTGCTGCCCGAGCACACGCTCGCCGCGTACGCGCAGGCCATCGCCGATGGCGCCGACTACATCGAGCCGGACCTGGTGATGACCAAGGACGGCGTGCTGGTATCGCGCCACGAGAACGAGATCGGCGGCACCACCGATGTGGCCGCGCACCCGGAGTTCGCCAGCCGCAGGACCGTCAAGAGCATCGACGGCGAGCGCATCGAAGGCTGGTTCACCGAAGACTTCACCCTGGCCGAGCTGAAGACGCTGTACGCCCGCGAGCGCCTGCCACAGCTGCGCAGCACCGCCTTCGACGGCCAGTTCCGCATCGCCACGCTGGATGAGATCATCGCCTTCCTGGTGCAGCAGGCCGGCCGCGCCAACCGCGGCATCGGGCTGGTACCGGAGATCAAGCACGGCACCTACTTCAGGAGCATCGGCCTGCCGATGGAAGACAAGGTGGTCGCCGCGCTGCAGGGCAACGCCTACACGCGCGTGGCGCCGGTGACGATCCAGTCCTTCGAGGTCGGCAACCTGCGGTACCTGCGCGGCAAGCTCGGCCGCGACAGCAACATCCGCCTGCTGCAGTTGCTCGGCGATTCCAAGCAGCAGCCCGGTGACGTACTCGCGGCCAAGGGCAGCCAGCGCTATGCCGACCTGATCACCCCGGCGGGACTGCGCGATGTGGCGACCTACGCCGACGGCATCGGCCCGAGCCTGCGCATGGTCATTCCACTGGATGCGCAGGGGAAGCTGGGCACCCCGACCTCGCTGGTGCGCGATGCACATGCAGCCGGGTTGATGGTGGTGCCGTATACGTTCCGGCCGGAGAACTCCTTCCTGGCCGCGGAGTTCCGCAGCGGCGAGCCGAATGCCCGCAATGCCGAAGGCTCGGTGGCCGAGATGCGGGCCTACCTGGCCACCGGCATCGATGCGTTCTTCACCGATGACCCGGCGCTGGGCCGGCGTGCGGTGGATGGGGATGGGGATGGCACGACCGCAGCCAATCCCTGAGCGTGTAGAGCCACGCCATCAGATGCGTTGCCGGTCAGTCCAGCGATGACCCTTCATCGCGCCGCCGGAACGGCAGCACCACGAAGTCGCGGCCCTCGCGCGGTTGCCACAGCACCGGCACGCCGGTCGGGGAGGGCGGCTCCAGATCGGCATCGCGCGCTGCCTCGATGTCATCCTCTTCCTCGTCCTCCCAGCTGTAGCGCTTGCGCGGCGCCATCGGGTCGGAGAGGCGGAACAGCAGCGCGCTGATGATGCCGGCGAAGGCACCGCCCATATGCGATTGCCAGGACACGCCCGGCTCGTGCGGCAGGATGGTCAGCAGCATGCTGCCGTAGAACAGGAAGGCGATCAGCCCGGCCGCGATCGCTGGCCGGTCGCGGCGCAGCAGGCCGAGCACGAACACCAGGAACATCAGGCCGTGGGTGATGCCACTGGCGCCCAGATGGCGGCTGCCCAGATCGCCGAGCAGCCAGGCACCGAGCCCCGAGCCGACCCACAACAGGGGCAGCGCGCGCACGGTGGCTTTGGGATAGACGCTGCCGGCCAAGGTGCCGAGGATCAGCAGGGCCGCCGCATTGGCGCCCAGATGCTGGATCGAGCCGTGCAGCAGCGGGGCACCGAGAATGCCGAGCAGGCCGGCCTTGTCCAGCGGGGCAACCGCCCACGGACGCCAGTCGACATGGCCCTGGGCGGTATACACCGCGACCAGCAGCAGCACGAAGGCCAGGCTCAGGTTGAACGCCCGCAGTACACCACCACGGTCGTTGCGGGACGGAACCGGCGGCGCGCCGGTGGGCTGGGGCAGGTTGGCGTTCATACCCTCAGGGATGGCGTCGCCCCGGATGAACACAAGGGCAACGTCGTGGGAGAGAGAGGTACCGCCTGCGGGACAATCCCGCAGGCGGCACGGTCGGTCAGGCGTGGCCGCCTTCCTTCGGCGGATTCTTCAGGCTCAGCACCACGGTCGCGGCGATGATCACCGCCACCACACCCAGCGAGATCGGGGTGGGGATCTTGAAGAGGTCGATCAGCATCATCTTGATGCCGATGAAGGCCAGCACCAGGGCCAGGCCGTACGGCAGCAGGTGGAAGCGATCGGCCATGCCGGCCAGCAGGAAGAACATCGCGCGCAGGCCCAGCACCGCGAAGACGTTGGAGGTCAGCACGATGAACGGGTCGGTGGTGATCGCGAAGATCGCCGGGATGCTGTCCACCGCGAAGATCACGTCGGTCACCGCGATCAGGATCAGCACCACGAACAGCGGCGTGAACCAGCGCTTGCCATCGCGCATGACGCTCATCGCGTTGCCGGCATAGTCGGGCAGCAGGCGCAGGTGCTTGCGCATCCAGCGCAGGGCGGGGTTGGTCTCAAGATCCGGCTCGCTGCCGGCCGAGAACCACATCTTCCAGCCGGTGAAGAGCAGGAACGCGCCGAACACATAGAGCAGCCAGTGGAACTTGGTCAGCAGCACGCTGCCGGCGAAGATCATGATGGTACGCAGCACGATCGCGCCCAGGATGCCGATGATCAGCACCTTCTGGCGCTGTTCCTCGGGCACCGCGAAGTAGCCCATGATCATCAGGAACACGAAGATGTTGTCCACGGCCAGGGCTTTCTCGACCAGGTAACCGGTCAGGAACTCCAGGCCGACCTTGTTGGCCACCACTTGGCCCGCAGTCTCGTTCAGGTAGTACCAGAGGCCACCGTTGAAGGCCAGGGCGAGGGCAACCCAGCCGATGGACCACCACAGGGCTTCCTTGAAGGTGACCTTGTGTGGGCCGCCGTGTCGCATCAAGACGAGGTCGACCAGCAGCGCGATGATCACCACCGCGCCGAAGCCGCCCCACAACCACACATTACCGATCGTCTGCATTGGGTTTATCCGTTGGAAAAATAGAGTGCCTCAAGCCGGATGGCGAGGATCTGCAACGGAGGATCGGGGGGATCCAGGGACAGAGCTTCGCCATACGGCGAAGGTCTCGCTCGCAGTCCCGATGGGTGGGACTGCCGTTGCACCGGAGCCTGCGGGCTCGAATTGACGGCGACAACGTCTGGGAGCTACTCCCCTTCTGAGGCCGATTCTGCGGGGTGCCGGGGCCGGCGTCAAATCCTTTCCATGCCCCGGTGCTGCTGAACCCAATGCCCCAACCGGTAGTGACGGCCGCTGGCCGTCAACCACGTAGCGGCCGGGTTTACCGCGCTGACGGCCAGCGGCCGTCACTACCAGAGCGCCAGCGGCGTCGCTCCCAGCGCCGAGGGCTGCAGGCTTCCTGTTTACAATACGCCCATGAATACCCCTGCCCCCGTTGTCCGCCTCAAGAACGCCTGGCGCTCCAGCCACCCGTGGATCTTCCAGAAACTGGTCGAAAAGCCGGCCGTCCGTCCCAAACCCGGTGCCATCGTCGACGTCGTCGGCGTGGACGGGGAGTGGATCGGGCGTGGCTTCTACAACGGTCATTCGCGCATTGCCGTGCGCATCCTGGAGACCGATCAGGCCATCCCGGTCGACGCCGGCTGGTTCTCGCGCAAGATCGCCCAGGCGGTGTCGCTGCGCCGTGAGGTGCTCAAGCTGGACGAGATCTCCGATGCCTGGCGCGTGGTCCACAGCGAAGGTGACGGTCTCTCCGGCCTAGTGGTGGACCGCTACGGCGATCTGGTCGTGGTCGAATTCTTCGCCGCCGGCATGTTCCGCCACCGCGAGTGGGTGTATGAAGCCCTGCGCGAACAGTTCCCGGGCTGCCGTTTCCACAGCTTCGCCGACGAACACGTGCAGAAGCAGGAAAGCTTCGACTTCCACGGCAACACCACCACCGAAGCCTCGGTGATCACCGAGTACGGCGTGAAGTTCCGCGCCGACCCGGCCGGTGCGCACAAGACCGGCTTCTTCGCCGACCAGCGTGAGAACCGCCAGTGGCTGAGCCAGCAGGTGGAAGGCAAGACCGTGCTGGACCTGTGCTGCAACACCGGTGGTTTTGCGGTGTATGCCGCCGCGCGCGGTGCGGCCGAGGTGGTCGGTATCGACATCGATGAAGACGTGATCGCCATCGCCAAGGGCAACGCCAAGCTCAACAACGTGCGCCCGAAGTTCATCCAGTCCGACATCTTCCCGTGGCTGCGCGATGCATCCAACCGCGGCGAGAAGTTCGACGTGGTGATCCTCGATCCGGCCAAGATGACCCGCGACCGCGACCAGGTCATCACCGCGCTGAAGAAGTACCTGGACATGAACAAGCTGGCGCTGGGGGTGGTCAAGCCCGGTGGCCTGCTCGCCACGTTCTCGTGCACCGGCCTGGTGGCCGAAGACCAGTTCCTGGACATGCTGCGCCGCGCCGCGTTCTACGCCGGCCGCACCATCCAGATCCTGAAGGTGGCCGGCGCAGGTCCGGATCACCCGTTCATGGCCCACGTGCAGGAATCGCGGTATCTCAAGGCCGTGTTCTGCCGCGTGGTGGATTGATCCGCACCGGAATTCCGGCCACGTTAGGCATCGGGTAGTGCCGGCCGCTGGCCGGCTCCTCCTGGTCTCCGATTGTCGCGGGGAGCCGGCCAGCGGCCGGCACTACCGTTTGTTGTCCTCTCGGCGCTATGGTCTGACGCTTCCCAACCAAGGTGAGGCGTCATGACGTTGCGCAGTCTGTCTTTGCTGGTCTCGCTGGCGTTGTGCACGCCGCTGGCCACCCACGCCATCGCGTTCACCCCGCAGGAACTGGCCAAGGCGTCCGCGTTGCAGCAGCGGCTGCTGACGCTGGACAGCCATCTGGATACACCGGCCAACTTCCACCGCGACGGCTTCGACATCACCCAGCGGCACGACCACAACGCGCTGTCGCAGGTGGACTACCCGCGCATGGTCGAAGGCGCGCTCGACGGCGGCTTCTGGGCGATCTACACCGACCAGGGCGACCGCAGCGCGCAGGCGCACCAGCATGATCGTGATGCCGGCCTGCTGCGGCTGACCGAGATCCGCGAGATGCTCGCCGCGCATCCGGACACCTTCCAGCTCGCACTGACCGCCGCCGATGCCGCGCGCATCAAGGCCGCCGGCAAGCGCGTGGTCTACATCAGCATGGAGAACGCCAGCCCGCTGGTCGACGATCCCACGCTGCTCAGTTACTACCACCTGGCCGGCCTGCGCCTGCTCAGCACGGTGCACTTCGCCAACAACGAGTTCGCCGATTCGGCCACCGATCCCAAAGGCGCCGAGTGGAAGGGCCTGAGTCCGGCCGGCAAGGCGCTGGTGGATGAGGCGGTGCGGCTGGGCATCGTCATCGATCAGTCGCATGCCTCCGATGCGGTGTTCGATGATCTGATCGAGCGCATGCCGGTGCCGTTCGTGCTCTCGCACAGCTCGGCCAAGGCGATCTACAACCATCCGCGCAACCTCGACGATGTGCGCCTGAAGCGGCTGGCCAAGGCCGGCGGCGTGATCCAGGTCAACGCCTATGGTGGTTATCTGATCGACACCGCCAAGAGCGAGGCGCGCAAGGCGGCCGAAACGGCGCTGATGGCGCAGCTGGGCACCGATTACGACGGCATGAGCATCCAGCAGGGTGTCGCGCTGAAGAAGGGGCTGGAGGAGATCGACCGGCGCATTGCGCTGCGCAAGGCCACGCTCGACGATTTCTTCGCCCACGTCGAGCACATCCTCAACGTGGTCGGCCCCGAACACGTGGGCATCGGGCTGGACTGGGATGGCGGCGGTGGCCTGGCCGATCTGCCCGACGTGAGCCAGCTGCCGAAGATCACCGCGTGGCTGCTGCGCAAGGGCTACAGCGAGAAACAGATCGCCGGCATCTGGGGCGGCAACCTGCTGCGCGTCATGCAGCAGGCACAGGATCACGCGGCCAAAGTTGCCGCCGCGAAGCCCTGAGGCCAGTGGCGCGTCGCGCGCTGCCCGGCAGGGCGGCGTCACCAGCGCCCGCAAAGAAAAAGGCAGGCCCAAGGCCTGCCTTTCTCACACCCGGTCATCGCCGGCCCGGTGGCCGGCGCGATCGCTCAGCGCTTGCCCAGCACCGCATTGCGACGCCCGTAGGCGAAGTAGGCGATCAGGCCCAGAACGTTCCACGCCAGGAAGTACAACTGCGTGGTGCTCGGCAGGCTGAAGAACAGGTACACGCAGCCGATCACCGCCAGCGGGCCGACCACGTAGGCCAGCGGCGTGCGGAACTTGCGCACGCGGTTGGGTTCGCGCTTGCGCAGCACCACCAGGCACAGGCCCACCGCGGTGAACGCGGCCAGCGTGCCGGCGTTGGCCAGCGCAGCGATCTCATCCAGACGTGCCACGCCGGCCAGCGCAGCAACCAGCACCGCGGTGAACAGCGTGGTGGCGACCGGCGTGCCGGTGCGCGCGCTGACCTTGGACAGACCACGCGGCAGCAGGCCATCGCGCGACATGACGAAGAAGATGCGGCTCTGGCCGTACAGGAAGGCCAGCAGCACGGTCGGCAGCGCGATCACCGCCGCTGCGCCGATCCACTTGGCCGCACCCGGGCTGCCCAGCTCGCGCAGGATCAGCGCCAGCGGCTCGGCGCTCTGGCCGAAGATCGTGTAGCTCATCGCACCCACGGCGGCCAGCGCCACCAGCACGTAGATGATGGTGCAACCGACCATCGAGCCGATGATGCCGATTGCCAGGTCGCGCTCGGGCTTCTTGGTTTCTTCAGCGGCGGTGGAGATCGCATCGAAGCCGTAGAACGCAAAGAAGATGATCGCGGCGGCCGCCATCACCCCGCGTTCCACGCCATCGGCGCCCAGCGACTTGACGAAGCCGAACGGCATGAACGGCTCCATGTGGCCGGTATCGAAGTGCGGCAGGGCGATCGCCACGAACACGGTCAGCGCGATGATCTTGATCACCACCAGGACTGCGTTGAGGGTCGCGCTTTCCTTGGTGCCGGCCATCAGCATGCCGGCCACCAGGAAAGTGATCAGCACCGCCGGCAGGTTGATGAAGCCGCCTTCCACGTGAGGGCCGGCGGTCAGCATCAAGGGCAGGTCGATCCCGAAGCCGTGCAGGAAGCCGACCGCGTAGCCGGACCACCCGACCGCGACCGTACTCACCACCAGCGAGTACTCCAGGATCAGGCTCCAGCCGACCACCCAGGCCACCACCTCGCCCAGGGCGGTGTAGCTGTAGGTGTAGGCGCTGCCGGCGGCCGGCATCATCGTGGCCAGTTCGGCGTAGGACAGGGCCGCGCAGGCGCAGACCGCGCCGGCGATGGCAAAGGAAATCAGCACCGCGGGGCCGGCCAGGTTCGCGCCGACACCGATCAGGGTGTAGATGCCGGTGCCGACGATCGCGCCGATGCCCAGCGCGATCAGGTGCGGCCAACTCAGGGTCGGGATCAGTTGCCTGCCGGCTTCATGGACGGTGACGGTGTCTAGGGACTTGCGCCGGAGCAATGACATGGGGCCTCGCGGTGGATGACTGTGAACGACAAGTCTGCGAGTTTTACCGAACGCGGCGCAGCATTACTACTGCCAAGCGTCGTAAGCGGCTGCACGGCCCGCATGACTGAGGCGAAGGTGACGAAACCGGCACAAAGGCCGGACGCTCATTCCCAGTGGCAGCCGGTGTCGGTGATCGCCTCGAAGTCTTCGCCGAAGGCGGTCTGCTGGCCGGTGCGCGCGTTGGTGTAGGAGAAGCCATAGATGCGCGCGCCTTGGGTGCTGATCGCGTAGTGGCCAATGACCTTGCCGTCCAGGTGCTCGTCCCACACCGTGTCGAACTGCCACGGGCGGTCTTCGGCCAGCACCGTGCTCTCCTGCGAGGCCAGGGTCAGCCGCAGCCACGCGGTCTTGCCGGCGTAACGCACATGGCTGACCCGCTCACCGTCCGCGGTGCCCTCGGGGAGTTTCCATTCGAGGTGGATCTGCTGGCGGCTGCCGCCGGTCAGGCAGCGGATGTCATCGGCGTGCGCCGGCGCGATGGCCAGCAGCAGCAACAGCGGGGCGAGCCAGCGCATGGGGCAGGGTTCATCCAGACAGAAAGAGGGCCATTGTCCTCCCGCGCGCGCGCTGCCGGCAGCATCAGCCGGATCGAGCATCCTGATCCGGCCGGTGGGCGTCAGCGGTTCAACGTCGCCATGGCCGCAGGGGCATAGCGCGGGCCGGCGGCGGCATGCGCCGGGAAGATCGCATCGATCCGGGCCAGCGCGTCGGCGCTGAGCTGCACCTGGAGCGCGCCGAGGTTTTCTTCCAGATAGGCCAGCCGCTTGGTGCCCGGGATCGGCACCAGGTCTTCGCCCTGCGCCAGCACCCAGGCCAGGGCCAGCTGCCCGGGGCTCACGCCCTGGGTCTTGGCCATCGCGGTGACCGCGTCGACCAGGCCCAGGTTGCGGTCGAAGTTCTCGCCCTGGAAGCGCGGCGATTGGCGGCGGTAGTCGTCGGCGTCGAAATCGGCCGGGCTGCGGATCGCGCCGGTCAGGAAGCCACGGCCCAGCGGCGAGTAGGGCACGAACCCGATGCCGAGCTCGCGCACCGTCGCCAGCACACCGTTGTCTTCCGGATCGCGCGACCACAGCGAGTACTCGGTCTGCACCGCGGTGATCGGATGCACCGCATGGGCGCGGCGGATCGTGCCGGCCGAGGCTTCGGACAGGCCCAGGAAGCGCACCTTGCCCTGTTCGACCAGCCGCGCCATCGCCCCCACGGTGTCCTCGATCGGCACCGTGCCGTCCACGCGGTGCTGGTAGTACAGGTCGATGTGGTCCACGCCCAACCGCTGCAAGCTGGCCTCGCAGGCGGCGATCACGTACTCCGGGCGGCCATCGACGCTGCGCGTGGCGGTGTCGCTCGGCTCCAGCTTGATCCCGAACTTGGTGGCGAGGAACACCTGGTCGCGGCGGCCGGCGATCGCCTTGCCGACCAGCACCTCGTTGGTGTGCGGGCCGTACATGTCGGCGGTGTCGAGCAGGGTGACGCCGCGCTCCAGCGCGCGGTGGATGACCGCGATCGCGTCGGCATCGCTGCCGCGGCCGCCATAGAACGCGCTCATGCCCATGCAGCCCAGGCCGAGCGCGGAAACGGTGGGGCCATCACGGCCAAGGGTGCGGGTCTGCATGCGGTACTCCGGGGAAGGGAAGGAACAGGACCAGCATCCTCCTGCGGACTATGTGGATAAACTGGCTGCTCCTGCATCGTCCTTGAAGCCAGCCTTCACAATGAGCGCTCAGCATCCTCTGCCCGCCGTGGTTGCCTTCGCCCGCGTCGCGCACCATGCCAGCTTCACCCGGGCCGCCGACGAGCTGGGCGTATCGCCCTCGGCGCTCTCGCAGACGGTGCGCGCGCTGGAGGCCCACCTTGGCGTGCGGCTGCTGCAACGGACCACGCGCCGGGTCGGCCTGACCGAGCAGGGCGCGCGCTTCCTGGCGCAGGTACGTGAGGGCCTGGCCCGGATCGATGCCGCGTTCGACGACCTGGACCAGCTGCGCGATGTCCCCGCCGGCAAACTGCGCATCAACGTGCCGAGGATCGCTGCCGAACTGCTGGTGCTGCCGCACCTGCCCGGCTTCCTGGCGCGTTATCCACAGATCGAGGTGGAGCTGTTCGTGGAGACCGCGCTGACCGATCTGGTCGCCGGCGGCTTTGACGCGGGGATCCGCTTGGGCGAAAGCCTGGCCCGCGGCATGATCGCAGTGCCGATCGGGCCGCTGGAACGCCAGGTGGTGGTGGCCACGCCGGATTATCTGGCCATGCATGGCGTGCCCGTGACCCCGGCCGACCTGGTCGGGCACGAGTGCATCGTGCACCGGCTCAGCACCGGACGGCGGATGGCGTGGGAGTTCACCGGTGAGGGGCGCGATTTCGAGGTCGAGGTCGCGGGCCGGCTGGTGTTCAACGATGCCGGGCTGATCCATGCGGCGGTCACCCGGGGTATGGGCCTGGCGCAGGGGTTCGAGGCGCTGTACGCCGGCGATGTGGCGGCCGGCCGCCTGCAGTGCGTGCTGCAGGACTGGCAGCAGCCGTTCGCCGGCTTCCACCTCTACTACCCGGCACGCGAGCAGATGGCGCCCAAGCTGCGGGTGTTCATCGACCATCTGCGTGAGGCGATGCGGCGCTGACGCGTGCGGCTCAGCCGGTGCCCGGCAGCAGGGCGCGTGCCCAGTCTGCCTGCGGTGGATGGCCCTGTGGATAGATCACCTGCGCATCCCCGGGGAAGCGCTTGCAGCACAACACGCCGTTGGCATCGAACAGACGCCAGCCCTGCGCCGCCGCTTCGGCCTCGGCGATGCGATGGCGCAGCCCAAGCACCAGGCTGGCGTGGCAGTCGAACAGGCACGTACGAAGATCGATCCGGTCCAGCGGCTGAAGCCCCGCGACGATGCGGGTCACGGCTGGATGGGCCAGATCGATGCGCCGGGTGTGCATGCCGAGCAGACGTTCGTCATGACCACTCAGGTGCTGCACGAAGTAGACAGGTGGCGGCATGGGTCCCCGCAGTGTTGCGCACGCGCCGGTGAGGCGACGTTGGACGATGGCGCCGATTGGACACCTCGCCGGTACGCAGGGGAATCTCAATGTTTGAATGAAAACCGAGCGTCGCGATGATGCTGCCTATCCGCGGCCGAACGCGACGCGCCCTGTCGTCGTGCACCACGCTTGCCTGCAAGGGCTCAGCCGCTCACGCCCAGCCGCACACCGAAGCCGACCAGAAACACCCCTGCCACCCGCCTCAGCCAAAGCCCGACACGCGGGTGCTGCAGAATCCGACGGCGCAGCAGGTTGCCCACCCCGATCAGCACCGAGCAGTAGGCCAGCCCCATGCCGAAAATGATCAGCCCCATGGTCGCAAACGTCACCACGCCCTGGTGCCGTGCCGGATCGATGAACAACGGCAGGAAGGCCATGTAGAAGATGATCGCCTTCGGGTTGAGCAGGTTGATCAGCACCGCCTGGCGGAAGTAGTGGCCCGGCGTGAGGCGGATGCCACCTTCCTCGCCCGGGGCGCGCGGCTGGCGCAGCAGGCCGATGCCGATCCACACCAGGTACCCCGCGCCGAGGTACTGCACCGCGTGGAACACCAGCGGGTTGGCCTTGAGCAGCGTCGCTACGCCGGCCACCGCCAGCCACATCAGGATCTGGTCGCCCAGCAGCAGGCCGAACAGCGCCGTGTAACCGCCGCGCACGCCGCCGCGGCCGGTGGCGGTGAGCAGGGTGAAGGTGCCCGGGCCCGGCAGTGCCAGGAACACCAGCACGGCAGCAACAAAGGTCCACAGATCCTGGATGCCCATCCACGGCATGGCGGCGACTCGACGACGGGGGAGGAGCATTGTCCGGCAGCCGCGCGCCGGGCGATAGCGTCAGCGCGCGCCGGCCGGCAAGCCGGCGAGCAGCGGCTGCAGCCGTTGCGCGAACATCGCATGCAGCTGCCGGATCGCCGGCGAGAACTGCTTGCGGTGCGGGCACACCAGGTTCAACGGCAGGCTGTCGCCGGCCCCGTCCAGCAGCACCTGCAGGCGCCCGGCCTGCACATCGGCACAGATATCCAGCCACGATTTGAACACGATGCCTTCTCCCGCCACTGCCCAGCGCCGGACCACGTCGGCATCGTCGCAGACCATGTTGCCGCGCACCGGGATCACCGTGCGCCGTCCATCGGCCTCGAAACTCCAGCGGTCATAGGCTCGCCCAGCCAGTTGATACAGCAGGCAGTGGTGCTCCTTCAGCGCCTCCAGGCTGTCCGGCGCACCGTGCCGGGCCAGGTAATCCGGTGACGCGGCCAGCACCCGGCGATTGCCGGGCAGCAAGGGCAGTGCGACGTAGCTGGCGTTGTCGAAGCGGCCCAGGCGGAAGGCGATGTCGACCGGGTCGCGGAATACATCGGCAACCTGGTCGGACACCTGCAGGCGCAGCTGCAGCTTCGGGTGCGCGGCGCGGAACTCGGTCAGCCATGGCAGCAGCAGGTTGCGGCCCAGATCCGAGGGCGCGGCGACCTGCAGCGTGCCGCGCAGTTCGGCATCTGCGCCCCGCACCCGGGCCTCGCCCTCGCGCAGCGCGGCCAGCACCTCCTGCGCGCAGGGCAGGTACAGCGCGCCCTCGGCGGTCAGGCGCAGGCTGCGGGTGGAACGCACGAACAGGCGCAGGTCCAGCTCGCGTTCCAGCCGCGCCACCGCCGCAGCGACCTGACCGGGCAGCAGGCCCGCCTCGCGCGCGGCGTTGGAAAAGCTGCCCAGCGCGGCGGTGCGGACAAACAGGGCGAGGTCATCGAACCGGACCATTTTCATTCCTGCAGTGAAAGTGCTGCCCGATTTTGCGCCTTTCTCTGCCAGGGCGTGAAGCGCAGGCTGTCCGTCTTCCCCAACGGATCTCCCCCGATGAAAGCCGTCGCCTATACCCAGCATGGCCTGCCGATCAGCGACCCCGCCGCGCTGGTGGACATCACCCTGCCGATCCCCACCCCCGGCCCGCGCGACCTGCGGGTCGAGGTCCGCGCGATCTCGGTAAACCCGGTCGATACCAAGGTCCGCACCGGCGTGGCGGTCACCGAGCCGCGCGTACTGGGCTTCGACGCAGTCGGCATCGTGGATGCGGTGGGCGACGCGGTGACGCTGTTCCAGCCCGGTGACGCGGTCTTCTACGCCGGCGCGATCGGCCGCGCCGGCAGCAATGCCGAGTACCAGCTGGTGGACGAGCGCATTGTCGGCCACAAGCCGGCCAGCCTGGACGATGCCGCCGCCGCGGCGTTGCCGCTGACCGCGATCACCGCCTGGGAGCTGCTGTTCGACCGTCTGCGCATCGCGGAAAACGGCGGCGAAGGGCAGACCCTGCTGGTGATCGGCGCCGCTGGTGGCGTCGGCTCGATCCTGGTGCAGCTGGCCCGCCAGCTGACCCGCCTGACCGTGATCGGCACCGCCTCGCGCCCGGATACCCAGGACTGGGTCTACGCGCTGGGTGCGCACCATGTGATCGACCACACCCAGCCGCTGAGCGAAGGCCTGCAGCGCCTGGGCATCGCCGAGGTCAGCCATGTGGCCAGCCTGACCCATACCGACCAGCACTACGATCAGATCGTTGCCGTGCTGGCGCCGCAGGGTCAGCTGGCGCTGATCGACGATCCCGGCCAGCTCGACGTGATGGCGCTCAAGCGCAAGAGCCTGTCCCTGCACTGGGAATCGATGTTCACCCGCTCCAGCTTCAACACGCCCGATGTGCAGCGCCAGCACGACCTGCTTGAGCGCGTCGCCGCGCTGATCGACGCGGGCGTGCTGCGCACCACGCTCGGCGAGCACTACGGCCGCATCAACGCCGCCAACCTGCGCCAGGCGCACGCCCTGATCGAGAGCCACCGCGCGCGCGGCAAGCTCGTGCTCGAAGGGTTCTGACGCAGCCAATGAGACCGCCGCGGCCTACACTTGGCGCATGCAAACCGAATTCCTCATCCTCGGCGGCCTGGTGTGTGCCGTCCTCGTGCTGCAGCTGCTCGCGCTGCTGCGGCGTTCCGGCAACGGCGGCCTTGAACAGACCCTGCGCGAGGAAGCGCGGGTCGGCCGCAGCGAACTGCGCGAGCAGCTCGAAGGCCTGGGCCGCCAGCAGGATGCCCGGCTGGAAAGTTTCGCGCGCGCGCTGACCGATCTCTCCACCCGTACCGACCAGCGGCTGGACCTGCTGCGCGATGCGCTCGGTGAAGACGCGCGCAAGGCCCGCGAGGAAAGCACGCTCAGCCAGCAGCGCACCGGCGACCTGCTGGCCCTGCGCATGCAGGAAGTGCGTGCGCAGCTGGAAGCGTTCGGGCAACAGCAGCAGGCGCGCATCGAAGCGTTCGGCCAGCAGCTGGTGGAACTGACCACGCGCACCGACAGCCACATGGCCGCGTTGCGCCAGGCCCTGGCAGAAGACGCTCGCCTGGGCCGCGAGGAAACCGGGCAGTCGCAGCAGCGCCTGGGTGAATCGCTGGGCCTGCGCCTGCAGGAGATGACCCAGCGCAACGAGCAGCGTATCGGCGAGATGCGTGCCACGCTCGAGCAGCAGCTCAAGAGCCTGCAGAGCGACAACGCCGAGAAGCTCGACCAGATGCGCGTGACCGTGGACGAGAAGCTGCAGACGACCCTGGAGACCCGCCTGGGTGCTTCGTTCCAGTTGGTCTCCGAGCGGCTGGAGCAGGTCCAGCGCGGGCTCGGCGAAATGCAGCAGCTGGCCACCGGTGTGGGCGACCTCAAGCGCGTGCTGACCAACGTCAAGAACCGCGGCAGCTGGGGCGAAGTGCAGCTGGACAACATCCTCGAGCAGACGCTCACCCAGGAGCAGTACGCGCGCGGCGTCAAAGTACGCCCGGACAGCAACGAGATCGTCGATATCGCCGTGCGCCTGCCGGGCCGCGGCCACGAAGACACGCCGGTCTGGCTGCCGATCGATTCCAAGTTCCCGCGTGAGGATTACGAGCGCCTGCTCGATGCGCAGGAGCAGGGCGACGTTGACGGTGTGCGCGTGCAGGGCGCGCAGCTCGAACGCGCGATCCGCATCCAGGCCAAATCGATCTGCGACAAGTACATCGCGCCGCCGCACACCACCGATTTCGCGGTGATGTTCCTGCCCACTGAAAGCCTGTACGCCGAAGTGATCCGGCGCCCTGGCCTGATCGACCTGCTGCAGCGCGACCATCGCGTGGTGGTGGCGGGCCCGACCACCGTCACCGCGTTGCTCAACAGCCTGCAGATGGGCTTCCGCACGCTGGCCATCGAACAGCGCTCCAGCGAAGTGTGGGGCCTGCTCGGTGCGGTCAAGAGCGAGTTCGGCAAGTTTGCCGGCATCCTGGAAAAAGCCGAGAAGCAGATCACCACGGTTGGCCGCAGCCTCGGCGAAGCCAGCCGCAAGACGCGCACCATCGAGCGCCGCCTGCGCAGCGTGGAAACGCTGGGCAGTGAACAGACCCAGGACCTGCTCGGCGACATGAGCGGCGAGGACGAGGACGTGGCCGGCGACGAGACCAGCCCCGCGCAGGAGTGAACGCCGACGCCGTGCATGCAGGTGATCGCGCATGCTGCGCGGCACGTCTTTTCCCTGCCGTCTTCAACCTTTCAAGGAACCGCCCATGCGTCTGACCCTGATGCTGTCCCTCCTGTTCGCCCTGGCCGGGTGCAGCAGCACACCGCCTGCCGATACCACCGCAACCACGCCTGCCACGCCCAGCGCCGCCGAATGCACCGCCGCCGGTGGCAGCCTGCAGCCGCTGGGTCGCCTGCAGCGCGTGCAGTGTGTGGTGCCCTACGCGGATGCCGGCAAGGCCTGCAGCGCCAAGGCCGACTGCACCGGCCAGTGCCTGGCCACCGGCGATGCCGCACCGGGAACGGCCGCGCGTGGCGTCTGCCAGCGCGATGTCAGCCAGAACTTCGGCTGCCGCCAGCGCATCGATGGCGGCGTGACCCTAGGCACGATCTGCGTCGACTGACCTCCCCACGGCACGGCTATGCTGTGCCTCCCCTGATCCAACGCAAGGAACCTGCCGTGAGCCAGACCGTCTACGACATCCCCGTGACCACCATCGAAGGTCAGCCGACCTCGCTGGCCGACTACCGCGGCAAGGTGCTGCTGGTCGTCAACGTCGCCTCCAAGTGTGGCCTGACCCCGCAGTACGAAGGCCTGCAGGCGCTGTACGCCGACAAGCAGGCCGCCGGCCTGGAAGTGCTGGGCTTCCCGGCCAACAACTTCCTGGCCCAGGAGCCGGGCAGCGAAGCGGATATCCAGCAGTTCTGCCAGCTGGAATACAACGTCAGCTTCCCGATGTTCGCCAAGATCAGCGTCGCCGGTGAGGACACCCATCCGCTGTACCAGCAGCTGACCGCCGCGCAGCCGGCCGCCACCGGCGAAGGCCCGATGCGCGAGAAGCTGCAGGGCGCCGTGGCCAAGTATCCGGAGCTGGTAGTCAACGCCGCCCCGGGCGTGCTGTGGAACTTCGAGAAGTTCCTGGTCGGCCGCGATGGTCAGGTCATCGCGCGCTTCGCCCCGGACGTGCCGGCCGATGACGCACGCCTGGTCGCGGCGATCGACGCGGCGCTGGCGGCCTGATCGGCGGACCCGGAAACACAAAAAAGCCCCGCTTCGGCGGGGCTTTTTCGTGGGGGTTCAGTTGCCCCAGTTCGGCATCGGCATCGCATCGACCGGAATCGGTGCGGTGTCGTCGGCGTCCTTGCCGCGCGCGTGCTTGCCACGCAGGTCGTTCTCGATCTGGTAGTTGCGACGTTGCAGCCACGCATCGCGGGTGAGGGCGTACTCGTCCACGGCGTTGTCGCGGATGTCATCCAGCGCCATCAACTGCGATCGCATGTCCACCAGCTGCAGACCCTGAAGACCGATACGAATCTTGTCTTCTTCAATGGTACGGATCGGCGAGAGCGGAATGTCGCCCGCCAGGCCGAACACGTCGCGCACGGTACGCGGGCCGAAGAACGGCAGCTCCACATAGCGCGAGCCGCGCCAGCCCCAGGCACCCAGGGTCTGGCCGAAGTCCTCGCTGCGTCGCGGCACCATCGCCTTGCTGGCCGGATCGAACAAGCCACCCACGCCCAGCGTGGAGTTCATCAGGAACCGCCCCAGACTGTCCCACGCATCGCCAGGGCGACCCTGCAGCACCTGGTTGGTGATGGTCACCGGTGCCCGCAGATTGCTGAAGAAGTTGGTCACGCCGGTACGGGCGAAACGTGGCACCACACGCGTGTACGCAGTGGCAAGCGGTCGTGCCACGGCGCGGTCGACCACGTTGTTGAAACTGTGCACCTTGCGGTTGAAGGGTTCCCAGGGATCGTAGGCCGTACTGCCGCCTTCACTGCCCTCCGCGGTCGGGGCCGGGCCACCATACAGCGCGGCAAAATCGTCCTCGGCATTGGTCGGTGCGGTGCCGCCACTGACTGGCGCGGTGGCCGGGTCGGTGCCGGCCTGAGCAGCGGGGGGCGTCGTGTCGGCGACGATATCGGCCGGTACGGCATCGACGTCGGCCGTCGCGGTCGTCGGTGCCGTCACGGGGGCGACCTCGACGCTGACCGGTGCGCTGTCGCGTGCGGGTTTGCCGGCACAGGCGCTCAAGGCCAGCGCCAGCACGAGGAGGGGGAGGGTGCGTATGACGTTCATGTCAGCTCGCCGCAGAAAGGGCATGGAAATCCAGGGTGGGTGCCAACCGGTAGGCGGCACTGAGGTCGGTGAAACCGTCCGGGCTGCCGACGATCGTCGGTGGGGTCCCGTCTGCACGCAGGCGTGCGGCCAGCTCGGCCAGCAGCGCCAGACCGGCGCTGTCGAGCCGGCTCACCGCCGCCAGATCCACCTGCTGCACGCCGTCCAGCGCGGTCAGCGAGGGCCACAGAGCCGTCACCGCCGCGCGGTCGAGCTCCCCGCTGAACACCAGCGAGGTGCCGTTGCGTTGCACGCTGGCGCTGTTACTTGCCACGCGGGGCCTGCCCGGCCTGCATGCTGCCGTTGCGCAGTTCGGTGGCGACCTGCTGGATCGACTTCTGGCGCAGCGGGGCGTCGAACTGGGTCTTGAAGGTCTGCACGTAGGAGATGCCTTCGATCATCACATCGAAGATCTTCCACTGGCCGTTGACGTTGCGCATCAGGTAGTCGACCGGGGTCGGCTCGCTGCCGGCGCGGATCAGCTCGGTGGACACGCGCACGCCACGGTTGCCCGGCAGCGGCGACTCGGTCTTCAGGCGGAAGGTCGGCTTGCCCTGGATCTCGAGCAGGGCCGAGCCGTAGCGCTGCATCAGGTTGTCGGCCATCGCATCGGCGAACAGCTTGACGTCGGCATCGGAGGCGCCGCGGCCGTGCACGCCCAGCACGAGGCGGGCGGCGTAGTCACGGTCGAAGGTCTTGTTGAGCTCGCTGTTGATGAAGTCACGCAGCACGGCCGGGTTGGCCCGGAACTCGGTGCGGCGCTGCTGCAGCGAGGTCAGGATGCGGGTGCTGGCGTCCATCACGGCCTTGCTGGCCTGGCCCTGCTGGGCGGCAGCGGCCGCCGGGGCGGCCTGGGCGAAGGAGAGAGAGGGCGTGGCGGCGAGCAGGGCCGAGGCCAGCAGTGCCGGGATCAGGGTCTTTTTCATGGTTGCGGTTCCGTTGCAGGCGCGGGCGCGCCGTTGCCATCGTGGGAGTCAGCGCCACCGGTGTTGGCCGGACCGCTGAACATGTACTTGCCGACCAGCTGCAGCAGGTCCACCGCCGGCTGGGTGAAGACGATCTCGTCGCCGGACTTGAGTACGTCCGGATCTCCGCCCGGCTGCAGTCCGATATAGCTCTCGCCGAGCAAACCGCTGGTGAAGATGCCGGCCGAGGTGTCGGCGGGCAGATCCTTGAACTTGCCGTCGAGCTTGAGGGTCACGATCGAGTCGAACTTCTGGGGATCCAGTTCGATGCCCGAGACCTGGCCGATGGTGACGCCGCCGATCTTGACCGGGGCCTGCTTGCGCAGCTGGCCGATCTGGGTGAAGCGCGCCTTGAGTTCGTAGCCGCTGCCACCGGTGCCCCACCGTTGATTGGTGGAGGCCACGGCCAGCACCAGCAGCGAGGCCAGCGCCAGCAGCAGGAACGCGCCGACGGAAAATTCGAGTCTGGGACCGCGGATGGCCATGGGATATCTCACTGTTCTTTGTCAGGTGCCTGGACAGGTGTCCGGGCGGGAAGTCTTTGCGTACCGACCCACGGTCGGTACCTACTGGAACATCATGGCGGACAGCACGAAGTTGAAGACCAGCACCAGCAGCGAGGCGTTGACCACCGCACGCGTGGTGGCGACCGAGGTGCCTTCGATGGTGGGTTCGGCATGGAAACCGACATAGGAGGCCACCAGGGCTGCCGTGCCGCCGAAGATCGCCGACTTCAGCATCGCCATGCCGAAGTCGTCCCAGAAGTCCACGCTGTTGCTCAGCGCCGACCAGAACACGCCATTGTCCAGGCCGAGCACGTGCACGGCCTCGAAGTAGCTGGCACTGATCGCCAGTGAACAGAAGATGCCGGTCAGCAGCGGCACGGTCAGTACCGCCGCCCAGAAGCGCGGGGCAACGACCTTGGCGACCGGGTCGATCGCCATCAGCTCCAGGGCCTTGATCTGGTCGGTGGCCCGCATCAGGCCCAGCTCGGCGGCGATCGAGCTGCCGGCGCGGCCGATGAACAGCAGCGCGGTGAGCACCGGGGCCAGTTCGCGGTACAGCGACAGGCCGAGCAGCGTGGACAAGGCATCGGCGGCACCGAAGGTGGTCAGCGTGCGGTAGCCCTGCAGGGTCAGCACCAGGCCCACGAAGGCACCGCCCACGGCGATGATCGGCAGCGAACGTGCACCGATCTTGTAGATCTCGCGGGTCAGCTCGGCCAGGAAATCGGCGGTCGGCAGCGAGCCGCGCAGCACCGTCAGCGAGAACAGGCCGGCGCGACCGAGCGAGCGGGTGGCGTCAACGAACGGCATCAGGCAACCCTCGCACGCGGTGCGGCATCAAACGGGATCGGGCCGTCCGGCTCACCATGCAGGAACTGCCGCAGCAGCGGGTCCTGGCTGGATTCGAGCGCGGCCGGGCTGCCCTGGAACACGATGCCGCCGTTGGCGATCGCGATCACCTGGTCGCAGATCGGCAGGGTCTCGTGCACGTGGTGGCTGACGATGATGCTGGTCAGCCCCAGGCTGTGGTTGAGGCGCTGGATCAGGCTCATGATCACGCCCGAGGCGATCGGATCCAGCCCGGTCAGCGGCTCGTCGTAGATCATCAGCGGCGGGTCCAGTGCCAGCGCGCGGGCCAGGGCCACACGGCGCGCCATGCCGCCGGACAGCTCGCGCGGCCAGGCATCGGCAGCGGCCAGCAGGCCGACCGCGTGCAGCTTCATCTGCACCAGGCGGCGCAATACGGGCTTGGGCAGGCGGGTGTGGGTGCGCAGCGGCAGCGCCACGTTCTCGGCCACGGTCAGGTCGGTCAGCAGGCCGTTGCCCTGCAGCAGCACGCCCACGCTCTTGCGCATCTCCAACAGCGCGCGTGCGCCGGTCGGGATGGGCTGGCCGAACAGGGTGACCTCGCCGGCAACCGGCCGCAGCTCACCGGTCAACGCGGCCAGCAGGGTGGACTTGCCACTGCCCGACGGGCCGAGCACGGCCGTGATGCTGCCGCGCGGAACGGTCAGCGAAACGTCGCGCAGGATCGTACGTCCGCCGCGGTCTATGCGGACGTTGGACAACTGCACCAGACTCTCTTCGGAAACCGTCATGAGCGCCATTAACAAAATTCCAACGTTGTAAGATCGTGGTGAACGGCTGAACATAACCGAACTGCACCGTGCAGTATTGTCGCACGGGCAGGTGAGGGCAGCGCCCCGGCAACCAGGCCGTGGGCTGCAACACAGCGTGTCGGGCCGGTATCGGCCACGGGCTTTTCCGCGTCCGGACACCGGCCAGCGCTGCGTTCGTGCGCGGGCTGCGGCACACTCCTGCGATGACCGACGCCGCTTCAGACTTCCGCCTGTACCACTCCAACTCGCTCGATGTGCTGGCCGCCCTGCTGGCCACGACGCTGCGCACGCCCGTGCCGGGCCAATCGATCCTGGTGCCGGAGGTGGTCCTGATCCCGCAGGTCGCGATGCGCCGCTGGCTGCAATCGACCCTGGCGGCCGAGTATGGCATTGCCGCCAACCTGAAGTTCCTCACCCCCGGTGAGCTGGTCGCCCGCGCCCTCAACGCCAACGTGCCCGGCGAACATGACGATCTCAATGCCGAGGGCCTGCGCTGGAGGCTGTACGCCGCGCTGCGTGACCCGGTGCTGATGGCGCAGCCGCCGATGGCGGCCCTGCAGGCGTATCTGTCCGCGGCCGATCCGCTCAAGCCGTGGGCGCTGGCCGCCGAGCTGGCCTCGGTGTTCGAGAAGTACCAGGCCTGGCGCCGCGATTGGCTGCTGCGTTGGGAGGCCGGCGCGGCACCGAACGACCCGCAGGCGATCCTGTGGCGGCATATCGCCAGCGGCAAGCAGTACCGTGCGCGCCGCATCGATGCCTATCTCGCCCGTTTCGAGGGCGCTGGCCAACCGCTGCCGCAGGGCCTGCCGGCGCGGGTGTTCGCCTTCGCCACGCTCAACATCTCCCCGGACGTGCTGCGGGTGATGGCCACCCAGGCCCGGGTCGGCACGATGCACTTCTATCTGCCCACACCGACCCAGGCCTACTGGGGCGATCTGCAGACCCTGGGCGAGAAGCTGCGCAGCGGCGCGCCCGATCCGTTCGGCGAGGCGGCCGGCGAGAACCGCCTGCTGCAGGCCTGGGGCGCGGCGGGCCGCGACTTCATGGCGGTGCTGGGCAGCTACGAGGTCGTGCACCCCTCCGGTGAGATCGCCGCCTACGATGATCCCGAAGAGGACGCGCGCCCGGACATGGACGCCGGCGGCCTGTCCGACAGCCTGCTGCATCGCCTGCAGCGCGACCTGTTCCACCGCCGCGGGCAGCCCGCCGGGCCTCTGCGCGAGGCGCTGCGCTACGACGACCCCAGCCTGCAGGTGCATGCCTGCCATACCCGCCTGCGCGAACTGCAGGTGCTGCACGACCAGCTGCGCGGCCTGCTCCAGGACCCGCGCTTCGATCCGCCGCTGCAGGCGCGCGAGATCGCGGTGCTGGCGCCGGACATCGATCCCTACGTGCCCTACCTGGAAGCGGTGTTCGGCGGGCGCGGCGGCGGCGATGACCACATTCCCTATGCGCTGGCCGACACCAGCCCGCTGGCGGGTGAGCCACTGGCCGATGTGTTCGTGCACCTGCTCGGGTTGCCGGTCTCGCGCTTCGGCTTGAACGAAGTGCTGGATCTGCTCGCCAGCGCGCCGCTGGCCGAAGCGGCCGGTCTGGATGCGGCGGCGTTCGACCGCCTGCACGACTGGCTGCAGGCCGCCGGCGCGCGCTGGGGGCTGGATGCGACCCATCGCGGCCAGCACCAGGCCCCGGCCGATGATGCCTTCACCTGGCAGTTCGCACTCGATCGCCTGCTGCTCGGCCATGCCAGCGGCAGCGACGGCGATATCGCCGGGGTCGCGCCGTGGCCGGAGCTGGAAGGCAGCGCGCTGGATGCGCTGGACCGCCTGCTCGGCCTGCTGCGGGTGCTGGCGCGGTACCAGAAGGCGTTGGGAGAGGCGATGTCGCCTGGCCAGTGGCGGCAGCGTCTGCTGGCGCTGCTCGATGCGCTGCTGCCGGAGCCCCCGCAGGCCGCCAACAGCCAGCGCGCGCTGGAGCGGCTGCGCAAACTGATCAACGAGTTCGCCCGTGACGCTGACACCGCCGGCTTCGAGGGCGACGTGCCGCCGGAGGTGCTGCGCGCGCATTTCGCCGGCGTGCTTGCGCAGGCCGATACGCGTGCGCCGCTGCTGACCGGCGGCGTCAGCTTCGGGCGGATGGTGCCGATGCGCCTGCTGCCGTTCCGGGTGATCTGCGTGCTCGGGCTGAACGATGGCGATTTCCCGCGCCGCGACCCGGCTGCGGGGCTCAACCAGCTCACCGCCGAACTGGGCACCGACAAGCGCCGGCATGGCGACCGCTCGCTGCGCGAGGACGACCGCTTCCTGTTCCTGCAGCTGTTCGCCTCGGCGCAGGACGTGTTCTACCTGAGCTACCTGGGCGCCGATCCGCGCGATGGCAGCGTGCGCGAGCCGTCGGTGCTGGTCAGCGAGCTGATCGATGCCGCCGCCGAGTACCACCTGGAGCCGCCCGCGGCCGCCAAGCGGATGACCGTGCGGCACTCGCTGCAGCCGTTCGCACCGGCGGCGTTCGGGGGCGGTGAGGAACCGCGACGTTTCAGCTACCGCCAGCAATGGCACCCGGCCGCCGGCTCGCTTGGCGGCACACGGCGTGCGCTGGCGCCCTGGTTCGCACGGCCACTGCCACCGATGGAGAGCGTGGTGGGCGAGGCGGAACTGAGCGTGGATGCGCTGCGTCGCTTCCTCACCGATCCGGCCAGCCAGTTCCTCTCGCAACGGCTCGGCCTGCGCCTGCCCGACGACGTGGACAACGCCGAGGATGTGGAGCCGTTGGTGATGGCGGCGCGCGGTGGCGATACCGTACTGCTGCAGCAGGCGGTGATCGAGGCCACCCTCGACGAGGATGCCGCGCCGCTGTACCCCCGGCTGCGCGCGCGTGCGCTGCTGCCCTCCGGTGCACTGGGGGAGCGTCAGTTCGCCCTGCTGCAGGCGCAGACCGAACCCTACGCACAGGCGCTGGCGCAGTGGCAGGCCGGTACCGCGGCCGGCAGCCGCCGCTACGAAGTGGATATCGACGGGGTGCGTCTGCACGGCCGCGTCGATGGCCTGCATCCGCATGGCCTGGTGCGCCTGCGCCCGGGCCCGCTCAATGGCCGTGCCGCGATCCGCCAGGGCCTGGACTGGCTGCTCGCCAACGCCGCCGGCGACCCACAGCCGCTGGTCCAGTTCCACGACGCGGGCGATGACGGGCTGGGCCCGCACACGCTGCCGCCGCTGGAGGCCGAACGGGCGCACGAGGTGCTGCGGCGCCTGCTGCAGCTGCGCAGCGAAGGGCTGCGCGCGCCGCTGTTGTACGGCCCGTCCACCGGCTGGGTGCTGTACACCGCCGCCGCGGCCAAGCGCGAAGCCGAGGGCCGCGCCAAGTGGCATGGCAGCGACCGCACCTGGGGCGAATCCACCGGCGCCGGCTACCAGCTCGCGCTGCGTGGCCATGATCCGTTCGCCAGCGCGGACAGCTACCGACAATTGCTGCACAACAGCTTCGTGGTGTTCACCGCGGTGCGCGAAGGCCGTGTGTTCCCGGGCTTTGACGAGGAAGGAGCCCTGCGATGATCGACCACGACCTGCTCAACGATCCCTATCTGGCGCTGCCGCTGGAGGGCGTGCGCCTGATCGAGGCCAGCGCCGGTACCGGGAAGACCTTCACCCTGGCCACGCTGTTCACCCGGCTGGTGGTGGAGAAGGGCTGGCGCATCGGCCAGATCCTGGCGGTCACCTTCACCGATGCCGCGACGCAGGAACTGCGCAAGCGCATCCGCGAGCGCCTTGCCTTGGCCGCACAGCTGGTCGAGCGCGCGCCGAGCGAGCAGGACAGCCCGGAGGTCGTCCTGACCCAGGTGATCCTCCACCGCCAGCTCGCCCTCGGCGAAGAAACGCCGGCCGCGCTGGCGCGCCGGCTGCAGACCGCCGCCGATGAAATCGATCTCGCCTCGATCTTCACCATCCATGGCTTCTGCACCCGCGTGCTGCGTGAGCATGCCTTGGAGAGCGGACACACCTTCGATCCGCCGACCCTGCTGCCGAGCGAACGCGCGCTGCACGAGGAACTCGCCGCCGACCTGTGGCGCGTGCATGCCAACGACGCGGCCACGGTCGATGCGCTGACCTGGCTGTGGTCCTCGCCCGAGGCGCTGGCCGGCGATCTCACCACGCTGATCAAGCCGTTGCCGTTGCTCCCAGCGCGGCCGACCCACACCTTCGACGACCCCGCGCCGCAGCTGCGGCTCGCCGCGGCCGCGTTGGCCGAGGCGATCGAGAGCCACGGCGAAGACGCGCAGGCACAGATCGCCGCCGCCTTCGATCGTAAGGTCTTCGACGGTCGCCGTGCCAAACGGCCCAGCTTCGACAAAGCCTTCGGCGAGCTGTTCGCCGGCCGCAGCGCACAGCACTGGCCGCGCGGTGACAAGAGCCACCTCGGCAAGCTGCTGCCGGTGCAGCTGCTGGCCTTCTGCAAGGACGGCATGGACGGCCAGTGCCCGGTCTCGCCGCTGTTCGATGCACTGCAACGCTGGTGGCACGCCGCCGACGCGCGCGAGCAGTGGCTGCGCCAGCAGGCCACCGCGTTCCTGCATGACCTGCGCGATGAAGCGCGTGCGCGCCTGGCCGAGCTCAAGCGGATCGGACGCGTGCAGACCTACGATGACCTGATCGACGGTGTCGCCGATGCACTCGACGGCCCGCACCGCGCCACCCTGGTGCAGCAGCTGCGCGCGCAGTACGCGATCGCGCTGGTGGACGAGTTCCAGGATACCGACGACCGCCAGTGGGGCATCTTCCAGCGCGTGTTCGGCGAGTCGGAGGAGACTCGCGAGGCCGGCCTGGCACCGGCATTGTTCCTGATCGGCGATCCCAAGCAGGCGATCTACGGTTTCCGCGGCGGCGATATCCACACCTACCTCAAGGCCAAGCGGCAGGCCGATGCCGCGCCCGCGCTGGACCGCAACTTCCGCTCGCGTCCGGCGGTGCTGCACGCGATCGAAGCGCTGTACGCCAATGCCGGCGAACGCGCCTTCCTCGAAGCCGACATCGCGTTCGAGCCGGTGCACCCCGGCAGCACCCGCGTGGATGCGGATTTCCTGCGCGACGGGATTCCCGCACCCGGCCTGACCGTGCGCGTGCTGCACAACACCGAGGCCGGCGATCTCAAGGCCGATCCCTCGCGCCAGCAGGCCAGCGACGCCTGCGTGGCCGCGATCCACCAGATCCTCAGTGAGGCCCGGCAAGGGCGCGCGCTGCTGCGCGACGTGCCGGTACAACCCGGCGACATCGCGGTCCTGGTGCGCTCGCACAAGGAGGCCACGCGCATCCAGCAGGCGCTCGGTGCGGTGGGTATTCCCGCCGTCGCCGCGGGCAAGCAGAGCCTGTACGCCACACCCGAAGCGCACGACCTGCGCCTGCTGTTGCTGGCCCTGCTGCAACCGGCCGATGAAGGACGGCTGCGCGCGGCGCTGTCGACCGTGTTGCTTGGCGAAGATGCCGAGGCGATCGATGCGCTGGAGCGTGAAGGGGATGCACAACGCTCGTTCCAGGTGCGGCTGCTGGAATGGCGTGAGCGCTGGCAGCGCGGCGGCCCGTTCGCGGTGATCGCCGATCTGTGTGCCGAGCACGCCGAGCGCCTGCTCGGCCTGCTCGATGGCGAGCGCCGCTTGACCAACTACCTGCAGCTGGGCGAACTGCTGCAGCAGGCGGCCGGGCAGACGCTGGGCATGCACGGCCTGCTCGACTGGCTGCAGGTGCAGATGGCGCACGCCGACCAGAACGACGAACAGCAGCTGCTGCGCCTGGAATCGGATGCGCGCCGCGTGCAGATCATCACCCTGCACAAGAGCAAAGGCCTGGAGTATCCGCTGGTGTTCCTGCCGTTCGTGGGCATCGGGGGTGGCGCGCCGAACACCGAGGCCAACTGCACGGTGTACGCCAACGGCCGCCGCGAACTGCACTGGAAGCTGGACAAAGATGACAGCTGGAGCGCGGCCAGCACGCGCAGCGCGCAGGAACAGGAGGCCGAAGACGCGCGCCTGCTCTACGTCGGGTTGACCCGCGCCGAGCACGCGCTGTGGATCGCCGCGGGTGATCTGGCCGGCCTGGCGAAGACCCGCCTGGCACCGATGCTGTCCAACATGGCCGCCCTGCGTGACCACCCGGACATCGCCGTGATCGAAGGCCCGGTGGAGACCCGGCCGGCACAGCTCGCCTTCGAACGCGAGGGCGAACTGCCGCCGGTACGCGCGCTCACCCGCCGCGTGCCGCACGATTGGTGGGTGTACAGCTTCACCCAGCTGGCGCATGCCGACGCCGGCCACGACACCGATGCCGCCGCGACCGAAGTGCCGGCCCCCGCGGCCGACGAACCGGCCGGCGTGGACCTCACCCTGGACGCCGAGCAACCGGCCGTGGCCAGCGACGAAGTCGACCCGCGTTTCATGGGCAGCCGCTTTGGCAATGTGCTGCACGATGCGCTGGAGAACACCGATTTCGCGCTGTGGGGCGGCTGGCAGGCCGGGCAGCCGGCACCCGGCGAGGAAGCCGAGGTCCTGCGTGCTTCGCTGCGCGCCGAAGGCTATGCCGAGGAAGATCTGGACGATGGCGTGGCCATGTTGACCGCGCTGGTCGGCCAGACCCTGACCGTGCCCCTGCCGGAAGGCGGCGCACTGCACGACCTGCCGGCCGATGCACGCCGTGCCGAGATCGAGTTCCACTTCGCGATGCAGCCGACCGCCGTTCCAGCGCTGCTGAGCCTGCTGCACGCGCACGGACTGGTGCGTGACCGCCATGGCTTCGGCACCCGCCGGCGGCTGGAGGGCCTGATGACCGGCAAGATCGACCTCACCTACGTGCGCGCGGACCGCTGGTACGTGCTTGATTACAAATCCAATCGCCTGCCCGGCTACGACGCAGCCCGGCTGGCCAGCGCCATGCAACACAGCGAGTACGACCTGCAGGCGCTGATCTACACCGTGGCACTGCATCGCTGGCTGCGCTTCCGGCTGGGCGCGCAGTACGACTACACCCGTGACATGGGCGGCATCCGCTATCTGTTCTGCCGCGGCCTGGATGCAGGCCGCGACGACAGCGCCGGCCTGTACGCGCATCGCTTCGATCCTGCTCTGGTGGATGCACTGGATGCGCTGTTCGCCGGTGGCGAACACGCCCAGGCCCGCATGGCCGCCCGCGCACGGGGGGACGCATGAACCTGCTCACCACGCTGTACCGCGGCAACGCGCTGCGCACACTCGATCACGCGCTGGCGCAGAGCCTGCGCAGACTGCGCCCGGACACGCCCGAGGCGGTGCTGCTCGGTGCTGCACTGGCGTCGCTGGCGGTTTCGGACGGGCACGCCGGTCTGGATCCGACCCAGCCGCAGCGCTTGATCGAGGCCGATGTCGACTGGCCCGCGCCCGAGGGTTGGCTGGCGCAGCTGCGCGCCTCGCCGTGGGTGGAGGTGCCGCACGCAGATGACGTGGTCGCCGGCGATGCACCGCTGGTGCTGGAAAACGGGCTGCTCTATCTGCGCCGCTACCGCGAATACGAGCGTCGGCTTGCGCAGGGCCTGCAGCGGATCGCCGCGCATCCGCTGCCCGCGGCCGATCCCGGTACCTTGGCCACGCTGTTCGGCCAGCTGTTCCCGCAGGCCCGCGACGGGATCGATCATCAGGCCCGTGCGGCGGCCGTCGCCCTGTGCCATCCGCTGGTGCTGGTGACCGGCGGCCCCGGCACCGGCAAGACCACCACCATCGCGCGGCTGCTGGTACTGCTGGCCGCACAGGCGGTGCAGGCGGACCAGGCATTGCCACGGGTCGCGCTGGCCGCGCCGACCGGCCGTGCCGCCGAACGCATGGCCGAGAGCCTGCGCCTGGCCGTGCAGCGGCTGCGGCTGGTCGGCATCGCGCCGGCCCTGTGTGATGCGATGCCGAGCACCGGCACCACCCTGCATCGCCTGCTCGGGGTGATCCCCGACTCGCCGCGCTTCCGCCATCACGCCGACAACCCGCTGCCGTATGACGTGGTGGTGGTGGACGAGGCCTCGATGATCGATCTGCCGTTGATGACCAAGCTGGTCGAGGCGGTCGCCGATGGCAGCCGGCTGGTGCTGCTCGGCGATCCGGACCAGCTGCCCTCGGTGGAAGCCGGCGATGTGCTCAGTGCGATCCTGCGCGCCAGTGGCGATGGCCTGGGCACCCAGGCCGACGACGCGCAGGCATTACGCGCGCTGCTCGCGCCCGAGGCGCTGCAACCGCTGGCACCGCCACGCCGGTTCGCCGGCCGGCGCGTGCAGCTGCAGCGCGGCTACCGGCAGACCGACGCGCTCGATCTGGCGCCGCTGGCGCATGCGGTGCGCGAGGGCAACAGTGCCACCGCACTTGCCCTGCTACGCGTGGGCACGCTGGCCGGTGTGCACTTCCACGAGGACCAGAGCGACCCGCTGCAGCATCATCGCGAGCACCTGCTCGGGCATTGGCGTGGCCTCGGCGAAGCCGCCGATCCCGGTCAGGCGCTGGCCAATGCCGGCCGCATCCGCCTGCTCACCGCCGTGCGCGAAGGCCCACAGGGTGCACGCGGGCTCAACGCGCGCATCGAAGCACTGCTGGCCGGTGTGCCACGGCCGGGCATGGCGCCGGGCTATTTCCACGGTCGGCTGCTGCTGATCACTGAAAACAGCTACCGGCACCGCCTGTTCAACGGCGACATCGGCATCTGCCTGATTGACCGGCACGGCAGCGTGACCGCGTGGTTCCCCGGCGAGACGCCGGACCAGCCGCGCGGTTTCCACCCGGGTGCGTTGCCCGCACATGAGAGTGCGTTCGCGATGACCGTGCACAAGGCGCAGGGTTCGGAGTTCGATGAGGTCTGGCTGCAGCTGCCGCGGCGCGACAACCGCGTGCTGTCGCGCGAGCTGATCTACACGGGTATGACCCGTGCGCGGCAGTCGCTGCACGTGCTCGGCAGTGCGGAAGTGTTGGAGGCCGCGCTGGCGCGGCATGCCAGCCGTTTGTCGGGCCTGGCGGCACGCCTGCAAGGCGGCCAGGGGGGCGCAGTGGCCGACGCCGTCGTGACGGCGCCGGCCCAGGGGCAGTTGTTCTAGCCCCCGTTGCCGGTCTTACTCCGGAATCACCACGGTGCCATCGGGGAACACGATGGCGCCGTCACCGCTGACATCGAAGAAGCCCAACTGGTGGGTGTTGGCCAGCACCTGCACCAGGCCGTGCGCGTTCTCGGCCACCTCGTCATCGAACGAGGCATAGACCACGTGCTGGCCGATGCTGTAGTCGGTCACTTCCGGGCGGTCATCTTCCTCATCGGACAGCGGGCCGTCCATCGGCGGGTAATGCTCGGCGAGCGCAGCGAAGAACGCCTGAAGCGCCGGCACCGACACCTTGGGGTCGTCGTAGTCGTGCGTCTCGTTCCATTCGGTCTGCGCGTCGTACCACTGCAGGAAGGCCTCGGCCTCGCGCGGGGCGACGGCGGGGTCGAACACCATCAGGTCGTAACTCATCGGAAATCACCTTGATCCATGCGCAAATGCATGCGTCAGGATAGCTCTGATCGGTGTGGGCCGGCCGGTCTGCGGCCAAGCCGGTTCAGCGCGGCGCGGGCAGGCCGGGTGCCGCTGCGGGGGTCTCGGCAGGGGTATCGACCACCGGCGCGTCGGGGAACAGGGCATAGCGCAGCCCGATCAGGCCCATCAGCGCCTCATCGCGGGCCTTGCCGGCCGCCACGGTCTGCACGCGCTTGAGCGAAGCCTCCAGCCGGGCCTGCAGCCCGGTGGGGGCGGGCACCGGCCGGCGCTGCGCGGCCTGGGCGCGGTAATGGCGGGCGATGTCGTCCAGGATCGCGTCGATCGCGGCCACGCTGGCCGGCGGCAGGCCGTGCCGTGAGCGGCGCAGCTGCAGGATGTTCAGGCCGATCCGCGCTTCGGTGAGCATGTCCACCGAGGCGATATCGCTGCCTTCCGGCGTCGCCGCCAGCCGCGGTGCCAGCAGGCCGAGCAGATCGAGCATGCGCGCGGCGAACTGCTGGCGGTCCTGCTGGCCGCGGCCCTCGGCCGCATCGGCCAGCGTGTTCCAGCCCTGGCGTACGAGCCGGCGTGCGGTCCACTCGGCACCCACCGAGCGGAACAGCCGCGTCATCACCACCGCAAAGCCGATCCCGATGAACATCGCCACGGCAGAATTGATGAAGCTCTGGATGTTGGCGCTGTAGGTGTTCTGCACGTTCAACAGCGCGACCAGATTCACCGTGAGCGGCAGACCGATCAATGCGGTCTTGGGCCGATGCAGCAGCAGGCCCAGCGGCAGGAAGATCACCGCCAGCACCAGCACCAGGCTGCCGAAGTCGTGCACGGCCGGGAAGATCCCGAACAGGTACACGCCGGCCACCAGGCTGGCCACGATCGCCCAGAGCAGGAAGGACAGCATGCTTGGCGCCGGATCATCCTGCGCGGCGAAGAATGCGGCAGCCACCGCGGCCATCATCGCGCCGTTGCCGCCGCCCTCCCAGCCGAGCCCGATCCACAGCACGCAGTACGTCATCAGGGCGACGCCGGCACTGGCGGCCGAGAACAGCGCCATGCCGTAGTCCACGTGGCGCACGTGGTCCACGCGCTGGGTGCGCACGCGGTAGTGCGCGGTATCGCTCGGCGCGGTGCCGGCATCGATGGCGGCGTGCAGGGTGGTGCAGTCCTGCCAGAGGTCCACCAGTTCTTCCAGGCGCAGCAGCAGGGTCACCAGCAGCAGGTGATCCAGCTCGCCGTCCACCGCCGGCTTGAGCGCGACGATGCGGGCGCGCAGTGTGGCGTACGTGCTGGCGCTGGAGCGGCCGGGCTGCTCCAGCCACTGCGCCAGATCGGCGATCAGCGTCTCCAGCCCAGGCGGCAGCGCACGGCCACCCGCGCGCAGCGCCCCCAGCCGGTCGGCGATCGAGGAGAGCACCGGCAACATCAGCAGCATGCGCTCGCGCAGTCGCTCCATCGAGACCGCCGCACCGGCATGGCGCGGGTCGTCGCGACGCATGAATTCGATCAGCGCCTCGAACTGGACCAGATCGGCGGCCAGCCGGTTGCGCGGGCCATGCGCGTGGCCGCGCGTCAGGATCTGCCGGCACCAGTCGGCGGCATCGCCCATCCAGTTGCCGATCCGCGCGCGCAGCATCGGCCGCACCGAGGCGGGGAAGAACAGTGAGGCAAACAGCACCGCCACCACCGTGCCGAGGATGATCTCCTCGCTGCGCGCCACTACGGTGTCGAAGATGGTGTCCGGCGAGGTCACCGCCGGGAAGCCGATGAAGGCGGTGGTGTACCCGGCCAGCAGGAACGCGTAGCCGCGCGGGCCACGGTTGAGCAGGGCGATGAACAGACACCCCGACAGCCACAGCGACATCGCCGCGCTCAGCAGCAGCGGCGTTTCCACCAGGTGCGGCAGCATCCACAGTGTCGCCGCACCGGCGATCAGCGTGCCGAGGATGCGGTAGGCGCCCTTGGCACGGGTCGGGCCCAGCATCGGCTGGGTCACGATGTAGACCGTGGCCATCGCCCAGTACGGCCGCGAAAGATTGCCGGCCAGGCCGATGTACAGCGCCGCGATCGCCGCCAGGAAGGTTTTGACCGAGAACAACCAGGCCTGTCTGTCCAGCAGCAGCATGGCTTACCTCGCGGCCGTGCCGGTGGCGACGGCGTCGGCATTCCAGCCGCCGCCGAGCACCAGGAACAGCTGGATCTGGTCGCGCGAGACCTGCGCCTGCGCGTCCGCCAGGGTCGCATCGGCGCTGGCCAGGCTGCGGTCGGCATCCAGGCTGGCCAGGTAGGGCGTGCGCCCGCCCTGATAGAGGCGGCGGTTCTGGCTGGCAGCCAGATCGGCCTGCTGCTGTGCCTGCTGCAGGAACTGCAGCCGCTGCAGATCCTGGGCATAGCGGCTCAGCGCGGTCTGGGTTTCGCGCAGGGCCTGCAGCACGCTGTGATCGAACTCGGCCAGCGCGGCATCGGCACCGGCTTCGGTGGCGTGGATGCGCGCATGCGTGCTGGAAGAGGGCAGCGTCCAGGAAATCAGCGGGCCGATCGACCATTGCTGGGTCAACGGCGTACCGAAGTCTTCCAGCAGGCCGGCCGCACCGACCGAGGCGCCCAGGCGGATGTCCGGGTAGAGCTCGGCGGTGGCCACGCCGATCCGCGCGGTGGCGGCGGCCAGCTTGCGCTCGGCCTGGCGGATGTCCGGGCGGCGTTGCAGCAGCGCGCGGCCATCGCCGATCGGCAGGGCCTGGGCCAGGGTCGGGGCCTGGCTGCAGTCGCTCACGCCCTCGGGCAGCTGGCCTGGCGTTCGGCCGAGCAGGGCGGCCAGCTGGTATTCGGAGGCCTGGCGGTGTGCACGCAACGGCGGCAGCGCGGCCTGCAGCATCGCGACCTGGGCATTGGCGCGGGCCAGCTCCGGCGGCGTACCGCGGCCGGCCGTGATCAAGCGCTGGGTGACCTCGCGGCTGCGCTGCTGCAGCTGCAGCGAGTGCTCGGCCACGTGCAGCTCATGGTTGGCGTGGCAGATGTCGGCGTAGCTGCCGGCCACCTGCGCGACCAGCGACACGCGCGCCAGGTCCATCGCGGCGGCGGTGGCCTGCTCGTCGGCATGCGCGGCCTCGGAGGCGCGCTTGAGCTTGCCGAACAGATCGAACTGATAGGACACCGCGAATTTGCCGTCGGCCAGGTTGATCGGCGGCAGTTCGTGCTCAAGCAGGAACGATTCGGCCGAGAGCTGCGCGCGGCTGACTCCGGCCTCGGCCTCGTACTCGAACCCACCCGCATCCAGCGCCTGCTCGTACACGGCGGCGGCGCGGCGCAGGTTGGCATCGGCCACCTTCAGTTCCACGTTGTCGCGCAGCGCCTGCTGCACCAGCGCGTTTAGGGTGTCGTCCTGGTACAGCTCCCACCAGCGTGCGGGCAGCGCGGCGCCAGCGGCGACCTGCGGGTTGCCGGTGTCCAGGAAGGCGGCGTTCGCCTCCGGCCGCTGGAAGGCGGACCCGGCCGGCACCGCGTAGTCCGGGCCGACGGTGCGGCACGCGGCCAGCGTGGTCAGTGCCACCCCCAGGGCGATGCGGTGAAGCGCCGGGCGGTTCACAGCGCCGTCCGTGCCGGTTGCGCTGGCGTGGCCTGCGCGGTGCCCGGCTGGATGGTGACGGTGGCGGTACGCCCTGCGATCAGGTTCACGCCGGCCGGCACGCGGTCGATATGGATGCGCACCGGGATGCGCTGGGCCAGCCGCACCCAGTCGAAGGCAGGCGTCACGTTCGGCAGCAGGCTGCTGCCTTCGCTGCGGTAACGGTCTTCGATGCCGGCGGCGATGCTCTGCACGTGGCCCTGCAGCGGCTGCGCTTCGCCCATCAGGCGGATGTCGACCTTCTGCCCGGCATGCACGCCCTGCAGGCGGGTTTCTTCGAAGTAGCCGTCCACGCGGAACGAGCCGGTATCGAGCACGGCCATCACCGGGCGCCCGGCGGTCACGTAGTCGCCCGCGCGCACGGTGCGGTCGTTGAGGTGGCCATCGCTGGGGCTGCGCACTTCGGTACGCGCCAGGTTGAGCTTGGCCAGATCGACGGCGGCCTGCGCGGTGGCCATCGAGGCCTGCGCGGCGAGCAGCTTGGCGCGGCGCACTTCGGCATCCTCGGCGGCGACCAGATCCTGCAGGCTGCGGTCGCGCGCGATCTCGCGGCGCAGCTGGTCCAGCGTAGCGCGGCGTTCGCCCAAGGCGGCCTGGGCCTGCTCCAGCGCTATCTCATAGCGTGCCCGGTCCACCACGAACAGCACCTCACCGCGCTTGACCGGCTGGTTGTCGGCCACCTTCACCGCCTCCACCAGCCCGGACACGTCCGGCGCGACCTGCACCACGTCGGCGCTGACATGCGCATCACGCGTCCACGGCTCATCCATGTAATAGGCCCACAGGTGGCGCAGCACCAGCACGGCGGCCAGTACGGCCACGGCGGTCAATACGACCGGGAATGTCTGCTTGAGGATCTTGTTCACGATTGCATCCAACGCATCAGGGAAAACAACCCGCCGAGCACGATCACGTACACGGCCAGGTTGAACAGGGCGGGGTGCCAGATGTGGCGGTAGGCGCCGGTGCGCTGCAGGACCACGCGTAACCCGCTCTTGAGCAGGTAGGCAAGCAGCATCAACCCGAGCAGGGTCGGGACGAACACACCATAGAGACTGAATTCACCGTACATCGAGGCAAAGGATTCACAGGGGAGCGGAAAGGGGATCGCCCGGCGTCGAGGGACGACACCGGGCGGTACAACGGGGAACAGGCTTACGTCACGCGGTCGGCCGCATCGGCCAGCAGCTGCCACAGCTTCAGGACGGTGCGCAGTTCATCCAGGGTCAACTCGCCGAACACATCCTGGCGCAGGCCGATCAGCTGGGTTTCCAGCTCGCTGACCAGGGCCTCGCCCTTGTCGGTCAGCCACAGCAGGTTGGCGCGGCGGTCGCTGGCGTCGCATTCGCGGCGGACCAGGTCGCTGGCGGCCAGCTTGTCCAGCAGGCGCACCAGCGAGGGCCCTTCCATGCCCAGCTGGTGGGCCAGCGCCACCTGGCGGATACCGCCGCCGGCGCGCCCGATCATCAGCAGCGGCATGGTGCAGGCAGCGGAAATGCCGTAGCTGCCCAGGGCCTGGTCGGCCAGGCGCTGCCACTGCCGCCCTGCATAGAGCAAGCCGGAACTGAGCTGCATCTGCAGCTGGGTGCGTTCGTCGAGGGATCGGTTCATCAGAATAGATAGGATACTACTAATTCGCCTCCTATCAATACCCGTGGCACAACCGCGGCCCAATGAATGCCTTTCCGGGCGGGGCCCGGGCGCCCCGGCGCAGGACGCCCGAGGGGTCTGTCGGGTACGATGCTCGCCCCCCTTCGGGTGCTGTATGTAATGAGCAAGCAAGACAACGACGCCAACCCCGTCACCCAGGCCGAGGCCGAATCGGCGGTGCGCACCCTGCTGCGCTGGGCCGGTGAAGATCCGACCCGTGAAGGCCTGCTGGATACCCCGCGCCGCGTAGCCGAAGCCTATGGCGACTGGTTCAGCGGCTACCGCGACGACCCGCGCGCCTACATGGAGCGGACCTTCGAGGAAGTGGCCGGCTACGACGAACTGATCGTGCTGCGCGACATCGAGTACGAAAGCCACTGCGAACACCACATGGCGCCGATCATCGGCCGCGTGCACGTCGGCTATCTGCCGGCCGGCAAGGTGGTGGGCATCAGCAAGCTGGCCCGCGTGGTCGAGGCGTACGCGCGCCGCTTCCAGGTCCAGGAAAAGATGACCGCGCAGATCGCCCAGTGCATCCAGGACGTGCTGCAGCCGGTCGGCGTGGGCGTGGTGGTGGAAGGTGCGCATGAGTGCATGACCACCCGTGGCATCCACAAGCGGGGCGTCAGCATGGTCACCTCCAAGATGCTGGGCAGCTTCCGCGAGGACGCGCGCACCCGCGCCGAGTTCCTGCGTTTCATCGAAGTGGGCGGCAAGCGCTGATTCCCCGCGCTGTCGCGCGCGGCCGGCAGGCGCCGGGCTTCGGCCCGGCCCTGCGGGTGCGTGCGCGTCCCGTTTCCCTCCCGGCCGCCGCGACCCGCGCGGCCCGTCTTCCTGTCCCCGGTCTCGAATGAAACATCGCGAGCGCATTACCCGTTACCGCCACCTGCGCGAACAGTCGCAGTGGAAGCTGCTGGCGGCCGATCACGCGCCGGAGATCATCGGCCTGCTGCAGAGCCTGCTGATGCAGGACGAGCGCACCCTGTCCACCGCGGTGCTGCACGAACGCCTGCAGCGCGCGCTGGATGACCTCAAGGCCGATGAGCTCTCGCGCGACCTGCCTCGCACCGCACAGGCCTACATCGCGCACTGGCTGGCCCAGGGCTGGCTGGAACGTCGCCTGCCCGAAGGCGCCGACCAGGAACAGTACGAACTGTCCACCCAGGCCGCGCAGGCGATCCGCTTCGCCGACAGCCTGGAGCAGGCGCGCGCTGCCGCCACCGAGAGCCGGCTGGCGCTGGTGATCGAGCAGCTCTCGCAGCTGGCCGCGCTGACCGAATCCAACCCGGATGCGCGCCTGTCCGCGCTGCGCGACGAGCGCGACCGCATCGATGCCGAGATCGCCCGTGTCAGCGGCGGCAAGGTCTCCTCGCTGGACGGCAAGCGCGCGCTGGAGCGGACCCGCCAGATCATCGGCCTGGCCGACGAGCTGACCGAAGATTTCCGCCGCGTGCGCGACGACTTCGAACGCCTCAACCGTGAATTCCGCGAACGCATCATCGATGATGAGGGCGAGCGCGGTGACGTCCTGTCCAAGCTGTTCGAAGGCGTGGACGTGATCGGCGACAGCGACGCCGGGCGCAGCTTCGAGGCGTTCTGGCGCCTGCTCAATGATGCCGAACAGAGCGCCCAGCTCGATGCCGCGCTGGAGACCGTGCTCGCGCGTGGTTTCGCGCGCAAGCTGGATCGCAACGAGCGCACCTTCCTGCGTGGCTTCACCACCACCATGCTTGAGCGCGGTGGCCAGGTCCACGACGTGCTGCAGCACTTCGCGCGCAGCCTGCGCGGCTTCGTGCAGAGCCGTGGCTACCTGGAACAGCGCCGCCTCAACCAGCTGCTCAAGCAGGCCCAGGGTGAGGCGCTGGGCCTGCGCGACCACATCCCGGCGCAGCGCGGCATCGGCCGCGACCTGCAGCTCACCACCAGCCGGCTGCGCTCGCTCTCGCAATGGAAGCTGCACGATCCGCGCCAGGCGCAGGTGGATGGCAGCGTGCAGCGCAACGACACCGCCGCGATCTCGCTGGAGAGTGTCGGCGACCTGGTGGCCGCCTCTGAAATCGACTTCCGCACCCTGCGCCGCGATCTGCACGAGCTGCTCGGCGCGCAGCCGCGGCTGTCGATCGCGCAGGTGCTTGAACACCGCGAGGCCCCACAGGGGCTGGGCAGCATCATCGGTTACCTCTCGCTCGGCACCCGCCACGGCGAGGTCGCCACCGATCAACAGGAGATCGCGCAATGGCGCGGCGGCGATGGCCAATGGCGTCGCGCCCGCATTCCGCTGATCTGGTTCACCCAGGAGAAACGCCATGAGCTGGCATGAACAATCCACCGACACCCCGATCGACGGCGGCGCAGACGAGCACGACGACGAGCCGGTCGTGGTGACGCCCGTCCTGCGGCGTAACAATGACGTCTTCTACATGGGCGACACCGGCCGGCTGCCGCTCGATGGCCGCCGCGCGCTGTGCCAGCTGCTGATCGGCCCGAGCATCGACCAGCTGCGCCACGCCAAGCTGTGGCCGGCGCTGATCCGCAGCGAAGCGGCGATCCGCTCGGCGCTCTCGGACCTGTTCCTGGAACTGGTGCTGGACCGCGAGAGCGGCGTGGCCTTCACCCGCCAGGCCGACACCGAAGATATCGATGCACCGGTGCTGCTGCGTACCTCGCCGCTGACCTTCATCGATTCGGTGCTGCTGCTGCACCTGCGCCAGCAGTTGGCCGAAGCCGATGCGCGCGGCGTGCGCGCGGTGGTCGAGGATGCCGAACTGGCCGAAGCACTGGCCGTGTACGAGCGCCACCTGTCCACCGACCGCGCCGGCTTCAACCGCCGCGTCGCCAGTGCCGTGCAGAAGATGAAGGACAACCACATCCTCACCCGCCTCGGCGGTGACGATGCGCGTCATGAAGTCTCGCCGGCACTGAAACTGATGTTCTCCGCCGAAGATGTCGCCGTCCTGGCCCAGGTGTACCGCCGCCTGCGCGAAGCGCCGGCCGACCTCGACGCCTGAGCGCGCGCCCGCGCGCCGCTGCCCTGCCTGGATTGCTAGCCCTGCCATGACCGTCCACATTCCCGCACCTGCCCTGTTCCCCGGCGACCAGCCCGACCCGCGCGCGCAGCAGTTCCGCATGCGCCGCCTGCAGGTCCACAACTGGGGCACCTTCTCCGGCCTGACCGAAGTGCCGATCGCCGAACGCGGCTTCCTGTTCGTCGGCCGCTCCGGCTCGGGCAAGTCGACCCTGCTCGATGCGATGTCCGCGCTGCTGGTACCGCCGGCCCTGGTCGACTTCAATGCCGCCGCGCGCGAAGCCGAACGCAGTGGCCGCGACCGCAACCTGGTCTCCTACGTGCGTGGCGCCTGGGCCGACCAGCAGGACAGCGGCACCGGCGAAATCGCCACCCAGTACCTGCGTAAAGGCGCTACCTGGACCGCGCTGGTGCTGGAATACCGCAGCAATGACGGCCGCATCGTCAGCCTGGTGCGCCTGTTCTGGATCGCCGGCAACGGCGCGGCGGCGGCCGATGTGCGCAAGCACTACATGGTGGCCGAGCGCAGTTTCGACATCGCGCGCGACCTCGGCGGCTTCGACCTGGACCTGCGCAAGCTCAAGCAGCGCCTGGGCGATGTGCATCACTTCGACAGCTTCGCCAGCTACGCCGAACGGTTCCGCCACGTGCTCGGGATCGAGAACGAGATGGCGCTGCGCCTGCTGCACAAGACGCAGTCGGCGAAGAACCTCGGCGATCTGAACGTGTTCCTGCGCGACTTCATGCTCGATGCACCGCGCACCTTCGATGCCGCCGAGCGGCTGGTCGATGATTTCGCCGAACTCGATGGCGCCCATCAGGCCGTGGTCACCGCGCGCCGCCAGGTCGAAACCCTGCTGCCCGCACGCGGCCACTACGCCGATCTGCAGGCACTGCGCCGCCAGCGCGAAGACCTGGATGAGATGAAGCTGGGCATCGACGGCGTGCGCGAGCAGCGTCGCCTGGCCCTGCTCGAGGCGCGCCTGCTGGAACTGGATACCCGTGACCGCGGGCTGTCCGGCGAAGAAGGCCAGCGCCGCAGCGCGCTGGACAACCATGAAAGCCACCTCGCCGAACTGGAAGCGCAGCGGCGCCAGCAGGGCGGCGAGCGCATCGAAGAGCTTGAGCGCGAGCAGGGCCGTGTCGCCCAGGAGCGCGACCGCCGCCTGGCCAAGCGCAGCCAGGCCAACCACGCCAGCCGCGAACTGGGGGAAACCCTGGCCGAGACCGCGCACGGGTTTGCCGAGCAGCTCGCCCGCGCCCAGGCCCGCCTGGACGATGGCCAGCGCGCTGCGGCCGAGCTGGATGAAGCCATTGCCGAGCGCATGGGCGGCAAGCGCGACGACGAACGCCGCTTCGCCGAGGTGCGTTCGGAACTGGAGGCGCTCAAGCGCACCCCGTCCAGCATCCCTGCACCCATGCAGCAGCTGCGCGCACGCCTGAGCAGCGATACCGGCATTCCCGAGGCGGCACTGCCGTTCGTGGGCGAACTGCTGCAGGTCCGCGACGAAGACGCCGCATGGCAGGGCGCCATCGAGCGCGTGCTGCACGGCTTCGCGCAGTCGCTGCTGGTCGATGAGCGCCACCACGCCCAGGTCTCGGAGTGGATCAACCAGACCCACCTCGGTACCCGCCTGGTCTACTACCGCGTACGCCGCAACGACGATGCGCTGCATGGCCGCGAGCCGGGCGCACGTTCGCTGCTGCACAAGCTGGTGCTGCGCGAGCACGGCTATGCCGGCTGGCTGCGCCGCGAGCTGGGCAAGCGCTTCGACTACGAATGCGTGGATGCACGCCACCTGCGCGATACCGACCGCGGCATCACCAAGGAAGGCCAGGTCAAGCACCCGGGCGAGCGCTTCGAGAAGGACGATCGCCACAACATCAGCGATCGCCGCCGTTGGCTGCTGGGCTTCAACAACCGCGACAAGCTGGACCTCTACGAGCGCGAAGCGATCGAACTGGCCCAGCGCATCGCCGCCTGCGACAGCGACGTGGCCGGCCTGCGCGCGCAGCGCGAACAGGACGGCAAGGCCCGACTGGCCTGCCATCAACTGTGCACGCTGGGCTGGGACGAGATCGATGTGGCCGCACCGCTGCAGCGCCTGGACGACATCGCCCAGGCCCTGCACGACCTGCGCGAAGGCAATGCCGATCTGCGCAAGCTGGGCGAACAGATCGAGAAGACCCGCGCCGACGTGGCCCAGGCCAAGCGCACCTATGAAGACGTGCGCGTGGAGCGCGGCCAGCTTGGCCGTGAACACGAACGCCTGGAACGCCTGCACGAGCAGTGCGCGCCGCTGGCCAAGCGCGTGGTCACCCCCCTGCAGCAACAGGGCCTGGACGAACGCCTGAAGGCACTCGGCGTGCTCAGCCTGGAGAACCTGGAAGCCCACTTCCGGCAGATCAGCAACACCCTCAATGAACAGCTCGGCGGTTCCCAGGCCGAACACAACCGCCTGGAGAGCCTGCTGCTCGGCTGCTTCCGCCGCTACTGCCAGGCCTGGCCCGAAGACAGCGGCGACTTCACCGTCAGCTTGTCCAGCGCCGAGGATTTCCTGGCCCGCCTGCAACGGCTGGAGAACGATGGCCTGCCGCAGCACGAGGCACGCTTCTTCGATCTGCTGCAGAGCCAGAGCAAGAACAACCTGCTGGCCCTGCAGCGGCACACGGCCGAGGCGCGCAAGTCGATCGCCCAGCGCCTGGACGAGGTCAATGCCTCGCTGGAGCAGGTGCCGTTCAACCGCGGCACCCTGCTGACCATCGAACTCACCGATCGCCGCCTGCCTGAAGTGCTGGAGTTCCACCAGCGCCTGCGCGACGTGCTGTCCCAACAGCAGACCGACCAGCGCGAACTGGCCGAAGCACAGTTCGCGGTCCTGCGTGAGCTGGTCGCCAAGCTCGGCTCGCAGGAGGGCGAGGACAAGCGCTGGCGCGAGCTGGTGCTGGACGTGCGCCTGCATGTGGAATTCGTCGGCGTCGAGCTCGACGCCGCCACCCGCCAACAGGTGGAGATCTACCGCAGCGGTGCGGGCAAGTCCGGCGGCCAGCGCCAGAAGCTGGCCACCACCTGCCTGGCGGCCGCGCTGCGCTACCAGCTCGGTGGCGCCGACGGCCAGCTGCCCAGCTACGCGGCGGTGGTGCTGGATGAAGCCTTCGACAAGGCCGACAACGAGTTCACCGCGCTGGCGATGAACATCTTCGACAACTTCGGGTTCCAGATGGTCGTGGCCACCCCGCTGAAGTCGGTGATGACGCTGGAGCCGTTCATCGGCGGTGCCTGCTTCGTGGAGATCAGCGGTCGCCACGACTCCGGCGTGCTGCTGATCGAGTACGACGACGAAGGCAAGCGCCTGAAGCTGCCCGAGCGTGCCCGCGCCGGCGAGACGACGGCGGCACGGGCACCGGCCGTGATCGCCGCGCCTGCCGTGGTGGATGCCCCCGAGGTGATGGCTGCCTCGGTCGACGAGGACGCCAACGTCGAGGCCGAGGCCGAGGGCGTGGAGGCACCGGCAGCCGTGCCGGCATCCCGCGCGAAGAAGGCTGCGCCCCAGGTACCGGCGAAGAAAGCGGCAAAGAAGACGGCCACCAAGGCCGTACCCAAGGCGGCCGCAAAGAAGCCGGCCAAGCCCAGGCGCTGAGCAACCAACGGGTCAGCCCCAGGGCTGGCCCGTCCGGCTAACCGCCGAAGGTATCCCAGCCCATCCGGGCGATCAGCACCACCACCAGGCCGACGAACAGCTTGCGGATGAAGGGCGTGCCACCGCGCAGCGCCATCCGCGTGCCGACCACCGAGCCGATGATGTTGGCCGCGGCCATCGGCAGCGCGAACAGCCACAGGATGTTGCCGGTCGGCACGAAGAACGAGATCGCCGCCACGTTGGTCGCGAGGTTCACCACCTTGGAGGCGGCAGACGCACGCAGGAAGTCCAACCCGAAGAAGCGCACGAACAGGAAGATCAGGAAGCTGCCGGTGCCGGGCCCGAAGAAGCCGTCATAGAACCCGATCACCGCACCGATCGCCAACGCGGTGACCAGCTCCTTGCGGCCGATCTCGCGCGGGCGGTGCAGGGCACCGAAGTCCTTCTTCCACAGCGTGTAGCCGAGCATCGCCACCAGCAGCACGAGCACCAGCGGGCGCACCGCATCCTTGGGCAGCAGGCTGACCGCCGTGGCCCCGGCGAAGGAGAACACGAAGGCCGTGCCGGCCGCGAACAATACCGGCCGCCACGGGAAGCGCACATTGCGCGCGTAGCGGAACGCGGCGGCGGCCGTGCCGAACATCGAGCTGAACTTGTTGGTGCCGAACAGCATCGCCGGCGTGTGCTGCGGCAGGACCGTGAACAACCCGGGCAACTGCACCAGTCCACCGCCGCCGACGGCGGCATCCACCAGGCCGGCGATGAAGGCGATCGCCACCAACCACAACAGTTCAGGGGGAACCAGCTCAAGCACGGCGGCACATCGCGGCAGAAGGCGCGCCAGCATACCCCCGGTCATCGCGCGACAATACCCCCATGACCACCGCCCTCTCCGATCCCTGTCCCTGCGGCCACCCACTGGCCTACACCGCCTGCTGCGGCCTCTACCACGCCGGCACCCCCGCGCCGGATGCCGAAGCGCTGATGCGCTCGCGCTACAGCGCCTACGTGCGCCACCTGGCCGAGTACCTGCTGGCCAGCTGGCACCCGTCCACGCGCCCGGGCGAGCTGTCGCTGGACGAAGCACCCGGCCAGCGCACCCAGTGGCTGGGGCTGACGATCCACGCACATACCCGCTCAGATGCCGACCACGCCCAGGTCCGCTTCACCGCGCGCTACAAGGTCGGCGGCGGCAGTGCGGTGAAAATGCTCGAACACAGCCGCTTCGTCCGCGAAGACGGCCGCTGGTTCTATCTCGACGCGTTGCCCTGAGCCAGCGCGTTGGCGCGCACCGGCACGGTGCCCTGCTGCCCAAGCGCACGCACACAGTTGCGGCCGGCGTCCTTGGCTGCATACAGGGCCTGGTCGGCGGCCTTGAGCACTGCCTGCGGGCTGTCGGCGACCCGGCTGTCGGCCACGCCGATGCTCACCGTCACCTGCACCACCTCGCCACTGCCACCGCGTCCACGCTGCAGCTGCCCCACCGCATCGTCGCGGCTGCGCGCGGCCCGGTCACGCAGATGCATGCGGACGCCTTCGATCCTGGCGCGGATTTCCTCCACCGACGCCACGCAGGCCGGGGCAGGGCGATCCAGGAACACCAGCGCGAACTCTTCGCCGCCGTAGCGGAATGCGCGGCCACCGCCCCCGATCTCGGACAGGCGCGCGGCCACCAGCTTGAGCACGTCATCGCCGGCATCGTGGCCGTGGGTATCGTTGAAGCGCTTGAAGTGATCCACGTCCACCATGGCGATGGTGTAGGTGGCCCCGACCCGCTGCAGGCATTCATTGAACGCGCGGCGGCCGGGCAACCCGGTGAGTTCATCGCGGAAGGCCATGTGGAAGGCTTCCTGCAGCATCGCCGAGATGACCAGCAACAGCGCCATGCAGCTGACGGCGGGCAGCAGGGCCGGCGAGACGAACACCCGTGGCAGCATCCACCACAGGCAGAGCAGGGCGATCAGCAGGGCGGTGTGCAGCGGCCGGGGCTGGCGCCAGGCCTGTACCGCCAGCGCGACCGTCGTCACCGCGAACAACAGCGCAGGCAGCTGGGCCAGCGCATTCCAGCCACTCGGCAGCCACGGCAGGTGGCGGTCCGACAACAAGGCATGCATGCCGACCGGGCCTTGTGCGGCCATCAGCAGGAAAATGCCGAGGGCCGTCCCGCTGACCACGCCACGCAGCAACAGGTCCTGGCGCAGCCGTCCGCGTTCGGGCCACAGCCCATGCAGCAGGAACAGCAGTGGCAGCCACCACGACACCGCGTGGAAGATCAGCGGGGTCAGCGCCGAAACAACGCCATCGCGCAGGAACGTGCCGACCACACCATGCAGCAGGGCGAACGCCGAGGCGATGGCCAGCATCAGGCACAGCGCCCGGACGCGGTTGTAGATCAGCGCTAGGCCGACACCCAGGCAGGCCAGCACCATCGGCAGCAGGCGATGCACCGAACTGCCGGCTTCCGCCGCGGGGGTGGCGGCCCACAATCCCAGCGCCACCAGTACTGCAGGCAGCACGAACAGATAGTGACTGGGCTGGCGTAGCAGATGCGTCCGCAAGAAGGGGTCCACGTGGTGGCCGGCGCGCCGTGGCTGCAGCGTGCAAACCGGACTACACAGGCGATGGGTCTTCCCCGGTAGCGGCCTGCGCGTATTCAACTTGAGCAATGTCACCGGATCGATGCGGTGCCATGACGTGGCACTCACCCCGGCTGGTCGATCCTCACCGCAATGAATACCGCCGTCGCTGCCGCACTACCGCACACTGCCGCCCCGCCATCGCCGCTGGCCGTCCGCTACGCCACCGTGCGTGCACGCACGCTCGCGCTGGCCGCACCGCTCAGTGCCGAAGATGCCATGGTCCAGAGCATGCCCGACGCCAGCCCGGCGAAATGGCACCTGGCCCATACCACGTGGTTCTTCGAGCGCTTCGTGCTGGCGACCCGCCCCGGCTACGCTCCGATCGATGCGGACTGGCACTACCTGTTCAACAGCTACTACCAGAGCATTGGCCCGGCCCATGCACGCCCACAGCGCGGCCTGCTCTCGCGCCCGACGCTGGACGAGGTGCTGCACTTCCGCGCGGAGATCGATCAGCGCGTGCTCGCCGCACTGCAGGCCGGCAATCTGAGCGAGCAGGCCCAGCATCAGCTTCTGCTCGGCCTGCACCATGAGCAGCAGCACCAGGAACTGCTGCTGACCGATATCAAGCACGCGTTCTGGTCCAACCCGCTGCAGCCGGCCTATCGCGAGGATCTTGTCGCGGCGCCGGCCCGTGCGCTGCCGCTGCGGTGGCTCAGCAGTCCCGAACAGATCGTGGAGATCGGCGCGCCGGTCTGGCCCACCCGCCCCACGTTCGCCTATGACAACGAATCGCCGGTCCACCGCGCCTTGGTGCCCGCGCATGCGCTGGCCAACCGCCCGGTCAGCAATGAGGAGTACCGCCAGTTCGTGCAGGCCGGTGGTTACCGCGAGCCGCGCTGGTGGATGAGCGAAGGCTGGACGCTGTGCCAGGAACAGCAGTGGCAGCACCCGCTGTACTGGGATGACGCGCTGGCGCGCGAGTTCACCCTCGGCGGCTGGCGTGCGCTCGACCCCCACGCACCGGTCTGCCATCTCAGCTATTTCGAAGCCGACGCCTACGCGCGTTGGTGCGACGCCCGCCTGCCCACGGAGTTCGAGTGGGAAGCGGCGACGGCCGGCCGCGCCCTGCGTGGTCGCTTTGCCGACGCCGATGCGCTGCACCCGGGCGGCGCGGAGGAGGAGGGCGACATCGTCCAGCTGTTCGGCGATGTCTGGGAATGGACCAGCAGCGCCTATGGGCCGTATCCAGGCTTCCGCACCTTCCCGGGCAACCTCGGCGAGTACAACGGCAAATTCATGTGCGGGCAGTGGGTGCTGCGCGGGGGCAGCTGCGCCACCCCGGCCGATCACCTGCGCGCCAGCTACCGCAATTTCTTCGCGCCGTCGGCCCGGTGGCAGTTCGCCGGCCTGCGCCTGGCCCGGGACGCCGCATGAGTTCGGTCCGTGATGCACTCCAAGCGCTGACCGATCTGCAGCCGGATCGGGACCAGATCACCGCCGACATCCTGCGTGGCCTGTCCTCCACACCGCGGCAGCTGCCTTCCAAGTACTTCTACGATGCGCAGGGCTCGGCGCTGTTCGAGCAGATCACCCAGCAGCCGGAGTACTACCCGACCCGCACCGAGCTGCAGCTGCTGCAGGACTGCGCGCGCGACATTGCCAAGGTGGTCGGCCCACGCCTGCATGTGGTCGAGCTCGGCAGTGGCAGCGGGCGCAAGACCGAACTGCTGCTGCATGCGCTGCGCGACCCGGTCGCCTACACGCCGATCGAAATCTCCCGCGCTGCGTTGCTGGACAGCATCACCCGGCTCGCGCCCTCGCTGCCAGAGATCGAAATGCTGCCGGTCTGCGCGGATTTCACCCAGCCGGTGCAGTTGCCATCGCCGCAGCGCGATCCGGCCCGCCACCTGGTGTTCTTCCCCGGCTCGACCCTGGGCAACTTCGCCCATGACGACGCCATCGCACTGTTGAAGGCGATGCGCCAGACCATGGGCCCGGATGGCATGGCCCTGATCGGCATCGACCTGCACAAGGACGCGGCGCTGATCGAAGCGGCGTACAACGATGCCGCCGGGGTCACCGCCGAGTTCACCCTCAATCTGCTGCGCCGGCTCAACCGCGACATCGGCAGCGATTTCGATCTGGAGGGCTTCCGCCACCGCGCCCGCTACAGCGTGCCGCGCCTGCGCATCGAAACCGAGCTGATCAGCCAGCGCGACCAGCGCGTGCAGCTGGATGGGCAGAGCTTCGATTTCGCCGAAGGCGAAGCGATGACCGTGGAGTACAGCCACAAATACACCGATGCGGTGTTCGCCCGGATGGCCGCGGATGCCGGGCTGCAGGTGACGGCGCACTGGAACGCGACCGATCCCGCCTTCGGCCTGCGCCTGCTGCAGCCGGCCTGACCTGCGCGGCATTGCCGCTATGATGCAGGTCCACTGGCTGCAAGGATTCCGCCAATGCGATGGTCGCCCCTGTTGTTGTCCGGGCTGTGGCTCGGCGTACCCTCGCTCGCGGTCGCCGCGCCGGACGCCTTCTCCACGTGCCTGGTCACCCTCAAGGCCCAGGCCGGCAAGCAGGGCATCCCGGCTGAGCGTTTCGACGTGCTCACCGCCGGGCTGACCCCCGATCCCAGCGTGCTGCCGCTGCTGGATGCGCAGCCGGAGTTCACCACCCCGTTGTGGGACTACCTGGCCGCGCTGGTGGATACCCAGCGCGTCGATGACGGGCGCGCCCGTCTGATCGAGCACCGTGATCTGCTGGCCCGTGTTTCGGCCGAGTACGGTGTCGATCCGGCCACCATCGTCGCGGTCTGGGGCGTAGAGAGCGATTACGGGCGCGTGTTCGGCAAGCGCCCGCTGCTGCAGTCGCTGGCCACGCTCTCCTGCGAAGGCCGCCGCCAGCCCTTTTTCCGCGGTGAACTGCTGGCCCTGATCAAGCTGATCGATGCCGGCGACCTGCGCGCCGAGGGCCTGACCGGCTCGTGGGCCGGCGCCTTCGGCCACACCCAGTTCATGCCGTCTACCTATGCGCGTATCGCGGTGGATGGTGACGGTGATGGTCGTCGCGATCTGGTCGCCTCCATTCCCGATGCGCTGGCCTCCACCGCCAACTATCTGAAGAAGGCCGGCTGGCGCACCGGGCAGCCGTGGGGCATCGAGGTGAAGATCCCGGCCGGCTTCAACACCGCCCAAGCCGGCCGCACCCAGCGCAAGCCATTGGCCGACTGGCGCGCGCTGGGCATCGTGCCGGTTGCCGGCGGAACGCTGGCGCCGGCCGGGCTGCCCGCCGACAGCACTGCCGCATTGCTGCTCCCGACCGGTGCCAAGGGCCCGGCGTGGCTGGTGTTCCGCAACTACGACGCGATCTACGCCTACAACGCCGCCGAGAGCTATGCCCTGGCGATCGCCACCCTGGCCGATCGCCTGCGGGGTGGCCCGGGTATCGTCGCCGCCTGGCCAACCGATGATCCTGGCATCGGCCGTACCGAACGCCGAGAGCTGCAGACCCTGTTGCTGGCCCGCGGCCACGACATCGGTACGGCGGACGGCATGATCGGTACCGCCACCCGCCGCGCCATCCAGGCCGAGCAGCAGCGCCTGGGCTGGGCCCCCGCCGATGGCCGTGCCGGCCAGCGCATCCTCACCGCCCTGCGCGGTGCTCCTCCTTCTTCCACACCGACCATGCCCGCATCCACCGTGTTCACCCTGCCGCCCAACCATGCCCAATACGTCCAGTCGCCGGCCGCGCCGCGCGCTGCCCTGCCCAAGGTGCCCGGACTCAGCCTGGCCGACATCCAGGGCTTCCCCGCGTGGAGGGTCGAGACCCCGTTCGCCACCGCTGCGATCAGCGTGTTCGGTGGCCAGCTGCTGTCCTATGTGCCCAATGGCGGGCAGGACGTGATGTGGCTCTCGCCGAGCGCCCAGCCGCTGCCGACCCCGATCCGTGGCGGCAGCCCCGTGTGCTGGCCGTATTTCGGCCGCCAGGGGCAGGGCAGTGACGTCCCTTCGCATGGCTTCGTCCGCAACGTGCCATGGACCCTGCAGCAGGCCCGTCGCGAGGCCGATGGGACCATGGTGCTGACCCTGGCCCCGCCGGTGCTGGAGAACCTGGATCTGCGCCTGCGCATGGAACTGCGGATCGGCCGCACCCTGGAACAGCGCCTGATCACTGAGAACACCGGCCGCCAGCCGGTCGCCTTCACCCAGGCCCTGCACAACTACTTCCATGTCAGCGATGCGATGCAGGTCAGCGTGGAAGGCCTGGATGGCCTGTCCTACCTGGACAAGTTCGAGAACTACGCGACCCCGCGCCAGCAGCAGGGCGACTGGAGCCTGCGCGACCCGCGCGATCCCGGCCGCAGCGACCGCATCTATACCCAGGCCGGTGGCCGCTATCTGCTCAAGGACCCGGGCCTGAAGCGCCGCATCGAGATCACCACGAGCGGCAGCCGCTCGCTGGTCGCGTGGAACCCGGGCGAGGCGGGCGCCAGCAAGATGGCCGATGTCGGGGCCGGCTGGCGCAACTATGTGTGCCTGGAGGCGGCCAATGCCGGCCCGGATGTGGTGACCCTGGCGCCGGGTGCGCAGTACGTGTTGCAGCAGACGCTGGCGGTTCGCCCGCTATGAGTACGGTTCCGCCCCCGGCCCGGATCGACGAGAGTGCCGGGAATCCTTATCGCGCGCCCAGCACCGCCATGCACGAGGCCATGATCGACGCCCAGATCGATGCGGCCGTGGCGGTGCATGACCGCCATCCGCTGCTGGCGAAGGCGGTGGGCGACAACTTCGCGTTGTATGCCCGTCGCTGGCATCTGGATGACGCCGGTGGCCGCTGGCCGCGCCCGTGGCACTGGCCGGCCGTCCTGTTTGGCTTCCACTGGCTCATGTACCGGCGCATGTACCTGGTGGCATTGGCGGTGCTGATCGCCGATTTCGCCATTGGCATGGCGATGGTCCTGCTGGACCTGGCGGTGGGCGGCGTCGTGTTATCGCTGGGTGTGCAGCTCTCGCTGGGCATCTTCGGCAATGCGCTGTACCGCTGGCATTGCCGCCGCATGGTGGCGCGGGCGCAGGCCCGTTTTACCGGGCAGCCGGAGCGGATCAACGCGGAACTGGTGCGCCGCGGGGGGACCAGCCGGCTCGCGCTGGGTGTGGGCCTGGCGCTGTTCGTCGTGCTGCGGGTAGTTGAAGGCGCGTGACCCGTCAGTGGGCGACCGGGCGCGGTCGCAACGCCACCAGGCAGATGCCGCCGGCCACCAGCCCCCAGAAAGCCGAGCCGATCCCGGCCAGCGACAGGCCCGAGGCGGTGACCAGGAAGGTCACCAGGGCCGCCTCGCGATCGGCCTCCTCACGCAGGGCCATCGCCAGGCTGTTGGCGATGGTGCCGAACAGCGCGATCCCGGCCACGCAGGCCACCAGTTCCTTGGGGAAGGCGGCGAACACGGCCGCCACCGTCGCCCCGAACAGCCCGACCACGATATAGAAGGCGCCCGCGGCCACGGCTGCGGTGTAACGCCGCGCAGGATCCTCGTGTGCTTCGCGCCCCATGCAGATCGCCGCCGTGATTGCGGCCAGATTGAGCCCAAAGGCGCCGAAGGGGGCGAGCAGCGTATTGACCACCCCGATCCAGCCGATCACCGGCGATACCGGCGTGTCGTAGCCGGAGGCGCGGATCACCGCCACGCCCGGGATGTTCTGCGAGGCCATGGTCACCACGAACAGGGGCAGAGCGATGCCGAACACCGCCGACCACGACAGCGTTGGCCAGGTGAACACCGGCGTGGCCAGCTCCAGCCGCACGTCCTGCATATGAAGCAGCCCCTGACCGGCCGCCACCATGACACCGACAAGCAGCGTGGCGATCACCGCATAGCGCGGGAACAGCCGTCGCCCGATCAGCCAGGTGGCGAACATCGCCAATGCCATGCCCAGCTGGGTGCCCATCGAGACGAACACATCCAGACCGAAGCGCAGCAGTACGCCAGCAAGCATGCCCGCGGCCAGCGCCATCGGCACACGCTTCATCAACTTCGCGAAGATCCCCGAGAAGCCGGCGAGCATTCCGAGCACCGCGGCAAGGACGAACGCACCGATCGCATCGCTGTAGCCGACCGCGCCCGCACCCACCACGAGCATTGCCGCACCCGGCGTGGACCATGCAGTGACGACCGGCATCCGATAGCGCAGTGACAGACCAATACAGGTCACGCCCATGCCAAGGCCCAACGCCCACATCCACGAGGCGATCTGCGCCTGGTCGGCGCCAACCGCGCGTGCGGCCTGGAACACGATCACCGCCGAACTGGCGAAGCCCACCAACACCGTAATGAAGCCCGCCATCACCGCAGGCAGGGAGAGATCGCGCCACAACGAACGTTTGCCTACCGCGGACATCGCATGCATTCCTGATGACTAGAGATGCATTGTTAGCAAGCCAGCGGCAGCACGCGCAACGCGCGTGCTGCCGCGCTTGTTGATGAGCAGCACGTATGGATGACGCGTTGATGAAAAAGATCGACGAAAACGCTTGACGAATTTTCAGAAGTCTTTAGTATTCGCTCCCTCGCTGCGACGCGGTCTTCACCCCGGTGAACACCCACCCGCAGCGACGGCAACAACCTTCGAAAGAAGGTGTTGACGGAAACGAAAAGCCTGACATAATAGGCGGCTCGCAACGACGAAAGCCTCTGAGGCGAACGACGAAGCGGCATCGGCAACAACGGTTCACTTCGGTGAAGCGGCCTTGAAAAAAGGTGTTGACGAAGCAGATAAGCCGGTCTATAATGGGCGGCTCGCAACGACGGAAACGTCGGGGCACACGGAAGAAGGCGCTGAGGCCGATTCCAAAGTTCTTTGACAGTATGCGCAGGTATCTTGTGAAGGCGCCTGCAGGAAGGATGTATGTCCATCTTGCAGACGTTTGATCA
>NZ_RCDC01000007.1 GCF_003651185.1 Stenotrophomonas rhizophila | reverse complement strand
TGGCCGTTGGCCACGTACCAATCCAGGATGCGGCCCACGAACGGCGAGATCAGGAACGCCCCGGCCTCGCTGCAGGCCAGCGCCTGGGTCGGATTGAAGATCAGCGTCAGGTTGCAGTCGATCCCTTCGGCCTGCAGCTGGCGCGCCGCTTCCACGCCTTCCCAGGTTGCCGCGATCTTGATCAGCACCTTGCTGCGCGGCACGCCGGCCGCTTCGTACATGGCGATGAACTGGCGCGCCTTGGCCACCGTGGCCGCGGTGTCATGTGCCTGGTCGGCATCGACCTCGGTCGAGACCCGGCCCGGCACCAGCGTGCTGAGCAGGGTGCCCACGCCCACGGTCAGCCGATCGGCCACCGCGTGCACGATGGTCTCGCGTTCGCCCGCCTGCCCGCGGCCCCAGGCCAGCGCGTTCTCGATCAGATCGGCGTATACCGGCAGGTCCAGCGCTTTCTTCACCAGGGTGGGGTTGGTCGTGCAGTCGACCGGCTTCAAGCGCTTGATCGCCTCGTAGTCGCCGGTATCGGCAACCACCACGGACAGATCACGCAGCTGGGAGAGTCTGGACAGCGACGTCATGGCGGAGTCCTTGGCATCAATCATCAGAGCACGCGTCGAGCAGCGCGCTGACCGCTGCCGTGTCCTGGTCGAACACCGGCGCGGCGAACGGCTCCGGGCCGGGTGTGCGGCCGAATACGATCGGCCGGGTGATGCCGCGGTAGCTGCCCAGCAGCGGGTGCGGCAGCGACGTGATCATCTGCTCTGCCTGCACCTGTGGATGCTCGAACATGTCCTCGACCTGGCGTGCCGCTGCGCACGGCACTTCTTCGCCGAACAACGCTTCCCACGCCAGCGCGCTGCGCGTGGCCAGTGCGGCGTGCAACTGCGGCAGCAGCACCTCGGCCTGCGCGGCGCGCTTGCGCACGGTGTCGTACCGCGCGTCGGCCGCCAATTCTGGTCGCCCGATCCGCTCGCACAATGCCTGCCAGAAGCGCGGGGTATTGGCCGAGATGTACAGATATCCGTCCGCGGTGGGATGGATGCCGGTGACACCGCCCGAGCGCATATCGCGGCCCACCGCCGCCGGCTCGCCCTCGGCCCAGACCATCCGCGCCGACTGCATCGTCAGCGCACTGCGCAGCAGCGACACGCCCACGAACTGGCCCTCGCCGCTGCGTTCGCGCTCGTAAAGCGCCGATGACACACCGGCCGCCACCAGCGCGGCAGCGTAGTAATCGACCACCGAGCCGTACAGGATCTCCGGGGCGCCGCCCGTCTTGCCCTGCATCGTGCACATGCCGGTCATGGTCTGCAGCACCTGGTCGTACCCTGCCTTCTCCTTCAGCGGCCCCTGCTCGCCGTAGCCGGTGACCGAGCAATACACCAGGCGCGGGTTGAGCTTGTGCAGACTCTCGAAATCGATGCCCAGGCGTACCGGCACGCTCGGCCGGAAGTTGTGCACCAGCACGTCCGCCTCGCGCACCAGGCGCATCAGCACCGCACGCTGGTCAGGCTGCTTCAGGTCCAGCACCACGCCGCGCTTGGAGCGGTTCACACCGAGGAATGCGCGGCTCTCGGCCTCCAGCGTGGAGGGATAGCGCCGCAGGTTGTCGCCGACCGGCGGCTCCACCTTGATCACCTCCGCGCCCTGGTCGGCCAGCAGCGTGCAGCCGTAGGGACCGGCGATGTACGCGCTCAGGTCCAGCACACGAATGCCGCTCAACGGTCCGGTGGCACCTTCTCGCTGGGCGATGGCGAATGGAGAACTGGGGTTGCTTCCGGTCATGGTCAATACACTCGATACCTTGAGGGAAGTTTCCTCCTGGCCAACGGGAAGAAACAGATCGTGTGGGTATGTTCTGGGTGGACAAAAAGCACGCTGCGGCGTCGGCGGCACCACCGCCGCCGAACCCCGCCGAGACGTCAGCCCGAAGGCGCCAGCGACAGCCAGCTCAACCGCCAGCTGCCGTGATCGCGCCCACCACACCGGTAGTAGGGTTCGAACGTCAGCGGGCCGCGGCACTCCAACTGCACGGTGATCGGCGCGCCCTCGCCCGTGTCGTCGCCCACCTGCAGCCACTGCGAGGGTGGCCGGTCCGGCAAGCGCACCGTCTCATCGGTTTTGTACCCGTCGATCAGGCCGGTGGCATACACCAGCGGGCCGTAGCTCAGCCCCACGTACTCCCAGCGCAGGACCTCCTGCGCGACCGGCGAGCCATCCGGCGCGCGCGATTCCTGCACGTTGATGTTGGCCGCCCGGTGCAGGCGTGGCTGCATCGGCAGCTGCACGCAGAGCGTGTCGCCGGACTGCCAGGTGCGCTGCACGTGCACGAACCCATCCGCGCCCGCCTCGGCCGCCTCGGGCTGTCCGTTGACCTCGATCCGTGCACCTGTCGCCCAGCCCGGCAGCCGCACGCCGATGCTGAACTCGGCGACGCACTCGGGCAGCACGGTGATCGTCACCGTACCCTCGAAGGGGAATCGGGTCGCCTGCAGCAGGGTGACCGCACCGGCCTGCGCGTGCAGCAGCGTGGCCTCGCCCGGCCCGTACAGATTGACCCGCAGCCCACCATCGGCTGCGATGCCATAGGCCACCTGTGGCAGTTCTTCCACGGCCATCGCGCCGCTGGATTTGCAGCAGCGCCAGTACGTGGTGTGCACGCGCCGGCCGTTGGGATAGGTGTAGTAGCACCAGTCCTCGCCATTGGCGGCCATCGCCGCCAGCAGGTCGTTGTAGGCGGTGCGCTCCAGTTCGTCGGCGTAGCGTGCGTGGCCGGTGATGGCCAGCAGCTCACGGTTGAGCTGCATCCACGCCAGTACCGAGCAGGTTTCCACGTAGGCCTGCGGGAAGAAGGTGCGCGGCGCGTTGAATACCTCGCGCGACCGGTGCGCTACCCCACCCCACGGCCCGCCGCCCAGCGTGAGGTGCTGCTCGCGGATGTTGTGCCAGAGCTGATCCAGCGCCCGGCGATGGTCGTCATGCCCGGTGGCCTTGTACAACTTGGCCAGCCCGACCAGGTTCCAGCTGAGCTGATAGGCCTTGCCGGTTGCGATGAAGGCCGCATCCTCACCGGCCAGCGCCTTGTCCAGCAGCGCCAGCCGCGGGTTGGCGTTGGCCTGTGCCAGGATGCGTTCGGCCAGCGCCAGGTAGCGCGGCTCGCCGGTGACCAGATAAAGATCCGCCGCTGGATCGAGCAGCACCGTGGCGGACATGCCGTGGTGGTTGCCCAGTGTGGTGATGTCGATTCCCGATTCCAGCGCCTGCCAACACAGATCGGCGATCCGGCACGCGGCCTGCAGATAGGCCGCATTGCCCAGCGCGCGCCACGTTTCCAGGAAGCCCAGGATCAGATAGCTGTGCGTCCAGATGTCCCAGGTGCGCAGCGCCGGCTCACCGTTCCAGCTCTCCGGCTTGGGCGGTTGCGGCACGGTGAAGCGGCGCTCGGGCGCATAGTTGCCAAGATACCCGTCATCGTCCTGCTGGCTGATCAACCAATCCGCAACGCGGCGCAACGCGGCCTCCAGCGGTGGTTGTCCGCCCTGGGCCACGGCGCGTGCCGTGGCCGACAGCCACTTGCCGGCGTGCTCGCCGTACCAGTCGCCCTCATGATTCTGGTGTTTGTGCGCTTGGCCGAAGATGCTGATCGGCGCACTGTGCTCATCAACGATGAACGTGCTCAGGCGCCCGTTGCGGTTCGCCGCCAGGGCGTCGCCCAGCAGACCCTGCAACGTGACCTGCTGTGGCGGGACCAACGTCATGCCGCGGGCGGCGGGATGCAGACGGTTCATGCCGCGTCCACCACGCAACGGAAGCCGACCGTGCCCGAGCGGTCCTTGGACGGCCCCATCAACAGGTACTTGCCGTGCTGGTCCAGGCGGTAGGCCTGCGGGAAGTACCAGTGCGAGGTCTGCGGCTGATAACTGCTGCCCCCCCGGAGTACCGCTGCGCGGGTGTGCGCATCGCTGAATTCATCGGTCCACTGCCACACATTGCCGACCATGTCCTCCACGCCGAACGGGCTGGCCCCCTGCGGATGCGCATCGACATCGGCCGGCGGCGTCAGCCGACGGCCGCGATTGACCCGCGGCACGCAGCTGGCATCCCACGCGTTGCCCCACGGGTACAGGCGCTCGTCGGTCCCCTGCGCGGCGTACTGCCATTCCCACGCATGCGGCAGCCGCTTGCCGGCCCACGCCGCATAGGCACGGGCGTCTTCGATCGAGACCCAGGTAACCGGCTTGTTGTCCCAGCCCGCACGCGGCGCGCCGTCCTTCCAGTCGGCCAGGAAATTGTGGTCATCGGCCGGCCGGTAGCCGCTGGCATCGAGGAAGCGCTTGAACGCGGCGTTGGTGACCGGGTGGCGATCGATGTGGAACGCAGGCAGCGCCATGCGCCGGCGATGGTGGCGGCGCGCGCAGTCTTCCCACGGGTACTGCACATCCAGGCCGGCCCAGGTGAAGCCTTCGATCTCGATACCGCCCACTTGGAACAGGAACTCGCCGGCGGGGATCGTGACCATCCCACTCGGCGCCTCGGCCTGGGGGGGCGTGCTGGCGATCGCCAGCAGCGCCTGCGGAGCGGCCTTCCACGCGGCGGAGTAGCTGTTGAGGGGCTGCTGCGCGCGCTCGGCGGTCGCCGCCAGGAAATCGTCCAGACCCTCGACCGCGGTACATGCAGCCACACTCAGGATCGCACCGAAGCCGCGCGCTTCCATCGGCAGCGCGATGTACGCCGCGCCGTCGATGACCCGCGGCGTCAACGCGCGGCCATGCCACGCATCGTAGTAACGCGTGCCTTGTGCATGCGCCAGCGCGATCTGCTCGCCGTCCACGGCGTACTCGTTGCGGTTGATCAACGTGTGCAGCGCTATCCCCTCGCCCGGGAACCGGCTGGCGAAGATGCCGCCCTGCAGGCAGACCTGGTACGGCTCCCAGTCCATCGAGACCACCAGCTGCGGGAACTGCCGGTACAGCGTGGCGATCCGGCGCAGCGCTTCACCATCGCGCGGGGTGAACTGGTTCCAGACGCCCCAGATGTTCTCCCAGGCGTTGTAGCCGATGCCGTTGAAGAAGCAGTACTGCAGGTCGTGATTACGGTTGCGACCCCAGCGGTTCTCGTAGTTGACCATATGGCGGGGCTCCAGCCACTTCCACTTGGAGACGGGCGGCACCGGGCCATCGGGCGCCTTCTTGCCCCAGCTCTGCACGTTCCAGATCAACTGCTCTTCGGAACTGATGGTGGATTCTGGCTGCACCACCACTGGATTGCCGCGTGCATCGCAGGCATCGAAGAACGCCCGCGGCACACCGTTGAAGGTATCGCCGTTGATGCCATCGGCACCGACCGCCTTGACGATCTCGGCCAGCCCATCCCAGTGCGTCACGCCCGGGTCGCGGGTGCCGTGGTCCCACGGCTTGGCCGGCAGGAACACTTTGACGCCGCGCTTCTGGAAGGCCTGCACCGCTGTCTTCAATCCCGCCAGGCCGCCGGGCATGTCATGCGCCAGATCGAACTGGTTGCGGTCATCGATGCCGATGTTGGGGTAGATGTACCAGATCAGCACCGAATCCAGCCCGCCGAACCGTGCGGTCAGATCGTCCAGATACCGATCGACGGTGTACTGCCCGGTGGCCGCATCGAAGAAGTAGCGGTCCTCGACCATCATCTGCGCATGCACGAAGTTGCGCTGCGCCCACTGCAGCTCCGGACGACGATAGTTCACATCGGTGTAGCCGATCCGGACCAGGTGCTCGCGGCGCCAGTCCTTGAGTTCTTCCAGCCAATCGCCCGCGCTGGCATTGGCATCGATCATCCAGCTGCCGATATCGGCGAAGGGCCACGCCGGCGCCTTGCCGGGCGTCGGCAGGTAACGCCCGGTGGTCACGTGCGAGAACTTGTACTCGGTGCGGATCGCCTCACGCCCGTAGTCGGCTGCATCGGTGTCGTAGTCGGGGCTCTGATACGGCGTGGTCATGGGCAAGGCATCCAGCAGGAAACGGAAAGGAGGTACATCAGCGCGCGTACCCGGCCACCAGCGCGGCATGGGCGGCGACATCGGGAACGCGCGTGGGATCGGCCAGCAGCGCCTGCACCTCGGCGCGGGTGGGAATGCTCGCCTGTGCGCCCAGCCGGGTGCAGGTCAGCGCGGAGGCTGCGGTGGCGGCCAGCAACGCCTCGGCCATCGGTTGATGGTCCGCCAGCGCAGCGATCAGGGCGCCACAGAAGGTATCGCCGGCCGCGGTGGTGTCCAAGGGGTCGATACGGAAGCCCGGCTGCAGCAGCACCTCCCCGTTCACCCGGGCCAGGCAGCCACGCGCACCCAGGGTCACGATCACACAGGGCACCGGCACGCGTGCCAGCCCGGTGGCCAGGTCCGGGGGATGACCGGCCACCACCTCGAGTTCCCCTTCGTTGACGATCAGCACGTCCAGCAGGGCGAGCAACGCGTCGGGCAGCACCTGCGCCGGCGCGGCGTTGAGCGCGACCTTGAGCCCTGCCGCGCGGGCGCGGCGGGCATAGGCAGTGATGGTGGGCAACGGGGTCTCGAGCTGCAGCAAGAGCCAGCCGACCCCGTCCAGCGCAGGCAGGTGTTCCTCGCGCAGGCCCAGGTTGGCGCCGGGTGCAACGGTAATCGCGTTCTCGGCGTTGTCGGCCAGGCAGATGAAGGCGGTGCCCGTAGGCAGCGCAGGATCGCGCACGGTCGACAGGGCCACGCCGGCATCGCGCAGGGACGCCTCGATCGGTGCGGCGAAATCATCCTCGCCCACGGCCAGCAGCATCCGTGTCGGCGCCCCCCCGGCCCGCGCGCAGGCCACGGCCTGGTTGGCGCCTTTGCCACCGGGGAACGTGCTGAAGCCACGGCCCAGCACCGTCTCACCGGGCGCCGGCACATGCGTGGCGCGCACCACGAAATCGAGATTGGCCGAGCCGGCGACAAGGACGGTGGAACGTGCCGCACTACTCATGGGTCTATCGCCTCATCAACGCGGTTGTAGAACGTCGTACTGATGCGCGGCAGATCGTCATTGCCGCCGGGCAGATGCTGCAGCATCAGGATCGCGACCAGGCGGCGTGCCGGGTCGATCGTGTAATAGGTCGAGGCCGCGCCCGACCAGCCGAACGCACCCACCGAAGCGGTGCGTCCTTTCAGGGCCGGATCCAGCAACACCGAACCGCCCAGGCCGAAGCCCTCGGCATCGCTGAACTCGGTCACTGGGCGGGGCAAGGCGGTGTGCACCAGCTGGTTCTGCATCATCAGGGCCACGGTGGACGGTCGAAGCAACTGCACCTCGCCGCAGCGGCCGCCGTCCAGCAGCATCTGCGCGAACCGGCCATAGTCGCCGGCCGTGGAATACAGACCACCGGCACCGCTTGGATACGGCCGGAGCGCACTGCCGGGCATCCGTGCATGTACCTCATCGGCCAGCACCAGATCACCGTGCCCGCCCATGGTGGTCAACGCCACCACGCGTGGGCGATCGCGCACCGGCACCACGAACCCGGTGTCACGCATGTCCAGCGGGCGGAAGATGCGCTGTTGCAGAAACTGCTCGAATGGCAGCCCCCCCACCACTTCCACCACGCGCGACAGAACCTCTATCGACGTGCTGTCGTAACGGAAGCGCGTGCCCGGCTCGGTCGCCAGTGGCACGCGGGCCAGGCGCGTGGTGTAGGCGGCCAGGCTGTCCGCAGCCTGCACGTGCTGCTGTTCCAGCAGCTCGGTGACGGCCTCGAATCCCTCCCCACCCGCTGCGAAACCGGCGGTATGGGTGAGCAGGTGCCGCACGGTCAGCGTCTGCCTCGCCGGCCGCAGCTGTGGCGCCGCGGCGGTGCCCCCGGTGAAGACCTGCAGGCCTGAGAACTCAGGGAGATGGCGCGCCACCGGATCATCCAGATCCAGCCGACCCTCTTCCACCAGCATCAAGGCGGCCACCGAGGCCACCGTTTTGGTCATCGAGTAGATGCGGAAAATGCTGTCACGCTGCATGGGCGTGGCATGCGCCAGATCCTGCCAACCGTAGCCGGCGTCATGCACGATGCGGCCGTCGTGAATCACCAGCGCGACCGCGCCGGTGTAGCCCTGGCGGCCGGTCGATTCGCGGAGGAGAGCATCGACCGCCGGCAGCCGTGGCGGTGAGGCGGGACGTTCCGGCGACGACGCCGTGGCCTGTCCCACGGCCAGCATCAGCCACGCGAGCACGGCCAGGCGTGCCCGGGGGCGGCAATGACGGGCGTGGGCCGGTCCGTGCGATGGCCAGTACATCCGCTCTCCTGCTGTCAGTGGCGGTAACGTCGTGACAGGGTAAGGCAATAAAAACGGACCGGCGCTGCAGTGGTTCGCAGCACCGGTCCGCAGTGACGGTCAGAACGTGAAGGTATGGGTCAGCGACACCATGCGGCCACGGCCGGAGAAGAAGTTCTGCCAACCCGGCAACTGCGACCAGGTCAGCACGTACTGCTTGTCCAGCAGGTTCTCGATGCCCAGCGACAGCTTGCCGTAGGTGCCGATGTCGTAGTTCATGCTGAGATCCCACAACGCGTAGCCGTAGGTATCCTCGTCATTGCGGTACACCGCGCCGTTGGACGGATTGACGAAGGTTTCGCGCAGGTCGCGGCTGAAGGTACGGCTCACGCCCAGCGTCGCATCGAAACGATCATTCGGTGTCCAGGTCAGCGAGGCATTGACCTTGTCCGGCGAGATATCGAGGATGCCCATCTCCTTGTTCAGGCCCGAGCCGTCGTAGTACTGGGTCTGGCCGCGGATCCGCGAGTACAGCAGCGTCGCCTTCCACTGGTCGTTGAAGGTCCAGGCGCTGTTCAGTTCAACGCCTTCGATCCGGGTCGGCGCGCGGGTGAGGATGAAGTCCTCGGTCACCTTGTCCACGGTCAGCGATGAGCCGAACTCGGAGGTCGAGCGGTAGCCTGAGATGCCGACCTGTGCCTGCTCGCCGCGCCAGTTGAAGCCCACTTCCTTGTTCTTGGTGATCAGCGGCTGCAGATCGGCGATGCATGCCACTGCCTTGCACGGGCTGTTGGCCTGGATATTGCGCAGCGGGATACCCACGTTGGCGATACCGAAGCCTTCCGAGTACGAGGCGAACACCGACCACGCATCGGTGATGCGCCAGATCGCACCGAAGTTGGGCAGGTTGGCCTTGTAGTCGAGCTTGCCGCCCTGCACCGGGGTGAAGTCGCGGTAGGCGGTGGTGGTGTAACCGTCGATTTCCAGCTCACCGTCTTCGCGGCGGATGCCGGCATCCAGCGTCACCGGGCCGATGTCCCAGCTCAGCTGCGCGTACGGCGCCAGGCTGGTGTATTTCATCGGCGGCACCCAGACCCGGTCGGTCAACGCCAGGCGCTGTTCAGCCGTGTCTTCCACAAGGTCCAGGCCGGTACGCAGGCGCAGGCCCTCCACCGCGAACAGGCCGCTGTAGGCGTAAGCCACACGCAGCCCCTTCTTCTCGGAGTTGATCTCCGACTGGTCCCAGATGCGGTCGGCTTCCGGCGGGGCCGGCTTGACCAGCTGGCGGTCGGCGCCGTTCTCCGGCACATAGCGCATCGCCTGCTTGGCCCAGTACAGATCCACGCTCAGGTCACCGCCGAAGAAGTCGGCATGGGTGTACTTGGCAGCGAACTGTTCGAAATCGTTGAACTCGGCCAGCGAATCCTTGATCGAGCCCTTCTCGGCGGTATTGGTGCTCGGAATCGGGCACTCCACGGCGTCGTAGCGGCAGCCTTCGACCGGAATGTAGTTGTGCTTCCCACCGATATGGAAGTTGCTGTAGCTGGCCTGGATGCGCTGCATCTGGCCCTCGCCAAAGTTGTAGCCGCCCTTCAGAAAGAGGTTCTTGCTGTAGGAGTCGGACAGCGAGCCGGAGGTGTTCAACCCCACCCGGCGACCGTCGCCGTCGTAGGCGATGCCGCGGTCGATGTAGGCGCCGCTGATCAGGAAGTCCGCCGCATCGCCCTTGAAGGTGTGGGTGATGCCGATCTTGGACTGCCCGCTGTCATCCTTGAACTGGGTGCCGTAGCGCGTGCTGACCGTTGTCTGGTGGCCCTCCACTTCAGGATTCTTGGAGAGATAGTTGATGACGCCACCGGCACCACCGATGCCCTCGGCGGCCGACGGGCCGTTGATCACTTCGATGCGGCCGATCACGCCCATGTCGGTGAACGTGCCGTTGCGGCTGCCTTCGCGCAGCGGGGAGCCCTGCGGCACACCGTCGAACAGGCGCAGCGCGACACGGCCGCGCAGGGTCTCGCCACTGTTGCTCATTGCCTGGGAGGATTCGGAGTAGCCCGGCACCATGCGTGCCAGCACGGCCGTGGCGTCTTCGGTCAGGTTGAGGGTGCGCTGCACCTGTTCCTGGTTCACGACGGTCACTGCACCGGGGACCTTCTCGATCGAGATCGGGGTCCGGCTGCCGGTCACGATCACCTGGTCCAGATCGGTGGGCGTCGTGCTCTGCGCCATGACAGGGCTGATGACACAGGCGAACAGTGCAGTGCTGATGGCCGCGGAAAGTGGCTTGATCATTCGTTTCTCCCCCCCAAAAAAGGAAATGCGGGACAGCCGGCCGGGGAGCCGTCGCCACCGATGACGCGCGTGGGCTTTCGCCCTTCCGCCGGTCGATGCGGTTCCCTTGCGGGTCTCCACGTCCTGTCCGGCAACGAGGCGAGAGCCTAGGCGCGGCGTCATGGCGATAGAACTGTGCTCAGGTATGTTCAAAGCCTAGGATTTGTTTCGCTTCGCACGGCGCACCGCGCGAAAACCCGTGGTGTCAGCGTTGCGGCTCGGTCAATGCGACACGCGCTTCCTCCAGCAGCACGTTCACCAGGCGGATGCGCACCGACGAACGCGACCAGACCACGCCAATCCGGCGCGGTTCGCTGCACTGCGGCAAGGGAATGCGCACGACATTCAATCCTTCCGGCCATGGCTTGGCCCAATCCGGCACCAGTGACACGCCGAGCCCGCGGTCGACCATGACCGCGATGGCGTTGAGTGCATTGAGCTCGAACCGCTCGCGCGGCACGATCCCGGCCTGTCGCAGGTAGTCATCGGCGAGGCGACCGCCCCATTCGTGGCGGTCGTAGCGGATCAACGGCTGCTCGCGCAGCAGCTCGTGCGGGTCACGGCTGCCTAGATGGGCCGGCGCCAGCACCACCAGCGGCTCCTCGCGCAGCTGCTGCCACTTGCAGGTCTTGGGCAGCGCGAAGGGGGCCTGCAGCACCATCGCCGCATCCAGATCGCCAGCCTCCACCGCCCGGTACAGATCGGCCGAGTAGCCCGGCTTGATGAAGACGTTGATCTGCGGGAACGTCGCCACCATCCGCGACAGGATGTCCGGCAGCAGGCCGGCCAGTGCGGTCGGGCACGCGCCCAACCGCAACTCGCCGGCCAGGTCGTTTTCGTTGGCCACGCTGCGCAGGTCGGCCACCTGGCGCAGCAGGTCGCGCGCCCGCTGCAGGATGCGCGCGCCGTCCTCGGTGACGCTGACGGTGCGCCCGGCGCGGGCGATCAGCGGCGCGCCGAGTTCACGTTCCAGCGTGCGGATCTGCTGGGCGACCGCGGCCGGGGTGATATGCAGCGAGCGGGCCGCGGCAGCCATCGAGCCGCGGTCCACCACCGTTACGAACGTACTCAGGAACTGGGTTTCCACGGATTACCTCTCAGCGCGTGAGCAACCTACACGAGCCACTGGCGCAATGCGATTGGACCAATGGCCCGTGCGCCGGCGCCTCAACGGTGCTGGTCATGGAGCTGCCGCTTCGGCCGGGGTATCGCGGTAGATGGTCAGCCCCTTCAGCGAGCGGGTGGGTGCCGGGAAGAACAGGCTGGCCACATAGCCAATCACGATGCACAGCAGGATCGAGATCGCCAGATAGAAGTACGGGTGCACCAGGTCCATGCTCCAGCAGACCAGCGTGATCAGGATCGAGCCGGCCACACCGATCGCCACGCCCGGCGCGTTGGCGCGGCGGGTGAACATCCCCAGCGTGTAGGCACCGGCAAAACCACCGCCGAGCAGGCCGGCCAGTTCGATGGAGACATCGAACAGCGAATGGATGTCATAGCGGCTCATCACCAGCGCGATGCCGATGCCGATCAGGCCCACGCCCACGCCGGACCATTCGGCCACGCGCACGGCGGTTTTCTCGTTCGGGTCCTTGACCAGTTTCTGGTAGAAATCCACCGAAACCAGGGTCGAGATCGAGTTGATGATGCTCGACAGGGTCGACATCGCCGCGGCGAAGATGCCGGCGATGATCAGCCCGGTGACACCGGCCGGCAGCTCGGCGGCGATGAACAGCGGGAAGGTCGCATCGATCGGCAGCAGGGGATTCAGGCGTTCGGGGTTGTTGCGGTAGTACATCCACAGGGCCGTACCGATGCCGTAGAACACGAAGCCGCCGGGAATCATGATGGCGGCAAATGCCCAGATCGATCGCCCGGCTTCCTTGTCCGAGCGCGTGGACAAGGTGCGCTGCATCAGCACCTGGTCCTTCGGGAAGGTCAGCACCACATCGAACACCACCAGGAAGATGAAGCCCCACACCGTGGCCTTGGTGAGGTCGAAGCTGAAATCGAACAGCTTGGTCTTGTCCTCCGCCGCGGCCGCACTCAGCAGCTGCGGCATGTCGCCGCCGGTCTGCAGGAAGATGAAGCCGATCGCGAACAGCGCGCCGCCGAACATCACGATCACCTGCACCACGTCGGTCCAGATCACCGCCTTGGAGCCGCCCACAGTGGAGTAGATGATCGTGAACACGCCCATCAGCATGATCGACCAGACCACGTCCACGCCGGTGATGGTGGAGATCGCCAGCGCCGGCAGGAACAGGATCACGCTCATGCGGCTGCCGATCTGCATCACGATGCACAGTGCGCTGGACAGCATGCGGATCGCCGGATGGAAGCGCGTTTCGAGGTAGGAGAACACGCTCATCAGGTCCAGCCGGCGCAGCAGCGGCACGATCCAGACCGCCACGAACATCAGGCCGACGACCGCGATCAGGTTGTTGGTCAGGTACTGCCAGTTGGTATCGAAGGCTTTGGCCGGGATGGCGATGAAGCTGATCGAACTGGTGTTGGTGGCATACAGGCTGATGCCGGCCGCCCAGAACGGAATCGAGCGCCCACCGACGAAGAAGTCCGCCGTGGAGGCGTTCTGGTCCTTGAGATAGAAGTAGAAGCCCATCCCAAGCATGGCCAGCAGATAGACGCCGATCACCGTCCAGTCCAGCCAGCGCAGCAGGTGCTTGCCGCCCTGCAGTTCGGCGTACTGGAGCTGGCTGCCGGTGGCGCCCGCGGTGGCCCAGGCCAGTCCGTTGCCCCACGCCGTGACGGCCTGCGGTGCTGCGGCAATCGGCGTGTCCAGTGTCGTCCATGCGTCGGTGATGGTGTGGAACGTACGCGCCTGGGTCACGCCGCTGCCGTCCTTCACCAGCATCAGCAGATGCGCCTGGCCCAGCGCGCGCATCGAGCCGGCCACGATCGTGCCGTCCGGCGACGCGACCTGCTGCCAGCTGGCGTCCGCATTGCGGCGCCACAGCTGGTCGCTGCCCGTGCCGGTGCCCAGGCCCAGGTACAGCGCGCCTTTCTGCGCCTGCAATGCGCTGGCAACCCCCTGCTGGGGCAGATCCTCCAGAGGCTGCCAGGCGGCGGTGCCTGCCGCCGCGGTGCGGCGGTAGAGCTGGGCGCTGCCAGCCGCATCGTTGCCCACCAGATACAGCGCGTCACCGAAGGTGGCCGCCCGCGCGTTGCGCAGCGGCGCGGGCAGCGCAATGGCCGCGCCGAACACCAGCGCGCCGTTGTTCAGGACCACCGGCTGGAGGCGGTCGCCGAGCGCATCCCGGCCCTGCAACAGATAGGTGCGCCCGGCTGCGCTGACGCTGCCCTCAAGCCCGCCGAGCTGCCCTGCGGCCGGCGCCGCCAACGCCTCCCACGCCTTGTTGTCGGCGCGCAGCTCCCAGGCACCGTCACGGCTGAGTGCCACCAGGCGCCCGTCCACATGTACCAGCCCGCCCGGCGCAATCTGCGCCGGCAGTGCCGGCAGGTTGCCGGCCGCCACCGTGGTCAGGCTCTCGGCGGCCACGGCGCCACTGCCGGCAAGCAGGACAGCGGCGGCAACCAGCCGCACGCTGCGCGCGCAGCGCCGGAGCACAGTGGAGAGGAACGCGGACGGTGCAGGCTTGTGCATGAAATTACCCGGAAGAAGTGCGGCAACGCCGAAGCCGGCAAGAGCGCAGGTAGGAGACAGTGGTCGATGCATCCCGATACCGCAATCAGGCAAGCGGGGGAGAAGATGCGGCCAGCAGGGCTTGAGCACGGCGCAGGTACGGCAGGTCGATCATCCGGCCTTCAAACAGGAACGCGCCGTGTCCCTGCCCTTCGGCACCGGCGGCGGCGGCAACAATCCGCTGCGCCTCCGCGAGCATCGCCGGCGGCACGCTGAAGGTGGCGTTGGCCAGGGCAACCTGGCGCGGGTGGATGCAGCTTTTGCCGATGAAGCCCAACTGCCGGGCCATCTGCGCCTCGGCCAGGAAACCGTCGCTGTCGGCCACGTCCGGAAACGCACCGTCGCAGGCGAACACCTGGGCTTCGGCGGCCGCCAACCGCAGCGCGAACAGCGTGGCATGCACGTTGCTCGGCTCCCGGTCGATGCCATTGGGCGAAAACAGGTCACCCAGCCCCAACTGCACTCCGGCCACGCGCGGGTGCGCGCCGGCCAGTTCGGCGGCGATGCGCAGGGCCTTGGGGGTTTCGATGTTGATCAGCAGCCCGATCGGGCGCGTCACGCCGTTGCGCTGCTCAGCCCGTTCCAGCCGGGCGATGGCCGCCAGCAGCTGAGCCACCGATTCAATCTTGGGCAGGTTGAGCAAGTCCACACCGGGGAGCGCCACCGCATCCAGGTCCGCGCCGAAATGGGCGCTGTCCGTCCCGTTGCTGCGCACGATCAACTGCTTGTCACCGGCGCCGCCCTGAACGCGGCGCAGGAAGCCGGCGACCTGGTCGCGGGCCTGGGCCTTGCCGGCCTCGGGCACCGAATCTTCCAGGTCGAACGAGAGCGCATCGGCCTCGCCGGCCATGGCCTTGTCGAACAATTCCGGCCGGGCGCCGGGGACGAACAGCTTGCTACGCATGGTTTTCCCTCATCAACCCGCGCAGTCTGCAGAATTGGAAGCCCTTTAAAAGTGCGGTCCCGGACATTCATTGGATAGCATTTGTTTCGACCGCCGAATGCGCTGCAGTGCACCACGAGAAGAAAAGCGTCGGACATCACCGTGTTGCACGCACAATCGATTGCTGCAACCTGCCGGGGTGACCACCCACGTCGCGCCTCGGGCAGCCACCCAACCAACGCGTCACGAGGACTGTTGCCGATGCATGAACCCACTCTGCCGCCGACAACCACCGCCCGGTGCGCACCGCACCTGGACGCGCGGACCCGGGGATGACCGGTCCCACCCTGGTGCTGGACGGAAGCGCCATCCACGACATCGCCGGCTTCTACGCTGAAATCAACCGCGTGTTCATGACCAGCGAGGACTGGCAGCTGGCCCCAAGCCTGGATGCACTGGATGACCTGCTCTATGGCGGCTACGGCGCACCGGTGCACTGGACGCACATCGCACACAGCCGCGCCGCGCTCGGGGTGGCGGCCACCCGCGCCTGGCTGCAGGAAAAACAGGCGCGACCCGGCGTGTTCAATGCCGCGAGAATCGCCACCCAGCTGGATGCGCTGGAACGCGGCGCCGGCCAGACCTATTTCGACCTCATCATGGACGTGTTCGCGGCCCACCCTACCCTGCACCTGCGCACGGACTGACCGGCTGTGCATCGCGCACGCGCGCTCTCGCCGCGGCACGCCCGACGATCGTGCCGAGCCGCCGTCAGTCCTTGCGTTTGTCCGTCACGCTGGCCAGCACCACTGTCAGCAGCAGGGGCTGGCCATCCTCGGCCTCGTCACCGGCTTGCAGGCTGGCCTGTTCGAGCTCGCCTATCAGCGCGTTGATGCGCGCCAACTGGGCAGCGTCGGCACGGAACGACAGATGGCGCACGGCACAGTTGCGCTGGCTGCCGTCGAAGCGCGCCGCCGCCTGCGTGGCGGCGGCCGAGAACGCGCGCAAACTGGCACCCACCGCACTGCTGGCCACTTTGATCAGGTTCCTGCGCCCGCCCGGCGTGCGCAGTGCGGCGGCCGAGGACAGCTGCCGCGATACCACGGCATAGACCGCTTCGGGCCGGCGACCGGTGCTGCGCCGTTCCACCACCTGCACCAGGCCCGCCTCTTCCAGCCGCTCGAGGTGGTGGTAGAGCGCGGTAACCGGGCGCCCCAGACGCTCGCCCAGCTCGCGCACGGTGGCGTGGCCGTCGATATCCAGCCGCTGCAGGATCGCCAGCCGCGGTGAGGACGCCATGGCGCCCAGCTGGTCGGGGGTCAGTTCCAGGGCTCGCGGTGCATGAGGGCTTGCTAGGGGTTGGCTCATAATTCAAACTATAGATCAAAATTGAATAATTGGTGATTCGTACATGCGTACTCGATACCTGCGGATCGTTGCCGGCGGCCTGGTCGCTGCCATTGCCATCTGCGGCGGCGCGTCGGCCTCATCCACGCTGCCGGCCCTGCAGAGCGGCGGCGGTGGCGGCAATGCCGCCGACCTCGACCCCGCTGTGACGCGGCGCATCGATGCCGATGTGCAGCAGGTCATGCAACGCTTCCAGGTGCCCGGCGCAGCCATCGCGGTGATCGTTGATGGCAAGCCTCTCTATTCCCGTGCTTACGGCCTGCGAGACCGTGAGCGCGCGCTGCCGGTGCGCACCGATACGCCGTTCGAGATCGGTTCGATCACCAAGCAATTCACCGCCGCCGCCATCGTGCAGCTGCAGGAAGCGGGCAAGGTGCAACTGGACGACCCATTGGCGCGCTACCTGCCGCACGCGCCTCACGCCAGCGAGGTGACCCTGCGCCACCTGCTGACCCATACCAGCGGCCTGCACGAGTACTTCGATGGGCCCGAAGCGGAGGTCGATGACCTGGTGACACGCCCCATCGATTTCGATGACCTGATCGCGCGCATTGCCGGCCAGCCGCTGGATTTCCCGCCAGGCACGCGCTGGTCGTATTCCAACACCGGCTACGCGCTGCTCGGCAAGGTGATCGAAACCGTCTCCGGCGAGCACTACCGCGACTACCTGCAGCAGCACATGCTGGCGCCGCTGGGCATGACCCACACCTTTACCCTGGCTGATAGCGACCGCTTGGCCGGCATGGCCGTTGGTTACCGGCATGAGCAGGGCGCGTTGCAGCGCTCGCCGTACTTCCACCCCGACTGGAGCGGTGCGGCCGGTTTCCTGGTCAGCACACTAGATGATCTGGCTCGGTGGGACGCCGCTCTGAGCGGTGGCAAGGTGGTATCCGCAGCCGGCTATGCGCAGATGAAGACCTCCTTCGCTACGGCCGATGGCAAGCCCGTGGGCTACGGCCTCGGCCTGTTCGTGGATGCCGTGTACGGGCAGGCGCGCGTCGGTCACACCGGCGGCGCGCAGGGCTTCACCACCGCCGATGAGTACTACCCTGATCATGGCCTGCGCATCCTGGCCTTTACCAACCTGGGCGACAAGAAGCCCGAGGCCGGCGTCACCATGACCAATCTGGTGTTCGCCGCCCTGCACCCGGACATCGTCGCGGCGTGGGAACGTCCGGTTGCCGGCGAGGTTGCCGCCGTCCGCGACAGCGCAAAGGCATCGTTCCGCCAGTTGCAGAACGGCACCGACTACAGCGCCTTCAGCGACGACCTGCGTGGCAAGCTGGCCGCTGGCATCGGTGCCGGCCTGATGAGTTCCGTGGGGCCTTACGGCGAACCGACCGACATGGTGTTCAAGGGCACGAGCCAAGGCGAAAAGGGCACGCTTTACAGCTATGTGGCCGAGTTTGGTCCGGGTGCGTTCGTCGGCTACACGGTCCGGCTTGACGAGACAGGCCATGTTGCCGGGTTCGCGATTGAATGACGGGAGGCCTGTGCACGCCTCAGGCACCAGGCACGGCTGCGCGGCGCGCCCTTCGCCCTGCCCGCCCCCTCCCCTACAATGGCCGACCAGGCGGCCTTCCGGGCTGCCCCCGACTGTGATGGACCCCGCGTGACAGAGAAGCAGCCCGAACACACCCCGCTGATGAAGCAGTTCTTCGCCGCCAAGTCCGACTACCCGGACCTGCTGCTCTTCTTCCGGATGGGCGACTTCTACGAGCTGTTCTACGACGACGCCCGCAAGGCGGCGCGGCTGCTGGACATCACCCTGACCCAGCGCGGCAGCTCCGGCGGCGCGCCGATTCCGATGGCCGGTGTGCCGGTGCACGCCTACGAGGGCTACCTGGCGCGGCTGGTGGCGCTGGGCGAGTCGGTGGCGATCTGCGAGCAGATCGGCGACCCGGCGCTGGCCAAGGGCCTGGTGGAACGCAAGGTGGTGCGCATCGTCACCCCCGGCACCGTCACCGATGAGGCGCTGCTGGACGAGCGCCGCGACACGCTTCTGATGGCCCTCTCGCGGGGGAAGAACGGCTATGGCCTGGCGTGGGCCGATCTGGCCGGCGGCCGTTTCCTGGTCAACGAGGTCGATTCGGACGATGCGCTGGAAGCCGAGCTGGCCCGCCTGGAGCCGGCCGAATTGCTGGTGCCCGATGAAGAAAACTGGCCGGCCTTCCTGCAGTACCGCAATGGCATCCGCCGTCGCGCGCCCTGGCTGTTCGATGCCGACAGCGGCCGCCGCCAGCTGCTGAATTTCTTCAAGCTGCATGACCTGACCGGCTTCGGCATCGACGACAAGCCGCGCGCCACCGCGGCGGCCGGCGCCCTGCTCGGCTATGTCGAAGAAACCCAGAAGCAACGCCTGCCGCACCTCACCGCGATCGCCACCGAAACCGCGAGCGAGGCCATCGCCATGAACGCGGCCACGCGCCGCCATCTGGAGCTGGATACGCGCGTCGATGGCGATACCCGCAACACCCTGCTCGGCGTGCTCGATACCACGGTGACGCCGATGGGCGGTCGCCTGTTGCGGCGCTGGCTGCACCGCCCGCTGCGCCTGCGCGAGGTGCTGGTGCACCGCCACGATGCGGTCGCCACGCTGATCGATCGCGGCGCCGAGGGCGACGTACGCGATGCCTTCCGTGCACTGGGTGATCTGGAACGCATCCTCACCCGCGTGGCGCTGCGTTCGGCGCGCCCGCGCGATTTCTCCACGCTGCGCGATGGCCTGGGCCTGCTGCCCGAGGTGCGCGCGGTGCTCGCACCGCTGGATTCGCCACGGCTGATCGCGCTGCACGATGCACTGGGCTCGCATGACGAATGCGCGCATCTGCTGGCCAGCGCGATCGCCCCGACCCCGCCGCTGAAACTAAGCGATGGCGGTGTGATCGCCGAAGGCTACGACGCCGAGCTCGACGAGCTGCGTCGCCTCTCCACGCATGCGGACCAGTTCCTGATCGATCTGGAACAGCGCGAGCGCATCAGCAGCGGCATCGCCACGCTGAAGGTCGGTTACAACCGTGTGCACGGCTACTACATCGAGATCAGCAAGGGCCAGTCCGAGAAGGCGCCGGTGCATTACACGCGCCGCCAGACGCTGACCAATGCCGAGCGCTACATCACCGAAGAACTGAAGTCGTTCGAAGACAAGGTGCTGTCCGCGCGGGAACGCTCGCTGACCCGCGAGAAGTTCCTGTACGAACAACTGCTGGACATCCTCGCCAGCGGGCTGGAGCCGCTCAAGCAGTGCGCCGCCGCGCTGAGCGAACTGGACGTGCTGGCCGGTTTCGCCGAACGCGCGCAGGCGCTGGACTGGGCGCGCCCGGAACTGGAAACCGGGCCGTGCCTGAAGATCGAGCGCGGGCGTCATCCGGTGGTGGAAGCGGTACGCGAGCAGCCGTTCGAGCCGAACGATCTGGACCTGCATCCGGACCGCCGCATGCTGGTCATCACCGGCCCGAACATGGGCGGTAAATCCACCTACATGCGCCAGAACGCACTGATCGTGCTGCTGGCCCACATCGGCAGCTTCGTGCCCGCCACCCGCGCGGTGATCGGCCCGATCGACCGCATCCTGACCCGCATCGGCGCCGGCGACGATCTGGCCCGTGGGCAGTCGACCTTCATGGTTGAAATGGCCGAGACCAGCTACATCCTGCATCACGCCAGCGCACAGTCGCTGGTGCTGATGGACGAGATCGGCCGCGGTACGTCCACCTATGACGGCTTGGCACTTGCCGATGCGGTCGCACGGCATCTGGCCTACCAGAATCGCTGCTACACGCTGTTCGCCACGCATTACTTCGAACTGACCGCGCTGGCCGACGAACAGCACGAAGGCGGCGCCAGCGGCATCGCCAACGTGCACCTGGATGCGGTGGAACACGGCGACGCGCTGGTGTTCATGCACGCCGTGAAGGATGGCCCGGCCAACCGCAGCTTCGGCCTGCAGGTGGCCGCATTGGCCGGCCTGCCGAAGTCGACCGTCGCCCAGGCGCGGCGTCGCCTGGCCGAGCTGGAGCAGCGCAGCCACGAGACACAATCCGCCGTGGTGGCCGCGCAGGCGCTGGATGCACCGCAGCAGTTCGGCCTGTTCAACGCGCCCAATACCGCCGCGCAGGATGCGCTGGCCGCGATCGATCCGGACGAGCTCACCCCGAAGCAGGCACTGGAAGCGCTGTACCGGTTGAAGACGCTACTCTAACCATGCCGGTCGTGCCGGCCGCTGGCCGGCTCCCCACGGAGCCGGTAGCACCCGACCGTTGGTCGGGTGTCCGCGCGGGCCCGCGTGAATTCTTCGCATTCCCGTAGTGAACACGGCGCTATGCTCGGGCGGTTCCCATCCCTGCCCTGGAGTCCGCCGTGAATACCGAATCACTTGCCGCGTCCCTCTTCCAGCAACTGCAGCAGGGCCAAGGCCTGCAGCAGGTGTCCCAGCAGTTGGGCATCGACCCCAACCAGGCCAGCAGCGCAGTGGGCGCTGCCCTGCCGCTGCTGCTCGGCGCGATGGGCCGCAATGCGCAGGAACCTCAAGGCGCACAGGCACTGCTGGGCGCCTTGCAGCGTGACCATGCACCGGGTAGTGCCGGGGGCGGCTTCGATCTGGGTGGGCTGCTGGGCAGCGTGCTGGGCGGCGGGGGCGGCAATGCGAGCAATGGCGCCGGCATCCTCGGCCATGTCTTCGGCGGCAACACCGACCGCGCCACCCAGGGCCTGAGCCAAGCCACCGGGCTGGACAGCAGCAAGACCAGCCAGCTGCTCGCCATCCTCGCCCCGATTGTCATGTCCTATCTCGCCCAGCGCTTCGCCAGCGGCGGCAACGCCAATCCCAACCAGCTCAGCCAGGCCCTCGGCCAGGAAGCGCAGAGCGCCAACAGCGGTGGCCTGCTGACCTCCGTGCTGGACCAGGACGGGGATGGGCAGCTGGGCGTCGGCGACCTGCTCAAGCTCGGTGGCGGGCTGTTCGGCAAGCGCTGAAGGCCATCGCTCGAAATAGCCTGCGCCTATCGCATTAGTTGATTCATTCGAATGTACCGAATGAACAGCAGTGATTAACGTGTGGGCACGCCTTCATCCCGGTGCCTCACGGCCCGATGTGCAGGCAACCTTCCCGACGTCGCCATCGCCTCCCCCACGCCGATGGCGGCCACGTTCGCCAGTACACAGGTAGATACCCATGAAAAGCGAAGCCAAGTGCCCGTTCAACCACGCCCTCGTCGGCGATGCCACCACCAATCGCGACTGGTGGCCCAAGCAGCTTCGGGTGGACCTGCTCAACCAGCACTCGACCCGCTCGCATCCGCTGGATGAGGCATTCGATTACGCCGAGGCCTTCAAGGGCCTGGATTACGCAGCACTCAAGGCCGACCTGAAGGCCTTGATGACCGATTCCCAGGACTGGTGGCCGGCCGACTTCGGGCACTACGGCGGCCTGTTCGTGCGCATGGCCTGGCACAGCGCCGGCACCTACCGTATCGGCGATGGCCGTGGCGGCGCCGGCCGCGGCCAGCAGCGCTTCGCCCCGCTCAACAGCTGGCCGGACAACGTCAGCCTGGACAAGGCACGCCGCCTGCTGTGGCCGATCAAGCAGAAGTACGGCCAGGCGATCTCCTGGGCTGACCTGCTGGTGCTCACCGGCAACGTCGCGCTCGAATCGATGGGCTTCAAGACACTCGGCTTCGCCGGCGGCCGCCCGGATACCTGGGAACCCGACCAGGATGTGTACTGGGGCCGCGAGACCACCTGGCTCGGCGGCGACGTGCGCTATACGCATGGCTCCGAAGGCGTGCAGGAAGACCACGGCGTGCTGGTCTCCGATGATGACGCCGACGGCGACATCCACTCGCGCGATCTGGAGAACCCGCTGGCCGCGGTGCAGATGGGCCTGATCTACGTCAATCCGGAAGGCCCGGACGGCAATCCCGATCCGCTCAAGGCGGCCTTCGACATCCGCGATACGTTCGGCCGGATGGCCATGGACGATGAGGAAACCGTCGCGCTGATCGCCGGTGGCCACAGCTTCGGCAAGACCCACGGCGCCGGCCCGGCCGACAACGTCGATGTGGAACCGGAAGCGGCGGGCCTGGAAAGCCAGGGCCTGGGCTGGGCCAACCGATTCGGCACCGGCAAGGGCGGCGATACCATCACCAGTGGCCTGGAAGTGACCTGGACGCGCACCCCGGCGCAGTGGAGCCATGACTTCTTCGAGATCCTGTTCGGCCACGAGTGGGAGCTGACCAAGAGCCCGGCCGGTGCGCACCAGTGGGTGGCCAAGGACAGCGAGGCGATCATTCCGGACGCGCACGATCCCTCGAAGAAGCACCGCCCGACCATGCTCACCACCGATCTGTCGCTGCGTGTGGACCCGGCCTACGAAAAGATCTCGCGCCGCTTCCTGGCCGATCCGCAGGCCTTCGCCGATGCCTTTGCCCGTGCGTGGTTCAAGCTGACCCATCGCGACATGGGCCCGCGTGCACGCTACCTCGGCCCGGAAATTCCGGCCGAAGAATTCGTCTGGCAGGACCCGGTGCCAGCGGCCCCGCAGACCACCCTCAGCGCGCAGGACATCGCCGCGCTGAAGCAGCAGATCGGCGCGGCCGGGCTGAGCGCGGGCGAGCTGGTTTCCACCGCGTGGGCGTCGGCCTCGACCTTCCGCGGCTCGGACAAGCGCGGCGGCGCCAACGGTGCGCGTGTGCGCCTGGCCCCGCAGAAGGACTGGGCGGTCAACCAGCCGCAGCAGCTGGGCAAGGTGCTGGCCGCGCTGGAGAAGATCCAGGCCGGCTTCACCGGCGACGGCGGTGCGCAGGTCTCGCTGGCCGATCTGATCGTGCTGGCCGGCAATGTCGGCGTCGAGCAGGCGGCCAAGGCCGGTGGCCATGAGGTCAGCGTGCCGTTCAACCCGGGCCGCACCGATGCCAGCCAGGAGCAGACCGATGTGGCGTCCTTCGCCGTGCTGGAGCCGTATGCCGATGGCTTCCGCAATTACGTCAAAGGTCGCTACAGCGTGCCCACCGAGGCGCTGCTGATCGACCGTGCGCAGCTGCTCACACTGACCGCACCGGAGATGACCGCGCTGGTCGGCGGCCTGCGGGTGATCGGCACCAACCTCGGTGGCAGCAAGGAGGGCGTGTTCACCGATCGCGTCGGCACGTTGAGCAACGACTACTTCGTCAACCTGCTCGACATGCGCACGCAGTGGGTCGCCAGTGGCGATGGCTACAGCGGCCGCGACCGCAGTACCGGCGCGCAGCGCTGGAGCGGCAGCCGCGTGGATCTGGTGTTCGGCTCGAACTCGGTGCTGCGCGCCCTGGCCGAGGTCTACGCCAGCGCGGACGGCGAGAAGAAGTTCGTCCGCGACTTCGTGGCCGCCTGGGCGCGGGTGATGGAGCTGGACCGTTACGACCTGCGTTGATTCAACACCGTAGGCACAGACAAAGACCGGGCCGCATGGCCCGGTTTTTCATGCGTGCAGCACGCAGATCACAGCGCGTCCAGATCCCCCAGCGCGCGGATCAACCGACGCGCACGCTTGTCCGGCTTGTGCTCCGGCGGCTGGTAACCGTTGTTCGCTGCCGCTCGCTGCAGGCGCAGTTCCGCCCGGCGTGCAAGCGAGGCCTCGCTCTCGGCATACAACTGCTGCGCCACCGGCGCCGGGCCGCGCATCTCGCTCAGGCCACGCACCTCGATATCGAACACTTCATCGCCACGGCTGATCTGCAGCGCTTCGCCCACGCGCACCGCGCGCGAGGATTTCGGGCGCTGCCCGGCGACATCCACCTTGCCGGTTTCCACCGCCTGTTTGGCCAGGCTGCGGGTTCGATAGAACCGTGCGGCCCACAGCCACACATCCAGCCGCACGGCGGCCACCGGTATTGCATCAGTCATGCTTTCTACCCAGCTCCACGGCGTTGGCCGGTTGTCGGTTCAGGGGGTGCGTCGCGTCCGGATTACCGCGGCACCCGGTGCCACCGATCAGTGCCGGTACCCCGGCATCCAGATCGCGGCGCTGGCTGCCGACCTGGCATTCCGGTCGGTCCATCGGCCGCACCTGCGCATCGCGCAGGCGGTCGTCCGTACTCGAACATGCGGTCAGCGCGGCGCCAATCAAGAGGGCCATCGCGGCGGGGATGAACCGGTCAGCCGGGAGCATCTGCAGCCGGCCAGCGGCCGGCACTACCGGGGGAGTGGCTGACGTGCGGTGAGACGATGAAGTGCGCATCGCGATATCCCCTTGATGGGCTTGGTGCTAGTGTGCCGCTCTCTGAGCTTGATCTCCAGCGCACATGGCCAAAGCGCCGCTTGACCTGACCACGGGCCCGATCGGGCGCAATCTGTTCCTGTTCGCCCTGCCGATCCTGGCCGGCAACATCGCCCAGTCGATGAACGGCTCGGTGAACGCGATCTGGGTCGGCCGCTTCCTCGGCGAGGCGGCGCTGACCGCCACCGCGAACGCCAACAACATCATGTTCTTCCTGATCGGCTCGGTGTTCGGGATCGGCATGGCCGCCTCGATCCTGATCGGCCAGTCGATGGGCGCGCGCGACCTGCCCCAGGCCCGCCGCGTGATGGGCACCAGTGCGACCTTCTTCATCGGCCTGTCGGTGGTGATCGCGATCGCCGGCTGGTGGCTGTCGCATCCGCTGCTGGCGGCGATGGGCACACCGGCCGAATCGCTGCCGCTGGCCGAGGCCTACCTGCGCATCATCTTCCTGGCGATGCCCACGCTGTATGCCTTCGCGTTCCTCAGTTCGGCACTGCGCGGCGTCGGTGACTCACGCACGCCGTTCCGCTTCCTGCTGCTCTCGGTGGTGCTGGATATCGGCTTCAACCCGCTGCTGATCTTCGGCATCGGCCCGTTCCCGCAGCTGGGCATCGCCGGCGCGGCCTGGGCCACGTTGATCGCGCAGACCCTCTCGCTGCTCGGCCTGCTCTGGTACATGCGCAACAAGCGCCATGTGCTGTGGCTGGGCCGCAAGGACATGGCGCTGTTCAAGATCGATGGCGAGATCCTGCGCGCCTTGGTGGTCAAGGGCGTACCGATGGGTCTGCAGATGGTGCTGATCTCGCTGTCGATGATCCTGATGATGACCATGGTCAACAGCTACGGCACCGACACCGCCGCCGCGTATGGCGCCTCGCTGCAGCTGTGGACGTACGTACAGATGCCGGCGATGGCGATCGGTGCGGCGTGCTCGACCATGGCCGCGCAGAACGTCGGCGCGCAGCGCTGGGATCGCGTGCGCGGCACCGCCCGCAGCGGCGTGCTCTACAACTTCCTGCTGACCGGCGTGCTGATCCTGCCGCTGATCCTGCTCGACCGCTACACGCTCGCCCTGTTCCTGCCCGAGGGCAGCCAGGCGCTGGAGGTAGCGCGCCACCTCAACCACATCGCGGTGTGGTCGTTCCTGTTCTTCGGCGTGAACTTCGTGATCTCCGGCGTGGTGCGCTCGACCGGCGCGGTGATTCCCCCGCTGCTGATCCTGGCGGCCTCGCTGTGGGGCATCCGCGTGCCGTTCGCCGAGCTGCTGCAGGACCGCTGGGGGGCCGACGCGGTGTGGTGGAGTTTCCCGGTCAGCTCGTTCTGCGCGATGCTGATGTCGCTGGCGTATTACCGCTGGGGCGGCTGGCGCAAGGCGCGGATGTTGCCCAGCCATCGCGAGGAACTGGCCGCCCCGGCCGAGGTGCCCGCCTCGCCGCCCTCCCCGGTGGCGGACCCGAACCCGACCACCCCGCTGCAACCGGCCCGGGCCGGCACTGCCCACCCGGATTAAGCCACGCGCCCCTGCAGCAGGGTCTTCCAGGCAGGCAGTTGGTAGCGCCGGCGCTGGTAGCGCATCAGCAGCGCCATCATCACGCCGAACAACAGCCCGGCCATGACAGCACTGCCAACGGTGATGCCGAGCGTGAGCGAGCCAAGGTCCAGGACCAGCCACATCAAGGCGCGCCACAACACGCCCCACAACACGCCAAACAGCCCACCCATCACGAACAGGTTGGCACTGAAGCTGGCGAGCAGCGGTGGCGGCACGCGCAGCCCCATGCGCCACAACAGCCGATGCATCGGCGGTGCGCGCATGCCGGCGGGCACGTTGGCGTCGGCCATGGCCTGCAACGCGTGACGAACATCGGCGGGATAACGGTCCATCTCGGTCTCTTCAGCAGGAAGGGAAAGCCAGCAAAAAAACAGCGTCAGCCCGCGATGCAGGCCACAAACGCAAACGGCCACCCGAAGGTGGCCGTTTGAGGCGACAACCAACGTTGTCGGCCGGGAATTACTGGGCAGCCTTGGCAGCCAGGCGCGCGGCCTTGGCCTGCGCAGCAGCAGCCAGATCTTCCTTGATGCGGGCAGCCTTGCCTTCCAGACCACGCAGGTAGTACAGCTTGCCGGCGCGGACCTTACCACGACGCTTCACTTCGACCGAGTCGATGATGGCGCTGTGGGTCTGGAAGACGCGCTCGACGCCGTAGCCGTGCGAGATCTTGCGGACGGTGAACGCGGAGTTCAGGCCGGCGTTCTTGGTGCCGATGACGACGCCTTCGTAAGCCTGCACGCGCTCACGGTTGCCTTCCTTCACCTTCACGTTGACGACGACGGTGTCACCCTGGCTGAACTTCGGCAGCTCGCGGGTGATCTGGGCGGATTCGAAGTCCGAGAGGATGGATTTGTTCAGCTTGCTCATGGGTGCACCGATAATGTTCGGGTGATCGTGTCGTTCGACAACGTGGGCTCATGCAGTCACCGGACTGTGCTGCACGTTTTTTGTAGGGGTTCCTGCCAACGAGCCCCAAAAGGCCGATGGCAATCCCGAATTGTAAACAAGATCCCGCCCCCGCGCTAGGGGGTTGGATCCTTGGCAACGGCCTGCCGTGCCTGCTCCAGCAGGACGCGGTCGGCCTTGGACAACTGGCCTTCGTCGAGCAGATCCGGCCGCCGCAGCGCCGTGCGCAGCAACGACTGCTGCCGGCGCCAGCGGGCGATGGCGGCATGGTTGCCCGAGCGCAGCACGTCCGGGACAGTGCCCCATTCATGCTGGGCCGGATGGCTGTAATGCGGGCAGTCCAGCAGCCCCTGCGGGCCTTCGAAACTGTCCTGCGCGGCCGATTCGGCATCGCCGAGGGCCCCGTTCTGCAGGCGGGTCACCGCATCGACGATCACCGCCGCGCCCAGCTCACCGCCGGACAGAACGTAATCGCCGAGGGAAATTTCCTCGGTGACCTCGGCATCGAGGAAGCGCTCGTCAATGCCCTCATAGCGGCCGCAGAGCAGGATCATGCGCGGCAGTGCCGCCAGCTCCCGGACCTTGGCCTGGGTCAGCGGCCTGCCCTGCGGGCTGAGGTAGATCACCGGCGCGGGCGCCGGATCGGCAGCTTTCGCGGCCGCCAGACAGGCCCGCAGCGGCTCGATCAGCATGACCATGCCCGGCCCACCCCCGAATGGACGGTCGTCCACCCGGCGGTAATTGCCTTCGGCATAGTCACGCGGATTCCAGCCGTGCAGGTCCAGCAGACCGCGCTCGGCAGCACGGCCGACCACGCCCAGCGCGGCCGACTGCGCCATGAACTCGGGGAACAACGTGACGACGTCGATACGCATCCGGCCTAGAACTCCGGATCCCAGTCGACCACGATCAGGTTGGCCTCGAAATCCACCGAGACGACGAATTCGGGCTGCACGAACGGAATCATCCGCTCACGATCCCCCTGCACCACGAGCACGTCGTTGGAGCCGGTCGAGAACAGGTGTGACGCCCGCCCAAGTTCGACACCTTCAACGGTACGCACCTGCAAGCCCTCCAGATCGACCCAGTAATACTCATCGGGCTTCGGGGGCGGCAGCGCGCTGCGCGCGACATAGACTTCGGTCCCGTACATCGCCTCGACCACATCGCGGTCGGTGATATCGGGAAACACGGCGACCAGATGCTTGCCGGACTGACGTCCGCGTGCACCGGTGAGCGTGCTCTCCTGGCCGGCGGGGGTCCGCAGGATCCAGGGCTGATAGTGGAAAATGGCGGTACGCGGCTCGGTCCAGGACTCGAGCTTGATCTCGCCTCGCACACCAAAAGCGCCGACAATCCTGCCCAGCAGGATGCGGCGCTCGGTATCTTTCATCTGTATAGACCGATGGGCCGCGGCAGGCGCGGCCCTTCAGGATCAGGCCGCGGAGGCCTGGGCCTTGGTCGCTTCCTTGTACAGGTTGCGAACCTTGTCGGTCATCTGGGCGCCGTTGGCGACCCACTTGTCGACCAGCGGCAGGTCCAGCACGATGCGGGACTCGGCACCCTGGGCAACCGGGTTGTAGTAACCGACGCGCTCGATGTTGCGGCCATCACGGGCGCTGCGCGAATCGGTCACGATGATGTGGTAGAACGGACGCTTCTTGGCGCCGCCGCGGGTCAGTCGAATCTTGACCATGGTGTTGTTTCCTCAATTGCCCAGTCGCCAGGATGGCGCGGTAAGCCGGCGATTATAGCGGCGGCCTCCGGTCATTCCAAGCCTGTGAAGACCGGGAAAGCTGAACAGGGCCTGCAGATCAGGCGGTTCAGGCCACCAACGGCTGCCAGGGCGCGGCCGCCAGCACCTGCCGGGCCTTGGCGCACAACGCCGCCGAGTTGGTCAGTACGCCCCCATCGATCACCGCGATCGGCCAGATGCCGGCTGCGTTGCAGGCGATGGCCGCATCGAACCCGGCCAGGTCCGCCAGCGCGACCGGCCGCGCCTGCTGATCACTGCCCCACCCGGCCTGCAGCAGGCGCTCCTGGGTACCGCGCAGCGCCGGCGCGTGCGGCCAGATCAACGTGTCACCCGAGGCGAAGGCGATGTTCCAGGTGGTGCCTTCGCTGACCAGGCCGTCGTCGCCGACGAACAGCGCGTCATCCACCCCGGCCAGCAAGGCCTCGCGGCGCTGCTGGAACAGCGCGAACGTGCCGACGTGCTTCACGTGCGGCAGCTCACGCTGGTAGCGCACCGTCCGCAGCCGCCGCGCTATCACCGGCAGATCGACCGGTGGCGCGGCGGCGACCAGCACATCGACGGCGACCGGCTGCAGCGGCTGCCGGAAATCGAACTGCCGTGAAAACACGGTCACCCGCAGCGAGGCATCGAGCCCACCTTCGGCCTGCAGCGCGGCGTGCATCCAGGCGCGCACCTGCAGCGGATCCAGTGCGGTGCCGAACAGCTCCACCGTGCCCTCCTGCAGACGCTGCAGATGCAGATCCAGCCCCTGCACCGCGCCATTGCGCACCTGCAGCGAGGTGAAATGACCGTAGTTGGTCAGTGCGCCGGCCAGATCATCGGCGCTGGCAACGCGGCCATTGCAGTACAGCCTCATCCGAGCAACGCCTTCGCATCGGCCCACATCTGCTGCAGCACCTCGGCCGCCGGGCGCGCCGGGGCCATCCACGCGGACTGCCCCGCCCAGGCCTGCATCGCATCCAGCGCGTTGTCGCGGCCCGCCTGCGCGCGCATCGGCGCGGTCAGTCCACGCTGCACCGGATACGGCCGCGGCGGTGGTGCATCAGCAGACGCCGCGGCGCGCACATACGCGGTGGCCAGGCCACGGCCGAGGCGACCACTGAAGGCGCGCGTCGGCCAGGTGTCTTCCGGTTCGGCACTGGCCAAGGCCTGTGACCATGCCGGATTCAGATGGCACTCCGGGGTGCGCAGGAACGCGGTGCCCACCTGCACCGCACTCGCCCCCAGCGTCAGGGCTGCTGCGATGCCGCGCCCATCGGCGATGCCACCGGCCGCGATGACCGGGATATCCAGATGATCGGCCAGCCGCGGCAGCAGCGCGAACAATCCGACCAGCTGCCGCTCGGCCGCGTCCGGATCGAACGCACCACGATGGCCGCCCGCCTCGAACCCCTGCGCGACCACCGCATCGGCACCGGCCGCCTGCGCGGCCCGCGCTTCGGCCAAGGTGGTCGCACAGGCGATCCAGGCAATGCCCACGTCTTTGAGGCGCTGCACCTGTGCCGGAGAAAACACGCCCATGATGGTGGAGGCCACCGCCGGGCGCGCCTCGATCAAGGCATCGAACTGCGCGTCGACATCGGCCGGCCCGGCATCGGCAGCGCTGGCCGGCACTTCCGGGCCCCACTGCGCCAGGAAGCGGCGTGTCGCCGCTTCAGCATCGGCATCGCGCGACGGCAGCGGGTCGGGTATCCAGACGTTGACCTGCGCCGGCCCGGCGGACTGCGCGCGAAAATCGGTCATCCACGCCACGATGTCCTGCGGCTGGGACAGCACCGCGCCCATCGCGCCCATGCTGCCCGCGTTGGCCAGCGCGGCCGAGAGCGGCACGGGGCAGGCCCCAGCCATCGGTGCGAGCAGGATCGGGGCCTGCAATGCAAAACGCCGACAGAAGTTGTCGGCGCGTTCGAGAAGCGGGGAACCATTCACGCGCGGCGCACCTGTGGAAGGAGACGGTGCCAGCATACGCTGCACCGCCCCTGCCCGGAATGCACGTGCGCAGGACTCAGCGGAACGGCATGCCGCCGCGGCCGCCCATGGCGCCCATCATCCCCTTCATGCTGCGCATCATGCCCTTCATGCCGCCGCCGGCCATCTTGCTCATCATCTTTTCCATCTGCTGGAACTGCTTCATGAGCTTGTTGACGTCGGCCGGGGTCAGGCCGGAACCGCGCGCGATACGGGCACGGCGCGAGCCGTTGAGCAGGCCCGGGTTGCGGCGCTCTTTCTTGGTCATCGAGTTGATGATCGCGATCATGCGCGGCACTTCCTTGCCCTGGCTGACCTGCTGCTTGAGGTGCTCCGGGATCTGGCCCAGGCCCGGCAGCTTGTCCATCAGGCCGCCGATGCCGCCCATGTTCTGCATCTGCTCCAGCTGGTCGCGCATGTCGTTCAGATCGAACTTCTTGCCCTTGGCGACCTTCTCGGCCAGCTTCTGGGCCTTGTCCTTGTCGACCTGCTGCTCGACCTGCTCCACCAGCGACAGCACGTCACCCATGTCCAGGATGCGGCTGGCGATACGGTCCGGATGGAACACGTCCAGGCCGTCCGGCTTCTCGCTCACACCGACGAACTTGATCGGCTTGCCGGTGATGTAGCGCACGCTCAGCGCGGCACCGCCGCGGGCGTCACCGTCGGTCTTGGTCAGCACCACGCCGGTCAGCGGCAGCGCATCGCCGAAGGCCTTGGCGGTATTGGCGGCATCCTGGCCGGTCATGGCATCGACCACGAACAGCGTTTCAGCGGGGTTGACCGCGGCGTGCAGCGCCTTGATCTCGGCCATCATCGCTTCGTCGATGGCCAGGCGACCGGCGGTATCGACGATCAGCACATCCACGAACGACTTGCGCGCATCATCGATCGCAGCACGAACGATGGCTTCCGGCTTCTGGTCGGCGGTGGACGGGAAGAACAGCACGCCGACCTGGTCGGCCAGGGTCTTGAGCTGCTCGATCGCGGCCGGACGATAGACGTCGGCCGAGACCACCATCACCTTCTTCTTGCGCTTTTCCTTGAGGTGCTTGGCCAGCTTGCCCACCGTGGTGGTCTTGCCCGCACCCTGCAGGCCGGCCATCAGGATGATCGCCGGCGCCGGCACGTTGAGGTTCAGGTCCGAGGCGGCCGAGCCCATGACCGCGGTCAGCTCGTCGCGCACGACCTTGATCAGCGCCTGGCCGGGCGTCAGCGACTTGAGCACTTCCTGGCCCACCGCACGCACCTTGATACGTTCGACCAGCGCCTGCACCACCGGCAGCGCCACGTCGGCTTCAAGCAGCGCGATGCGGACTTCGCGGGTGGCCTCGCGGATGTTTTCCTCGGTCAGGCGACCGCGGCCACGCAGCCGCTCGATGGTGCCGGAGAGGCGCTGGGTCAGGGACTCGAACATGGAAGCGACCTGTTCAGAACAAAAGACAATGAGACCGCCAGTATAACGGTTCCGCCCCGGCTCCCGGACCGGCCCCGGCGGCGGCGCTGCGGGCATCGCCAGCACCCCGGGGGTATGCGAAACTGACACGATGACAATCGTTCTCATCGCGACCCTGCTGTACCTGACCGCCACCGGCCTGCTGGTGCGCGCGGTCGTCCGCGATGATGCGGTGACCTCCCCGGCCTGGCTGTGGCCGGCGCTGCCGGCGATGCTGCTGCACGGCGGCTATCACGTGCTGGTGGCGATGCGTACCAGCGGCGGCCCGGACATGCACTTCTTCGCCGCCCTGTCGCTGGTCGGGCTGGGCATGGCGTGGCTGACCTCGCTGGTCGCCGCGCGCGGGCGCATGGCGGCGCTTGGCGTGCTGGTGTTCCCGATGGCCGCCGTAGTGCTGTGGATCTATCACGCCTACGGCCACGAGCCGAGCAAGCCGCTGGGCTGGCAATTGGCCACGCACGCGTGGATGGCGCTGCTCGCCTACGCCACCCTGAGCGTGGCCGCGTTGCTGGCGATCATGTTGTGGCTGCAGGAACGCGCCCTGCGCCGCCGTGATTTCCGCCCGTGGCTGCGCGCCCTGCCCCCGCTGGCGGACCTGGAAGCGCTGCTGTTCCGGGTGATCGCGGTCGGCTTTGCGCTGTTGACGCTGACCCTGGTCACCGGCGTGCTGTTCGTCGATGACCTGCTGGCCCAGAAGCTGGTGCACAAGACCGTGCTCAGCATCCTGTCCTGGATCGTGTTCGGCACGCTGCTGATCGGGCGCCGCCGTTACGGCTGGCGCGGCGCGAAGGCGGTGCACTGGACCCTGACCGCGATGGCGTTGCTGCTGCTGGCGTTCTTCGGCAGCCAGTTCGTGATCGAACTGGTGTTCGGACGCACGCGATAGCGGCGTGCCGACCAACGGTCGGCACCCACCCGCTATCCTCTGACTACAACCCGTACCGTTCGATCGCATCCAGATGCGGCTGCCGGTCCTGGTCGCAGGCCTCGGCCAGGCGCAGCCAGCAGTGTGGGTGCGCCCACTCCGCCGTCGCCTGCTGCAGGAAGCGATGCAGTGCCAGCGGCGCGTGATCCTGCGGCTGGGCGACCGTGAACAGCAGCCCCGGCAGCGCCCCGTCTTCGGCATCCGGATCGGTCACGGTGTAGTCCGCACGGCTGTGCGACCACACCTTCCAGCCCTGCGCCTCGGCCGCTTCCACCAGCGCGTTCCATGCCGCCTCGCCCGGATGCGCGCCGTCGACCAGCCAGCTGCGGGCGAATCCACCCCGCTCCAGCACGTGCACCTGCGCATAGGTCGGAATGAAGTGCTCGCGCTCGGCTTCATCTTCTGGTGCGGGGTGCACCAGGCCGGCGTCGAACACCACCCAGTCACCCACCTGCTGCGCGCGGTTGGCCGGTGCGTTCTCGACGATGCGCGCGGTCACCGGCCCGCTGCGGCGGGCGTAGTACTCCACCGGCTCGCCGCCGTCTTCGCTGCGGATGATCACCCAGCCCCAGGGCTCTTCGACCACGCCCTGCTGGCTGGACAATTCCATGCCGATCGCGGCCGCCGAGCGGCGCACTGCATCCCAGTCGCGCGCCGCGCTGGCGGCACTCATGTGGTCCCAGTGCGCGGCATTCGGCTCCTCCAGCGTCTCCACCAACTGCGCGTAGCAGGCCTGCGCATCGCTGAAACGGCCGGTCTCCATGTACATGCTGGCAAGCGTCCGGCGTGCGCCGTTCGAGCCCGGCGACAACGCCAACAACGCCTGCGCGGCCTGTTCCATCGCCGGCCAGTCGGACGCGCGCCGTGCACGCTGTACTTCGCACCAGTGCGCGAACACCGGCACGCTGTCGCGATAGGTCGCGGCCAGCCGGCGCAGGCCATCATCATCGCCCTGCTCGGCCAGCCAACGCATCAGGGTGTAGGCCGCCGCGCCATCTTCCTGCGCGTGGCCGCGCACGAAGTCCCACAGCAGCGCCATGGCTTCGGTGGTAGCGCCGCAGGCGTGCAGCGCCGAGGCTGCGACCTCGGCCAGTGCGTCGTCGTCGGGCTGCTCGGCGTGCGCCTGCAGCAGCCACTGCGCTTCACGCTCGGGATCGCGCGACTGGTGCTGTTCGCCCTGCGCTTGCAGCCATGCCAGCAGTTCATCGGCGGGCACCGGCAGCGGTGCCATCTCCGGCAGTGCCTCGATCCGTGCGGCCAAGCCGGCCACCAGCGCGGCAGCGCCACGATCCTGCCGCAGCTGCGCCAGATGGGTCCGGGCCAGACCGAGCTGGCGCTGCGCCACCCAGCGCGCACCACGCTGCAGGGCCAGTTCCAGGCTCAATGCAGCGATCTCGATCACCAAGCGATGCGCGCCGACCGCGGCGAAGTGCTCGATGATCGTGTTGAACCGCGTCCCCAGATCCCAGGTATTGCGTGCACCATCCCGGCTGCACAGTGTCGAGGCGGTATTGGCCCACAACCGCCAGTGGTTCGGCGTCAGCTCGTTCCATGCCACCAGCTGCTGCAGTGCGTCTTCATCACGTCCCAGCTGCGCCAGCGCCCAGGCCTTGGACAGACGGCGCGGCACTGTGCAGTTGGCCGGCTCGTAGTCGCCTGCAGCAGCCACTTCGGCCTCGCGCTGCTCGATCAGTGCCAGCGCCTCCTCCGCACGGCCGCTGGCCAGCAGGATCTTGATCTGCATTTCCGGGAAGCTGTCGAACACCTCCTTGCCACGCGCCTGGATCGCCGCCGCCTGCACCTGCAGGTACTCCAGCGCGTCCTGGCCGCGGCCGTCGTCCAGCAGCGCGTCCGCCTTCTCGCAGCTCAGGCACTGGAAGCAGGCCCAGCTTGGGTCGATGCGGCCCAGCGTCTCGTCGCAGACCTCGATGCGCTCGGGCACCCAGCCCGGACCATCGATGTTGCCGTAACAGGCGGCAAGATCCTGGGTGACGCAGATCGACTGTGGGCAGTCCAGGGTATCGGCACGGTGTGCGCGCTCGAACAGCGCCACCGACTCGCCCAGTGCGCTTTCACCTTCCATGCGGTTGCCGACGCGGTTGCGCAGCGCCCAATGGCCGACATAGACGTCGACCCAGGGATTGTCGAGTGCCTTGCCCAGCGCGCGCGCTTCGGGCAGCAGTGCATCGACGCGGTCGACCTGCAGTTCACTGACGTCATCGGCAAGGCGGGTCAGCAGGTGGGCGTTCTGTGCCTGCCCGGCCTGACGCAGGTCTTCCTGCAGTTTTTCAACCCAGTTCCAGATATCCATGGGGGAATGCTCCTGTCTAGCGAAGGCTGGATGAGAGGGGGCGGTGCTCAGCGCAGCATCTGCTGCAGGGCACCGGCAATATCGGTAAATGCACCATTGAGATCGGGGCCCGGCGTTGCCGCAGCCCGCTGCAACGGCCGGCCCTGTGCGGACACGATGATCTTCAGCGAGCGCAGCAGGCGTGCGGCCGAGGCGGCCTGCGGGTGGCCATCGCGCTGGGCCTGCAGCAATGCCTGCACCGCTGGATTGTCCAGGTTGAGGTAGAGCCGTGACGGCGCACGCGCCTCGATTCGCGCGGTGAACTGGCGCGCCAGGCGCAAGGCGGCCATCGAGACGCGCTTGTCGTTCTCGTCGTCTTCCAGGCGCTGCTTCAGCTCGGCTTCGCGGTCGGGCACCGCCACCACCGGCAGCGCCTCGGGGCTGAAGCGCGCCGGCAGCAGCTGTTCGCCATCGCCCAGGTGTTCACGCAGCCAGGCCAGTTGCGCATCGTCAAGGCTGTGGTCAGTGCGGAACAGTGCGCGATTGCCCTGCTCGGTACCGAGCTCAACCAGGCGCAGGCCCTTGGCCTGGGCCCAGCGGCGCAGGAAGGGCACCACTGCATAGCGATGGCCATGCGCGACCGGCACGCCCATCGCACGGAACAGCATTTCCTCGAAGCCGCCACCGTTGTCGAGGATCACATGCACCGCGCCACGCGCCGGCAACGCGCTGGCCGGCAGGTCACCCTGCGAGGTCGGCACGCGCACGTGTTCCAGCAGCAGGTCGAACAGGCGCTCATCGCACAGGGCTGCGCCCAGCAGGGCTTCATTGTGCCGGCTGAGCACACGCCGCCAGGCCTCGGGCTGCTGGCGTGCGACGTCGGCCAGGCCATCGATCAGCGCTTCCAGCAGGGCGTGCTGCACGGCGCGATAGTGATCATCGCGCTGCAGATCCTCGCGGCTGGCCGTCGGGGTCAGCTTCGACGACTCGATCACCCCGCCGATGAAACCGGCCCACGGCGGCAAAAGGTCGCGTGCATCGTCGTCCAGCAGCATGCCGCGCACGAACACCGACAGGTTGCGGTTGTCGCTGGTGCCGTAGGTGGCACCATCCTGCACCCAGAGCATGCCGATGGCATCGCTGCTGCCATCGGACTGCAGCGGCATCGTCACGATGGGCTCGAAATCGTGTTCGAAACGGGCAGCGAACTGCAGCGCCTGGCGACGCGCCTGCACGGGATGCAGCGCGACATCACCCTGCCCGCGCCACGGCGGCGGTTCAGGGTTGATGGCCTCGGCGGCAGCGCCGATGAAAATCGGTTCGGACAGCAGCGCGCAGTAGCGGCCAAGCACCTCGTGCAGGCGCGCTTCGTTGGCCAGCGGCAGGAAGTCCGGATGCAGCTCCAGCTCGACCTCGGTGCCGATCACCCGTGCCGGCACGTCGCTGACGGTGTACTGCTCGGCGTTGCTGGACACGTACAGGTGGCCCAGCTCCGGCGCCTGGTAGGAGGTGGTGCGCACGCTGACACGGCGCGCCAGCACGAAGGCCGACAGGAACCCCAGGCCGAACATGCCGATCAAGCCGTCATTGTCCTCGCCCTCCTGGCGCAGGCCCCGGGTGTAACCCACGCCGACCGTGGCCAGGTAATCGTGGATTTCCTGCCGGGTCAGGCCGGCACCGGTGTCGGTGATGCGCAGCACGCCGGCGGCGGCATCGACCTGCACGTCGATGCGCGACACACACGGGATGCCCGGCTGCTCGATACGGCGACGGATGATCGAATCGTGCGCGTTCTGCACCAGTTCGCGCAGCGCCACCATCGGGGTGGAATACAGGTGCTTGCCCAGCACCGTCATCAGTCCATTGAGATCGACCCCGGCGCGGCGGATTTCGGCAGCGGGGGTGCTGAACATCGGGTCCTGCATGTAATCGATTACTCCTTGCCACGGAAAAGCGCCGGAGGGCGCCTTCGTCGAGCCCGGAAAACTAGCACAGGCTGGCTGACCGCAGACCCATTCGTCATGGGTGAGCCGAGCATGGGCTCAGCTCACAGGGGCGCGACAACCGAGCCTCGGCCCGGCCCCGGTCACAGCGCGTCGATCGCCTCCGACAACCGCTCCACCGCGATCACCTCCATGCCCTTCACGCTGCCGGTCTTCGGCGCGTTCGCCTTGGGCACGATCGCGCGCTTGAAGCCATGCGTGGCCGCCTCGCGCAGGCGGTCCTCACCGTTGGGCACGGGGCGGATCTCGCCGGAGAGGCCCACTTCGCCGAAGGCGATCGTCTTCTCGGCCAGCGGCCGGTCCTGCAGCGAGGACAGCACCGCCAGCAGCACCGGCAGATCGGCGGCGGTCTCCTGCACGCGGATGCCGCCCACCACGTTGACGAACACGTCCTGGTCACCCACCAGCACGCCGCCATGGCGGTGCAGCACCGCCAGCAGCATCGCCAGGCGGTTCTGCTCCAGCCCCACCGCCACCCGGCGCGGGTTGGACAGCGGTGAGGCATCCACCAGTGCCTGCACTTCCACCAGCAACGGGCGCGTGCCTTCGCGGGTGACCATCACGCAGCTGCCCGGCTGCTGGGTGCTGCCGCCGGAGAGGAAGATCGCCGAGGGATTGGAGACCTCTTTCAGGCCCTTCTCGCCCATGGCGAACACGCCCAGCTCGTTGACCGCGCCGAAGCGGTTCTTGAACGCCCGCAGCAGGCGGAATCGGCTGCCGCTCTCACCTTCGAAGTACAGCACCGCGTCGACCATGTGCTCGAGCACGCGCGGGCCAGCAATGCCGCCCTCCTTGGTGACGTGGCCGACCAGGAACACCGCGGTGCCGGTTTCCTTGGCAAAGCGCACCAGCCGCGCGGCGCTCTCACGCACCTGGCTGACCGAGCCGGGCGCGGCGGTCAGCGATTCGGTCCACAGGGTCTGCACCGAATCGGCCACGATCAGCCGCGGCTTGGCCACGCTGGCATGCTGCAGGATCGCCTCGACCTGGGTTTCGGCCAGCGCGTTGACGTTGTCCAGCGGCAGATCCAGCCGCACCGCGCGGCCAGCGACCTGCGAGAGCGATTCCTCACCGGTGATGTACAGCACCGGCAAGCTGGCCGCCATCTTCGCCACCGCCTGCAGCAGCAGGGTGGATTTGCCGATACCCGGATCGCCACCGACCAGCACCACCGCACCTTCGACCAGGCCACCGCCGAGCACGCGGTCGAACTCGCCGATGCCCGTGCTCACCCGCAGGTGCTCGGTCTGCTGCACGTCCTTGAGCGCCATGATCTTGGGCGCATCGACCTTGCCGGCCCAGCCGGAACGGCGCGACGCCGGCGAGGACTTGGTGGGCGTCGCGCTTTCCAGTGTGATTTCGCTGAGCGTGTTCCAGACCCCGCACTCGGTGCACTGGCCCTGCCACTTGCTGTATTCGGCGCCGCATTCACTGCAGACGTAAGCGGTGAGTCGCTTGGCCATGTCCACTTCCGCTTCAGAATCGATGGGGCAGGATAGCCGAGCCGCGTCGCAGCAACCGAGACGCCGAGCGCCCCTGCTCAAGATTCCGGCCGCGATGCCGATACTCCGGCGGGCCACTGCCCTCCTTCAACCTTTTCCAGGCTTCTCCATGACCGGCACCTACAGCCAGAGTCTTGTCGTGTTCTCGCTGCTGGTCGCCATCCTCGCCTCGTACACCGCGCTGGACATGGCCGGTCGCCTGGCCAGTACCCGCGGCCGGGTCGCCCGCTGGTGGCTGGCCGGTGGCGCCGGTGCGATGGGCCTGGGCATCTGGTCGATGCACTTCATCGGCATGCTCGCCTTCCACCTGCCGATCCCGGTCGGCTATGACCTGGCCATCACCCTGTACTCGCTGGCGGTGTCGGTCGGCGCCTCGGCGTATGCGCTGTGGCTGGTCTCGCGTGCGCAGCTGCCGTGGTCGCGACTGTGCGCGGGCGCGGTGCTGATGGGGCTGGGCATCGCGGCCATGCACTACCTGGGCATGGCCGCGCTGGAGATGCAGCCGGGCATCGACTACGACCCAGTGTGGTTTGCCGCCTCGATCCTGATCGCGATCGGCGCGGCCGGTGCGGCGCTGTGGATCGCCTTCCGGCTGCGCCTGGAGCAGCGCCGGCCGTTCCTGCTGCGCGGGCTGGCCTCGCTGGTGATGGGCCTGGCCATCGTCGGCATGCACTACACCGGCATGGCCGCAGCCAACTTCCCCGAGGGCGCGCTGTGCGGCGCGGCCTACGGCCAGGGCATCGATACCAAATGGCTGGCCGTACTGGTGATCGTGACGACACTGGCCACGCTGGGCATCGCGCTGATCGCCTCGGTGTTCGATCGCCAGATGCGTACCCGTACCGGCCTGCTCGCCGATTCGCTGGCGCAGGCCAACGAGAAGCTGATGCAGGCCGCCCTGCACGACCCGCTGACCCAGCTGCCCAACCGCATGCTGCTGCAGGACCGGATCGAGCAGGCCATCGAGAAGGCACAACGCCGGCAGTTCAGCTTCGCGGTGATGTTCTGCGACCTCGATGGTTTCAAGGCGATCAACGATGCCTACGGCCACCAGCTCGGCGACAAACTGCTGATCCAGGTCAGTGAGCGGATCACCGCGCTGCTGCGTGCGCAGGACACGTTCGCGCGGCTGGGCGGAGACGAATTCGTCATCGTGTTCCAGGTGGAAGATCCGGAAGACGCAGCGGTGGTCGCCGAACGGATCATCGCCAGCGTGGCCGAACCGTTCGAGATCGATGCGCTGGAACTGCAGGTCAGCGCCAGCCTGGGCATCGCGCTGTACCCGGCCGATGCCACCACCGAGCGCGATCTGATGGCCCACGCCGATGCGGCCATGTACCACACCAAGGATTCGGGCCGGAACGGTTATACCTTCTTTACCCAGTCACTCAACGTCAGCGCCAACCGCCAGCTGAAGCTGCTGCAGGAGCTGCGCAAGGCGGTCAGCCGCAGCGAGCTGGTGCTGCACTACCAGCCCAAGTTCCAGGCCAACGGCAACGCGCTGATCGGGGCCGAGGCGCTGGTGCGCTGGCAGCACCCCGAACTGGGCCTGCTGTCGCCGGATGCGTTCATCCCGATCGCCGAGCGCAGCGGGCTGATCCTGTCCATCGGCGACTGGGTGCTCGACCGGGCCTGCGCGCAGCTGCGCCACTGGCACGATGCCGGGCATCCGGACTGGACGATGGCGGTGAACCTGTCGCCGCTGCAGTTCGGCTCGAGCACGCTGCTGGAGACCGTGCGCCGCACGCTGGAGAAACACGGGCTGGACCCGAAGCGGCTGACGCTGGAGGTGACCGAAACCACTGCGATGCGCGATGTGGAAGCGAGCCTGCTGATCCTGCATGGACTGACCGCGATGGGCGTGAACATCTCCATCGATGACTTCGGCACCGGCTACTCCAGCCTGCTCTACCTCAAGCGCATGCCGGCCACCGAGCTGAAGATCGATCGCGCCTTCGTGCACGATCTGGAAGACAACGCTGAAGATGCCGCCATCGTCTCCTCGATCATCGCGCTGGGCCGCTCGCTGCAGCTGCAGATCGTCGCCGAGGGCGTGGAGACCGCCGGCCAACGCCAGTACCTGAGCGACATGGGCTGCGATCAGCTGCAGGGGTACCACCTCGGGCGGCCGGTGGATGCGGCGGAGTTCATGCGGCTGGCGAAAGCAGCGTAGCGCGCGGCTCGGCGCCTCGGTTCCGGTAGCCGAGCCCCGCCGCGGCTTCTCATACGGATGCGAGGGCGAACCAAACAGAAAGGCCGCCCGAGGGCGGCCTTTCTGCGTGTGGCAACGTCGCGAAGACGTCAGTGCATCATGTGCACGTTCATGTTGTGCATGACCCACAGCGAGCCGGCGACGATGATGCCGATCACCACGACGGTGAAGGCCGCCGCGCTGACGTTCCAGCGCTGTTCCGAGGAGCGGTCCAGGTGCAGGAAGAACACCAGGTGCACCAGGATCTGCAGCACCGCGGCAACGACGATGATGACGCCGGTGGTGAAGCGCGGCAGGTCGCCATGCATGACCGCCCAGAACGGGATGATGGTCAGCACGGCGGCCAGGACGAAGCCGATCAGGTAGGACTTGACGCTGCCATGGCTTTCGCCGGCAGCGCTGTGGCCATGATCGTGTGCGTGATTGTCATGTGCGGCCATTACAGCGCTCCATTCAGATAGACGACGGAGAACACGCCGATCCAGATCAGATCCAGGAAGTGCCAGAACAGGCTCAGGCACGCCATGCGGGTCTTGTTGGTCTGGGTCAGGCCGTTCTGCTTGATCTGGATGAACATGATCAGCAGCCACAGCAGACCCGCGCTCACGTGCAGACCGTGGGTACCGACCAGCGCGAAGAACGCCGACAGGAACGCACTGTGGTCCGGACCGTAGCCCTGGTGGATCAGGTGGTTGAACTCCCACACTTCCATGCACATGAAGCCGAAGCCCAGCAGCCAGGTCAGGGCCAGCCATGCGTACATCTGGCCCACCTTCTGCTTGTGCATGGCGATCATGCCGAGGCCGAAGGTCAGCGAGGAGACCAGCAGCAGCGTGGTTTCCCAGGCGACGAAGGACAGTTCGAACAGGTCCTTCGGGCCGGGGCCGCCGTCGGTGCCGCCGGACAGCACGATGTAGGTCGCGAACAGGGTGGCGAAGATGAGGCAATCGCTCATCAGGTACACCCAGAAACCGAAGACGGTATTGCCGCCGGTGTCGTGGTGCTCGTGGTCGTCATGGCCGTGGGCCGCCGCGTGCGCGGCGTGCCCAGGGTTCATGGTGTTGGGGATAGTGGTGCTCATGCCTTCAGCTCCGATTTCACCAGGCCCTGCGCCACCAGGTGGCGACGGTGCTCATTTTCGATCCGCTCCACTTCCGCGGCCGGCACGTAGTAATCCACGTCCTTGTCGAAGGTGCGCCAGATGAAGGTGCCGATCATGCCGACCAGACCCACGATGGCCAGCCACCAGATGTGCCAGATCATCGCAAAGCCGAACACCAGGCTGAAGGCGCCGATCACCACACCGGTGCCGGTGTTGCGCGGCATGTGGATGTCGGTGTACTTGGCCGGGCGCTCCCACGCCTCACCGCGCTGCTTGCGCTCCCAGAACTCGTCCAGTTCGTTGACGCGCGGCAGCGAGCCGAAGTTGTAGAACGACGGCGGCGAAGAGGTTTCCCACTCCAGCGTACGGGCGTCCCACGGATCGCCGGTCAGGTCGGCGGTCTTCTTGCGGTCGCGGATCGACACGGCGATCTGGATCACCTGGCACAGGATGCCGGCGCCGATGATGAAGGCACCGCACATGGCGACGATCAGCAGCGGCTGGTATTCCATGTTCGGGTAGCTCTGCATGCGGCGGGTCATGCCCATGAAGCCCAGGATGTACAGCGGCATGAAGGCCACATAGAAGCCGATGAACCAGCACCAGAACGCGCGCTTGCCCCAGGTTTCATTGAGGCGGAAGCCGAACATCTTCGGCCACCAGTAGGTGATGCCGGCGAACATGCCGAACACCACGCCGCCGATGATGACGTTGTGGAAGTGGGCGATCAGGAACAGGCTGTTGTGCAGCACGAAATCGATGGCCGGGATCGCCAGCATCACGCCGGTCATGCCGCCGATGGTGAAGGTGACCATGAAGCCGATCGTCCACAGCACCGGGGTCGTGAACTGCACGCGACCGCGGAACATGGTGAACAGCCAGTTGAAGATCTTCACACCGGTCGGGATCGAGATGATCATCGTCGTGATGCCGAAGAAGGCATTGACGTTGGCACCCGAGCCCATGGTGAAGAAGTGGTGCAGCCAGACCAGGAACGACAGCACGCCGATGCAGGCGGTGGCGTAGACCATGCCCTTGTAGCCGAACAGCGCCTTGCGCGAGAACGTGGCGATGACCTCGGAGAACACGCCGAAGGCCGGCAGGACCAGGATATAGACTTCCGGGTGACCCCAGATCCAGATCAGGTTGATGTACAGCATGGCGTTGCCGCCACCGTCATTGGTGAAGAAATGCGTGCCCAGGTAACGATCCAGGGTCAGCAGCACCAGGGTGATCGTCAGCACCGGGAAGGCGGCGATGATCAGCACGTTGGTGACCAGCGCGGTCCAGGTGAAGATCGGCATCTGCATCAGCTTCATGCCGGGGGTGCGCATCTTCAAGATGGTGATGAAGAAGTTGATGCCGCTCAGCGTGGTACCCAGGCCGGCGACCTGCAGGCCCCAGATGTAGTAATCGACACCTACCCCTGGACTGTATTCCTTGCCTGACAACGGCGGGAAGGCCAGCCAGCCGGTCTGCGCGAACTCACCGACACCCAGCGAGATCATCACCAGGCCCGCGCCCGCTACGAACAGCCAGAAGCTGAGCGAGTTGACGAACGGGAAGGCGACGTCGCGTGCGCCGATCTGAAGCGGCACGACAACGTTCATCAGGCCGGTGATCAGCGGCATCGCCACGAAGAAGATCATGATCACGCCGTGGGCGGTGAAGATCTGGTCGTAGTGGTGCGGAGGCAGGATGCCCTCGTTGCCGCCAGCGGCCATCGCCTGCTGGACACGCATCATGATGGCGTCGGCGAAGCCGCGCAGCAGCATGACGAAGGCGACGATGAGGTACATCACGCCGATCTTCTTGTGGTCGACCGAGGTGAACCACTCTTTCCAGAGATAGCCCCACAGCTTGAACTTGGTGATCAGGGCCAACACCAGCAGGCCGCCGATACCAGCACCGATCAACGTGGTGATGATGATCGGGTCATGCGGAATGTCGGCAAAGGTCAGTTTACCCAACAGATTCATGGTCATTCTCCCGAGCCGTCGTGACCGGCGTGGCCGGCTGCGGCGTGCTCGTCTGCAGTGTGTGCGGCGTCCGCGGCAGCGGGCTGGTCGGCATGGACCGGCAGCTTGGCCGCTTCGTCGTGGGCTCCGCTCATGGCCTGCATGTCGTGGCCTTCATGGCTTTCGCCCTCGGCGCCGTCATGCTTCATGGCCTTGTGGTCGTGCTTCATGCCGTAGTGCTGGTTGTCGCCCATGTGCTTGGCGATGACCCAGTCGAACAGGCCGGCCTCGGTGGTGCCGTAATAGGTCACCGGGTGCCAGTCGTGGTTCTTTTCGGCCACCAGCGCAGCGAAGGCCGTCTTGTCCAGGGTCGCGCTTTCGGCACGCACCTTGGTCAGCCACTGCTGGTACTCCGCCTCGGTCACCGAGTGCGCGGAGAAATGCATCTTGCTGAAGCCCGCGCCACTGTAGTGCGAGGACATGCCCGGGAACTCACCGGTCTCGTTGGCGATCAGGTGGAGTTTGGTCTCCATGGCCGTCATCGAATAGATCATGCTGCCCAGGTGCGGGATGAAGAACGCATTCATCACCGAATCGGACGTGATCTTGAAGTTCAGCGGGGTATCCACCGGGAAGGTGATCTCGTTGACGGTGGCGATGTTCTCTTCGGGATAGATGAAGAGCCACTTCCAGTCCAGCGAGATGGCTTCGATCACCACCGGCTTCTTGTCCGAGTCCAGCGGACGGTACGGATCCAGCGCGTGCGAGGAACGCCAGGTCAGCACGGCCAGCACCAGCACGATCATGCACGGGATCGACCAGACCACCACTTCGATGGCCGTGGAGTGTGACCACTTCGGCTCATAGCGGGCCTTGGTGTTGGTCGCACGGTACTTCCACGCGAAGGTGAGGGTCATGATGATGACCGGCACGACAACCAGCAGCATCAGCACGGTCGCCGTGATGAGCAGGGTCTTCTCGTCGTGGCCGATCTGGCCCTTGGGGTTGAGGATGGCCGAGTTGCAGCCCGTCAGGAACACGGACAACGCAAACAGCAGGCCCGGACGCAGGAAGCGTCCAAGGGGTTTCAACGGAATCATCGGTCGATCCAATTGCGTAGGGAATGCCAGTTCAAGCCCGCCTCCGTCCCAGCCAAAGCCGGTGGTGCCGGTCCAAGGGGACAGGCACGAAGGACGATCATGTCAGCCTTCCAATTTTAGGCCGTCACGCATCATTTAAGAAAGGCATTGACAATGATCCGGCGCAGAAAAGGCCTGTTTTAGGCTGCGACACGTTGTCGCAGTGCGCGCAGGGCGCCCGAATCGGCACAGTTTCCGTCGTTCAGGTATAGACAATTGGGGCGTTCAGCTCATCCGTCCCGTGCCTGCATACCCTTGCTGGTGGCTCAAGTCGATTATTTTCACAACTCCAAGCTACAATCTTGACGCTTTTTTAACAGGGGACCACGATGCAACATCAGGATGCGGCAACTGCGGTTGCCGTCAAGGCGCATGGACCGTATCGCGCAGACATTGACGGGCTGCGAGCCATCGCGGTCATAGGCGTTCTGCTTTATCACGCATTTCCGAAACTCCTGCCCGGCGGCTTCGTCGGCGTGGATGTGTTCTTCGTCATTTCCGGCTTCCTGATCACCCGGGTCATCCTGGATGGCCTGGATCAGTCCCGCTTCAGCATCGGGGACTTCTACGCGCGCCGCGTGCGACGGATCTTCCCCGCCCTGCTGCTGGTCCTGGCGGCCTGCTTCGCGTTCGGCTGGAAGACGATGCTGGCCGAAGATCTCGCCCATCTGGGCAAACATACCGCCGGTGGCGCCGGGTTCGTCGCCAATCTGGTGCTCTGGAGCGAAGCGGGCTACTTCGACGCTGCCTCGGCCAGCAAGCCGCTGCTGCATCTGTGGTCGCTGGGCATCGAAGAGCAGTTTTACCTCGCCTGGCCGTTGCTGCTGTGGTCGGCGTGGCGGATGCGCCTGCCTCTGATGCCGGTCATCATCGCCACCGCCGCCGCCTCCTTCGTGGTGAACCTGCACCATCAGGGCGGTAATCCAACCGCTTCGTTCTATTCCCCCCTCTCCCGAGCCTGGGAGCTGATGATCGGTGGCATGCTCGCGCATTGGAGCTCGGCCCAAGGCGCTCGCGAGCGTACTTGGTGGGCGGCCAGGTTGAGCCATTCCGGCGTGGTGATACCTGCCGGAACAGCGGCACTGGTACGCGCCTGCGCTGCATGGGTGGGCGTGGCGCTGCTCGTGATCGCCATGCTGAGCATCCGTTCCACCATGCCCTTCCCCGGTGTACGCGCCCTTCTGCCGACGCTGGGCACCGCCCTGCTAATCGGCGCGGGCCCGTCCACGCCGGTTGCACGGTGGATCCTCTCCAGCCGCCCGTTCGTATGGGTTGGTCTGATCAGCTACCCGTTGTATCTCTGGCATTGGCCGCTGCTGACGCTGACCCGCAATGCCTACGGCGATCTGAGCAGCCTGGACCGCGCCGGCCTGCTACTGGCCAGCGTTGCTCTTGCTTGGCTCACCTGGCGTCTGGTCGAGCGGCCGCTGCGGTCGTCGCGGCACGGCGGCATCAAGGTCGCCGCGCTGCTGGTGGGCATGGCCATCATCGGCGTCCTCGGTTACAGGGCTTGGAATAACGCTGGTTATCCGTCCCGCTATCCCGAGATCATCCAGCGCGCCACCGAGTACGACCTGGAGGCCTATCGTGCTGGCCTGCGTAACCATGTCTGCTTCATGGAGCTGGGCGACAACGCCGACAAGTACGCTTCGGAATGCGTGGATCAGGGTACCAAGCCGCTTTGGGTGCTGTGGGGTGACTCGTCTGCTGCTTCGTTGTACACCGGCATCCGCGGCCTGCAGCAGCGTAGCGACCAGATGCGTCTGGCGCAGTTCACGTCTTCAGCCTGCCCGCCGATGGCCGACTTCGCGGGCACCAATCCGGCGTGTACCTATAACAACGACTGGGCCCTGGCCTCCATCGCTCGACTCAAGCCGGATACCGTGCTGATGGCCGCCATGTGGCACTACTACGACAAGGCGAATCTGCCTGCGACGCTCACTCGCCTCAAGGCTTTGGGTGTTCGTCGCGTGGTCATGCTGGGCCCGCCGCCGTCGTGGAAGGACACTCCGTCGCGGATCGTGTTCAACATCTGGCGCGATGATCCGTTGCATGCCACACCTTCGTCGCGTCTGGACTACAGCAAGTACGGCATGGGCCAGGGCGACCACGCGACCGGAGCTGCCGACTACCGGACCGCCACGGCCGAGGAGCTTATGCGCCAAATTGCCAAGCAGACCGGCGTGGAATATATCTCGCTGACCGAGGTACTGTGCAACGACGATGGCTGCCTCACGCGCTCGGATTCAAAGAGCGGTGAAACGTTCTATCTGGATATCGTCCACCTTACGCCGGCAGGCTCCCATTTCACCTTGGAGCTGATTGAAAAGCAGCTGCTGCAGGGCTCGCCCTGACCGCAGCTGCGAACGCGACAGGTGTCAGAACGCACGCGGCCGCCCCGTCACTGGGGTGGCCGCGTGCGTTTGGGGGTTACCCGCCGGGCGGTGGTACGAGATTCGGGCACCGCGTACCAGTGGCGTATTGCCCCAGGTTGCGCAGCGTGATCGCCGAGATCTCCTGCAGCGCCTCCACCGTGAAGAAGCCCTGGTGCCCGGTCACCAGCACATTGGGGAAGGTCATCAGGCGCTGGAACGCGTCATCGTCGATGATCTCGCCAGACCGGTCCTGGAAGAACAGCCCGCTCTCCTGCTCGTACACATCGATGGCCAGATGCCCCAGGCGGCGCGACTTCAGCGCGCGGATCACCGCATGGGTATCCACCAGCCCGCCGCGCGAGGTATTGACCAGCATCGCCCCGGGCTTCATCCCGGCAAGTGACGCATCGTCGATCAGGTGATGGGTGTCCGGCGTCAGCGGGCAGTGCAGCGAGACGACATCCGAGCGGGCGAGCAGCTCATCCAGCGCCACCGACGTGCCGATCGCGGCGAAGGCCGCCGACGGATACGGATCGTGGCCCAGCACGGTGCAGCCCATGCCCTTGAAGATGCGGGCCGTGGCCAGGCCGATCTGCCCGGTGCCGACGATGCCCACCGTCTTGCCATGCAGCGTGCGGCCCAGCAGGCCATCGAGCATGAAGTTGCCCTCGCGCACGCGGTTGTAGGCACGGTGGGTCCGGCGGTTGAGCGTCATCACCAGCGCCAGCGCGTGTTCGGCCACGGCCTCCGGCGAATACGCGGGCACGCGGGCCACGAACAGGCCCAGCTGCCCCGCCGCCGCCAGGTCGACATTGTTGAAGCCGGCGCAGCGCAGCAGGACCGCACGCACGCCCATCGCGTGCAGCGCCTGCAGTACCGGGGCATCCAGCCGGTCATTCACGAACACGCAGACCGCCTCGCAATCCTGCGCCAGCGGCGCGGTATGCAAATCCAGCGCGGCATCGAAGTACAGACACTCGAACGGCTGCCCTGCCCCGCGGCGCTGGTTGGCCTCATCGAGAAACTGCTGGTCGTACGGGCGGGCGCTGAATACTGCGATCTTCATGAGGGTGATCCCCGGGAGTTCGAGCATGACGATACCGCAGTACACTCCGGCCAACTGCCTGGAGCCTGCCGTGTCCCTGACTGCCCGCCTTCTCCGCTGGACCGCCACGCCGATGGGCCGGCGCACCCTGTTCGCGCTCACTGCCGCGATCGTGACCCTGATGGCCTGCAATCCACTGCTTGCACCACTGCTGCCCGTGGTGGATGCGCTGGGGCTGGATGTGCTGGTCCTGCTGATCGGTGCCCAGGCAATGACATTGTTGCCGTGGGTGCGGCTGCATGGCGGCCGTATCGCCCGCGTCGCCGCCCGTTTGCTGCTCGGTGCGCTCACAGGGGCCATCGCAGGTTTCATCGGCGGCTATCTGCGGCAACTGGTCTTCGGCACGGGCGCGCGTTGGACCCGCGCGCGCCCGTGACCTAGTATTCGGCCCTTGCAGGACGCCATGGGTGGATGTGCGTGGAAAGTTTCGAGCGGTTCAACGGGCGCCGTACCGGTGCGGGCAAATCAGTCGCGATCCTGTCACACGGCTTTGGTACCGATCAGACCGCATGGAACGCCCTGCGCCCCTGGTTTGAAGCACGCTTTGATGTGATCTCCTTCGATCTCGCCGGCTGCGGTCCGCACGGTGCGCAGACCTACGATTTCGAACGGCACGGCTCGCTGTTCGGCTATGCCGACGATCTGATCGACATCCTGGACGAACTGGACGTGCGTGACTGCACCTACATCGGCCACTCGATGAGCGGCATGATCGGCGCGGCCGCCGCCGTTGCACGGCCGGAGCTGTTCGAGCGCCTGGTCATCATCGGTGCGTCGCCGCGCTATCTCGACGACGCCGGCTACACCGGCGGTTTCAAGCCGCAGGACCTGGAGCAGCTGTTCGAGAGCATGCGTGCGAACTACCAGGCCTGGATCGCCGGTTTCGCCCCGATGGTCGTCGGCGTGGAGGACAGCGCGGTTGTCGCCGATTTCTCCAATACCCTGTTCCAGATGCGCCCGGACATCGCACTCAACACGTCGCGCACGATTTTCACCTCCGATCTGCGCAGCCTGGCCGCGCGGGTTTCACGCCCGGTCCACCTCATCCAGACCGCACACGACGTGGCGGTACCGGTTGCCGTCGGCCACTGGCTGGCCAACGCGATCGAGGGCGCCACCCTGGATGTGATCGATGCCTCAGGGCATCTTCCGCACATGACCGCGCCGGATGACGTCATGCGCATCCTCGAACAGCGACTGGCAGGCACCGCGTTGTGACCACGTCCGACAGTGACGCGCTGGCCGCCCTGTGCCAGTTCGCCCGCCTCGCCTCCCACGCCGACCTGGTGATGGCGGTGGAAGTGGACGCCGGCGGCCGGGCGACCTGGGCGGTCTCGGCCCCGGCACTGCCCTCGCCGAGCTTCAACCTGGCACGCAGCGGCATCCTCGAGTGCCGCTGGAACGGCGAAGCCATGGACGCGGCGGGGTTCAGGCTGCCGACGGCGATCATCCATGCCCTGGAAGGCCTCCCCGCCCACCTGCTGTACGTCCCGGCGCCTTCGCACGGGGCGCCGCTGAGCGGCCTGCTGCTGGTTTGGCGAAGCGCCCCTGCGCCCGCAGCGTTGACGGCGCAGGTGCCGCTGTTGGCAACGAGCGTGGCGCGGCTGTTGTCCGCGCGGCGGGAAGCCGCACGCGGCGCCATCGTCCGCAATCAGTTCCTCGATCTGTTTGAAAGTGTGCCCGCGGGCATCGTCCTGATCGATGGCGATGGCGTAGGTGCTGCGGTCAACGAGCACGCAGCGGAACTGCTGGGTTGCACGGCAGGTGATCACCGCGCCGCGGATCTCGCCGGCCCGATGCGCGCCCTGCGCCAACGGTGCGACAACCATGGCGAACTGGAGCTGGCCTACAGCGCCCAGATCAACAACGACCAGTTCGCGGCCAAGCAGAACTGGACACTGGGCGAGCGCACCTTCGAGGTGGATACCCACCCGGTGCGCGGCAACGGCGCACATGGGCGCATCTGGCTGTTCACCGATGTCACCGCCGATCTGCTGATGGCCGCCGAGCTGCGCCGCCTCGCCTCCTCCGATCCCTTGACCGGCGTGCCCAACCGCCGTCATTTCGAAGAATGCTCGGCCCAGATCATCGCCGCGCGCGAAGCCAACGGCCGCGCCGTCGCGGTACTGATGGTGGACGTGGATCACTTCAAGAAGATCAACGATACCTACGGCCATCCGGTCGGCGATGAAGTCCTCAAGGTGGTCGCCAAGCGCTGCCGGGACGCCCTGCGGGAGCGCGATCTGTTCGCCCGCTTCGGCGGCGAGGAGTTCATTGCCCTGCTGGCGGCGTCCGCGGTGGACGAGATCCCCGCCGCCGCCGAACGGCTGCGCAGTGCGGTGGCGTCCGAACCCATCCTCGTGGGCGGCGAGCGCATTGCCGTCTCCGTCAGCGTCGGTGGCGCGATCGGCGAGGCGCTGCCGGGCGGCGACCAGCGGCTGCTGGAGGCGCTGATCGCCCGGGCGGATGAGGCGCTGTACGACGCCAAGACGAGTGGCCGGAACCGGGTCCGGATGGCGGCGCTGCAGGCCGACCTGATCGACCTCTGAGGCACGCGGGCGGCACTTGCCCGCGCCAGCCTAACACTGTTAGATTCGCCCCCTAACAACGTTAGGCCAGAGCACAGTGCGCCAACCCATCGCGCGGGAAAACATCGTCGAGGCGGCCTTCCGGATCCTCGACGAGGCCGGCCTGGAGGGTATTACCCTGCGCAAGGTGGCCTGCTCGCTGGGCATCCGGGCGCCCTCTCTGTACTGGCACTTCAAGAGCAAGCAGGCGCTGATCGACGCCATGGCCGACGCCATGATCGGCGACGTCGCCCGTACGATCCCCGCCGGGCAGCCATGGCGGCAGACCCTGCTGCAGATCGGGCGCGAGTTCCGCCTGGCCTTCAAGGCCCGCCGTGACGGTGCGCGGGTGTATGCCGGCACCTTCCTGGCGACCGAGAACGTGCTGCGGGTGGGTGAGGCCAGCATCGCCGCGCTGATGGGCGCCGGCGCGCCGGCACGCTTTGCCGCGACCACCTCGATGGACCTGGTGTACTACACGATGGGCTTTGTCATCGAGGAGCAGTCCTGGCCCGGCGACGGCAGCATGGAGGCGCTGGGTGAGGCGTTCATGGCGCTGGCCGAGGCCCGCTTTCCCCATTGCTGGCAGGCCCGTGACGTGTGGAGCGAGGTCGATTTCGACGCCCGCTTCGAGCAGGGGCTGGGCCTGATGCTGGATGGCATCGCACTGCGCCTGTCCCGCGAATCCTGATTGCCCCCTTCCTTTCTTTTCCCGCTGTTCCGACCCGGAAAGCCACTCCATGCGTGCACCCTCCTTCCGCAGTTTCTCCCTGATCCTGGTCGCTGCGCTGCTGTCCGCGTGTGGCGGCAAGGACGACAAGGCCTCGGCCGACGCCGCCGCTGCCAGCTCGGCGCTGCCGGTCTCGCTGGCGCCCGCGCAGCAGCAGACCATGGCGCGCACGGTGCTGGTTTCCGGGCCGGTCACCGCCTACGAGGAAATGCAGCTGGGCGTGGAGATCAGCGGCCAGCGCGTCACCGCGTTGCTGGTGGACGTGGGGCAATGGGTCAAGCAGGGCCAGGTGCTGCTGCAGGTGGACCATCGCACCCTGGACAGCGAGCTGGCGCAGGCCGATGCCTCGTTGCGGCAGGCGCAGGCCTCGCAGGAGCTGGCCCGCATGAACTTCGAGCGCAGCGCCAAGCTGGCCGCCCAGCAGCTGATCAGCGAAAGCAGCCTGGATGAGCTGCGTGCCTCGCGCATCAATGCCGAGGCGCAGACCGCCACCGCCCGTGCCGCGCGCGACGCCGCCAAGCTGCGCCGCGATTTCGCCGACCTGCGCGCGCCGGCCGACGGCCTGATTTCCAAGCGCCTGGTGCAGCCAGGCCAGGTGGTCTCCGCCGGTACCGAGCTGCTGCGCCTGATCCGCGATGGCCGCCTGGAATGGCGCGCGGAGCTGCCGGAAAACCAGCTGGCTGATGTCGCCGTCGGCAACACCGTGGAGCTGCCGTACGGCGGCCAGGTGGTCAGCGGCCGCATCCGCGCGGTCACCCCGGGTGTCGATGGGCAGACCCGCACCGGCACGATCTACGCCGACCTGCCCACGCCCGGCCCGCTCAAACAGGGCATCTATGTGGATGGCCGCATCGTCACCGGCGACGGCCAGGTGCTGACCATCCCGACCGCAGCAATCGTGCAGCGCGATGGCCACAACTACGTGTTCACCGTGAACGACACACAGCAGGCCACCCGCCACCGCGTCAGCACCGGCCAGGCCGTCAAGGGCCGTACCGCGATCCTTGAAGGATTGAAGGCGGGCGATCAGGTGGTGGTGGATGGCGCCGGCTTCCTCGGTGAGGGCGACCGCGTGCGCGTGGTGGCCGATGCCAAGGCCGCCGCCCGATGAACATCTCTGCCTGGGCGATCAACCGCCCGTTGCCTGCGCTGCTGATCTTCTTCGTGCTGTGCGTGGCCGGCCTGTGGGGTTTCCATCAGCTGCCGGTAGCCCGCTTCCCGGACATCGCCTTCCCGATGACCACCGTCACCGTCACCCAGCCGGGCGCATCGCCGAGCCAGCTGGAAGCGGAAGTGACCCGCAAGGTCGAGGACTCGGTGGCGACGGTCAACAACGTCAAGCGCGTGATGTCCTCGGTCAGCGAAGGCGTCAGCACCACCACCATCGAATTCCAGTTGGAAGCCGATCTTGCCACCGCGCTGGATGACACCCGCGACGCAGTCACCCGCATCCGCACCGACCTGCCGCAGGACATCCAGGAACCGGTGATCTCCAAGGTCGATATCGGCGGCTCGCTGATGACCTACGCGCTGGTCGCCCCGCACATGACCACCGATGAAGCCAGCTGGTTCGTCGACCGTGACATCTCACGTGCGATGTACGGCGTGCCCGGTGTGGCGCGCGTCACCCGCGTGGGCGGCGTGCAGCGCCAGGTACGCGTGGATCTGGATCCCAATGCCCTGATCGCGATGGGCATCACCGCCGGCGATGTATCGCAGCAGCTGGCCCGCATCCAGGTGGAGCGTGCCGGCGGCAAGACCGAGGTCGAGGGCGCGCAGCAGACCATCCGCACGCTGGGCACCGTCGGTGACGCACAGGCGCTGCGCGACTACTCCATCGCCCTGCCGGACGGGCGCGCCGTGCGGCTGTCCACGCTGGCCACGGTCACTGATGGCGCTGCCGATCCCACCGAGGCCGCCCTGCTGGACGGCAAGGGCGTGGTGGCGTTCTCAATGTCGCGCACCCGCGGCTCCAGCGAGGTCAAGGTGGAGGCCGGCGTGCATGACGCGCTGGACAAGATCAAGGCCGAGCATCCCGGCATCGACTTCCGCCTGGTCACCACGGCGATCGATGAGACGCACCGCTCCTACGATTCCTCGATGACCATGCTCTGGGAAGGCGCGCTGCTGGCGCTGCTGGTGGTGTGGCTGTTCCTGCGTGACTGGCGCGCAACGTGGGTGTCCGCGTTGGCGCTGCCGCTGTCGATCATCCCGACGTTCGCGGTGATGTACTTCTTCGGCTTCACCCTCAACATCATCACGCTGCTGGCGCTGTCCGTGGTGGTCGGCATCCTGGTGGACGATGCGATCGTGGAGATCGAGAACATCGTGCGCCACCTGCGCATGGGCAAGCCACCGCTGGAAGCCGCACGCGAGGCCGCCGGCGAGATCGGCAACGCGGTGATCGCCACCTCGCTGACGCTGGCCGCCGTATTCGTGCCGGTGGCCTTCATGCCCGGCATCGCCGGCAAGTTCTTCCGCGAATTCGGCTGGACCGCTGCCACCGCCGTGCTGTTCTCGCTGCTGGTGGCCCGCCTGCTCACCCCGATGATGGCCGCCTACCTGCTCAAGCCGCACGGCGAGGAGAAGCCGGAATCCAAACTGATGACGTGGTACCTGGGCTGGGTGGACGCCGCCCTGCGCTATCGCGGCCGCACCCTGTGGCTGGCCACCGGGTTGTTCGTCGCGTCACTGGCGCTGGTGCCGTTCATCCCGGCCACCTTCATCCCGCAGTCCGATCTGGGCCGCAGCAACCTCAATCTCGAACTGCCGCCGGGCACGCGCCTGCAGGAAACCGTGGCCGTCGCCGAACACGCGCGCGGGCTGCTCAAGGACATGCCCGAACTCAAACAGGTCTATACCGCGGTCGGCAGCGTGCTCGACCTGGGCGATCCGGGTGCGACCGGCGTCGGGGAGCCGCGCAAGGCGACCCTGGTGCTCGACTGGGGCAGCGCCGACGGACGCGACCGCGACCAGCGCGTGCTGGAACGTGAGGCGCGCGAGCGCCTGGCCGATCTGCCCGGCGTGCGCGTCAGCTATGTCAGCTCCGAGCCCGGCAACCTGCTGCAGTTGGTGCTCTCCGGTGACGACCCGCAACGCCTGCAGGATGCCGCCACCGCACTGGAACGCGACCTGCGCGGTATCCAGGGCCTGGGCAGCGTCACCTCCACCGCCTCGCTGCTGCGCCCGGAACTGCAGATCGTGCCGAATCCCGCCCGCGCCGCGGACCTGGGCGTCGCAACCGCCGACATCGCCGAAGCCGCCCGCATCGCCACCGCTGGCGACTACGAACAGCGCCTGGCCAAGCTCAACCTGCCCGACCGCCAGGTACCGATCCGGGTCGGCTTTGCCGAAGCCACCCTGGCCAACCCAGGCTTGATCAGCCAGTTGCGCGTGCCCGGCCGCAATGGCCCGGTGCCGCTGGCGGCGGTCGCCGATATCCAGCAAGGCAGCGGCCCCTCGCAGATCACGCGCTACCAGCGCCAGCGCAACGTGACCCTCACCGCCGAACTCAACGGTCGTCCGCTGGGCGATGTGATGACCGAGGTGCAGGCCCTGCCGGGCGTCAAGCAGCTGCCGCCGGGCGTGACCTTCCTCAACACCGGCGATGCGGAGGTGTTCGTCGAGTTGTTCATCGGCTTCATGCTTGCGATGGCCGCCGGGTTGATCTGCATCTACATGGTGCTGTTGCTGCTGTTCAACCACGCGCTGATGCCGGTCACCATTCTGGCTGCGGTGCCGCTGTCTGCCGGCGGCGCGTTCGGCGCGCTGCTGATCACCCAGAACATGCTCTCGCTGCCGGCGCTGATTGGCCTGCTGATGCTGATCGGCATCGCCACCAAGAACTCCATCCTGCTGGTGGATTACGCGGTGATGGCCGAAGACGAGCACGGCATGAGCCAGCACGACGCGCTGATCGATGCCTGCCGCAAGCGTGCACAGCCGATCATCATGACCACCCTGGCAATGGGCGCGGGCATGATGCCGATCGCGCTGGGCTTTGCCGGGGATTCCAGCTTCCGTGCGCCCATGGCGATCGCCGTGATCGGGGGCTTGATCACCTCCACGCTGCTGAGCCTGATCGTGATTCCCGCGGCCTTCACCGTGGTGGATGATGCGGGGAATTGGCTGTCGCGGAAGTTCCGGCGGCGGTCTTCGCATCCGGTGCACCCAGCAGGCTGATCGCCTCGAACGCCCCAAACAAAAAGCCCCGGCCAAGGCCGGGGCTTTTTGCTGTATCTGGTGCCGGAAATAGGAATCGAACCTACGACCTACGCATTACGAATGCGCCGCTCTACCAACTGAGCTATTCCGGCGAGGTCGTGAATTCTAGGGGGTGCGGACCACTTTGGTCAATCAGGGAAGCGGCCGCACCGTCAAACGGCCCGCACCCCAATGACCGCGTGCGCGCTGCCCCGGAAGTACCAGCCCTTGACGCGCCGCCCCGTACAGTGGATTTCCCACCTCCGGAGGCATCCCATGCGCCCCTGTCCCCGCTTGGCCGGTCTGCTGCTGTCATCCCTGCTGCTGAGTGCCACTGCGCTGGCACGCGACACGGCACCGACGCCGCAGACACCGGACCAGCAGTGGCAGCCCCTGTTCCAGCAGGTCCAGGGCGCACACCTGTTCAAGGATCAGAAGACCTTCGCGGATGCAGTGCCCCGCCAGCCCAGCGCACCCCTCCTCGCCGAGTGGCAGCGCGCCAAGACCCAACCTGGATTCGATCTGGCAACCTTCGTGGCCGAGCACTTCGCGGTGCCCGGTGACACCCAGCCCTACGTGCCACCAGCGGGCGAGACGCTGCGCGCGCACATCGAGGGGCTGTGGCCCGTGCTGACCCGCACCATCGACACGGTGGATCCGAACGGCTCGCTGCTGCCGCTGCCCAAGCCCTACGTCGTGCCCGGCGGGCGCTTCCGCGAGGTGTACTACTGGGACAGCTATTTCACCCTGCTCGGGCTGGCCTCCAGTGGTCGCTGGCAGCAGGTGCGCGACATGGTGGACAACTTCGCGTTCCAGCTCGACAGCTACGGCCATGTTCCCAACGGCAACCGCAGCTACTACCTGAGCCGCTCGCAGCCGCCGTTCTTCAGCCTGATGGTGGATCTACTCGCCACCCACGAAGGCGATGACGCCTACCGCCGTTACCTGCCGCAGCTGCGCATCGAGCGTGCATTCTGGATGCGCGGCGCGGAAACGCTGGCGCCGGGCGAGGCACGCGAACGGGTGGTCAGGCTGGCGGGCGGGCAACTGCTCAACCGTTACTGGGACGACCGCGCGGTGCCACGCACAGAGTCCTGGATGGACGATGTGGCCACGGCCGCCCTGGCGCCGCAGCGCGCCCCTTCGCAGGTGTATCGCGACCTGCGCGCCGGTGCGGAATCGGGCTGGGATTTCAGCTCACGCTGGCTCGCCGAGCCGTCTGCGTTGGCGAGCATCCATACCACGGCGATCGTGCCGGTCGATCTGAACAGCCTGCTGTTCCATCTGGAAACGACCGTGGCCCGCGCCAGCAAGGCGGCCGGTGATCGCAGCGGCGCACGCACCTTCACCCAACTGGCGAAGGCGCGTCAGCACGCCATCAACCAACTGCTCTGGGATGACCAGCAAGGCTGGTACGTGGACCGCGATCTGGAGCGTGGCCAGACCCGCCCCGCCCTGACCGCAGCCGCTCTGTTCCCCTTGTGGCTGGACGTCGCCGGGCGCACGCAGGCACGCCGTACCGCCCAGGCAGTCGATTCGCAGCTGCTCCGCGATGGCGGGCTGCTGATTACCACCGTGACAACCGGGCAGCAATGGGATGCCCCGAATGGCTGGGCACCGTTGCAGTGGGTCGCGGTGGACGGGCTGCAGCGCTATGGACAGGACACCCTCGCCCGCCGGATCGGCACGCGCTTCCTGCGCACCGTGCAGACCGTGTATGACCGCGAGGGCAAGCTGGTGGAGAAGTACGTGGTCGACGGTTCGGCCACCGGCGGCGGCGGTGGCGAGTACCCGCTGCAGGATGGCTTCGGCTGGAGCAACGGGGTCACGCTGGCGCTGCTGGATCGCCTGTGTGCGCCGAAGCGTGCGTGCGAGAGCGCCCAGGATGTGGACGCCGCGGACTGATCCAGCGGCCTCCACGCAGCGCACTCACCGCGCCTTCCACAAGTCCGCCAACCGGTCCGGCTTGCCCGCGATGCGCTCCAGCGACGGGTACTTCAGCCCATCGTGGTAATCCAGCGTCACCGTATCGATTCGATCGAAGCTCTTCACCAGCAGCGTCAGCGGCGCCTTGTCGGTCTTGGCGGCGGTGATCGCCTCCTTCAACTGCTCGGCCTTGAACACGCGGCCATTGAGTGCGACCACGCTCATGCCGGGAATGAGACCGGCGTTGAAGGCCGGGCTGTCCCACAGCACATCGCCGATGTAGCCGGACTCGCTGACCGACAGGCCGATGGAGTACAGCAGGTTGCTGTTCTTGCCGCGGGTTTCCTGCGCCTTGAACGCCTCGTTCGGCGTATCGGTATAGACCAGCTTCCAGCCGGCCGCTTCCAGGCCACCGGTCAGCGGCCCGTGCCCGTCCAGGCGCTCGCGCAGGAAGCTGGCCCAGTCGAACGGCGCCACGCCGTTGAGCGTGCTCACCACCTCTTCGAAGGTATACGGATGGACATTCCAGTCGCCGTCGTTCATGCCGAAGAACGCCTTGGCGAAGTCGTCCAGGCCGCGCTTGTTACCCGTCAGCGCGCGCAGCTTGCCCTCCACCTCCAGCCAGACCATCTGGCCGCCGGAGTAGTAGTCCTCGCTCATCTGGTAGTTGCGGAAGGCCAATGCGCGGCGCTGGGCGATGGTCGGGTCGTTGGTGGTGTCCTGCAGGTTGCGCCAGGCCAGGCCGGGGCGACCGCGATCATAGGTGCCCGCCACATTGGCCAGCACGTCGCGGGTCTGCTGCGGGCTCCACAGGCCGGAGCGCGCGGCCAGCACCTGGCCCCAGAACTGGGTCTGGCCTTCGTACAGCCACAGCAGGCTGTCGCCCATCGGCACGTTGAAGTTGGCCGTGGTCAGATCGGCGCCACGCCGGTACTTGCCGTTCCAGGAGTGGTTGAACTCGTGCGGCAGCAGATCACGGCCCAGCCAGGTCTTGTCCCACTCGGTGAAGTAGCCGGTCTCGCCACTGTTCTCGCTGGAGCGCTGGTGCTCCAGGCCGATGCCGCCGAGCTTGTCGGTCAGCGCCAGCAGGAACTCGTAGCGGTCGAAGTGGCGTGCGCCGTAGAGCTTGTACATCTGCTGCACGAGCGCGCGATGCGCCTGGATCTGCTCGGGCTTGGCGGCCAGCGATTTGGCCTCATCGGCGAAGACATTCAGGTGCACCGGCACCTTCGCACCGGGGTCCAGATCGAAGCGCTGGAAGTGGCGGCCGGCGAACAGCGGCGAGTCGACCAGGTGGTCATAGCTGATCGGCTTGAACACCACCGTGTCACCCTCGCGGCGCTCGGTATCCAGCGCGGTGGCGTACGACCAGCCCGGCGGCAGCGTGACGGTGGCCTGCGCCTGGATGTTGCGGGTGATCACCCCGGCCGGGTACAGCGAATTGGCATTCCACTGCAGGTTGAGCATGTCCGGGGTCATCACCACGCGGCCCTGGGTGCCCTGCGAAGAGAGGAACTTGAACTCGGCCACCACTTCGCTGGCGCCCTGCGGCACCTGCACGGTGAAGGCATAGACGTCGTACGGATCGCGCGTCCACTGCAGCGGCGTGCCGTTGGCGGTGACAACCAGGCCGGCGAGCTTGTCGATCGGGCCGCTCGGTGAATGCGCCCCGGGCAGCCACTGCGGGTACAGCAGGGTCAGCGGGCCGGGCTTGGCCGGCACCGTGGCCTTCACCTTGAAGATGCGTCGCCCGATGTCGCGCGCGTCCACGTCGATGCGCAGCAGGCCCGGGAAGGCCACGTCCTGCGGCGGCGGTGTCTGCGCCTGCACGCCTGTTGCGGACACAGCCAGCAACATGGACAGGGCAATGGCACGCATCTTCATCAGGCAGGCTCCAGCGGGGGAAGCCCTTGATCCTAGTCCTCCGCCAGCGCCCTGCCCCATGGCCAAAGGTCATACGTCGCGTTGCGGCCATGATTGGCACAGCGGCGCGCAGTGACGTTCTGTCTGCCGGTCGCGATCAGGGCCAACCGGGGTGCGCTGCCGGCCAGCGGCCGGCACTACCGGGGCAGCGCCATGGCATGCGTGGCGGAATGCTGCGCGGTCAGTCGACCAACCGCAGCCGCAGTTCCTTCGGCAGCGCGAACACCATCGATTCCGGCTCGCCCTCCAGTTCGCCCACACCGGTGGCACCGAGCTCCTTCAGGCGCGCGATCACACCATCCACCAGAACCTGCGGTGCCGAGGCACCGGCGGTCAAGCCGATGTGCTTCTTGCCGGCCACCCACGCCGGGTCGATCTCGTCGGCACCGTCGATCAGGTAGGACTCCACGCCATCACGGCGCGCCAGTTCACTCAGGCGGTTGGAGTTGGAGCTGTTCGGCGAGCCGACCACCAGCACCAGGTCACAGCGCTTGGCCAGGTCACGCACGGCGTCCTGGCGGTTCTGCGTGGCGTAGCAGATGTCGTCGTTCTTCGGGCCCTGCATCGCCGGGAAGCGGGTGCGCAGCGCGTCGATGATGCTGCGGGTGTCATCTACCGAGAGCGTGGTCTGGGTGGTGTAGGCGAAGTTCTCCGGCTGGTCGATGACCAGCGTGGCGACGTCCTCCACACCCTCCACCAGGTAGATCTGGCCGGTGCCGCGCTCGCGGTTCCACTGGCCCATCGTGCCTTCCACTTCCGGGTGCCCGGCGTGCCCGATCAGCACCACGTCGCGGCCGGCGCGGCAGTGGCGGGCCACTTCCAGGTGCACCTTGGTGACCAGCGGGCAGGTCGCGTCGAACACCTTCAGACCACGGCGGTCGGCTTCCTGGCGCACGGCCTGGGAGACGCCGTGCGCGCTGAAGATCACCGTGTTGTCGTCCGGCACTTCGTCGAGTTCTTCGACGAAGATCGCGCCGCGGGCCTTGAGGTCATCCACCACGAACCGGTTGTGCACGACCTCGTGGCGCACGTAGATCGGCGCACCCAGGGTCTCGATCGCGCGCTTGACGATCTCGATCGCACGATCGACACCGGCACAGAAACCACGCGGATTGGCGAGCAACACATCCATCGGTCAGATACTCCGGCCGGCGTGAGCCGGGTTGTTACGGATACAGGAGGGAATTATCCCGCTTTTTTGGCAGCCTTGCCGTCGAACAGGCCGAACAGGGCGATACCCACCGCGCCGACCACGATCGCCGAGTCGGCGATGTTGAACGAGGGCCAGTAATGGTCCCCGATATGCCACTGGATGAAGTCGACGACGTGACCGTGCATGAGGCGGTCGATCACGTTGCCGATCGCCCCGCCGATCACCAGCGCGTAAGGCACGGCGCTGCGCCAGGCACCGCGCGCGGTGCCCCACATCCAGTAGCCCATCAGGCCGCTGATGCCCAACGCCAGCGCGGTGAAGAACCACAGCTGCCAGCCACCGGCATCGCTCAGGAAGCTGAATGCTGCGCCGGTGTTGTAGGTGCGGTACCAGTTCCAGAAGCCCTCGATGACCACCACCGGCTCGTACTCGGGCAGGCTGGACAGCACCCAGGCCTTGCTCCACTGGTCGGCGATGATGATCGCTGCCGACAGCAGCAGCCAGATCAGCGCGTTCGGACGCGGACGGGCGGCGGTCATCAGAACCACCGCCGGTCTTCGCCGGCACCGTCGATGTTGGTCACGCAGCGGCCGCACAGTTCCGGATGCGCAGCGACCGAGCCGACATCGGCGCGGTAATGCCAGCAGCGCACGCACTTCTGCTTGCCGGTCGGCTGGGCGCTGACGAACACCTCGTCGGTGGTCGCCGGGCGCACCTGCACGTCACCGCTGATCAGCAGGAAGCGCAGCTCCTCGGCCAGCGGCTGCCAGCGCGCGGCGGTCTCGGCATCGGCGGCGACGGTGATCTCCGCTTCCAGCGCCGCACCGATCGCACCGTTGGCGCGCATCGGCTCAAGCACCTTGGCGACCTGCTCGCGCAGCGCCAGCAGCTGGTCGAAGTCGGCTGCGTTGAGCGGTGCATCGGCCGGCAAGGGAACCAGACCGTCGTACCACGTGGCGAACAGCACGTTCTCCTTGCGCTCGCCCGGCAGGTACCCCCACAGCTCATCGGCGGTGAAGCTCAGGATCGGCGCGATCCAGCGCGTGAACGCTTCGGCGATGTGGTACATCGCGGTCTGCGCCGAGCGGCGGCCGCGCGAGTCCACCGGCATGGTGTACAGGCGGTCTTTGGTGACATCCAGATACACAGAGCCCAGATCCACGCTGCAGAAGTTCAGCAGCAGCTGCACGATCTCGGCCATGTTGTAGCCGGTGTACGCCGCCTTGATCTTCTCCTGCACCTCGAAGGCGCGATGCACGATCCAGCGGTCCAGCGCGACCATGTCGGCCGGGGCCACCAGATGCTGGGCCGGGTCGAAGCCGTCCAGGTTGCCGAGCAGGAAGCGCGCGGTGTTGCGCAGGCGCCGGTAGGCATCCGCGTTGCGCTTGAGGATTTCCTGCGACAGCGACATTTCATTACTGTAATCGGCCGAGGCGATCCACAGGCGCAGGATGTCCGCGCCCAGGGTCTTCATGATGTCCTGCGGCTCGATGCCGTTGCCCAGCGACTTGGACATCTTGCGGCCCTTCTCATCCACGGTGAAACCATGGGTGAGGCACTGCTTGTACGGGGCCTGCTTGTCGATGGCCACGCCGGTCAGCAGCGAGGACTGGAACCAGCCGCGGTGCTGATCCGAGCCTTCCAGATACAGATCGGCCGGCTTGCCGAAGCCACGCGCCAGCAGCACGCCTTCATGGGTCACGCCCGAGTCGAACCAGACATCGAGGATGTCAGTGACCTTCTCGTAGTGCGGCGCTTCCTCGCCCAGCAGTTCGGCGCTGTCCAGCGAGTACCACACGTCGATGCCTTCGGCCTGCACGCGGTCGGCGACCTGCTGCATCAATTCCACGGTGCGCGGGTGCGGCTCACCGGTTTCGCGGTGGGTGAACAGCGCGATCGGCACGCCCCAGGTGCGCTGGCGGCTGATGCACCAGTCCGGGCGGCCATCGACCATCGAGCCGATGCGCGCCTTGCCCCAGCTCGGGAACCAGCCGACGTTGTCGATCGCGGCCATCGCATCGCGGCGCAGGTTGGCCTTGTCCATCGAGATGAACCACTGCGGGGTGGCGCGGAACACGACCGGCGTCTTGTGGCGCCAGCAGTGCGGGTAGCTGTGCACGATCTCGACATACGCCAGCAGCGCACCGGAGGCACGCAGCACATCGACGATCAGCGGCTGCGCCTTCCACAGGTGCAGGCCCGCCAGCTCGACATCGCCGGCCGGTGGGGTCGAGGACAGGTACACGCCACGGCCGTCGACCGGGTTGATCTGGCCGGCGTTGTACTTGTCCATCAGCCCGTACTGCTGGCTGACCACGAAGTCTTCCTGGCCATGGCCCGGGGCGGTATGCACCGCACCGGTACCGTCTTCGTCGGAGACGTGGTCGCCATTGAGCAGCGGGATGTCGCGCTGCGGGTAGAACGGATGGGCCAGCAGCAGATTTTCCAGCGCGGCGCCGGTGGCACGACCGTGCACGACCAGGCCGTCCACGCCGTAGCGCTGCAGCGAACGTTCGGCCAGCGCGGCGGCCAGCACCAGCCAACGGCGCTTGCCGTGGTGGGCCGGGCCTTCGGCCAGCACGTATTCGATCTCCGCACCGAGCGACACCGCCAGCGAGGCCGGCAGCGTCCACGGGGTGGTGGTCCAGATCGGCACCGCTACCTCGACATCGGCCGGCAGCGTCACGCCGAAGCGCTCGGCCAGCTGCTGCGAATCACGCGACACGTAGGCCACGTCGATCGCCGGCGAGGTCTTGTCCTGGTATTCGATTTCCGCTTCGGCCAGCGCCGAGCCACAGTCGAAGCACCAGTGCACCGGCTTGGCGCCGCGCACGATGTGACCGTTGGCGAACACCTTGGAGAGCGCACGGATCTCGTTGGCTTCGAAATCGAAGCTCAGCGTCTTGTACGGGTTGTCCCAATCGCCGATCACGCCCAGGCGCTTGAAGTCGCGGCGCTGCAGTTCGATCTGCTCTTCGGCGAACTCGCGGCACTTCTGGCGGAACGCGACCGCATCGAGCTTGACGCCGACCTTGCCCCACTTCTTCTCGACCGCGATCTCGATGGGCAGGCCGTGGCAATCCCAGCCCGGTACGTAGGGCGCATCGAAGCCGGCCAGGTAGCGCGACTTGACGATGATGTCCTTGAGGATCTTGTTGACCGCGTGGCCCAGGTGGATCTGGCCATTGGCGTAAGGCGGGCCGTCGTGCAGCACGAACAGCGGGCGGCCCTGCGCGTTGTCGCGCAGGCGGGCGTAAAGGCCCTCGTCCTCCCAGCGCGACAGAATGCCCGGCTCGCGCTTGGGCAGGTCGCCGCGCATCGGGAATTCGGTTGCCGGCAGATGAAGGGTGGCTTTGTAGTCCTGGCTCACGCAGTGGCTCGCAATCTGTGTTCGGAAAGGATGTGACGGGCCTGTTCGGCGTCACGGTGCATCTGGTCGGTCAACGCAGCCAGATCGTGGAACTTTTCTTCATCGCGCAGCTTGGCGACGAACTCGACATCGATGTGGCGGCCGTACAGGTCGCCCTGGAAATCAAACAGGTGCGCTTCCAGCAGCGGCTCCACGCCATCCACGGTGGGACGCGTACCGAAGCTGGAGACCGAGGGCCACGGCTGGTCGAACACACCGTGGACCCAGGTCGCGTAGATCCCCGACAGCGCCGGCGTCTTCGGAAAGCGCAGGTTGGCGGTCGGGAACCCCAGCGTACGGCCCAACTGGCGGCCGCGCACTACCCTGCCCCCAATCGTATACGGCCTGCCCAGCAGATCGCCGGCATGACGGAAATCACCGGCGCGCAGCAGCTGGCGGATGCGGGTGCTGGAAATGCGCTCGCCGTGCAGGTCGACCGGCTCGATCTCCCCCGCACTGAAGCCACGCTCGCGGCCCATCGCCTGCAGCAGGGCCAGATCGCCCTTGCGGCGGTTGCCGAAGCAGAACTCCGGCCCGATCCACACCTCGCGCGCGCTCAGCCGGTGCACAAGCAGCTGCTCGACGAACGCCTCGGCCTGCATCGCGGCCATGCGCGCATCGAAGCGCAGCAGGCCGATCGCATCCACGCCCAGTTCGCGCAGCATGGCGACCTTGTCACGGGCCAGGGTCAATCGCGGCGGCGGCTCGCCCTGGGCGAAGTACTCGCGCGGCAGCGGCTCGAAAGCCACCGCCACGGCAGCCACGCCCAGCGCGCGCGCGCGCGAAACGGCGTGGCGCACCAACGCACGATGACCCAGGTGCAGGCCGTCGAATGCGCCGATGCAGACCACGCTTCCGTGCGGGAACAACTGCCCGCCTTCGACGTTTCTAAACAGCCTGCTCATCTACGTGGAATGCGGCCCACCAGGGCCGATGCTTTGCAAGAGATAGCCATGAAGTATAGCCGGGCTGCCCCCGGATCAATGCTCCCGCAGGTGGCGCGGGCGGAAGCCCATGGCAACCAGGGCCACCAGATAGGTCAGGCCACCGCCGCCGACCAGCAGCGCGAGGTTGCCGATCCGGTGCCATTTGTCCATGCCGGTGAAGTCCGCCATCCCGTAGCGCAGGCCCAGCAGCACCGCCACCATGGCCAGGCAGGCCAGCCCCAGCTTGGTCGCATAGCCGCCCCAGCCCGCCTTGGGCTGGTAGACATCGGTCTTGCCCAGCCAGTACCAGAGCAGGCCAAGGTTCAGATAACTGGACAGCGCACTGGCGATACCCAGCGCCAGATGCAGGCCAGGCTGCTTGCCCAACGCGACCCAGACGCCCTGCGCTTTCAGCGCCTCCGGCACCATCACGTGGTACAGCACGGCCAGCAGGATGACGTTGAAGACCATGTTGGCCACCAGCGCGACCACACCGGCGCGGACCGGGGTGCGGGTGTCCTGACGGGCGTAGAAGGCCGGCAGCACCACCTTGAGCAGCGCGAAGGCCGGCAGGGCGAAGCTCAGGCCATACACCGACAGCGCGGTCATGCGGGTATCGAACGCGGTGAAGCGGCCGTACTGGAACACGGTGGCAATCAGCGGCTCGGCCAGCAGCAGCAGGCCCAGCATGGCGGGGATGGCGATCAACAGCGTCGTGCGCAGACCCCAATCCAGCGCACTGGAGAAGCCGGCCTTGTCGGTACTGACATGGTGGCGGGCCAGCGCCGGCAGGATCACCGTGCCCAGCGCCACGCCGAACACGCCCAGCGGCAGTTCCAGGAAGCGGTCGGCCAGCGACAGCCAGGACTGCGAGCCATCGGTCAGCTTGGCGGCGATCACCGTATCCAGCAGCAGGTTGATCTGCGCGATCGAGGAACCGAACAGGGTCGGCACCATCAGGGTCAGCACCTTGCGCACCCCGGGATGCTGCCAGCCCCAGCGCGGCAGGGTCAGCAGGTTGATGCCCTTCAGCGACGGCAGCTGGAACAGCAGCTGCAGCAGGCCCGCGGCCAGCACCGCCCAGCCCAGGGCCAGGATCTGCTTCTCCGGGGTGCCACCCAGCCGCGGGGCCAGCCACAGCGCACCGGCGATCATGCACAGGTTGAGGATCACCGGGGTCAGCGCCGGCATCGCGAACTTCTGGAAACTGTTGAGCGCTCCGCCGGCCAGCGCGGTCAGCGAGACGAACAGCAGGAACGGGAAGGTCAGCCGGAACAGGTCCACCAGCAGGCCGTGCTTGGCCGGGTCGGTATCCACCCCGCTGGAGAACAGGGTCGCCAGCTGCGGCGCGAAGATCAACGCCAGCGCGGTGACGAGCAGCAGTACCCCGCCCAGCGTGCCGGCCACCCGCGACATCAGTTCGCGCAGTTCGGCATGCGAGCGGGTTTCCTTCACCTCCGTGAACACCGGGACGAACGCGGTGGCGAACGAGCCCTCGGCGAACAGCCGGCGCAGGAAATTGGGCACCCGGAAGGCGACCCAGAAGGCGTCGGTCACCGCATTGGTGCCGAACGTGGTGGTGATGACCAGGTCGCGAACCAGCCCCAACACCCGCGAAATCATGGTCATGCTGCTGAAAGACAGCAGGCCCCGCAACATCCTTGGTGAACTCACCCGTGTTCCCTCTTGACAATTGACTTGACGTACATTTTTCGAGCCATCATACTTTCCAGCTTGCTGTTCCCATTACACCGATTTTTCAGGAAACCACCACTGTGGCCAATATCAAGTCCGCCAAGAAGCGCGCCAAGCAGACCGTCGTGCGCAACGCGCGCAATACGGCTCAGCGTTCGATGCTGCGCACCGCTGTCAAGAAGGTGATCAAGGCTCTGGATGCCAATGACGCCGCCGGCGCCGAGGCAGCCTTCGCTGTTGCCCAGCCGATCCTCGACCGTTTCAGCTCGCGTGGTCTGATCCACAAGAACAAGGCTGCTCGCCATAAGAGCCGCCTGACCGCGCGCATCAAGGCCATCAAGGCCGCCTGATACGGCGCTGCGGGTGTCGTAGAGCCACGCCCCGCGTGGCTTCGATCCAGCCGCAGAGAAAAACCCGGCCCCGGCCGGGTTTTTTGTTGCCTGCGATCTGCGACGGCCAGCCCGGTCGGCGGTGACGACGGCCCCACAGAAAAACCCGGCCGCAGCCGGGTTTCTCAGGGGCGCGCGGGTGCGCTCAGTACGCATCGCGCGCTTGCGCCTCGTCTTCCTTCTGGCGATCGAAGAAGGCCATCACGTTGTTCATGATCGGCCAGGTGCCTTCACGGCCCAGCGCCGAGACCAGGTACCACGGCTGGGTCCAGCCCAGCTCGGCGACGATCTTCTCGGCGGCGGCCTTGGCCTCGTCCTCGAACATCAGGTCGGCCTTGTTCAGCACCAGCCAGCGCGGCTTGTTCAGCAGCTCCGGGTCGTGCTTTTCCAGCTCGCGCTCGATCGCACGGACCTGCTCGATCGGCGAGACACCTTCCACGCCCCCTTCCATCGGGGAGATATCCACGAGGTGCAGCAGCAGGCGGGTGCGCTGCAGGTGGCGCAGAAACTGCGCGCCCAGGCCCGCGCCATCGGCCGCACCCTCGATCAGGCCGGGAATGTCGGCGATCACGAAGCTGCGGTAGTTCTCCACGCGCACGACGCCCAGATTGGGGTACAGCGTGGTGAACGGGTAATCGGCGACCTTCGGGGTCGCCGCCGACACCGCACGGATCAGCGTGCTCTTGCCGGCGTTCGGGAAGCCCAGCAGGCCGACGTCGGCCAGCAGCTTCAGCTCGAGCTTGAGCAGGCGCTCTTCACCCTCTTCACCCGGCAGCGCCTGGCGCGGCGAGCGGTTGGTGGAGCTCTTGAAATGCATGTTGCCCAGGCCACCGCGGCCGCCCTTGGCCACCAGCAGGCGGTCGCCATGGCTGGTCAGATCGCCGATCACTTCATCGGTGCTGACGTTCATGATCACGGTGCCGATCGGCACGGTGATGACCAGGTCTTCGCCGCCCTTGCCATAGGCCTGGCGGCCCATGCCGTTCTCGCCACGCTGCGCCTTGAAGATGCGGTCATGGCGGAAATCGACCAGGGTGTTGAGGTTCTCGTCGGCGCGGATCCACACGCTGCCGCCATTACCGCCGTCGCCACCGTCCGGCCCGCCCAGCGGAATGAACTTCTCGCGACGGAAACCGATGCAGCCGTTGCCGCCATTGCCGGCGATCACCTGGATTTCTGCTTCGTCTACAAGTTTCATGATTCTGGATGCCAATCTGGAGGCGGCGGGCGCGAGGTGCACCCCACCGCAGAGTCTAACGGCCCCGGTACGATCCAGGGCCGGCGGCGGGAAATGTCCCGCCCGATAGTTGATACCAACGAAAAACCCCGCCGAAGCGGGGCTTTCGTCAGCGACCCCACGCCGTGGCGTGGGCGCCTGCGTACCGCTGAAGATCAGGCTTCGGCGACGACGCTGACGGTACGACGCTTCTTCGGGCCCTTGACCGAGAACTCCACCTTGCCGTCGACGAGCGCGAACAGGGTGTGGTCACGGCCGAGGCCAACGCCGGTACCCGGATGGAACTGGGTGCCGCGCTGACGCACGATGATGTTGCCGGCATCGATGGCCTGGCCACCGAAGATCTTGACGCCGAGGTACTTCGGGTTGGAGTCGCGACCGTTGCGCGATGAGCCTACGCCCTTCTTATGTGCCATGACTGCTTCTCCTTATTACTTGCTGCCACCGGCAATGCCGGTGATCTCGATTTCGGTGTAGTACTGACGGTGACCCTGGCGCTTCATGTGGTGCTTACGGCGACGGAACTTGATGATCCGGACCTTGTCGGCACGACCCTGGGACACGACCTTGGCAGTGACCGAAGCGCCGCTCAGCGCGTCGCCCAGCTTGATGCCATCGCTGTCGCCCAGCATCAGGATGTTGTCGAACTTGATCTCGTTGCCGACTTCGACTTCGAGCTTTTCAACGCGGAGCGTTTCGCCCTGCGCCACGCGGTATTGCTTACCGCCGGTTACCAGTACTGCGTACATGACCAGACTTCCTCTGTAGTTATTGTGGTCTATGGACTGCCGCCATCGAGGGCGGACAGAAGCGGAATTTTAATGACTTCAACCACTTCGGGTCAACCCACCCCCTGCTCTGACCCGGATTTGGCTGAATACGGTTCAGGAAACCGGCTCGTGGGGTCTCAGGGAATGAGACATGGGGGTGGCAAAGTCCGCGATTGCCCCCAAATCCCAAGCTCGGTAGGCTGACCGATTGCCGTTTCCGATTGCCCCACCCGCTTGCCGGCTCCCTGAGCCGAAGCCCCACAACGGATCCCCCATGGCGATGGATTTCATCCGCATCCGCGGCGCGCGGACGCACAATCTCAAGAACATCGATCTCGACCTGCCCCGCGACAAGCTGATTGTCATCACCGGCCTGTCCGGCTCGGGCAAGTCCTCGTTGGCGTTCGACACCATTTACGCTGAAGGCCAGCGTCGTTACGTGGAGTCGCTGTCGGCCTATGCCCGCCAGTTCCTCAGCGTGATGGAAAAGCCGGACCTGGACCACATCGAGGGCCTGTCCCCGGCGATCTCGATCGAGCAGAAATCGACCTCGCACAACCCGCGCTCGACCGTCGGCACGATCACCGAGATCTACGACTACCTGCGCCTGCTGTACGCCCGCGTCGGCAGCCCGCGCTGCCCGGACCACGGCTACCCGCTGGAAGCGCAGACGGTCAGCCAGATGGTCGACCACGTGCTGACCCTGGATGCCGAGCAGCGCTACATGCTGCTGGCGCCGGTGATCCGCGAGCGCAAGGGCGAGCACGCCCAGGTCTTCGACCAGCTGCGCGCGCAGGGCTATGTGCGCGTGCGGGTGGACGGCCAGCTGCATGAAATCGATGCGGTGCCGCCGCTGGCACTGCGCCAGAAGCACACCATCGAAGCGGTGATCGACCGTTTCCGCCCGCGCGAGGACATCAAGCAGCGCCTGGCCGAGAGCTTTGAAACCGCGCTCAAGCTTGGCGACGGCATGGTCTCGGTGCAGTCGCTGGATGTGGAGGATGCGCCTGCGCATCTGTTCTCCTCCAAGTACAGCTGCCCGGTCTGCGATTACTCGCTGCCGGAGCTGGAACCGCGCCTGTTCTCGTTCAACTCGCCGGTCGGCGCCTGCCCGGGCTGCGATGGCCTGGGCATGGCCGAGTTCTTCGACCCCTCGCGCGTGGTGGTGCACCCGGAGCTGTCGCTCTCGGCCGGCGCCGTGCGCGGTTGGGACCGCCGCAATGCGTACTACTTCCAGCTGATCGCCTCGCTGGCCAAGCACTACAAGTTCGACACCGACGCCCCTTGGCAGAGCCTGCCCGAGGACGTGCGCCAGGCCGTGCTGTACGGCAGCGGCGAAGAGACGATCACCTTCACCTACTTCACCGAAGCCGGTGGCCGCACCCAGCGCAAGCATCGCTTCGAGGGCATCATTCCCAACCTCGAGCGCCGCTACAAAGAGACCGAATCCTCGGCCGTCCGCGAAGAGCTGGCCAAGTACATCAGCGAGCGCAACTGCCCCGAGTGCCAGGGCCAGCGCCTGAACAAGGCCGCGCGCAATGTGTTCGTGGCCGACCGTGCGCTGCCGGAACTGGTGGTGATGCCGATCGACGATGCGCTGAAGTTCTTCAGCAGCATGACCCTGCCCGGCTGGCGCGGCGAGATCGCCGGCAAGATCGTCAAGGAGATCGGCGAACGGCTCGGCTTCCTGGTCGACGTCGGCCTGGATTACCTGACCTTGGAGCGCAAAGCCGATACCCTCTCCGGTGGCGAAGCCCAGCGCATCCGGCTGGCCTCGCAGATCGGCGCCGGCCTGGTCGGCGTGATGTACGTGCTGGATGAGCCCTCGATCGGCCTGCACCAGCGCGACAACGAACGCCTGCTCGGCACCCTGACCCGCCTGCGCGACCTCGGCAACACGGTGATCGTGGTCGAGCATGACGAGGACGCGATCCGTCTGGCCGACTACGTGCTGGACATCGGTCCGGGCGCGGGCGTGCACGGCGGCGAGATCGTCGGCCAGGGCACGCTGCAGGACATCCTGGATGCCCCGCGTTCGCTGACCGGCCAGTACCTGTCGGGCAAGCGCGCCATCGAGATCCCGGCGCGCCGGCACAAGCCCAACCCGAAGATGACCCTGCACCTGCGCGGTGCCAGCGGCAACAACCTCAAGGGCGTGGACCTGGATATTCCCTCGGGCCTGCTGACCTGCATCACCGGCGTGTCCGGCTCGGGCAAGTCGACCCTGATCAACGACACCCTGTTCTCGCTGGCCGCCAACGAGATCAACGGCTCCTCGCACCCGATCGCCCCATACAAGGAAGTCGACGGCCTGGATCTGTTCGACAAGGTGGTGGACATCGACCAGTCGCCGATCGGCCGCACCCCGCGCTCGAACCCGGCCACTTACACCGGTCTGTTCACGCCGCTGCGCGAGCTGTACGCGCAGGTGCCCGAAGCGCGTGCACGCGGCTATTCGCCGGGGCGCTTCAGCTTCAACGTGCGCGGTGGCCGCTGCGAAGCGTGCCAGGGCGATGGCCTGATCAAGGTGGAAATGCACTTCCTGCCGGACGTGTACGTGCCCTGCGATGTCTGCCACGGCAAGCGCTACAACCGCGAAACGCTGGAGATCCTGTACAAGGGCTACAACATCAACGACGTGCTGCAGATGACCGTCGAAGATGCCCTGAAGCTGTTCGAGCCGGTGCCGAGCATCGCGCGCAAGCTGGAAACGCTGGTCGATGTGGGCCTGAGCTACATCAAGCTGGGCCAGAGCGCGACCACGCTGTCCGGTGGTGAAGCGCAGCGCGTGAAACTGTCCAAGGAACTGTCGCGCCGCGATACCGGGCGCACGCTGTACATCCTGGATGAGCCGACCACCGGCCTGCACTTCCACGACATCGAGGCGCTGCTCGGCGTGCTGCACAAGCTGCGCGACGAAGGCAACACGGTGGTGGTGATCGAACACAACCTGGACGTGATCAAGACCGCCGACTGGATCGTCGATCTGGGTCCGGAAGGTGGCCATCGCGGTGGCACCATCCTGGTCACCGGTACGCCGGAGGACGTGGCGGCCTGCCCAACCTCGTACACCGGCCAGTTCCTGGCCAAAATGCTGCCCTCCACCAGCGCGCGTCCGGAACAGCCGGCGGCCGTGGCCAACAAGCCCGACGCCCGCCCGCCGCGCAAGGCCAAGCCGGAACCGAAGAAGGCCGTGCGCAAGACCGCCGCGACCAAAGCCCCCAGCAAGACCAAGAAGAAGACCGCATGAGCAACGAGCACAAGATCCTCGCCCGCGTGCCGATCAGCGTCCGCTGGCGCGACATGGACAGCATGGGCCACGTGAACAACGCCAAGTACATCTCCTACCTGGAAGAAGCGCGCGTGCGCTGGATGCTGGGCGTGGAGGGCGTTTCGATGACCGACCGGATCGCACCGGTAGTGGCGGCGACCAACGTCAACTACCGCCTGCCGATCGTGTGGCCCAACGACATCGTGGTGGAGCTGTTCGTCGAGCGTCTCGGCAACAGCAGCGTGACCATCGGCCACCGCATCGTGGACGAGAAGAACGACAGCACGCTGTATTCGGATGGCAACGTGGTGGTGGTCTGGATGGACACGCAGACCGGCAAGAGCGCGCCGTTGCCCGAGGCGATCCGGACCGCGTCAAGCTGAGAGGTTCCGCCGAGCCGAACTGAAAAGTGGTGCCGGCCACTGGCCGGCAGTTTCATGGCAACGATGGACTGCGTGGGTGCCGGCCAGCGGCCGGCACTACCACGGCCCATGCATCTTTACGGCACCGCGCTGCGCACCTGCAACGTTCCATCCACCTTGCGCCCATCTTCCAGGCTCAGCCGCAACGGCAGCTGCACCCCCTCTTTCAGCGCCACCTCCGGCTGCATCAACATCAGGTGCAGACCACCGGGTTTCAGCACGACCGTCGCCCCCGCCGCGATCGGCAGGCGTTCGACCGCGCGCATGCGGCTGACGCCGTCGACCAGCGTGGTTTCGTGCAGCGAGACATCGCCGAACGCCTTGCTGCCGGCGGCGACCACCACCACCGCCTCGCGGCAGTCGTTGTGGATCTGGCCGTAGCCGGCCGCCATCGGCATCGCACCGGGCGGCAGGCGCACCCACCCATCGCGCAGTGACACACAGGCCGGCGTTGCGGCCCACGCGGATGTTGCGAACGCACACAATCCCAACAATACGCACACGAATGGTTTGGTTATCATCGGCTTCGTTCCCTGTCCGCAACGAGACTGCAGCATGACGACGCTCATCGAGGTGATCAACCACGGCCCCATCCGCGAACTGCGGCTGGCCAGGCCACCGGTCAATGCGTTGGACACCGAGCTGTGCCGGCACCTGATCCACGCGATCAACCAGGCGATGTCCGATGATGTGCACGGCATCGTGCTGTCCGGCAGCGAGCGCATCTTCAGCGCCGGCATGGACGTGCCGCACCTGCTCGGCCACGGCGATGACAAACACAAGCTGCTGGACAGCTGGCAGGCCTTCTTCGGCGCCGTGCGCACCCTGGCCGAGTGCCGCGTGCCGGTGGTCGCCGCCATGACCGGGCACGCCCCGGCCGGCGGCTGCGTGCTCGCGTTGTGCTGCGACTATCGGATCATCGCCCGCAGCCCCGACGCCGCCCATCCCACGGTGATCGGCCTGAACGAAGTGCAGGTCGGGCTGGTCGCGCCGGAAGGCATCCAGCGCCTGATGCGCCGCGTGGTCGGCCACCACCGGGCCACCACCCTGCTGGTCGGCGGCGAAATGGTGCCGGCCGAGCGTGCGCTGCAGATCGGGCTGGTCGATGAGGTGGTCGACGCCAATCTGGTGGTTGCCCGTGCCGTGGCCTGGCTGCAGGGCCTGCTCACGCTGCCGCGCCAGCCGATGCTGCTGACCCGCGCGATCGCCCGTGCCGATCTCCACGAGGCCCTGCACGCCGATCTGATCCAGCTGGATCGCTTCATCGAGGCCTGGTACGCCCCGGACACCCAGCAGGCGCTGCAGGGACTGGTCGCGCGGCTGGGAAAGGGATGACCCACCACGGTTGAAGCGCGCCCGCGCACACCGGTAGTGCCGGCCGCTGGCCGGCTTCCCTACACCTGTACCTGACGAGGAGCGGGCCAGCAGCCGGCCCTACCGGAGCCCGTATAATCGGCGCCAGTCCAACCCAGGTTGCCGCCTTTGTCCGCCACGCACGAACCCGTCGTTTCCGAGCTGATCGACCTGCTCTCGCTCGAACGCCTGGAAGACAATCTGTTCCGCGGCCAGAGCCGCGATATCGGTACCAAGTATGTTTTTGGCGGCCAGGTGCTGGGCCAGGCGCTGTCGGCCGCCCAGAAGACGGTCGAGAACGGCCGTCACGTGCATTCGCTGCACGCCTACTTCCTGCGTGCCGGCAACATCGACCACCCCATCGTCTATGACGTGGACCGCACCCGCGATGGCGGCAGCTTCTCCGTCCGCCGGGTCACCGCGATCCAGCACGGCAAGGTGATCTTCTTCTGCGCCGCTTCGTTCCAGCAGGCCGAGACCGGTGCCGAGCACCAGCACAAGATGCCCGAAGTGCCGCAGCCGGAAGACATCGAACCGAACCAGCCGCTGCCGCAGGCGGTCCTGGATCGTCTGCCGATCAAGGTGCAGCGCTGGCTCTCGCGGGGCGGCCCGTTCGAGTTCCGCCATGTGTACCCGCGTGACGAACTCAACCCGCCCAAGCGCCCGCCGTACCACCAGGTCTGGCTGCGCCTGAACGAGACCGTCGGCGATGCCCCGGAGCTGCATCAGGCGCTGCTCGCCTACGCCTCGGACTTCCACCTGCTCGGCACCGCGACCTTCCCGCACGGCATCAGCTACTACCAGCCGCATGTGCAGATGGCCTCGCTGGACCATGCGATCTGGTTCCACCGCCCGTTCCGCGCCGACGATTGGCTGCTGTACTCGCTGGACAGTCCCAGCGCGCAGGATTCGCGTGGCCTGGCGCGTGGCCAGTTCTTCACCCGCAACGGCATCCTGGTCGCCAGCACGGCGCAGGAAGGCCTGATCCGCGTGGTCGACGACAGTGCCGCGGCTGCCGCCGTGCCGGCCAAGGACTGACATGAGACAGATCTTCAACAGCCAGCGCGTGGAAACCGTCGAAGGCGTGGCCCAGTTGCTGCGCGACGCCGGCATCGAGGTGCGCATCACCAACGGACGCTCGTACCACAGCAAACGCGGCAGCCAGTTCAGCTATCTGGACAAGGAAAAGGCCACTACCCACCCGACCCTGTGGGTGGTGCATGCCGATGACCAGCCCCGCGCCCGCGAGATCCTGCGCGATGCGCGCCTGCTCGAAACCACCCGCCGCGATCACCCGACCGCGCAGTTCGCGTTCCGCGACGAGGTCGCCCAGAACGATGCGCCGCGCAACTGGGCCTGGCGCATCCGTATCGGCCTGCTGCTGGTGATCGCTGCCGTGGCGATGGTGGTGGTCATGCGCCACCGCAGCGCCCCGGTCGCGGCGCCCGCGCCGACCCCGACCGTGCAGCCGGCGGCGTCGCCGACCGCACCGGCAGCCCCCCCGCCGGAAGAAGAGGAAGTGCGGGTCCGGATCCAGCCCACCGAGTAACAGGTAGTGCCGGCCGCTGGCCGGCTCCTCGTGCGGTTGGAAGCCTGCAGAGCCGGCCGCTGGCCGGCTACCCGGTCACATCCGGGGCCGGCACGCGTCATGATGGGACCATCCCCGGGGGAGGACATCGTGACGACGCATCCGCTGACCACCACGCTCGAACGCGAGCTGCCCGCTGCCGCAGGCGGCTGCCAGCAGTCGTATGGCCGCATCGTGCTGGCCTGCCAGAACACGGTCACCGCGATCGCGCTGGCGATCACCCGCGATGTGCATGCCAGCGAGGACATCGCGCAGGAAGCGTTCATCAAGGCCTGGCAGCAACTCAACCAGTTGCACAGCCATGCCAGCTTCCTGCCCTGGTTGCGCCAGATCACCCGCAATCTCGCCCGTGACTGGCTGCGCGCCAACCGCGGCCGCCCGCTGTCCGGCGAGGCCGCCGAGATCGCCATCAACATGGCTGCCGACCCCAGCCCCAGTGCCCCGGATCATCTGCAACGGGTAGAGGAAGAACTGGCCGCCGAAGACATCATCTCGGCGCTGCCGGAAGACAGCCGCGAAACCCTGCTGCTCTATTACCGCGAAGGTCAGAGTTCGCAGCAGGTCGCCGATCTGCTCGGGCTCAGTGATGCCGCCGTGCGCAAGCGCCTGTCGCGTGCACGTGCCACCGTCCGTGAGGAGATGCTGCGTCGCTTCAGCGACTTCGCCCGCAGCAGCGCGCCGAGTGCCGCCTTCGCCACGACCGTCGTATCGATGGTGCTGGTCGCCGCCCCGGGCACGGCCAGTGCTGCGATCCTGCTGGGCACCGGGCTGGGCACCGGGAAGCTCGGCCTGGGCGGTGCCAGTGTCTCCGGCGGTGCGGCAATGGGCTCGTTGACGGCAGCGGCCAGCCAGACACAGGTGTTTCCACCGGATCTCGCCTGGGGCGCGATCATCGGCGGCATGGTCGGCGGCGTGCTGGGCAGCTACCTGGGCGGCCGTTATCTGCTCTCATATGCCGAGAACGAAAGCGAGCGCGCAGCGATCCGCAGGTTCGTCCACTACAGCACCTTCACTGCGATGCTGGTCTGCATGTCTGTGTTCGCCCTGACCTACCTTCAGCCGGGCTGGTACTCCCCGGTGATGGCCCTCGTCATCGGACTGGGACTGGTCAATTATCAATGTCTGGGTCCGCTGCAGCGGATCATGGCGCCGATGATCGCGCGCGACGCGGCCCGCCACGGGCGCACCGGTCCGAACTGGAAATACGAGTCGCTTTACGGCCGCAAAGCGGTGTGGGTGATGAACCTTGTGGTGATCGGCACCATCGTCTGGGCGATGTACAGGAACGGCCGCATCTGATGGACGAAAAGCGCCGGTCGATGACCGGCGCTTTCGTTACACACCACCGCCATACCGCTTACTTCGTGGCCGGTGCCTTCGGCGGCATCGGCGGCTTGCCATCGCGATGCTTGCCATCGCGATGATCACCACGCGGGCCACCGAACGGGCCCTTGGCCGCATCGAACTCGGCCTTGCTCAGCTGGCCGTCCTTGTTGGTATCGGCTGCGGCAAACCAGGCATCACGATGCTGCTTCATGCGCAGCTCGCGGTCGGCCTTGTCCAGGTAACCATCCTTGTTGACGTCCATCGCATCGAAGCGCCCGGCCAGGCGCGGGTCGGCCTTGGCCTCCTCGCGGCTGATGCGGCCGTCCTTGTTGGTGTCCAGCTTGGCCATCCAGTCGCCATGCCCACCCGGGCCACGCCCGTGGCGCTTGCCGTGCCAGCGCGGCAGTTCCTCACGGGAGAGCTTGCCGTCCTTGTTGGCATCGAGCGTGTCGAACTGCGCAGCCAGACGGGGCGACTTGGCCGCTTCGGTGCGGTCGATGAAGCCATCGCCATTGGTGTCCAGCTTGGCACGGGCCGGCTTGTCAGCGGCGGCGGGGGTATCGGCAGCGACCGCCAGGCCGGCAGCACCGGTGGACAGCAGCAGGGCCAGCAGCAGGAGGGATTTGCGGTTGCGCATGGGTAACTCCGGTTTGTGAGGGAAACTGCGTGCGGTGCATGGCACCCACACCGGTAACAACGCGTGGGCGCCAGCACCGTTGACAGCCCGGCCAGCCGTGTTCATTTGGCAGACAGTCGCGGCGGCTGCGACGGCACGGGGCTATGCTGTGGGCATGGCAATACACGGCGACCGCGACGACGAGCTGCGACTGTTCCAGACCGGTGACCACCCCTGTGGCTATTGGCCGGAACGGGCCGCACGCGATCTGGTGCTCGATCCCAACGATCCGCGCCTGGGCACGCTGTACCCGATGGCGCTGGGCTGGGGCTTCCGCCGCTCTGGGGATCTGGTCTACCGCCCGCATTGCGCGGACTGCCACGCCTGCGTAGCCGTGCGCATCCCCGTGGCCCGCTTCGCACCGGACCGCAGCCAGCGTCGTTGCCTGGTCCGCAATGCGGATCTGGAAGTGCGTATCGTCGCCGCCGAACAGACCGAAGAGCAGTTCGCGCTGTACCACCGTTACCTGTCCCACCGGCACGCGCAGGGCGGCATGGACGAGCACGGCCCGCACGAGTTCGACCAGTTCCTGATCGGGCGCTGGTCGCAGGGGCGTTTCATCGAAATCCGCGCCCCGGGCGAGGACGGCCATCGCGGCCCGCTGCTCGGGGTCGCCGTGACCGATGTGACCCCGCAAGGACTCTCGGCGGTCTACACCTTCTTCGATCCGGACCAGGCCCATCGCGGCCTGGGCACCTTCGCGATCCTCCAGCAGATCGCCTGGGCCCAGCGCGAGCAGCTGCCGCACCTGTACCTGGGCTACTGGATCCGCGACCACCGCAAGATGGACTACAAGCGCCGGTTCCGCCCGCTGGAGGCCTATGACGGCCGCCGCTGGCACGCCTTCGATGACGAATTGGACGGCCGCTGACGCATCACTGACACCGCGCCGGGTGCAAAATAGGCGGATGAAAGCCAATCCCCTGATCCTTGCCCTGGCCCTGCTCTGCGGCGCCTGCGCCCAGACCCCTGCCAAGACCGCCGCCATGCCGGATACCGCCTCCGCACCGCTGCGGATCGCCACCTACAACACCTCCCTGTACAGCGACGAGACCGGCGGGCTGATCGCCGAGCTCGAAGGCGACAGCGAACACGCGCGCAAGATTGCCGCCGTCCTGCAGCAGGTCCGCCCGGATCTGGTGCTGCTCAACGAGTTCGATTACGACGACGCCCATCGCGCCGCCGACCTTTTCCAGCAGCGCTACCTGGAAGCCGCCCAGCCGGGCGGCGGTGAGCCGCTGCATTACGCCTACCGCTACCTCGCCCCGGTGAACACCGGCGTGCAGAGCGGCCTGGACCTGGACAACAACGGCGAGATCGGCGGCGAAGGCCGCGCCCGTGGCAACGATGCCTGGGGCTACGGCCTGCACCCGGGCCAGTACGGCATGCTGGTGCTGTCGCGCTACCCGATCGATGATGCCAAGGTCCGCAGTTTCCAGCTGCTGAAGTGGAGCACGATGCCCGGCGCCCTGCGCCCGATCGACCCGCGTACCGGGAAATCCTTCTACAACGACCACGTCTGGTCGCAGCTGCGCCTGTCCTCCAAATCGCACTGGGACGTGCCGGTGACCACCCCGAACGGCACCGTACACGCCCTGGTCTCGCACCCGACCCCGCCGGTCTTCGACGGCCCGGAGAAGCGCAACGCCGCCCGCAACCACGACGAACTGCGCCTGTGGCAGGACTACCTCAAGGACCGCGACACTTCATGGCTGTGCGATGACCGCGGCCAATGCGGCGGCCTCGCGCAGGACGCGCGCTTCGTCATCCTCGGCGACCTCAACAACGACCCGGTCGACGGCGACGGCCGCCACGAAGCGATCGTCGAACTGATCGAAAACCCCCGCGTCCTGCGCTACCCCACCCCGCGCAGCGTCGGCGCCGAACAGACCAGCCTGGCCTATGCCGAGAAAGGCATCACCCGCAAAGGCGCGCCCTTCCACGCCACCGGCGACTTCGGCCCGAAATCCGGCACCATGCGCCTGGACTACGTCCTACCCTCGGTCGGCTTCAGCTACATCGGCAGCGGCGTGTTCTGGCCCGCCAATGACAGCCCGGAAGCAAAAATCGCCGACGGCAGCGACCACCACCTGGTGTGGGTCGACCTGAAATAAAGTCTGCTCCGTATTCAACGAAAAACGGCGAGCCAAGGCTCGCCGTTTTTTTGTCCTGCCATTTTATGCCCCGCCGTTGGATCCGCCCAACCGACCCTCCACGAAGAGGTGATCGGGCAGCCCGATGAAGGACCGTGTGCGGCATGGATGCCGCACTACGAGCCCCCAAGGATGGGTTTACGGCGTGTCCTGCATCGGGCTGCCCGATCGCCTCAGACCGACAGCAACCAAGGCGCCAGCTTCGGCTTAGGCTTGGGCCTCAAACCCACCTCAAGACCGCAACTCGATCCCGATAGCCTCAGCCGCCTCACGCGCAATCTTCCGCGCCTCCTCGATATCCCCACCGCGCGCCAACGTCACCCCCACCCGGCGATGCCCGTGCACACTCGGCTTGCCGAACAGGCGCAGCGCCGAATCCGGATGCACCAGGGCTGCGGCCACATTGCTGAAGAACGGCACACCCTCACCGTGTGCCAACATCGCACACGACGCCGACGGACCGCTCTGGCGGATCACCGGAATCGGCAGCCCCAGAATCGCGCGCGCATGCAGCGCGAACTCACTCAACTCCTGCGAGGCCAACGTCACCAGACCCGTGTCATGCGGCCGCGGCGACACCTCGCTGAACCACACCTCGTCGCCCTTCACGAACAGCTCGACCCCGAACAGCCCCCAGCCACCCAGCTCATCGGTGATCGCCTGCGAAATCTCCTCCGCCCGCGCCAGCGCACGCGGCGACATCGGCTGCGGCTGCCAGCTCTCGCGGTAATCACCATCCTTCTGCCAGTGCCCGATCGGCGCACAGAACGACGTCCCGCCCGCATGACGCACGGTCAGCAGCGTGATTTCGTACTCGAAATCGATGAAGCCCTCCACGATGCAGCGCCCGGCACCGGCGCGGCCACCGGTCTGCGCATACTCCCAGGCCGGCGCGATGTCGGCCTCCTGACGCAGCGTGCTCTGGCCCTTGCCCGAGGAGGACATCACCGGCTTGACCACGCACGGCAGCCCGATCGCAGCGACCGCCGCGCGGTACTCGGCGTCGGTATCAACGAACCGGTACGGCGAGGTCGGCAGACCCAGGGTCTCGGCGGCGAGCCGGCGGATGCCTTCACGATCCATGGTCAGGCGTGCCGCACGCGCAGTCGGCACTACCCGCAGCCCCTGCTCCTGTTCCAGCTGGACCAGCGTCTCGGTATGGATCGCCTCGATCTCCGGCACCACCAGATGCGGCTTCTCCAGTGCGATCAGCGCGCGCAGCGCCATGGCGTCGAGCATGTCGATCACGTGCGAACGGTGTGCAACCTGCATCGCCGGCGCGTTGGCGTAGCGGTCGGCAGCGATCACCTCCACCCCCAGCCGCTGCAGCTCGATGGCGACTTCCTTGCCGAGTTCGCCGGATCCCAGCAGCAGCACACGGGTGGCGGAAGGAGACAGCGGCGTACCGAGCGTGGACATGGCGATGTTCCGGGCAACAGGGGCGGGAGGGCATTCTAGCCGGTGCCGCCGCCGCGTGGCCGGCTGGGGCGGCACTTGCGAAGTGATATCAATTTGATATCTTCCAATCAACTACCCAAGGACGCCCTGCCATGAAAGAGAAGTCGATCCGCTCGCTGTCCGGCCTGCCCTTCCTGCTGCTGGTGCTGGCCCTGACCGCGGTGGCCGTGTGGATGTTCGTGGTCGGGGTGGACAAGGGAAACCGCAACCCGGCGCTGATCGTGGGCAGCCTGGTGCTGGCCACCACCGCCCTGCTCAGCCTGGTCGGCCTGTATACCGTGCAGCCCAACCAGGCGGTGGTCGTCAGCCTGTTCGGCAAGTACGTCGGCACTGTCAAGGAGAACGGCCTGCGCTGGAACAATCCGTTCTTCACCAAGGTCAAGGTGAGCCAGCGCGTGCGCAACTTCGAAAGCGGCAAGCTCAAGGTCAACGAGCTCGACGGCAGCCCGATCGAGATCGCCGCGGTGATCGTGTGGCAGGTGGTGGATGCTTCCGAAGCGGTCTACAACGTGGACGACTACGAGAGCTTCGTGCATATCCAGTCCGAATCGGCGCTGCGCGCGATGGCGACCAGCTACCCGTATGACCAGCACGAAGAAGGCCAGCTGTCGCTGCGCAGCCATGCCGCCGAGATCTCCCAGCACCTCAAGGACGAGCTGGCCGAGCGCCTGGCCGATGCCGGCGTGCAGGTGATCGATGCGCGCATCAGCCACCTCGCCTATGCCCCGGAAATCGCCCAGGCGATGCTGCAACGCCAGCAGGCCAATGCGGTCATCGCCGCACGTACGCGGATCGTCGCCGGTGCGGTCGGGATGGTCGAAATGGCCCTGGCCGAACTGCAGAAGAACGGTGTGGTCCAGCTCGATGAAGAGCGCAAGGCGCACATGGTGAGCAATCTGCTGACCGTGCTGTGTTCGGATCGTGGCACCCAGCCGGTGGTCAACGCCGGTTCGCTGTATTGATGCACCAGCGTGCCGACCCAGGGTCGGCAGCTACCACCGCAACGCGGCGCCGAGGGGACGGCACGCGCTGTCGATAAAGGACCCCGCATGACCGAAAAGAAAGCGTACCCGCTGCGTATCAATGCCGACGTTCTGGCGGCGGCGCAGCGCTGGGCCGACGACGAGCTGCGCAGCCTCAATGCACAGATCGAATACGTGCTGCGCGATGCCCTGCGCAAGGCCGGACGCCTTCCCAAACCCACCGCCGACAAGGAGAGCAAATCATGAGCAGGCGCTGGAGCTATCTCACCGTTGAAGTGAAACCCAACCTGATGGGGATCGTCAACGCCGAGCAGATCCAGGAGGAACTGACCCGGCAGGGCCAGCTCGGCTGGGAGCTGGTCAACGCGATCAGCCTGGTGTCGGCACCTCCCTTCACGACGTCGGTACTGATCTTCAAAAAGGAGGCATGAAGTGAGTGCACCTCATCCCTTCGAGGTTGCCCCATCGCCGGGCTGGCGACTGCTGTGGCTGTGGGTTCCGCTGCTGCTCGTCGCCGGCGTGATGGTCGGCACCGCGCTGGACGCACCGGAGCGTTCGCACACCGAGCTGATGGTCACGCTGCCCTTCCTGGCCGTGCTGGCAGCCGTACTGACCTGGGCCTACAGCCGGCGTCGCATCGTGCTGCATGAGGACACGCTGGAGGTGTTGTCGACCTTCTACCGAAAGCGCGTGCCGGTCAGCGCGATGCGTCTGGACGAGGCGCGCATCGTCGACTTCGCCGAGCATGGCCGGTACAAGCCCTCGATCAAGACCAACGGCTACGGCGTACCGGGCTTCCAGTCCGGGCACTACCGCATGGCCGATCGCAGCAAGGCGTTCTGCCTGATCACCGACAGCATCCGCGTTCTGCACCTGCCGCTGCGCGATGGCAGCGCCCTGGTGATCAGCCCGGAACGTCCCCGCATTCTCCTCGACGCTTTGCAGGCGCTGGCCGGACCGCCGCGCGCGCACTAAGCTGGCAGCATGCGCCGATCCCCTGCCCTGCTGATCAACACCGCCGAGATCGAACTGTGGCCTGGCGGCCTGCTGCGTGCACGCGGCTCTGCCGACGCGCGCGCCCTGGCTCGCGCGCAGTGGGTCCTGCGGCGCAAGCGCGATGGGCGCTACCTCGCCGTCGCTACCGCCCACGGCGTGTTGCCACTGGTGCCGCGCCTGATGCGCGAGCCGGGCATCGAGGAGGCACTGGATGCGCTGGACCGCCAGGTGCTGGATCGCCGCCGCGGCAGCGCGCCCGATGCGGTGCTGCCCCTGAGTGGACTGCAGCATCGCCTCGAAACCCTCGGGATTGATGCCGATGCCTACGAGGCCGCGAGCGGCCTGGCGCTGGAAGCCGAACCGGCTCAGCTGCACCTGGCCGGTTTCGACCGCTACCGGCGGCCACTCTGGCTGCAGCGTGACGCCGCCCGCAGCTGGCAACGCCTGCGCGCGCGGGCCGCTGCCGATGGCATCGCCCTGGAGGCGATCTCCGGCTACCGCAGCCACGATTACCAGCTCGGGATATTCGCCCGCAAACGCAACCGCGGGCTGAGCGTGGAGGAGATCCTCAAGGTCAACGCCGCGCCGGGCTACAGCGAGCACCACAGCGGCTACGCGCTGGATATCGGCACACCCGGCGAACCGCCGGCGGAAGAATCGTTCGAGTCGACTGCCGCGTTCGCGTGGCTGGGCGAGCATGCCGGTCGCTTCGGGTTCCAGCTGAGCTACCCGCGCGACAACCCGCATGGGATTGTCTACGAACCGTGGCACTGGTGCTGGCACGACGCCATACCCTGACCAGCGCGACCCACAAGGAGGGCGACCATGGACGATCAGAATCCCTACCAGGCCGGTGAGGTTCCCCCCACCCCGCCAACGGCACCGCACTGGGAACAGGTGCCGAGCGGGATCACCAGGCCAGTCACGCAGCTCTGGTTACTGGGCGCGGGACTCACCGTGTTCACCCTCGCCACGGGCGGCTGGACGTGGGTCACGAACCGGCACGTGTTCGCCATGATGAACTTCATCGCTGCTGCGATGGTCGGCTGCGTTTACCTGGGTCTGGCAGTGGGGGTCTACAAACGCAGCCGGATTGCGGCCTGCCTGACCGCTGCGTTGTGGGCATGGGTGTTCGTGATGCATCTGAGGCAGGACACCGCAGGCCTGACAGACACGCTTCGGAGGATGGGGATGATGCTGGTGATCGGGGTCGTGGTCCTCCGCGGCACCTTCGCCACCTTCCACCATCACCGCTACCTTGCGGCGAAGAAGCGCCAGCCAGCGCGGGCACGAATCAGCGACGACCCGGCCTTCGCGCCGAAGCCACCGGCCGCGTAGCCTCACCCCTGCGAGCGGTTGGTCGTCGCCTTCGGATCCACCGTGAAATCTGCGATCCGCCACAGGTACAGGCTCGCGTAGGTCCGGAACGGGCCCCATTTCTCGCCGCGGGCGAGCAGCTCCTTCGGGGTCGGCATCCGCTCGGCCTTGTCCACGCGCTGGGCGCCCTTGCGGACACCGAGGTCGTCCACCGGCAGGATGTCCGGGCGACCGAGCCGGAACATCAGCATCATCTCCACCGTCCAGCGGCCGATGCCGCGGATCGGGACCAGCACGTCGATGATCGCGTCGTGGTCCATCACCGACATCCGACGCAGGTCGGGGATCTCACCCGCTGCCTCGCGACGCGCCAGGTCTCGCAGCGCCAGCGCCTTGTTGCCCGAGACCCCGCAGACCCGCAGCCCGGCATCATCGATGCGCGCCAGCGTATCGGCGTGCAGGCGGGTGCTGCCGATGGCGGTCTCCACCCGCCCGACGATGGTCGAGGCGGCCTTGCCGCTGAGCTGCTGGAACAGGATCGCCCGTGCCAGCGCGTCGACCGGATCAAAGGTTTTCGCCCAGCCGGGCGGCGCCTGGATCGGGCCGAGCCGCTTCATCCACGTGCCCAGCCGCCGGTCGCGCCGGCTCAGCCAGTCATGCGCCTCATCGACATCGAAACCGCGGCGGTAGCGGGGCATGTCAGCGCCTCAGCGCGTTGAGGCCGTAGGCCAGCCAGCCGACCATCAGCGCGGTGCCACCGACCGGTGCCAACTGCGTACTGAGCGTCCACAACGCGCCAGCCACCAGGCTGCCGGAGAACAGCAGCGTGCCGATCAGCAGGACATACAGGGCCAGCCGACCCAGCGTGTTCTGCTGGGTCGGGCCGAGCACGGCCAGCGCCACCCCGTGCCCGAACGCGTACAAGGCCGCGGTGGTCACATGCGACTGCGCCAGTGGATCGGCGATGCCGTGCGAGGCGTAGGCCGACAGACCGACCCCGGTGGCCGCCAGCAGGCCGCCCAGGCCGGCCAGCAGGGAGGGTTTGCGCGTGCGTCGTTCCAGGTTGAGCATGCTTGCGTCCTTCAGACAGTGCTCCGCTGCCGGAGCCCAAAAAAAAACGCGCCGCAGGAAGCGGCGCGTTTCAGGTCGTGCGTTACATCACGGCAACCGTCGGATTACTTGACGGCCCAGTAGATGTCGTACGTGCCTTCCGGAGTGAACGACTTTTCCACGCCGTCCTTCCAGGACTCGTACGGACGGTCGATCACTTCGTTGCCGCCGGTCACCGACCACGCACGCAGAGCGTTGCGGGCGATGTCCAGGCCGGCCATGTGGCCGGTGTAGGCCGCGTGGGCCGAACGGTGCGGAGCAACATGCACGTACTTGACCGGTGCACCACCGTCGATCTTCACCGTCAGGGCTTCGGCAGTCGCGCCTTCAGCACCCTTCTTCTTGACCGGCTGCGCCACGTCGAAGGCGTACTTCTCGGCGCCGAAATCGGTGGTGATGATGCGGAACGGACCGGCGGCTTCGAGGTTGTTGGCCTCCATGACGCGCTTGATCCACTCCTGGTTGTCCTTGATGGACTTGGTGATGGTCTCCTGGCCGCGGTCCACGTTGCCGGCGGTGACGACCAGCAGGTCCTCGGCCGGGACGTCCACGATGGCCAGATCGGTCAGCGGGGCTTCGGCGGTGCGGTAGTCCACGTTCGGCACGGTGGCCAGCATGTTGGCCATGCGCGACAGACCCAGCTTCAGGTCGTCACCGGCGTGACGGCTGACGTACAGGCCAGCGTAACGACCGAACAGGTTGAAACCGTACTTGACGCTGTAGTCCTGCGTGATCTTGACGTTGCGGCCACCCTTGCCGGTCGGCTCCAGGGTGAAGCGGGTGGTCTTGTCGTGACCCTTGGAGGCGTCCTCGATCTCGATCGCCACGTGCTTGTTCTGCTCGGACTCGGTGATCACCCAGCTACCTTCGCCCAAGGAGCTTTCCTTGGAGGCGTAGTCCAGGCGTGCGCCGACGCCGGCAGCGGGGCCGGAGTACTTCAGTTCAACGGCGGGATCGCGCAGCAAGAGCGGGTTCCAGTCCTTGAAGCGGCGCAGGCTGTTGACCGTGTCGTACACGATCGTCATCTTGCGGTTGGTCTCGATGCTTTCGGAAATATGGCGCTCGCCCGGCAGACATACGCCAATGATGACGAACAGGCCAGCCACGATCCCCAAGGCGATCAGGAACTCGATAATACGGGTCATTCAGGAGTCTCCGGGGCCGATCCCACGGCCGGGTTGATTGAAGCGAAGCGCCAATCCTAGCAGGCTTCGCCGGTGTTGTTGATCAGGGTTGGCACACCGGTTTCCATGTCGGCAGCGGTTTTGCATAGACAAGGAGCGGAAAGATAACGCATCGCGCGTGTCAGCACGTAGCGGATGGACAATATTTCTTTGCCGGATTCGGCCGCTGGGACCAAAAATCCCCCTGCATCGCTTGCGCTGCAAGGGTTTCACAGAATTCATAAATTACCTGCGAACCCGTGGCCGCCCGAAGGCTGGCGCCGGGTCCGCAGGCTCAGACCAGCTGCAGTTCGAAGGCCTTGAGCACGGCGCGGGTACGGTCGCGCACGCCCAGCTTGGAGAGGATGTTGGACACGTGGTTCTTGATCGTGCCCTCGGCCACGCCCAGTGAATTGGCGATCTCCTTGTTGGAGAAGCCGCTGGCCATCAGCCGCAGGATCTCGGTCTCGCGGTCGGTCAACGGGTCCGGCCGGTCCAGGCTCACGAACTCGTTGCGCATGTGCTCCAGGCCCGACAGCAGCCGCTGGGTCACCGCCGGCTGCACCAGCGAGCCGCCATCGGCCACGGTCCGGATCGCGCCCACCAGCTGGTCCAGGGTCACATCCTTGAGCAGGTAGCCCTTGGCGCCGGCCTTCAGCCCGGCCAGCACCAGCTGGTCGTCATCGAAGGTGGTCAGGATGATGGTCGGCGGCAGCTGGTTCAGCCGCGACAGCATCTGCAGCGCCTCCAGCCCGGACATCACCGGCATGCGCATGTCCATCAGGACCACGTCAGGGCGGACCTGCGGAACCACCTCGACTGCCTGGCGGCCATCGGCGGCCTCGGCGACCACTTCGATGCCGTCATCGAGCGCCAGCAGCGAGCGGATCCCCTGCCGCACCAGGGTTTGGTCGTCGACCAGGCAGACGCGAATCATCAACGCACTCCTTCAATGACAGCGGTCAGCATCAATACTGGCACGCCGGGTACCGAGGCACGAAGGCGGAAGCCCTGTCCCCGGCGGGTTTCGATCTGCAGCTCACCACCGCATTGTTGCAGGCGCTCGCGCATCCCGCGCAACCCATTGCCGACCACGATACCGTCGGCGCCCACCCCATCATCATGCGCTTCCAGCACCACGATGCCAGGCGCCTCGCGCCGGACCTTGATCCACAGGTTGCGCGCGCCGGCGTGGCGCACCGCATTGGTGATGATTTCCTGGGTGCAGCGCAGCAGCACGTGCGCGCGCTCGGGATCTTCCACGCTCAGTGGCTCGTCGATATCCAGGTGGATCTCCAGCGAGGGGACCTGCTCGGTCAGCGGGCGCAGCGCGGCGGCCAGGTCGATCGCACCACTGTCGCGCAGCTGGCTGACCGCCTCGCGTACGTCGGTCAGCAGCAGCTTGGCCAGGGTATGGGCCTGATGCACGTGTTCCTGGGCCTGGCCTTCGGTGATGTGGCCGGCCACTTCCAGATTCAGGCTGAGCGCGGTCAGGTGGTGGCCCAACAGATCGTGCAGCTCGCGGGAAATGCGGGTGCGTTCGTTGACGCGGGCGCTTTCGGCCAGCAGCACACGGGTGGCGCGCAGCTCGGTATTGAGCCGGCGCTGCTCTTCACGGGCATCGGTCTGCTGCCGCGCCACCAGGCTGGTCACGAAGATGAACATAGAGAAGCCGCCATACAGCAGCGACTGCATCACCGCTTCGAACAGGGAGAAATTCAGGATGAGGTAGTAGACCGGCAGCACCGCCAGCTGGCTCAGCAGCAGCCAGATCACGCCACCGCGCACCGGCAGCATCCACGGGATGACGCCGGCGGCGACCATCATCAGGATGCTGCCCAGCCCGGAGCCGCTCAGATAGCTCACGCCCAGCGCCGACGCGGTCAGCAGCACCAGCATGACCCGGTCGTACCAGCGCGAGTGGCCGCCGTTGCGCAGCCCGCGGGTCAGCCAGAAGTAGCCGGCGCCGAAGGCCAGGTACGCCGCGAACAGCCACAGCGCCCAGGCATCGACGCCTCCGCCGCGGCGCAGCAGTGCTTCGTACTGTGAGTAAACCAGAGGAAGTCCGACCATGACCCAGGTGAACAGGCCGGCCAGTCGCAGTACTCGGGTGTGGCTGAGGTATCCCAACATGGACGCATAGTAGGCTGAACCTGTTCCCCTGCACTCCCACAGAAGTCATGCCTGTCCGCTCGCGGGGGGAAGCCACCCATGCAATAATCGGACCGAGGGCCCCTCGATGGGCCAACCGCGTTACCCCACGGAGTCACAATGTCGATTGTCATCCGCGACGTGCGCGAGCACGAGCTCGATTCCGTCCTGGCCCTGAACAACAATGCCGGCCTGGCCATCCTGCCGTTGGATGCCGCCCGCCTGCGTCTGTTCTATGAAAGCGCTGAGTATTTCCGCGTCGCCGAGCGCGACGGCAACCTGGCCGGTTTCCTGATCGGCTTCGGCAGCGACAGCCAGCACGACAGCAGCAACTTCGCCTGGTTCAAGCAGCAGCTTGACAGCAAATTCTTCTATATCGACCGCATCGTGGTCGCCAGCCGCCGCCGCGGCGGCGGCGTTGGCCGTGCGTTCTATGCCGATGCGCAGAGCTACGCCGAGCTGCGCTACCCGCAGCTGACCTGCGAGGTGTTCCTGGATCACGGTGCCGATGCCGCCCTGCTCTTCCACGGCAGCTTCGGCTTCCGCGAGGTCGGGCAGAACAACATGGCCCACGTGGATGTGCGCGCCAGCATGCTGCTCAAGGACCTGTGCAGTTACCAGTGGGTGCACGACACCTACGGCGATCAGCTGCCGGATGTGCCTTGGGTGGGCCATCGCCGCGAGCCGCTGCGCGTGCAGCAGCAGACGGGGACCTGATCGGTGGCGGCGAACATGGATTTTGAACAGGCCGGTGAACTGAAGATCGGCCAGGTCGGCATCGCCAATCTGCGCATCCGCACCCTCGATGTCGAGCGCCTCACCCGTGAAATGCAGGAACGTGTCGCGCGTGCGCCGAAGCTGTTCGGGCGTGCGGCAGTGATCCTGGATTTCGGCGGGCTGAGCAGGATGCCGGACGTGGCGACCGCCAAGGCGCTGCTGGACGGCCTGCGCAAGGCCGGCGTGCTGCCGGTTGCGCTGGCTTACGGCACCACCGAAACCGACCTGCTTTCCCAGCAGCTCGGCCTGCCGCTGCTGGCCAAGTTCCGCGCCCAGTACGAGCGCGCCGAGGCCGAGCCGGCGCCTGCGCGCGTGCCGGTCGCCGAACCGCCGCCGCGCCGTGCGCGTGCCGCCGCTGCCGTGCCTGCGGCGCCGGCGCCCAGCGCTGTCGCCACCGGAGGCGCGCCCAAGCCGGGCCGCATGCAGACCGCCAACGTCCGTTCGGGCCAGCAGCTGTACGCGGAAAACTGCGACCTGACCGTCATGGCCACCGTCGGCGCGGGCGCCGAAGTGATCGCCGATGGCAGCATCCACATCTACGGTACGCTGCGGGGCCGTGCCCTGGCAGGTGCCCAAGGCAACACCACGGCGCGCATTTTCTGCCGTGAATTCCACGCTGAACTGGTCGCCATTGCCGGCCACTACAAGGTACTGGACGATGTTCCGGACTCCCTGCGCGGCAAGGCCGTGCAGGTGTGGCTGGAACAGGACCAGATCAAGATCGCTGCGCTGGACTGACGCAGCCCCCAAACAGAAGAATCAGGAGAAATCCTTTGGCTGAAATCATCGTAGTCACCTCCGGCAAGGGCGGCGTCGGCAAGACCACCAGCAGCGCCAGCCTGGCCTGCGGGTTGGCACGTCGTGGCAAAAAGGTGGCGGTGATCGACTTCGACGTCGGCCTGCGCAACCTGGACCTGATCATGGGCTGCGAGCGCCGCGTGGTGTACGACTTCGTCAATGTCGTGCACGGCGAAGCGACCCTCAAGCAGGCCCTGATCAAGGACAAGCGCTTCGACAACCTGTACGTGCTGGCTGCCTCGCAGACCCGCGACAAGGACGCACTGACCCAGGAAGGCGTGCGCAAGGTGCTCGACGATCTCATCGCCGACGGCTTCGAGTACGTCATCTGCGACTCCCCGGCCGGTATCGAGAAGGGCGCGTTCCTGGCGATGTACTACGCCGACCGTGCGGTCGTGGTGGTGAACCCGGAAGTGTCTTCGGTGCGCGACTCGGACCGCATCATCGGTCTGCTCGATTCGAAGACCCACAAGGCCGAATCCGGCAAGAACGTGCCGGCCTTCCTGCTGCTCACGCGCTACAGCCCGGTACGGGTGGAAAGCGGCGAGATGCTCAGCATCACCGACGTGGAAGAAGTGCTGGGCCTGAAGGCCATTGGCGTGGTGCCCGAATCGGGCGACGTGCTCAATGCGTCCAACAAGGGCGAGCCAGTCATTCTGGACCCCGAATCGGCGGCGGGCCAGGCATACGAAGATGCGGTGGGCCGCATCCTTGGCGAAGAGCGTCCGATGCGCTTCACCACCGTGGAGAAGAAAGGCTTCTTCAGCAAGCTGTTCGGAGGGTAAGCATGGGACTGTTCGATTTCCTGAACCGGAAGAAGACCACTGCCGAAACGGCCAAGAACCGCCTGCAGATCATCATCGCGCAGGAACGCAGCCACCGCGGCGGCCCGGACTACCTGCCCCTGCTGCAGCGCGAGCTGCTGGAAGTGATCAAGAAGTACGTCAACATCGACGCTGATGCGGTCAAGGTCGATCTGGTCAAGGACGGGGAGCACGATGTGCTCGATATCTCCGTCGCCTTGCCGGAAGGCCCGCAGCAGCCCTGATCGACATCGCCCCTTCCGCGTTGGAAGGGGCGGTTGAGCGGTAACCCATGAACGACGCTGCCCCCACCGCCGAACCGCAGGTCACCCGCGTCGGCGATATCCGTTTCGACGATGCCCTCGCCCTGCTCGCCACCCACGATCTGCACCTGCATCGTGTGGCCGATGGTGCGCCGATTCCGGGCAGCTACTGGGGCGAACCCGAAGCCGGCATCATCGGCAGCGACGTGTACGTCCGCGATGACACCCCCGTGCACTCGATGCTGCACGAAGCCTGTCACCTGATCGTGCTGCCGCCGGAGCGGCGTGCGCTGGTGCATACCGATGCCACCGATTCGGTGCCCGAAGAAGACGCCACCTGTTACCTGCAGATCGTGCTGGCCGGAAGACTGCCTGGTGTGGGCAGCGACCGCCTGATGCTGGACATGGATGCTTGGGGGTATACGTATCGGTTGGGGTCGACGAAGGCGTGGTTCGAACAGGATGCGGAAGATGCAAAGGCGTGGCTGGTCGAACGCGGTCTTCTTCCTGCGTAAATCCGCACGTGCGGTCAGCCCTGCCCTGCCATCGCGCGCAGGGTGATGCCCACGATGTACGCCAGATACGTGCCCGTGGCGTAGCCCATCGTGCCCAACAGCACGCCGACCGGCGCCAGCGAAGGATGGAACGCCGCCGCCACCACGGGCGCGGAGGCTGGCCCGCCGATGTTGGACTGCGAGCCGATCGCGAAGTAGAAGAACGGCACCTTCAGCGCGCGCGCCAGCGCCCACAGCAGCACGATGTGCACCGCGATCCAGATCAGGCCGAGCAGGAACAGCCACGGGCGGTCCAGCAGTGCCAGCAGGTCCATCTGCATGCCGATGCAGGCGATCAGGAAGTACAGCAGCAGCGAGCCGAGCTTGGAGGCACCGGCACCTTCCAGGTTGCGCGCACGGGTGAAGCTCAACGCCAGGCCGCAGGTGGTGGAGATCACCACCACCCACACGAACGGCGCATCCAGGCTGAACTGCGAGGCCCAGGCGACATGCCCCTTGAACCATGCCGAGACCGGCCCGGCGATCGCGTGCGACAGCCCCACCACGCCGAAGGCGACCGCCACGATCAGCATCAGGTCGGTCAGGCTGGCCACGCGCTCATGCTGTGCCTGGAACGCCTGGATGCGCAGCTTGAGGGCATCGATGCCGGAGGTGTCGGCACCACTGCGCGCATCGATCTTTGCCGCGCGCCCGGCCATGAAGATCAGCACCGCCATCCACACATAACCGACACCGACATCGACCACCGCGAACTGCCCGAAGGTGGTCGCGTTGACATCGAACACTTCGCGCATGGCCAGCATGTTGGCACCGCCGCCGATCCAGCTGCCGGCCAGCGCCGCCATGCCCGCCCAGGTGTCACCGGCGACCGTCGCCGGGTGCAGCCACTTCATCAACTGGAAGGCGACCACGGCGCCGATCATGATGCTGAGCGAGGCGCCCAGGTACATCACGATCAGCTTCGGCCCCAACCGCAGGATGCCCTTGATGTCCACGGCCAGGGTGAGCAGCACCAGAGCGGCGGGCAGCAGGATGTCGCGCGCGACCGGGTTGTAGAGATGGGTGTTCTGGCCATCTATCAGGCCGACGGTGTTGTACACGCCGGGAATCAGGTAGCACAGCAGCAACGCGGGCACGTAGGTATAGAACCGCTTCCACAGCCCCTGCTCGCGCGAGGCGGTCCAGAACACGGCACCGAGGGTGGCAGCGATCAAGCCGAAGACGACGATATCGTTCTGGATCAGGGCGGGTGCTTTCACGGGGGATGGCCTGCGTAGTGCCGGCCGCTGGCCGGCAACCTCATGGATGTGGAACGCGCGATACAACCGCCAGCCAATGACCGGCACCACCGATAGCAAAGCGCCGCCCCTGGGGGCGGCGCTTCAAACCGGCTTATTCGCCGATGTGCTGCTTCAACCAGCCGTTGACGGTGTCGTGCCACTGCACGCTGTTCTGCGGCTTGAGCACCCAGTGGTTCTCATCCGGGAAGTACAGGAACTTGGACTCGATGCCCTGGCGCTGCGCAGCGGTGAACGCCGCCAGGCCCTGCTCCACCGGAATGCGGTAGTCGAGCTGGCCGTGCACGATCAGGATCGGCTTCTTCCAGTCGGCCACGTGGTTGACCGGGTTGAACTTCTCGTAGTTGGCGGCCTTCGCGTACGGCGTGCCACCCTGCTCCCACTCGGTGAACCACAGCTCTTCGGTGGCGTAGCCCATCATGCGCTGGTCGAACACGCCGTCATGGTTGACCAGGCACTTCCACGGCTCGTTCCAGTTGCCGGCGATCCAGTTGACCATGAAGCCGCCATAGCTGGCGCCCAGGGCGCACGCCTTGTCGCCGTTGAGGAACGGGTACTGCTTCTGTGCCGCAGCCCAGCCCTTCTGCAGATCTTCCAGCGGGCGGTCGCCCCAGTGCTGGCTGATCGCATCGGTGAAGGCCTGGCCGTAACCGGTGGAGCCGTGGAAGTCGATCATGACCACCGCGTAGCCCTGACCGGCGTAGGTCTGCGGGTTCCAGCGGTAGCTCCAGCCGTTGCCGAAGCTGCCCTGCGGGCCACCGTGGATCAGGAACGCGACCGGGTAACTTTTGCCTTCCTGGTAGTTGTACGGCTTGACCACGTAACCGTGCACGGTCTCGTTGTTCCAGCCCTTGAACTGGAACTGCTCGTAATCGCCGAAGGCGACGTCGGGCAGCATCTCACCGGCGCTCGGGGTGATCTCGCGCGGGTTGGCACCATCGAAGGCGGCCACGATGATCTGATCGCCGCTCTTCAGACTGTTCCTGGTGTACGCCAGGGTGGTCCCGGCGATCACCGGCGAACCGATGCTGCCGCCGTCGGCCACCACTTCGGCGGTGCCGGTGGCGATGTCGACGCCGAACAGGCGGTGCTCGCCCATGTCGTCGGCACTGGTGTAGATCAGGGTGCCGTCACCGGACAGCACGATCTCGCCGGCCGAACGATCCCACTTGGGTGCGATCTCACGGGTCTTGCCGGTGGCCACGTCCATCGCCATCAGGCCGAAGCGGTCCGCTTCGAAGCCGGGGCGCTTCATGGCGCGGTAGTACAGGGTCTTGCCGTCGGCGCTGAACACCGGGCCGGCATCCCAAGCCGGGTTGGCCGCGGTCAGGTTGACCGGGGCCTGCTTGCCCTCGGCATCCAGGCGGTACAGATCGAAGTTGGTCGACCACGGCTCCTGCTTGCCGGCCACGCGGATCGCGGCGACCACGCTCTTGCCATCCGGCGACCAGGTGAAGTCGTCATTGCCACCGAACGGCTTGGACGGTGCATCGCCGGCCAGCGTCGCGCTGATCGCCGAGGCGCCCTTCACCGCTGCGGCCTTGGCGACCGGCAGCGGCGCCACGAACAGCGTGTTGCGGCGGCCATCGGCCCAGGTGTCCCAATGGCGCACGAACAGAGTGTCGAAGACTTCACCGGTGTTCTTGCGTGCCTTGTGCGCGTCCAGCTTCTTGCTGGTGCAGGCCAGGTCCGAACCGCAGTCCTGGAACACGCCGCTGCTGAAGGCCACGCGGTCGCCCTGCGGGGAGACGTGGAAGCTGTCCACATCGACCGGGAAATCGGTCAGCTGGCGCGGGGTGCCGCCGGTGGTCGGCTGCGCGTAGAGCTGCTGGCTGCCGTTCTTGGCGCTCAGGAAATACACGGTCTGGCCATCGGCCGAAAGCGCAGCGGAATTCACGTTCCAGCCCGCCGGGGTCAGCGGCTTGGGCGGGGCCAGATCCCGGGTGCGCAGGTTGCGGATGTACAGGCCGGTGCTGGCCTTGCTGTCGGTACCGACCACGCGCTTGGCGAAGATCACATTGCCGCCATCGGCGGTGAGCAGCGGGCTGGAGACCCGATCCAGCGCGATCATGTCGCGCACATCCAGGCCACGCGTGGCCGCCAGCGAGGGCATCGCGGTCAGCAGGCACAACGGCAGCAGGGCGTAACGAAGTTTCATCGGGGTCTCCGCGGAACGGCAAAACGCCGATGGTAGGGCCGCAGGGGCCACCGATGCAAAGGCCATCGGTCATGCCGGTGGTTCGACGGGAGGCAGAAACGACAAACCCCGCCGGAGCGGGGTTTGCCATGACGCAGATGCAGACTTTTTAGACTGAACCCACCGCGCGCTTGCCGGTGCGGTAGATCAACCAGCCGACCAGGAACAGCACGGCCAGACCGATCCACTGCGCGCCCGGCAGGTGGAACGGCAGCGCCAGCACGTCCGCGCGGCTGCTGATCACGATCGGCACCGCGATCGCGATACCCATCAGGGCTTCACCGGTGATCAGGCCCGCAGCGAACAGCACGCCGGGCTTGTGCACGCGGTCGCGGCCTTCTTCGTCGTCGCCGCGGACCTTGTGGAAGCGTTCCACCAGGTAGGCGATCAGGCCACCCAGGAAGATCGGCACCATCAGCTCCAGCGGCAGGTAGATGCCGATCGCCGCGGCCAGCACCGGCACGCGGAAGCGTGCATTGCGCGACTTCAGCCAGCTGTCGAAAGCGATGATCGCCGCGCCGACCACGGCGCCGATACCGATGAAGGTCCACGGCAGCTCGCCGCCGAACAGGCCCTTGGCCACCGAGGCCATGAGGTTGGCCTGCGGCGCGGCCAGCGCGTTGGGATGCAGCTCGGACTTGACGCCGATGCCGTAGGCGGTGGCCAGCAGGTTCAGCACCGGGGCCATGATCAGCGCGCACGAGAACGCGCCGATGCCCAGCATCAGCTGCTGCTTCCACGGCGTAGCGCCAACGATGTAGCCGGCCTTGAGGTCCTGCAGGTTGTCACCGCCGACCGCGGCCGCACAGCACACCACCGCGCCGATCATGATCGCGGCCACCGCACCCAGCGGGGCACCGCCGACGCCAACCGGCTTGAGGCCGTCGGCGCCGAGCAACACCACCAGCACCGCCGAGGCGAACAGAATGGTGGAGATGGTGATGCCCGAGACCGGGTTGTTGGACGAACCGATCAACCCGGCCAGGTAGGCCGAGACCGAGACGAACAGGAAGCCGGCGACGATCATGATGAGCGTCATCGGGATCGAAACATGCCACTGGCCCACGATGGCCTGGTACAGCGCCAGCAGCGGCAGGGTGAACACCACCAGGGCCACCAGCATCCACTTCATCGGCAGGTCGCGCTCGGTGTGCGCCAGCGCCGGGCCACCGCTCTTGCGGGCTGCGGCGAAACCGCTCTTGACGCCATTGAGCAGCGACTTGCGCAACGAGATCAGGGTCCACACGCCGCCGATCAGCATCGCGCCGACGCCCAGGTAACGCATCTTCGCGCCCCAGATGGCGAAGGCCGCCTCGGTGGAGCTGGCCGTGGCGATCGAGGCGGCCAGCGCCGGATCGGTGTTCATGAAGAACATCTGGTACAGCGGAATGGCGATATGCCAGGTCAGGATCGAGCCGGACACCACCACGATGCCGACATTCAGGCCGACGATGTAGCCCACACCCAGCAGCGCCGGGGACAGGTTGGTGCCGATGAAGGCGGTGATCTTCGAGCTGCCCACGTAGGCCGAGGTGGCCCAGGCATCCGGAATCAGGCGCAGGCCGCTTTCGGCCGCCAGCTTCACGAAGGCGCCGATCACCGCCGACACCGCCAGGATCTTCAGGCCCGGGCCCGGGTTCTCACCGGCCTTGAGCACTTCGGCGGCCGCCTTGCCTTCCGGGAAGGGCAGCGGATCTTCGACGATCATCGAACGGCGCAGCGGCACCGAGAACAGCACGCCCAGCAGGCCACCCAGACCGGCGATGCCCAGCACCCACCAATACTTGAAGTCCGGCCAGTAGCCCATGATCACCAGCGCGGGGATGGTGAAGATCACGCCGGCGGCGATCGACGAACCGGCCGACGCACCGGTCTGGACGATGTTGTTTTCAAGGATGGTGCCACCGCCGAGCAGGCGCAGCACGCCCATGGAGATGACGGCCGCGGGAATCGCGGTGGCGATGGTCAGGCCTGCGAACAGACCGAGGTAGGCGTTGGCGGCCGACAGAATCACCGCCAGCACGATGGCAAGCACCACCGCGCGGAAAGTGAGCTGGCGTGGCGCAGCGTCGTTGTTCATGGAAGCCTCTGCTGGCAAAAAATCCCTGCCACGCTAGCGTTCATGTACGGGCAAGTCCAGTAGTGCCGGCCACTGGCCGGCAACCCTGCACCACCCGATCAAGGCCCCTGTTGACCTTCGCGTGCCGCCGCCGCCGCGACCCGCCGGACTGGGCAACGTCGCGCGCCGGGCCCATCCATTTGGTTATGTTATATCCTATCGCACCAAGCAACCGGCGCTGCTGTGACGCATTCCCCCACCTCCCGCCTGACCTCCATCGACCAGCTGCGCGGCACCGTGATCGTGCTGATGCTGCTCGACCACGTGCGAGAAACCTTCTACATGCACCAGCAGGTCAGCGACCCGATGGCGGTCGACCAGGTCGAGCCGGCGCTGTTCGTCAGCCGGCTGCTGGCGCATCTGTGCGCGCCGGTGTTCGTGCTGCTGACCGGCCTGTCGGCCTGGTTGTACGCCAGTGGCAAGCCGGATGGGCGCCGGGCCGCGTCGGCCTTCCTGCTCAAGCGCGGCCTGTTCCTGGTGGTGCTGGAGCTGCTGGTGGTCAATGTCGCGTGGACGCTGCAGTTCCCGCCCAGCGTGATGTACCTGCAGGTGATCTGGGCGATCGGCATCAGCATGATCGCGCTGGCCGGGCTGCTGTGGCTGCCACGCGGGGCGCTGGCGGTGCTGGCGCTGGCCGTGATCGCCGGGCACAACCTGCTCGATGGCATCCGCGTGCAGGGCGACGGGGTGCTGGTCGTGCTGTGGAAGGTGCTGCACCAGCGCGACTGGATCACCGTGACCGACGGGCTGCGCCTGCGCGCCTCCTACCCGGTGCTGCCGTGGATCGGCGTCATTGCACTGGGCTGGGTGATCGGCCCGTGGTTCGCGCGCGGTGGCGATGCGCTCCTGCGCCAGCGCCGCCTGTGGAGGGCCGGCGCCGGTGCGCTGCTGGCGTTCGTCATCCTGCGGGCGGTGAACCTCTACGGCGACAGCCCGTGGCAGTCCTTGGCCACACCGGGCAGCACGCTGATGAGCGTCTTCAATGTCACCAAGTACCCGCCTTCGCTGCTGTTCCTGCTGCTCACCCTGGGCATCGGCCTGCTGTTGCTGCGCCTGTACGAGCCGCCGCGCGTGGCCCGGGCGCTGGCGCCGCTGGCCGACATCGGCGCGGCACCGATGTTCTTCTACCTGCTGCACCTGTACGTGCTGAAGCTGCTGTACGTGCTGGCCGAAGCACGCTGGGGACACACCCACGGCGCGTATTTCGCCGTGGACCACGTGGCGAGCCTGTGGGTGATCACCGCGCTGCTGGCCTTGGCGCTGTACTGGCCGACCAGAGCGTTCGCGCGGTTCAAGGCGCGGCGGCGGGATCTGGCGTGGCTTCGCTATCTGTAGGCGAGCGATGCCGGGCTGCTGAGGCTGCCGGCCAACGGCCGGCACTACGACAGCGGAGCGCCCCGCACCCCGACAGCGGAGCGGCCAGACCCGGCACGGATACACCGTCACCCCGGGCCTATACTCGCCCCCTTGTCCGCCCTGCCTGATCCCTCGATGACCGCAGCCGCCCTGCACGCCGCCGCAACCTCCCCCGCTACCGACGACTTCCTCGGCCATCCCAAGGGCGTCTACATCTGCTTCTTCACCGAGATGTGGGAGCGGTTCTCGTTCTACGGCATGAAGGCGCTGTTGCTGCTGTATCTCACCAAGTACCACCTGTTCGGCGACAAGGCCGGGCTGGACCTGCTCGGTGCCTACGGTGGCCTGGTCTACTGCATCCCGGTGTTCGGCGGTCTGCTCGCCGACCGCTGGCTGGGCATGCGCAAGGCGGTGGTGTTCGGTGGCGTGCTGCTGGTGCTCGGGCATCTGGGCATGGCGTTCGAAGGCCACGCGGCGGTCCGCATTGACGGCGCCGTGGTACGCGATGACGCGGCCCTGGGCATCACCTACCTCTCGCTGGCCCTGATCATCATGGGCGTGGGCTTCCTCAAGCCGAACATCTCCACCATCGTCGGCAAGCTCTACCCGGAGAACGATCCGCGCCGCGATTCGGGCTTCTCGCTGTTCTACGCCGGCATCAATCTGGGCGCGCTGTTCGCCTCGCTGGTGTGCGGCTTCCTCGGCGAAGCCTATGGCTGGAAGTACGGCTTCGGCGCGGCCGGTATCGGCATGGTGATCGGGCTGGGCATGTTCCTGTGGGGCCAGAAGTATCTGCAGGGCCACGCCGAACCATCCGACCTGCCGGCCCTGCGCCAGCGCGTGCTCGGCATCCGCCGCGAATGGCTGATCTATGCGGTGGCCGTGCTCGGCGTGATCCCCGTCGCTGCCTTGATGTGGGCCGCGGCCAACGGTGCGTTCGCGCTCGGCGGTGAAATCAGCCTGGCACTGATGCTGATGATCGTCGTGCTCGGCGGCGTGCTGGTCTGGTTCGCCTGGTTCACCGGTACCCGCTGCACGCCGGTGCAGCGCCAGCAGATGATCGCGCTGATGGCGCTGATCTTCATGGCCCTGGTGTTCTTCACCCTGTACGAGCAGACCTACGGCTCCTGGGTGACCTTTACCGATCGCCTGCTGAACAAGGATCTGGTGCCGTCGCTGGTGATCCAGGGCGGCACCCCGCTGCCCTGGTCGATCGCCTCGCTGCTGCTGGCGCCGCTGGGCTTCGTGGTGGCCGCGCGCCTGTCGGAGCGAAACCCGGGTTCGTCCGCGCCCCGCAACCTGTTCATCGCTATTGTGGCCGCGATGTTGGTGATGCTGATCCGCGACTGCCTGGTGATCCCGCAGACCGCCGGCTCGCTGACCTACCTCGGCGGCCTGTTCCTGGTCGTACTCGCGCCGCTGTTTGCGATGCTGTGGGCGTGGCTGGACCGTCGCCGCATGGATCCGTCCAAGCCGATCAAATCGTCGATCGGGCTGATCTTCGCCGCACTCTCGTTCGTGCCCTTGGCACTGGCCGCCCAGCACGTGGGTGCGACCGGACAGATGGCCAGCGTGTGGTGGCTGGTGCTGGCGTATCTGATCCTGGAGATCGGCGAAATGTGCCTGTCACCGGTCGGCTTGTCGGCGGTCACGCAGCTCGCCGCACCGCGCGTCGTCAGCCTGATGATGGGCACCTGGTTCCTCGCCACTGCGTTCTCGGAAACGCTGGCGGCGCTGTTCGGCAAGCTCGCCGCGATCGAGGTGCCGGAAGGCCAGACCATGGATATCGCCAACGCTGCCGCCAGCTACGAACACCTGTTCTGGCTGCTGATGTGGATCGGCCTGGGCTGCGCGGCGGTGGCGCTGATCTGCTCGCCGCTGCTGAAGAAGATGATGCACGGGGTGAAGTAGCCGAACCGCGGCAATCAGCGCTCCGGCAGTGTCACCTCATTCTGCGCATTGGCCGCGCGCAGCTGATAAAGGAAACGGCGCACAAGCACGCGTCCAGACTCGTCCAGATTGCGCCCGTCAAGATGCTCGAAACGCATATCCGGATGGAGCGCATCTGCGTTCAGGGCCAGGCCGCCGAGTTCTTTCACCAACGGCGCGGGCAGGATGCCCTCCAGCAGCAGCTTGGGCAAAGCACCTGGCTCGGCGTGCCATGCGTCGCCATTCGGTCCGGGCACCTGCTGAAGGTCCACTGCAGTTGCGGCCACATGGGCAGGTGACGTGGCAATCGTTTCCGCCGCGCGCTGAAGGAACTGGCGATAGCGTGTCGCCAAGGCGGTCGCATCACTACCGTGGGCATCGAGAGGTGCAAGCGTCCACTCCAGCGCGGGCAACGTGCATGTCAAGGCTGCCTGCGCCAGGCGAACGGTGTGCGCTTCATACCGGTCCTCCCCCTGCTGCACCTCCTGCACCCGACATTCGGCCGTGGCCGCGCGGCGGGCAACTGCGCGCGCGAACCCGGTGACGTCCTCGCGCACGGCACCCCACAACACTTCCGGAAAGCTCAGCAGGAAGTGCGCGGCGATCGCATCCTGCAGGTCTGCCGACGCTTCTCCGGCAACCTGCATGCGCTGCATCAGTTCCCGCACCGCCATGCGCACCGATTCGGCCTGCGACACCGGCATCGGCATCCACACAGTCGGCGGCACCTCCATTTCCGCCAGCAGTTGTTCGCCCACGACGGCACCACTGCTCGTCCAGTTACGTCCGTGTGCATCGCTGGACAAGGAGAGACTGCCGCTGATAGACCAAGGCCGGGTCGCGTCGCGGCGCTCGCCGGCCAACATCGACCGCTCCAGTGCATCTACCGATGGTACGGCCTGTCCCTGCACGACAGCCGTCATCAGCTGTGCAAGCGCACGACTCTTGTGCATATGTGGTGCGATGCAAACGTACTGGACGCGATATCCCACCCTATCGGTGGATGCGGCGGCGGCAGGTGCGCCATCAACAGGCTCGCGCCGGACGTCCTGTGCCAGGCAACGAGCGCCATCGCCGGCGAATCCCCATGCTGGCGATGCCGCCAGTAGACGACCTGCCGCTGTGCCCTCAAGCCGGTTGCCGTACGCAAATGCGACAACATTTTCGGTCATCAGCTTGCCCATTGTCAGTAACTGGACGGTGTGATGAAGTACCGCGGCGTCGGGCTCGCTCAATGGCCCCACGGGCTCGCTGCCCCGCATCAACCCGTGCAACCGGATCGCCCTCTCGTCCACCTCGCCGGAGAGCACTGCGATCATGAGCGCCTGCTCCACCGTCAACTGCAGACCGTCATCGATATCGGTCGCACGGGAGGGATTGCAAAACAGAACAAGCAGCAAACGCGCTGACCAGCACGAAAAAGGCCGCAGGTGGGACGTTGAGGAGAGGTAGCGCCGCATGCTGGAAAGACCCGAAGGGAGAGCTGCCCAGCATCCCGCAGGGTCGCGCCCGGGCACCATGCAACAACTTGCAATCTGCCGCGTTCAGCCCTCCCCACACACAACAACGGCACCTCACGGTGCCGTTGTCTTCTTAAGCCCAACGATGCGGTCAGGGCTGCACGGCGTTGGCCGCCTGCCCTCCGATGTGGCGCGACAGGAACGCCAGCAGCTTGGTGTAGTACTCACGGCGATGCGGATCGGTGTAGAAGCCGTGGCCTTCGGTAGGGTAGTACAGCGCCTCCACCGGCACGCCGGCTTTCCTCAACGCCGCTTCCATCCGCCTGGTGTGCTGGATCGGGGCGCGTTCGTCTTCGCCACCGGCAGCGAGGAATACCGGCACCTTGATGCGGTCGGCCAGATTCACCGGCGATACGGCAGCCAGTTGCTGCCGGTCACCGATCCATTCCTTGAGATAGTTTTCACCAGAACCACGCCGCTGGATGTCGCCGGTGGTGAACATGATCGGCAGGTCATAGACACCGACATACCCGGCCGCACAACGGTACAGACCGGGCTCCTTCGCAGCGCCCATCATCGCCGCGTAGCCGCCATAACTGGCGCCATAGATGCAGATCCGCGAGGCATCGGCAATTCCCTCGCTGATGGCCCAGCGGGTTGCATCGGTGAGATCGTCCTGCATGGTGCCGCCCCACTCGCGGGCGCCAGCAGACCGATGCGCGCGCCCGTAATTGCCCGATCCACGGAAGTTGATCTGCAGCACTGCATAACCCGCGTCAGCGAGCATCTGGCTGACCGGGTCGTAGCCGCCGGTATCGAACGGACCGTAAGGCCCCCCGTGCGGGATCACCACCATCGGCTGCCTGTTGGCATTGCCGTTACCCGGCACCGTCAGGTAGCCGTGCAGGGCAAGCCCATCACGCGCTTTGAGAGCCACCGGACGCACCACGGCAGTCGCGGCCGGGTCGATCCAGCTGCTGCGGCTGATGACGTGGTCGGCCTTCTTTGCCTCATTGTCGAAGATGTAGAAGTCGCCCGGGTTGCGCCCCGACCACGCCTCGACCATCAGCTGCCTGCCATCACGGGTGCTGGAAGTGATGAACACCGCATCACCACCAAATGCGGCCTCCAGGCTGCGATACAGACGGGCATCGGGGCCCTTTTCGTCGAAGAAGCGGGTGCGCGGCGTGTCACCCAGGTACAGCGCCCCCACCGGGATGGATGTGCCCGGCCGGTAGATGTACTTGTGCACATCCACCACGGGATCGCGGAGCACGAGCTTGCGCTCGTCGGTCACCGGGTCCCAGGACACGATGGCATCGGGCCCCTGCGGCATCTCGGTATTGAAGTATGCCAGCCGACCATCTTCGGAAAAACCAATCGCCGTTTCGATACGCCCGTTCAGTGCTTCATCGTTGACGAGCTTCCAGGTCGTGCCCGACCCTTCGCGGTAATACAGCTTGTTGACGTTGTCGGCTCCCGCGCCGTGCGCGAAACGTACCTGGCCCTGGTTGTCGGTGACGAAATCGGCGCGACGCACGGGCGAGCGCGCCACGGTCTGACGGCGGCCGGTGGTGACATCGAGCCGATCGGCACGGGTGAACGGGTCATCGTTGAACGGCCAGATCGTGACCAGCACGTTGCGGTCGTCCGCAGGCAGGTCATCAGCGAGGAACGCCGCCACGGCCTCCACTTTTTTCTGCTGGATGCGGGTACCCGGGCCGTTTCCCTGCACGCGGTAGCCGACCAGCAGTTCGCCGCGCCCGCCGTTGGCGTTCATGGCATACAGCTCACCGGTCATCCGCGGCTGGTCCAGAGAACCATGCTTTTCGGCCAGGCCGATCAGCACGCGCTCTCCACTGACCCAGTCGAAATGGTTGGCGTGATTGTTCCTGGGTGGCACGAACGAGCCCACCACCTCACCCCCATTTCTGCGCAGAATCGCCAAGGCGGTGCGATCTTCCATCGGCACGGTCGCCGCGTAGTAGTCGCCGTTCGGCGAAATCTTGATATCGGTGAAGGCATCCCGGCGCAGGTAGCGCTCCAGATCCACCGCACCGGCCTGGCCCGCGATGGCCAGCAACACCAGCAACCCCCACCCCTGAACGTGCCTCATCCTTTTCCCTGCTGCATCGGACCTCATGTCCGGAACGGCGATTCTAGGCAAAAAAAATGGCACCGCGAACGGTGCCATTTCCAGGACCTGCATCGAGGAGAGAGTTCAATGCATGCCGCGGAACGCGAGGCTGAGCGCCAGGATCGACAGGATCACCGCGATGGTGCCGTCGAGGATGCGCCAGGTTTTGGGCTTGGTGAACAGCGGGGCCAGCAGGCGCGCGCCCAGGCCTTGGGCGGTCAGCCACAGGCAGCTGGCGGTGAACACGCCGGCCGCGAACGCCATGCGCGCGTTGCCGAAGTTCTCGGCGATGCCGCCGATGACCATCATGTCCAGCCAGAAATGCGGGTTGATCAGCGAGAACCCGACCGCCGAGATCAGCACCGCGCGGCGCGAGGTGCTGTCGCCGTCGTCCACGTGCATGCCACCGCCACCGGCCAGCGCGCGCCGCGCCGACTGCCAGGCGTACCACGCCAGGAAGGCGACACCGCCCCACAGGACCACGGTGGTGAGCCACGGCAGCGCCTGGGTCAGCGTGCGCAGGCCCGCCACGCTGGCGAAGATGAAGATGCCATCGATGGCCGCGCAGGTCGCCACCACCGGAATGATGTGCTTGCGCAGGATGCCCTGGCGCAGGATGAACGCGCTCTGCGCGCCGACCACCGCGAACAGGCCGATACCGGTTGCGGCACCACTGAGCCACGCGCTCAGCCCGGCGCCGCCGGAAAGGATGGAAAACATGGGATACCACCTGTGTCTTGCTGGGGGGCGGTGCCTCGCCAAGGCGTACAGCACCGGATGGCGCGCATTGTCGCGCCGCAACATTAAAAAGTAGAGCTAAACTTACTTAACCATCTTTAGCGGAACTTAAGATCATGCGCATCGACCATGCCCAGCTCCGCGCCCTGGCGGCGGTGATCCGCGAAGGCAGCTTCGACCGTGCCGCGCAGTCGCTCAATGTCACGGCCTCGGCGGTCTCCCAGCGGGTCAAGGCGCTGGAGGACCGCGTCGGCCGCCTGCTGGTCAAACGCTCTTCGCCGGCGGTGGCCACCACCGAAGGCCAGGTGCTGGTGCAGCTGGCCGAGCAGACCGCCCTGCTGGAGCACGATGCCCTGCACCGGATGGGCATCGCCGATGAGGACCTGCCCCACGCCAGCATTCCGGTGGCGGTCAACCACGACAGCCTGGAAACCTGGTTCCCCGAGGCCGCCCTGCAGTTCGCACGGCAGACCGGCACCACGCTGGACCTGCGCTCGGAAGACCAGGACCACACCGTGGCCCTGCTCCGGCAAGGGGCCGTGCTGGGCGCCGTGACCACGCTGGATGAGCCGGTGCAGGGTTGCCAGATCCATGCGCTGGGCAGCATCCGCTACGCCGCCACCTGCACCCCGGCCTTCCATGAGCAGCACTTCGCCAAGGGCGTCAACGCGCAGTCGCTGGCCCAGGCGCCGGTGCTGGTGTTCAACCGCAAGGACGACATGCAGGCCCGGTTCGCCCGCCGCCTGGCCGGCAACGACCTGCCGCTGACCGCGCCGACCTGGTGGATTCCCTCCACCCGCGCGTTCGTGCAGGCCAACCTCGGCGGGCTGGGCTGGACCATGAACCCGCTGCCGCTGGTCAAACGCCACCTGGAGGCTGGCCGGCTGGTGCACATGAAACAGCGCGCCTGGGAAGACGTGCCGCTGTACTGGCAGCACTGGAAGGGCGATGTGCAGACGATGGCGCTGCTGACCCGGGCGGTGCTGGCGGCCTCGGCGACGCTGGTGCGCAAGAAGCGGTAAGCCCCGACCTGTAGAGCCGCCCTACACGACCTGACGACCCGCCCCGTTGCAGCATCGGCGCATTCCAGCCGCGGGCACGTCGATGGACACCGATCCGGTCTACCTGCACATCCGCGTGGTGCTCAGCATCATCCTCGGCCTGAGCATCACCACCTTGCTGCGCGGGCTGGCGGGGATCATCGAGCACCCCCAGCGCCGCGGCTGGTCGTGGATCCACCTGTGCTGGGTGGTCTGGGCGCTGATCTCGGTGGTGACCTTCTGGTGGTGGGAGTTCCGGCTGGGCGAGGTCCGGCAGTGGACCTTCGAGTTGTATCTGTTCGTGATCGCCTACTGCGCCGCGTGGTACCTGCTCTGCGTCCTGCTGTTTCCGGACGATGTGCGCGAGTTCGGCAGCTATGAAAACTACCTGCTGCAGCGGCGCGGTGGCTTCTTCGGGATGCTGGCGCTGGTCACGCTGCTGGATCTGGTCGATACCGCCATCAAGGGTCACAGCCGCTGGCAGATGCTCGGCGACGCCTACTGGGTCCACACGGTGGTGATGCTGGCCATTGCCGGGCTGGGCATGACCCTGCGCCAGCGCCGCGCGCACCTGGCCCTGGCCCTGATAGCGCTGGCCTATCAAGCCAGCTATTTCCTCCTTGAATACTTCACCTTGGCCAGCGACTGACCCGGCCTGGCACACCCACCGGATGCTGCGTTGCACCAAATCCGTACCGGAAAGGGCTAAAATTGCGGTCAAGGTACCGCTGTGACGCCCGTCTTCACGGGCGTTCCCGGCAGCGGCGGCATCCTTCCCATGTCTCCCTACCTGAGATCCCCATGAAAAAACTAGCGAAGGTCGTCCTCGGCCTGTTCGTAGTGTTGCTGTTGGCAGCGGCACTGTTCCTGTACTGGCCGCTGCATCAGCGCTCGGTCCCGGCTGCCGGCAACGACAAGCCGGTCGACGTCGTCCTGGTCGGCGGCGGCATCATGAGCATCACGCTCGCCACCTTCCTGCAGGAGCTGCAGCCAGACTGGAACATCCAGGTCTATGAGCGCCTGGACGGAGTCGCGCTGGAAAGCTCGGACGGTTGGAACAACGCCGGCACCGGTCATTCCGCGTTCGCCGAGCTGAACTACACCCCGGAACTGCCCGACGGCAGCATCGAGACCAAGCGTGCGGTCGGCATCGCCGAGCAGTTCGAGATCTCGCGCCAGTTCTGGTCGCACCAGATCCGCGAAGGCCGCCTGAGCCAGCCCAGCGATTTCATCAACCCGACCCCGCACATGAGCTTCGTCTGGGGTGATGAGAACATCGCCTACCTGCACAAGCGTCAGCAGGCGCTGGTCAAGAACCCGCTGTTCTACGGCATGCAGTACTCCGAGGATCCCGCGCAGATCACGCAGTGGGCACCGCTGTTGATGGAGGGCCGCGACCCGAAGCAGAAGGTCGCCGCCACCTGGATGCCGCTGGGCACCGACGTCAACTTTGGCGTGATCACCCGCCAGCTGACCGCGGGCCTGGAACGCAGCCCGAACTTCAAACTGCACCTCAACCATGAAGTGCGCGCGCTGCGCCAGAACGATGACAAGAGCTGGAACGTGACCGTCAAGGACCTGAAGTCCGACAACGAGACCACGGTCAAGTCGCGCTTCGTGTTCATCGGTGCCGGTGGTGCCGCGCTCAAGCTGCTGCAGCTGTCGGGCATTCCGGAATCGAAGAACTACGCCGGCTTCCCGGTCGGTGGCCAGTTCCTGGCCTTCCAGGACCCGGCGATCGCCAACCGGCATTCGGTCAAAGCCTACGGCATGGCCGAAACCGGCTCGCCGCCGATGTCGGTGCCGCATCTGGATGCGCGCAAGCTGGATGGCAAGCCGGTGGTGCTGTTCGGGCCGTTCGCGCTGTACAGCACCAAGTTCCTCAAGCACGGCTCGTGGTTCGACCTGTATTCCTCGGTCAACCACAACAACGTAGCCGGCATGATGGACGTGGGCCTGGAGAATCTGGACCTGGTGAAGTACCTGATGGGCCAGGCACGTCTGAACGATGATGACCGCCAGGCCGAACTGGTCAAGTATTTTCCCCACGCCAAGCGCGAGGACTGGAAGCTGGTGACCGCCGGCCAGCGCGTGCAGATCATCAAGAAGGACCCGGAAAAGGGCGCGATCCTGCAGTTCGGTACCGAGATCGTGACCGACCAGGATCACACCCTGGCCGCCCTGCTCGGCGCCTCGCCGGGTGCCTCGACCTCGCCGCCGATCATGCTGGACCTGCTCAAGAAAGCCTTCCCCGAGCAGATGGCGGCCGGCTGGGAAGCGCGCCTGAAGCAGATCGTCCCGTCGTACGGCCGCAAGCTCAACGACAGCCCGGCGCTGACCAATGAGATCCGCCGCCTGACCAGCGAGACCCTGAAGCTGCCGTACCTGGAGGTGCCGGTCGAGACCAGCCCGGCGGTGATGCTGACCCCGCCGCCGGCCGCCAAGCCGGCCGAGGCCAAGCGCAACGCCAACGAAGAACTGCAGGCGCTGTAAGCCTGCACCGGCGGGGCCTTCGGGCCTTGGCCACGGTTTCCCTCCGGCCACCCTTGCGGTGGCCGGTTGCGTTCTGGGGGCTGGACAATCTGAATGTTCAGTATTTGTAAAGCGAATGAGAACGCTTTACATTTGCACCCCGCCGGGCTTGGGGCCCGGCCACACCCCCATATCATCACGAGACCCGCATGTACGCCTGCGCTGCTTCGCTTCGCCTTCCCCGCCGTGCCCCGCTGGGCCTGGCCCTGCTTTCCGTGCTGGTGCTGACCGCCCCGCAGGCCTTCGCCGATGCGCTGGCCGATGCCAGCAGCGCTGCCGATGCCAAGACGTTGGACAAGGTCAGCGTGGTGGGTGCGCGCGCGATGCCCTCGAGCACCACGCGTCTGCCGATCAGCCTGCAGGAGACGCCTCAGTCGGCGACCTCGATCGGCCTGCAGCGGCTGCAGGACGAATCGTTGTTCAGCATCAACGATGTGATGCGCAACGTCACCGGCGTCAGCGTCTCCTTCTATGACACCCAGCGCCCGCTGTACTACGCGCGCGGTTTTGCCATCACCGATTTCCAGGTCGATGGCATCCCCACCTATAGCGGCTCGACCAACCAGGAATATGACACCGCGTTCTACGATCGGGTCGAAGTGATCCGCGGCGCCAACGGCCTGCTCAGCGGCGCCGGTGTGCCATCGGCGACGGTCAACCTGCTGCGCAAGCGCCCGGGCAAGGAGTTCGATGCCTCCTTCTCGGTCAGCGCCGGCAGCTGGGACTACCAGCGCATGGAAGCCGACGTGACCGCGCCGTTGACCGCTGACGGCCGTTTCCGCAGCCGCGTGGTTGCCGCCTACACCGACCGCGATCTGTATTACGACCGCTACCACGAGAACAAGATGGCCGGCATGGCCGTGCTGGAAGGTGACCTGACCGACAGCACCACGCTGACCGTGGGCTACCAGACCCAGGACAACAATCCGGTCGGCTCGACCTGGGGCACGGTGCCGTTCTTCAACGGCCAGGGCGACTTCGCCCATCTGCCGCGCTCGACCAACGTCGCGCCGAAGTGGAGCTACTGGCAGCGCGAGACCAGCACCGCCTTCGCCAACCTGGAGCAGCGCTTCGGTGAGAACTGGCTGCTGAAGATCAACACCGCCTACACCCAGGGTAACGTGCAGAACGTGCGCGTGTACGGCAGTGGCTACCCGGATCCGGCCACCGGTGCGGGCATCTTCCTGCGCACCGCCGCCGGCGATTCCGAAGACACCCGCCGCAACGTGGATGCCTACCTGAGCGGCACGTTCTCCCTGTTCGGCCGCGAGCACGACCTGACCGTGGGGGGGCAGTGGGCGGATCTGGAAGGCACCACCAACACCATCGCGCTGCGCTATCCCACCGACTGGGCACGTTGCGGGACCGAGCGCTGCTATTACATCCCGGATATCCGCACGTGGGATGGCGACATCTCCGAGGTGACCTACGCGCGCACCGGCGCACGCCGCGTCGCCAAGACCACCCAGAGCGGCGTCTACGTGGCCACCCGCCTGCGCCTGGCCGATCCACTCGCGCTGATCGCCGGTGCGCGCCTGAGCCGCTGGGAAACGCTGTCCCGCTCCTACAACGCGGCTGGTGCGTATACCGGTACGAGCGGCGCGTATAAAGTGACCGATGAAGTCACGCCCTATGTAGGCCTGGTATACGACATCACTCCGCAGGTGGCGGCGTACGCCAGCTACACCGAAATCTTCAACCCGCAGAACTTCAAGGACCGCAACGAAAACCTGCTGGCGCCGGTGGAAGGTTCCAACCTGGAAGCGGGCATCAAGTCGCAGTGGTTCGACGGCCGCCTGACCGCCAATGCCGCGGTGTTCGAGGCCAAGCAGGACAACTACGCGGTGCTCGACACGAGCGTGCCGGAGCGCTCGCTCAGCGACGGCAGTTCTGCGTATATCGGCATCAACGGGACCAAGGCACGCGGCTGGGAAGTGGACGTCAACGGCGAGATCCTGCCGGGATGGACCGTCAATGCCGGCTTCACCCACGTCAAGGTGACCCGTGCCGCCACCGATCTGCTGTACGCCAACCCGGCCGAAGATCTGCTGCAGCTCAACACCCAGGTGCGGCTGCGCGGTGCACTGGAGCGCCTGAGCGTGGGTGCCGGCGTGCAGTGGCAGAGCAAGGTGCAGGGCTACAACGTCCCCTATCCGCTCGGCGGCACGGTGACGGTGAACCAGCCGGCGTATGCGCTGGTGCAGTTCAACGCCAACTACCGCATCAGCGACAGCTGGACGGCGACGTTGAGCGTGCGCAATGCGCTGGACAAGACCTATTGGGCCAACCTGGATTACAACAACTACGGCGAGCCGCGCTTTGTCGCATTGAGCCTGCGCTGGAAGTACTGAGGCCTGACGACATCGCTGTGTTGAACGAACGGGTCGCCTTCGGGCGGCCTGTTCTGTTTTGTGCAACCCACCGTATACCGGTAGTGCTGGCCGCTGGCCGGCTCCTCGAAGACCCGGCATTGCGTGGAGCCGGCCAGCGGCCGGCACTACCTGGGTCGCGTCTCGCGCAGCGTCCACATCACCGGCAGCACCAGTACCGCCACCACGGCGATCATCGCCCCGGGGGCCGACGACCAGCCGGTATGCCGCACCAGCAGTTCGGCCAGCAACGGCGTCGCGCCACCGAAGAACGCCGTGGCCATGGTGACGCCCAGTGCCAGCCCGCTGAGGCGCCCTTCGCCGGGGAACTGCTCGGCCGTGGCCGGGGCCGCCACCGCACTCACCCCACCGGCCAGACACGCCAGCACCACCGCCGCCAGCCCGATCGCCACGGTACTGCCGCCGGCCATCACCGAGAACATCGTCAACGGCAGCAGCACCGACAGCGCGGCCAGCGCGATCAACACGGGGCGGCGCCCCACCCGGTCGGACAACGCACCGGCCAGCGGCGTCACCACGATCACCGCCACCGCCGCGACCGTAGACAGCCACAACGCCTCCGATTCACTCACCTGCCCCGCCGAACCGAGGAACGCGGGCACATAGGTAATGCCGACGTAATAGGTGATCGAGCCCAGTGCGGAGATCGCAAACGTGCGCGCAATCGCGGGCTTGTGGTGCCGCCAGCTATCGCGGATCGGCGACGTCGGCACGGTGCCCTCGGCCTGTTGCCGCTCGAACTCCGGCGATTCGTGCATGGTCGAACGCGCCAGCAGGATCGCCCCCGCCAGCGCCGCACCGACGAAAAACGGAATCCGCCAGCCCCAGCCATCCAGCTGCGCCGTGCTCAGCAGCGCGACGGTCAGCGCTGACAACGCCACCGCCAGCAGGGCCCCCACTTCGCTCGCGGCCGACGCCAATGAGGTCACCAGCCCGCGCCTGCGCACGGGTGCGGTTTCCAGCAGATAGGCGACCACGCCCGTGTACTCGCCGCCCACCGAAAAGGCCATCAGGCAGCGCAGCAGCAACAGCAGCACACCGGCAGCGGCGCCGATGCTCTCGAAGGTGGGCAGCAGCGCGGTGGCGAGCATCGCCACGGTCATCAGCAACATCGAGGCCAGCAGCATGTAGCGCCGCCCGAAACGGTCGCCGAGATGGCCGAAGACCAGTGCACCCAGGGGCCGCATCAGATACGACACCGCAAACCCGGCCAGGGTAGCCAGCAGCGCGTTCTCGCCGCCGCCGAAGAACACGCGCGACAGCACCGTGGCCAGATACAGGTAAAGGGTGAAGTCGTACCACTCCACCACCGTGGAGAGACCGGCGATGATCATCGAGCGCGTCTGCGGGCGCGCAGTGGGCGCGGTGGCGGCCATGCTCAAGCCTGCATCCTGAAAACACGCAGGCCTTCGCGGCGCGGCAGTGGACGAGATCGCATCGAGGGACTCCCGGCCGCCTGGGCCGCATCTGGACGGCGACAGCCTACGCCAGTCGATCTGCACGCCGCGTCACAGCAGAGCGGTCGTGTCGCAACACGCCCTGCCTGCGCTCAGGCCACGGCCGCCGGCCGCACCGCACCCCGCCGATAGCTCAGCAGGCGGCCGTTGCCCGGCGCATTGCCTTCATCCTCGAACAGCCCCAGTTCCTCGGTCACATCGAAGCCCTGCAGGGCCATGCCACGCGAGAACGACCCCACGTTGCCGCGGCCGGGATCGGTGATCAGCAGCTCGGCATCGGGCTTGGCGTGCCGCAGCATCATCGCCGCGATCTGATGGGCATGCCCCCGTTCGTAGAGGATGTCGCTGCCGATGATCAGGTCGAAGCGCCCCAGCGAACCGTCAGGGACCTCCCAGGGCAGGTCACGGTAGGTCACCGCGGGCAGGTCGTTGAGGCCGGCGTTGTAGGCCAGGAAGGATTCGGCCAGTGGATGGTGGTCGGTCGCCACGACATCCGCGCCGCGATGGGCCAGCACCAGGCTGGACAGGCCCAGCCCGCAGCCCAGCTCCAGGATCCGCTTACCGGTCACATCGAAGTGGCTCATGGTATCGGCCAGCGCGCGGCCGGCCGGCCAGATCTGACCGAACAGGCTCCACAGCGAGGAGTGGATGCCGGCCCGCTGGGCGCGTCCGGTGGGATCGGAAAACTGCTGCAGATCGCTGAGCGCGCGGATACGGAAGTCGTGACCGCCGACCGGGATGGTGAGAATGCGGGTGGTATAGCCCGGCATGAGCGCTCCGTGGGACACGGGAGCCTTCATTCCGCTGGCGGCATGAAGGACTCTGAGAAAGGAGCGAAGGCGATCAGGTATCGATCGCGCAGGACGCGCGTACGTGCGTGTGGACCCATCCTACGCCATGGGCGAGGACCTGGCTGAACGCCTCGGGGCGGCCTTGCGTGCGTTCGGCGCGGCCTTGCACCCGGCAGGCGCGGCGCTGTAGCGCACCTGGCACACCGGGCAGAAAAACGTCCGCCGCCGGGTCGTGCCCGGGTAGGTCTTGCTGAGGGGGCCGCCGCAGTGGGGGCAGGTCCGTTTGGTGTGGACCAGCCAGTGCTGGCGCAGCACGAACTGCTGCTTCCAGTCCAGGAAATCGAAGCTGTACTGTCGCGCCTGTTTGATGATCTCGCCCAGCTTGCGCGGTGGCAGCGCGCCGACCGTGGATTCGGGATGCACACGCGTGCGGAACAGCACCTCGTTCTTGATGATGTTGCCCACGCCGGCAAAGATATCCTGGTCCAGCAGCGCGTCGCAGATCAACGTTTCCGGCTGCTGCTTGAGCTTCCTGCGCGCCAGCCCGGGATCCCAGGCCGGGTTCATCACATCCCCGCGCCAGTCGTAGGTGTCCTCCAGCGCGCCTTCGATGTACTTCACCGACGAGGCATAGATGTTGAGCTCGCCGTTGTCGAACTGCAGCGACACCCGCGGTGGCGACGCCTTGCGCTCATCAATGCGGTAGCTGCCGAACATCAGCATGTGCACGCGCAGGCTGAAGCCACGGAACTCGATCAGGAAGTGCTTGCCCCAGCTGCGCAGCGCCACCACCCGCCGCCCTTCCATGCGGGTCAGGTCCAACGAACTGTTGCCGGTGGCCAGGCGCACGGTCTTGCCGCGGAACTTGGCGGCGGCCTCACGCAGGATGACGATGGAGGGACCTTCAGGCATGTCCGGGCTCCTGGAGGGTAGCGCCGCTCAGGATGTCCTGCAGCCGGGACGCATTGGCGATGGCGAACCCATGGGCAGTGTTGTCGAAGATCACCCAGCGCGCACCTGCTGTCCGCGCAGCAACCGTCCTGGCCAACTCCCGCAGTGCTGCGTCGTCATAGTCGCTGTAGTACATGCGTGGCGCGCCATGCCATCGCCAGTAGCGCCATCCGGCGTCACCGCCCGGCTGGGCAGCCTCGGGAACTCGCGCAGGGTCCGCGCCGACACGCCCGATCGCATGCCGCTGCAGCATCGCGTCGGCCTGCGGTGTGAACCAGGTGGTGTGGCGTGGCTCGCAGACCACGCGCACATCGGTGCGACGCCGCAGCATGCCGAAGAAGCCGGCCGCCACCCGCGCATCGAAGGCATGGCTCGGCGGCAGCTGCAGCAGCAGCCCGCCCAGCGTGCGGCCCAGGCCGGCCGTCTCCTCAAGGAAGCGCTCCAGCGCCGGACCGCAACCGCGCAGCGCTGCCTCATGCGAGATGGCCTTGGGCAGCTTCACCGAGAACCGGAACGTGGCCGGCACGCTCGCCGCCCAGCGTTCATACGTGCGCTGCTGGTGCGGCCGATAGAAAGAGGAGTTGATCTCAACCACCGGGAACCGCGTTGCGTAGCGCGCGAGCATGCTCTCGCCCGCGCCGGTCAATGCGGCGTAACGGCTGGGAATCGACCAGCCTGCGCATCCGATCTTGATCGACGAGGCAGGCATCGTTTACAGGCGGATCTCGCCGTCGTCCTCGCCCGACCAGTAGTGGATGCGGGTCGCCTTGACCTGGATCAGCACGATGCCGGGCGTATCCACGCCCTGCTTGAACCAGCGTTCCAGATCCGGGACCCAATGCGCCTGCAGGGTCGCGCGGTCGCGGCTGAGCGTGGCATGGCCTTCCACGGCCACGAACAACGGCGGCTTGCCCAGCAGCGATTTGCTGCCGGTGAAGGACAGCGCCACTTTCGGGTCGCGTTCGATCTCGGCCACCATGTCAGCATTGTCGAAGGCGAAGAAATAACTGTCGCCGTCGTAGTCCACGTCACCGTTGTTGCTCATCGGCCGGCCGGCGATCTCGCCGCTGGCGGTGTGGGTCTGCAGCATCGCGAAATCGATGCCGGCCATCTTCTTGGCCAGTTCGGGCAGGGTCAGAGTGGTCATGGAATCTCCGCAGGTCAGGGCTCGTGCGCCCAGCCTCCGCGCTGCCCGGTGACCGAGGCGTGCACAGCCACTGGCGGAAATTTCACACGGTCCGGAACGTGCTCCCAGTGGGGAACAGCGCCAACAGCGCACGGGTGAGCATCGCCGGGTAAACGGTGAGGTGATCCTCATCCGGCACCACGCGTGTTTCCAGCTGCAGGCCGGGATACCCGCGCCCGCGCAGGCGGTCGGCAAAGGACCGGGTATGCGCGACCATATCGTTGCGGGCGGCGAAGGGCGCAGCGGACGCCGGGGTTTCGTGTGCGCCGATCGACAGCAGCACGCGGGCGTCGAGATCCGCATGCGCACTGGCATAGTCCGCCTCGATCCGCTCGATCACATGCTGATCAAACCATAGCGAAGGACTGGACAGGATGTAGCGCTGGAACATCGCCGGGCGCGTCAGCAACACGAAGGCGCCGAACAGACCGCCGTAGGAATGGCCGGCGAACGCACGCTGCGCTGGATCGGTCCGGTAGCGCGCCTGGACCTGTGGCAGCACACGCTGCGCCAGGAAATCCCGGTAGTGCGCAGCGCCGCCGTAGGTGATGCCATCGGTGTAGTCGTCCCCGGGGCTGCGGGTGGGCTGGGTCGGGGTGTAATCACGCGAGCGGCTCTGCTGCGAGCTCAGCCCCTGCTGCGGAGGCAGCCCGACCAGGATGAAGGGCGCCAGGTGCGCACCGCCCTGCCCCACCAGTTTGCGCACGCTGCGCGCGAGTGGAAAGCTGTACAGCGCATCGGTGACATACAGCACCGGGTAGCGCAGGTGTGTATCCCGCTCGTAGCCGGCCGGCAGCGACACCCAGATCGGATAATCGCGGCCCACCGGATCGCGCACCGTCCAGGCCTCGGTGTCCGGCAGCACCACCCCGGGCATACCGTATCCACACACCATCAGCGCGGTCGCAGCGTGATCAGGGTGATCTCGGACGGCACGCCGATACGCGCCGCGAAGCCCGGCCACAACCCGGCACCGTTGCTGACATACAACGTCATGCCATTCACCTCATAGCGCCCGGAGACAAAGCCGCCATTGGCGCGCTTGACCAGCTGGTCCATGCCGAGGATGTGGCCGCCGTGGGTGTGGCCGGAGAGCTGCAGCGCGACGCCCTTCGCGGCATTCGCGCGTGCCTCCACCGGACGATGGTCGAGCAGGATCACCGGCGCCTGCGGGTCCGCGCCGGCCAGTGCGGCGGTCAGGTCCGGCATGGGCAGGCCGTAGCGCGCGGCCACCGGATCGGTGACACCGGCGATGGTCAGCGTCGCACCGTCACGCTGGACCTGCGTGTGGGTGTTCTCCAGCACCTGCATGCCCTGCCCGCGAAAGGCCTGCATCCACTCGGCGTACTGCGCGTAGTACTCATGATTGCCGGTGATCGCGATGACGCCATCGGGCGCGTGCAGACTGGCCAGAGGCGCGAAATCGTTGGCGCGGGCGCTGACGCTGCCGTCGATCAGATCCCCGGTGATCACCACCAGATCCGGATGCAGGGCATTGCTTTCGGTGACCACTTTCTCCACCCACGCACCGGTGAGCAGGCGGCTGGCGTGGATGTCGGTGAGCTGCAGCACGCGGTAGCCGTCGAACGCGGCCGGCAGCCCGTCGATGGCGACCTCGATCTGCCGCGGCTTGGGAACCGCCATGCCCTGCCAGATGCCGTAGGCGGACAGCAGCAGCGCCAACGTGCCCGCTGCAGGGCGCAGCCACGCCGCGCGCAGCATCGGCAGCACGCGCTGCGCCCGGACCAGACGCGCGATGAGCAGCAGCGCATCCAGCACCAGCACGAACACCGCACTGATCAGCAGCGTGGTGAACCCGGTCGCAAGCACCGCGATCATCGCCGTGGGAATCTCGGGCGAGGCCATGGTCCCGGCGAACTGGGCCACGATCCGGTGGTGCAGCGCCAGTGCGACCACGAGCAGGCCCAGTACGATCCGCACCGGACGCGACAGCCGCAGCGGCCAGATCACGCGCCACACCAGATACAACGCAAGCAAACAGCCGATCACACTCAGCACAGGCACATCCTGGAAACGTGGGGGAATGGGCCTGCCGCATCGCTGCCGCCTCGCCCAGCCCTTTATCGTTGCCGAATCGCGCGGCGTGTACCAGTACAGGAGGTCGTGATGATTCAGGCAGAGCGCTGGCTTGCCTTCGCACGCGCCGCAGCGGCAAGGGGCTTCGCTGCCTGGTTGCGCGCGATCGCGGCGCGGATCAATGCCTTGAACGCGGTCGCGTGGATCGTTTCGCGCTCGTGCAGATCGATGGCGCGACGGGTGCAGAACTCAGGGGAAGCGAACATAAATGCAATGTTATATTATTGCTTTTTCTAGCACCCTCGTCCCCTCAGCGAGCGACTTCTGTCGGCTTGCGCTACCCCTGTCCCCACGGCTACTGAAAGGCACAAAGAGATGAGAACCAAGGCAATGGTGTCCGCCGTGCTGGCGACCCTGTGCGCCGGTGAAGCGCGCGCGCAGTCCAGCGATGCGGCAATCACGCTGGGCAGCGTGCACGTGCGGGAAGGCTCCCGCCGTCCCCTCGCCGCGAACCGCGTGCTGACCTCGGTGGATGTGCTGGGCGGCGACCAGGTGCATGAGAAGAACGTCTCCAACAGCTGGGAACTGCTTGGCCAGATGCCGGGCATGCAATTGACTGAAACCCGCCAGGGCGCGGAGTCCGGCAAGGCCACCTTCCGCGCGTTCAACGGCGAGGGCTACCTCAACGGCATCAAGATCCTGATCGACGGCATTCCCAGCAACGTCAACAGCGGCAACCAGCGCTTCATCGACATGGTGTTCCCGCTGGACATCGACTACATCGAAGTCGTGCGCGGCACCAACGACCCGCGCTACGGCCTGCACAACATCGGCGGCAACATCAACCTCGGCACCCGCCAGGGCGGCAACTACACCGATGCGCGACTCACCTACGGCAGCTACAACACCCGCGAAGCGCAGGTCGCGATCGGTCGCGAAGCGGACGGTGTCGCCCAGAATTACTTCCTGGCCTCACAGGCCTCCGATGGCTACCGCGATCATGACCGTTCGAAAAAGTACTCGCTCGGCGGCAAGTGGTTCTACAGCGGCGGCGAGGACCTGTTCACCATCGGCCTGATCGCACGGGTGTACCACCACGAGGCGGACGAGCCCGGCTTCATGACGGCTGAAGAGTTGGCCACTGACCGCCGCGGATCGGCGCTCAAGAATGCCAACGATCTCGACGACCGCGACATGCGCCATCTCAGCACCCATCTGGACCTGCAGCTGAGTGACACCGTGCATGTCAGCAACAAGCTGTACTACAACCGCTACGAGGACGATCGGCAGGTGACCTTCACCGGCTACGTGCCCGGCAACGCGCCGCGCCAGCGCCGCCAGTGGGACGAGAAACAGACCGGCCTCCTCAGCACGCTGACCTGGGCGGCCACACCTGCGCTCACCGTCGAGGCCGGTCTCAACGCCGAGCATCAGGACAACACCTATCGCCGCCGGCGCTACAACCACGCCGTCCCGACCGACTTCTCGACCCCGGCGCGGATCCAGAACGATGACCGCTATTCCCTGGACAACCTCGGTGCTTACGTGCAGGCCGTGTATCAGCCCACCCCTGCCCTGAAGATCGTGCCGGCCTACCGCGTCGACCACTTCTCCGGCAGCACCCGCCTGCCCGGTGGCACCACCGCCCCGCTGCAGCACTACGGCACGATCGAGCAGCCCAAGCTGAGCGTGGTCTATGCGATCACCCCGGCCCTGAACGTCTATGCCAACTGGGGCAGGACGTTCCAGGTACTGACCGGCTCCACCGCACCGGCCTACCTCACCGCCGGCCAGGCGACCTTCCGGCCCTCGATCAATACCGGCAAGGAGGTGGGCATCAAGTTCACCCCGGCTGTCGGCACCGACGCGCGCATCGCGGTGTGGCGCCAGGATGCCACTGACGAGGTCGCCAACATGCCCGCCACCGGCACCTCGGTCGGCCTGGGCCAGACCCGTCGCGAAGGCGTCGACCTGCAGGTCACCACGCGCCTGGGCGAGCAGTGGACGCTGTGGGGCTCGCACGCCATCCAGCAGGCCAAGGTGGTCAGCGCCTTCACCACCGACGGTACCGCTCTGGCCGGCAACGAAGTCATCGCCACGCCGCGCTACATCAGCAACATCGGCGTGGACTACCGCGCCAACGATCGTTGGACCTTCGGCCTGCAGGGCCGGATGCAGGGTGACTATTACATTGAAGAGCGCAACACGCAGGGCACGTTCGGCGCCTTCGCGGTGCTCGATGCCAGCGCGTCGTATCAGCTGTCCGAGCGGCTGAGCGTGGATGTGCAGGTGAAGAACCTGACCGGCCGCGAGTACGCGTATGCGTGGTACGACAACTTCTTCTGGGGCGGCGATGACCAGCCGATGTTCTCACCCGCACCGGGGCGCGCGGCCTACGTGTCGTTGAACCTGAAGCTGTAGGGCAGCCCGCCCCTCAGATCCAGCGCTGATCCAGCAGTTCGCGCTTGATGTAGGCATAGAACACCGGCGCCGCGACCAGCCCTGGCAGCCCGAACGCCGCTTCCATCACCAGCATTGCCAGCAGCAGCTCCCAGGCGCGCGCCTGGATCTCGCCCCCGACGATGCGCGCGTTCAGGAAGTACTCCAGCTTGTGGATCACCACCAGATACAGCAGCGCGACCACGGCCACGTAGAACGACACCGACAGCGCGACGATGGTGATGACCGTGTTGGAGATGATGTTGCCCACCACCGGCAGCAGGCCGGCGAGGAAGGTGATCAGCACCAGCGTCTTGGACAGCGGCAGATGCACACCGAACAGCGGCAGCACCCCGAGCAGGAAGATGGCGGTGAACAGCGTATTGAGCAGGGAGATCTTCACCTGGGCGAACACCACCTGCCGGAACGCCGTGGCCATGCGGCTGGTGCGGCCGATCAGCTCCTGCGCCAATGGCCCCATCTTCGGCAGCGGCAGCTCGTCGTAGAGCGCGATCATCGCACCAAGCACCATGCCGATCAGGATCCGCACGCTGATCTGCACGGCCGACGTGCCGGCGATACCGAGCTGCTGGCGGTGGGTCGCCGCCCAGTCGTTCATCGCCGTGCGCAGCGCCTGCAGGTCTTCCGGGATATAGGGCTGCAGCAGGTCCGGCACCTGGTGGCGGGAGGTGTTGAGGATGTCCATCAGACGCATCAACAGCGCATCCGGGCCACCGGTCTCGTTGCGGAAGAACGAGGCGATGCCGATCGCCGCCAGGGTCAGCGCGCCGATGATCAACGCTGACAGCACGATCACCGAATAGGCCCGTGCGCGCCCGGGCGGCAACTTGCCCTCGACGGTGGAGGCCAGCAGATGGGTCAGGTGGAACACCAGCAGGCCCGACAGCAGGGTGACCACGAGCCCGAGTTTCAAGGTCAGCCACATGCCCAGCAGCATCAGCAACCAGGCCGCGATGCGGGCGGTGGGCGGCTTGGGCAACGCGGGGATCACTATGGACATGCGGGCGCATCCTGACGGGTGGCCCATGGTACTGCCCAGCGCCATCAAGAAACTGCACAGGCCCAGGCGAACGGGTTCAGCTCGCCGCCATCGCGCAGCGTCGGCCCGAGCTCGATGGCTGTCTGCATCGAGCACATTAAGCAGGCCACTTCGGCTGCAGAATCCCCGGCGCCTCGCCCACATTCAACGGTGCAGATGATGCTGCGTGCTATCTCTTCAAGGCGCTGGAGTACGTCATTCAATACGCTTCAGCGATCAGAAATGAGACCACCATCTTGGCCCCGGCGCAGGTCACCATGTTAGTGTTTCGACAAGCAAGCAAGGAGCTGTATCGATGCCTGATGGAATCTCCACGATGTCGACCATGCACACTTCACGCCATCCGATTGACCGTCTCGCAACGAGACCACATTTGGCACAACGGCAGAACGCCATCCAGCGCTCAATCAAGCCGATGGCACGCCTGAAGATCCCACCTTCGCTGTAATCGCCGCCGCCATCGCGGCCATCTGATCTCTTCATGACTGACGACGGCCGGTTCTTCATGAGCGAGATCGCCGCACGGTTGAGCGGCTGCGAAGTGCCACTCAATCATGGCCACGCGTATGGCTTTGATCTTCTGCACGCGATCATGGATACCTATGTAGGACGGCACCCCGAACTGGTTTACACGCGTGACAGGGCTGTTGGCGATCTTCTGCTGCCGGCGGTTGCTGGCGTTGTGACCCGGTTGTCGACAGCACGGGAACTCATGGCCTATCCCGGCGTGCTCAGCTGCCAGATGAACGTTGCGATCGGCGATTGCATTCAACCGAAGCGATCGTCCGGATTCTGCGCCGGCTACGTGCAGGTCGAAGGACGGACGTCTGCCGAGGTCCAGGAGCGCATGCAACGGATCCTCGACGGCTTCGTCCTGGATGTTGCCTACACCCCTTCTTGAACGCCATGCAGGAGCAACGAATGAACCACTTGACCGCGCGGATGGCGCTTCTGGGTATCCCCGCCGTGCGCTGGGTCATAGTCAGCTGCCTGTTGGCGAACATCGGCGCTGGCATGGTGCTGCTCACCATGTCGTGGACGGTCGTAAACCAACACGCATCCGTATCCGCACTGGCGGGACTGATGGTCTGCTTCTGGCTGCCCTCCCTGCTTCTTGCCCCCGCAATCGGCCTGCTGGTCGACCGGGTGGACAGACGTCACATCGTCATGGCGACGAAGATCCTGCGCGTGGTTGCCCTTGTTGCTGCCGCTGCACTCTACATCAGGCACCCGGGCGTTGCTGCGCTGATGGCTCTGGCGTTCGTGATGGGTTCCTGTTCTGCCCTGTACACACCAGCCCTGCTGGCCATGGTCCGTGAGCTGGTCGACGACAGCAGGCTGCTGCATGCCAATTCCACGGTTGACATCGCATTCGAGGTTGGTTTCATCGTCGGCATGCCTATCAGCGGAGCACTCATGATGGTCGCTTCACCGGCGACGGTGCTGCTGATAACCGCGGGCCTTTTCGCAGCGGCATTTTTTTGCATGCTGTTCGTGCGCAAGGAACACCTGGAGTTCCGCTGCGACCCAACCAGCAAGGGCAGCTACTGGCAAGACACCCGTGACGGCGTCCGCTACCTGCTGGGAGAGCATAGGCTGGTACTGCTGTACAGCATACAGATGCTTGTTTACGTCACTCTGATGACGACAAGCATCCTGCTTGCGCCGTTCGCCAAGGTGGTGCTGGACCTCAGTTCAGGCCAGTTTGGTGCAATCGAAGCGTCGCTGTCGGCAGGTGCCGTGATAGGGGCGTTCGTCCTCCCGGCTGCCGCCACGCGGTGGGGTTATGGTCCTGCGCTGGTGGCCGCGACGCTTGTAATGGCCCTCTCTTTTGCAATCTTTGCCCTGACCAGTTCGTTCTGGAAGGCATTCTTCCTCTACTTTGTGATCGGCACCTGCCTGGCCGCTTGGCCGGTGGTTACGACCGCCGCGCAGCGGCTTACCGAGAAGGGGATGCAGGGGCGTGTACAGACTGCAGCCAACGCAGTCTCCAGCGCTCTCATACTCGTCATGTATGGCCTGGTCGGCGGATCCGGCGCCCATGTTTCCATCCGCTGGAGCTATGCTTCGGTCGTGATAATCTCAGCGATGGCATGCGTCATTGCCTACTACGCGTACTTCGTCTGCAAGGAGCCCGTTGCAGACGCACCTGCGTAATGGAATCGATTGGGTGCATGGCTGCTGAGGCTGCGGTGCCACCGGCACCGCGGATGGACACGTTGCCCCGCCGCTTCGACCAACCGGCGTGGCGGGTGCCAGGCACCGGACTGCCCTCACCTACGCCTGGGCGAGGCAGTCGAGCCCCGCAGCATCAAACTGAAATCCAGCGTCTGCTGAAGCGGCACATCGACACGTTCGATGATGGCGAGCAGCAGGTTGACCGCGCGGGCACCGATCTCCCGCATCGGTTGCCTGATGGTCGTCAGCGGAGGCGTGAGGTAACGCGACGATGCCAGGTCGTCGAAGCCGACGACGGACAGATCACCCGGCACCCGGATGCCCAGATCCCGGCAGGCCGCCAGGACGCCCAGTGCCATCTGGTCGCTGAAACAGAACACCGCCGTCGGCACGGGCGCGCGCGTCAACAGCGACATTCCGGCCGCGTGCCCGGATTCGATGGTGAAGTCGCCCGGCACGACGCTCAACTGGCGCAGGCGACCACGCGCCTTGGCAGCGGTCCGGACGCCTTCCAGTCGTTGCTGGTGCAGAGGATTGTCGCGCGGCCCACCGACCACGGCGATCCGCTCGTGCCCCAGCCCGTACAGGTGTTCCATCACGGCGCGCGCGGCGGCCGCGTTGTCGATGTGGACGCTGGGGATGCCCAGCGCGGGATCGAACTCGCATCCGTTGACCACCGGCGCGGCGGCGCCGCGCTGCTGGACGATCTCGCGCGCCGTCGGCGGCAGGCGGTGCCCCAGCACGATCAGGCCATCGGCCTCGTTGCGCCGGAGCATCTGTGCATAGCGCTCCTCGCGCTCGGGCCGGTTCTGGGTATCGCCGAGCAGGACAGCGTAGCCAACGGCCTGCGCCGCGTCCTCCGCGCCCTGCAGGATCTGGGCGAAGAACGGATTGGCGATGTCCGGCACGGTGACCAGGATCTTGCCGCTGCGCTGGGTCTTGAGTGTCCGGGCAACCGTGTTGGGGACATAGCCCAGCGCCGACGCCGCCTGTTCGATGCGCGCGCGCGTGGCCGGCAGGACTTTTTCCGGCCGGGACAGCGCCCGCGACACCGTGCCGGCGGAAACACCGACGTGCTTTGCGATGTCGTAGATGGTGGCCATGGCGTTACCTCTTCCTTCCGCTGTGCAGTGCACAACAGCTCTTTCGAATGCCCCTGCTAGGATAATGCAATCGATTGCATCGAGGGCGAATCCGCTTGAAAACGCTCAAGGGTCCAGCACTGTTCCTGGCGCAGTTCATTGGCGACACACCTCCGTTCGATCGGCTGGACACGCTGGCCGGATGGGCCGCGGGGCTGGGCTATTCTGGCGTACAAGTGCCTACCAGCGCTCCGGCGCTGTTCGATCTGGCCGAAGCTGCGCGCAGCCAGACGTATTGCGACGATGTGACCGGCATGCTGGGTGCACACGGCCTGCAGATCACCGAGCTGTCCACCCACCTGCAGGGGCAGCTGGTTGCCGTCCATCCGGCCTATGACAGCCTGTTCGACGGATTCGCACCACCGGACAAACGCGGTGATCCCGCGGCCCGCCAAGCCTGGGCGGTGGAGCAGCTGCTGCTGGCCGCCAAGGCCAGCCAGCGCCTGGGGCTGACCGCGCACGCCACGTTCTCCGGCGCGCTGGCCTGGCCCTACTTCTATCCCTGGCCGCAACGCCCACCCGGGTTGGTGGATGAAGCGTTCGCCGAACTCGGCCGCCGCTGGCGTCCGATCCTGGATGCGTTCGACACCTGCGGCGTGGATCTGTGTTTCGAGATCCACCCGGGCGAGGACCTGCATGACGGCGCAACGTTCGAGCGCTTTCTCAAGGTGGTGGACCACCATCCCCGCGCGAAGATCCTGTACGACCCCAGTCACCTGCTGCTGCAGCAGATGGACTACCTGGGTTTCATCGACCGCTACCACGATCGCATCGGCATCTTCCACGTCAAGGACGCGGAGTATCACGCCAGCGCGCGCAGTGGCGTGTATGGCGGTTACCAGGACTGGATCGATCGTCCTGGGCGGTTCCGCTCGCTCGGGGACGGCCAGATCGACTTCAAGGCGATCTTCTCGAAATTCGCGCAGTACGACTTTCCTGGCTGGGCAGTGCTGGAGTGGGAGTGCTGCCTGAAGCACCCGGAAGACGGCGCGCGCGAAGGGGCCGCCTTCATCCGCGACCACATCATCCACGTGACCGGGCGCGCCTTCGACGACTTTGCCGACAGCGGCACCGATCCTGGATCACTGCGCCGCATGCTGGGGATCTGAGCCATCACTGCCTGGGAGGGCAAGCCATGACGCACACCATGTCGCGCTTGGGCGCGATGATGTTTCTGCAGTTCTTCATCTGGGGGGCATGGTTCGTCACCCTGGGGACCTACCTGGTGCAGGGGCCATTGCAGGCCAGCGCGAGCCAGGTCGCGACGGCGTTCCTCAGCCAATCGATCGGCGCCATCGTCGCGCCCTTCCTGGTCGGCCTGATCGCGGATCGCTACTTCGCGGCGCAGCGCATCCTCGCGGTACTCCACCTCGCTGGCGCGGCGCTGATGTGGCTGGCGTCCACGGCGACGGACTTCAGCACCTTCTCCTTCTATGTCATGGGGTACATGCTGCTGTTCATGCCAACGCTGGCGCTGGCCAACAGTGTGGCGATGCGGCACATGCAGTCGCCGGAAAAGCAGTTTCCGCTCGTGCGGGTGGCCGGCAGCGTCGGCTGGATCGTGGCGGGCGTGCTGATCGGCTGGCTGGGCTGGGAACAGGCGCATCGGCTCGAGCTGACGTTCCGGATGGCGGCGATGGCGTCGCTGGCGCTGGGCCTGTATGCGTTCACGCTGCCGCACACGCCGCCGCTGGCGCAACAGCGCGACGCCGGGCTGGGACAGATCCTGGGGCTGGATTCGCTGCGGCTTCTGAAGTCGCGCTCCTACCTGGTGTTCTTCCTGGCCTCCATCGCCATCTGCATCCCGCTGGCGTTCTACTACAACTTCACCAACCCGTACCTCAACGATCTGGGCGTGCGCGGCGCGGCCGGCCTGCAATCGCTGGGCCAGGTCTCCGAAGTGCTGCTGATGCTGGCCATGCCGTTCCTGTTCGTGCGGCTGGGAGTGAAGACGATGCTGGCGCTGGGCATGGCGGCGTGGGTAGTGCGCTATGCGATGTTCGCCTTCGGCGATGCAGGCAGCGGCTTCTCCCTGCTGGTGATCGGCATCGTGCTGCACGGCATCTGCTACGACTTCTTCTTCGTCACCGGCCAGATCTACACCGATGCGCATGCCGGCCCCGCCGCGCGCAGCAGCGCGCAGGGGTTCATCACCCTGGCCACGTACGGCGTGGGCATGTTGATCGGCACGTTCCTGTCCGGCGCGGTGGTGGAGCACTACACCACGGCAGCTGGCCCGGACTGGCAGCAGATCTGGCTGTTCCCGGCGGGCGTCGCGCTGGTCGTGCTGATCGCCTTCCTGCTGCTGTTCCGCGACCGGCCGGTGGTCGCGGCCGCCCCTTCCACACCCTGAGGACCGCACCCGATGCCAACGCTTGGAATCGCCATCATCGGCACCGGCATGATCGGCGCGGTGCATCGTCGCGCGGCGCTGCTGGCGGGAGCGGAAATCCGGGGCGTGGCCGCCTCGTCACCGCAGCGCGCACGCGACGTGGCGCAGGCATGGAATGTCCCGCGCGCCTATCGTGACATCGAAGAGGTGGTCACCGATCCGCAGGTCCACGTGGTGCACGTCTGCACGCCAAACCATCTGCACCGCGCCATGGCGCAGGCGGCGCTGAAAGCGGGCAAGCACGTGATCTGCGAGAAACCGCTGGCCACCACACTGGAGGATGCCCAGGCGCTGGCCGCATTGGCCGCCTCGACCGGGCTGGTCGCCACGGTGCCGTTCGTCTACCGCTACCACCCGGTGGTGCGCGAGGCGCGCGCACGCATCGCGCAGGGCGAGCTGGGCCCGCTGCACCTGATCCACGGCAGCTACCTGCAGGACTGGCTGCTGGACCCGGCCAGCAACAACTGGCGCGTGGACCCGGCGCTGGGCGGCGCGTCGCGCGTGTTCGCCGACATCGGCTCGCACTGGTGCGACCTGGTGGAATGGGTCAGTGGCGAGCGCTTCGTCGACGTCAGTGCGGCATTCGCCACCGTGCTCGCCGAGCGCGGCGCCCTCACCGGCCAGAGCTTCACCACGCCGGCGGCGGGCGGCGCGATGCAGGCCGTATCCAGCGAAGATGTGGCCGCGGCGATGTTCAAGACCGGCGCAGGCACGCTGGCGTCATTGACGGTCAGCCAGGTCTCGGCCGGACGCCACAATCGCCTCTGGTTCGAGATCGACGGCGCCCGGGCCAGCGTGGCGTTCAACCAGGAGGACGCCGAACGGCTGTGGATCGGCCGACCCGACCAGCGCGAGGAAACCTTCGTGCGTGGGCCAGGTGCCGGCAGTGCCGAACAACGCCGGCTGTCGGTGTTGCCGCCTGGCCATGCGCAGGGCTACGGCCACTGCTTCGAGGCGTTCGTCGCCGACACCTACCACGCCATCGACGGCGAGCGGCCACAGGGCCTGCCCACCTTCGAGGACGGCCTGCGTTCGGCGTTGATCGTCGACCGCGTGATTGCATCGGCCAGGTCCCGTGCCTGGACCACCATCGGTTGAATCCCGGGAGGATGTGTTGATGAAAATCGCTACGCGCAGGACCACCACCCTCGCATTGCTGCTGCTCGTTGCCCTGCCCGCCTTCGCAGGCGCCCCGGCCGGTCCACAGCAGCCCATCGCAGTGCAGATGTACACGCTGCGCGACGCCGGCACGCTCGACCAGCAGTTGAAGATCGTGCATGACGCGGGCGTCGGCGCGGTGGAGACAGTCGGTACCCAGAATGTCAGCGCCGCCGAACTCAAGCAACTGCTGGACCGCTATTCGATCAAGGCCATTTCCTCCCACGTGCAACTGGCCGATCTGCGCAGCGACCTGGCCGGGGTGGTGGCCTTCAACCGCTCGATCGGAAACACCACTCTGGTGGTGCCGTACCTGGACGAGAAGGATCGGCCGACCGATGCCGCTGGCTGGACCGCGCTGGGCCAGGAACTGGGCCGGATCGCGGCGCAGGCAAACACCCAGGGGATGCGATTGGCTTACCACAACCATGACTTCGAGCTGGTCGACTTCAACGGCAAAACCGGCCTGGAACTGCTGTTCGCTGCGGCCGGCCCCGACCTGCAGACCGAGCTGGACCTGGCCTGGGTAGCCCGTGCGGGCCATGACCCGGTGGTGATGCTGGGCAAATTCCGTGGCCACGTGTTCGCGGTACACGCCAAGGACAACGCACCCAAAGGCCAGGCCGAAGACGAGGGCGGCTTCGCCGCTGTTGGCCAGGGCGTTCTGGACTGGAACGCGATCCTGCCTGCCGCCGCGGCGGCGGGCGTGCAGTGGTACATCGTCGAGCACGACCACCCTCGTGATCCGGCCAAGGTCATCAAGACGGGCGCGGACTACCTGCGCCAGCACCTCACCGCCACGCTGCCCGCCAGCGCACCGCGCTAGCCTGCCAAGGAGCCCCACGTGAACAAGATCCTGACGCTGGCCCTGACGCTGTTCGGCACGGTGCTGGCCCCCACAGCGTGGTCCAACGATGACCCGGCCGCTGGCGCACAACTCTATGCCGTGCACTGCACGGCCTGCCACGGCGCGAATCGGGCCGGCATTCCGCCGACGTTCCCCGCACTCACCGATGTCGCAAAGCGGTTGCAGCCGGCGCAGATCAAGGAAAAGATCAGCAAGGGCGGCGGCTTGATGCCGCCCTTCTCCCAGCTGTCGCAGCAGGAAATCGACAATCTCGCCAGTTACCTGGCGAAATAAGCGGCCGGCGACCACGCCGGCCGTGTGCCACTACAGCTCGCGCACCCAGATATTGCGGTAGCTGACCTTCGAATCATGTTCCTGCAGGGAGAGCGGCGCGCACGCATGGGGCGAATACGAGGGCGCGCCGATGTACTCGGTCTTGCCCGCCAGCACGGTGTCGTCCTGCACCAGCACGCCGTTGTGCAGGACGGTGATGCGCGCAGGCGATACAAGCCCACCGCCCACTGAGAAGCGCGGTGCCTTCCAGAGGATGTCGTAGGCCTGCCACTCGCCCGGCGCGCGCGAGGCGTTCACCAAGGGCATGGCCTGCTTGTAGATGGCGCCGGCCTGGCCATTGGCATAGGTCGGGTTGTTGTAACTGTCGAGCACCTGCAGCTCATACAGTTCCTGCAGGAAGATGCCACTGTTGCCCCGGTTCTGGCCATCGAAACCCGTGGTTTCGACGGGCGTGCGCCACTCGACATGCAGCTGGACGTCGCAGAAGCGCTGCCGGGTACGGATGCCCTTGCTGCCCGGAACCACCGTGAGCGCGCCATCGGCGACGCGCCAGGGCACGCGTCCGCCCTGCTCCGACTCCCAGGCCGAGACGTCCTTGCCATCGAACAGCACGATGGCGTCGGACGGCGCCTTTCCCGGCGGGGTGGCCACCGTTGCAGGCACGGGCGTCCATACCTCGGTCTTCGCCGGATCGTGCGCGGGATCGGCACCGGCCTGCGCGAGCGCGGGTGCGGCAACCAGCACGGCGACGGCGATCAGCACAGGCGTGATCATTCTGTTGCGCTCCATCAGCTGGTCCCCCACGCCGGCGTACCGGGGATATAGGCGAGGTCGCCGTCGTAGCGCCCCGGCACCGCGACGTAGCGCAGCACTTCAGTTGCGCCGACTTTGGAGGTGAAGAAACCGAAGATGGTCAGCTGCTTGAACATCGTGAAGTAATGCGGCATCGGCTCCCCTTCCTCGGCGGTACCGGTCTCGGTGACCTCGACTGCCTGTTTCCTGGCCTCTGTATCCAGCGCGCGCAGCAGCTCGGTGCGTGCCTGCGGCGCGAGCGAGACGAAGCGGCCGCCCGCGCGTTTGTCGATATCGGCCAGGCCGGCGCGGAACGTCGCCTGCTGCCGGGCGGTGTAGCAGTCGCTGACGAACGTCGCCATGAACGCACCGGCGCCTGCGTCTTTCGCCCCCGGCGTTGTCGTCCGCGGCAGGATGGTCTCAGCGATCTCGTCCAGCGTGCCGACATCCGCGTCGGAGAAGCGCGACTTCGCACCTGCGGCAGGAGCCTGTGCCTGACCGAGCGCGGGCAGACCGATCATGGCCGCACCGGTGGCGGCGACGATCATCTTCAGCAGTTCGCGACGATCCATCAGAGATTCCCCGCTTTCAGTTCGCGTGCGGCATGGTCGGCGGCCCGCGCCGTCAGCGCCATGTAGGTCAGCGAAGGATTCACGCACGCGCTGGACGTCATGCAGGCACCGTCGGTCACATAGACGTTGGGCGCATCCCAGACCTGGTTGTGCTGGTTCAGCACGGACGTCCTGCGGTCACGGCCCATGCGCGCGGTCCCCATTTCGTGGATGCCCTTGCCTGGCGCGTAGTCATTGTCATGCATCTCCACGTCTTTGACCCCCGCGGCCTCGAGCATCTCAGCAGCATCGGCGGCCATGTCCTTGCGCATGGCCAGTTCGTTGGCGCGCATGGAGACATCCATCGCCAGCACCGGCAGTCCCCACTTGTCCTTGCGGTCGCCGTCCAGGCGGATCGTGTTGTCGTGGTGCGGCAGCATTTCGCCGAAGCCGGTCATGCCGATGCGCCAGTCACCGGGCACGGTCAGCGCCTCCTTCAGGTCGGCACCGATGTTCAGCTCGGCGATCTCGCGCGACCATCCCGTGCGGCTGGCACCGCCCTGGTAGCCGAAGCCACGCAGGTAGCGGCGCTTGTCCGCAGCCACGTTGCGGAAGCGGGGAATGTAGAAGCCGCAGGGACGACGGCCGAAGTAGTACTTGTCCTCATAGCCCTCGACCCGGCCCGAGGCGCCCGCACCGAAATGATGGTCCATCACGTTGTGGCCCAGCTCGCCCGACGATGCGCCCAGCCCGCCATCCCACACATCGGTGGCCGAGTTCATCAGCAGCCAGGTGGAGTTGAAGGAGGACGCATTGAGGAAGATGACCTTGGCCGTGTACTCATAGGTCTGCCCCGTCTCGGCATCGATGACCTCCACCCCGCGCGCACGCTTGCGGTCCTTGTCGTAGAGCACTTCCTTGACGATCGAGAACGGCCGCAACGTCAGGTTGCCCGTCTTCATGGCCGCCGGCAGCGTCGCCGCCTGTGTCGAAAAGTACGCACCGAAGGGACAGCCAAGAATGCACTTGTTGCGGTACTGGCAGTTGACCCGACCCTGCTCGGGCAATGGCTGGGTGATGTTGGCGGTGCGCGAGTGGATCATGTGCCGGGTTCCGCCGAAGGCCTTCCTGATCCGCGCGGCCACGTCCTTTTCGACGATGTTCAACGGGATCGGCGGCAGGAACTGGCCGTCCGGCAGCACGTCCAGCCCTTCACGGGTGCCAGCGATGCCGGCGAACTTCTCCACATGGTCGTACCAGGGTGCGATGTCGGCGTAGCGGATCGGCCAGTCGGTGGCGATGCCGTCCTTGAGGTTCGCCTCAAAATCCAGGTCGGAGAAGCGATAGCTCTGCCGGCCCCACATCAGCGAACGTCCACCGACGTGGTAGCCGCGGAACCAGTCGAAGCGCTTGGTCTCGATGTAGGGCGATTCCTGTTCGTCGGCCCACATGCCCTGGAGGTTCTCGGCCAGCGCGTAGTCGCGCATCAGCACCGGGAAGGCGGCCTTCATCGCCTGGGTTGGCCGGTTGCGGTGCGGGAAGTCCCACGGTTCCTTCATCGCGTTGACGTAGTCCTTAACGTGCTCGATGTTGCGGCCGCGTTCCAGCATCAGCACCTTGAGGCCCTTCTCGGTCAGTTCCTTCGCCGCCCAACCGCCACTGATTCCCGAGCCAACGACGATCGCGTCGTAATGATTGTCTGCCATGGATCTCTCACCTGGTGGATATCGTTTCAGACGTCGCAGAGGCGGATCGCCTCGCGCAGCGAGCCGACGGGATCCGGTGCCGCAGGCATGAATTCCTGCGCCAGATATCCGTCGAAACCGGTGTCGCGGATCGCGCGACAGATGGCGGGGTAATTGAGTTCCTGCTGGTCCCCGATCTCGTGCCGGCCCGGCACGCCCGCCGTGTGGTAATGCTTGAAACAGGCGTGATCCCTGCCGATGGTGGCGATGATGTCGCCCTCCATGATCTGCATGTGATAGATGTCGTAGAGCAGGCCGAAGTGGTCCGAGCCGAGCCGCTGGCACAGCGCCACGCCCCATGCGGAGGTGTCGCACAGGTAGTCGGGATGATCGACCCTGGAGTTCAGCAGCTCCATCACCAGTACGACGTTGCGTTTCTCGGCGTGCCGGAGGAGGCGCTTGAGCCCCGCTTCGGCATGGGCCATGCCTTCCTCGGGGTCCATGCCGTTCCGATTGCCGGAGAAGCAGATGAGGTTGCGGTAGCCGGCATCGGCGACCAGATCGATGTGCCGCGTGTAGCGCTCCACCAGTTGGTCGTGGAACTCGCGGCCGGCAAAGCCCTTGGTCAGGCCCAGCTCCGCACCGTTGCACATCGAGCTGTCCACGCCATGGGCCTTCAGCGTGGGCCAGTCCTCCGGGCCGACCAGATCGATGGCAGCGAACCCGATGTCCTTCACCATCCTGCACAGTTGCGCGACCGACTGCTGCGGAAAGGTCCAGCGGGCGACGGAGTGCTTCAGGTTGCCCCTGAGCGGCGCGGCCGCGGCAAACGCCGGCAGCACGCCCGCAGCACCCAAACCAAGGCTCGCGGCGGCCGCCAGGCGCAGTGCATCGCGCCGCGTGAGCCCCGGCCCCGATACCGGCGCCGGTCTGATCGAATGGATGGACATCCGTCTTCCGGCCTCCCAACCGGTATCAAACGCTGACGATCCGCTGCAATGCAATCGATTGCACCATAGAGGAGGAACTGATTTTTTTGCAAGACGCGGTGCACGAAAACGCATGCTGCGGGGCACAACGCGCGTGATGCCTCTCGCCGCGTTCGTGCGATGGGAGGGCGGCGTGCCACGTAGTCGCGTTCACCGGGCTGCGGCAGGACAGCGCCGCCGCCCAGCAAGCATGCGCTCATCCCCGGCGATGCATCGCCTGGCGCAACTGCTCGCGGGCCTCCGGATCGGCCTCGATCATGCGCCGCAGCGAGCGATAGACGTACGCGCGGCAGAGCCCCGGCCAGGCGACCAGCAGATAGACCGCGCCGGCGATCAGCCACGCATTCGGTGCCTGCTTCATCAGGCCGGTGTAACCACCGGTCGCGGCCACTGCCAGGACGACCAGCAGCACCCAGCGGAACCAACGCCAGAACCGCATTCCCCAGTCGACATTGAGCACGTGCTTGAGTTCCTGGTCCGTCAGTCGCATGCCGTCACTCCTCCCTTGAGTTGTGGCCCATCGTGCCACGACCAGAGATCGAAGACCGGCGCCAGACCAGCAGGAACCAGAACGTCCCGTGCAGAAAAGAAAAACCCCAGCAAGCACAGTGGCTTGCTGGGGTTCTATTTACACCCGTAAAAATCAGAAATCAGAACGGAATGTCGTCATCCGCGAAGTCGTCCATCGGCGGCGCCGACTGCTGCGGGGCCTGCTGCTGCGGGCGCTGCTGGCCGTAGCCACCACCACCACCACCGCCGCCGCGCTGACCGCCACCACCACCGCCACCACCGCCGTACTCCTGGCGCGGGGCCTGCTGGCGCTGCGGACGTTCGCCGCCGGCACCACCGCCACCGCCGCCTTCACGGCCGCCGAGCATCTGCATTTCATCGGCGATGATGTCGGTGGAGTACTTCTCCACGCCATCCTGGCCGGTGTACTTGTCGTAACGCAGGCTGCCTTCGACGTAGACCGAGCTGCCCTTGCGCAGGTATTCACCGGCGATTTCGCCGAGCTTGCCGAAGAACACCACGCGGTGCCATTCGGTACGCTCCTGCTGGTTGCCATCCTTGTCCTTGCGGACGCTGGTGGTGGCCAGGCTGATGCGGGTGATCGCCATACCGCCCTGGGTGTACTTCACGTCCGGGTCGTTGCCGAGGTTGCCGACCAGGATGACTTTATTGATGCCGCGCGCCATAGGGTTGCTCTTCCGTTGTCCGAGGGCAGGCCGCAGTCATATCACAGCCCCGGGCGGGGTGCAGATCTGCCGGGCCACCCTCGGGAGAATTGGGGGGATCCAGATTGCACCATCTTATCATCGCCGCCGTCCCCGACCCTGTCGGAATTCCGCCCGGCAGCGACCGGAAACCTGCTCGAGCCATACCCCGCAAGGGTGACGGCGGTTACACCGGACGCGGCCGGGCGGCGGCCCGCCGGGCCATCCCGCCGCCCGGCCCAGCCCTGGCAGCGCATGGCATGATGTCCCTCCACCGCCTCGCCCCCTGCTGAAATGACCATCCGCGGCAAAGCCACCTCCCTCGATATCGCCCACCTGGCCGGCGTCTCCCAGCCGACGGTGTCGCGGGCGCTGCGTGGCAGCCCGATGGTCAATGCCGAGACCCGCCAGCGGATCCTGGCCATCGCCCGGGAGCTGAACTACAAGGTCGACAAGAACGCCTCCAGCCTGCGCCTGCGCAATGCCGGCACGCTGGCCCTGCTGTTCTTCGAAGACCCCACCAACGACGATTCGCTGATCAACCCGTTCTTCCACGCCATGCTCGGCTCGATCACCCGGGCCTGCGCGCTGCGCGGCTACGACCTGCTGGTCTCCTTCCAGCAGCTGTCCACCGACTGGCAGGCCGATTACGAGGACAGCAACAAGGCCGACGGCATCATCCTGCTGGGCTATGGCGACTACCACGAGTCGCGCGAACGCCTGCAGCGGCTGGTCGAACAAGGTACCCATTTCGTGCGCTGGGGCGCGTCCCTGCCCGACCAGCCCGGCGTCTCGATCGGCAGCGACAATTTCCAGGGCGGGTTCGACATCACCGTCCACCTGCTCGACCAGGGCTGCCGCCGGATCGCCTTCGTCGGTCATGCCTCCAGCCACTACCCCGAGTTCGAGCAGCGCTACCGCGGCCACGTGGAGGCGATGCAGGCGCGCGGCCTTACCGCCGAGCCGTCCCTGCAGCACGATGCGATCACCACCGAGCAGTCCGGTTTCGATGCCTGCCAGGCGCTATTGGCGCGCGGCGAGCGTATCGACGGGCTGTGCGCGGCCAGCGACCTGATCGCGATCGGTGCGATGCGCGCCCTGCGCGAACATGGCCTGCGCGTGCCCGAGGACGTGGCGGTCACCGGCTTCGATGACATCCCGCTGGCCGCCTCGGTCTCCCCGCCGCTGTCCACCGTGCAGCAGGACACCAAGCAGGCCGGTCACCTGCTGGTGGAAAAACTGCTGGCGCTGATCGAAGGCCAGCCGGTGGAAGGCCAGAGCATCGCGGTGAAGCAGGTGCTGCGGGACTCCTCGCTGCGCGGCTGAGCCTGGCTCAGGGCATACGCTGGAAGGTCAGGGTCTCGAACGTAAGCGACCGTACCTGGCCCTCTCCCGCCTGGAAGGTCAGCCAGCTCCCCCAACCGGGGACGAATTCAACGCGCCCCTGATCCATCTGTTCGCCTGCACTGGCGACGGCGTCCAGCCGCCCCCAGCGCAGCCGCAGCGCCTGCTCACCGGCCGCCTCGACCCGCATCTCGCCGAGCAGCGGATGGACGTATCGGCCCACGAAATGGTCGCGCGGCAACGACCGCCGCCAGGGGCGTGACTGGATCGCCTCGCGCTGGCGCGACACGTTCGCCTGCATCTGGGCCGCCTTGGCCTGCAGCGCCAGGAAGCGGGCGGCAGAGCTCGACGTGATCCCGGGCTCGTGTAACAGCAGGCCATATACGTGATCGGCGATGAGGTTGGTCAGCGGCGCGCCCAGCACGTCCTCGTTGTTGAGCACCACCAGCGCGATGTTCTGGTCCGGCATGAACGACAGGTGCGCGTGGAAGCCGGCGAATCCACCGAAGTGGTGCAACAGTGGGTGGCCCTTGTACTGCCCGGTGTACCAGCCCCACGCGTAGCCGTCGCGCGCGAAATCCAGATAGCTCGAGTCCAGCGCGACCTGACGCTGCTGCGAGCGGGTGATTATCTCCCGGGCAAGGGCGATGTTGCCCTCCCCCGGTAGCTGCGCGATCAGGAAACGCGCCAGGTCCGGCGCGGTGGCGACCATGCCGCCGGCCGCCTGCATCGTGTCGTCCGCTTTGCGCAGATACAGGGGCGTGGTCGGCTGCGCACTGGCCAGCGAGTAAGGCGCGGCCATGGGCCAGCCGGCCGCTTCGGCAGTGCTGATCCGGGTACTCGTGTGCCGCATGCCCAACGGCTCGAACAACGTGCGCTGGAGCTGGTCCTGCCACGGCAGGCCGTTGTGCTGGTCCATCCAGATGCTGAGCAGGTTGTAGCCCAGGTTGGTATAGCGGAAGGTGCCGTGCGCCGCGTCCGGATCGCGTTGGGTTCCCGCCACCAGCGCCCGCCGCGAGGCGCTGTCGTGCACGCCGCTGAAGGCGGTGGCCCAGACCAGGGCGGTGTTGTCCACGCCGGCAGTGTGCGTGAGCAGATCGCGGACGGTGATCGCCTCGGCGTCCAGGCCATCGAAGCGTGTTTGCGGAAACATCTGCTGGAGTGACATCGCCATGTCGAGCTCGCCGGCGCCCTGCTTCTGCAGGGCGTTCAGCGCGAAGAACGGCTTGGTCGCCGAGGCGATGTAGAAGACAGTGTCAGCCGTGACCGGCGTGCCGGTCCCGATATCCGCGAGACCGTAGTAGCCTTCATGGATCACCTTGCCGCCCTTCACCACCACGACGGCGGTACCCGAAGGCAGGCCCGTGGCCGCCTTGGTCTGTTCGATGAGGGAGGACAGTGGGGCAAAATCGACAGGCGTGGCAGCGCGCACCGGAGACATCACGGCCACGGCAACGCCGGCACAGAGTGCCAGGATGCGTTTCATTCGAGGTCCTGTTGCAGGGGAGCCGCTGGCGACGCGGGCGGCAGGATGGCGACCTTACTTCAAACGGCGATCCAGCACGAAGTACACCACGTTGCCCAGCCCGGTCGCACCGAGCAGCAGGGCGATCGCGCCGGGCGTGACCCGGTCGATACCGAGCAGATCGACCAGGCCGAAGGCCAGCGCCAGGGTCAGCAACACGCAGCCCCAATGCAGCGAGGCCAGCCGCCGCTTGGTGGTATCGCCGGCCAGCAGCGAGCGCACCAGCTCTTCCGAGCCGCGCGCTTCAACGATCCGGCGGCGCGTGTGGCCATCGACCACGCTCTTGATGGCATACACGATGCCGAGGATCAGGACGACGGGAAGAATCAGGTTGTAATCCATGGGGCGTTCGTTCCATTGAGGAGGGGCTTGTCCACTGAGATACGGCCAGGGCGGAATGGGTTGCACGGATCACGGTTGCAACCGATGGCGCACTCGACGTATCCCTATGGGGATGCGCATCCCGCCGCCCACCCCTGCCGACTGTCTGGACGCCGACCGGGCACTGGTCGCCGCTATTCTGTCGCGGCAGCCCGGCGCGTTCGAGCAGCTGGTGCGCGAGTATCAAGGGCTGTGCTGGCGCGTGGTCGACCGCATGGTCCGCCACCCCGACGACACCCGCGAACTGTGCCAGGAAGCCTTCCTGCGCATCCATCAGACGCTGCATCAGTACCGCGGCGAAAGCGCGTTGAAATCCTGGGTGGCGCAGGTCGCCTATTCGATCGCCAAGCGCCACCTGGAACGGCGCCGCATTCCGCTGGTGGAGAACACCGTAAGCGACGACGGCACCGCGTTGATCGATCGGATCGGCGATGGCATCGATCTGGAAGCACGCACCAGCGAGCAGGACATCAACACCCACCTGCACGCGGCGATCAATGCCCTGCCCCCGCTGCAACGCACGCTGCTCACCCTCTATCATCTGGAAGAGATCTCCATCGCCGAGATCGCCATCCTGACCGACCTGGCCGAAGGCACCATCAAGAGCCATCTGTTCCGCAGCCGGAAACGGCTGCGCGAGCTGCTCGAATCCCGTATTGGAGTGCCCGCATGAGCACCGCAGATGATCCCCGTATCGACCCCGAGGAATGGCAGGCCCAGGAACGTGGCCTGCGCGCGGCGCTGAGTGGCCAGCGTGCTGCGCCGGACGCCGCCGACTATCTGCGCATCGCCCAGGCCATTGCCTCCGCACCGCAGAGTGGGCCGCCGATGCGCTTCGCCCGTGAGGTCACGCTGCGCATTGCCCGGCATGACGCCGGTATCGAGCGTTGGGTGTCACGGGTATTGCTTGCCTTGTTGGCACTCGCCGTCCTGGCCATCGGGGCGATGTTCGGCCCGGCGTGGTGGGGCGCGATCAAGCAGAGCGCCGGGCCAACGGCATCCGGCTGGCTGCTGGTGGTCGCAGGCTGCGTGGGCGTGTCATGGCTGGCCGGTCGCTGGCGCACACGCGTCCAGAAGCACCCAAGGGCTTCCAGCAACTGCCCTACACCACCTCCACCGAACTGCTCGCCTACATCCGCGCCGAAACGCCGGCCGACCGCCAGCAGCGGGTGACGGACCTGTTCGAGAGAATCAGCTTCTACGACAACCGCGTCCTGACCGCGAGCGCGCAGAAGCGTGCCGATGCAACGTACGACGTCACTTTAACGCAGCTTCAGCGCGGGCCGTCGGCGAAGTCCTTGAGGATTTCGCCGACGCCGGACGGCGAGATTTCAAAGCCCAGCGATGTCCCCGGATTGATCACCACGCCGTAGCCGCCGGGGACGCGCTTTAGCACCTCCAGCATCAGCATGCGGATGGTGTGGGGGGCCTGCTGGCTGTGGAAACCGACGCGGCTCATATCGGTGAACACGGACACGTGCAACACGCCCTGCTTATCGAACAGCAGCGGATCGAAACCGCTGCCATCCGGCGTCACCAGGCTGCCGGTGAGCAGCACCACTTCGGACGCCACGAATGCCTTCATGAACAGGCCGATCGGCAGCTGACCATCCATCGCGGTCTTGAGCAGCGTTTCGATCGGGGTCTGGGGGGCGGCATCGTTCATGGAATGCAGGGGTATGGGTGGGGGCCGCTAGTGTACCGCCGGGGCTGTGGAGAGCCGGCCAGCGGCCGGCATTACGGGCGCGGTGGACCGCCGATCAGGTAGAGGTGGAACCGCGGGTCATCCTCGGCCAGCGCGACATGCGGCAGGCCAAGACGCGGCAGGGTCCGCAGCCAGTGGGCATGCGCAGCCACGTCGCCGCGGAACACTGCGAGCAGCCATTGCCCCTCGCCGGGGCGCACCAGTGCGTTGACCACGTAGGCCGCCAGGCCTTGCCGCCGGTACTTGGGAAGCACGAAGAGATCGGCCAGTTCAGGATAGTGGTGGCCGTCCCGTTCCACCCGGTCCACCAGCACGAAGCCGGCGAGTGCCTCGTCGACGAACAACAACCGCGCCCACTGTGGATCGTCGCGCAGCGAGGCCTCGACATCGCGCCGGTCACAGTCGAACAGACCATCAGGGCGAACTTCTTCTCCGCTCCAGGCCGACGCCTCGAAGTAGTAGAACTGCATCAGGTGGAACAGGCGCTCGGCGTCGTCGGGCGTCGCGGGGCGCAGGGACAGGCGTGACATGGAGAACGTACTCGAAAGGATCGCCTTGCGCGATCGCGAGCCCGATTGTAGTGCCCGGCCCACCGCGAACGGCAGGCCGGGCATCATCTGGCTACTTCGCCAGGCGCTTGGTGCGTGCCTGCTGATCGTCGACCGCCGCCTTCAACCGGGCCTGCAGCGCGGCCTGTTCGACCTGGGCATCCAGCACGAATACGCGCACGCCATGCGCAGGCACCTCGGCCTTCAGTGATCCCTTGACCGTCTGGTTGGCGCCGTCCAGCGCGTCGCGCCAAGTCCCGGCCTGCAGATAGCGGCGCACCTCAAGGGTGCGGGCGGTGTCGCCCTTGTTGAGCAGCACCAGCGCGGTCTGGGCGGTATCGCCTTGCTGCAGCACGCGGAAGAACGCCGCTTCATCGCCCTGCAGCCGCTCGTTGACCTGCAGACCGCGCTGCAGGGCGGGTGTGGCCTCACGCAGTTTGGCGATGCGCTGCAGCGGCGCGTAGATCGGGCTGTTCGGCGCGTCGTCGACGCGCGCCTGGCCGAAGTAGGCGCGGTTGCCGGCATGCTCGGCGCGGCTGCGCATGAAGCCGGTTTCCGAGCCGTAATAGATCACCGGAATGCCGCGTGCGGTGAACAGCCAGTTGTGGGCGTCGATGAACCCGGCATCGTTCGCGTCCAGCCGGGCCATATCGTGGTTGTCGTAGAAGCTCATCAGCTCGTACGGATTCGCATACGGCCCATCGAGCAGGTGCAGCGGCTCTGCCAGGATTTCAAAGCCTTTCTGTTCTTTGCCGAACACGGACGACAGTGCGCCACGCAGCGGAAAGTCCAGCACGCTGACATTCGCGTTGGCCGGCCAGGTGTGCTCGGCGATCTTGCTGGCGTCGTAGTCAAACGCTTCGCCGAACATGAACATGCCGGGATGCTCGGCACGGATGCGGTTGACGAAGGCATGCCACCACGGGTGCGGCAGCCAGCCGATGGTGTCGATGCGCAGCGCATCCACACCCTGCGCCGTCCACTGCAGGTAGGCGCCCACCAGGTAGTCCATCACCGCCGGGTTGTGCTCGTTGAAGTCGGACAGCTCGGCCAGGTTGCCATCGAAGATCGAGCCGTTCTTCCCGTCGACAGGGCCGATGCTGTTGTAGAAGGCATGCAGCGGGTTATGGACCGGATCCAACTGCTGCGGGGGCAGGTTCTGGTGATCGGCGATCAACGTGCCGTCCTTGTCGAATATCTGGCCGAACTGCGGCTGCGCCACCGGCATCGTCCACGCGGGCGAGCCATGGTTGCCGACGATATCCAGCACTACCTTCAGGTCAGCGGCATGCAGGCCGCGGGTGAACGCGGCGAAGTCCAGGTCCCTGCTCGGTAGATGCTCGTCGAGCGTATAGAAGTTGACGCCCCAGTAGCCGTGATAGCCGGTCTTGCCGCGGTCGGTCAGCGTGCTGGTGCAGCTGATCGGCTTGCTGCCGGTGAAGGCCTGGTCCGGGTTGTCGATGATCGGGGTGATCCACACCGCGCCGAAGCCCAGATTGCGGATGTACGCGGCGTTGTCGAGCACGCCCTTGAAGTCACCGCCGAGGTAGCCGATGTTGCCATCCACCTTGTCCGGGCAGGGCACCGGGATATCGAAGGTGGGATGCGCGCCGCCCTGATCGCGGTGATCGTTGGACGGATCGCCGTTGACGAAGCGGTCGGTAACCACGAAGTAGACCGCCTGGCTGGCGAACGGCTCACGCGTGCCGACATAGTCCGGGCGTTCGATGGCCAGGGCGGGACTGGCGGACAGCGCGAATGACAGGGCCAGCGACAACGACGAATACCGGAACATCAGACAACCTCCTGTTGGGATGGCACATACAGCACGCATAGACCGGCCAGCAGCAGGCTGCCGCCCCCGAGGGCGAGCACGTGCATCGGATCGCCGCCCAGCCAGGTGCGCAGCAGGAAGCCGAGCGCACTGGCCGCGACCAGCTGCGGGATCACGATGAAGAAATTGAACAGGCCCATGTAGATGCCCATCTTGGCCGCCGGCACGCTGTCCGACAGCAGCGCATACGGCAGCGACAGGATCGAGGCCCAGGCGAAGCCAACGCCGACCATGGACAGCAGCAGCCAGTGCGGATCACGGATGAACAGCATCGAGATCAGTCCCAGGCCGCCCAGCCACAGATTGACCAAGTGGCTCCAGCGCAGGCCCAGTGCGCGCACCATCACCGGGATCAGCAATGCGGCCAGCGCCGCGAAGCCGTTGTAGGCACCGAACAGCACGCCGACCCAGTTGGCCCCCTCGTTGTAGGCGGCCGACGCAGTATCGGTGGAGCCAAAATGGGTGCCGGCGACGGCGGCAGTGGTGTAGATCCACATCGCGAACAGCGCGAACCACGAGAAGAACTGCACCCAGGCCAAGCGACGCATGGTGCGCGGCATCGCACGCAGGTCGTCGACGATGGTGGCCAGCATGTTCGCCCCGGGCACACAGCGCGCCACCCCCAGCAGTACGCCATAGGCGATGCACAGGCCAGCCAGCACATACAGCATGCGGTCACCCTGCCGCGCCGCGATGGCGGCGGCCAACACGATGCCCACCGCCACCCAGCCGCCGATCTGCGCCCACGGCGGCGGTCCGGCCACGCGCGCACTCTGGTGCACCGCGGACGGCTCGGCATCATCGAAGCTGGCCAGCTCGGCCGGTGAGTATTCCCGGGTGCTGACCACCGTCCAGGTGATCGCCGCGAGCAGTACCGCGGCCCCGAAGTAGAACGCGTAGCGCACGGTATCGGGCACCTGCCCCGCGGCCGCTGTGTTGGCCACGCCGAACTGGGCCAGGATGAAAGGCAGGAAGCTGGCGACGATCGCACCGATGCCGATGAAGAAGCTCTGCATCGCAAAGCCGGTCGGCCGTTGCCGTGGAGCCAGCTGATCGCCGACGAACGCGCGGAACGGCTCCATCGATACGTTGATCGAGGCATCCAGTACCCACAGCGTACCCGCGGCGATCCACAGCGTCGGCGAGTTCGGCATCACCAGCAGGGCGAGCGTGGTCAGCACCGCACCGATCATGAAGAACGGGCGGCGGCGGCCCCAGCGCGTCCAGGTGCGGTCGGACAGGTAGCCGATCACCGGCTGCACCAGCAGGCCGGTCAATGGCGCGGCGATCCACAGCCCAGGCACCGCATCCATCGGCGCGCCGAGCGTCTCGAAGATGCGGCTGGCATTGGCGTTCTGCAGGGCGAAGCCGAACTGGATGCCGAGGAAGCCGAAGCACATGTTCCAGATCTGCCAGAACGACAGCGTTGGTTTGGGCGACCGGCTCATCGGCGCGGCTCCGTCGAGGCCGCGACCGGCATCAGGGTCAGCGCGGACACGCGGGCTTGATTGAGCACGCCCTCACTGCCGCCCTTGCCGCCGTTGTACTGCGCGAAGTGGGTCAACGCGCTCATGTTGAAGCCCTCGTCCAACGTGATGCGGCAGGCGCGTGCCGGTAGCTCGAATTCAACCGCCGTGGAGTCCTGTTCGCCCACGCTGTGCGGCATCACGATGGGGCGGCGCTGCTCCGGTTGACCCTCGCATTGCAGCACCAGCGCCTTCACCGCTGCGGTCACACCGGTGTTGATCGGGCCGTTCGGGTTGTCGTAGCGCAGGCGTGCACGCCAGCGGCCGGCGGTCGGTGCGGTCCACTGCCAGTGCCTGTCGCCGGCCAGCACCTGCTGCGGGCCGATGCAGGTCATCGGGCTGTGCAGCGATTCCAGAGTGCCCTCCCGGCGGGTCAGGCTCAGGCAGTGACTGGCACCGTCCCTGGCAATCGTGGCGACACCCCGTGTGGGCGTCAGCGTCTGGCCGTCGCGCCACAGCACGTGCCCGGCGGGCACCGTGATCTGCCAGCCTGCCGTCGTTTCACGCGGCACCGGGGCAGCGGGGGTGGCCGGGGCGAACACCGCCGAGGGACGCAGGATCGCTGGTGATGGCGTCGCGCCCGTGGCATGCAACGGCACCAGCTGCACCGTGGTGATGCTGCCATCGCGCTGGATGTCACCCGCCACCAGCAGCTCGCCGGCAAGCTGCTTCGGTCGCACCAGCACGTAATGCTGCTTGCCGTCGTCCAGGCGGATGCGGTCTTGCTCACCGAACAGCGTCGGCACCAGCGACACCGGCAGCTTCGGCGCGATGCGGCCATCGTCTTCCACGCCGAACACCCCTTCCAGCACCATCGAGAGGTACCCGGCCACCGACCACAGCTGCCGCGGCGAATTGACCACCGGGCCGCTGAGCACGCCTTCATCGACATGCACCGCCAGCGTGCGCATCTCGTAGTTCTCCATGTTGGAGCCGGCCAGCGCGGTGCCGCGCATCAGCGACTCGATCTCCATGGCGATGCGCGGGGCATCATCCAACCGGCGGGCTGCCCGCAGCGAGTACGCGCTGACGAAGGGCCAGATGCCGCGGTTGTGGTAGATCGGCTGCTGCGCTTCCTGCGGCCAGACGACCGGGCTGCCACCGGCCACGGCCGGGTAGTTCGCCAGCGCGCGGCGTGCGCGATCGGCCGGGAACACATCGGCCAGCACGCCCAGCGAGAGCGCGAGCAGGTCGTACTTGGCGTACGGCACCGGGTGCGCCGCCTCGCCGATGTAGCTCATGTACTGACCGGCATCCTCGCGCCAGAAGCGTGTGTCGACCTGGCGGGCCAGCGCATCGGCCCATTGGCCGTAGGTGGTGGCGCGCGCGTCGCCGTGCTGGCGTGCCAGCTGCTCGGCCAGTCGCAGCGCCTGGTAATGCAGCACGTTGGTGGACAGCGCGAAGGACTCGCCGATGAAGCGCACATCCTCGCGGGTCCAGTCCGGGTAGGTCTGCTCGCGCCAATCCAGGAACGAGGTCTCACCGCGATACAGCCCGACCCGCGCATCGAACACCGCCTCGCGATCCTGCGCCAGAGTGGCCTGCAGTGCCTGCCAGACCTGGTCGGCAAATGCCGCGTCATCCAGCAGCCCACCTGCGGCCAGGAACCACACCACGCGGTCGCTGCTGATCGGCCAGCTGCCGCCGGAGCCGGTGTCTTGGGCGACGAACAGGCCGGGCGTATGCCCATCGCGTGCGGTGGACAGTTTGAACTGCAGCGACTGGCGCGTGCGTACGGGATCCAGACGCGACAGCGCCAGATCGGCGGCGAAGCTCACATCACGGGTCCACACGTAGGGCCAGCGTTCGCCGGTCTGGAAGCAGGCACAAGGAACCGGCTTGCCGTGATTGAAGGCGGGGTCGCGGATCGCATCGACGCGGTCGGCCTCCATCTCCTGCTGGGCCAACCCGAACAGCGCATCGAACAGCACACTGCCGGTTTCGCTGCGCATCGGCTGCGCACTGACGCGCACCTCGCCCTGCGGCGCGTGCAGACGGTAGCCACCTTCGGCGGCGGTCTCGGCGCGCGTATGGCAGCCGTCGAAGTCCAGGTCGGCCGCACGTGCGGTGGACCCCATCGCCGCCCCGAGGGCAACGGTCAGGCAGATCATCTTCAGCATCGAAGTGGCGAACCGGCTCACGCCTGTTGCCTCCCTCCCCTTTGCTCGCGTTGTAGGTCCGCACCGCCTCGCGGCAATGCGCTCGCGGCCCCCTCCCAGGGTGCCTTGGGCCCATGGTAGACGGCACGCCGCAGCCTGCATCGAGCTGCATACGTATTCATGGCCAGGGCGGTCGGCAATCGCGACCGCGTCGCTATAGTCCGGAGGGTGTTTTCGGCCGCCTTGGGAGGGGAAATGCCGTCACTGTCGCATCCAACGGACGGGCATCACGCACGTCGTCGCCTGCCCCTGCTGGGCTGGATCTTCTGCGCATTCAGCGCCACCGCCTTTGCCGAGCCGGTCACCGTGGCCAGCGTCGACTCGCCCGGCAAGGTGCTGCGCGTGTCACTGCAACTGGACGGCGGGAACCCCAGCTACCGGGTTGAACGGTTCGGCGAGGCCGTGGTGGACACCTCCAAGCTCGGCTTCCAGCTGCGCGATGGCCGTCTGGACCGTGATCTTGCCGTGCTTGGCCAGCAGTCGCGCAGCGTCGATGAAACCTGGGAACAGCCGTGGGGCGAGCGCCGGCTTACCCGCAACCACTTCAACGAAGTGGTCGTGCAGCTGGCCGAACGCAGTGGCGCCAAGCGTCGCATCGATCTGGTGTTCCGGGTCTATGACGACGGCCTGGGCTTCCGCTACCACTTCCCCGAGCAGCCGGGTATGCGCGAGGCGATCATCGACGATGAGCTGACCGAGTTCGCGATCGCACCGACCTCCACCGCCTGGTGGATTCCGGCCGGTGAGCCGATTCACTACGAATATCTCTACCAGCGCACGCCGCTGGACCAGGTGCCGCTGGCACATACGCCGATGACGCTGCGCAGCCGCGATGGCCTGCATGTCGCCATCCACGAAGCGGCGCTGGTGGACTACGCCGGCATGTGGCTGCGCCGCACCGAGGGCCAGCGCCTGCGCGCGCAGCTGTCGCCCTCGGCGGAAGGCTGGAAAGTGCGGCGCAGCCTGCCCTTCAATACCCCGTGGCGCACCCTGCAGATCAGCGACACCGCCGGCGGACTGGTTGAGTCCAGCCTGATCCTCAACCTCAACGAGCCCAACGTGCTGGGCGACGTCAGCTGGGTGAAGCCCTCCAAGTACCTGGGCGTGTGGTGGTCGATGCACCTGGATGAGGAGAGCTGGGCCACCGGCCCACGGCACGCCGCGACCACGGCCAAGACCAAGCGCGTGATCGACTTCGCCGCCCGGCATGGTTTCCGCGGCGTACTGGTGGAAGGCTGGAATCCGGGCTGGAACGGTGACTGGGTCGGCAATGGCTACGCCTTCGATTTCACCCGGCCCACCGCGGACTTCGATATCGAGGCCCTGTCGGCTTACGGCGCGAAGAAGGGCGTGCACCTGATCGGCCACCATGAAACCGGCTGCGCGATCGAACACTACGAAGATCAGCTCGGCGCGGCGCTGGATCTGTATGCGCGGCTGGGCGTGGATTCGTTCAAGAGCGGCTACGTCTGCGACGACGGCCAGGTCGACCGCCGCAACCCGGCCGGTGGCCCGCTGTGGCGCGAGTGGCACGACGGCCAGTTCATGGCCCGCCATCACCTCAAGGTGGTGCAGGAAGCAGCCAAGCGGCATATCTCGGTGAATCCGCACGAGCCGATCAAGGACACCGGCCTGCGCCGCACCTACCCGAACTGGATCAGCCGGGAAGGCGCGCGTGGCATGGAATACAACGCCTGGGGCCAGCCGCCGAACCCACCCGAGCACGAGGTCAACCTGGTGTTCACCCGCATGCTGTCCGGGCCGCTGGATTACACCCCCGGCATCCTGAGCCTGAAGGGCCGCGGCGGTCAGGCGATCCCCAGCACGCTGGCTCGCCAGCTCGCACTGTACGTGACGCTCTACAGCCCGATCCAGATGGCCGCCGACCTGCCCGAGCACTATGAGCAGCACCGTGAGGCCTTCCGCTTCATCGAAGACGTCGCGGTGGACTGGGACGACACCCGCGTGCTCGACGGCGAGGTGGGCGACTACGTGACCATCGTGCGCAAGGACCGCCACAGCCGCGACTGGTTCCTGGGCAGCATCACCGACGAACACGGCCGCGTGCTGCCCGTTTCGCTGGGCTTCCTGGAGCCGGGTGTGCGCTACCGCGCGGAGATCTACCGCGATGGCGACGGCGCCGATTTCCGCAGCAATCCCTTCGCCTTCGTGCGCGAAACCCGCGAGGTCACCAGCGCCGACGCGCTGGCGCTGGTGCTTGCGCCCGGTGGCGGCCAGGCGATCCGTTTTACGCCGCTGTAGACCTGATCAGAGGTGGCCTCGACATCGCCCCATGACGTGTAGTGCCGGCCGCTGGCCGGCTCCTGCATCTGCATGGCATCCCGGGGATGCCGGGCAGCGGCCGGCACTACCATCGACGGTTGCATGGCAGAACGTGGCGCAGCAGCGCGACTGCGATAACGCGCCTGTAATCGCTTCCAACGCTGCAAACGTCATTGAATACGTATGCAGGGTGATTCCCGCAGCCGATGCGCTGCCTACCATAGCCACGCAGTCAACGGCCACCGCGCCATGACGCTCCCGGGGTCCTCCGGGCAACCAAAAAATCGATTGGCAACATTGCCTGGGAGGGGAAAATGTTGAACCGCAAGCGCAGCGCGCTGAGTCTCGCGCTGGCCGTCGCCCTGACGCCGTTGATGGCGTCGGCACAGACCGCCGAACCCAGTACCACCACCACACCGACCGGCACGGCGGCAACCAATCTGGACACCGTCCAGGTCACCGGCATCCGCCGCGGCATCGAGAACGCGATCGCGATCAAGCAGGACGCCACCTCGGTGGTCGAAGCGATTTCGGCCGAGGACATCGGCAAACTGCCCGACGTGAGCATCGCCGAATCGCTGGGCCGCCTGCCCGGTCTGGCCGCCCAGCGTGTGGCCGGCCGCGCCCAGGTGATCAGCGTGCGCGGTCTGTCGCCGGACTTCGCCACCACCCTGCTCAACGGGCGCGAAGTGGTCAGCACCGGTGACAACCGCAGCGTCGAGTTCGATCAGTACCCCTCGGAACTGGTCAACGGCGTGACCGTGTACAAGACCCCGGATGCAGCGCTGGTCGGCCAGGGCCTGTCGGGCACCATCGACATGCAGACCGTGCGCCCGCTGAGCTTCGCCGAGCGCGTGATCGCCATCAGCGGCCGCTACCAGAAGAGCTCGCTGGGCAAGGCCGCCAACGTCGACCCGTACGGCAACCGCTTCAGCGCCAGCTACATCGACCAGTTCCTCGACAACACGCTGGGCATCTCGATCGGCTACGCGCACAGCGACATGCCCATCCAGGAAAACCAGGTCGGCCTGTACGAACCGTGGACCACCGAGCAGACCGACCTAGGCAATCGCCCCGGCCTGGCCCCGGGCACGGTGTTCTCCGACGGCATCAAGGCGCTGCGCCGCACCGGCAACAACGAGCGCGACGGCGTGATGGCCACCGTGCAGTTCCGCCCGTCGAACGTGTGGACCAGCACCCTGGATGCGTTCCACACCGAAGCCGAGCAGATCGATACTGCCAACCAGTTCGAGGTCAACCTCAGCAACTACAACGGCGGTTACACCCCGGGCCTGCTGATCACCAACCCGCAGGTCAACGCCGATGGCACCTTCGCCGGCGGCGTGGCGACCGGCGTGTATCCGCTGGTGCGCGGCATGTACAACAAGCGCAAGGACAAGATCGACGCGTTCGGCTGGAACAACGAGTTCAACTTCGAACGCGTCAAGGTCGTCGCGGATGTGAACTACTCCAAGGCCACGCGCAACGAACTGAACCTGGAGAACAACCTGCAGCTCACCCCGATGCCGCAGCTGGATTCGGTCGGGGTGGTGGTCAAGCCGGACGGGTTCTCGCAGATCAGCCCGGGCCTGGACTATTCCAACCCGGACGCGCTGTTCCTGACCAACACCATCTACGGCTCCGGCTACGGCAAGGTGCCGATGGTCGAAGACCGCCTGAAGGGCGCCCGCCTGAAGGGCGCCCGCCTGCAGGCCACCTTCGCGATGCCCGACTCGCTGCCGTGGTTCTCCGATGTGGACGTGGGCGTGAACTACGCCGACCGCCGCAAGGACAAGACCCAGGCCGAGGGCAACATCCTGCTTGGCGACCAGGGCGATGCCAACATCGCCGGTGACCTGCAGTACGCACCGGTCAATCTGGGCTTCGCCGGTATCGGCTACATCCCGGCCTGGAACGTGCCGGCTGCGGTGGACCGCTACATGGTCTTCAACCCGGTCACCAACCTGGACTACCTGATTCCCAAGGCCTGGACGGTGCAGGAAAAGACCAGCACCGCGTGGATCCGCGCCAACATCAACACCGACCTCGGTGAGGTAGGCCTGCGCGGCAACATCGGCGTGCAGATGGTGCGCACCGACCAGAGCTCGCAGTCCAACTACTTCGACCGCTCGCGTCCCGATGGCCAGAACATCCTGCCGATCGATGACGGCAAGACCTACACCGATTGGCTGCCGAGCTTGAACCTGGCCTTCATGTTCCCGCACCAGCAGACGCTGCGCTTCGCCGTGGCCAAGCAGGTGGCACGCCCGCGCGTGGACCAGATGCGGGCCGGCCTGGAGTTCGGCGTGGACACCGCCACCGGCAAGCCCGGTGGCAGCGGTGGCAACCCGCTGCTGGATCCGTGGCGCGCCAACGCGATCGACCTCTCGTACGAAAAGTACTTCGGCGAAAAGGCCTACGTGGCCGCCGCGGTGTTCTTCAAGGATCTCAAGTCCTACGTCTACACGCAGTCGCGCGACGACTACGACTTCAGCGACCTGCTGGCCAGCTACGTACCGCCGCCGGGCATGATCGTCCCGGTCCTGCCGACCGGCACGTTCTCGGCCCCGCAGAACGGCCAGGGTGGCAAGCTGAAGGGCCTGGAGCTGACCGCCTCGTTCCCGCTGGAGATGCTGACGGAGAGCCTTCGTGGCTTCGGCGTGCAGGCCAGTGCGACGTTCAACGACAGTGACATCAAGATCCTGGATCCGGAAAGCGCCTCCAGCGTGGGCAGCGATCCGATCAGCCTGCCGGGCCTGTCCGAACGCGTGTACAACTTCACCGCGTACTACGAGCGCAGTGGGTTCGAGGCCCGCGTGAGCCAGCGCCGTCGTTCGGATTTCATCGGTGAGATCGGCAACTTCAACGGCAACCGGACGCTGCGCTATGTGGTCGGTGAGAACGTGACGGATGCGCAGGTCAGTTATACGTTCGCCGACAGCAGCAGTCTGCATGGGCTGACGCTGTTGCTGCAGGGAAGCAATCTGACCAACGAGCCGTATCGCACCTACGCTGGCACGAAGGATCGTCCGCTGGAGTACGTGGAGTGGGGCCGCACGTACATGCTGGGCGTGAACTACAAGTTCTGATGTTGCTCTTGTCAGCCACTTAGTGGCGACATCGGGAACCCGCTGCTTGTGCAGCGGGTTTTTTGTTGGCTTCTCTCTGACTCTGAAGAGCGTCAGCGCCGGCTGTCCGTGGGCTGGTCGGGGGTGTGTGGATTCGCGGGGCGCGCCGTAAACCCATCCATGGGGGCTCGTGAGCCGCATCCATGCGGCACAACGGTCCCGCCAACCCACACACCCCCGCCCTTCGACAGTGGGTTGGTGGCCATGGCACAGCAAGGCGTCTACCGCCGTGTCAGTTTTGCGTTTCGATCACCGCGAAGTCTGGGCAGGTTGACTGAGCCATCAAGCAAGCGCCGCTTTTCCATTGCACACCGACACCCTGTCAAAGGGTGGGCAGGGGTGGGTTGGCGGGACCGTATGCCGCCATGGATGGCGGCATACGAGCTTACATGGACGTACTTGCAGCGGGTCCCGCTGACCCACCCCTGCCCGCCCAAACCAGCACGTTTACAGCCCCGAGTGCTGTGGCTGTGGCTGTGGCTGTGGCTGTGGCTGTGGCTGTGGCTGTGGCTGTGGCTGTGGCTGTACCCCAACGCACGAACGCAAGACAAAAAAAGGGCGAGGCACCTGGCCCCGCCCTCTCAATACCACCGGAACACCGATCAGCCGCGTCGCGCGCAATACATCGACTGCGCCGGCAACACCAGCTCATTACCAACAACCTCGCCCACGTCCGGACCAGGCACATGCATCGTCTGCCAATCACCCACCGGCAGCGCAACCCGAGCAGTCTCGGCCGACAGATTGAACGCCAACAGCAACGTCTCCTCCCCGTGCACCCGCTCGAACATCAGCACCGGCTCAGCGCACGCAAGAAAACGGATGTCGCCCACCAACAGTGCCGGCATCGTCCGCCGCCATGCCAGGAACCGACGGAACGCATTCAACACCGAATGCGGATCCTGTTCCTGCGTCTCCACCGACGCAGCCTGATGCTCCGCCGGAATCGGCAGCCACGGCTCACCCGTCGTGAAGCCCGCCTTCGGTGCATCCAGCCACGGCATCGGCGTACGGCAACCGTCGCGGCCCTTGAAGTTCGGCCAGAACGTAATGCCGTAAGGATCCTGCAGCGCCTCGAACGGCACGTCCGCCTCGCCCAGTCCCAGTTCCTCGCCCTGGTACAGGCAGATCGAACCGCGCAGCGAACACAGCATGGCCACCAGCATGCGCGCCAGGCGCGGCTGTGCCGGATGACCGCCCCAGCGCGTTACCGCGCGCTCCACATCGTGGTTGGAGATCGCCCAGCACGGCCAGCCTTCGGTCATCGTCGCTTCCAGCCGCGACACGGTGTCGCGGATGTAACCGGCGCTGAAATCCTTCACCAGCAGTTCGAAGCTGTAGCCCATGTGCAGGCGGCCCAGCGCGGTGTATTCGGCCGTAGTCGCCAGCGAATCTTCCGCGGAAATTTCACCCAGGCTGACCGATCCCGGGTACGCGTCCAACAGCACGCGCAGCTGCTCGATGAAGCCGATGTTCTCCGGCTGCGTGTTGTTGTAATAGTGGTACTGGTAGGCGTACGGATTGTCCGCGCTGAAGCCACGGCCGAGGCGTTTTTCCAGCGGCTTGGCCGGGTTGTCACGCAGCTGTGCGTCGTGGAAACAGAAATTGATCGAATCCAGGCGGAAGCCATCCACGCCACGGTCGAGCCAGAACCGCACGTAGTCCAACGTGGCCTGCTGCACTGCCGGGTTATGGAAGTTCAGGTCGGGCTGGTCGGCCAGGAAGTTGTGCAGGAAATACTGCTCACGCCGCGGCTCCCACTGCCAGGCCACGCCCCCGAAGATCGACATCCAGTTGTTGGGCGGGGTGCCGTCCTCGCGTGGATCGGCCCACACGTACCAGTCCGCCTTGGGATTGGTGCGGTCCTGCCGGCTCTCCTGGAACCAGGCATGGTCGATCGAGGTATGGCTGAACACCTGGTCGATCATCACCTTCAGGCCCAGCGCATGCGCCTTGGCCAGCAACTCGTCGAAATCGGCGAGTGTGCCGAACAACGGGTCGACGTCGCGGTGGTCGGCGATGTCATAGCCGAAGTCGGCCATCGGTGATTTGAAGAACGGCGAGACCCAGATCGCGTCGACGCCGAGCGCGGCGACATAGTCCAGGCGCTCGATGATGCCGGGCAGGTCGCCCACGCCATCCCCGTTGGCGTCCAGGAAACTGCGCGGGTAGATCTGATAGATGACGGCACCGCGCCACCATGGAGACTGCGACATTGGGGCCCCCCTTCGGGCTTCCACGGCACCCGCGAGGGGGCCAGAAACGAACCCGACAAGCTTAGCGGGGCGCCTCCAGCGGTGGGGTCGCCTGCATACGTATTCACGCCGGATCGCGGTGCGCGGGGCGTTCCGGGCGCCCGGTCAGGCCGCGGCGCGCCCGGCATGTGGCAGGGGCCGGCGGCCAAGGTCGGCACGATCCGGCGCCCTGCCCCGCGCCTTGACCGGACCACCGGCGCGTCTTCGCGGGCGGAATACGACCGCACCGCCTATAATTCCGCCCAAGCCTGAAAGTCAGACCGCATGACCATCACCGAAGACACCCGCCCCGCGCTGGGCCTGCCCCAGATCCAGACGCTCGCCGCGCCCGACATGGACGCCGTCGATGCGCTGATTCGTCGCCGACTGTCCTCGGATGTCGTGCTGATCAACCAGATCGCCGACCACATCATCTCGGCCGGCGGCAAGCGCCTGCGCCCGATGCTGGTGATGCTGGCCGGCCACGCGGTCGGCCAGGCCGGCCCGGAACACCATCAGCTGGCGGCAATCATCGAGTTCATCCACACCTCGACGCTGCTGCATGACGACGTGGTGGACGAATCCAGCCTGCGCCGCGGCCGCAGCACCGCCAATGCGCTGTGGGGCAATGCTCCCAGCGTCCTGGTCGGGGATTTCCTGTACTCGCGCAGCTTCCAGCTGATGGTCGAACTGGACCGCATGCCGGTCATGCGGATCCTCGCCGATACGACCAACCGGATCGCCGAGGGTGAGGTGCTGCAGCTGCTGCATGTCCACAACCCGGATACGGACGAAGCGGCCTATCTGCGCGTGATCGAGCGCAAGACCGCGGTGCTGTTCGCCGCCGGCACCCGTCTGGGCGCGCTGGCCAGCGGCGTGGACGAAGCCACCCAGCAGGCGCTGTACGACTACGGCATGGCGTTGGGCTACGCCTTCCAGATCGCCGACGACGTGCTGGACTACTCGGCCAATGCCGAGGAGCTGGGCAAGAACCTGGGCGACGACCTTGCCGAGGGCAAGGCCACCCTGCCGCTGATCCACGCGATGGCGCATTCCGATGCCACCACCCGCGAGCGCCTGCGCGAGATCGTGCAGAACGGTGACGCCGAGGCGATGCCCGAGGTGCTGGCGGCCATCCACGCTACCGGCGGGCTGGACTACAGCCGCGCCCGCGCCGAAGAGTACGCCGATGCCGCCGAGCGTGCGCTCGACGGCCTGGCCGACAACGATGCCGTGGCCGCTCTTCGCGGGCTGGCCCGTTACGCGGTGCAGCGCTCGCATTGACCGGAGGCGTGCCGACCAACGGTCGGCACCTACCGGCGTGTCGTCTCGAACCGCTCCTCGAAGAACTCGTCCAGCGCCTTCCACGCGCGCTTGGCCGCGCGTTCGTTGTACTGGCACCCCGGCGGACTGTTCGCATCCGACTCGGCAAAGCAGTGCACCGCGCCGCTGTAGTTGGTGAACTCCCAGTCCACCTTCGCAGCATTCATTTCCTGCTCGAAGCTGGCGATGTCGTCCTTGCTCACGCTCTTGTCGTCGGCGCCATTGAGCACCAGCACGGAGGGATGGGTTCCACCGGCCTTGGCCGGCAGCGGCGAGCCCAGCCCACCGTGCAGGCTGACCACACCGGCCAGCGGTGCGCCAGCGCGCGCCAGCTCCAGCACCGTGGTGCCGCCGAAGCAGAACCCGACCGCGCCGATCCGGCTGGCATCCAGCGGTGCCTTGCCGGCCTGCGCCTTCAGCACCTCGATCGCCTTGAGCGCACGCGCCCGCAGCACGGGACGGTCATTGCGCAGCTTGGTCGCCACCGGACCCGCCTCGGCGTCGGTCTTCGGGCGCACGCCCTTGCCGTACACATCGGCCACCAGCACCACGTAGTCATCGCCGGCCAGCTGCTTGGCCTTGGCGATGGCCGACTCGTTGACGCCCTTCCAGTTGGGCACCATCACCAGGCCCGGGCGTTTGTCGTTGTCACTGTCGTCATAGACCAGCACCCCGCTGAAGGTGGTGCCATCCTGGGTCCACTCCACCGGCTTGGCCTGCATCGCCGCCAGCGCGGGCAGCGCCGTCATGCCCAACAGTACCGCTGCACCCCACCGCCATTGCGTGTTCATGCGCCTGCTCCCGACAGAAAGAGCCCCGAGTGTATGACGGTCGGCTGACGGGACCGTGTAGACGCGCCGGCGCGACGTGCAACCCCGTGATCTGACAGGCCGGCCACGCCCGACCTCATCTGAATTAACTACCTCCGTCCCTGTTATGGCAGGCTGGCCGGCCCCTGTGCATGGAACAGCTCATGAGCCTTGTCGACCGCTTCCTTTCCGGCCTGGTGCCGCGCCTGCCCGAAGACGATGCGCGGATGTGGGCCTGGGTCGAGGGCGCCAGCGCGGCCGATCTGGCGCGCCTGCGCGAGCGCTGGCCGCAGGTGCCCGAGAGCCTGGTTGCGCTGCTGACGCGGGTCGATGGCACGCATTTCCGCACCTACCCGGGTGGCGAGGCGGTGGTACTGATGCTGGGCTCGGATGTCGAGGAGGGGCACTACCCCTACTACCTGCGCTCGGTAGCGCAGGTATTCGAGGACAGCGCGCAGTGGGATGACAGCATCCGCTCGATCTACGAGGAGTGGCTGGAGGAAGACCCCGAGATTCTTGGCGAGGGCATTGACGCGGATCTGCCGATGGGCAAGCGCCTGTGCTTCTCGCACTGCATGAACAACGGTGGCACCTCGGTGCTGTATCTGGATTTCGATCCCGCACCGGGCGGCACGGCCGGCCAGGTGGTGCGCTACCTGCACGACCCGGACAGCTACCGGGTGATCGCGCCGAGCTTCGATGTTTATCTGCAGCAGCTCATCGACGGGGACTACGCGTTCATCGATGAAGAAGAAGCCTGATGCCTGCATCACCGGCGTAACCAGGGTGGATGACGTATCCCGCGTCGCCCCAGGGTAGAGCAGATCAGGCGATCCCGATGCCCGGAATCGCGGTGATCTGGTCCGGATCAAAGCCGGCCAGTTCGGCGAAGTGGCGGCCACGGGCGACGTAGTCGCGGTACACGCCGTAGCTCGGCGCACCCGGCGACAACAGCACCACCCCGCCCTGCCCGCCGAGCGCGGACTGCGCCAGCCGCATGGCCTCGGGCAGATCGGCGGCGGCATGCAGACCGAAACGGCCTGCACCGGCCAGCGGCTGCAGCAGCGCGTGGATGCGCGGGCCGTTGGCGCCCATCGTGACGATCTCCACCGGCGGCACGTCGTGCGCCATGTGCGCGACGAAGTCGTGCCAGTCCAGGCCACGATCATGCCCGCCCACCAGCAGCGCGATGCGGCGATCGGCGAAGCACTCCAGCGCCGCCAGACTTGCGTGCGGCGTGGTGCTGATCGAATCGTTGACGAAGGTGATCCCCTCGCGCGTACCGATGGTCTGCAGGCGGTTGGGGAGCGGGCGGAAGTCCTGCACCGCCGGGGCCAGTGCCACCGCGTCCAGGCCCAGCGCCTCGATCGCCGCCAGCACCGCGCACAGGTTGCCGCGGTTGTGTCGGCCGGGCAGCGGCGTGTGTGAGGTGTCGAACACGGCCTGCTCGCCGCGATGCACGACATCGCCGCGCATGTGCCAGCCCAACGGCTGGTTGAACCAGATGACCTCGCTCTCCGGCAACGACAACCCCGCCAGGTGCGGGTCGGCCGCGTTGAGCACCGCGCTCCGCGGCGCGGCCCCGGTGACCAGCTGCAGCTTGTCGTCGATGTAGCGTGCTTCGCTGCCGTGCCAATCCAGGTGCTCGGGGAACAGGTTCAGCACGATGGCGACCTGCGGGTGCGCGCCACTGCGCGCGACCTCGCCGGTCTGGTAGCTGGACAGTTCCACTGCCCAGTACTGCGGCACCGGCTGCGGGGCCAGCACTTCCAGCAGCGGCAGGCCGATGTTGCCGATCAGCCCGGTGCGCGCGCCCGAAGCACGCAGCAGATGTGCCAGCAGCGCGGTGGTGGTGCTCTTGCCCTTGGTACCGGTCACGCACACGGTGTCGTGCACGATGCCGTCGGCAGCGGCGTGCTCGGCGAACCACAGCGAGGTACCGCCGATGAACTGCGTGCCCTGCGCGGTGGCGTGCAGGGCTGCCTCGCCATACGGGCTGATACCCGGCGATTTGATCACCACCTCGAAGGCGGCCAGCGCCAGGCCGGTGACATCCGAACGAACCGTCAGCGCCCCCTGGGTTTCCTCACGCGCACCGGCGGCCTCGGCCTCCGGGCAGAACAACGTCAGCGGCAGCGACGGCAACCGCTGCTGCAGGACGCGGAACGCGGCGCGCCCCTCACGTCCCCAGCCCCACAACGCAACGCGCTTGCCTTCAAGCTGCGAAATTCGCACGCAGACGCTCCCAGATCGCCGGCGGAATGCGGTGCTGGCCTTCCAGTGCCAGCAGCGGTTCGATCTGCAGTTCAGTGGCATCCAGCTGCGGGCGGATCTCGTGGACGAAGCGCTTCACCAGCGCGTCTTCATTCCATTCCGGGCGCGCGGCCAGGGTCGCCATCGCAGCGCGCGATTCGCGGCCTTCGCCCACGCACTCGAACGGCTTGTGGTCCTGGAACTCCAGCAGCGCATCAAAGCCCGGGGCCTGCTCGATATCGTCGAGCAGGTTGCGGCCGAAGATGCCGACCAGGCGCATCTTGGGCATGAACGGGGCCAGCGCCAGGAACACGAAGTGGCACTTCGGGCAGACGCCGCACCAGCGGTTCACCGGTCGCTCGCCCAGGATGTGGAAATTGCGGTTGCAGCTGGAGAAATGCGCGTCGTAGACATCGCTCTTGGCGAACTGACGCGCCACCGCCAGCTCCGAGAGCGGGCGCAGCAGCGAGTAATAGTGCAGGTCCGCGGCGACGTGGCGTTCCAGATGCTCACCGAAGGCCTGTTCGAACGCCCAGCCCTTCGACCACTGGTGATTGACCTCGCCGGTGCCCGGAATCTGGCTGCCATAGCTGGCCGAGCGCTCGTTGGAGAACACCACCTGGTCCACGCCCTGCAGCACTGCGGCCAGCACCAGGATCGCCGAGTTCACCGCGGTGACCGGGATATGGCCGTTCCAGGCGCCCTGGCGGTTGAGCTCGAACAGCTCCGGGGCCAGCGTGCGGCCGATGTTGAGGATCGGCAGGCCGGTGCGCTCGGCGCAGGCACGGATCAGCTGCGAACCGCCAATCCACGTGACCGTTTCGGCGATACCCAGGCTGCGCAGCGCTTCAATGCTGACCAGCGAATCCTTGCCGCCGCCGATGGCGACCAGCGCGTGTTCGCGCAGGCCCAGCGCCGGTGCGGCGAAGGCGTCGCCCTCGACCGGCAGGCGGAAGCGGCCACGCAGGTTCAGGCCATTGCGGTAGGCGAATTCGCCCAGGCCGTTGAGGTACACCGTCTCGACCAGCGCCGCGGTGGCCGCGTCAATGGTGTAGCTGTCGATGCGCACCTGCTCGGGCACGCCGGCCTTGTAGTAGCTCACCCCGGCCATCAGGTGCAGCAGGCGCAGGGCGCGCTGCACCGCCTCGGCGCGGTCACCGTCGAGCACGAACGGCGCGCCCGGGATGGTCACCGTCTCGATCAGCTCCGGGCCGTCATCGAAGGCATAGACCAGCTGCGCCACACCGGTGTCCGCGGCGAAGTCGCAGCGGACGAAGCGGAAAACGGCAACCTGGTGTTTATCAAAAGCAGTCATGGTGTATCCGGTTTGGAAGGCGACAGGCAGCGGTCAAGGGCCATCATCGATGACGTCCTCGCGCGGCAGCTCGCGCTGGTTGTAGGTGTTGGCCATGACGTAGCCATACGCGCCGGCATCGGCGATCAGCATCACATCGTCCGGCGCGGTCGAGGCCGGCAGGCGGCGGCGCTTGCCGAACACATCGCTGGATTCGCAGATCGGGCCGACCACATCGAACATCGCTTCGGAGTAGCCACTCAGGCGGCTGAGGTTCTCGATGTCATGCCAGGCGTCGTATAGGGCCGGACGCATCAGCGTGTTCATGCCCGCATCCAGACCGACGCGGCGGATGCCATCCTTCTCCACCACCTGGGTGGCCCGCGCCAGCAGCACGCCGGACTCGGCCACCAGGTAGCGACCCGGCTCGATCGCCAAGCGGAATGCCGGGTGCACGGCCTTCACTTCGGCCAGGCCGATCGCCCAGGCCTCCAGATCGAACGGCTCGTCGTCGGCGCTGTACGGGATCGGCAGGCCACCGCCGATATCGATGGTCTCGATGCTGCCGATGCGGCGGGCGAACCCGGCCAGTTCATCGCACATCAGGCGCCAGTGCTGCGCGGTTTCCACGCCGCTGCCCAGGTGCGCATGCAGGCCGACCACGCGGGTGCCCAGCTCGCCGGCAATGCGGACAAATTCACCCACGCGGGCGATCGGCAGGCCGAACTTGGAGTCCTTGCCGCCGGTGCGGACCTTGGCATGGTGGCCTTCGCCACGGCCCAGATCCACGCGCAGCCACAGCTCGCGGTTGCTGAACAGTTCCGGCCAGCGCTGCAGCGCTTCCACGTTGTCCAGGGTAACGGTCACGCCCAGCGCGAACGCGGCATCGTACTCAGCATGCGGCGCGAAGCTGGGGGTGAACAGCACGCGCTTGGGCGACAGCGTCGGCAGGGTGTTGAACACATGCTTGAGCTCGCCGTGCGACACGCACTCCAGGCCGAAGCCTTCCTGCTCCAGCACTTCCAGGATAGCCGGGTGCGAGTTGGCCTTGATCGCGTAGTAACGCTGGTCGATCGCCTTGATCGCGTTCAGCGCGCGCGCACGCGCCCGCACCGTTGGCAGGTTGTAGACGTAGCGCGGCGTCCCGGCCTGGGCGAGCGTCAGCAGGTGCTCGCGCTGGCCCCGCCACCAGGCGGTTTCGCGCGGGCGGATGGTGCCGGCGATTTCGCGCCAGCGCGGGCCGAACACTTCGCCCTCTTCCACCGGCATCGCGCCGCTGTCGATCAGTTCGGCGTGCAGGATCGGCAGCAGGCCGTCCGCATCCGCCTCGTCGATGACGAAGGTCAGGTTCAAGTCATTGGACGACTGCGAAATCATGTGCACGCGTTCGCGGCCGAAGGTGGCCCACACGTCCGAGAGCTTGTGCAGCATCGAGCGCATGCCGCGGCCGACCAGGGTGATCGCCGCGCACGGCACGATGATCTTGACCTTGCAGATCTGCGACAGGTCGGCCGACAGCGCGGCCAGCACATCGGTGCTGACCAGGTTTTCGGACGGGTCCAGCGAGACGGTCACGTTGGTTTCGGCCGAACCGATCAGGTCCACGGAGAGGCCGTGCTTCTTGAACAGCCCGAACACGTCGGCCAGGAAGCCGACCTGCTGCCACATGCCGATGCCTTCCATCGAGACCAGCACGATGCCGTTGCGGCGGCTGATCGCCTTCACACCCGGCACCGCCGCGGCATTGCCATCGATGCTGGTGCCCGGCAGCTCGGGGCGCTCGGTATCCAGGATCGCCATCGGCACGCCGGCATCGCGGCACGGCTTGATCGAACGCGGGTGCAGCACCTTGGCGCCGGTCGTCGCGATTTCCTGCGCTTCGTAATAGTCCAGGCGGGTCAGCAGGCGCGCGTCGGGCACGTCCTTCGGGTTGGCGCTGAACATGCCCGGCACATCGGTCCAGATCTCCACGCGGCTGGCGCCGAGCAGCGCACCGAAGTACGCCGCCGAGGTATCCGAACCGCCGCGACCGAGGATGGCGGTGCCCCCATCGGCATGGCGGGAGATGAAGCCCTGGGTGATCAGCATGCGGGTCGGCTGGGCGCGGAAACGCGCGGCCCAATCGGCCTCGGCACGCCACTGGCAGTTTACCGACAGCCGCTGCGACCACTCGCTCTGGCTGGGCTGCGGCGGCAGTGCATCGAGCCACTCACGGGCATCCATCCAGCCGAAATCCAGGCCACTGGCGCGCAGATAGGCCGCACCGACGGTCGAGGACAGCAGTTCGCCCTGGCCCAGCACCTCGGCCTGCCACTCCAGCGGCCGAGCGGCGGCACGCGGATCGTCCAGCAGCCCGGCCAGCGCGTCCAGACGCACGTCCAGCGCGGTGGCGTCCAGCGCCAGCTCGGTCAGGAATTCGCGGTGGCGCGCGACCAGCGCGGCGACACGGTCGCGGCTGTCGGCGGCGCCATCGGCGATCGCGGTGAGTTCGTTGGTCACCCCGGACAGCGCCGATACCACCACCAGCACGCGCGAGCCCGTTTCTTCCGCCCGTTTTTTCGCCAGTTTGCCGATGGTGTCCCAGCGGTGACGACGCGACACGGAGGTGCCGCCGAACTTCAGTACGATCCAGCGATCGACAAGGGGGGAAGCTGACATGGAGGTGGAGGTTTGGGTAGTGAGGGGGATCGCCCGGCACGCCGGGCCGAACCCCCGATTCTATGCCAAGCCTGCCCGTTGCAGGGGCCGGGCCCGCAATGCGGCCCCGGTTGGTAAGCTGCCCGCCCGTTTTTCCTTGAGCGCCCCGCCATGACCTCCCGTCGTTTCCTGCAGCTGGATGTGTTCTCGCCCTACCCCGGCGCCGGCAACCCGCTGGCCGTCGTGCTCGATGCACAGGGCCTGGACGAGACGGCGATGCAGGCCATCGCCCGCTGGACCCGCCTGCCGGAGACCACCTTCGTGTTCCCGCCTACCGCCCCGGGCGCGAGCTACGGCATCCGGATGTTCAGCCCGCAGAAGGAAGTTCCGTTCGCCGGCCACCCCAGCGTGGGCACCGCGCATGCCGTGCTGGAGCTGGGCGTGGCCGCACCGGTCGAGGGCGTGCTGGTCCAGGACGGCATCGCCGGTGCCCTGCCGCTGCGGGTGGATGGCAGCGGTGACGCCCGCACCATCGCGATCCGTACCCCGCGCGCCGCGGTGGCCGAAGTGACCACTGCCGCCGACCCGCGCCTGCAGGCCGCGCTGGCGGGCTGGCCGCTGGGCAATCTGCCGCCGGCGCGCATGGCCGGTGGCCGCAGCTGGTGGGTGGTGGAACTCGCTGACGAGGCCGCCCTGCGCGCGCTCACCCCCGATTGGGATGCCGTGGCCACCTTGGCCGAGGCCACCGACAGCATGGGGGTATTCGCCTATGCACGCAGCCAGGGCCAGGCGTGGGATCTGGCGGTGCGTGCGTTCGTCGGCAATGGCCGTCGCTTTGAAGATGCCGCCTCCGGTGCGGCCAATGCGGTACTGGCCGCGTGGCTGGACAGCCGCGATGCGCTGCCCGGCACCGCGCACGGCTACGTCGTCAGCCAGGGCCGTGAAGTGGGCCACGATGCGCGCCTGACCCTGCGCATCGATGACCATGGCGATGTCTGGTCCGGCGGCCAGGTGCAGACCGTCATCCGCGGCACGCTGGACTGGTGATCCCGGCGGCGGCGCGTCAACGCGTCGTGTCGTACACCGGTGCGCCATCGACCCAGGTCGAACGCACCTGCAGGTCGGCCAGGTCGGCCGGGGCGATGCTGAGCGGATCGCGATCAAGCACGACGAAATCCGCGTGCAGGCCGGGCTGCAACCGGCCGACCTGGGCCTCGTCATGGCCTGCCCACGCGGCATCGGCGGTGAACCCGCGCAGCGCTTCGGCCGCGGTCAGGCGCTGATCGGGCTGCCAGCCGCCCGGCGGTTGGCCCGCACGGTCCTGGCGGGTGACCGCGGCATACAGGCCCAGGCGCGGATCCACCTGTTCCACCGGGAAGTCCGAACCAAGCGCGAGCCGGGCACCGGAGCCCAGCATCCGCCGCCACGCATAGGCCCCGAGGATGCGCTCGGGACCGACCCGATCCTGCGCCCAGCCCATGTCCGAGGTGGCGTGGGCAGGTTGCATCGAGGCGATCACGCCGAGCTGGGCAAAGCGCGGAATGTCCTCCAGCGCCACCACCTGCGCATGCTCGATCCGCCAGCGATGATCGCTGCTGCGACGCTCGCCCAGCACCCTGGCGTAGGTGTCCAGCGCGATCCGGTTGCCTCGATCGCCGATCGCATGGGTGGCGACCTGGACATGACAGGTATCGGCTTTGCGCACCGCCGTTTCAAACTCGGCCGGCGAGGTCACCAGCAAGCCGCGGTTGTGCGGGTCGTCGCTGTAGTCGGCCAGCAGCGCGGCGCCGCGGCTGCCCAGCGCGCCATCCATGAACAGCTTGACCCCGCGCATTTCAAGGCGGCCACCGGGATGCTGGTACGCGCCCTGTGCACACAGATCAGCCAGCGCATCGCCATTACCATCGGCATACGCATCGATACGCAGCGGCAGCGTGCCGGCATCGGCGAAGCGGCGCATCAGAGCCAGATCGGCGCGCGATACGCCCATGTCGTGCACACCGGTCAGGCCTTGGCTGACCGCTCTATCCAGTGCGCGGGTCAGCATCTGCTCGCGGGCTGCGTCGCTGGGCGTTGGGATCGCCGCCTGCACCAGGGTCATGGCTTCATCGACGAACACCCCGCTCGGCTGCCCCTTCGCATCGCGCACGATGCGACCACCGGCCGGCTGCCAGCTGCCCTTCAGCGCGCGTTGGCCGGGCTGCCGTGCGACCGCGCGCAATGCCGCGCTGTTGCCCCAGCCCGCGTGACCATCGATGCGACCCAACCAGACCGGTCGGTCCGGGAACGCCGTGTCGAGATCGGCCACGGTCGGGAACTGCTTGTCCGGCCACCGGTTCTGGTCCCAGCCGCTGCCCAGCAGCCAGCCCTCGGGGTTGTCGGCCGCAAAGCGCTGCAGGCGCGCCACGATGTCCTGGGTACTGGTCGCACCGGTGAGATCGGCCTGCATCAGCGTGCCGCCCAGGAACATCAGGTGTGCATGCGCATCGATCAGCCCCGGGATCACGGTGGCCTCGCCGACGTCGGTCAGCGCCGCCAGTGGATACAGCGTCAACAGTGCCTGCCGATCACCAACGGCGAGCACGCGCCCGGTGTCGGTATCCCACGCCAGCGCAGTGGCGGCGGGCGCGTCGGGATCCCCGGTATGGATGGTCGCGGCGGTCAGCAGGCGCACATCGGCCTGCGCGGTGCCGGCCAGCAGGCAGGCCATCAGGGTGGCAAGAGCGGTCGGACGCATGCGGATACCCCACAACAGGAAAGCGGCGACTATGCGGCCGCCGCTTTCCCATCACAATCTGCTGTGCACCAATCGCTGGCGCGGATCAGCCGGCCAGCTCGGCCTCAAGGCTGATCGGTACCGCACTGAGCGCCTTGGAGACCGGGCAGTTCTGCTTGGCGTCATCGGCGATGGCACGGAACTGGGTGGCCCCGATGTTCGGCACCACGGCCTTCACCTTCAACGTGATCTGCGACAGCTGCGGGCCACCTTCCATCGAGAGGTCCACCTTGGCTTCGGTATCCAGCGAGGTGGGCACGAAACCGGCCTCGGTCAGCTTGGCCGACAGCGCCATCGTGAAGCAGCCGGCATGTGCAGCGGCGATCAGCTCTTCCGGGTTGGTGCCCTTCTCATCGCCGAAGCGGCTGCTGAAGGCATAGCGTGTTTTGTCCATCAAGCCGCTCTGGGGCGTGCTCAATTGTCCCTTGCCTGTCTTGAGGTCACCTTCCCAATGCGCGGTGGCGTGGCGTGAAATACCCATCGTGAGATCTCCTGCGGCGTGAATGACCACACCAGCCTAGACCGTGCCGCGTTAGTGCCATGTCTGGCTGCCGTCAGCGGCATGGCAGGTGGCGCTCGCAGCTGAATCGGTCCTCAAGATCGATGCTGTTTTCAAGTGGTTTTCGTGCGACAGTCGGGGTGCGACGGTCCATGACCGATGGCACCCGCCGCGAGGGCGGACCCTGTTTTTTGGCTATGACCTGATGCACTGCGGTAACGAAGGGCGTGGAAATCACGAATTTTTATGCGTCTGCCTATTGGCGGCGCCCCATAGTTGCCCTACATTTCGCTTGCCGACGGGGTTCGGCGCGACCAAACAACCAACCGTTCACGGAACAGGAAACCATGGCAAAGACCGCTAAGAAGGCTGCCCCGAAGAAGGCAGTAAAGAAAGTCGCTACGAAGGCAGCCGCGAAGCCGGCCGCTCCCAAGCCGATCAAGGAAGTGCTGAGCAAGTCTGGTCTGGTTGCACACATCGTTGAAGCGTCCGGCGTTGTCGCCAAGGACGTGCGCGCCGTGCTCGCCTCGCTGGAAGGCGCCGTCGCCGCTTCGGTGCACAAGAAGGGCGCGGGCAGCTTCACCCTGCCGGGCCTGCTGAAGATCTCCACCGTCAGCGTGCCGGCCAAGCCGAAGCGCAAGGGCATCAACCCGTTCACCAAGGAAGAGCAGTGGTTTGCCGCCAAGCCGGCGTCGACCAAGCTGAAGGTGCGTCCGCTCAAGAAGCTCAAGGACGCCGCGCTCTAATCTGCGCGCTTCCTGCAGCACCTAAACGGGACGGCATAAGCCGTCCCGTTTTTTTTGGTCATCTCCAGGCGGCGGCCTGGGGACAGTTGCCGAGGGCGTGCCGGTCGCTGCGGGCTCGACGTGCCTAGCGAAACACAGCGTTTCCAAAGACGTTCGCGCCGCCTGCTTCCTGCGCAGATGCCTGCCCTGCCGTGATCCAGGGCATAGCAGAACCGACCGGAACGCACAGGGTGGAACACTGCGTGCGACCGCGCCTGTCGTCGCGGTACGCCTCGCGCCCTATGGTGGCCTTGTCCCCCACCGCGCAGGCAGCCATGGCCAGCTCTTCTTCCCAGCGTTACCGCATCACCGTCACCCCGATCGAAAAGGACGGCCTTCAGTGCAGCGGGCGCTGCACCATCGAGCTGGAGCACCGTGCGCAGCAGGATTGGATGCGCCTGCTGGAAATCGCGCGGCGCAACACCGGGCTCAGCGGTGACGAACGTGCCGCGGCCATCGTGGCCACCCAGCTGCTGCGCGACCTCGCCCAGCGCCACGCCGACGAACCCGGCCACCCGCTTACCGTGCTGCAACCGCAGCTGGACGAGGTGCTCGCCGCGTTGGAGTCGATCCAGGGCGCGCCCTGAGCCAAGCGCCGGGCGTGGCGCTACACTCGGCGCTCTCCGGGGAGAGTCCTGCATGCGCCGCGCCGTCCTGTTGCTTCCGCTGCTGTTCCTGCACGGCTGCTCCTGCCAGCAGCAGCCGCCCATGACCGAGTCACCTGCGGCGCCCGAAGGCGCAGCGGACGCCGATGACGTGCCGCCTCGGCACAGTGCACCGACGCCCCCGCCCACCGCCGCGGCACCGACCGCGCTCAGCGCAGTGGCCGCGGACGCACTGGATGAGCCTTCGCTGGTGCATCGCTACCTGAGTGCATTGGCGCAGGGCGACGTCGCGACCGCCGACGCGCAGTGGACCGGCGGCGGCCCGGGCGGCCACCCGGACGATGCCGCCCTTCGCGCACTGCCCGACTTCCGCGGGCTGCGCATCAAGACCGGCGCGCCCATCGCACGCGACACCGCCCAGCCCTCCCGGCTGCGCGAAGTGCCGGTCCAGATCCGGGTCAGCACCGACACACGCACACTGCGTTTCGAGGGCTGGTATCGGCTGCAACCCCGCGCGGATGGGAGCGGGTGGGAAATCCACGGCGCCTCGATCCAGCCGGTGCTGAACTGACTGCATCGCAGGGCGCGCCATCGCATCCTGACCGCGTACGTCAAAGCTGGATTCAGCCGCGCGCGCTATTGTTGGCATCTCATTCCCCACGGCCTGCCGCCATGAACGTTCGCCCGCTGTTGTCCCGCCTCGCCGCCTGCACCGTGCTGCTGGCCGCCGCCATCGGCGCGCAGGCCGCGCCCAGCGTATCCGGCCGCCAGCTGTCCGTCGGCGCTACCGATGTGCAGCAGTACCTCGACGGCAGCTTCCCGCGCACGCAGAACGCGCTGGGGGGCCTGATCGCAATGACGATGAGCCATCCGCAGCTGACCCTTCCGCAGGGCAGCCGGCTGGACCTGGGCTTCGATGTCGCCATGGCGACCGCCGGCGGCAACCCGGCGCCGCTGGGCAAAGTGAAGCTGAGCAGCGGCCTGCGCTACGACGCGCAGACACAGGGCTTCCACCTGCAGGAGCCGACGGTCGATGATTTCACCCCGGCCAACAACGGCGGCAAGCTGGATTCACGTACGCGCGGCCTGCTCAATGCCTGGCTCACCGATTACGCCCAGCGCGAACCGATCTACAAGATCGACCCGAGCGTGGCCGCGGTGCTCGGCACGCTGCAGGTGCAGTCGGCCCAAGTGGAGAACGGCAAGCTGGTGGTCACCTTCAACCAGGATCTCGGCGCGCTGGTGCCGGCCGGGTTGCTGAGCAAGTAACGCGATTGTGGGCACCGACCCTGGGTCGGTGCCCACACGATCAACCGGCCAATGCCTTGGCCACCGCATCGGCGAAGGCGGGAATATCCCCCGGCTTGCGGCTGGTGATCAGGCCACCATCCACCACCACTTCGGCATCGGTCCACTCGGCACCCGCATTGCCCAGATCGGTTTTCAGCGACGGCCACGAGGTGACCTTGCGGCCCTTGGCCAAGCCGGACTCGACCAGCAGCCACGGCCCGTGGCAGATCGCGGCGACCGGCTTGCCCGCCGCGCCGAAGGCCTTGATCAGCGCGACCGCGTCGGTGTCGATGCGCAGTTTGTCGGGATTGATCACGCCGCCGGGCAGTACCAGTGCGTCGTAATCGCCGGCCTTCGCGCCTTTCAGCGGTGCATCGACCGTGACGTCCTCGCCCCAGTCCTTGTCTTTCCAGCCGCGGATCGTGCGGGCGTCACCGGGGGCGATCACCTTGACCGAGGCGCCCCAGGATTCCAGCAGGCGCTTGGGTTCCTGCAGCTCGGACTGTTCGAAGCCATCGGTGGCGAGGATCGCGATGTGCTTGCCGTTGAGTGCGTGTGCCATGGAGCGGCTCCAGTAAGTAGGAGCGCTCAGTGTGGCCGCGGGCGCATTGGGCGGCGGTGACCACGATGTGCACATCGTGTCGGGACAGCCACCGGCCCATGGCCGGTGGCGACCGGAGGGATCAGCGCTTGGGCTGCAGCATCGTGCCGGTGCACTGCTTCGAACCGCAGCGGCACTCCCAGATCTTCTTCAGGCGCGCGGTGTGACGCTCGGCCAGGGTGATGCCGTAGTTGTAGGTCAATTCATCGCCCGGCTTGATGTCCTTGATCGCCTCGATGAATACCTTGTCCTCGCGGCGGTTGTCACCCTCGGCTTCCTCGATCACTGCTTCGCAGTTCGGATCGCAGCTGTGGTTGAGCCAGCGCGCGTCGTTGCCCTTGTAGTTAGCATCGATGACGTAGTCGTCGTTGAGGGTGAACAGGAAGGTATGACCGCTCTCCACATCCCCGGTGTCGTCGGCGTCCACGTCGGCGTGGCTGCGCAGCAAACCCTTGTACTGGATGACCCGCTCGCCCTTCTTGATCGGCGCCAGCGCGAACACGCCATTGCCATGGATGGTGGACTTGCGGGCCTGGATCTTCTTGGGCATCTGGCTGACCGTTGCGGTGGGAAGCCCCGATTCTCGCTTAATCTTTGTGATTGCCAAAGCGATGCGGTTCACTACGCGCCCAAGGCCGCCCTGCGGGCGCCTGAACGGGCGGGTTGGATGCCGCCGGAGAAAAGCGTACAATTTCAGTCCGCTTTATGGTTCTGCACCCCACATGCTCCGCGTCACCAAGCTCACCGATTACGCCACCGTCGTGCTGACCGTGCTCGCTGCCCGCCCGGGCGAGGTGCTCAGTGCCACTGAACTGGCCGAGTTCGCCCGTCTGGAACCGCCCACCGTCAGCAAGCTGCTCAAGCCGCTGGCCCAGGCCGGTCTGGTCGAAGGCCTGCGCGGCGTCCGCGGCGGCTACCGGCTGACCCGCGCGGCAGACCAGATCACGCTGTTCGAGATCGTGGAAGCCATGGAAGGGCCGCTGGGCCTGACCGAGTGCGCCCACGACCACAGCCAGTGCGGCCGCGAGCTGCAGTGTGGCGCGCGCAGCAGCTGGCGGATGATCAACGACGTGGTGTCCGAAGCGCTGCGCGCGGTCACCCTGGCGCAGATCCTGCCCCCTCTTCCCCTTGTTGACGCCCACCGCCGCGCGATCGCGGCGGATGTCGTCTCCTGATCAGGCAGCCCCCATGGCCACCGATACCCTCGATACCGTCGCCACCGGCGATACCCCCAACCGCGAGATCCATGAGCAGCTCGGCCGCAAGTACTCGGCAGGCTTCATCACGGACATCGAATCGGACTCGTTGCCGCCCGGCCTGGACGAGGACACCATCCGTGCCCTGTCCGCCAAGAAGGACGAGCCGGAGTGGATGACGCAGTGGCGCCTGGACGCCTACCGCCACTTCCTGACCATGCCGATGCCGGACTGGGCCAAGCTGCAGATCGCGCAGATCGACCTGCAGGCGTTGAGCTACTACTCCGCGCCAAAGGGCCCGAAGTACGCCTCGCTGGACGACGTGCCCAAGGAACTGCTGGACACCTACGACAAGCTCGGCGTGCCGCTGCATGAGCGCGCCAGGCTGGCCGGCGTCGCCGTGGATGCGGTGTTCGATTCGGTCTCGGTCGGCACCACCTTCCGCAAGGAACTGGCCGAGAAGGGCGTGATCTTCTGCTCCATGTCCGAAGCGATCAAGGAACACCCGGAACTGGTCAAGCAGTACCTGGGCACCGTGGTGCCGGTCGGCGACAACTACTTCGCCGCGCTCAACTCGGCGGTGTTCTCCGATGGCAGCTTCGTGTTCATCCCCAAGGGCGTGCGTTGCCCGATGGAACTGAGCACCTACTTCCGCATCAACGCCGGCCACACCGGCCAGTTCGAGCGCACGCTGATCATCTGCGAGGACAAGGCGTACGTGTCCTACCTGGAAGGCTGCACCGCGCCGATGCGCGATGAGAACCAGCTGCATGCCGCGGTGGTCGAGCTGGTCGCGCTGGACGATGCCGAGATCAAGTACTCCACGGTGCAGAACTGGTACCCGGGCGATGAGAACGGCGTGGGCGGCATCTACAACTTCGTCACCAAGCGTGCCGAATGCCGTGGTGCGCGCAGCAAGGTCACCTGGACCCAGGTCGAGACCGGCTCGGCGATCACCTGGAAATACCCGTCCTGCGTGCTGCTTGGCGATGATTCGGTCGGCGAGTTCCACTCGGTTGCGCTGACCCACCATCGTCAGCAGGCCGACACCGGCACCAAGATGATCCACATCGGCAAGCGCACCAAGAGCAAGATCGTCAGCAAGGGCATCAGCGCCGGCCATGGCCAGAACACCTATCGTGGCCTGGTGAAGATCGATCGCGGCGCCGAGGGCGCGCGCAATTACACCCAGTGCGATTCCCTGCTGATCGGCAAGAAGTCCGGCGCGCATACCTTCCCCTACATCGAGGTGAAGAACCCCAGCGCGACGGTCGAGCACGAAGCGACCACCTCCAAGATCTCCGACGACCAGCTGTTCTATTGCCGCGCCCGCGGCATCGATCAGGAAAATGCGGTGTCGATGATCGTCGACGGCTTCTGCAAGCAGGTCTTCCGCGAGCTGCCGATGGAGTTCGCCGTGGAAGCCAAGAAGCTGCTGGACGTCAGCCTGGAAGGCTCGGTCGGATGATCCGCATCCTGATCAGCCTGGGTCTGCTGCTGGGCGCGGTGGCGCCGGCGGCCGCGCAGGACGTGAAATGCGATCCGGGTGGCAACCAGCTCGAGCTCAATGCCTGCGCTGACGGCGAGTTCAAGCAGGCCGATGCCGAACTGAACGCGGTGTACCGCCAGATCGTGGCCAAGCTGGCCGGCGAGCCGGTCGCACTGGCAAAGATGAAAGCAGCGCAGCGCCTGTGGGTCCAGCTGCGCGACGCCGATCTGGACGCGCGCTACCCGGTGGGCGATGACGAGAACCCTCGCCTGCTGTACGGCTCGATGTACCCGATGCTGTATTCCGGCGCCAAGGCGGCCTTGACCACCGCGCGGGTCACTTACCTGCGCAACGAATTCCTCGAGCGCAGCGAATACGACCTCTGAGTCGCGCTGCCTCCAGTTCCCCTATCTGACAAGACGATTATCGACATGTTGAAGATCGACAACCTCCACGCACGCATCGGCGACAAAGACATCCTCAAGGGCCTCTCGCTGGACGTGAAGCCCGGCCAGGTGCACGCCATCATGGGCCCCAACGGCGCCGGCAAGTCCACCTTGGGCAACGTCCTGGCCGGCCGCGACGGCTATGAGGTGAGCGAAGGCAGCGTGCAGTTCGAAGGCCGTGATCTGCTCGAGCTGGCGCCGGAAGAACGCGCCGCCGCCGGCCTGTTCCTGGCCTTCCAGTACCCGGTGGAAATCCCGGGCGTGAACAACACCTACTTCCTGCGCGCCGCGCTCAACGCCCAGCGCAAGGCGCGCGGCGAGGAAGAACTGGACTCGATGCAGTTCCTCAAGCTGGTCCGCCAGAAGCTGGCCGTGCTGCACCTGAAGGACGAGCTGCTGCACCGCGGCGTCAACGAAGGCTTCTCCGGTGGCGAGAAGAAGCGCAACGAGATCTTCCAGCTGGCCGTGCTCGAGCCGAAGCTGGCGATCCTGGATGAAACCGACTCCGGCCTGGACATCGACGCGCTCAAGAGCGTGGCCGACGGCGTCAACGCGCTGCGTTCGCCGGACCGTTCCTTCATCGTGATCACCCATTACCAGCGCCTGCTCGATTACATCAAGCCGGACGTGGTGCATGTGCTGGCCGATGGCAAGATCGTGCAGAGCGGCGGCCCGGAACTGGCCCTGGAACTGGAAGCCCATGGCTACCACTTCCTGAAGGACCGCGTGGTGCCGGAGGCAGCGGTCTGATGAGCGCCCTGCTCGATTCCCTCGCCAGCGGCTTCTGCGGCAGCGATGCACGTCGCGCCGAGCTGGACGCCGCCCTGCAGGCCGGCCTGCCAGGCCCGCGCACCGAAGCCTGGAAATACACCTCCCTGCGCCAGCTGGAGCGTCGCAGCTTCCAGCCCGCCCCGCTCGCGCCGCCCGTGGTCGATGCCGCCCTGCTGGCCGACATCCCGTCGCCGCGTCTGGTGTTCGTCAATGGTCGCCCGTCCGGCGCGCTGAGCGATGTCGCCGCCGTGCCAGCCGGTGTGCAGCTGGCCACCCTGTCCTCGGCACTGGCCGCCGGCGATGAAGCCGCTCGCTTCCTCGGCCGCCGCTTCGAGCGCAGCGAGGAAGTGTTCGCCCGCCTCAACGCCGCGCTCGCCGATGAGGGCGTGCTGCTGCGCGTGGAAGCAGGCGTGCAGGTCGAGGCGCCGCTGCAGCTGGTATTCATCAGCGTGGCCGGCGATACCGACCTGTCCTGGCACCACCGCCACCTGATCGAGCTTCGTGCTGGCGCTGCGCTGGGCGTGGTCGAGCACCACCTGCATGTCGGTGATGCCGCGCACCTGGACAACACCCTGGTGCACGTCCATCTGGCGCAGGATGCGGTGCTCTCGCACGCCCGCGTGCAGGCCGATGCCACCCGCGCCACCTCGCTGCTGCGCACCGACGCCGTGCTGGCCCGTAACGCGCAGTACCGCCGCATCGATCTGGAGCTGGGCGCCGCGCTGAGCCGCCATGAGCTCAACGTCCGCCTGGAAGGCGACAACGCCCAGCTGACCGCCAACGGCGTGCTGCTTGGCAACGGCCGCCGCCATATCGATACCCGCCTGGGCATCGAGCACATCGCGCGTGATACCGCCTCGGAAATGGTCTGGCGAGGCGTGGCGGCCAACCGCAGCCGCGTGGTCTTCCACGGTGGCATCCACATCCGCGAAGGCGCCGATGGCACTGACGCCAACCTGTCCAACAAGAACCTGCTGCTCTCCGCCGATGCCGAGATCGATACCCAGCCCACGCTGGTGATCGATGCCGACGAAGTGAAGGCCGCCCACGGTGCCACGGTCGGTCAGCTCGATGCCAACGCGCTGTTCTACCTGCGCTCGCGTGGCCTGCCGGCCGATCGCGCGCAGCAGCTGCTGAGCGCGGCGTTCTGCCATGAACCGCTGAACGCGCTCGACGCACGCCTGACCGAGCAGCTCACCGCCCAGCTCGACCGTGCGCTGGCCTTGGCGGGCGTGGCATGAACCTGTCCACGCCGCGCCCGGTCGCCGATACCGGCGCCGCGCCCGATTGGGACCGCGTGCGCCTGGACTTCCCGCTGTTGATGCGTGAAGTGCACGGCAAGCCGCTGGTGTATTTCGACAACGCCAACACCGGGCAGAAGCCGGTGCAGGTGATCGGCGCGGTGGACGAGTTCTACCGCCGCTACAACGCCAACGTCAGCCGTGCGGTGCATGCGCTCGGCACCGAAGCGACCGATGCCTACGAAGGCGCACGCAACAAACTGGCGCGCTTCCTCAACGTGCGCGCCAGCGAGCTGGTGCTGTGCAGCGGCACCACCTTCGCGATCAACCTGGTCGCCTATTCGTGGGCACTGCCGCGGCTGAAGGCCGGCGATGTCATCCTGGTTTCGCGCATGGAACACCACGCCAACATCGTGCCGTGGCAGCTGGTCGCCCAGCGCACCGGCGCGACGATCCGCGTGGCCGAGATCACCCCGGAGGGCGCATTGGATCTGGATGCGCTGCGCGCGGCCATGACCCCCGAGGTCAAGCTGCTCGCGGTTGCCCACGTCTCCAACGTGCTGGGCACGGTCAACCCGGTCCGCGAGATCTGCCGCGAAGCCCGCAAGCGCGGCATCATCACCGTGGTGGACGGCTCGCAGGCGGTGCCGCACCGCAAGGTCGACATCCCCGCGATCGGCTGCGACTTCTATGCCATCACCGGCCACAAGATGTGCGGCCCGACCGGCACCGGCGCGCTGTGGGCCAGGCGCGAGCATCTCGATGCCATGCCGCCGTTCCTCGGCGGAGGCGAGATGATCAAGGAAGTCAGCTTCGAGGGCACCGTGTTCAACGATGCCCCGCACAAGTTCGAGGCCGGCACCCCGAACATCGCCGGCTTCATCGGCCTGGGCGTGGCGGTGGATTACCTCGAGTCATTGGGCCTGGAGCACGTGGAAGCCCGCGAAGGCGAGCTGTTGGCGCACTTCACCGAAGAGCTGAACAAGATCGACGGCCTGCGCATCTTCGGCACCACGCCGGACAAGGCGGCGGTGGTCTCCTTCCTGGTGGACGGCGCGCATTCGCACGATCTGGCCACCCTGCTCGACCTGGAAGGCGTCGCCGTCCGCTCGGGCCAGCATTGCGCGCACCCGCTGCTGCAGTACTACGGCGTCGCCGCGACCTGCCGCGCCTCGCTGGCGTTCTACAACACGCATGACGAAATCGAGCGCTTCATCGTGGCGCTGAACAAGGTGCGCAAGCTGCTGGGCTGAGCCCGCCCCGTCTGTGCCTCACCGGAACGCCGTGGCCTGCCACGGCGTTTTTCGTTCCCGGCTGCGGTCGTTTCCGTCCCGGCCCCGGCCAGCCTAAAATGGCCGCATGAGCACACTCACCTACCGCGCCGCCACGTTGGCCGACATCCCCGCCCTCGTCACCCTGGTCACCTCCGCCTATCGGGGCGATGCCAGCCGCGCCGGCTGGACCACCGAGGCCGACATCCTCGATGGCGCCCGCATCGACCCGCAGGGTCTTCAGGCAGACATCGAGCGCCCGCGCAGTACCATCCTGCTGGCCGAGCGCGGGAGCCAGCTGCTGGCCTGCGCCCATATCGCCGATGACCAGGGCAAAGGCTACTTCGGCATGTTCTCGGTGGACCCGACCCAGCAGGGCGGCGGCATCGGCAAGCAGGTGATGCTGGCCGCCGAAGCCCACGCCGCGCGCGAGTGGGGCGTGCCGGTCATGCAGATGACGGTGATCGACATCCGCGACGAGCTGATCGCCTTCTACGAACGCCGCGGCTACCAGCGCACCGGCATCAAAAAGCCCTTCCCGTATGGCGATGAACGCTTCGGCATCCCCAAGCGCGACGATCTGCGCTTCGAGATCCTGGAAAAGCCGCTGGCGGTGCCGGCGTGAGCGACACCTGGACCTTCGTCTGCGCCAGCGCCGAGCTGCTGCCCGGCGAGATGAAGAGCACTTTCGATGAGGTGACCGGCACGCCGATCGTGGTGTTCAACCTGGACGGCGAGCTGTACGCGCTGGAAGACCAGTGCACCCACGACGAGTTCGAGCTGTCCTCGGGCACCTTCGATACCACCGAGGCCAGCATCGAGTGCGTCCTGCACGGGGCCCGCTTCGACATCCGCGACGGGGCCGCGCTGTGCGCCCCGGCCTACTCGCCGGTCGCGAAGTTCCCGGTCAAGCGGGAACACGACGCCGTCTGGGCCCGCGACGACCGCGACTGACCCGGGCTGAACGCCGGCGTTTTGAAAACGCGAATTGTTCCTATTACCATAGGCATTGCGGCCACCCGGCCGCTCCTGCCCGGTAAGCCGTGTCCGCCAACCGCTCCGTCCTTGGTATCGCCGCCCTGTGGGCCACGTTCTGCGTGGTGCTGCTGGCCTGCGGCTGGCTGAGCGCCGGCAGTTCCGGTAACGCCGGGCGCTCCCCGGCGAAGGGCCAGACCCCGGCGATAGTGGACGCCGGCAGCACGCTTCGGGTCACCGCGCCCACCGCGCCTGCGCCGGAGCTGCCGTTCGCCGAGCCCAGCCTGACAGCCGAGACCGGCCCAGACCCCGAGGCCGGCCACCCGGCGGTGCTGCCTCGCCTGAGCCGCGGGCCGTGGGTCGCGCGGGTGCCGCTGTGGCGCGCCGACGCGCTGCGTTGGCAGCGGCTGGAACCCTCGCTGCGGCTCAACCCCGGCCACGCGCCTCCCTACGCCTGATCCCGGCGTCGACGCTGCTGCGCGTCGATGCCCGCCACGCCTGCGTCACCGCGCCGCCGTCGGCCGCCTGTCCGTTTTCCCCACCTGCCTCCGCTCCGCCGTGACCGCCGCGTGCCGTCCGGCCTTCGTCCGTCTTCCCAGGAATCACCATGACCGTCCGCCCGACTCCGTTGTCGTCCGCCCTGCTGCTGGCCATCGCCGCCCCCGCCATCGCCCATGCAGAGACCGACGCTGCCGCCGATCCGCAGCGCGCCACCGAACTGGACGGCGTGGATGTCCACGGCGAGCGCGTCCGCGCGCAGTCTTCCAAGTTCACCGCACCGCTGCTGGATACGCCCAAGTCGGTCAGCGTGATCTCCCAGCAGGTGATCGAGCAGACCGCGGCCACCACCCTGCTCGATGCGCTGCGCACCGTGCCGGGCATCACCTTCGGTGCCGGCGAAGGCGGCAACCCGACCGGCGACCGGCCCTTCATCCGCGGGTTCGATTCGGCCTCGGACATCTATGTGGATGGCATCCGCGATGCCGGCAGCCAGACCCGTGAAGTGTTCGCCATCGAGCAGATCGATGTGGTCAAGGGCCCGAGCTCGGCCTACTCCGGCCGCGGTTCGGCCGGCGGCACCATCAGCCTGGTCAGCAAGACGCCCAAGCTGGAGGACTTCGTGTCCGGCAGCCTGGCCGCCGGCACCGACAGCTACCGCCGCGGCACGCTGGATGCGAACCAGGTGATCGGCGACGGCATCGCCGCCCGTTTGAACATCATGAAGCACGATGCCGACGTGGCCGGCCGCGATGAAGTGAACAGCAGCCGTTGGGGCATCGCGCCGTCGCTGGCATTCGGCCTGAACGGCCCGACCCAGGCGGTGATCAGCCACTACCACATGGAAACCGACGACCTGCCCGATGCCGGCGGCTTCCCGTACAACAACCCGTTCACCAGCGGCCCCAACGTGGCGCTCAACGGTGACGGCAGCCCGATCGTGACCAACCGCGATGCGTTCTATGGCTTGGTCGACCGCGACTTCCAGAAAACCAAGGCGGACATCACCACCTTGAATCTGTCGCATGATTTTGGCGGCATCGTGCTGCGCAACATCACCCGCTACGGCGATACCCGCAACGATTACCTGTGGACCCAGCCGGACGACAGCAAGGGCAACCCGAACCTGTTCGGCACCGTCTGGCGCCGTACCAATGCACGCGCCACGCAGACCGACAGCTTCGTCAACCAGACCAGCGTGACCGGTGAGCTGGAAACCGGCCCGCTGCGCCACAGCTTCAACGCCGGCGTCGAGTACAGCAGCGAAAAGACCGTGCGCGGCACCTATGCGATCGCCGATGTGCGCCGCCCCAATGGCCAGACCACCGCAGGCACCAACAACCCGCTGACCGGCAACCAGAGCTGCCCGACCACCGGCGCCGCCACCGGCTACAACTGCACCGATCTGACCAATCCGAATCCGAACGATCCGTGGTCGGCCACCCATGCCGTCACCCGCAGCGATCCGGCCCGCGATGTGCGCCAGACCACCCGCACCAAATCGGCGTATGTGTTCGACACGATCAGCTTCAGCGAGCAATGGATGCTGAACCTGGGCGCGCGCTTGGACGACTACAACACCCACCAGTTCAACCCCACTGCGGCGGCCAACCTGCAGCACCTGCGCAACGACACCTCGTTCTGGAACGGCCAGGCCGGCCTGGTGTTCAAGCCGGTGGAAAACGGCAGCATCTACGTCTCCTGGGGCACCTCCTCCACCCCGGTCGGCGTGGACGGCGGCGACGGCGCCGACGGCATCAGTGCCACCATCCAGGATCTCAAGCCGCAGCGCAGCCGCAACATCGAGCTGGGCACCAAGTGGGATCTGTTCGATGCCCGCCTGTCGCTGACCGGTGCGATCTTCCAGACCGAAATGAGCAACGCGCGCGTGACCAGCGATGCAGGCACCACGCAGAACGCCGGCACCAAGAAGGTCAAGGGCGCCGAGCTGGGCTTCAGCGGCACGATCGTGGAGGGTTGGCAGGTCTTCGGGGGTTACACCTACCTGGATGCGGTGGTCGAGGACAACGGCTTCGCGCTGGTCAACGGCGTCTACGTGCCCTCGCCGTTCAACGGCAACGCGTTCCCCAACACCGCCAAGCACAGCGCCAGCCTGTGGACCACGTGGGCGCCGTCGTTCGTGCCGGGCCTGAGCCTGGGCGCGGGTGCCAACTACGTGGACAAGGTCTACGGCAACGTCAACAACACCAAGTGGGTGCCCTCCTACACCCGTTGGGATGCGATGGTCGGCTACGCCTTCAGCGAGCGCTACAGCCTGCAGTTGAACGTGCAGAACCTGACCAACAAAACCTACTTCACCAAGGCGTACGCTTCGCACTACGCCGCCATCGCGCCGGGTCGTTCGGCCACGCTGGCCTTCAATTTCACGTTCTAAGCGATACCCCCCTCCCGCGCGCTCGTGCGGGAGGGGCTGGAGCCCACCATGCTGCTGCACATCCCCGACGTCCTCACCGCCGAGCAGGTCACCCAGGCCCGCCAGCAGCTGGCCACGGCCGGCTGGACCGACGGCCGCCTGACTGCGGGCTACCAGTCCGCGCAGGCCAAGCACAACCTGCAGTTGCCCGAGTCCGACCCGGCCGCGCGAGCGGTTGGCTCGGCCATCCTCGATGCGCTGGGCCGCAACAGCACCTTCTTCTCGGCCGCCTTGCCGCGTCGCATCTTCCCGCCGCTGTTCAACTGCTATCAGCCGGGGCAGACCTTCGGGTTCCATGTCGACAACGCGGTGCGCTACGACTACACCGTTGCGGGCCAACCACAGCCGATACGTACCGACCTGTCAGCCACGTTGTTCCTGAGCGATCCGGACGAGTACGAGGGCGGCGAGCTGGTGATCGAAGACACCTACGGCAACCAGCGGGTCAAACTGCCAGCCGGCCACATGGTGCTGTACCCGGGCACCAGCCTGCACCAGGTCACCCCGGTCACCGCCGGCACGCGGCTGGCCTCGTTCTTCTGGATCCAGAGCATGTTGCGCGATGACGGCCAGCGGCGCCTGATGTGGGATCTGGATGTCTCGATCCGCCGTCTCACCCATGACCACCCCGAACACCCCGCGCTGGTGAACCTGACCGGCGTGTATCACAACCTGCTGCGGCAGTGGGCCGATGTCTGAGGCCCCCTTGGCTGCGCTCGACGTGGCGGCACTGGCCGAGCAGCTGCGGCACGATCCGGCCGCCGCACTCGCCACCCTGGAAGCTACCGCACAGCGCGGCGATCCGCAGGCGCAGTTCCTGCTCGGCCAGGCGCGGATGGAAGGACGCGGGATCGCGCCCGATGCCGCCGCCGCCGTGCTCTGGTTCGAGCGCGCCGCCAATGGTGGCCTGGCGATCGCCATGAACATGCTTGGCCGTTGCCATGAACTCGGCAGCGGCACGCCGGTCAATCCGGTGCTCGCGGCGGTCTGGTACCGCAAGGCCGCGCAGGCCGAATTGGACTGGGGCCAGTACAACCTGGCCAACCTGCTGGCTACCGGGCGAGGTGTGGCCCGCGACGAACGCGCTGCGTTCGCGCTGTATCTGCGCGCCGCGCGGCTCGGCCATGCCAAATCAATGAATCTGGTCGGTCGCTGCCTGGAGGACGGGATCGGCGTGGCGGCCGATCCGGCTGCGGCACCGGCCTGGTATCGGCGCGCGGCCGAGGCCGGCGACTTCCGCGGCCAGGCCAGCCATGCCTCGTTGCTGCTCGCCGCCGGGGATATCGACGCTGCGGCGCAGTGGCTGCGACGCGCACTTGCCCACGGCAGTCCGTCGTTTCTGGCTCACCTGCGCCCCACCTTGGCGGCCTCGCCCCATCCCTCGATCCGGGCGCTGGTTGCCTGATTGCAAAGGCTGACGTACCTGCAGGCGCAGAATCATTAATCATTCTCATTTGCGTCCGCTAACGAATCTCACCTACAATCCCGCCGCGTTGCCGGTCGGCTGATCGACTGGCCGCTTCGACAGGGGCTCGTCTTGCGCCATCCACACCGCCATCGCAGCTTTGCTCCCGCCATGCGCGGGCGGCAGCAGGCGTTGTCGACCGTGCTGGCGTGGTTGGGCCTGTTGTCGCTGCTGCTGGCCGGCCTGCCGGTACTGGAGCGCGTTGCCCCCGGCAGCACCGTGATGGTCCTGCAGATGCCGATGGACGAGCGCCCGGCCGGCGGTGGCGAGACCACCCCGCAGGAAGAAGCCCCGGCCAAGCCGCGCCGGGTCGCCAGCGCACGCCCTGCTTCCACGCCACCGCCGCAGCCGTCGCTGCCACCGGTCGTGGAATCGCTGGATGCGCTGATGGCCACCCTGGTGGCACAGCCGCCGCGGGTCGTGCCCGCCATTGATTCGGCACCGGCCACGCCGCTGCCTGCCGCACCCGGCCTGCGCGTCCAGCGCGGCCAAGCCCCACCGCAGGGCTGATCCACACGGCCGGCGGCGCCATTGCGCCCCGCCTGGTCACGCACGTTCTGCCCGTTCCGGGCCTTCCTGATTCCTGCGCGTGCTGCCGCCCTGCGGCCTGCCATGTCGCGTCCGCGTTCTCCTTTTCGAGGTTACCCCCATGGCCCAGCGCCATCGTCGTCGCACGTCCCTGTCCCGCTGCACCCTGTCCATCGCCCTGCTCGGTGCGCTGAGCGCCCCGGCCTTCGCCCACGGCGACGCGGCCGGCCCGACCACGCTGGACAAGGTGGTCGTCACGGCCGCCGGCTTCGAGCAGAAGATCGCCGATGCCCCGGCCAGCATCAGCGTGATCAGCCGCGAAGAGCTGAGCAAGCGCCCGTACACCAGCCTGGTGGATGCGCTGCGCGACGTGGAAGGCATCGACGTGGGCATGGAGCCGACCGACAAGAACGGCCGCGCCACCATTTCCATGCGCGGCATGCCGTCGGACTACACCTTGGTGCTGATCGACGGTCGCCGCCAGAGCAACGCCGGCAACCTGTACCCGAACAACTTCGGCGGTGGCCAGTTCTCCTACATGCCGCCACTGGATGCGATCGAACGCATCGAGGTGGTGCGCGGCCCGATGTCCACGCTGTACGGCTCCGATGCGATGGGCGGGGTGATCAACATCATCACCCGCCGCAACCAGACCGAGTGGCATGGCGCGGTCACCCAGGGTTTCACGGTGCAGCAGGACGACCAGTTCGGTGATGCACGCAGCACCGATGTCTACCTGAGCGGCCCGCTGATCAAGGACCGCCTGGGCCTGTCGGTGCGCGGCAGCTACTACGACGCCAAAGCCTCCAACCCGGAATGGGACGATCTGCCGCTGCCGGACGGCACGCTATGGTCGCGCAGCATCGGCTTCGGTGCCGGCGGCAAGGCGGTGGCCAACACCAACTGGAACACCGGCCTGCGCCTGAACTTCATCGTCAATGACGACCACGAGCTGTGGCTGGACTACGACGTGTCGCGCCAGAAGTACGACAACAGCGAAGGCCAGACCGGCACCCTGGACAGCCTGGCCAGCCTGTGGCGCGTGGGCAATGCCACGATCCCCAACCCGAACGGCACCGGCAACGTTACCCGCCGCGTGGTGCAGCCGCGCGTGGGTTACACCGCCTACCAGCGCTATGAGCGCGACCAGCTGGCACTGACCCACCAGGGCCGCTATGAATTCGGCACCTGGCAGACCACGCTGACCCACATCACCAGCAACAACCTCGGCCGGTCGCTGCCGCTGACGCTGGATGAGCGCGCCGATCTGCAGGGCCTGTGGAACGACGTCTGCCGCCGCACCGGCGCCGCCGCCAACTGCGCCGCCAGCGCACGCAACGGTCTGGCTGCGCTGAACCCGGCCGAGATGGCGCGCCTGCAGGCCTTCCTGCCGCGCCCGCTGCGCACGATGGAACTGAAGGGCAACGTGCTGGACACCATGCTCGATCTCACCTTCGGCGCGCACAAGCTGACCGTCGGCGGCCAGTACAACGATACCGACATGATCGACGGCGTGTTCGGCATGGACGGCGCCGGCTACAAGAACAACGTGAAGCAGCAGCACCGCATGTGGGCGCTGTTCGCCGAGGACAACTGGTCGCTGACCGACACCCTGACCGCCACGGTCGGCGTGCGCTATGACGACCACAACATCTTCGGCAGTCACGTCAGCCCGCGCGCCTACCTGGTGTGGAATGCCAACGATGCCTGGACCGTCAAGGGCGGCGTCAGCACGGGCTACAAGACCCCGCGTCCGGACCAGCTGTTCCCCGGCATCGTCGGCTTCGGCGGCCAGGGCGTGATCCCGCTGGTCGGCTCGCCGAATCTCAAGCCGGAGACCAGCACCAACTACGAAATCGCCGCGTACTACGAAGGTGATCGCTGGGGCTTCAACCTCACCGGCTTCCTCAACAAGTTCGACGACAAGATCGCCAGCGGCGGCACCTTCGCCAACTGCGAAGTCGCTCCGAACGATGGCAGCTACTGCGTGGATATCGGCCCGGGCTGGGCCGAGCTGGGCTACAGCACCTTCGGCCAGAGCGTGAACATCGACAAGGCCGAGACCCGCGGCGTGGAAGCGGCGGCCCAGGTGGATCTGCTGGACAACCTGCAACTGCGCGGCAACTACACCTGGACCAAGAGCGAGCAGACCAGTGGCACCGGCAAGGGCCTGCCGATCACCGGCAACCCGGCCAGGCACATGGCCAATGCCAGCCTGAACTGGCAGATCAGCGAGGCGGTGAGCCTGTCGCTGATCGGCGAAGGCCGCTACGACCGCTACCGCGACACGCTGGTCAGCAACGTGGGCGGCGTGAGCAGCTCGCAGACCCGCTATTACGAGGACTACACCATCTTCCACCTCGGCGGCAGCTGGGATATCAACAAGTGGCTGACCGTCAACGCGCGGGTCAACAACCTGTTCGACAAGAACTTCGTCTCGCAGTCCTGCGTGCTGATCAGCGAGAGCGACTACAGCTGTGTGGATGACTATTCCACCAAGGATCAGCGCCGCAGCTACTGGATCTCATTGAACGCCAAGTTCTGAGGCACACCGCGGCGGCGTCCTGGTGACGCCGCCGCTGGCCTTGACCTCGGGCAGCGCGCCGGCAACGGAACGCTGCCTTCTTTTTGCACAAATTGCGAATCATTCTCATCAATGGTGTAATTCGCCCCTCAGTACTCTCTCTCCCGACCGTGGCCACCAGCGCTCCCTCTTCCAGCGTGCAACAACAACGCCGCGGCTTCTGGCTGCGCACGCTGCACCAGTGGCACTGGATCAGCTCGGCGGTGTGCCTGATCGGCATGCTGCTGTTTGCCGCGACCGGCATCACCTTGAACCACGCGGCCAGGATCGAAGCCAAGCCGGAGGTGGTCAGCCGCCAGCTGGCGCTGCCTGCCGAGCTGCTCGGCAAGCTCGGCGACCGCGCCGACGGCAATGCTCCTCTGCCCCGCGTGGCCAGCCGCTGGCTGGATGCGCAGCTCGGCATCTCGATCGGCCGCCGCCCGGCCGAATGGTCCGATGGCGAAATCTATCTCTCCATGCCCAGCCCGGGGGCCGACGCCTGGCTGAGCATCGACCGCGAAACGGGTGACGTGGAGTACGAATCCACCGCGCGCGGCTGGGTGTCCTATTTCAACGATCTGCACAAAGGGCGTAATGCCGGGCCAGCCTGGGGCTGGTTCCTGGATATCTTCGCCGTGGCCTGCCTGGTGTTCTGCATCACCGGCCTGTTCCTGCTGCACCTGCATGCCCGCCAGCGCCGCATGACCTGGCCGCTGGTCGGCCTGGGCCTGCTGATCCCGCTGCTGATCGCCCTGATCCTCATCCACTGACCGTCCCTTCCGGAGCCGCACCATGCGCGTCACCCTGACCATCGCCCTGAGCGGCCTGCTGGCCACCTCGCCGGCCTATGCCACCACCCTGGACATCAACGTCGAGGTGCCCAAGCTCAACGTGGCCGAGTACCACCGCCCGTATGTGGCCGTGTGGCTGGAAGGGGCCGACCAGAAGGTCGCCGCCAACCTCTCCGTCTGGTACCAGCAGACCGGCAACGCCGAAGGCCATGGCACCAAGTGGCTGCCCGACCTGCGCCAGTGGTGGCGCAAGAGCGGGCGCACGCTGGAGGTGCCGGTGGACGGCGTGACCGGCCCGACCCGCCCGGTCGGCAAGCACGCGCTCTCCTTCAGCGACAAGCAGCCGGCGCTCAAAGCGCTCGCCCCGGGCAACTACACCCTCGTGGTGGAAGCGGTGCGCGAAGTCGGCGGCCGCGAACTGCTCAAGATCCCCTTCACCTGGCCGGCCACGTCCGCCCAGTCCGGCAAGGCCCAGGGCGCGACCGAACTCGGTCTGGTCACCCTGTCCGCCAAGCCCTGATCCCCCCATCCACCTGGAGTTTTTCGATGAAGCGCACGCTCGTCCTCGCCGCCGCCATGGCCGCCGCACTTCCGTTCTCCGCCCTGGCCCACAAGGCCTGGCTGCAGCCCTCGCAGACCGTGATCGCGGGTACCAACCCGTGGATCACCGTCGATGCGGCGGTCTCCAACGACCTGTTCTACTTCAACCACGTGCCGCTGCGCCTGGACAACCTGGTCATCACCGCGCCGGACGGCAGCACCGTGCAGCCGCAGAACGCGGCGACCGGCAAGTTCCGCAGCGTGTTCGATGTCGAGCTGACCCAGCAGGGCACTTACCGCCTGGCCACAATCAACAACGGCCTGTCGGCCAGCTGGGAAGAAGACGGCAAGCCCAAGCGCTGGCGCGGCACCCCCGCCACCTTCGCCACCGAAGTGCCGAAGAACGCCAGGAACCTGCAGGTCTCGCAGTCGGTCGGTCGCGTGGAAACCTTCGTCACCAACGGCACGCCGAACGACACCGCGCTCAAGCCGACCAACCAGGGCATCGAGATGATCGCGCTGGCCCACCCGAACGATCTGGTCGCCGGTGAAGCCGCGCGCTTCCGCGTGCTGGTCGACGGCAAGCCGACCGCCGGCCTGGCGTTCGAGATCACCCGCGGCGGCACCCGGTACCGCAACGCGCAGGACGAGATCAAGGTCAGCACCGATGCCAAGGGCGAGTTCGCCGTCACCTGGCCGGAAGCGGGCATGTACTGGCTGGAAACCGGCACCGAAGACAGCAGGACCTCGATCAAGGAGGCCAAGAAGCGTCGCCTGAGCTACGTGGCCACGCTGGAAGTGCTGCCCGAGTAACGGCCTTCGGCGCGGCCGCTGCACGCGCCGTCCACCTCATCGCGCCCCCGTCGACACGACGGGGGCTTTTCACCCGACGCAGTCCGGCCATCGGGCTTACTAGGCCCGACGTGCCCACCCCCATGAACAACCCGGATCTCGACATCGCCAGCCTCGGTGGCCACACCATGGGCACCATCTGGCAGGTAAAGCTGGTCGCGGCGCGCAGCCGCGACCTGCACCCGCTGCATGCCGGCATCCAGGCGCAACTGGACGCCATCGTGGCGCAGATGAGCACGTGGGAAGCCGACAGCGATATCGCGCGCTTCAACCGTGCGCCCGCGGGTGAGTGGCAGGCGCTGCCGCCATTGTTCGACACCGTGATGCAGTGCGCACTGGACATCGCACAGCGCAGCGACGGTGCCTTCGATCCGACCGTGGGCCCGTTGGTGGCGCTGTGGGGATTCGGTGCGCAGGCACAGGCCCGGCGCATTCCCGATCCGGCCACCCTCGCCGCGACCCGTGCGCGGTGTGGCTGGGAACGGCTGCAGTGGCAGCCCGGCCGCCTGCTGCAACCCGGTGGGCTGGCGCTGGATCTCTCGGCGATTGCCAAGGGATTTGGTGTCGACCAGGTCAGCACGTGGCTGCGCCAAAACGGCGTGCACGCCGCGCTGGTGGAGGTCGGCGGCGAGCTGCAGGGGTTCGGCCACAAGCCCGACGGTCAGCCGTGGCGCGTGCTGGTGGAATCGGCCCCGGAAGACGATGCACAGGCAGCCCATCCGCCGCGCGTGCTCGCGCTGAGGGATCGGGCGGTGGCCACCTCCGGTGATCGCTGGCATCACTTCGAACAGGGCGGCGAGCAGTTCAGCCACACGCTGGATCCGCGCATCGGTGCACCGGTCACGCGCGCTGCGGCGGCGGTCACCGTGGTCGCCGACAGCGCCATGCAGGCCGATGCCTGGGCCACTGCATTGACGGTGATGGGCCCCGGCGAGGGCATCGCATTTGCACGTACCCATGCACTGGCCGCACGCTTTGTCAGCCGGGGTGCGCACGGTATCGAGGAACACATGAGCCCCACATTCGAACAGCTGCTCGCCGACGACCGCGCAGGCGCGGCATGAGCCTGCGTCCTTCCCGTGCCTGGCTGGGCAACCTGGCGGTCATGCTGTTGCTGGCGGTCATCGCCTGGGCGCTGCTGCGCCTGCATCTGGGCGACGCGTGGTGGCAGAGCGCACCGCTGGGCTGGCAGTGGCGCTGGGCTACCGGCAGCCTGGTGGGCTATGCGGCGTTCTGCACGCTGATCTGGTGGCGCGGGCGCGCGCGCGAAGACCACGTCGTCGCTGACGGACCCGCCCCGATCCTGCTGGTCTGGGCGAGCCAGACCGGTTTCGCGCAGCAGCTGTGCGAACGCAGTGCGCAGGCGTTGCGCGCTGCCGGCCTGCCGGTCCGCCTCCGCGCACTGCATGCGGTGACCGCCGAGCTTCTGCAGCGCAGCGGGCAGGTGCTGTTCGTGGTCAGCACCACCGGCGAAGGCGATGCGCCGGATCATGCCCTGCCCTTCCTGCGCAAGGTGATGCCACAGGCGCTGGAACTGCCACAACTGCAGTACGGCGTGCTGGCGCTGGGGGATCGCAGCTACGGGCATTTCTGCGCGTTTGGCCACCAGCTCGATGCGTGGCTGCGCCAGCACGGTGCGCACCCGCTGTTCGATACCGTCGAAGTGGACAATGCCGATCCCGGCGCACTGCGCCACTGGCAACAACTGCTCGGCCAGCTGGGCGGTGAAGCGACCGAACTGCCGGACTGGGCCCCGGCCGAGTATCTGCCGTGGCAACTGCAGGCGCGGCATCTGGAAAACCCGGGCAGCCCGGGCGCACCGACGTACCGCATCACGCTGGTGCCCTCCGATGGCGTGCTGCCGACGTGGCAGGCCGGCGACGTGGTCGAGATCGGGCCGCAGCATGCACCGGCCGACGTCGAGGCGTGGCTGCGAAATACCCCGTGGAAGGGCGATATGCTCATCGATGGACGGCCGCTGCGCGCACATCTCGCGCGGGCGCATCTGCCCGGTGATGGGGAACTCCCGACGTTTGCCGACGCAGACGCACTGGTCGCCGCGTTACGTTCGCTGCCGCACCGCGAGTACTCCATCGCCAGCCTGCCTGCCGAAGGCCAGGTACAGTTGCTGCTGCGCCGGCAGCTGCGTCCTGATGGCACCCCGGGGCTGGGCAGTGGTTGGCTGTGCGATCACGCTGCGTTGGATGGGCGCATCGATCTGCGCTTCCGCAGCAATCCCAATTTCCACGGTGTGCCGCCGGCAACCCCGCTGATCCTGATCGGCAACGGCACCGGCATCGCCGGCCTGCGCGCCCACCTGCGCGAGCGCATCAGCGCCGGCGCGCGCCGCAACTGGCTATTGTTCGGCGAGCGCACGGCCGCGCACGATTTCTTCTTCGGCGACGACCTGCGCGCCTGGCAGCGCGACGGCTGGATCGCGCGTCTGGATACGGTGTTCAGTCGAGACGGTGGCGAACACCATTACGTGCAGGACCGGCTGCAGGCGCAGATCCACACGCTGCAGCAGTGGGTGCACGACGGTGCCACGATCCTGGTCTGCGGCAGCCTGCAGGGGATGGCCCCGGCGGTGGATGCGGTGATCGAGCAGGCGCTGGGACGCGACGGAAAAGAAGCGTTGATCGTGGCCGGGCGCTACCGGCGCGACGTGTACTGAGGGTTGCCTGCAGGCCCTCAGGCGGTGCGGCCACCCGCACTGATACGGATCGCCAGCAACTCGCCGCCGCCGTGCAACGCGAACCGGCGGCGCTCACCGGCCGCCAACCAGGCGGTATCACCGGCGGCCAGCGGTGCCAGCGACGGCTCGCCCTCAAACTCGGCTTGGCCGGCCAGCAGGTGAATCGCCCACGCCGCCGCGGGTTCGGTGAAGAAGAACATGCTGCCCACCAGCGGCCGGTGCAGCAGCTCGGCCTGCACGGCATCGCGCCGCCACATCAGATTGAAATCGTGGGTCACCCCGTCGATCAGTTCGCCGGTCACCTGCGCTTCGCCCGCAAACCGCAGGCGGTCGTGCGGCGGCATCAGCGTATGCAGCGTGCCATCGCCGAAGCGCAGGTGCAGGCCTTCGCCACGCAGCAGCACCAGTTCGCGGTCGATGCCGGGAAAGGCCGAGAACGCGGCGTCCTGCTCGATCTCGGCGATCGACAGGCGCACCTGCCAGTCGTCGTTGTCGGGCAGCCGCAGGATCTCGCGGGTCCAGCCCAGGCCGTTTCGCCAGCGTTCGCGGCGGTATTGGAAGGACGGAATGACGCGGCTGGCCGCGCTCAGGACAGTATCGGTCGACATGGCGCTAGTGTGCCTGAGCCGACGTACCGCAGTCCTGTCAGGACACGCCGCCGCAATCGGGTTCCAGCAGGCGCGAACGCGCCAGCCAGTCCTTGTCGGGGTAATACGCGAACACCATCGTGCCGCCGCGCAGGCTGTCGATCAGGGGCCGCGCCACGGACAGCCGCACGGCGGGGCACCCCAGGCTGCGGCCCAGCCGGCCCTGCAGGCGCGCGATCGCCGGATTCACGTAGGGCGCACCGTGGATCACGATCGCGCGGTCGCGGGCATGGTCGTTGAAACCCGGCTCCAGCCCTTCCAGGCGCAGCGAATAGCCGTTGCCGCCCATGTAGGTTTCCTTGGCGGTGAACGCGCCCAGGCTGGACATGAAGCTGCCGTCCTTGTTGGAGAAATGCTGGGTGCGGTTGTCACCGCTGTTGCGCCCATGCGCGACCCACTCTTCGAACAGCAGCCGCTGGCGCGTGAGATCGAAAATCCACATGCGCGGTTCGGTCGACGGCCGCGAGTAATCGATCACGCTCAACTTGCCCGGGTCCACGCCGAGCTCCGGCCGGCGCAACGCACAGCGCATCGCGCGGGCCGCCAGCTGCAGGACGTGCTTGTCCGCCGCAGGGGCGGCTTTGGCCAGCATCTCGGCCATCTGCACCGGACTCGCCTCCGGGGCCGGCGCGGGGCTGGCCGCGCCCGCCGTGGCGGACGCGATCAGGCCGCAGAACGCGGCAGGCAGCAATTTCACAACGGGCATGGGCAGCTCACCAGGCGCAGGCAACCCTTACAACGTGGACCCACCGGCATCGGATTCCAAGACAGGCTGCAGGTTCTGTTCATCGGCCACCGGGCGAACGGCCGGCAGGCTGGTCACCAGCAGCGTGGTGCCGGGCACCAGCACGCTGTACAGCTGTTCGGCGAATTCCGGCGGCAGCGCCATCGGCAGGCTCGGCGTGGCGAGCAGGTCCGGGGTGGCATTGGCGGCGGTCTGGCCCAGCAGCGGGTAGGCGGTCCAGCGGTGCAGCGGGCGGTGCGGGTCCAGCGGGCTGGGGTTGTCCTGGTAGCCCTGGCCCATCACGAACAACGTGGTGCCCTCGAACGCCGGCAAGGCCTTGGCCTCCAACCGCGACTCGCCGATCAGCACGCCATCGCGCAGCACGTACAGGCGCTGGTCGTGCAGGCTGACCAGGATGCCGACCTGGCCGGCCGGTGCCGCCGCATCATTCCAGTAGTGCGCGGGTGCGTCGGTGCTCTCCACCAGCGGCGTGCCGGTGCTGCTGACCGGCGCCAGCACGGCCGGATAGGCCAGCGTCATCGGCGCGCTCTTGGCATCGGCCACCACCACGGTATCGCCACGGTGGGTTTCGCCGAACAGCTTCTGCGCGAACGCCTGTGGCAGCCGCACGCAGCCGTGCGAGGCCGGGTGCCCGGGCAGGCTGCCGCCGTGCAGCGCGATGCCGTCCCAGGTCAGGCGCTGCATGTAGGGCATCGGCGCGCTGTTGTAGAGGTTGGACTTGTGGTCCTTGTCCTTCTGCAGGATCGTGAACACGCCGGTCGGTGTTTCATGCCCGGTCTTGCCCGAGCTGATCGTGCTCATTCCGATCGCGATGCCGTTGCGGTACACGTAGGCACGCTGCTCATCGAGGCTGACCACCAGCACGATCGGGCCGGAGGGGGAGATCTCCGGATGCCAGAGGAATTCACCGGGCTTGAGATCGGTCGGGCCACGCGGAGCCTCGGTCGTCTTGTTGGCCGTCGGCGCACTGTTGGCGGCGGTGGCGGGAAGCATCCCGGTCGCCAGCAGCGTCCCGAGTGCCAGACTCAACAGCGTGCTGCGTACTGCCATGTCGTGCATCCATTCGAAGAGATGCCGCCACGCTACACGAACTGCCTGCATGCGTTCGCGAAAACCACGCGCAGCCCTGCTGCCGGTTTTCGGCCGCCCCAAAAAGTAATTGCCCGGCCACACATCCTGTGCGAACCGGGCAATCGATACATCCTTGTCGGCATCCCGCCTTCCCCCTGTGCATCCTGCCCAGTCTGGGTGCCGGCCATGCATCCTGCACTCGGCCGTATATGCTTCCGCCATCGCAGCCCTTCCCGGGGTCTGGATGCCACCGTCCTGGTGGGTCCGCGCCAATCCTTCCGCGCCGCTTCCGTGCGTGCTGCCTCCTGCAGCTGTCGGTGCCGCCACGGCATCCTGCCGTGGCAACCAGTGACTGGCCTCCTGCCGGTCCCGACCTGTCCTGTTGTTCAGCGCCTTGGTACGGAGGCCGGCGCTGCCCTCCTGGGCGGTGCCTCGGCCGGCGCCTGCCTGGCCCCGGTCGTCATCCGTTGTCGATTCCGTTCGACGGTAGCTGTCCCTATCCCCTTCACCCGCGCCAGATCCTCGACGTGTTCGAAGGGGCCGTGTTGTCGCCGGTACGCGACGATCGCTTCGGCCTTCATCGGCCCCACGTTCGCCAATCCCTGCTGCAGCGTCGACGCGTCCGCCGTATTGATGTTGATCCGATCGGCCGCGAAGGCCATTCCGCTCAACAGCAGTCCCAGCACCAGCGCCCTGCACGAAAACCAAGGTCCCACTGTGTCACTCCTTGTGGCTCGGAACCGGCCCCTGCCGGCAATCCTGTCGAAGGTTCCAGCGTCCCTCGCCACATACACACAGCCTATCGTCCACGGCACCTTCACACAGCAGGCCTAACACCCGACGTGGTGTAGGGAAATACCTACCCCAGCGCAGGCGTAGAATGGCGGGACTTGTCAAAAGCACTCCGGAGTTCAGATGGACAGCGCCAAGCTCGGCCAATTCGTCAGTGAAAAGTGGGACAACGAAATCGTCCCGCAATTGGTCGATTACATCCGTATCCCCAACAAATCGCCGATGTTCGACACCGATTGGGTCGCCAACGGCTACATGGAACAGGCCGTCACCCTGATGGAAACCTGGGCCAAGGCGCAGAACCTGCCCGGCCTGACCGTCGAGGTCGTGCGCCTGGAGGGCCGCACCCCGCTGCTGCTGCTGGAAGTTCCGGCCTCCGGCGCCGAGACCGGCGACGACACCATCCTGCTCTACGGCCACCTGGACAAGCAGCCGGAAATGACCGGCTGGGACGATGATCTGGGCCCGTGGATCCCGGTGCTGCGCGGCGACAAGCTGTACGGCCGCGGCGGCGCCGATGACGGCTATGCGATGTTCGGTTCGCTGGCCGCCGTGCTGGCGCTGCAGGAACAGGGCCTGCCGCACGCGCGCTGCGTGATCCTGATCGAAGCCTGCGAGGAATCCGGCAGCTACGACCTGCCCGCCTATGTCGACCACCTGGCCGACCGCATCGGCAAGCCCTCGCTGGTGGTGTGTTTGGATTCGGGCTGCGCCAACTACGACCAGCTGTGGTGCACCACCTCGCTGCGCGGCCTGACCGGCGGCAACTTCTCGGTCAAGGTGCTCAACGAAGGCGTGCATTCCGGCGATGCCTCCGGCGTGATCCCGTCCAGCTTCCGCCTGCTGCGCCAGCTGATCTCGCGCATCGAGGACGAGAACACCGGCCGCATCCTGATCGACGGCATGAATGTCGAGATCCCGGCCGAGCGCCAGGAGCAGGCCAAGCGTGCCGCCGAAGTGGTGGACACCGCGATCTTCGAGAAATTCCCGATGGTCGACGGCCTGCGCCCGATGAACGACGACCTGGCCGAACTGGTGCTCAACCGCACCTGGCGCCCGGCGCTGTCGGTCACCGGCGTGGACGGCCTTCCGCCGCTGGCCTCGGCCGGCAACGTGCTGCGCCCGCATACCGCGGTGAAGCTGTCGCTGCGCCTGCCCCCGACCGCTGACGGCAAAGCCTGTGGCGAGCTGCTGAAGGAAGCCCTGCTGCGCGATCCGCCGAACGGTGCGGAAGTGAAGCTGGACCTGGAAAAAGCCTCCAGCGGCTGGAATGCCCCGGCGATGGCGCCGTGGCTGACCCAGGCGATCGACGATGCCAGCCAGACCTTCTTCGGCAAGCCGGCGATGTACATGGGCGAAGGCGGCTCGATCCCGTTCATGGGCATGCTGGGCGAGAAGTTCCCGGGCGCGCAGTTCATGATCACCGGCGTGCTCGGCCCGCACTCCAATGCACACGGCCCGAACGAGTTCCTGCACATCCCGATGGGCAAGCGCGTGACCTCGTGCGTGTCCAAGGTGATCAGCGAGCACTATGCCGCCAGCCTGCGCGGCGAGACCAGCGGTTCGCCGGTCGCCGCCGACAGCGGCACCCGTCACGGCGGCCACGGCTGCTGCTGACGTTGGCGGACGCAGCCTGGCCTTGCTAGGCTGCGTCCACCCTCTACTGACGTCTTTGGCATGAACGGACTGTTTGGCAGCACCAGCTGGCTCTACATCATCCTGGTCGGCTTCGTCGTCGGTCTGCTCGGGCGCTTCTTCATGCCCGGCAACAACCGCATGGGCTGTCTGCTGACCATCGTGCTCGGCATCGTCGGTGCCCTGCTGGCCGGCTGGTTCGGCCAGTACATGGGCTGGTATGCCCGCGGCGAGCCCGCGGGGTTCATCGGCGCGATCCTCGGTGCGGTCGCGGTCCTGGCCGTGCTTCGGCTGTTCAGCAGCAAGCGCTGAGCATCGCCGCTCTTTTCTTTCCCGCGCGCCGTCCGGCGCCGCTTCGACGTACCCGTCCATGAACGATCCTGCTTCCGATCCGCTGCGCGCCGAACACCGCCGGCAGTGGACCTGCGCCGCCCTCGGCGATCCGGCCACCGCCCTCGACCGTGCCTCGGTCGATGCCGGTTTCCGCAGCTACTGGCGCGCCACCAGCGCGCGCGGCAGCCACATCGTGATGGACTCCCCGCCCGGGCTGGAGGATGTGCGGCCGTGGCTGCGCATGCATGACCTGCTCGAGCCCAACGGCGTGCGCGTGCCGCAGGTGCTGGCGCGCGATGAAGACAACGGCTTCCTGCTGCTGGAAGACCTGGGCGGCCCGACCTTGGCCCGCCATATCGACACCGACAACGCCGATGCCTGGTTCGACGCTGCCTTCGCGCAGCTGATCCGCCTGCAGTCCATCCCGGTGCCCGAAGGCATGGGCAGCTTCGGCGAGGCACTGCTGCAGCGCGATGCCGGGCTGTTCGACGAGTGGTTCCTGCAACGTCACCTCGGCCTTGAACTGGACTGTGGCGAGATCGAGAACCTGCAGCGCATGCATCGCCTGCTGATGGACAACGCACTGCAGCAGCCGCAGGTGCTGACCCACCGCGATTTCATGCCGCGCAACCTGATGCCGATCGACGGCGGGCCGGCCGTGCTGGATTTCCAGGACCTGGTGCGTGGACCGATCGCCTACGACCCGGTCAGCCTGTTCAAGGATGCGTTCCTGAGCTGGCCGATCGAGCGCGTGGATACCTGGTTGGCGCGCTATCACGCACAAGCGCTGGCGGCCGGTCTGCCGGTACGGCCATGGCCGCAGTTCCTGCGCGACGCGGACTGGATGGGCGTGCAGCGCCACCTGAAAATCCTCGGCCTGTTCGTGCGCCTGCGCGACCGCGACGGCAAGGGACACTACTTCGAGGATGCGCCGCGCTTCATCCGCTATCTGGATGAAGTGCTGCCGCGCCATCCCGCGCTGGCCCCCCTGCACGATCTGTTCGAGCTGCGCATCAAACCGGCCCTGGCCCGTATCGCCGAACCGGTCCTGGCCCGCCCATGAAGGCGATGATTTTCTCGGCCGGCAAAGGCGAGCGCATGCGCCCGCTGACCCTGCACACGCCCAAGCCGCTGCTGGTGGCCGGTGGCAGGCCGCTGATCGTGTGGCATCTGGAACGGCTGGCCGCCGCCGGTATCGATGAGGTGGTGATCAACACCGCCTGGCTCGGCGATCAGTTCGCGCCCGCACTCGGCGACGGTGCGCGCTGGGGGCTGCGGCTGCACTTCATCCACGAAGGCGACGTGCCGCTGGAAACCGGCGGCGGCATTCTCAACGCGCTGCCGATCCTTGGCGAGGCACCGTTCCTGGTGATCAACGGCGATGTGTGGACGGATGCGGATGTCGCTACCCTGCCACGCACACCCACCGGCGATGCGCATCTGGTGCTGGTGGACAATCCGGCGCAGCACCCGCGTGGCGATTTCATCCTGCACGCCGATGGTCGCGTCAGCGATGACGGTGACAGCGCGCGGCTCACCTATGCCGGTATCGGCGTGTACCGCCCGGCGATCATCGACGGTTGGCGCGCGGTGATCGGCGAAACCGACGGTGCCAGCGCGACACCGCCACAGTTCGGTCTCGCCCCGCTGCTGCGGCATGCGATGGCGCAGGGCCGCGTGACCGGCCAGCACCATCGCGGGCGATGGACCGATGTGGGCACGCCCGAACGCCTGGCGCAGCTGGATGCGGAACTGAACGCCTGACCCTGCCAGGGTAGCGCCACGCCATGCGTGGCTGAGGCAACGATGAGCCGGCACCCGATGCATCCACGCATGGCGTGGATCTACCGTCCGTTTCCGGATGGTTACAACAGGTGCGGGCCGTCTTCCAGGACCTGGCGCAGGAACGGCACGGTGATGCGGCGCTGTGCCGCCAGCGATTCGCGGTCCAGCCAGTCCAGCAGGCTGACCAGATTGCCCAGCTCACGGCCGGTACGGGTCAGCAACCATTCGATCGCCGCTTCATCGATCGCCAGGCCGCGTCGCGCCGCGCGTTCGCGCAGCACCGCCGCGCGGCCTTCATCGTCCAGCGGCTGCAGCACCACGCGCACGCACTGCTGCAGGCGGGAGCGCAGGTCCGGCAACACCAGCCCGAGCTGGTCCGGTGCGTGCTGCGCGGTGTACAGCAGGGTGATGCCCGCCGCGCGCGCACGGTTGTGGAAATCGAACAGCGCCACTTCGTCTTCGCGCTGCCCGGCCACGGCGTCCAGCCCATCCAGCGCGACCAGGTCGCGGCCTTCCAGCGATTCCAGCGCGGCGCGCGTGCGCCCCACCACCGCCTTCAGCGGCAGGTAGGTCGGCTGGCGGCCGGCCTGTTCGGCCAGCGAGCACATCGCCAGCGCCTGATGGGTCTTGCCGGTGCCCGGCGCGCCCTCCAGATACACCCAGTCGTGCGCGGCGCCCACGGCAATGGCGCGCAGCTGCGCCAGCGCGCCATCCGGCGCACCGATGAACGTCTCCAACCGCTCGTCCTGCGGGTAGCGCAGGGCAAGCGGCAACTGCGGAACGACACTCACTGCGCGTCCGGCCCCTTCGGATTGCCCACGACCACGATCCCGGGCGTGTCGACGTAGGCATCGAGAACGATCGCCGATTTCTCACCGGCATACAGGTCGCTCTGGCGATAGCGCTGATGCGCATAGCGCAGCAGCACGTTGCTGACCGCCGCCACCGGCAGGGCCAGCAGCATGCCGAGGAAGCCGAACAGCTGGCCACCGGCCATCACCGCGAAGATCACCGCCACCGGGTGCAGGCCGATCTTGTCGCCGACGATGCGCGGGGTCAGCACGTAGCTTTCCAGCAGCTGGCCCACGGTGAACACGATGCCGACCAGGATCAACAGCTTCAGATCGAAGCCCTGCGCCTGCACCAGCGCCGCTGCGACCGCCATGACGATGCCGGTGGTCGCGCCGAGGTACGGAATGAAGCTGATCAGGCCAGCCACCAGGCCGATCAACAGGCCCAGCTTCAGGCCGACCAGCGACAGGCCGGCGGCGTACACCACGCCCAGCGCGATCATCACCAGGAACTGGCCACGGATGAACGCACCGAGCACTTCGTCCGATTCACGCGCCAGCTTGGTGATGGTGCCGACGTGGTTGCGCGGAATCATCGAGGCCACGCGCTCGACCAGCTTGTCCCAGTCGCGCAGGAAGTAGAACGCCAGGATCGGCAGCAGCAGGATGTTGACCACCCAGGTCACCATGGTGAAGCCCGAGCGCTGCACGTAGCCGAAGAAGGTCTTGGCGAAGCCGCCGGCCTGCTGCCAGTGGCTGCGCACCCATTCAATCAAGCGGTCCGGGTCCATCCACTGCATGATCTCCAGCCCGGTCTTCTGCTCGAACCACGGGATGCCTTTTTCCATCAGCCACTGCTGTGCCTGCGGGATCGCCGCCACCAGGGTGGCGACCTGACGCTCGATCATCGGCACCAGGATCAACAGCGCGGCAGTGATCAGCAGGATCATCGCCACGAACACCAGCACCACGCCGGTGTTGCGCGAGCGGCCGGTGGCCTCGATCCGGTCGACCAGCGGGTCGCCCAGCCAGGCCAGTGCGAGGGCCAGCACGAACGGGGTCAGGATCGGGCCGAGCAGCCAGATCACCCAGCCGGCGGCGAGCGCCACCAGGACGTATTTCAACCGCCTGAGGAACTGTGCGATTTCCGCTTCGGGGGTGAGGATCATCGCAGGCGGTACTCGTTGCTGGCGGGCGGCGGGAGGGCCGAGGGGTTGGTTTCATCGATCGGCACCGGCAGTGCCAGCGGCGCGGTCGGCGCGATCACGCCGTTGTCGCCGAGCATGCGGTTCAGGCCGGCCAGCCCGGTAGTCATCTCCAGCGACAGCTCCAGGCGGTCGCCCGAGGCACGCACCGGAGTGACGTTGCGGACCACGGCAGTCTCCCGCAGGCCGGCGGCCAGGCGCATGTAATCCTCGGCACTGTTCAGGCCCAGCACCACGATCGTGTAGGTCCCGGCGGCACCGGTGGCGGCCCCGGCCTTGGCGTACCGGCGCACCAGCGCATCGGCGGCACCATCGGCACCGCTGGCCATCGCGCGGCGGGCGTCGCTGTCCTTGGTGGTCCACTTGTTCAGTTCTTTGCCGCCATCGACGAACACCCAATCGGCCACCCAGCCGCTGCCATCGCGGTAGAGCTTGCCGATCAGCTGCATCGGCGGGGCATAGCGCGCGGAGGCTCGCGCCACGGCGGCCGTGTCCTGGCGCCAGATCGCGCCCACCAGTGCCTGCTCGGCGGCGCTGCCCGAGGGCAGGCCCAGCTTGTAGCCACGTTCGATGGCGCGGTTGAGCAGCGGGCGGGCCGCATTGGCCTGCTGGACGGTCACCAGGCGCGGGCCGGAACCATCGTCGATGGCCAGCCAGATCACCGGCTTCGGGCGGGGCTGCGGCCACAGCGGCAGACCGAGGGCCGAGATCAGGCCATCGACGTCATCCTCGCGGAAGCGCGCCACCAGGATGGTGCGGTAGCTCGGCGCGCCACCGGCCGAGGTGCTCTGGTCCTGGCGGTAGTCATAGCTGGCCACGTAATCCTTGGCATTGCGCAGGGCCTGCATCACGCCGGGGCGGCTCATCACGCTGCGGTCGCCCGAGAGCTTGGCCAGCACATTGCCCAGCGCCCTGGCCAGGGCACCGTTGCGGTCCGAATCGGCCTGGCTGTTGACCGGGACCTCGGCCTCGTAAGCGCCACTGGCACTGGCCACATCGCCTTCGGTGCGCAGGCCGCTCTGGGCCATCGAGGCCACCGGCAGGCAAAGCGCGAGGAACATCATGAAAAAGAGGCTGCGGCGCATCAGGACTTCCATTGAGCGTATCCGGGGGGAATTGTTGCCCGAATAGGGCCTGCGCGCCAACGTGGCCTGTTAAAATCGCGCTTTCACCCCAGCGCAGCGCCGACGCCCGTGACCAATTCCCCGTCCAACCCCTCTCCCCTGACCTACCGCGACGCCGGTGTCGATATCGACGCGGGCAATGAGCTGGTCGAGCGCATCAAGCCGCTGGTGAAGCGCAGTTTCCGCCCGGAAGTCATGGGCGGACTGGGTGGCTTCGGCGCCCTGTTCGACCTCTCCAACAAGTACCGCGAGCCGGTCCTGGTCTCGGGCACGGACGGCGTGGGCACCAAGCTGAAGCTCGCACAACAGCTGGGCCGCCACGACACGATCGGCATCGATCTGGTCGCCATGTGCGTGAACGACGTGCTGGTCCAGGGTGCCGAGCCGCTGTTCTTCCTGGATTATTTCGCCACCGGCAAGCTGGACATCGATACCGCTGCGGCGGTCGTGGGCGGCATCGCCAACGGCTGCACCGAGGCCGGTTGCGCGCTGATCGGCGGTGAAACCGCTGAAATGCCCGACATGTATGCCCCGGGCGAGTACGACCTGGCCGGCTTCACCGTTGCCGGTGTCGAGAAGAGTGACATGAAGGACGGCGCCAGCGTGGCCGCCGGCGACGTGCTGATCGGCATCGCCTCCTCCGGCCCGCATTCCAACGGCTACTCGCTGGTGCGCCGCATCTATGACCGCGCCGGTCAGCCGGCCGATCTGGAGCTGGACGGCGGGGTCAAGCTGGTCGATGCGCTGATGGCGCCGACCCGCCTGTACGTCAAGCCGATCCTGGCGCTGTTGAAGACCCACGGCGCGGCGATCCACGGCATGGCCCACATCACCGGTGGCGGCCTGACGGAAAACATCATCCGCGTGGTACCCGACGGCCTGGGCCTGGACATCAAGGCCGACGCCTGGACCCTGCCGCCGGTGTTCCAGTGGCTGCAGAAGGAAGGCGCCGTGGCCGACAGCGAGATGTGGCGCACCTTCAACTGCGGCATCGGCTTCGTACTGATCGTGGCTGCCAACGAAGCCGCCTCGGTCGGTGCCGCGGTGACCGCGCAGGGCCTGGAGCACTGGACCATCGGTGAAGTGACCCGCGCCGACGGCGCCGAACGCGTCAAGATCGGTTGAGCCAGGTGACGGAGCCCGGCCCGGAGTTCCCTGCCCAACCGCCGTCGCTGCCCACCGCAGCGGCGCCGGTCGTACCGGCCGCGGCGGTGGATACCTCGCAGCTGCAATTGCTGTCGGTCTTCCACTACGTGGTGGCTGGCCTGACCGCCCTGTTCTCGCTGTTCCCGCTGATCTACCTGCTGATGGGCGTGGCGGTGATCTTCGCCGCGCCGGCGCCGCTGGCGCCGGGTGAGGCACCGCCCCCGTTCGATCCGCGCCTGCTCGGCTGGGTGTTCGTGCTGATCGGCGGGCTGGGCTGCGCTGCCGGGCTGGTGCTGGCCGGTTACATGGCCTATGCCGGGCGGTGCCTGGCGCAGCGCCGGCGTTACCTGCTGTGCATGGTGGTGGCCGGCATCGCCTGCATCTTCATGCCGTTCGGTACTGCGCTGGGGGTGTTCACCCTGGTGGTGCTGTCGCGCCCCGCGGTCAAGGCGGCCTTCCAGACCGCATGAGCAGCCGTATCGCCGTACTCGCTTCTGGCCGGGGCAGTAATCTGCAGGCCATCCTCGATGCCATCGCCGCGCAGCAGCTGGATGCGCAGGTCGTGGCCGTGCTCTCGGACAAGCCCGATGCCTCGGCCCTGCTCAAGGTGAGCCCGGCACAGCGCTGGGCACGCTCGCCCAAGGGCTACCCGGACCGCGCCGCGTTCGATGCAGCGATGGCCGATGCGCTGGATGCCTTCGCGCCGGACTGGATCGTCTGCGCCGGTTACATGCGCATCCTCGGCCCGGCCTTCGTGGCCCGGTTCGATGGCCGCCTGGTCAACATCCATCCCTCGCTGCTGCCGCTCTACAAAGGGCTGCACACGCATGCGCGCGCACTGCAGGCCGGCGATGCCGAGCACGGCGCTAGCGTGCACTTCGTGGTGCCCGAACTGGATGCCGGCACGGTGCTGGCCCAGGCCCGGGTGCCGGTGCAGGCCGGCGACACCCCCGAAGCGCTGGCCCTGCGGGTGCTGGCCGTGGAGCATCCGCTGCTGATCGCCAGCCTGGCGCTGCTGGTCAGCGGCCGCGTAACTGAACAGGCAGGTCAGCTCCAGCTCGATGGTCACCCCCTGTTTAGCCCGCTGCGCCTAGATTGCGCCGGACAGCTGAACCGATAAGCGCCGCGCACACACGCCGCTGATCCCGGCGCTGGCATCCTTTCCCCTCCTCTACCGACCGGCCCGCATGAGAACGCCTTTGTTCAAGCCCGTGCTGCTGATGGCATCCCTGCTGTGCACCGCCGCCCTTGCCCACGCGCAGGAGACGGTCACCCCACCACTGCCCGCGTTGCCTGCCATGAGCTGGGAAGCGCCGCCGCTGCAGCCGTTCACCGCAACCTACCAGGCCCTCTACAAGGGCAAACAGGCTGGCGACGCGACCATGCGTGTCACCCACACCGGCGGTGACCAGTGGCGCGTGGACATGCAGGTGATCGGGCGCAGCGGTTTTGCCAGCGTGCTTGGCCTGAACCTGGAGCAGAGCACGGTGTTCGAGAACCGCAACGGCACCTATGTGCCGTTGAGCCAGAGCACGGTCCGCAAGGGGCTGTTCCTCGGCAAGAAGGTCACCGGCACCTACGACTGGCAGGCCGGCACCGCGCAGTGGCTGGGCGATCTGAAGAAGGAGCGCCGCCAGCCCATCCCGCTGCAGCCCGGCGACCAGAGCGCGCTGCTGCTGAACCTGGCGATCATGCGCGACGCCCGCCCCGGCGGGCAGATGCACTACCGCTACGTGGACGTGGGCCGCGTCCGCCAGCACGACTACCAGGCCGCACCGGACACCGAGAACGTGCCCGTCGGCGATCTGTCCTACAACGCGCTGCGGGTGTATCGCACCAACGGCGGCAATGACGAAACCATCCTCTGGATCGCCAACGGTGTCCCCACGCCGGTGCGCATCCTGCAACGCGAAGACGGCGAAGATCGGATTGATCTGCGCCTGATCGAATATCAAGGAGTCTGAGCATGACCACACTGAACCGTCCGCTGACCTGGATCGCCGCCGGCGCCCTTGCCGTGGTGAGCCTGCCCGCCATGGCCCTGCAGCCGTTCAAGGCCGATTACCAGGCCAGCTACATGGGCATGCAGGCCAACGGGACCATGACCCTGGCCAGCGAAGGCGCCAACAAATGGCGCTACAGCCTGAACGTGAAGAACCAGCTGGCCGATCTCAGCCAGACCACCGTGTTCGAAGAAGCCAACGGCCGCCTGCGGCCGCTGACCAGCAACGACCGCTCGGTGCTGCTGGTCAAGAAGCGCAACGTGGATGCCAACTACAACTGGAGCAGCAACCAGGCCACCTGGACCGGGGACGTCAAGCCGGACCGCCGCGGCCCGGTGGCGCTCAAGCCCGGCGACATGGATGCCCTGCTGATCAACCTGGCGATCGCGCGTGATCTGGCCGCCGGCAAGCCGCTGAACTACCGCATGGTCGACGAAGGCCGGATCAAGCCGATGTCCTACAAGGTGGTCGGCAAGGAAAAGATCACCGTGGCGGGCAAGTCCTACGACGCGACCAAGGTCTCGCGCGTGGACGGCAACAAGGAGCTGATCGCCTGGATCGTGCCGGAGTTCCCGGTGCCGGCGCGTCTGCTGCAGCGTGAGAGCGGCAAGGATGCGCTGGATCTGACGATCAAAGGGATGAATTGACCCAAAAAAACGCCCGCTTCCGCGGGCGTTTTTTCATTCCGGCTTGGCGTCGCCGAATACCGTCTTGCAGTCCACCCGGATCTGCTGGCGCGTGTCGCGCCAGTAGTACGTGCTGCAATGCCGGTTGCCGTCGACGGTCTTGTCCACGCCGACCGCATAGGACGACTGGAACACTTCGGTCCGGCTGACGGTGCCGTCCGCATTCCAGTCCATGTCTTCCTGCTGGATGCCCTGGGTGATCGCGATGCCGGCGTACCAGGCGTAGCCCAGCCACGCCAGCACGATCAGTACCAGCACCAGCAGCGCCTTGCGGCGGCGGGTGAACCGGCCGCGCAGGATCATGCGGCGATACGCCGGATGATGGCGCCCAGCGAGGACAGCTTCTCTTCGATGTTCTCGTAGCCGCGGTCCAGGTGGTAGATGCGGTCGATGGTGGTGTCACCCTCGGCCATCAGGCCGGCCAGGATCAGCGAGGCCGACGCGCGCAGATCGGTCGCCATCACCGGCGCGCCGCTGAGCTGCTCGGCACCACGCACGATCGCGGTGTGGCCTTCGACCTGGATGTCCGCGCCCAGGCGCAGCAGTTCGTTGACGTGCATGAAACGGTTCTCGAAGATCGTTTCGTTGATCACGCCCACGCCGTCGGCCACGCAGTTGAGCGCCATGAACTGCGCCTGCATGTCGGTGGGGAATGCCGGGTACGGCGCGGTGGTCAGGTTGACCGAGCGCGGGCGCTTGCCGCCCATGTCCAGGGTGATGCTGTCTTCGGTGGTCTCGATGTGCGCACCGGCCTCCACCAGCTTGGCCAGCACCGCATCCATGGTGTTCGGGCGGGCACGGTTGACCGTGACCTTGCCGCCGGTCATCGCCGCGGCGACCAGGAAGGTGCCGGTCTCGATGCGGTCGGGCAGCACTTCATGACGGCCACCGGACAGCTTCTCCACGCCTTCGATCACCAGGCGGGCAGTGCCCAGCCCTTCGATCTTCGCGCCGAGCGCGATCAGGCAGTGCGCCAGGTCGGTGACTTCCGGCTCCATTGCGGCGTTGTCCAGCACGGTGGTGCCTTCGGCCAGCACGGCGGCCATCAGCACGTTCTCGGTGCCGGTGACGCTGACCATGTCGAAGGTGAAGTGGGCACCCTTCAGGCGCTTGGCCTGGGCCTTGATGAAGCCGTTCTCGACGGTGATTTCCGCCCCGAGGGCCTGCAGCCCCTTGATGTGCTGGTCGACCGGACGCGAGCCGATCGCGCAGCCGCCCGGCAGCGACACTTCAGCCGCACCGAAGCGGGCCAGCAGCGGGCCGAGCACCAGGATCGAGGCGCGCATGGTCTTGACCAGCTCGTACGGGGCGACGTGCTGATTGACCGGACGCGGGTCGACCACGATCGCGCTGCCGCGCGAGAGGGTGCCCTGGTCGATGGTGACCTTGGCGCCCAGCTCACCGAGCAGCTTCACGGTGGTGACCACGTCGTGCAGGTGCGGCACGTTGGTGATCTCCACCGGCGCATCGGCCAGCAGGGTCGCGCACAGGATGGGGAGGACAGCGTTCTTGGCGCCGGAAATGTTCACTTCACCGTGCAGCGGCTTGCCGCCGGTCACTACGATCTTGGCCATGGAATCTACTTGGAATGAGGTAGAGCCGACCGTCGGTCGGCGGATGTTGGGGGTAGAACCGACCGTGGGTCGGCTGATCCAATCATTGGGCTGACTAACCCGCTTCGGCCGGGGTGACGGTCTTCAGCGCCAGCGCGTGGATCGCCCCGCCCATCAGATCGCCCAGGGTCGCATAGACCATGCGGTGGCGCGCCAGCGGCATTTTGCCGGCAAAGGCGTCGCAGACCACGGTGGCCTCGAAGTGCACGCCGTCGTCACCCTGCACGTCCGCGCGGGCGCCAGGCAGGCCGGTTTCGATCAGATTGCGGATGGTCTCGGCGTCCAACGGGCTTTCCTAATAAAATGAGCGCTCATTCTACTCTTCCACGTGGCGCTCGCATGGCTGTCTCGCCCCAACTCCCCCATCCGGCCGACGCTGCGGCACTGGTCGCCAGCGGCCGCCGCGTGTTCGAGATCGAGCGCGATGCGCTGGGCGCGGTCGCCGAGCGGCTGGGCGAAGCGTTCAGCCAGGCCTGCCAGCTGGTCCTGCAGAGCAAGGGCCGCGTGGTCGCCACCGGCATGGGCAAGTCCGGCCATGTCGCCCGCAAGATCGCCGCCACCCTGGCCTCGACCGGCACCCCGGCCTTCTACGTGCACCCCGGTGAAGCCGGGCATGGCGATCTGGGCATGATCACCGAGGCCGACGTGGTGCTGGCGCTGTCCTATTCAGGTGAGTCCGATGAGCTGCTGATGCTGCTGCCGGTGCTCAAGCGCCAGGGCAACCGCCTGATCGCCATGACCGGCCGCCCGCAGTCCAGCCTGGCCACCGCCGCCGACGTTCATTTGGATGTCAGCGTGCCGGCCGAGGCCTGCCCGCTGGCGCTGGCCCCGACCTCCAGCACCACCGCCTCGTTGGCCATGGGCGACGCACTGGCCGTGGCCCTGCTCGATGCCCGCGGCTTCACCGCCGACGATTTCGCCCGTTCGCACCCGGCCGGCAGCCTGGGCCGCCGCCTGCTGCTGCACATCACCGATGTGATGCACAGCGGCGATGAACTGCCGCGCGTGGATGTCAACGCCAGCCTGAGCGAGGCCCTGGTGGAGATGAGCCGCAAGCGCCTAGGCATGACCGCCGTCGTGGATGCCGACAACCACCTGATCGGTCTGTTCACCGACGGCGATCTGCGCCGCGCCCTGGATACCGATCTGGACGTGCGCAGCGCGCGGATCGCCGATGTGATGACCCATGGCCCGCGCACCATCGGTGCCGATCAGCTCGCGGCCGAAGCGGCGCAGCTGATGGAAGCCCACAAGATCAATGGCTTGATGGTGGTCGATGCCGAAGGACATCTCGTCGGCGCGCTCAACATTCATGACCTGTTGCGGGCCCGGGTGGTTTAAACCACAGTTGCCTTCCTCCATTCAGTTGAGCTGCCCCAGACGATGCCCTACTCCCCGTTGCCCGGTTTCCCGTCCCACCTGCATGCCGCCGCCGGCCGTATCCGGCTGGCCTGCTTCGACGTGGACGGCACGCTCACCGACGGTCGGCTCTACTACGACAAGGACGGCAACGAGAGCAAGGCGTATTACGTGCAGGACGGACTCGGCCTGAAACTGCTGCAACACCACGGTATCCACCCGGTGCTGATCACCGCACGCAACAGCCAATCCGCGCTCAAGCGTGGCGCGGACCTGGGCATCGATACCCAGATCGCGGTTGGCGACAAGCTGGCCAGCGTCAAGGCGCTGTGCGAGCAGCACGGCATCGGACTGGACCAGGTGGCCTTCATGGGTGACGACCTGCCCGATCTCGGCCCGCTGTGCGCGGTCGGCCTGGCGGTTGCGCCGGCCAATGCCCACCCCTGGATCGCCGAGCGTGTGCACTGGCAGACCCGCAGTGACGGCGGCAAGGGCGCGGCGCGGGAGCTGTGCGACGTGCTGCTGGCCGCGCAGGGACATGTGGATGCGGTGCTGGAGAGGTTCGGCGCATGAACGTACGTACCGCCATCGGGGGCCTGCTGCTGGTCGCCGCACTGCTGACCGGCTGGCTGGCCCTGCACCATCGCGACAAGGCCCCCGCGGCCGAAGGCGAGGATGCCACCAAGGATTACGTGCTGCATGATTTCCAGATCGTGGCGTTGGACGAACAGGGCAAGGAATCCACCACCCTGCGCGCCCCGCTGCTGGAGCGTGCGCGCAGCGATGAAACGATGACCCTGACCACACCGGTGTTCCTGCTGCCCGACCAGGACGGCAATCACTGGGAAATGCGTGGCGACAGCGGCTGGGTCAGCGCCAAGGGCGACCAGCTCAAGCTCATCGGCAACGTCAGCGGCGACAGCCCCAAGGTCGCCGGTGCACCACCCACCACCTTCCGCACCGATCACCTGGACGTGTTCCCGAAAGAGAACCGTGCCAAGACCGATGCCCGGGTCACCATGACCCGCCCGGGCCTGTCGCAGACAGGGGTCGGCTTCGAAGCCGACATGAAAACCCGGCAGTACAAACTCCTTTCACAGGTCAAGACCCGCTATGAACCGAACGCTGCCCGCTAAGCTCGCGCTGCTCGCCCTGCTGCTGCCCGGCATGGCGCTGGCCAAGTCATCCGACCGCAACCAGCCGATGAATCTGGAATCCAACAGCAACGACTGCAACCTGACCGATGATGCGGGCAAGTGCACGTTCACCGGCAACGTGGTGATCACCCAGGGCACCCTGGTGATCCACGCCGCCAACGCCGATCTGTTCCGCAAGAACGGCGATATCGAACGCGTCGTGCTGACCGGCAAGCAGGCCACGCTGGAACAGGAAATGGATGACGGCTCCAAGATGAATGCCTGGGCCGACAACATGGATTACAACGTCAACAGCGAAGTGATCATCCTCACCGGCAACTACAAGGTCGAGTCGCCGCGCGGCACCAACAGCGGCCAGAAGATGACCTACAACACGCGCACCGGCAACATGCAGAGCGGTGGTGACGGCACGCGCGTGCGCACGGTGATCCAGCCCAAGGCCAAGGGCGCAGCACCGGCCACCCCGGCCGCCAAGCCGGCGGCGCCTGCGGCCAAGCCCGCCGCCGGGAGCAAGAAGTAATGCTCGTCGCCAAAGGCCTGCGCAAGCGCTACAAGCAGCGTGAAGTCGTCAAGGATTTCGGGCTGACCCTGGAGGCCGGTGAAGTGGTCGGCCTGCTCGGCCCCAACGGAGCCGGCAAGACCACCTGCTTCTACATGATCGTCGGCCTGGTCGAGACCGATGCGGGCAGCATCGTGCTGGACGGCAAGGACATCACCAGCGACCCGATGTACACCCGCGCCAAGCAGGGCGTGGGCTACCTGCCGCAGGAACCCTCCGTGTTCCGCAAGCTGACCGTGGCCGACAACCTGCGCCTGGTGCTGGAGCTGCGCGACGATCTGGACAAGGCCGGCCGCGAAAAGGAACTGGCCAGCCTGCTGGACGAACTGCAGATCAACCACGTGGCCGACCAGCTCGGTGCCAGCCTCTCCGGTGGTGAGCGCCGCCGCTGTGAAATCGCCCGCGCGCTGGCCGCCAAACCGCGCCTGATCCTGCTCGATGAACCGTTCGCCGGTGTCGACCCGATCTCGGTCGGTGAAATCCAGCGCATCGTCACCCATCTCAAGCAGCGCGGGATCGGGGTGCTGATCACCGACCACAATGTCCGCGAAACCTTGGGAATCTGCGACCGCGCGTATATCCTCAACGAGGGCAGCGTGCTGGCACAGGGCGCGCCGGACGAGATCCTGGCCAACGCCGACGTCCGCCGCGTCTACCTTGGGGAAACCTTCAAGCTCTGATCCAGCGGCCGCCGCAACGCCTTCCTTCCGTTCGGCACAGGCATGAAAGCACGGCTGCAGACATCGATGGGGCAACACCTGGTCATGACGCCGCAGCTGCGTCAGGCGATCAAGCTGTTGCAGATGTCCAGCGCCGAGCTGGAGCTGGAAATCAACGAGGCGGTGGAGACCAACCCGCTGCTGGACTGGGCCGAGAACGCTGAACCGGCGCTCGAGGCCAGTCCCGGCGAGGACACGCCCCCGCCCGCCCCCACCGATACCCATGCCGATGGCGAGCATCAGGTCTCGGCGAGCGATGACTGGTCGCCCGGCGAAGGCGACTGGACCAGCGGCAGCAGTGGCGGCTCCTTCGACGATGACGACAACGGCAGCGCCGCCGAACGCGTGGCCGAGACCGAATCGTTGGCTGACCATCTGCTCTGGCAGCTGCATCTGTCGCACCTGTCGGCCCGTGACCGCAGCATCGGCGCGGCCCTGATCGATGCCTTCGAAGAAGACGGTTACCTGCGCGAGCCCTTGGCGACCATCGCCGAGACCCTGCGCCCGGCCATCCAGGCCGACGAGGCTGAAATCCTCACCGTGCTGCACCAGATCCAGCGCTTCGACCCGGTCGGGGTCGGTGCGCGCTCCCTGGGCGAATGCCTGGACCTGCAGTTGCTGGTACTGCCCGCGCAGACCCCGGGACTGGCGCTGGCCCGGCGCATCGCCGATGGCCCGCTGGAGCGCCTGCCTCGCAGCGGTGTGGCCGGCATCGCCCACGAGCTGCGCGAGCCACTGGCCGAGGTCGAGGTCGCGGTGCAGCTGCTGCGCTCGCTGGACCCGCGCCCGGGCGCCCAGATCGGCGAGCTCTCCCACGACAGCTATGTGGTGCCCGACTGCGTGGTCTGGCGCCAGAACGGCGTCTGGCGTGCCGCCCTGGCCGGCCATGCCGGGCCCAAGGTTGTCATCCACCGCGGCTACGAGCAGCTGATCCGCCGCTGCGGGGAGGCCGACGCCGGCTACATGCGCGCCCACCTGCAGGAAGCACGCTGGCTGCTCAAGGGCCTGGAGGCCCGCGGCGAGACCCTGCTGCGGGTGATGCGCTGCCTGCTCGACCAGCAGGCCGCCTTCCTGGAGTTCGGCGAACAGGCGCTGCGCCCACTGACCCTGCGTGAAGTGGCCGGTGAGCTCGGCCTGCACGAATCCACCATTTCACGCGCGATCGCCCGCAAGTACGTGCGCACCCCGCGCGGCACCCTGCCGCTGCGCGCGTTCTTCGCCTCCGGCATCGATACCGACAGCGGCGGCGAAGCCTCCAGCACCGCCATCCAGGCGATGCTGCGCCGGCTGATCGATGACGAGAACCCGCGCAAGCCGCTTTCTGACGCCAAGCTGGCTGACCTGCTCAAAACCTCGGGAATACCGGTGGCGCGACGCACCGTGGCGAAGTATCGTGAAGCCATGAACATTTCCGCCTCGCACGAAAGGGTAAGAATCGTCTGACGCTCCACCGCGCCCGGCGGGAAGGTTCATTGGCACATCCGAACAAAGGAGAAACCCGATGCACATCGAGACGTTTGGCAAGGACCACCTTGAGATCACCCCGGCTCTGAACGAGTACGTGGAGACCAAGCTGGAACGGCTGAGGAAGCACTTCGACCAGCACTGCGAGGTTCGCGTGCAACTGTCGATCCGCAAGCCGGAGCACCATGCCGATGCGAGTGTGAATGTTCCCGGGCAGACTCTGCACGCGGACGCCAGCGGCCCCACCATGTATGCCGCGATCGACATCCTGGCCGACAAGCTCGACCGCCTGGTCATCAAGCACAAAGAGAAAAAGCAGCAGCACGCACCGCAACCGCTGCCGGTGGGCGACAATGAGGGCTGATGCCCTCGTTTCCACCCCGACATGCCTCTGACTGATCTTCTGGCGGCCGTCCGCACGCAAGTGCTGCCGGCCGCCGATCGCGACAGCGTGCTGAAGGCCGCAGCCCGTCTGCTGGCCTGCCGCGAAGCCAACGCCGAGCTGCTTTACCAGAACCTGTGCCAGCGCGAGACGCTGGGCAGCACCGCCATCGGCCACGGCATCGCCATTCCACACGGCCGTGCCCCCCTGCTTGAACGCCCCCGCGGTGCCCTGCTGCGGCTGGAATCGCCGGTGGAATTCGGCGGCGATGAACCGGTCGACCTGGTTTTCGCGATTGCCGTCCCTGCGCACTACACCCATCAACACCTGATGCTGCTCTCCGAGCTGGCCGAGCTGTTCTCCGAGCCGGCCATCCGCCAGGCGCTGCGCGAAGCGCGCGACGGCGACGAGCTTCGCCGGGTCATCGAATTCCCCCCGCCGGCGAGTGCCGCATGAATACCAGCATCACCGCGCGCGAACTGTTCGAACAGCAGCGTGACCGCCTGAGCCTGCGCTGGGTCGCCGGCCAGCAGGGCGAGCGCCGTGAGCTGGAGGCCGGCAACAAGGTCTCTCGCCGCCCCTCGCTGGCCGGCTACCTCAACGCGATCTACCCCAACAAAGTGCAGATCCTGGGGACGGAGGAACTGTCCTGGCTGGACTCGCTGGACTCACGCCAGCGCTGGGAGACCATCGAGCGGATCATGCAGTCCCATCCGCTGGCGCTGGTGATCACCCGCAACCAGTCCTGCCCGGAAGACCTGCGCGCCGCCGCGGACGAATCGCAGACCCCGCTGTGGATTTCACCCAAACGCGGCCACGAACTGCTCAACCACCTGTCCTACCACCTGGCGCGCACGCTGGCGCCGCGGGTGATCCTGCATGGCGTATTCATGGAGATCTATTCCATCGGCGTGCTGATCACCGGGGAAGCCGGCTCGGGCAAGAGCGAGCTGGCGCTGGAGCTGCTCAGCCGTGGCCACCGCCTGGTCGCCGACGATGCCCCCGAGTTCACCCAGATCGCCCCGGACGTGCTCGACGGCACCTGCCCGGAGCTGCTGCAGGACCTGCTGGAAGTCCGCGGCCTGGGCGTGCTCAACGTGCGCGAGATGTTCGGTGACACGGCGGTAAAGAAGAACAAGTACCTTCGGCTGATCGTCCACCTGACCAAGCCGATGACCGAACCCACCCCCTACGGCTATGAACGCCTGACCGGCGACTCGGGTACCCGCCACGTGCTGGACCTGGATGTGCCGCTGATCACCCTGCCGGTGATGCCCGGCCGCAACCTGGCCGTGCTGACCGAAGCCGCCACGCGCCTGCACATCCTGCGGACCAAGGGCATCGACCCGGCCGCGATGTTCATCGCCCGCCACAGCAACATGTTGGAACGCCGCACGCCATGACCACACCCGCCCCCGCCTCCGCCCCGACCGCCGCCACCCTGATCATCGTCAGTGGCCTGTCCGGGTCCGGCAAGACGGTCGCGCTGAAGACCTTCGAAGATCTCGATTACTACTGCTCGGACAATCTGCCGATCGACCTGCTGCCCGATTTCGTGCGCAGCCTGCTCGGTGATCCGGGCCGCGAGGCCCCGCGCCGGCTGGCGGTCGGCATCGACGTGCGCGCGCAGAGTGACCTGACCCAGCTCTCGCACTGGCGCGAAGATGCCAAGGCGGCCGGCCTGGATGCGCAGCTGCTGTTCTTCGATGCCACCGATGAAACCCTGCTCAAGCGCTACGCCGACACCCGCCGCCGGCATCCGCTGAGCCAGCTCGGGCTGTCGCTGCCCGAAGCGATCGCCCGCGAGCGCGAACTCACCGCGCCGCTGCGCGCCGCCGCCGATGCGGTGATCGACACCAGCCACCTCAACGTGCACCAGCTGCGCCGCAAGGTGGTGACCGAGTTCGCGCTGGCCCACGGCAACAAGCTCTCGCTGCTGTTCGAATCGTTCGCCTACAAGCGCGGCGTGCCGGCCGAAGCGGACTTCGTGTTCGACGTGCGCGTGCTGCCCAATCCGCATTGGGACCCGGAGCTGCGCCCGCTGTCCGGCCGCGATGCCGGCGTGCGCGAGCACCTGGACGAACAGCCCGATGTGCAGCGCTACGCCGGCCAGCTGGTCGATTTCCTGGATACCTGGCTGCCGCGGCTGGGCAATGACACCCGCAGCTATGTCACCGTCGCCTTCGGCTGCACCGGCGGCAAGCACCGCTCGGTGTACATGGCCGAGCGCATGGCCCGCCATGCCCGTGACCAGGGCTGGCCGGAAGTGGCCACTTTCCACCGCGAACTGGACTGAAAACGGCACTGCCGGCGGCGGCCGGCATCGACACGCTGAACCGCGGAACACAGCAGTCTTTCACGCGTGCTATCGCCAATTCATGTTGACCTGTTAACGTTCGGGAATGACCTGTGGCATTCTCCTCGTAACTCATCCCGGTGTCGGCACGGCCCTGCTGGACGTGGCGACCCGTCTGCTGCGGCACCTGCCGCTGAAGACCGAAGCTTTCGAAGTACCGTTCGACGCAGATATGGACGTCCTGCTCCCGCTCGCCTCGGCCGCTTTGCGCCGGGTGGACAGTGGCCAGGGCGTGCTGATCCTGACCGACCTGTACGGCGCCAGCCCCAGCAATCTGGCCGGGCAACTGGCTCGTCTGGGCACCCCGGCACGCCGGGTTTCGGCGCTGAGCCTGCCGATGTTGATGCGAGTGATGAATTATCCGGAACAGGGACTGGATCAACTGCCTGCCACAGCCGCGGCAGGCACTCGCAATGGAGCGATTGTCGACGATGCTTGAACGTGAACTCACTGTTTCCAACCGCCTGGGCCTGCATGCCCGCGCCACTGCCAAGCTGGTGCAGGAGCTGGCGCCCTTCCGCTGCAACGTGACCATGGCCGCCAAAGGCCGTGAGATCAATGCCAAGAGCATCATGGGCGTCATGCTGCTGGCCGCCGGCCAGGGCACCCCGGTCACCGTGCGCATCGAGGGCGAAGACGAAGTCGCCGCGATGGACGCGGTGGTCGCCCTGTTCGAGCGGCGTTTCGACGAGGACAACTGAGCATGGGGGGGCAGCCGCGATCGGGATCCTCCGCACCGGCCCGGACCGCGTCCGGGGCGATGCTGTTGTCCGGCCACGGTGCCTCGCGCGGTAACGCCCTGGGCCGTGCCCGGGTGCGCCTGCCGCATGCCCTGGAAGTGGCCGAGCAGCGCATTGCGCCGGCCAAGATCGAGGCTGAGCTGGAGCGCCTGCACGTGGCCGTGGAAGCGGCCCGTGGCGAAATGCACGAGCTGCGCCAGCGCCTGCATGGCGCGCTCAACCAGGAGGTCGGCGAATTCCTCGATCTGCATGCCCTGCTGCTGGATGACCCCGAGCTGCTGTTCGGCCTGGACGAACTGATCCGCAGTGGCCCCTACAGCGCCGGCTACGCCTTGCGCGTGCAGCGCGATCGGCTGGCCAAGGTCTTCGATGGCATGGACGATGCCTACCTGAAGAGCCGCATGGACGATCTGGACCATGTGATCGGGCGCATCCATGCGTTCCTGCAGAAGCGCCCGCCGGACGTCAAAGGCATGGCCGGCGAGATCCTGATCTGCGACAACATCGCCCCCTCCGAGCTGGCCCAGCTGCAGGCCCACGGCGTGGTCGGCATCGTCACCGCCGGGGGCAGCGCGCTCTCGCACAGCGCGATCCTGGCGCGCAGCCTGCACCTGCCGTTGATCGTCAACGTCCCCAACGTGCTGCAGAAGGTGGCCGATGGCGACGTGCTGATCATGGACGGCAGCGATGGCACGGTCACCATCAACCCCCACGCACAGGACCTGCGTGACTACCGCGTGCGCCTGCGCGAGCACGCGCGCGAGCAGCGCGAACTCGGGCGCCTGCGCACCAAACCCAGCCGCACCCGCGACAACGTCGATATCGCCCTGCTCGCCAATGCCGAGTCCAGCGAAGACGTCACCCAGGCGCATGCGCTGGGCGCGCACGGGCTGGGCCTGTACCGCACCGAATTCCTGTTCCTGCAGCGCAACGAGCTGCCGGACGAGCAGGAGCAGTTCGAAACCTACCGCGATGCCGCCCTCGGCATGAGCGGGCGGCCGGTCACCATCCGCACCCTGGATCTGGGCGCGGACAAGGCCGACCGCACCGGGCTGACCCTGAGCAACGAAGAAAACCCGGCGCTGGGCCTGCGTGGCGTGCGCCTGTCGCTGGCGCGGCCGAAGGTGGCCGACACCCAGCTGCGCGCGATCCTGCGCGCCTCGGCTTACGGCAAGCTGCGCATCCTGATCCCGATGGTGAGCACCCGCGAGGAAATCCTTGCGGTCCGCCGGCGCCTGGCCAAGCAGGCCGAGCTGCTGCGCGCGGAAGGCCACGAAGTGGCCGAGCACATCCCGTTCGGCGCGATGATCGAAGTGCCGGCCGCGGCGATCGCGCTGGAGAGTTTCATCGATCTGGTCGACTTCCTCTCGATCGGCACCAACGATCTGGTCCAGTACCTGCTCGCCGCCGACCGCAACAACGAGGCGGTCGGCGAGCTGTACTCGCCGCTGCACCCGGCGGTAGTGCGCCTGCTCGCGCACATCCTGCGCACCGGCCAGGCGTACAACATTCCGGTGGCGGTCTGCGGCGAGATCGCCGGCGACCCGTTGATGACCCGCCTGCTGCTGGCCCTGGGCCTGACGGAATTCAGCCTGCACCCGGGCACCCTGCTGGAAGTGCGCCGCGCGGTGCGCGAGAGCGATCTGTCGGTGCTGCAGGCAATGGCGCCCAAGCTGCTGCAGGCACGCGACCGCCGCGGTATCGAACGCTGGATCGAGAAGGCGAGCCTGGCGACGGCATGACGGTTGCCATCGCCTACGGTGATGGCCTACCGGATTGACATGTAAGCGCGCGATAATGACGCGGTGACCACCGCCCATGCCGCATCCTCTACCGGATAGCGGCCTTTTCTTTTTCCGCAGGAGCTGCGCATGGCCGAAGCCGTACGCCACGACAAGACGGCGCGCCAGCTGCGGCTGTTGTCCGATGCACTGGACAGCGGGCGGTTGGGTCCGGTCCGTCGATTGGTCAACACCCTGGCGCCGGCGGAAATCGGCAACCTGCTCGAATCGCTGCCCCCGGGCAAGCGCGAGATTGTCTGGGGCCTGGTCGATCCGGAAGACGACGGCGAGGTGCTGGTCCACGTCGGCGAGGAAGTGCGCGAAAGCCTGCTGGCCGACATGGACCCGGACGAGATCATCGCCGCGGTCGAAGACCTGGACATCGATGACCTTGCCGATCTGGTCGAAGACCTGCCGGACACGGTCATCGATGAAGTGCTCAAGTCGATGGACCGCGAGAACCGCGAGCGGCTCGAGCAGGTGCTGTCGTATCCCGAGGACAGCGCCGGCCGCCTCATGAACCCGGACGTGGTGACCGTGCGCGCCGACGTCAATGTCGATGTGGTGCTGCGCTACCTGCGCCTGCGCGGCGAACTGCCCGACCACACCGATCACCTGTTCGTGGTCAGCCGCCGCCATCAATACCTGGGCCGCCTGTCGCTGGCCGCGCTGGTGACGCACGAGGACAACACCCCGATCAACCGCCTGATCGATGACGAGCAGCCGGCGATCGATGTCGGCGAGAGCGCCGATGAAGTCGCGCGCCAGTTCTCCGATCATGACTGGGTCTCCGCCCCGGTGGTGGACGACAACAACATCCTGCTCGGCCGCATCACCATCGATGACGTGGTCGACATCATCCGCTCGCAGGCCGAGCACCAGGCGCTGGGCGCCGCCGGCCTGGACGAAGAAGAAGATCTGTTCTCGCCGATCAAGCGCGCCGTGCGCGGCCGCGTGGTCTGGCTGGGCATCAACCTGTGTACCGCGTTCCTGGCGGCCAGCGTGATCGGCCAGTTCGAGCTGACCCTGCAGAAAGTGGTGGCGCTGGCCGTGCTGATGCCGATCGTGGCCGGCGTGGGCGGCAATGCCGCCGTGCAGGTGCTGACCCTGATGGTGCGTGGCATCGCGCTGGGCCAGGTCGGCCAGAGCAACGCACGCATCCTGCTGTGGAAGGAATCGCGGGTCGCGCTGATCAACGGCACCCTGATCGGCACCGTGGTCGGCATCATCGCCTACCTCTGGTTCCACAGTTTCCTGCTCTCGCTGGTGATCACGATGGCGCTGATCATCAACTTCTGCGCCGCGGCCCTGGCCGGCGTCCTGCTGCCGCTGCTGCTCAAGCGCATGAACGTCGATCCGGCCGTGGCCGGTACCGTGGTGGTCACCGCCGTCACCGACGTCATGGGCTTCTTCAGCTTCCTCGGCCTGGCCAGCCTGATCCTGCTGCATTGACCCTGGACCCCGCATGGCCCTGACCCTCGACAAATACTTCCAGCCCGGCTGGCGCGACGCGACCTATACCTGCGCCGCCTGCGAATGGCAGGGCAGCGCGCGGCAGATGCCGATGGAACTGCACGAAGACGAAGCCCAGTTCGACTGCCCGCAGTGCGAGAACCTGATCCTGCTGGTGGTCCACCCCAGCCTGGCGCAGGTGCAGGCGGCCGCCGCCGACGGTCACCCCGAGGCGATCGAACAGCTGGACATCCTCGCCGCGGCACCGCGCCCGCACTGATGCACTGCAAGATGCTCCGGCGCACCACCGGGCCTAGACTGAAAACGATTTCAATCAGGGCACGACAATGGCACGACGCTGGGGTGGATGGCTGCTGTGGGCGGTGGCGATGATGACGGTGGCCGGCTGTGCGAGCACCCCGGCTGGCTCCGGTGGCCAGTTCGTCGGCCGTGCGGTGAAAGTGGATGGGCAGACCGCGTATTACCAGGTATTCGTGCCGCGCAACGCCGCCGCCTCACGCGGCGAATTGCCTGTGGTGCTGTTCCTGCATGGCTCCGGTGAGCGTGGCCGCGACGGCCGCCGCCAGACCCAGGCCGGGCTGGGGCCGTACCTGCGCCAGCACGCCGCCACCTTCCCCGCGCTGGTCGTGCTGCCGCAGACGCCGGATGACCAGGAATGGTCGGGCGAGAACAACCGCATCGCGCTGGCCGCACTGGATGCCGCCATCGCCGAATTCGGCGCTGATCCGCGGCGGCAGTACCTGACCGGCATGTCGATGGGCGGCTACGGCAGCTGGAACATCGCGCTGGACGCGCCACAGCGCTTCGCCGCGATCGTGCCGGTGTGCGGCGCGGTGCTGGCCCCGCGCGCGGTGCGCCCCACCCTGTTCGTCGAGGATGTCGCCCACGAGGCCGATCCGTACGCCGCCATTGCCCAGCGCCTGCGCGACGTCCCGATCTGGATGTTCCATGGCGCGCTGGACGACGTGGTGCCGCCGGACGACGACCGCAAGCTGCACGCCGCGTTCCAGCAGGCCGGCGCGAAGGATGTGCGTTACACCGAGTACCCCGAAGGAAACCACAACGCCTGGGACGCCACCTATGCCGATGCGGCGATGTGGGCGTGGCTGTTCGCGCAGAAGCGATGATGGGCATTTTCGGTAGTGCCGGCCGCTGGCCGGCTCCGCAGAAATTCTGACAGCGTCAAGTAGTGCCGGCCGCTGGCCGGCTCTGCAGAAATCCTCGCAGCTTCAGGTAGTGCCGGCCGCTGGCCGGCTCTGCAACATTCCGTCATCGCGCCATGCTGTTCGTGATCGCAGACGCTCCGTGGAGCCGGCCAGCGGCCGGCACTACCCCGTCACGTTGTGGGTCATGCAGAGCCGGCCAGCGGCCGGCACTACGCTCTCGTGGTATTCCGCGATAAGCGCTTGCGGCCTTGCCCGACACCGCGGGCCTGCGGAATCAATGACGATGCACCATGAGTTCTTCTCGGCTACGCGCAGGGCGCTGTTCGATTCCAGGGCAGACCTACGTCCTTACGATGGTCTGCCACAACCGTCGGCGTTGGTTTGATGATCCCGACGTTTCCGCGATCGCGATGTTCGGCCTGAAGGAAATGGACGAACGTGGATATGCACGATCCCTTGCCTGGGTCGTCATGCCCGACCATCTGCACTGGTTGGTGGAACTGGAAGCTAAGCCACTTGCCGATATCGCTCGACGCTTGAAATCATCGACTGCGTTGGCGATCAATCGATCGCTGGGTCGTGGTGGTTCGTTCTGGCAAGCCGGTTACCACGATCACGCCGTGCGTTGCGACGAGTCGCTGCATCGGCATGCCCTTTACATCCTCGGCAATCCGATCCGTGCAGGGCTTTCAGAGCAGATCGGAGACTACCCGTACGCATGGACCCTATGGCCTCATGACCGGTAGTGCCGGCCGCTGGCCGGCTCCGCAACAGACATCGGGAGCCGGCCAGCGGCCGGCACTACTCTGCGTGCTGTTGGGATTTCTGCGGAGCCGGCCAGCGGCCGGCACTACCTGCGTGCTGTTGGGACTTCTGCGGAGCCGGCCAGCGGCCGGCACTACCGGCGTGCTGTTGGGATTTCTGCGGAGCCGGCCAGCGGCCGGCACTACCGGTCATGCGCATCGACCAACGGTCGATGCCTACCGTGGGCCGAGACGTCTTATCCCAACAACGTCTCCAGCACCGCCATGCGCACGGCGACGCCGTTGGCGACCTGGCGCAGCACCCACGACTGCGGGCCATCGGCCACTTCGTCGGTGACTTCCACGCCGCGGTTGATCGGGCCCGGGTGCAACACGGCGGCATCGGTGCCGGCACGCTTCAAGCGCGGGGCATCCAGGCCGTACTGCGCGTGGTACTGCTCCAGCGAGGGCACCAGGCCTTCCTCCATGCGCTCGCGCTGCAGGCGCAGCATCATCAGCGCGTCGGCGCCTTCCAGCATGGCGTCGAAATCCTGACCAACGATGCAGCCCTTGAGGGTGTCATCATCCGGCAGCAGCGACTGCGGGCCGCACACGCGGATCTCGCCGACGCCCAGCGTGCGCAAGGCATGCAGGTCGGTGCGGGCCACGCGCGAGTGCTTCACGTCGCCGACGATGATCACCTTCATCTTCGAGAAATCACTGCCCTTGGCCTGGCGCAGGGTCAGCATGTCCAGCAGGCCCTGGGTGGGATGCGAACTGCGGCCATCACCGGCGTTGACCAGGGCGGTGCCCTCGCCCGCCGCCGCGGCCAGCGCCGCCACCGCGCCATCATCGGGATGCCGCACCACGAAGCCGCGCACGCCCATCGCCTCCAGGTTCTTCAGCGTGTCGCAGGCGGTCTCGCCCTTGCGGGTGGAGGACGTGGAGGCGTCGAAGTTCAGCACGTCCGCGCCCAAGCGCTGCGCGGCCAACTGGAACGAGCTGCGGGTGCGCGTGGACGGTTCGAAGAACAGCGTGCAGACCGCCGAGCCACCGAGCACGTGACGCTTGTTGCCGACCCGGCCGACGGCCGCATCGCGGATCTGGCCGGCGCGGTCGAGCAGCTGCAGCAGGGTTTCGCGGGGCAGACCTTCCAGGGTCAGCAGGTGACGCAGGCGTCCATCGGAATCGAGTTGCGAGGCGGTCATGGGCAGGGTCTGAGGGTCAGGAAACGGGGGTGGCGTCATCCGGGCAGGAGAGCCAGCGTTCGATGATCACCGCCGCGGCCACTGCATCGAGTGCAGCGGCATCGCGGCGGCGTTTGCGGCCTTCGGCGCGCTCGACCGCGAACCGGCGTGCCGCCTCGACCGAGCTGGAACGCTCATCGACCAGCACCACCGGCAGTTTGAAACGTTCCCGCAGCTGGCGGGCAAAGCCCTGCGCACGCTTGCGGTTGGGCTGGTCCTGGCCGTCCAGGGTCAGCGGGTCGCCGACCACCAGGCCGTCCGGCCGCCACTCTTTGATCAGGCGCTCCACCGCGGTCCAGTCCGGGCCGTTGCCGTGGACATCGACCACGGCGATCGCACGCGCATGGGTGCCGAACGAACTGCCGATGGCCACGCCGATGCGGCGCGAACCGACGTCGAAGCCGAGCACCGTGCCATCACGGCGGATGGTCGGCGGCGCGGGCGCGGCGGGCGCTGGCGTGGCCGGCTCAGACATGACCGCTGTAATCGGTGAGGCGGAACAGGTCCACGCCGATACGTGCCGCCGCACCCTGCCAACGCTGTTCGAACGGGGTGCTGAACAACAGCTCGGCGTCGGCCGGCACGGCCAGCCAGCTGTTCTCGGCCAGCTCGGATTCCAGCTGCCCCTCGCTCCAGCCGGCGCAGCCCAGGGTGACCAGCGCGTTGCGCGGGCCCTCGCCACGGGCCATGGCTTCAAGGATGTCGCGCGAGGTGGTGAGGAACACGCCCTCGCCCACGGCCAGGCTGGAATCCCAGCTGCGCGCATCGTCATGGATCACGAAGCCGCGCTCGGGATGCACCGGGCCGCCGTTGAGCACGATCTGGGCAGGCAGCGTGTCGCTGGTGGTGGTGATCTCCATCTGGGCCAGCACTTCGCCGAGGGTGTACTCGGAGGGCTGGTTGACCAGCACGCCCATGGCGCCGTTCTCGTCGTGCTGGCAGATCAGCGCCACGGTACGGGCAAAGGTGGGGTCGGTCAGCGACGGCAGCGCGACCAGCAGGTGGTGGGCAAGCGAAGTGGACAGTTCAGACATGGCCCCATTCTAGCCGCTGGCCGTGATGTGCGCTTTCGCGCTGACATAATGCAGGCCTGCACGCGCGCTCCGGCCCGCATGCCTGATCCGCCATCGCAAGGAGCTGCACGTGTCCGGTTACTGCCTCATCGCCCCCGGCCATCCGGTCCACGGCCACTACCATGACCACGAGTACGGCTTCCCGCAGCGCGAGGAGCGCGAACTGTTCGAGCGCCTGATCCTGGAGATCAACCAGGCCGGCCTGAGCTGGGAGACCATACTGAAGAAGCGCGAGGGCTTCCGCGCGGCCTACGACGGTTTCGACGTGGACACGGTAGCCGCCTATGGCGAGCGCGACATCGAGCGCCTGCTCAACGATGCCCGGATCATCCGCAACCGGCTCAAGGTGCACGCGGCGGTCCACAACGCCCAGGTGATCCAGCAGCTGCGGGCCAGCCACGGCAGTTTCGCCGGCTGGCTGGATGCCCACCATCCGCTGGACAAGGCCGGCTGGGTGAAGCTGTTCAAGAAGACCTTCCGCTTTACCGGCGGGGAGATCACCGGCGAGTTCCTCATGAGCCTGGGCTACCTGCCCGGCGCGCACCGCCCGGACTGCCCGGTGTTCAAGCGCATCGACACGCTCAAGCCGGCCTGGCGCCGGAAGTGACGCACCCGGTAGTGCGGGCTGCGCTGCTCGCTGCCCTGAGCCTGCCCCCGCTGGCTGCAGCAAGCGATCTGGACGGCGTGCTGGAGCGCCTGCGCGCGGAGATCGCCGCATTGCCCGCCGATGATCCGGCCCCGATCGATACCGTGCTGGCCCGCTACCGCGACGAGACGGGGATCGACCTGCAGATTCCGGTGGCCGGCGACAGCGATGCGCCGCTGCCCGCGCTGGTGCGCCCTGCCAACGTCACCCCGGCGGAGTGGGACGCGGTGACCCGCTACCTGCGCGAGACGGATGCCCAGCACACCGTGCCGGTGGAGATGGGCGAGCTGTCGCTCTCCCTGCTCGATCTGGATGGCGACGGCCAGCGTGACCTGGTGCAGAGCGCCTACAGCGGCGGCACCGGTCTGTACACGCAGGTGGACATGCTGCGGCGGGATCCACAACACGGCTTCGTGGTGCCGACCTCCCTGGACCCGCAGCGCCCTTGGGCGCAGGGCCAATACGGCCTCAGCGGGCGTGGCAGCGATCAGGGGCTGTACTGGCTGCGCATCGACGGGGTCAGCTACATCGCCTACCGCGATGGCGACTACTACGGCGATACCCTGCTGCTGAACCGGCCGTTGTCCGCCGACCCGCGCGAGCGCAGCCCCACGGTGCAGTTGAAGGTGCGCTATGGCCGCGAGCATCGGCTGGCCGATCCGGTGATGCATGTCGACGGCGAACCGCTGGACGCGAACGCCACGGCGATCGCGGCCGACCGGCGCCTGCTCAAGCACATTGAGCGCCTGCTGGCCGCGCTGACCCTCGATGGCGACGGCGTGGCGCACTTTGGCGACGCGCAGGCGCGTTGCCCGGTGCCCCCCGGCACCGATCCGGGCGAGGCCGAGATCTGGCCGTGGCGCGGCGCCGGCAGCTACACCTTCGATACCGCCGCCGACACCGTGATCCGCTCGGGGAAGCAGTGCTACAGCGCCACGCTCATCGCGCTGCGCAGCAGCTATGCCGGCGACCATGCCCTGTGCTGCCAGCTGTGGTTGTACCGCGGCCCTGGCGAGCAGGTGGCCACGCTGGACCTGCGCAGCCGCCGCTGGGTCTCCGGCGTGACCGTCGTGCCGGTGCCGCCGCAGGGGGAATGACCGGGCGTCAGACGCCCATGTAGCGGCCCGGGCGGTGGTTGAACATCAGCACCAGGCTGAGCACCACCGCACCGATCGCCGAGTACATCACCTTGGATGGGGACAGCACCGAGAACGCCACGCACATCAGCAGCGTGTCGAACGACATCTGTACCTTGCCGGCGCTCCAGCCGCGGGTGCGCTGCAGGTACACCGCCAGGATGCCGATGCCGCCCAGGCTGGCCCGGTGGCGGATGTAGAACAGGATGCCCAGGCCGGCCAGGGCCCCGCCCACGATCGCCGAGTACAGCGAGCTCATGTGGGCGAAATCGGCCCAGCGCGGCAGCAGGTCGGTCAGCACGCCGCAGGCGGTGACCGCCGCGAAGGTCTTCAGGGTGAATTCCCAGCCCATGCGGCGCACGGCCACCCAGTAGAACGGCAGGTTGACCAGGACGAACACCAGGCCGAAGTTCCAGCCGAAGGTGTAGTGGGCCAGGAAGGCCAGCCCGGCCATACCGCCGATCATCAGCCCGCCCTTGGCGAAGATCGCGAGGCCGAGCGAGGCCACCAGGGTCGCCAGGACCATGCCCTGCACGTCCTCGGCCACCGAATGGCGCAGCGCCTTCTGGTCGGCCACGGTGCCGGCGCTGTCCGGTGGCGGGGTCAGCGGGCCTGCGGTGACCAGGTGGCCGTCAGCGTCGTCGCACGGCGCGGGGCCATGGGAATCAAGGGACATGGGGGTGGGGGTGTGACGTGGGGAGCGGTATTAGACACGATCGGCGTGACAGTTGCTGGGGAGATTGATTCAGCGGCCTGTTCTTCACGCCCCCGCCTCGTGGCCTTGGGCTGTCTGCCCGGGAAGACGCGCACGCACGGCCACCTTTCATGCCAGCTGAACACCCTGTCGACGCAGCATGCACGGGCAGCACCCGCACCGCCCATCCCTCCCCCCAGGAGTTCCGTGCCATGCCCTACGTCACCACCGCCGACAAGACCGAGATCTTCTACAAGGACTGGGGCAAGGGTCAGCCCCTCGTGTTCCATCACGGCTGGCCGCTCAGCGCCGATGACTGGGACACCCAGCTGCAGTTCTTCCTGCTGCAGGGCTATCGCGTGATCGCCCACGACCGCCGCGGCCATGGCCGCTCCTCGCAGACCAGCGGCGGGCATGAGATGGACACCTACGCCGCGGACGTCAACGCGCTGGCCGATCACCTGGACCTGCGCGATGCGATCCACATCGGCCATTCCACCGGCGGTGGCGAAGTCGCGCACTACGTGGCGCAGGCCAAACCCGGGCGCGTCGCCAAGGCCGTGCTGATCGGTGCGGTGCCGCCGATCATGGTCAAGAGCGAGACCAACCCGGGCGGCACGCCGAGGGAGGTCTTCGATGGCTTCCGCCAGGCACTGGTCGCGGGCCGTGCGGCGTTCTACCGCGACGTGCCGATTCCGTTCTACGGCTTCAACCGCGAGGGCACGCCGCCGCAGCAGGGCATCGTCGACAACTGGTGGCGGCAAGGCATGATGGGCGCGATCAACGCGCACTACGATTGCATCAAAGCCTTCTCGGAAACCGACTTCACCGACGACCTGAAAAAGATCGACGTGCCGGTGCTGATCCTGCATGGCGATGACGATCAGATCGTGCCGATCGCGGATTCAGCGGAGCTGGCGATCAAGCTGCTCAAGCACGGCACATTGAAGGTCTACAAAGGCTTTCCGCACGGCATGTGCACGACGCACGCGGACGTGATCAATGCGGATCTGTTGGCCTTCATTCGCGGGTGAGGCGTGTGCCGACCCACGGTCGGCACCTACCCGGGATGCGTTGCACCGGTAGCGCACGACCGTGGGTCGTGCGCTACCACCGCCCCGCTCAGCGCGCGACCAGCTTCTGCCGCTCGGCGTTGTAGCGATCGCCGACGATGGCGACGCTGTCCAGCGCCGCACCGATCTGCTGCAGCTCCGCATCGCTCAACACCACGGCCGCCGCGCCCAGGTTTTCCTTCAGGCGGTGCAGCTTGGTCGTGCCGGGAATCGGCACGATCCACGGCTTGCGCGCCAGCAACCAGGCCAAGGCGATCTGGGCCGGCGTCGCGCCCTTGTCGGCGGCGATTGCGGTGATGCGATCCACCAACGCCTGATTGGCCTGGCGCGCTTCAGCTGCAAACCGCGGCACGCTGTTGCGGAAGTCGTCGGCGGCGAACGCGGTGTCGGCGTTGATCGCGCCGGTCAGGAAGCCCTTGCCGAGCGGACTGAACGGCACAAAGCCAATGGCCAGTTCCTCCAGTACCGGCAGCACACTCTGCTCCGGTTCGCGCCACCACAGCGAGTACTCGCTCTGCAGGGCGGCCACCGGCTGCACCGCGTGCGCGCGGCGGATGGTATCGGCACCGGCCTCGGACAAGCCGAAGTGCTTCACCTTGCCCTCGGCGATCAGGTCCTTGACCGTGCCGGCCACGTCTTCGATCGGCACGTTCGGGTCCACCCGGTGCTGGTAGAACAGGTCGATGCGGTCGGTCTTCAGGCGCACCAGGCTGGCCTCGGCCACCGCGCGGATACGCGCGGGGCGACTGTCCAGGCCGGCGTCGGCATGGCCATCCTTGAAGCCGAACTTGGTGGCGATCACCAGTTGGTCGCGGAACGGGCCCAGCGCCGCGCCGAGCAGTTCCTCGTTCAAGAAGGGTCCGTAGGCTTCGGCCGTATCGAAGAAGGTCACGCCCTGCTCGACGGCGGCGCGCAGCAGCGCGATCGCCTCGGTGCGGTCGGTGGCCGGCCCATAGCCGTAGCTCAACCCCATGCAGCCCAGGCCGAGGGCCGAAACCCGCAGGCCGCTGCGGCCCAGTTCACGTGTCTGCATGGGGGTACTCCTGCCGGTGGGACCGGCATCATGGGAGACAGCCACGATAGCCCTGTCGGCGGCGAAGATTGGATGCCGCGCAGTGCTGTCGGTGATGAGCGTGGCTCATCAATGCTCACCGATACGCCGGGGCCTACCGTGTGGCGCCCTGCACGAAGGTGCCGACCAATGCGATCAGCAGGAAGAGCCCGCCGAAGATCACCACCAGGATGTGCCACACACCGAAGCGGTCATACGCCCGCATGTCCATGCCCTCGTCGTGGTGGTAGCGGCGCAGCAGGCTGTTGACCGGCAGCAGCGGAACGAAGCTGAACAATGCGAACAGCCACAGGGCGTTGGGAAAGCGGCTGGAGAAATTGAGCAGAAAGTAGGCGACACCGAGCAGCCCCGGTGCGAACGCCAGCGGGCGACGATGATTGCTGGCGGCGTTGCGCAGATCGCTGAAACACAGGAACGACCAGAGCGGCGAGAACAACGCACGCGCCCACGGCCACTGATCGCCGCCGGTTTGACGTTTGATCGCCCGCCAGTTGCGCCAGAACCAGTACACCGGATAGATGCCCAGCGTGGTCAGCGACAACGCCGCGATCTTCAGCGTGGGTGGCGAGTAATACGGTGCGACATCGGTGGCGGCAAAGGTCGCCGCCGGCAGTACGGGAGAAGCCGTCGGCGCGGTCGCCGGCGCGCGATACGGATCGTGCATGTCCATATGCCCATCACCTGATGCGTTGATACCGGCGAGGTGCCGGCGCCCCCTGCAGCCCGGTTGCCCGGGACCGCGCGACTATCGCAGCGTCGCGCCGCCTGTTGAAGCCCCCTGTGTCAGCGGACTTCCGAAATCTCCACCCCGTCCAGGCCCTGCGACAGCGTGCGTGCATCGCCACCCTGCGAGAGCTTGATGCGCAGGCGCACTTCGTTCTGCGAATCGGCGTAGCGCAGTGCGTCTTCGTAACTGATTTCGCCGGCCTGGTACAGCTCGAACAGGCTCTGATCGAAGGTCCGCATGCCAAGCTGCACCGAGTCCTTCATGACTTCCTTGAGCTTGTGGATCTCGCCGTCGCGGATGTAATCCTGCACCAGCGGCGTGCCGAGCATGATCTCCATCGCGACCTTGCGCGATTTGCCATCCGGCGAGGGAATCAGCTGCTGGGCGACCACGCCCTTGAGGTTCAGCGAGAGATCCATCAGCAACTGGTTGCGGCGGTCCTCCGGGAAGAAGTTGATGATGCGATCCATCGCCTGGTTGGCGTTGTTGGCATGCAGCGTGCACAGCACCAGGTGGCCGGTTTCAGCGAAGGCGATGGCGTGGTCCATGCCCTCGCGGGTGCGCACCTCGCCGATCATGATCACGTCCGGCGCCTGGCGCAGGGTGTTCTTCAGCGCCGCCTCCCAGCTGTCGGTATCGATGCCCACTTCGCGCTGGGTGATGATGCAGCCCTCGTGCTTGTGAACGAATTCGATCGGGTCTTCGATGGTGATGATGTGCCCGGTCGAGTTGTGGTTGCGGTAGCCGATCATCGCCGCCAGCGAGGTCGATTTACCGGTACCGGTCGCGCCGACGAACAGGATGATGCCGCGCTTGGTCATCGCCAGCGTCTTGATGATCGGCGGCAGGCTGAGCTCTTCCACGGTGGGAATGCGCGTCTCGATCCGGCGCAGCACCATGCCGACCTGGTTGCGCTGGTAGAAGCAGCTCACGCGGAAGCGGCCGACACCGGACAGGCCGATGGCGAAATTGCATTCGTGGGTCTTTTCAAACTCTTCGCGCTGCGCCGGCGTCATCACGTTCAACACCAGGTCGCGGCTCTGCTGCGGCGTCAACGGTGTCTGGGTGATCGGCGAGATCTTGCCGTTGACCTTGATCGCCGGGGGCATGCCCGCGGTGATGAACAGGTCCGACGCCTTCTGGTGCGCCATCAGCTTGAGGAACGAGGTGAAGTCGATGGTGGTGGTGCTCATCGCGGTGTACTCCGAAGGTTTTCAGGAGCCGGCCAGCGGCCGGCACTACCACTATTCGAAAATCCGCTTGTCCTTGGCGTACTCGCGCGCCTGGTTGCGGGTGATCAGGCTGCGCTTGACCAGATCCTGCAGGTGCTGGTCCAGGGTCATCATGCCCATCTGCTGGCCGGTCTGGATCGCCGAGTACATCTGCGCGACCTTGTCCTCGCGGATCAGGTTGCGGATGGCCGGGGTGCCCACCATGATTTCCCAGGCGGCCGTACGCCCACCCCCCACCTTTTTCAGCAGCGCCTGCGAGATTACCGCGCGCAGCGACTCGGACAGCATCGAGCGCACCATCGGCTTTTCGCCGGCGGGGAACACGTCGATGATGCGGTCGATGGTCTTGGCGGCCGAGCTGGTGTGCAGCGTGCCGAACACCAGATGGCCGGTTTCGGCGGCGGTCAGCGCCAGCCGGATGGTTTCCAGATCGCGCAGTTCGCCGACCAGGATGATGTCCGGGTCTTCGCGCAGGGCCGAACGCAGCGCTTCGTTGAAGCCGTGCGTGTCGCGATGCACTTCGCGCTGGTTGATCAGGCACTTCTGCGAGGTGTGCACGAATTCGATCGGATCCTCGACGGTGAGGATGTGGCCGTATTCGTTCTTGTTGATGTGGTCGATCATCGCCGCCAGCGTGGTCGACTTGCCCGAACCGGTCGGGCCGGTGACCAGGATCAGGCCCTGCGGCTGATCGATCAGCTCACGGAAGATCGGCGGGCAGGCCAGGTCTTCCAGCGTGAGCACCTCGGAGGGAATGGTACGGAACACCGCACCCGCGCCGCGGTTCTGGTTGAAGGCATTGACTCGGAAGCGCGCCAGCGAGGGAATCTCGAACGAGAAATCGACCTCGAGGAATTCTTCGTAATCGCGGCGCTGCTTGTCCGACATGATGTCGTACACCAGCGCGTGGACCTGCTTGTGGTCCAGGGCCGGAATATTGATGCGACGGACATCGCCGTCAACGCGGATCATAGGCGGCAGGCCGGCCGACAGATGAAGATCCGACGCTTTGTTCTTTACAGAAAACGCCAATAGTTCGGCGATATCCATGCGCTGCTACTCCCCATGACTGCTGCGACTGGAAGGTTCTTTCCCCGGGCGGCAGTATAGAGCGAGATGTGCACAATACGCTCCAGCCCCTGATCCACCGGACCCGCCGTGACCATCCAGACCCTGCCTGCCATCCTGACGAACCTGCACAACGCGGCGGTGGCCGCCGGGCGGCCAGATCCGGTCCTGCTGGCGGTCTCCAAGACGCAGCCGGCCGAGGCCGTGCAGGCCCTGGCCGCGCAGGGCCAGCGCGCCTTCGGGGAGAACTACGTGCAGGAGGCGCTGGCCAAGATCGAGGCCTTGGCGGCGCTGGGCCTGGAATGGCACCTGATCGGGCACCTGCAGTCCAACAAGGCCGAGCTGGCTGCCCGCCATTTCGACTGGGTGCAGAGCGTGGACCGGCCCAAGCTGGTCACCGCGCTGGCCACGCACCGCCTACCCGGCCGGCCGCCGCTGAACGTGCTGATCCAGGTCAACATCGATGACGAGGACAGCAAGCACGGCTGCGCGCCGGAAGACATCGATACCCTCGCCGCCGCCATCGCCGCGGCGCCGCAGCTGCGCCTGCGCGGGCTGATGGCGATCCCCGCGCCCTGGCCGGACGCCGAGCGTCGCCAGGCCGCCTTCACCCGCATGGCCGCGCAGTTCGCCACACTGGCCGCAGCGCATCCGCACGTGGATACGCTGTCGATGGGCATGAGCAGCGATTACCCTGAGGCCATCGCCCATGGCGCCACCCTGGTCCGCATCGGCACCGCGCTGTTCGGCGCCCGCCCGCGACCGGCCTGAGTGCCCCGCCCGCTCCAAGGAGAGTTCATGAGTACGTCCCCCATCACCTTCATCGGCGGCGGCAACATGGCCCGCAGCCTGATCGCCGGCCTGGTCCGCCAGGGCGTGGCCCCGGCCAGCCTGCATGTCGCCGAGCCGGTGACCGACCTGCGCGAGCAGCTGACCGCCGAATTCGGCATCAAGACCTACGCCAGCGCGAGCGAGGCCGCCGCGCAGGGCACGGTCTGGGTGTTGGCGGTGAAGCCGCAGGTGCTGCGCGATGTCTGCGCCTCGCTGACCGGTATCGCCCAAGGCAAGCAACCGCTGGTGGTCTCCATCGCCGCGGGCATCACCAGCGGCCAGCTGGACCGTTGGCTGGGCGGTGGCATGGCGGTGGTCCGCGCGATGCCCAACACGCCCGCCCTGCTCGGCGCCGGTGTCACCGGACTGTTCGCCACCGCCACGGTCAGCGCCGCGCAGCGCGCGCAGGCCGACACCGTGCTGGCCAGCGCCGGCCGCACCGTGTGGATCGATGACGAAGCGCGCATGGACGCCGTCACCGCCGTCTCCGGCAGTGGCCCGGCCTACGTGTTCCTGCTGGCCGAAGCGATGGAAGCGGCCGGTATCGCCCAGGGCCTGCCCGCCGACGCGGCCCGCACGCTGGTGGTGCAGACGCTGCTCGGTGCCTCGCGCATGCTCGATGAATCCGGCGAAGCCCCGGCCGAACTGCGTCGCCGCGTGACCTCGCCGAATGGCACCACCCAGGCCGCGATCGAGCGTTTCCAGGCCGACGGCTTTGAAGCCATGGTCGCGCGCGCGATCGACGCGGCGACGACGCGCGGGCAGGCATTGTCGGCGGCGAATGATTGACGACCAAGCGCAGTCACGCATGGCGTGGCGCTACCCCCTACGTTTACGGGAGACATGCACATGAAGATCCTGCTTGTCGGTGCCAGCGGCACCTTGGGCCAGGCAGTCGCCAGCACGCTTGGCGTCCACCATGAACTGATCCGCGCCGGCCGCCACGGCGGCGATGTGCAGGTCGATCTGACCGACGATGCCAGCGTGCAGGCGCTGTTCGCGAAAGTGGGCAAGGTCGATGCCGTGATCGCGACCACCGGCCGGGTCCACTTCGGTCCGCTGGCCCAGATGCGGCCGGCCGACTTCAACCTGGGGCTGCAGGACAAGCTGCTTGGCCAGGTGCGGCTGAGCTTGGCCGCCCAGCATCACGTGAACACCGGCGGCTCGATCACCCTGACCAGCGGCATCATCAGCGCCCAACCGATCCGCGATGGCGCCAACGCCACGGCGGCCAATGCCGCGCTGGAGGGTTTCGTGCGCGCCGCCGCCTGCGAGCTGCTGCCGCGGGGGCTGCGCATCAATGCCGTGAGCCCGAATGTGCTGGCCGAATCGATGGATGACTACGGCGCGTACTTCCCGGGCTTTGAACCGGTGACGGCGCAGCGCGCATCGCTGGCCTACCAGCGCAGCGTGGAAGGGATCCAGAGCGGGCAGGTATTCACTGTCTGGTGAGGCCGACGCCGGCCAGCGGCCGGCACTACTCCCAGCGGCGGGGGCCATCGCCCTGATCGCCGAGCGCATCGCCGGGGTTGGTCAGACGGCAGCGCTTCAATGACAGGCACCCGCAGCCGATGCAGTCGGTGAGCTGGTCACGCAGCAGCAGCAACTGCTCGATGCGCTGGTCCAGCTCGCTGCGCCACAACGCCGACATCTTCGCCCACTCGGCCTTGGTCGGCGTCTTGTTCTCCGGCAGCGCCGCAAATGCGGTCGCGACCGCCTCCAGCGGCATGCCGACCCGCTGCGCCACCCGGATCACCGCCAGCCGGCGCAGCACATCGCGGGCGAAGCGACGCTGGTTGCCGGCGGTGCGCAGGCTGCGGATCAAACCCTTGCGCTCATAGAAATGCAACGCCGATACGGCCACCCCGCTCCGTTTGGCGACCTCGCCTACACTCAGTTCCTGCGCGATCACTGCTTGACCTCAACCATGGTTCAGGTGGCATCCTGCGCGCCGCTGGGGGTGCACTGCAAGCCCGGCCCTCCTCCCGATGTCTGGAACCCGCATGTCCGCTGAAGTTTCCTCTCCGCCCGCCACCGCTCCGGTGGAGGACACGCCGATCCCCTCGATCCTGTCGCCGGCGTACCGGGCGACCACGATCGGCATGGTCGCGCTGGTCTCGCTGCATGGCTTCGAGGCGTTGGCCGTGGCCGCAGCGATGCCCACGGTGGCCCATGACCTGGACGGGCTGCGGCTGTACGCGCTGGCGTTCGGCGGCACCCTGGCCACCAGCGTGATCGGGATGACGCTGTCCGGGCGCTGGAGCGACCAGCAGGGCCCGGCGCGCCCGCTGTGGCTGGGCCTGGCGTGCTTCATCGCCGGCCTGCTGGTCGCCGGCTTCGCCCAGCACATGCCGGTGCTGGTGCTTGGGCGCCTGATGCAGGGGCTGGGGGCCGGCGCGATTTCCGTGGCGCTGTATGTGCTGGTCGGGCGCTCGTTCCCCGAGCCGATGCGGCCGCGCGTGTTCGCCGCATTCTCCGCCGGTTGGGTGGTGCCTTCGCTGATCGGCCCCAGCATCAGCGGCCTGATCGTGCAGCACCTGGGCTGGCGCTGGGTGTTCCTGATCGTGCCGCTGCTGGCCATTCCGGCGGCGTTGCTGCTGCGCCCGGCCCTGCGCCAGGTCGGCGTAGTGGCCGCGGGCAGCACCGGCCGCAACGTGGTGCCCTGGGCCGTGGGTGCCTCCCTCGGCGCGCTCGCGCTGTATGTCGGCGGCCAGCAGCAGGGATGGCTCGCGCCCGCGCTGCTGGTGCCGGCCCTGGCCGTGCTGGCACTGTGCAGTTGGAAGCTCCTGCCTGCCGGCACGTTGACCCTGCGCCGCGGCCTGCCCAGCGTGATCGCGCTGCGTGGGATCGCGGCCTCTGCGTTCTTCGGTTGCGAAGCGTTCCTGCCCTTGCTGCTGCAGCGAGAACGCGGCCTGACCCCGCTGTTGGCGGGCGTGGCATTGAGCCTGGGCGCGTTGGGTTGGTTTGCCGGCTCGTGGCTGCAGGGCCACCAGCAGCGGGGCTGGTCACGCCGGCAGTTGCTGCAGTCCGGCGCGCTGTTGATGTGCGTGGGCATCCTGGCCACGTCGCTGGCGATCCAGCCCGGCATGCCGCTATGGTCGGCGATGGTCGGTTGGGTGCTGACCGGGCTGGGCATGGGGCTGATCTATCCCAGCCTCTCGGTGCTCACGCTGTCGCTGTCAGCGCCGGCACACCAGGGCGCCAACACCTCCGCCCTGCAGCTCAGCGAGGCCTTGGGCGTGGCGACCACGCTGGCCGTCTCCGGTTCGCTGTTCGCGCTGTTCCTGGAGGGCCGGGAAGCACTGGGCTACCTGCTGACCTTCGCGATCATGCTGGTGCTGGCGATGCTCAGCGTGGCGGTGGCGCGGCGGATCTGAGCGAGGTGGCATGGCGTGCGCCTCCTCACGGATGCGTGTCGCCGACCTCTTTCAGATCCTCACGCAGGATGCGGCGGATCTCCAGCACGGCCTGCGGGGTCTCCTGCACGCTGTGCCCGGAGAGGATAACCTTCTCCGATACCGCCCCCTCCAGATGCGCGCTCCAGTACGGCACCAGGCCATCGTCGGACTGCAGCAGCGGCACGTCCGGTTTACGCTGGGCGATGATCGAGTGGTACTTCAGGCCCGGGGTGATCGGCAGTGCACCAGCCGCCTTCACGAAGGGATCGCTGGCCTTGAGGTTGTCGATGCTGTTGGGCACCTGCAGCTTCGTGGTGGTGTTGGCCGATTCGGATTCCTGCAGGGTCAGGAACACATCCTCGAACTTGCCCAGGATGGTGATCGGCAACCGCACCAGCCGGCCGATCAGGCGCCCCAGCCGGTTGCCCGCGATGTCCGTGCCCTTGTGCGGCGCGGCGATGAAAATCACCCGCTCCACGTTCGGCTCGGCGGTGAAGTGCAGCAGCGGGCCGAGCTTGGCTTCGACGCGCTTCAGGCGCTCACCCTTGAGATCGTAGTTGGCCAGCAGATCGTTCCACAGCACATCGCCGGAGGAGGTCACCAGCAGGCGTGCAAGCACGCCGCCCATGCTGTGGCCGATGAACACCATGTCCTTGGCGGCCGGCGTGCTGCCGGTCGGGTCGAAGTGCTTGAGCGTGTTGTTGAAGGCCTGGTTGATCTCGTAGCGGTTCAGCGCGATCGGGGCGTTGGTCGGGTAGTACACCTGCCAGACCTGGAAGTGCCGGCGCAGCTCGGGATCGCCCATGATCTCGTTGGCCACGTTGACCCAGGCTTCCGGGCTGCTGCCCAGGCCGTGCAGCATGAAGATGATGCGGCGGTTGGGGTCCCACGGCTGCATCAGGTACATGTGCGGTGCGCCGATGCCTTCGCTCATGCCGAACAGCGTGCGCAGCGACTGCGTGGCAAAGCCGGACTGGGCAAGCCACAAGCCGTAGGCCGCGGTGAAGTTGCCCGCCAGCGGTACCTTCTCACCGTGCAGGTCCACGCTCTCGGTGGACTCGGGCGAGTACACATCAAACAGCACCTGGGTGGTATCGAGCACCTGCTGCAGATTGTCGCCCTTGAAGCGCAGCAGGGCGGTGGCGTTGATCGCCGACATCTCGCTGTACTGCGGAATCTCCGCCTTCCCGCCGTCGGCCGGTGCAACCAGCTTGGGGGGGTCCATGATCACCACCAGCTCGGCGCCGAAGCCATCGCGGCGATAGGTGCTGCGCAGCCCGGCAAAACTCACCGCCGAGGCGGACACCATCCGGGTCGGGATGCTCTGCATGCGCAGCTCATCGAAATCGGAGGTCAGCGTCCAGCGCTCCCCTGCCACGGCCGCGTTGTAATCCTCGCCTTCCAGCGCACTCTCGCGGCTGCGCTTGAACACCACCGAGGCGGTCTGCTCGGCGGCGTAATTGTAGTAATCGCGCACCTGCGTCTGGCGATCCTCGAAGGCGCGATCCGAAGGCGTGCGCCCGCTGAAGAACAGGTACGCATACGCATACCGCGCCGCTTCCAGCCATGCATCCAGCGCGGCATCGGACATCGGCGTTTTCTCGCGGTCCTTGGGCTTGGGGGTCAGCGCGAGCGCGGTCTTCACCCAGAGCTCGGACTGCGCCGACAGGCGCTGCTCTTCGGGCAGGACATCGGTGTCGGCGAGGGTCTTCTGGCAGGCAGTCACATCCTTTTCGCACTGCGCCACGTCCATGCCGATCACGCTCAGCGTTTCCTGCGAGGCGGCGCTGAGCTTGCCCGAGGTGAGCACGTCGCCACGCTTGTTGGCCAGGTACTCGGTCGGGGCCACCTGCTTCATGGTGACCATCGCACAGCCGCTGGAGAGCAGCAGCGAGAGCACCACGGCCGTCATCGGCAACGCGCGGTGCGCGAGCAGTTTCACAATGGATCTCATGGAACGCTTCCCTGCCCTGTCCCCGGAACATCCCGGCGGATCACCTGTGAAAAATCATCGTTTGCATTGCTCGCCCGCGCACGGTCGGTAATCCGCCCGCGTGCCTTCAGCGTCTCGAACGGTACCCCCGGCGTGAGCACCCCCAGATCGCGCGCGTATTCGGCGAAATAGCCCGAGGCCAGCAGCCGGTAGTCCATCGGCAGGCCCGGCGCGATCTGCTTGGCCAGTTCGTACACAATGGTCGTGCAATTGCTGGTCAGCGTGTTGTAGAACGCCGGCGCGGCATCGAGCCTGCGGGCCTCGCCGAGGTAGGACACGAACAGCGCCTTGAGCTGCTCCTGGGTCATGCCATGCAGGCGGTACAGATAGACATCTTCGCCCCGCGCATTGGTGCGCGTGCGCACGATGTCGGTTTCCTCCGAAGCGACCAGGGTCATCTCGAACTTGCGGAAGAACCCGCCCAGCGCGGAGAACGACTCGCCGCGCTCCTTGCGGATCTCCAGCGAGAACACCAGGTAGCGACCGTCGTCGAAGCCGAACGAGATCAGCGTGTGCGCGATCATGGGGCCCATCCAGTAGGACAGGATCAGGTCGGCCGAGCGCAGCTGGTCCAGGTTGTACTCGCGGCGCACCCAGCGCGCGTCGTAGTCGGTCTCGCTGCGCCAGGTGAAATCACGCACGTTGTCGAGCACCACGCGCGGGCCATCCACCTCGACCACCTTCAGCCGCTGGGCGACATCATCGGCCCAGATGCGATCCTGGCGCGGGGTGAGCAGCAGCCACCAGATGCCGGAGACCACCAGCGCCACGCCGTACAGCACGCCCGGCCAGCGCCCGGCGCGCGCACGCGCCACCCCGATCGCCCCGGTGACGGCGAACACGACCCACAGCCCGACCAGCAGATACCGCACCCAGCCCGGACCCGGCAGCTGGTAGGCCAGCAAACCGGTGATCCACAGCGCCGCCAGCAGCATCAGCAGCGCCAGCCCCCATCGTCCTGCCTTCTTCACGCATCGATCCGTCGTCTATCCGGGGCGCTAGTTAGCCATAACCCCTGTGTGCGCCGCATGTCGAGCCTGTTCAGCTTCGGGCCGCCGTTCACCCCGGGGGCCCTGCACCGGCTGGCTCCGCCCCCCCGGCCGGTCGCATACTTGCGCTATCAACGGCCATCAAGGAAGCGCCCAGCATGCAGGGTCTGACCACCGGGGGCGGGGTGCCCATCCAGCGCCACCATCTGCTGCGCTGCCATTGCGGGGCCGTCGTCCTGCGCCTGCATCTGCCGGACGGCGTGGTCTCACCCCGCCGCTGCGACTGTTCGATGTGCCGGCGACGCGGCGCGATCGTGGCCTCGGTGAAGCTGGCCGATCTGGAGATCGTGCAGGGCCACGACGCACTGCGCCTGTACCAGTTCAACACGCATGTGGCCCGACACCACTTCTGCGGCGTGTGCGGCATCTATACACATCATCAGCGCCGCTCTTCACCGGACGAATACGGCTACAACGTCGGCTGCCTGGACGGGGTCAATCCCTTCGATATCGGGCAGGTGCCGGTCAACGACGGGGTCAACCACCCTTCCGATGCCAAGCGTCCTTAGCGGCGGCCCGGGCCGACCTTCTGCCACGGGGCCATGCCTTTGCGCCCATGCAACAGCGGGCGCTTGAGCGGTAGCCGGCGCGGCATCGGGATGCCCACCCCGGGCGCGGCGGTATCGTCCTGGCGCAGTGACTCGGCGCGCTGGCCGACCAGCAGGGCCGCCACTTCTTCCAACCCGTTTCGCATGGTCCGGGCGACCGTCTGCAGGGGATTCATGGCGTGTCTCCAAGCGGTGTGGGGACGATCTACGCTAATGGCGCACCGGCATGGACACCGTGAACGGAATGGGTCAAAAAGATGAAATCGGGGGTCCGGGGAGGCAACGCCGTTCAGTGTTTTGCCGCCGGATCGGGCCGGCCCTTGCCCCGGCGCCGCACCAGCACGAAGAACAGCGGCACCAGCAGGATCGCCAGCAGCGTGCCGGAGAGCATGCCGCCGATCACGCTGACACCGATCTCGCGCCGGCTCACCGCACCAGCGCCGGTCGCCAGTGCCAGCGGAATCACGCCAGCCACGAAGGCCAGCGAGGTCATCACGATCGGCCGCAGGCGCAGGCGCGCGCCCTTCAGTGCCGCCTCCACCGCCGAGCTGCCCGCGCGGTACTCGGCCTCGGCGAACTCCACGATCAGGATCGCATTCTTGGCCGATAGACCGATCGTGGTCAGCAGCCCCACCTGGAAGTAGATGTCGTTGACGAAGCCCGCCGCGGTGGTGGCGATCACCGTGCCGATCACGCCCAGCGGGATCACCAGCATCACCGCCACCGGCACCGTCCAGCTCTCGTAGAGCGCGGCCAGGCACAGGAAGATGAAGGCAATGGACGCTGCATACAGCCACAGCGTCTGATTGCTGGAGAGCTGCTCCTGGTAGGACAGCCCGCTCCACTGCAGTTCAAAACCGGGCTGATCGGCCACCAGGGACTGCATGGTCTGCATCGCCTCGCCCGAGCTGCGCCCTTCGGCGGCACTGCCTTGGATCTGCATCGCCGGCAGGCCGTTGAAGCGCTGCTGCAACTGCGGCCCGCGCGACCAATGGCTGCTGGCGAAACTGGCGAACGAGGCCATCTGCCCGTTGCTGCCGCGCACATACCACTGGCCGATGTCGTCGGGCACGCTGCGGTAGGGCTGGTCGCCCTGCACGTACACACGCTTGACCCGGCCGCGGTCCAGGAAGTCGTTGACGTAGGTGCCGCCCCACGCCGAGGACAGCGTTGAATTGATGTCGGCCTGGGCCAGGCCCAGCGCGCTGGCTTGGGCCTGGTCGATGTCCAGATGCAGCTCGGCCTTGTCGCCAAGACCATTCAACCGCACCGAGGTGAGCCGATCGTCATCACTGGCGGCCTGCACCACCTTTGCCTGCGCGGCCTGCAGCGCCGGCCGGCCGGCAGCGCTGTTGTCCTGCAACCACAATTCGAACCCGCTGGACTGTCCCAACCCACGCACCGCCGGCGGCGCCAGCACGTTGATCTTCGCATCGGGCAGGTTGCGGAAGTGCGCGTTGGCGCGGGCGATGATCGCCCCGGCGCTGTGCTTGGCATCGCGTTCGGACCACGGCTTGAGCGCCATGAACCCCTGCCCCGCGTTCTGCCCGGTGCCGGCGTTGTTGCGGCCGACCACCACGAACACCACGTCCAGGCTGCCCTTCTCGTGTTCCATGAAGTAGCGGCTGATCTGCTCGCCGAGCGCCTCGGTGCGCGCCATCGGCGTGCCTTCCGGGGTGGAGAACTGGAACGTCACCTGCCCTTGGTCCTCCACCGGCAGGAAGCCGGTCGGCATCCGTGCATACAAGGCGACCACACCCACCACCAGCAGCACATAGAAGGCCATCCAGCGCCGCGGGTGCGCCACGATGCCGCCCAGCTTGCCGCGATAGCCGTTCTGGCTGCGCTCCACGCCGCGGTTGAACCAGGCGAAGAAACGGCCCGGTGGCTTCTGCGCGCTCGATGGCTTGAGCAGGGTCGCGCACAACGCCGGGGTGAGCGTCAGCGCGACCAGTGCCGACAGCGCCATCGCCGAGGCGATCGTGATCGAGAACTGCCGGTAGATGATGCCGGTGGAGCCGCCGAACAAGGCCATCGGCAGGAACACCGCGCCGAGCACCACGGTGATGCCGACCAGCGCACCGGTGATCTCGCCCATCGATTTCTCGGTCGCCTCGCGCGGCGGCAGGTGTTCCTCATGGATGATGCGTTCGACGTTCTCCACCACCACGATCGCATCATCCACCAACAAGCCGATCGCCAGCACCATCGCGAACAGGGTGAGCGTGTTGATGGTGAAGCCGGCCACCGCCAGCACGCCGAACGTGCCCAGCAACACCACCGGCACGGTGATCGCCGGAATCAGCGTCGCGCGCAGGTTCTGCAGGAACAGGAACATCACCACCACGACCAGCACGATCGCCTCGATCAGGGTGTGGATGACACCCTCGATGGAGACCCGCACGAACGGCGTGCTGTCGCGCGGGTAGGCCACTTCCAGCCCGGGCGGGAAGCTCGGGCGCAGCCGCTCGATCTCGGCGCGCACCGCATCGGCGGTTTCCAGCGCATTGGCGCCGGAGGCCAGCGTCACTGAGAAGCCTGCGGCGGGATAGCCGTTGAGGAAGCTGCTGGTCTGGTAGTTTTCCGCGCCGATTTCCACCCGCGCCACATCGCTCAGGTGCACGGCCGCGCCGCTGGGCAGGGTGCGCAGGATGATCGCGCGGAACTGCTCGGCGGTCTGCAGCCGCGACTGGGCGGTGACGGTGGCGTTGAGCGCCTGCTCCGGCCCGGTTGGCAACGCGCCCAGCTCACCGGCGGTGACCTGGGTGTTCTGCGCCTGGATCGCGGTGCGCACATCCGAGGGCATCAGATCGAACGCGCGCAGTTTGTGCGGGTCCAGCCAGATACGCATCGCATAGGGCGAACCGAACACGTTGATCTCGCCCACGCCGGGAATGCGGCTGATCGGATCCTGCACGTTGCTGACCAGGAAATCGGAGACGTCCACCCGCTCCATGCGCCGGTGGGTGTCATACAGCGACACCACCATCAGCGAATCGCCCTGCGATTTGGCCACGGTGACGCCCTGCTGCTGCACTTCCTGGGGCAGCCGGTTGATCGCCTGGTTGACGCTGTTCTGCACCTGCACCTGGGCGATATCCGGGTTGGCGCGCTGGTCGAAGGTGACCGTGATCCGCGCCTGGCCCGAAGATGAACTGGTGGAGGAGAAATAGAGCAGGTGGTCGATGCCCTTGATCTGCTGCTCGATCACCTGGGTGACGCTGTCCTCCACTGTCTGCGCCGAGGCACCGGTGTAGTTGGCGGTGATGTTGACCTGCGGTGGCGCGATGTCCGGGTACTGCTCCACCGGCAACTGGGTCACCGCGATCGTGCCCAGCGCCATGATGCAGATGGCCAGGACCCAGGCGAAGACCGGGCGGTGGATGAAGAAGCGCGGCAGCATCGGCGGCTCAGCCTTCGCCGGCCGGCGCGGCGGCGGGCACCGTGGCCGGTGCGGCTTCGCCGGCAGGCTTGATCCGGACCGTGGCGCCTTCGCTCAGCCCTTGGCGGCCACTGAGCACGACCTGCTCACCGGCACGCAGGCCATCGAGCACCAGCCACTGGTCTCCCACCGCGCGCGCCGTCGCGAACGTGCGTTGATGCACGCGCCCGTCCGCGCCCACCACCCACGCCAGCGCCTCGCCCTTCGGGCTGCGGTCCACGGCGGCCTGCGGCACCAGCAGGGCCTGCTGGCGCGTGCCCTGCCCGACCCGGGCGCGCACGTACATGCCGGGCAGCAGCTGCCCCTGTGGATTCGGGAACTGCGCGCGCAGGGTGATGCTGCCGGTTTCCTGGTCCACATCGATATCGGCGAATTCCAGCGTGCCGGTCACGGCGTAATCGGTGCCGTCGGACAGTTTGAGCTGCACCGGCGCGGTCGTCGCTTCCACGCCGCCCTCGGCGATCGCCCGGCGCAGCGCGAGATACTCGTTGCTGGACTGGGTGATATCCACGTTCATCGGATCCACCTGCTGGATGCGCGCCAGCGGCTCGGCCTGGCCGTTGGTCACCAGCGCGCCCGGGGTGAACAGCGCGCGGCCGATCCGCCCGCTGATCGGCGCGGTCACCCGCGCAAAACCCAGATTGGTGCGTGCGGTATCGCGCACCGCCTGCGCCGCCTGCACCGCCGCCTCGGCCTGGTGGTGGGTGGCCATCGCATCATCCACGTCCTGCTGCGCCGCCAGTTGACCGACACCGAGCTGCTGCATGCGCTTCGCACGCAACCCCGCCGCCACCGCACTGGCCTCGGCCGTGCGCAGGTTGGCCTGCGCTTCGTTCACCGAGGCCTGGTACAGCGCCGGTTCGATCTGGAACAGCGGCTGCCCGGCCTTCACCATCTCGCCCTGCTCGAACAACCGCGCCTGCAATACCCCGGAAACCTGCGGGCGTACGTCCGATTCCTGAGAGGCCACCGTGCGCCCGGGCAATTCCTGGGCCAGCGCCAACGATTGCGCCTGCATGGTCAGCACCGTCACCTCCGGCGCCGGTCCCTTTGCCTTGGGCGCTTCCTTGCTGCAGGCGGCCAGCCCCAACGCCACGGCCAGCCCCAGCAGCGGCAGGCGCCAAGGGCCGGACAACAGTCCGGGGGCCGGGGAGGACGGGAGCGGATCGGTCATGGGGGACGGTATTCCAGGCGTGAACGGGGCACATGGCCCCGGGCGGCAGGGCCACTGCTCGGGGCGAATATAGGAGAAGCGGGGCGAGGATCCGGCGAAAACCGCATGAAACATTTTTCATTTGCAGTCCCTCCGGGGGGTTGCGACGATGCACCCGTCCCAATTGTCAAAGTGGCCCATGCCGCGCGTACTCACCATCGAGGACGACCTCGTCACCGGTGAGGAAATCGCCACGGAACTGCGCAGCCACGGCTTCGAGGTGGACCGGGTGGGCAATGGCGAGGACGGCCTGGCCATGGCCTGCCGCGGCGACTACGCCGTGATCACCCTGGACCGCATGCTGCCGGGCATGGATGGCCTGGCCCTGGTCACGGCCCTGCGGCGCCAGGGCATCACCACCCCGGTGCTGATGATCAGCGCCCTTTCCGATGTGGATGAGCGGGTCCGGGGCCTGCGCGCCGGCGGCGATGACTACCTGACCAAACCCTTCGCCTCGGATGAAATGGCCGCCCGCGTGGAGGTGTTGATCCGCCGCCATGGGCAGCCAGCCGTGGCGGAGAACCAGTTGCGCGCCGGCGACCTGGAGCTGGACCTGATGACCCGCACCGCCCGCCGCGCCGGCGAGGAGATCACCCTGCTGCCGACCGAGTTCAAACTGCTGGAATTCCTCGTGCGCAACGCCGGCCAGGTGGTCACCCGCACCATGTTGTTCCAGGAGGTATGGGGCTACCACTTCGATCCCGGCACCAACCTGATCGACGTCCACATCGGCCGCCTGCGCAAGCGCATCGACCAGCCCGGGCGTGCCCAGCCGATCCGCACCGTGCGTGGCACCGGCTATGTCCTGGACGACCATGTCTGATCACTGGCGTTCCTCCAGCAGCCGGCTGCTTGGGCTGTACTGCGTGCTGTTCGTCGCCTGGTCCAGCGTGCTGCTGGGGGTGATGTACTGGCGCGTCTCGGACTACCTCAACGACCTCGCCGAATCCGGCCTGCAGCAGCGCGCGCACCTGTTCGAGAAGTTCGAGGGCCAGGCGCTGGACGATGCGCTGCGCGACAGCCTGCGCTACGACCTGCACGGGGCGTACGCCTACGGCATTTTCAGCCGCAGCGGGCAGCCACTGGCTGGCCCACTCCTGGCGATTCCCGATGGCCTGCGCATCGACGGGCACGCGCAGGCGGTGGAACGCTGGTCCCTAGGCAGTGGGCCGATCAAGGCGCCCGGGCGCGCGCTCGGCGTGGAAACCCAGGACGGCCGCCTGCTGGTGTTCGTTCGCCAGAGCGGCAAGCTCACCGCGGTCAACAGCATCATCCTCGATGCGCTGCTGTGGGGCGTCTCGTTGACCATCATTCCCGGCCTGGCCGGCTGGCACATCCTGCGCCGGCGCCCGCTCAAACGGATCCAGCAGATCGAGGCCGCGACCAACCGCATCATCGCCGGCGATCTCGGCCAGCGCCTGCCCGTTTCCGGCCACCCGGATGAGATCGACCGCCTGTCGAGCATCGTCAACGCCATGCTCGAACGCATCGAGCAGCTGATGACCGAGGTCAAAGGGGTATGCGACAGCATTGCCCACGATCTGCGCACCCCGCTCACCCGTCTGCGTGCGCATCTGTACCGCACCCGCGTCGGGCTGGAGGAAGATGACCCGCGCGCGGCGCAGCTGGACAAGGCACTGACCGAAACCGATATGTTGATGGCGCGTTTTTCCGCACTGCTGCGCGTATCGGAACTGGAAAGCCACCAGCGCCGTTCGGCCTTCGTGGAACTGGATGCGGGCGAGCTGCTGCAGGAACTGCACGCGTTCTACCTGCCACTGGCCGAGGAGAAGGACCAGCAGTTGCTGCTGGAGATCGACCCGCAGGTGGGCACGCTGTGGGGCGACCGCGAACTGCTGTTCGAGGCGCTGGCCAACCTGCTCTCCAACGCGCTGCACTTCACCCCGGCGCAGGGCCGGATCGTGCTGCGCGCGGTGGACGACCACGGCGCACCGCGCATCGATGTGATCGACAACGGCCCCGGCATCCCGCCGCAGGATCGCAGCCTGATCTACCAGCGCTTCTTCCGCGGCGGCAGCGGCGGCGAGACGACCGAGGGCTTCGGGCTGGGGCTGTCGATCGTGGCCGCCATCGCCGGCCTGCATGGGTTCCGGGTCCGCGCCGGGGACGCGCCGGGCGGCGGCGCATGGCTGAGCATCCGCTGCGCGGCGGAGGGGCTTCGCTGACATCCGGCCGCCTGCACATAGCGGCGATGCGGTAGCCACTAGCATCGGCGGCGACGTTTGATTCGCTGCAAGGTGTACCCCTCGATGTCCTCATTGCCCGGCCCGCGCTTCCTCAACACCGTCCTGCTCGGCGGCAGCACCACCGAGAAACTCGATGCCGCCGCAGCCGCCGGGTTCGCACAGGTCGAGCTGTGGCGCGAGGATGTAGCGTCTTCGTCGGTAGCCGAGGTCCACGCCATCCTTGCGCGCACCGGCCTTCAGCTCACCGATGTGCAGGTGCTGCTGGATTTCGACGGCGCTTCGGCCGCCACCCGCGAGGGCAAGCGTGCAGAGGCGATGTCACTGCTCGCGCTGGCCAAGGACCTGGGCGCAGGCACCGTGCTGGTGCCCGCCTGCACAGCGACCGTCTACGTGCCCGACCGCGTCACCGATGATCTGCGCTGGCTGTGCGCGCGTGCCGCCGAACGTGGCCTGCGCATCGCCTACGAAGGCATGGCGTGGAGTCGCCTGCATTCGACCCTGCCCTCGGCGTGGCAGCAGATCGAGCAGGTCGGCGCGCCGAACCTGGACATCGTGATCGATGCCTTCCACCTGTTCGCCGCCGGGCGCACCGCCGACGATCTGCGCGACGTGCCGGTGGAGCGCATCGCGCTGGTGCAGCTGTCGGATGTGCTGACCCAGCCACTGCCCGGCCAGGTCACCACGCAGGCGCGCCATCACCGCTGCCTGCCGGGCGATGGCCTCTGGCCGCTGGAGACGCTGATCGATGCGCTGGCCGCGATGGGATACAGCGGGCCGATCGGGCTGGAGGTGTTCAACGATGCGCTGAAGGCACGCGATCCCCGTGACGTGGCGCGTGAGGCGATGGCCGCGTTGGAGGCCGTGCTGGCGGATTGATAGCTACCTTGTGGCAGCCCATCAGTCGGCGGAGCGTTACTGCTGGCCATCCTCAGCGCCGGCCCAGCTGCTGACTGAAGTCACGCGGGCCAGCGATCCGTAGGTGGGATCCTCGGCGACTACCTCAAAGGAAACAACGACCTTTGCCTGCCCATCCCTCATTGCGTGGCCCTCCGTTGCGGGATGGTAGTGCCACCTCTGAGCGCGCGCAGTGACCCAGTTGTCCAGCTCAACTGAACCGCTGGACTGCATAAGCTGCACCGCACCTGCGACGCCCTCAGCGGAGACATCCACGCCCACCAGCACCGGCCCACTCATGCCGATGGTGGCCCTAAATACCCTCACATTCTGGTCTCCGATCTTGGTGTCATCGGAGATCTCAGCGAAGCAATCTTTCTCCAGACACTCGAGCTTGGCGCCAGGGCGACCACTTCCATCGCGTCTTCTGAAGTCATCGATCAAGGTGTAGTTACTGCTGACTTCACTGCATAGGAAGTCCTCGGGATCATCCGAACGTGCGAACGATGCAGACCTGGAGCAGTTGGAGACATGCTTGGACAGCGAGGACTGAATCGGGCGGAAGCACTCCATGCTGTACGCGCGACCATCGTGCCCTGTGCAGCGCTGCAGTTCAGCCAGGTCCGCGCGGATAGCGACCTTGCGTGCGTCAAGCTCAGCCGCGTTCTGCAGCCGACGCTCCATCTCAGACTGTTCAAGGCGCCGCTGCTCGATTTCCTTGTGGACTTCCTCGGAGGCAAGGCGCTCTTCGAATGAACGCTGCATCCTTTGCAAGCGATCCATCGAAATGACCTCGACGGGCCTTGAACCGCAATCAGTGTCGATATGACGCCAGGCCCCTTTGCACCATTCGATGACGAAGTCGTCCTTGAAGGTCTCCTGCTCACCCGCCTTCCAAGACTCCATCCGATCCTTGGCAAAGCGTAATCCAATCTTTCCTTCCAATTGACGATAGTGCTCCGCCAGTGTCGTACGGGCGCCCTCCTCTTCTGCGGCACGCTGCTGGAGAAACTCATAAGATGCAGCGCCGCCAGCGCGCAAGGCCAGTACTGTCCGGCCTTGAACCCTATACCGCTTGCGTTCTGGGAAGGGCACCTCCGTGATACTGACGGGCCTGACCTGCACGACCTCAAGCAGGTCATTACCGATTGGCCCAACACCCCTGAATTTCACCTCGATAGGGCTGTTACGCCGCGCCTCAGTGATTCTATCGACCGTAGGGGAAGACGGTCCCATCCATGAACATGATGCTATCAATGGAGCAAAGCCAAGCCCTATGATCCATTTCCTGATGTCCATCGTTCCCTCGATGTAGTGAATGCGGGGATTGTAGACGGAGACTATCTCCATCGGCAGCCCAACCACGCTGGCGATCGAGGTGATCCCCGTTGGTCGCGCCATACATGCGCAGCCTTCAGCGTGGCTCTACAGCCGCCTTCGCGATAGCCGGCCACTGCGCGGCGACCTCCTCCACACTGCCGGCCGGCACCGCCCGCAGATCGCGCGGATAGTGCACACCCTCGGCCTCGGTCAGCCGAGTGGCATGGAACTGGCCGTTGCTCGCACGCAGGATCCAACCGCCTTCGCTGCAGGCGCGCGAGGCCAGGAACACGACGCCTGGTGCTACGTTTTCTGGATGAAGCTCATCCGGCTCGCCCTCTATGCCCCACATGCGGGTCTTAGCGACCGGCGACACCGCATTGACCACGATGCCATGCGCCGCACCCTCGGCCGCCAGCACGTTGACGATCCCAACCGCGGCCGACTTCGCCGCCGCGTACGCCGCCAGCCCGTGCTGCACGTACTGCGGATACAGCGCGCGGTCGGAGGTGGTCAGCACGATGCGGCCATGGCCCTGCGCCTGCATGGCCGGCCATGCCGCCTGCGCCAGCCACAGCGGCGCCTTGGCCGCGACCGCCATCATGTGGTCGAAACGATCCTCATCCACCGCATCGGTCTGCTGATACTCGACCCAGCCAGCATTGTGCAGGATCACATCCAGACGGCCGTGTCGCTGCAGAATGTCAGCGACCCGTGCGGCAGCCGCAGTGCGGGTAACAATGTCATGGTGGCTGGCCTCGACAGGGAGCCCCTCTGCACGCAGACGCGCTACAGCGTGATCGATCCGCTGCGGATCGCGGCCGGTGCCGTCCGGCGTGGCGCCCACGTCCTGCATCACCACGTGTGCGCCGCGCTGCGCCAGCAATCGGCTGTAAGCGAAGCCGAGCCCACCCGCGGCACCGGTGACCAGGGCCACCTGCCCGACGAAAGAAAGTGTGTCGTTGATCGTCATGCGGACAGCATCCGCCCTGGTCAGCGCGGATGCCAATACCGATGAGAGCTTGCTGCGATACTCAGGGCGTATCGCGCGCGATGCTCAGACGTGCGTGGGCTCGACGATCACCGCCGTGCCGTAGCAAAGCACTTCAGTCAGGCCGGTCATCACATCGGTAGCGTCATAGCGCATCGCGATGATCGCGTTGGCGCCCAGCAGCCGCGCATGGTTGGACATGTCCCGGTAGGTCTCTTCGCGCGCCTGCTCGCACAGCTGCGTGTAGATGGTGATGTTGCCGCCGAAGATGGTCTGCAGCCCGCCGAGGAAGTTGCCCACGATGGAACGCGAACGCACGGTGATGCCGCGCACCACGCCCAGGCTGCGCACCACGCGGAAGCCGGGCAGCTCCATCGCCGTGGTCACCATCGCATCGTCGAGCCGGGTTGCCGGGCCTGCGCGGCCACCGCTGTTGTAAGGATCTGCCATTGCTGCCTTATCCAGGTTGAGAGTATCGATCCGGCCAGCACGCAGGGTGCGGCTGGCGCTGGCGGAAGGATAGCGCCAAGGCGAGCACGGATGTGATGCCACGTGATGCCCCAGCGGCGCCCCTATACCCCGCCGAGCCGGACCACCTGGTACACCGCCACATTCTGCTCGGCCAGCGCCCGCACCACCTCGGGAATCAGCTGCATCGGCAGGTCCACTTCGTAGCCGTGCGGACGCGCGTGCAGGAGCGAGGCGTCGAAGTCGAAGGCAGGATTGTCTCTGGCGCGTTGAACGAGGAACGTGATGATCGCATCGCGGGCGATGTCCTCCGATTCCCCGACTTCGAAATACACCCGGTACAGCGTGTCGCCATAATCATCGGGCGTGCCGTGCACGGAAGTCACCGTTGGGTCGGTCATCGCGTCCTCCTGTGTTGGCGCAAGCGCCGGGCCAGCCGAAACCATACACCTCGGTCGGTCCACAGCGCCTGCACACAGTCGCACTTCCGGCAGCCCTCAGCGCCCCCGCGGATCCACCAGATCGCTCTTGCTCCTGGCAAACACCGGCGCCCCCACGTCCAGCTCCGCATCACCCACCGGCCGACCTGCCAGGAAGTCCGTGATGCCTGCGGCGATGGCAGGGGTCCCGAGCCACAGCTCGTTGTCGTGGCTGGCCCCGCGCACCCGCAAGGTGCGGCTGTCGCTGAAGCCCGGCCGCAGCGCCTCGGCGTTGGCTGGCGGCGTGCGCCCATCCAGCGTGCCACTGATGAACAGCACTGGCACGTTGCTACGCAGTGGCCCGCGGAAAGCATCGCCAAGATCGACCAGCCCCAGCCCATCCCCGAGCGCCGGGAACGGGAAGTTCAGCGCATCGCCAAACAGGCTCTCGCGTGACTGCGCGTCGGCCAGTGCGCGGCGCTGCGCAGTCTGGCCCGAGGCCACATCCATCGCCAGAGACATCGCGCCGTAGCTGCCGTACTCACTGCGCAGCAGCAGGACCATCGCCGCCAGCAGATCGTAGTCGCCGTTCTCGGCATCGCGCAGGATCAGCGGCAGCCACTGCTGGGTCATGCGGCGCCCGAGACAGGCGCTGATCGCCAACTGCGCGTCATACGCGCCGATCATCACCGGCTTGCCACCGTGCATGACACTGCGGCCCTGACGCGGCTGCTCGCGCAGTGCTGCCAGCACGCGCGTGGCCGAGCCGGTCAGATCATCGAATCCCGCCCCCTTGGCCAGCACGCTCAACTCCGCCAGCAGCGCATCGGCCGACAGCGGCAGCTTCAAGGTGTCATCAGGTCCTTCCGTCCCCATCAGCACCACGCGGTCCAGACCGGCGCCGTGCAGGCGCACCGTGGCCAGCGCCAGATGCGTGCCATAGCTCATGCCCCACAGGCTGATCCTCGGCACCTTCAACGCACGCCGCAGGTCCTCCAGATCGCCGGCACTTTCCGCGGTGGTGTAGGCCCCCAGGTCCACGCCCGTCTCCCGCCAGTACGCCACGCAGCGGGCGGCAACGTCACGCAGCGCGGCGAGCGCGGCATCGTGCTGCAGCGGCTTTGCATCGTCGAACGTGTGCTCATGCGGGCACGCCGACGGCGGCTCGGACTCACCCGCCCCGCGCTGATCGAGCAGCAGCACGTCGGCTTCGCGCCGGACCTGATCGAACACCGGCCAGCGCGGTCCGCGCCCGGTCCCGATCCCCGAGCCCCCCGGACCACCGGCCAGATACACCACGGGCGCCGCATTGCCATCGCCACCCGTTGCCAGCAGGCGCACGACCCGCAGACGCATGCGCGGGCCGTTGGGGTCGGCATGCCGACGCGGCACCTCCAGATAGCCCGCCTCGGCCGCGATCGTGCCGTGCTTCTGTGTCTCGAACGCATACGGGGTGAACACCAACGGCGCCGGCGCATCGGCCGCCAGCACGGGTGCACCGACCAGGGTCAGGCAGAGCGCTGCCCACCGCGTGACCCCCAGGCACAGGCCGGGAGCAGGAGAACGGAACGGGGACATCGGGACGTTGGACATGACGAACTCCGGGTGGGAGGTAAGGGTGAAGCGGGCGCCGAGGGGCGGCGCATGTACTACGCCGCCAGCATCCCCTCGCCCAGGGCAACCGGGGAGCGCCCGTCCGCCGAACAGCTCCAGGCGGGGGTCCAGTGACTCCGTGCAACCGATACGATGGGCCCATGCAGATCCCACGCACCCTGACCGCCCTCGCCGTCCTGCTCATCGCGGTCGCCGCGTGGCTGCTGTTGGTCGCGCCTCCACCGGGCGTGCACTACTACGAGGCCTAGGAGATGGCACCCGCCACGCTGGGCGCTGATGGCGCACTGCCCACCGCGCCGCCGACGACCCTGCAGTGGCAACCGGCCAACCAACGCGAGCTGGTGCAGTGGCGCGGCCCTTACTGGCTGCGTTGGCGCCTGCCTGCGTCAACCGCACACGACGCGGATGACCGTGCATTGCGCATCTCGGTGCGCGCCGCGAGCCAGCCCTTCTGGAATGGCCAGCCGTTGGCCGCCAATGGCACCGTCGGCCGCAACGCGGACGAAGAGCAGCCGGGACAGGTGGACAACATCCGCGTGCTGCCGCCCTCCTCGCCCAACAACACCGATACGCTGGTGCTGCTCGCCTCCAGCCATCATCAGTGGTTCAAACTGCGGGGCGCGGACGCCTTCGCTGCGGTCGGGCCGGCCGCCTCGATCTACAGCCTCAACCTTGGACCGTGGTTGATCGCCGCGCTTGCCACGGGGGCGCTGGGTGCCGCCTGCCTCTACTTCCTCGCTGCACAGCGCGGCCGGCCACGGGTAGCGGGTGCGCGCCTGCTGCTCGCATTGGGTGTCGTCGGCCTTGCGTTGCCCGTCGTCGAAGCATGGCGTCCGCTGGTCGGCTATGCCTATCCGTGGCACGGCCCACGACTGCTCATGCTGCTTCTGCTGCACCTCGCCGCGGCGATCCTGCTGCCGGCTTACCTGGCGCGTCGTTTCGGTGTCGCGGTGCCGAAGACAGCCCGCATCGCCTATCTCGCCACACTGCTGGCGCTGGCCGCCTTCGTGCCCAGCTTCGACGGCCGCGGTGCCGCACTGCTGCTGCTCAGCCTGCTGACCTCCACCTACGTGCTGCTGCGCGCCCGCGGCGAGCCCGACGAGCGCTGGCCGATCCTGACCTTGGTGGTGGCCGGTGCACTCGCCGTGCCGCTCGCTGGCGGGATTTTCCTCGACGGCCCCTACTTCCTGTTCCTGGCCGTGCTGATGGGCTTCCTGCTGATCCGCCACGCCGCCCAGCTGCGGATGCTGGACCACCACAACGCGCAGCTGCGCGGAGAGCGCGCCCGTCTCTCGCTGCAGCTGCTGCAGCGGGGCATCCAGCCGCATTGGCTGATGAACACCCTCACCGGCCTGCAGGAACTGATCGAACAGGCACCGATGCGCGCCAGCCGCATGGTCGAATCCCTGGCCGAGCAGTTCGACCGCCTGCGCGAGAGCAGCACCCGCCCCAGCGTGCCGCTGGAGGAAGAGCTGGCGCTGTGCCGCAACCACCTGGACATCGTCGGGCTCGCACTGGATCGCCACATCGGCTTTGAGGTCGAGGGCGAACACAACGGCCTGTGGCTGCCGCCCGGCGTGCTGCATGCGCAGGTCGAGAATGCGCTCACCCACGCGGGGGCGGGGGCGTGTGCCGAGCATCCGTTCCGCCTGCGCATTCAACGCGAGGGCGACCGTTGGATGCTGGAACTCCGCAGTGCACGCGGCACTGCCCCGCATCGTGGGCAAGGCACGGGCACGCGCTATATCGAGGCCAGCCTGGCCGCCACCTGCCCCGAGAGCTGGCGCTTTGAACAACGCCCGGATGGCAATGACTGGTACGGCCGCATGGAGCTGACATGCGCATCCTGATCGTCGAGGACGAACTGCTGGTCCGACAGCGGCTGCTGCGGATGTGTACCGAACTGGCTGGCAGCCGCGCGCGATTCGATGCCGTGGCCGACCTGGACGCCGCCGGTGACCGGCTGCAGCGCAGCGTGTATGACGGCCTGCTGCTGGATCTGAATCTCGGTGGTGAGGATGGATTCGATCTTCTGAAGCGCGTGGTCGCTGGGCGCTATCACTGCGTGGCTGTCTCCGCACATCGGGGGCGGGCGCTGCAGGCATTTGAGCATGGGGTGTTGGATTTTGTACCGAAGCCTTTCTCACGCGAACGGCTGGGGCAGGCGCTGGAGCGGTTGCTGGATGTTGGGCGGTATCGGTCCGGGGCGGCGCGTTACCTGGGCATCTGGCATGCGCAGGGGACGGCGATGGTGGAGCTCGCCAATGTGCTTTGGATTCGTGCTGATGGGGACTACAGCGAAGTACGTATGCGCGATGGGCGGAGTGAGCTGCATGACAAATCGCTGGCGAGTCTTACTGCCGTGCTACCGCCGGACTTTGTGCGTTGCCATCGGTCGTATCTGGTCAATTTGACGCATGTGCGGACGTTGCATGCGGCTTCGGGGAGCCGTTACTGGTTGGTGCTGAATGATGGGGCTGAGGTGCCGGTGGGGCGGGCGTTTGTTGAGGACGTGCGCGGGAAGCTTGGATCGATATAAGCGCTTCGAGAAGACCGCTGCAGGACCGACGTCCGCTCTCGGCCAGGAGCAGTCATCGCGAAACGTAACCCGAAGGTGGGCCTAGTCGAGCTTTATCGAGGAAGCCAGATCACCCTTTGTTGACACTTCAGCAAAGGCAGTCTCGGTTCCAGCCGGTAGTGGAACTCGCATCCCGAACCTGAGCTGCCTCTTGTTCGCCAAATATCTGGAACGGAATCCGCACCAGTAGCAAATTGCAAAGCGAGCAGGAGGTGAAGTAGCACGCTTGTACTCCCTCAAGACGGGAGATTCCCACGGCTACCACGCTTAGGCACCACCGAGTGCCCTGAGCGCTAGCCGACGCTCCATTGCTTGGTCGTCGCCGGTACGTCGCGAACCCGCATCCGATCGGCAAGGGCCCGGACGGGGCGATGCCGCCCGGGCAGTGGCGTTACCTGCTGGTCGGCGAGAAGTTCTGAGCTCCGCGCGTCTTTCGCCACTGGATCCACGCGATCGCGGCGACGAAGAAGACGCTGCACAGGTAACTGCCTTCCGGCCCTTGCGCGCCACCGGTCAGGGTGTCGAGGCCTTGCGGGCGCAGCGCCACCAGCAGCGCCGGCAAGTGCGCATCCATGCCGGTGACGGGCAGTTCGAAGCCGGTTGCGAGCAACCAGTTCCACCCCGCGTGCCAGCCCATCACGCCCCAGATATTGCCGCTCCGCAGCGCCCAGGCGCAGGCGAACAGCGAGAACAGGAACGTGCTGAGCATGACCAGGGGCGGCTGGTGCGGACTGAAATGCAGGAAGCAGAAAACGAGCGACACCAGCAGCACTGCCACCGTCACATTGGTCTTGCGCGCCACCACCGACAGCATCCAGCCGCGGAAGATGACTTCCTCCACGCTCGCCTGGAACATGAAACTCAATAGCAGCAGACCGATGTGCAGCAGACTGACGGGCGACCGCCAGGCCTGCCCCAAGCCCGCCGCCTGCATGCCGCCAGCCATCCAGATCGCGACTACGACCAGCGCGATCGTGCCGAATCCAACGGCCATTCCGCGCAGGAAGGTTTTCAGCGGCGCCGGACCGGTCAGCCCGATACTCGCCAGCGAGCGCCCTTCGACGAAGCGTACCCAGGCGAGCACGGCCGCCAGCGTCGGCGCGAAGCCAATCCACAGCAGCGCATGCAAGCCAGCGAGGCCGATCGGATCGCCGCCCGGCGTCGACCAATGCTGCGACTGCATCCACCCGTCCAGCGCGATCACCGGTACCGCGTTGAACAGGATCATCAGGATCGGCGTCAGCCAGGCCCAGGGCAGCCAGCCGCGGGCCGGATCGGGCGAATACAGGACAACGGGGGTCATACGGGGCTCCAGGTCGACGTGATCGCCGCGGCAAGTTGCCATCCGCGTGGGGGCGTGGCTACCCGTTTGCGACCAAGCCACAGAAGCCGCCGATGAATCAGCCGGATCGCCGACGAAATGGCGCTGAGTCGTCGCCCGTGGTGTCCGCTTTGGGTGGCGGTTCCGACAGCCACAAGGCCCTGATGTGGGACCGCTGACGGCAGGGCGAGTCGTTGCACCAGATGGCGAGGCTGTTCGATCGGCATCACTCGTCCGTGCGAGGGGTTCTCGCCGAGACTGGCTGGCTCAAGCGGACTTACCCGGACGATCCGAGCTGCCAGGTCTCACACGAGACGATCTATCGCACGCTCTTCATCCAGTCGCGCGGGACTTCCAGACACCGATCGAGCGATATCAACAAGCTGTTGCATTGACCAGTTGAAACCGCCGTCGAAAGCGGACATTACCAGCGGTCGGCGCCTCCGTCCTCCCCGAACGTCCACTTTCGGCCAGAAGCGGACCGATCCACACAGGAAGTCACCTCGCCGGCGCCCCCAAAGATTGCTTAGGCACATAACTGCCCCGCCCCAGCTGGGCACTAGAAACTTCAACCATCAAGTCAACTCTAGAAAGCTTGAGCATCTGATACTCATCGCGCAAGACGAACGGAACATTCCTTCAGATCGAATTGCCCGTAAATCTGCATGATCTCGAGATTCGCCCGCGCCCGTGAGTTTCCCTGTGCAGCAGCTTTGCAGTACAGAGATAGACCCACATCAATGTCCTTGGTCACGCCGATCCCCTCGTAGTACATGTATCCCAGCATGGCCTGCGCCGGGGCGTACCCCGACGCTGCCGCCTTGCGGTACCAGTCGGCCGATTGAGTCACGTCCTTCTGCACACCGAGGCCCCGCTGATACATGTCACCGAGTGCGCTCTGCGCTTTTGCGTCGCCGCCCTCGGCCGCCGCCACCAAGTCGTCCACGGGACCGAAAGCCCCGGGCGTATCGACCTCGGCACACCACACGCTGTTTTCGCCGCGATACTCGCAGAGCTTCTGGCGGGACTGCCTGACGCCCAGCTGCGAGGCGGCCTGCACAGCTGCCTTGCCGTACCAGCGTATGGCCTCAGCGTCATCTTCAGCGAGGCCGGCACCTCCTCTTTGATACAGACTGGCAAGGTTGTATTGCCCTGCGGGTGAACCCTGCTCAGCCGCCTTGCGGAGCCAGAGGATGGCCTGGACATCATCCTGTGGGACGGCAATTCCCTTGAGATACATCATTCCAAGATCGGACTGTGCCAGTGCGTCGCCCTGCTCCGCCGCCTTGCGTATCCAGCCGCTGGCCTGCATCGCGTCTGGCGGCACGCCAACTCCGTGTAGATACAGTCCACCGAGCGCGGATTGGGCCGGCGCATAGCCCTGCTCTGCCGCTTTGCGATACCAGATCGCCGCCTGCACCTCGTCTTTGGCGACTCCAGCGCCCTGAAGATACCTGTAACCCAGGTCATTCTCGGCTTCAGCGCTACCCGCCTTGGCCGCTGCCTGCACTTCCTCAAACGAAGGCGGCTTGTCAGCGCCAGACGCCTGCGCACTGCAGACAAAGGCAGCCAGGCCGACCCACATCACTACCCGAGCCAGGGTTCCAATCGGTCCTTCCATGAACATTCTCCATTCGTCATTCGATTGAGCGACGAGGCGCCCAGGCATTTATTCAATGCCCCCATCAGATTTCGATGCGGCGTAATTGTCCCTCCCATGCGGAGGATAGTGGGGTCGCCCATTTCGTCCGCCAAGTCGCCCTGCTCAAGCCTGGAATGGCTAACCCAACCCAACAAAAAAGCCCCCGTTTCCGGAGGCTTTTTCGACTGAATCATGGTGGGCGGTACAAGGTTCGAACTTGTGACCCTTGCCGTGTGAAGGCAATGCTCTACCGCTGAGCTAACCGCCCGATGCTGCCGAGCCGCTCATTATAGGGCGGCAAATTTTGACGTCAACGGTTTCGCCGAAATTTCTTCACATCGTGTGCGTGGGCTTGTCCGCGGTCAGGATGCCGGCCAGCAGGGTCTCGATCCGGTGGCGGACGGTCTCCCCTTCCGCGCCATCGGCCAGCTGTACGCCGATCCCTGCCGCGCGGTTGCCCTGGGCCCCGGCCGGGGTCACCCATATCACCTTGCCGGCCACCGGGAGGCGCTCGCTGGAGTCCGGCAGGGTGAGCAGCAGGAACACCTCATCGCCGAGGAAGTAGCGCTTGGGCGTGGGCACGAAGATGCCGCCGTTCTTCACGAACGGCATGTAGGCGCTGTACAGCGCGGCCTTGTCCTTGACGGCAAGGGACAGGATGCCCTGTCGGGCGTTGGTGGCGCTCATGCTCTATTCCCCTTGGCGTGCCGTTCGTTGACCTTTCCCCAGGCCAGCAGCAGCTCAACCACCGCAAGATCGGCGCGCACCGTGGTGCGCAGCAGGTCGCGGGTGCGGTTGGCCGCATCGAACCAGGCGGCCAGCTTGTGCAATCGATCGGGATCGGTCAAGCCACCGCCGGTGGCCTGGGCCAGGGCGAGATCGGCGGCGTGGCGCAGGCGCAGGGCGGCGTTGTCGTCGGCGGTCCAGCGCTGGGCCAGTTCCACCGTGCCGGAGCGGCCGGCAACGAGGGCTTCCAGATCGCTGGCGACCTGGCGGCGCAGGGCCAGGCCGTCTTCGCGCAGCCACTGGTCGGCCAGGCCGGGGTGGCCGCGGGCGGCGTCCAGTGCTTCGCGGGCGCTGGCTTCGCTGTGGCCCAGGGTCTGCAGCCAGGCGAGCGCTTCCTCGCGGGGCGGCAGCTTGAACTCAAGACGCTGGCAGCGGCTGCGGATGGTGGCGGGCAGGCGCGCGGGGTCGGCGCTGATCAGCCACAGGTAGCGGCCGGGCTGCGGCTCTTCCAAGGTCTTGAGCAGGGCATTGCAGGCCGCGCGGTTGATGGCGTCGGCGGGGTCGACGATCACCACTTGGGCTACGCCGTACTGCGGGGTCAGCGAGAGCTTCTGCGAGACCTCGCGGATCTGCTCGATCACGATCTCGGTGCGCAGCTTGTCGCCGGATTTGTTGGGGATGAACGAGATCCGCTGCAGGTCCGGGTGGGTGCCGGCGGCCAGCAGCTGGGCGCTGCGCTTGGCGGCGGCGGGCTCGCCTTGCCCCAGCACGTGCTCGGCCAGCCGCAGCGCGACGCCCAGTTTGCCCAGGCCGGCCGGGCCGCAGAACAGCAGGCCATGGCCGAGGCGACCGGCGTCGAGCGCGGCCACCGTCTGGTCATAGGCGCGCTGCTGCCAGGGGGAAAAGGGTTCAGCCACGATCCGGCTCCTGTGCCAACCATGCCTCCACGGCCGCCACCACCGCGCCGGCGACGCCGGCCTGGTCCTGGCTGGCGTCGATCAGGCGGTAACGTGCGGGGTCTTCGCTGGCACGCTGGCGGAACACCGCGCGCACCCGCTGGAAGAAATCATCGTGCTCGCTTTCGATGCGGTCCGGCCACAGGTCGCGGCCGTTCGCGCGGGCACGGCCGACGGCCACGTCCACATCCAGGAGCAGGGTCAGGCCGGGCAGCAGGCCGACGGCGCGGCGCTCCAGATCGGCGATCCACGCCGCATCCAGGCCGCGGCCGCCGCCCTGGTAGGCGTAGCTGGAATCGGTGAAGCGGTCGCACAGCACATAGGCGCCGCGCTGCAGCGCCGGGGCGATCACCTGCCGCACGTGCTGGGCGCGGGCGGCGAACACCAGCAGCAGCTCGGCCTCGGCCGAGAGCGGCTCGGCGGAGATCTCCGCGTCCGGCTTGAGCACCAGCGCGCGGATGCGCTCGGCCAGCGCGGTGCCGCCGGGCTCGCGGGTCAGCACCACCTCATGGCCGCGCGCCTGCAGGGCCTCGCGGATCGCGTTGATGGCGGTGGTCTTGCCGGCGCCCTCGCCCCCTTCCAGGCTGACGAAATGCGGGTGCCGGTGCAGCGCGGGACTCATTGGGGTGCGGCCTCGTTGGTGCGTTTGCTGCGCAGTTGCTGCAGGTAGCGGGCAACGGCGGCGTTGTGGTCGGTGTAGTTGGCCGAGAAGATGTGCGCGCCACTGCCATCGCCCACGGCCACGAAGTACAGCGCATCGCCCTTGGCCGGCTGCGCGGCGGCATGCAGCGCATCACGCCCGGGCATGGCGATCGGGGTCGGGGTCAGGCCGGCGCGCGTGTACGTGTTGTACGGCGTATCGGTGGTGAGGTCGCGCTTGCGGATGTTGCCGTCGTAGCTGCTGCCGATGCCGTAGATCACGGTGGGGTCGGTCTGCAGGCGCATGCCGATCTTCAGGCGGCGCATGAACACCCCGGCGATCTGCGGGCGCTCGCTGGGCAGTGCGGTTTCCTTCTCGATGATCGAGGCGAGGATCAGCAGCTCATACGGCGAGTTGAGCGGCAGGTCGTCCACGCGACTGTCCCACGCGGCGGTGAGTTCTTTTTCCATCGCGGCATGCGCGCGCTTGAGCACGTCGATATCGCTGTCGCCACGCTGGTAGACGTAGGTCTCGGGCAGGAAGCGGCCTTCCGGATGCTCGCCCGGGAAGCCGACCGCCTTCATCAGGGCGGCATCGTCCAGTTCGTCGGTGGTGTGCACCAGCGGATCGGCGCGCTTGAGCGCGGCGCGCAGCTGACGGATGTTCCAGCCTTCCACGATGGTGACGCGGTGCTGCAGGACGCGGCCCTGGCGCATGCGGGTCAGCAGCTCGCGCGGGGTCAGCGCGGGATCGAGCGCGTATTCACCCACCTTGAGCTTGCCGGCGGCATCCAGCTGGCGCGCCAGCAGTTGCCACTGGGTGTCGCTGCCTTCGTCCACGCCGGCCTGGCGCAGCTTGCCGAGCACGGTGCTGAAGCCATCACCGGAGGCGATCACCACGCTCTCCGCGCTGGGGGTGACCGGTGCATCGGCAAAGGCGCCCTGGCGATGCCAGAACCAAGCGCCTGCGGCCGCAACCAGCAGGGCCAGCACCAGCAACACGGCCAGTACGGCCAGACATCCCCGTTTCGCACCCGCCATGCTCACCTCGAATCCATTTCTTCGCCGCGCAGCATACCGCGCGGGTGCTGCACACCGCCAAACGGCTCAGGCATCGCTGCCCAGCGCACGCAGCAGGCCGCGGGCCTTGGCGCGGGTTTCGTCCAGTTCCTTGTCGGCCACCGAATCGACCACGATCCCGGCGCCGGTGCGGAAGCTGGCGGTGTCGCCGGCCACTTCGGCGGTGCGGATCAGGATGTTCAGGTCCAGGTCGCCATCGCGGTTCAGCCAGCCGAACGCGCCGGTGTAGGCGCCGCGGGCGGCCTGCTCCAGCTCGGCGATGATCTGCATGCAGCGCACCTTGGGGCAGCCGGTGATGGTGCCGCCGGGGAAGGTCGCGGCGATCACCTGGCCGGGGCTGACGCCCTCGCGCAGGCGGCCACGCACGTTGCTGACGATATGGTGCACGTGGGCGTAGCTCTCCACGGTCATCAGCTCATCCACCTCCACGCTGCCCGGCGCGCAGATGCGGCCGAGGTCGTTGCGTTCCAGATCGATCAGCATCACGTGCTCGGCGCGTTCCTTGGGATGGCCGACCAGCTCCTGGATGCGCGCGGCATCGTCATCGCCAGCGAAGCGCGGGCGGGTGCCGGCGATCGGGCGGGTCTGCACGTCATCGCCGTGCACCGAGACCAACCGCTCGGGCGAAGAGCTGACCACCGCCCTGCCCTGCGCCATGAACAGCCCGGCGAACGGCGCGGGGTTGGCCACGCGCAGCTGCGCATACAGCGCCTGCGGCGAGAGCGCCTCGGCGAACTGCGCGTTCCAGCGCCGCGAGAGGTTCACCTGGAACACGTCGCCCGCGCGCAGGTAATCGATCACCTTGCCGACGCCGTCGGTGAAGCGCTGTGGCGCGTCCTCGCCGATCGCCACCGGTGGCTGCCACGTCGGCAACGGCGCCAGCGTGGCGGCCGCGGCGAGGTCGTCCTGCAGGGTCTGCAGCAGCGCGGCCTGGCCGGTCTCGCACACGGCATGGAACTGGCCGAGCACGCGGTCGTGCAGCACGGCCGCCGGGCAGCGCAGCGCCAGCGCGGACGGCAGTCCATCGGCGCGCGAAGGCAAGGCCAGCACGTCCTCGATCTGGCCAGCCAGCTCGTAATCCAGCATCAGTGCCCAGCCACCGCGGAACGGCAACGTGGTTTTTTCGCGCGGCAGCCGCAGTGCGGCCCAGTGCGCATCCAGCACGTCAAGGAAGCGGCCGTCATGCGCGGCACCCTCGGCATCACGCACCACGCCATCGGCGTGCAAAGCCAGCGATTCCCCGTTGCCCATCAGCAGCAGATCCCAGCGGCCCTGGGCGGTGCCCGAGGCGGTGGATTCCATCAGCAGCGGGTAACGCTGCGGGGCCAGGCGCTGCAGGGCCAGCAGGTCGGTCATGGCGGGCAGCGGAAGCGTCTGGAACATGACAGGACACCGGAAGGGCGCGCAGCGTGCGCGGGGGCCAGATACACCAAGGCCGCCATGATGGCGGCCCGGGTGGGGATACACGGAACGGGCGGTCAGATGCGCTTGAACACCAGCGTGCCGTTGGTGCCGCCGAAGCCGAAGCCGTTGGACATCACCACATCGACCTTGGCCTCTCGTGCGGTGTTGGGCACGTAATCCAGGTCGCAACCTTCGCCCGCTTCATGCAGGTTGATGGTCGGCGGAATGATGTTGTCGCGCAGCGCCAGCACCGAGAAGATCGCTTCCACGCCGCCGGCCGCGCCGAGCAGGTGGCCGGTCATCGACTTGGTGGAGCTGACCATCATCTTGTAGGCGTGGTCGCCGAAGGCGGTCTTCATCGCCATGGTTTCGCCCAGGTCGCCCAGCGGCGTGGAGGTGCCGTGCGCGTTGAGGTAACCGACCTGCTCCGGGGTCACGCCGGCGTCCTTCAACGCCATGGTCATGCAGCGTGCGGCGCCTTCGCCGTTCTCGCTCGGCGCGGTCATGTGGTACGCATCCGAGCTGGCGCCGAAACCGGCAAGCTCCGCATAGATGCGCGCGCCACGCGCCTTGGCGTGTTCGTACTCTTCCAGGATCAGGATGCCGGCACCGTCGCCGAGCACGAAGCCGTCGCGTTCCTTGTCCCACGGGCGCGAGGCTTCCGCCGGCGCATCGTTGCGGGTGCTCATCGCCTTCATCGCGCAGAAGCCGCCCAGGGCGGTCGGCGAGGAGCCGCGCTCGGCACCGCCGACCACCATCACGTCCGCATCGCCGTACTGGATCATGCGCATGGCGGTGCCGATCGAGTGGTTCGAGGTCGCGCAGGCAGAGACCGCCGAGAACGACGGCCCCTTCAGGCCGGTGATGATGCTCAACTGGCCCGGAAGCATGTTGATGATGGTCTTGGGCACGTAGAAGGGCGAGATCTTCTTGCCCTCGTGGAAATCGATGGTCTGCTCTTCGATGCCCAGCAGGCCGCCGATGCCCGCGCCCACGATGGCGCCGATGCGCTCGGCATTGCCGTCGGTGATTTCCAGGCCCGAATCGTTCAAGGCCATGAAGGCGGCACCGAGGCCGTAATGAATGAACGGGTCCATCTTCTTGGCATCCTTGCCAGTGACCCGGAATCTGCCGAACTGTTCGTTGTCGGCGGTGATGTCGAAGTCCCTGACCTCACCTGCGATCTTGGTGGTGAAACGGTCCAGGTAGGACTGCGAAACGTTGGTCAGCGGACCGATGCCGGAACGGCCTTCGGTGATGCCCTTCCAACTGCTGGCCATATCATTGCCCAATGGCGAGACCATGCCCATGCCGGTAACGACGACGCGACGCTTCATTGCAGATTCTCCTGACCCGGGTGTTGCGGGTATCACGCGGTATAACGCTCAAAAGCACAGGGCCGCAAGCGCGGCCCCATGGGTTTGCCGCACGCGGTCGCGGCAATCGCCACGGCCGCGCGCGAGCCGCCTGACATCAAGCCTTGACGTGGGCGTTGATGTAGTCGATCGCAGCCTGCACGGTGCTGATCTTTTCGGCTTCTTCGTCCGGGATTTCGCACTCGAACTCTTCTTCCAGCGCCATCACCAGTTCAACGGTGTCCAGCGAGTCAGCGCCCAGGTCATCGACGAACGATGCGCTGTTGGTGACTTCCTCTTCCTTGACGCCAAGCTGTTCGACGACGATTTTCTTGACGCGTTCTTCGATGGTGCTCATTGGATATCGCTCCAGATGGAGTAGTGGTTCAAAAATGACGCCATCCGGTGAGGGATGACCGTGGGATAGTGTAGTGGAAACCAGCGACACCTTGCATTGCAGCAAAACATCAAACGGATCAACCACTTGCGGCGCAGTCCTTGCGCCACATGCTTACGGCATGTACATGCCGCCGTTCACATGGAGGGTTTCGCCGGTGATGTAGCTGGCCGAAGGACCGGCCAGGAACGCCACCGCGTTGGCGATATCGGACGGCTCGCCGAGCCGCTCCAGGGCGATCGACTTGACCAGGCCGGTGCGCTGCTCTTCCGGCAGGGCCTTGGTCATGTCGGTATCGATGAAGCCCGGCGCGACCACGTTGACGGTGATCCCGCGCGAGCCGATTTCCTTGGCCAGCGACTTGGAGAAGGCGATGATGCCGGCCTTGGCCGCGGCGTAGTTGGCCTGGCCGGCATTGCCGGTCACGCCGATCACCGAAGCGATGTTGATGATGCGGCCCTTGCGCGCCTTCATCATGCCGCGGATGACGGCCTTGGAGGTGCGGAAGACGCTGGTCAGGTTGGTGTCCAGGATCGCCTGCCAGTCTTCTTCCTTCATCCGCAGCAACAGGTTGTCGCGGGTGATGCCGGCGTTGTTGACCAGGATGCTGATGGCGCCGAATTCCTTGGCGATCCCGTCCAGCACGGCTTCCAGCGCAGCGGCGTCGGTGACGTTCAGTGCGCGGCCGTGGCCACCCACGGCGGCCAGGCGTTCACCGATGGCGGCGGCACCGGCGTCGGTGGTGGCGGTGCCGATGACGGTCGCGCCCTGCGCGGCCAGTGCGTCGGCGATCGCGGCACCGATACCCCGGCTGGCGCCGGTGACCAGTGCGATTTCACCCTGAAGGGGCTTGCTCATCTCATTTCCTCAAACGGGACCGGTCCGGCCGGCCTGGCGCGAAGCCATTCCAGCACGGGCGCGATCGAAAGACATCAGGCGGCCCAGGTCTCGCGGGCCGTCTCGAAATCGGCGGGCGTGGACAGTGTGCGCGCGTCCAGCGATTTGTCGATGCGCTTGATCAATCCGCTCAGCACCTTGCCCGGGCCACATTCGGCCACGCGGGTGACGCCACGGGCGGCCAGCGCCTGCACGCAGCCGGTCCACTGCACGGGCAGGTACAGCTGCTGCACCAGCGCCTGGCGGATGGCGTCCACGCCGTCATGCACACGGGCATCCACGTTCTGCACCACCGGCAGGGCCGGGGGGCGCCAGTCCAGGCCGGCCATGGTTTCGGCCAGGCGGTTGGCAGCTTCGCGCATCAGCGGGGTGTGCGAGGGCACGCTGACAGCCAGCTTGACGGCCTTGCGGACGCCCTTCTCGGCCAGCAGCGCCAGCGCACGATCCACGGCAGCCGCATCGCCACCGATGACGATCTGACCGGGCGAGTTGTAATTAGCCGGCACGACGACCTGGCTGCCGGCGGCCTGCGCGCAGACCTCCACGACCAGCGCATCTTCGGCGCCGAGCACGGCGGCCATGGCGCCGACGCCGGTCGGGGCGGCTTCCTGCATCAGCTGGCCGCGCAGGCGCACCAGGTGGGCACCGTCCCGCAGGGTCAGCGCGCCGGCGGCCACCAGGGCGGTGTACTCGCCGAGGCTGTGGCCGGCCAGGACGGCCGGCTGGGCGCCGCCAACGGCGTTCCAGGCGCGCCACACGCCGATGCTGGCGGCCAGCAGGGCCGGCTGGGTGTATTCGGTGCGGTTGAGCATTTCCTCGGGACCGCCCTGCGACAGCGCCCACAGGTCGACACCGGCGCCGTCGGAGGCTTCGGTGAAGGCCTCGCGGATCTGCGGGTGCAGCTCGGCCAGTTCGGCCAGCATGCCCAGCGACTGCGAGCCCTGGCCCGGGAACACGAATGCGAGATTGGTACCGGTCACGTGATCATCCGCCTGCAAAAATCGAACGGCGAATGATAAAGGGGAACGTCGCCCTTCGTCTGTACTGCCGCGTATGTGGGGTCTTTGCTCAGGTGAACAGCTGGAGGATGTCCAGATCGCCGTCGCTGAAGAAATCGATGCAGATCACGGCCAGCATCAGCACGCCCAGGGTGGTGGCGCCGTGGACGATCAGGATGGAATGGGCCAGTGCGCGGGCGGAGCGGCCCATCTTCATGCTGGCGCGGGCCAGCCCCTGCAGGCGGCCGGTGACGTCGTGAGCATGGGCCAGCACCGGAGCTTCGGCACCGTCCATCGCCTGCGCCATGAGGGTCTGCAGCTGTTGCGGACGGTCCTCGTAGTATTTGGCCACGCCGTAACCGAACATCAGCCAGTCGCGGGCCTGGGCCTGGGCGAGGTCCATGACTTCCAGGGGATCTTCCTCGAAATCGATGAAGCCGATCTCCTTGCCATCCCAGGTGAGGTTGCGCGGCAGCGGCTGGCCGAAGTACGCGCCCTTGTGGTGCGCCTGGGCAATGGCATTCATCGCGGCGGACACGAGGCGGTCACGGCCGGCATCGTCGGCTTCGCGCAGGCAGGTGTTGAACGAGGAGCCGTTGTCGCCCAGCACGAGGGCGGCATGGCCACTGCCGATCACACTGGGGACGTTGACCCCTTGCGCCTGCAGTTCGGCCAGGCGGCGGGCTTCGGTTTCGCGGGCGGCGTCGCCACCGCGGTGCGGCGGTGGGCGCAGGGCATCGAGCTGGAAGCGGCGGGCGATGAAGTTCAGCAGGCCCAACGCGACCACGCGGCTTCCTTCGCCGTACTGCTTCAGCCAGGCGCGCTGCCCGTCAATGACGATGGGCTCAACCATGACAGTTCTCCTGAAATGCATACGGCCCCGTAATGGGGCCGTAACGACAGCGTCACGTTGTCGTAACTGACACTATCAATAACGCAGCAGAGCAGAACCCCACGTGAAGCCGCCGCCGAACGCTTCCAGCAGCAGCAGCTGGCCGCGCTCCACGCGGCCGGAGCGGACGGCGTGGTCCAGCGCCATCGGCACGGAGGCCGAGGAGGTGTTGCCATGCTTGTCGACCGTCACCACCACCTGGTCCATGGACATCTCCAGGCGCTTGGCGGTGGCTTCGATGATGCGCAGGTTGGCCTGGTGCGGGATCAGCCAGTCCAGGTCGTCCTTGGTCAGCGCGTTGGCTTCCAGGGTTTCATCGACGACCGAGTCCAGCGCCTTGACGGCGTACTTGAACACGTCGTTGCCCTTCATCAGGATCGCGCCGCGGGCATTCTCGCCCTCGCCGAAGCCGGCCGAGACGCCCACCGGGTTCCACAGCAGCTCTTTCTTGCTGCCATCCGAATGCAGGTGGGTGCTGAGGATGCCGGTGTCTTCGTCGGCCTTGAGGACGACGGCGCCCGCGCCATCGCCGAACAGCACGCAGGTGGTGCGCTCGGTCCAGTCGACGATACGGGTCAGCGTTTCCGCACCGATGACCAGCACATGGCGTGCATCACCGGAACGAATGAATTTGTCGGCCACGCTCAACGCGAACACGAAGCCCGAACAGGCGGCGTTGACGTCGAAGGCGGGGCAGCCGGTCGCACCGAGCTTGGCCTGGATCAGGCACGCGGTGGACGGGAAAATCAGATCAGGCGTGGTGGTACCCACCACGATCATGTCGAGCTGCGAAGCGTCGATACCGGCCGCTTCAAGCGCACGTACCGCGGCGTGGTAGCCGAGGTCGCTGGTGGTCTCGCCTTCGGCCGCAATGTGCCGTTCGCGGATACCAGTGCGCGATTGAATCCACTCATCGCTGGTGTCGACCATTTTCTCCAGATCCTGGTTGGTCAACACTTTTTCGGGCAAATAACTACCGGTGCCCGCGATCCTCGAGTAGATCCGCTTGCTCATTGCATGTCCTGTAGCTCGATCGCCAAACGTGACGATCGGGAAGAATGGGGTAAAGGCCGCTGCCCGACCGGGCAGCGGCCTTTACAAATCAATCTTCTTCGACGGCCGAGTTCGACTTGGTCGTGATCACCTTCTTGCCACGGTAGAAACCGTCAGCGGTGATGTGGTGACGCAGATGCACTTCACCGGTGGTCGGATCGGTGGACAGCTGCTTGGCGCTCAGGGCGTCATGCGCACGGCGCATACCGCGGCGGGACGGGGTGACACGGGATTTCTGCACAGCCATGGGATTGCTCCAAACTCGGTTCGTTTTGCTTCGTCGTATCGTCGCGCAGGACGCCAGCGCCCAGCACAGTTTTCGCTTTCGCCGCAGCCGCCGACGACAATCCGGCTGCTATTGTTTTTTCAGTGCCGCCAACGCCGCGAACGGATTGGCCTTGCTGATTTCTTCTTCGGTCGGTGCCCAGTCCTTGTCCACTGCCTCGCCATCGGGAGACAACGGCACGACGGGCACGGCCAGGACGAGTTCGTCCTCGACCAGCTCCAGCGGTCGCAGCATGCCGTCTTCGGGCACCAGCCACGGTTCCCAGCCTTCCGGCAGCGAGGATTCTTCCTCTTCGCTGCGGATCAGGCCGAGCCGCTGCACCATCGAAACCGGCAACAGGAAGCGCTGCAGGCTGCGCTGACAGATCAGCGGCAGCGCGGTGTCGATGGACAGTTCAACATAGGATACCTGCAGGATGTCGTCGTGCGCGAATTCCAGTGCATAGGTGCACGTTCCTTCGGTATCGGCGACAAGGCCCTGGAGGCGGGTCAATTCCGCTAGATCCACCTGGCCGTCGAAGCACCTGCGTGCTGCGACCATCCGCCAAGCATCCAGCATTTCGGGCACGTTTGCGGACATAAGCCGCTGAATGTTAAGGATCGTCCGGGCCGCTGTCAAATGCCTGCGCAGTCAGGTTGCCGATCCCCGCCCCGAGGGGCCAGACTGCCGCCCTTCCGTGCCCGGTATTGTCGCATGACCCCGCTGCTGCTTGCCTCTACTTCCCGCTACCGCCGTGACCTGCTGGAGCGGCTCGGCCTGCCCCTGGAGACCGCCCGCCCCGAGGTGAATGAGACCCCCGGCCCCAGTGAGGCCCCACGGGCCTTGGCGGTGCGGCTGGCGCGCGCGAAGGCCGAGGCGGTTGCCCGCCTGCACCCGGGCCGGTGGGTGATCGGCTCGGACCAGGTAGCGGAACTGAACGGCGCCCCGCTGGGCAAGCCGGGCACGGTGGAGGGCGCGCATGCGCAGCTGGCCGCGATGTCCGGGCAGGTCGTGGACTTCCACACGGCCGTGAGCCTGGTGCGCGACGGCGAGGCCCTGGCGACCTGTGATCTGACCCGGGTCCACTTCCGTGCCCTGGGGGCTGAAGAGATCGCCCGCTACGTGGCCGCCGAGCAGCCGCTGGACTGCGCCGGCAGCTTCAAATGTGAAGGCCTGGGCATCACCTTGTTCGAGGCGATCGAGAACCGCGACCCGACCGCACTGATCGGGCTGCCCCTGATCGCGCTGAGCCAGCTGCTGCGCCAGGCCGGCCACACCCTGCCCTGAGCCTCAGCGCAGCTGCAGCGCCTCCAGGCAGCTGGCATCAAGTTCGCCGGTGGCCCAGCCAACCCAGCGGCCCGCCAGCGGCATGGCCAGGCCCACGGGACGCCCACCGCATTGCAGGACCAGCCGCGGCGCCCTGCTCTGGGCGCTGAACTGGATGCGCCAGGCCGAGCCCCCGAGGGTGTTGCGCACCGCCACGAGGGAGACATCGCCGACCGGAACGACCACGCCGGGTGCCGCCGTTGGCGCACCCTCCAGATAGCGGGCTTCCGGCCAGGCAAACACGGAGGCCCCGTGCGCGCGCAGGCTGGGTAGCGCCGCCAGCACTTCGCCGGGCACGCTTTCGCCATGGGTCTGATCCGGATCGACCACACCGGCCGCGGCCGCCGTGGCGGTCATGTTGGCCACCCGCTGCATGCCGGCGCCGAGATAGGCCATCCACGCCGTGCTCGGCACGGCCACCAGCGCCAGCAGCAGGGCTGCCCACGCCACCCGCCCGGGATGGCGCAGGCCGACGCGCACGATCGTCCACAACACCAGACCGGACCAGAACAGCCACGACCAGGGCACATAGCGCGTTGCGGCCACCTGCGTGGGGTAGTCAGCGAAGTAACTCCAGCGGCTCAGTGCGACCAGCGCGCCCACGGCCAGGCCGAACCATGCCATCGCCAGCCCCACCGACTCCCCGGCCCCGGCGCTGCGGCCGCGCTGCCAGGTGCGCCAGGTCATGCCGAACAACGCGGTCAGCCCCGACGCACCGATCAGCAGATGCGGCCAGCGCGAGGTCAGCACCGGTCCGAACAGCGCCTCATACGCGCTCGCCACGGACTGGACCGCACCGCGCACGGGCGCGAACGGCAACTGCTGCGCCGCCGCTGGATCCAGTGCCGGCCAGGCCAGATAGATGAAGGGCGAGGCCAGCCAGCGCAGCAGCACGTCCAGCTGCGGCAGCGGGGCAAGCGCCATCTGCGTCGGCATGCCCGTCCGCCCCATGCCCAGGTGCAGCCCGACCGCCACGAGCAGGGCGGCGGTCCATGGCACCCAGTGCGACCACGGCGCACGCCGCACCATCATCACCGCCGCCAACCCCACGAACACGGCCACGCCGCTGCCGAAGGAGAACGTCGCCGCGACGCCACACACGGCGGCCACTACCGCGCCGCGACGATCGCCACGCAGCAGCAGGGCGACGCCGGCCATCAGCGCTGCGGTGATCAGGTACGCGTGGACCGATTCGTTGGCATGGGTGAGCGCGCGCTGGCTGCCCAGCCAGAAGATCGACAGCGCCGCGACCAGGGCGGCGGCGGCGCGCACCGGTGGTGCCATGGCATCGGCCCTGATGATCCGGGCCAGCAGCCCTGCTGTCGCCAGTGCCAACGCAACGCCGGTACCGATCTGCAGCCATTGATTGCCGTGCAGCCACTCCAGCTCGGCATAGCGCACCAGGTTCGGCAGGATTTCACGGTGGCCATTGTCCGACACCAGTACGTTGCCCGGCCACGGCATCTCCAGCAGCTTCTGGGTGAAGCGCCACGGATCGGCGTACAGCACGCGTGGCGACAGCCACAGCATGGCGGCCACACCCACCGAAACGATGCCCGCCACCGCGCACCACAACGTCCGGATCAGCGCAGGCGCCACCGGCGCGGGGTACGGATGGGAAGCAGACAAGGGGGTAGATTCCTGCGGCGCATCGCGCATGACGGTGTCATCCATGGAAGAGCACGCACGTTCAGCGCGCGGGGACGGTAAAGGCCTGTTCCTGCCACTGCTCCACGCTGCCGTCCTTGCCGTGCAGCGTCATACCGAGCCAATGACGGCCGGGCGCGAGGTGGTCGGTCTTCAGCGTGGCATCGAAGGCCACATTCGGGTGCTGCGGATCGGTGGAGATCTTCCACGCGCCGGTGATGTCGTAGGGCCGCCCGTAGACCGCATCGCCCACCGGCCTGCCATCGACCAGCAGCTCGACACGCGCGATGCCCACGCCATCCTTGAAGGCCCAGCCACGCACCTCGAGGGGGCTCCCCACCGCGGCACCGGGCTGTGGCGCATCCAGCCAGGCCATCGCCGGCGTGACGCACGGCCCCTCCACGCGTTCGGCCGGCAGCTTGAACAGCAGGAAGCGCTGGAAGCCATGATCGTTGCTGACCACACGCGGTGGCGGCAGCGGGCCGACCTGTTCGCAGACCGCGTGGTAGCGCGCCAGCAGATCGCGATAGCGCTGATCGCTGGGCGACAGCACCAGCAGCATCGGCGCGTCGCGCTGGCCATCGTGCAGCAGCCCCCACAGCCCCAGCTGCGCACTGCGGCCGTGCTTGTCGTTCAGCGGGTGGCGCAGCACCTCGATCGAGGGATCGCGCAACTGGAAGCCCAGCTCCGCCCCCAACTTGAAGTTGCCGGCCAGCACGCGCGTGCCGGGCGGCATGCTTTTCAGCTCGTCGCGCACGGCGCCTGCCAACGGTTCCCAGCCGGCAAAGTTGCGTGGGTAATACTTGTAGCCGGCCAACTGCTCGCGCACGCTCGGGATGGACGCCGTCAGGTAATAGCCGAAGGCCAGCGCGAGCCCGGCGCCGGCCAACCACCAGCCGGTACGGCGCAACCAGCGCGGCCAGCCGTTGAGCACCACCGGCACGGCGATCAGCAGCGCCAGATAACCCGGCAGCGGCCAGTGGAAACTGATGCGCTCCACATCGGTGAAGAAGCCCAGGCCGAAGATGGACAGCGTCGACACCGCGCCGATCAGGCCGAAGTAACGCCATTGCGCGCGTGCGCCGCCACCGGAGCGGGTGCCCGCCAGGGCCACCTTCCACATCGCGATGCACAGGATCGGGGTGACCAGCATCGGCTGGATCACCAGGAACCACAGCCCGCTCCATTCGAACGCCCACGGGTGGCGCTCGATCACCTGGAATTTCAGGCCCGCATCATGGTTGTCGGCATTCCACGACAGCAGCGGCAGCCACGCCAGCACACCCACCGCCAGGGCCACCCAGACGCGCGGATCGCGCAGCATGCGCCGGCCCTGCGGCAGCACCAGCAGCGCGATGAAGCCGACCACGATCACGCCGATGAAGCGGTAATGGCTGAGTGCGCCGATCGCCAGGCCGGCGGCCAGTTTTACTGCCGCCGCGGCATCGACACTGCGCAGCAGGCGCGCGCCGGCATCCAGGCACAGCACCGCAGCCAGCGCCATCGGCACATCGGGCACGGCCAGCATGCCCAGCGTGGCCGACAGCGGCATCAGCAACGTGAGACTGCCGGCCTGCCAACCGGCCACCGCACCGAACCAGCGCGTGGCGATGCGTGACACCAGCCATGGCAGCCACGCTCCGATCGCCAGGAACGGCAGGCGCAGCGCGAGCACATGATTGCCGCCCACTTCCACGCCCAGGCGTGCCAGCCAGGCGGTCAGGCCCGGCAGGTCCGAATAGGCCGCCGCCAGGTGCTGGCCTTCCTGCCAGTAAAAAGCTTCGTCCACGAACAAGGGCAGACGTGCGGCCACCACCAGCTTGACGGCGGTGACCAGCGTCCACAACAACAGGAATATGGTGCGTGCGCGTTGTTCGCCCTGCATTGCTCTATAGAATCAGTGGAATCATCGAATCGAGACGGACATGGATCATTCGCCCCCCGTGCCAGCCATGCTAACCGATGTACTGCGTCAGTCCCTTCGCGCCGCCCAGGATCAGGTCAACGGGCTGGTGCTGGGCAAGGCGCAGGAGGTGCGGCTGGCGTTCGTGGCGCTGCTCTCCGGCGGCCATCTGCTGATCGAGGACCTGCCCGGGCTGGGCAAGACCACCCTCGCCCACGCCATGGCCTGCAGCCTCGGGCTGGGCTTCCAGCGGGTGCAGTTCACCTCCGATCTGCTGCCGGCCGATGTGCTTGGCGTCTCGGTGTATGACGCCGGCAGCCGCCAGTTCCAGTTCCACCCCGGCCCGGTCTTCACGCATGTGTTGCTGGCCGACGAGATCAACCGCGCGCCGCCGCGTACCCAGAGTGCGCTTCTGGAAGCGATGGCCGAGCAGCAGGTCACCCTGGATGGCGTGACCCATCCGCTGCCGGATCCCTTCTTCGTCATCGCCACCCAGAACCCGGTCGACCTCTCCGGTACGTTCCCGTTGCCGGACTCGCAGCTGGATCGCTTCCTGCTCCGGTTGGCCCTGGGCTACCCCAATCCGGAATCGGAACGCGAGCTGCTGCGCGGCACCGATCGCCGCCATCTGATCGCGCAGGCCACCGCGCGCCTGAGCGAGGTGGACGTACGCACGCTGCGCGAGGCGGTGGGCCAGGTGCATGCCAGCGAGGCGTTGATCACGTATGTGCAGGCCCTGCTCGCCCGCAGCCGCCAGCACGCCGGGGTGCGCGTGGGCCTGTCGCCGCGTGCCGGCCTGGCATTGCTGCGCGCCGCCAGGGCGCATGCGCTGCTGCTCGGCCGCGCGCATGTGGTGCCCGAAGACGTGCAGACCCTGTTCGTGGCAGTGGCCGGGCATCGCCTGGTGCCCGAGGCCGAAGCCGGCAACGGGCCGGCACTGGCCCGCGCCATCCTCCAGACCGTGCAGGTCGACTGAGATGCGCCGCGGCTGGGGAGCCCGCTGGCAGCAACTGCAACATCTGGCGCGACCGCGCCGCCCAGAGCACCTGCCGTGCCGGTTCGACCGGCGCCGCATCTATGTGCTGCCGACGCGGTTCGGGCTGTTCGTCGCCGCGCTGCTGTCGGCGATGCTGCTCGGCGCGCTGAACTACAACAACAATCCTGCGCTGCTGCTGGCCCTGTTGCTGGCGACGGTCAGCATCGCCAGTGCGATCAGCTCGCACCTGCAGCTGTCCGGGTTGCAGGTGGATGCGGTCTCCGCCGAGCCGGTCACCGCGGGCGCGCCGTTGCGGCTGCGCATCAGCCTGTCGCGCGCCGATACCCGTGCCCGTCGCGGCCTGCAGGTGGAGCACGAGGGCGTGGCCGCGTTCGGGCACCTGATCGACAGCGACCAGATCGAAGTGGATCTCGAGCTGCCCACGCACCGGCGCGGCTGGTTCGACCTGGCCCGCATCCGCATCGCCACCACGCAACCGCTCGGTCTGGTGCGCGCGTGGTCGTGGGTCTGGCCGGAAACGCCGTTGCTGGTCTATGCCGCACCGGAAACGCACGCACCCGCCCTGCCGGAAAGCGGCGGCGACCCCCTGCATACCCGCGTGCATGCCAGTGGCGACGAGCTGCATCAGCTGCGCCCGTATCGCGCTGGCGACCCGGTGCGCAGCATCGCGTGGAAACACTCCGCGCGACGCGACACCCTGTTGGTGCGCGAGTACGAAAAGCCGGTCGGGGTGGAGATCGTGCTGGACTGGTGGCACCTGGCACCGCTGGGCACCGAAGCACGGATCGCACGCATGGCGCGCTGGATCGACCTGGCCGAGCGCGAAGGCCGCCGCTATACGCTCAAGCTGCCCGGCCAACCGGTGCTCGGGCCCGGCAACGGCAGTGCCCATCACCACCTGTGCCAGCGCGCGCTGGCGCTGTTGCCCCATGACTGACCGGCCCGTGTCCCTGCTCAGTCCCGGCGCGCGCTACTGGGCGCTGGCCAGCGCGGCGCTGGGCCTGTTGCCGCTGCTGCTGCAGCTGCCCACCGTGCTGGCCGCCGTCATCGCCGGTGTCGCACTGCTGACCGCGCTGGCCTCGCGGCAGCGGCTGCTGCCGGGCGCCCTGCGACTGTTGCTGGTGCTGGCCATGCTGGCCGCCATTTATTGGCAGATGGGTCCACGGCCTGGCCGCGACACCGGCTGCGCGCTGCTGGCCGCAATGCTCGCGCTGAAATCCAGCGAGCTGCGCAGCCTGCGCGATGGCCGCAGCCTGGTCGGCTTCGGGCTGTTCGGCCCGTTCGCCGCGTTCCTGCTCGACCAAGGCCCGTTGACGATGACGCTGGCCGTGCTGGCCGGCCTGGTCGCACTGCTCGCCCTGCAACGCCTGGCACACCTGGAGGGACAGGCACCGCCAGCGCCCCTCAAACGCCAGTTGCGCGGCATCGGCCGGCTGGTCCTGCTAGGCCTGCCGCTGGCCTTGGCCGGTTTCTGGCTGTTCCCGCGCTTGAGCGAACCGCTCTGGGGCATCCCGGACCGCGCGGTGGGCAAGCCCGGCCTGTCCGACACGATGGAGCCCGGGGAGTGGCTGGACCTGATGGCCGATGACACCCCTGCGCTTCGCGTGCAGTTCTTCGGCGCGATCCCGGCGCCGCAGCAACGTTATTGGCGCGGGCCGGTACTGACCCATTTCGATGGCAAGCGCTGGGAGCAGGACCGGCGGCAGATCACGCGTGCGCCGGCCGCGGTAACCCACGCCAGCACGCAGTGGGACTACCAGATCGATTACGAGCCGACCGATCGCCGCCAGCTGGTCGCGCTGGATCTGCCGCTGCAGGCACCGCCCGGCAGCGACCTGGATGTCAACCACAGCCTGCGCAGCCACGCGGCGTTGAACGCGCTGACCCGTTGGCGACTGACCTCGGCACCGGCGGTGGCCTATACCGACGCGCTGACGCCTTACGAGCGGCGCCTTGCGCTGCAGTTGCCCGACGGCTTGAATCCGCGCACGGCAGCCCTGGCCCGGCAGTGGCGACAGGACGCGGGCAGCAATGATGCGGTGATCGTGCAGCGCGCGCTCGACTGGGTGCGGGCGCGTTTCGTCTACACCCTGGATACGCCCGAGCCCGGTCGCGATGGCGCGGACGAATTCCTGTTCGATCAGCAGGCCGGCTTCTGCCAGCACTTCAGCTCCTCGTTCGTCGTATTGATGCGCAATGCAGGCATCCCGGCGCGGGTGGTGACCGGCTTCGCGGGCGGCATCCGCAACCCGTATGGCGACTACTGGGTACTGCGCCGGATGGATGCACATGCCTGGGCCGAAGTGTGGCTGCCGGGGCGTGGCTGGGTGCGGGTCGATCCGACCGCCGCCGTTGCGCCGGAGCGCGTTTACGACACGCTCGAGGACCGGCTGGGGGCCGGCGCCGCCGGCGCCACGCTGGACAGCCGATGGCTGCAGATCGGGCAGATGGGCGACTGGCTGCGCCGGGGCTGGAACGACCTAGTCCTGTCCTTCGATGCCAACCGTCAGCAGCAGCTTCTTGAACCGTTTGGTTTCGAGCGGCTGGATCCGAGCCAGCTGGTGGGAATTTTCATCGTCTTCGCACTGGCCGCGCTAGGCTGGATGGCATGGCTGCTGGCCCGGGGCGAACGCGAGCGCGACCCGCTGCTGCGCGCGTGGCACGCGCTGGGACGCCGGTACGCGCGCTATGGACTGTCCCGCGCCAGCGCCGAACCGGCTGGCGAGTGGGCACGCCGGGTAGACCGGCAGCGACCCGATCCTGCGCTGCTGTCGCTCAGCGCGCGTTTCGTCCAGGCGCGCTACGCTGGCGCTGACGTCGACCTCACTTCATTATTGCGCGACCTGCGCAGGCATCGCCCGACCTCCGGAGCATCCCCATGAAGATTCAAATCCTGCTTCCCCTTGCTGCCTCTCTGGCATTGGCTGCCTGCGCCACCGCGCCCAAGCCGTTGCAGGGGCAGTTCAGTATGGTCAGCCCGCGCGACGCGGTTCCCACCCAGCAGGTGGGCACCCCGGTGCGCTGGGGTGGCCGCATCATCGAAACCAATCCGGGCCAGGGCCAGACCTGCTTCCAGATGATTTCGCGCCCGCTCAACGGCAGCGGCCGCCCGAGCACCACCTCGGCCGACGCCAGTGACGGCCGCTTCATCGCCTGCCGCGCCGGCTTCTATGATCCAGCGGTGTTCGAGCCGGGCCGCGATGTGACCTTCATCGGCAAGATCGGCGGCTACGAGAACACCCGGATCGGCGAGTACGACTATCGCCTGCCGAAGCTGGATGCCGACGTCATCTACCTGTGGCCGGAACAGCGCCAGGTGGATGTGGTGCCCGCCTACCCGTACGGCCCGTGGGGCCCGGGCTGGGGTCCGGGTTGGGGCTACCGCGGCTGGGGCTGGTGGTAACACGCTGACGCAGAAACGCCGCCCTCGGGCGGCGTTTTTGTCTGTGCCTGGCCGGCTCAGCCGTTGGGCGTTCCGAAGTGACCCAACTGCGCGCCGGCCAGCAGGTGCAGGTGGATATGGAACACCGTCTGCCCGGCGTGCTCACGGCAGTTCATGACGATCCGGTAGCCATCCTGCGCGAAACCTTCGCGGCGCGCGTACTCCGCGGCGGCCATGGCCAGCTTGCCGATCAGGTGTGCCTGCTCCGGGCGCACGTCATCCAGGGTCGGGATCGCCTCGTGCTTGGGAATGAACAACACGTGCACCGGCGCCTGTGGGGCGATGTCCTTGAAGCCGAGCACGTCCTCGTCTTCGTAGACGATGGTGGCCGGGATTTCGCGGCGGATGATCTTGCCGAACAGGGTGTCGTGACTCATGAGGGCACCTCGTGGAACAGGGCCTTGGAGAGTAGCGCGGATGCGCCCCCGGTTTCGATCATTGCCGCGCGGTGCGCCGCGTCATTCCTGCACTTCGGTACGCGTGCCGAAGGCGTGCGACAGCGTGCCGCGATCCACGTATTCCAGTTCGCCACCCAGCGGCAGACCCTGCGCGAGGCGGCTGGGCCGCACCTTGCAGCTGCGCGCCATCTGCGCCAGGTAATGCGCGGTCGCTTCGCCTTCCACGGTGGCGCTGGTGGCGATGATCAACTCGTTGACCTCGCCCTGCTTCAGCCGCGCCTCCAGCTGATCCAGGCCCAGCTCGCGCGGGCCGATGCCATCCAGCGGCGACAGCCGCCCCTGCAGCACGAAGTACACCCCGCGGTAGCCGGTGGCCGTTTCGATCGCCAGGCGATCGGCCGGTGATTCCACCGCACACAGCTGCTGGCGCTCGCGGCTGCCGTTGGCGCAGACCGCACAGATATCGGTCTCGCTGAAATCCCGGCACTGCTCGCAATGCCCGATCCGCTCGATCGCCTTGGCCAGCACCTCGGCCAGCTTCTGGCCGCCCTCGCGCTCGCGCTCCAGCACGTGGTACGCCATGCGCTGGGCGGTCTTCTGGCCCACGCCCGGCAACACGCGGAAGGCCTCGATCAATTGTTCGAGCAGGGGCAGGCTCATGGCGGATCGCTCATCTCAGAAACAAGCGCGCGAAGCCCGGAGGCTTCGCGGCGCGGTCAGCACGGTCGCGCCAGGCAGACACCCGGCGCAGGCGGTGGGTCAGAACGGCAGCTTCATGCCCGGGGGCAGCTGCATGCCGGCGGTCGCCGAACCCATGCGGTTCTTCGACTCGGCGTCGATCTTGTTGGAGGCATCGTTGAACGCGGCGGCCACCAGATCTTCGGTCATTTCCGCATCGGACAGCACCGACGGATCGATGCGCACCTTGCGGCATTCCTTGGTGCCGGTCAGGGTCACGCTGACCATGCCGCCGCCGGCGCTGCCGGTGACTTCCAGCTTGGCGAGGTCTTCCTGGGCCTTCTGCAGGTTTTCCTGCATCTTCTGGGCCTGCTGCATCAGTTGGGCGATATTGCCGCGCATGGGTCTTTACTCTTCAAAAGGACGAATGGAATCGGCGACGACCCGGGCACCGTGTTGCTGCACCAGCAACTGCACCGAAGGGTCGGCCATGAAAGCGGCTTCCGCCGCCGTCTGGCGTTCGCCACGCTGGCGGTCAGCGCGCTGATGCAGGGTCTCGGCACCGGCTGCACCGGTATCGATCACCAGGCGCGGGGCCTGCCCCAAGGGGCCGGTCAACGCCGCGATCAGCGCCGCCTGCGAGCGGTCCGAACTCAAGTACTCAAATCCGGGCGAAATCGCCAGTTTCAAGACGCCGTGCTGGTAGCTGATGAACGCCGAGTGCGCAGCCAGCTGTTTGGACGGGCCATTGAGCTGGCTGCCGGCCACCAGTTCCAGCCAGGCATCGGCGGTCAGGTCACCGCTTTCGCCGACGGGCGCGGTGTCCGGAGCAGATGGGGCGATGGCGATGCCCTGCGGGCGGGCCACCGGGGCGGGGGCATCACGTACAGGCGCGGGCGCAGCAGGTGCCACGGTCCGCTCGGCCGGCGCTTCCCACGGGGCGACCATGGCCGCATCCGGGGTGGCCATTTCAGCAGCCAGCGCTTCGTCGCGATCGGCGGCATCGCTTTCACGGTGCCACGGCGGCAGATCATCGTCGGCAGCGGGCGCTGTGACGCTGGGCTTGGCCGGTTTCACCGGCTCGGCGGCTGCCGGGGGCGGGGCCGGGGAAGGTCGCTTCGGTGCCGGCGGTGCGGGCTCAGGTGCCGCGGAGACAGGAGCAACCACGGGTGCCACCGGGGCCGGCTGAGCGACGGGGGCGCTCGCCTTGACCGGCGCCACGACCGAAGCAGACGCCGCGCTGGCTGCCGCAGCGGCCATGCCGGTGCCGTGGCCGCTGGCCTGGCCACCACTGTTCACGTCGGTCCCGGTGCCCGGATCGCGGGGCACGGGCGGTACCGCGGCGGCGGGACGGAAGGCCAGCATGCGCAGTACGGCCATCTCGAACCCGGCGCGCGGGCTCGGGGCCAGGTGCAGATCACGACGGCCGCCCAGGGCCATCTGATACCAGAGCTGGACCACTTCCGGGCGCAGGCGCTGGGCGAAGGCCTCGGCATCGATCCCCTCGCCCGCCGTCGCGGCGCCCGGCACCAGCTGCTGCACCTGGATCCGGTGCAGGGCTTCGGCCAGGGCATCGAGCACCCCGCTCCAGTCCGGCGAGAACTCGGCCAGCAGGGCCACGGTCTGCAGCAGGCGCGGACCATCGCCATCGGCGAGCGCATCCAGCATCGCCGCGACCTGGGTGCGGTCGACCGTGCCCAGCATCGCGCGCACCACATCCTCGCGCAGCGCGCCGCCGGCATAGGCGATCGCCTGATCCAGCAGCGACAGGCCGTCACGCAGGCTGCCATCGGCGGCCTTGGCCAACTGCACGATCGCGGTCGGGTCGGACTCGATTTCCTCGGCCGCCAGGATCTTGGTCATCTGGCCCTGGATCTGGTCCTCGTCCAACCGCTTCAGGTTGAACTGCAGGCAGCGCGAGAGCACCGTCACCGGCAGCTTCTGCGGATCGGTGGTGGCCAGCAGGAACTTCACATGCTCCGGCGGCTCTTCCAGCGTCTTGAGCAGCGCATTGAACGCCGCCTTGGACAGCATGTGCACTTCGTCGATCAGGTAGACCTTGTACTTGCCGCGGGAGGGCATGTACTGGGCGTTCTCGATCACCTCGCGGACATCATCCACACCGGTATTGGACGCGGCATCGATCTCGAGCAGATCGATGTAGCGACCGGAGTCGATATCCAGGCAGGCCGGACACTGACCGCATGGATCGGCGCTTGTGCCCTGCTCGCAGTTCAGCGACTTGGCGAAAATACGGGCAATGGTGGTCTTGCCGACCCCGCGGGTGCCGGTAAACAGGAACGCATGGTGCACCCGGCCGCTGTCCAGCGCATTGCTGAGCGCACGGACCACGTGTTCCTGGCCCACCAGCTCGGCAAAACGCTTCGGACGCCACTTGCGGGCAAGGACGAGATAGGACATCAGGCCACCGTCTTCATCGGGACGACCATTGTGCCACGCCTGTCCAGCCCCCCTGCCCTTCGTGACGAACCGCTTGTGCGAATCCAATTCCCCCGCTAGAATCTGCGCCCCTGCAGCGGGTTATCGCAGCAGGTCCGGAGAGGTGTCCGAGCGGTTGAAGGAGCACGCCTGGAAAGTGTGTAAGCGTCTAAACCGCGCTTCGGGGGTTCGAATCCCCCTCTCTCCGCCAGATTAAGCAAACCCCTGTTTACGCAGGGGTTTTTGCTTTTCTGGGGTGACCGGATGCAGGACACAAATCGGGACACATCTCACGATGCGCATCCCACACCATCTTGTTCGCTCGCCCTCTGGCCTCTGGTCTTTCCGGCAACGGGTTCCCACCGATCTCCAGGCCATGATTGGCCGACGCGTCTTTAAGCGCACCCTTCGCACGTCCGAGCTGGCCGTGGCCCAGCTGCGCGCCCTAGGCTTGGCTGCGCGCTATGCTCGAGCCTTCGACGTGTTGAGGGAACAACGCATGGAAACGAAGGACGAAGACATTGGTGTGCTGCTGGATCGCTTGACCAGCGGCGACCCGCTCCAAAAGCTGACCTTGAACCGGACCAAGGCCGCAGACGGCACGGTCACCGAGCACTGGCAGATCGATACCCCAGAGGACGTGACGCTCTATCAGCAGATGATGGAACTGACGGCCCAGCGGCCCAGCCCCCTCTCTGAGCTCGTTCGCAACGAGGTTGCGCCTCTCCCCACGCCCAACCGCATCTCAAAGCCCGCCGTGGAGACCATCACCCTGGGCAAGGCCCGGGACGCGTGGCTGGCGAGCATCCAACCCGGCTGTCTTCCCAAGACTTACACCATCAAGAAGACCGCGATTGAGGCGCTGGTTTCCTTCCTGGGCGACAAGGCCAAGCTGCATTCGCTGACGCGTTCCGACTTAGCTCGCTGGTATCAGCACATGCGCGACGGAGGCGCGGCAACACCGACCCTGACGAACAAGCAAAGCTATGTGGGCGGTCGCGGAGGGTTCTTTGAATGGGCCATGGCCTCCGGACACTACCCGAAAGGCGACAACCCAGCTGCCGGCCACATCACCTACTCCACCCGGGAAAAGCGTGCCCGGAAGAAGTTTGGATTCCGGGCCTACGACGCCCACCAAGTCCAAGCATTGTTTGCGCCGACCGCGTTTGAGAATCTGGCGCTGTCGGCCCGCTGGGCCTCCCTGCTTGGACTCTATACGGGAGCCCGGGCGTCAGAGGTTGGCCAGCTCTTGGTTGAGGACGTGGTGACGGTGGGCGGCCTCCCCTGCATCCGCATCTCGGACGAAGGCGAGCACCAAAAAGTAAAGACGGAAGTCAGCCTGCGCACCATTCCCGTCCATCCGGATCTCATCGAACTGGGATTTCTGGACTGGGTCGAGAGCTTGCGGGCCGAAAAGGCCCCACGACTTTTCGCCGCTGCCAAGGCGAACGCCAAAAACGGGGCGGGCAACTGGATCACCAAGGCCTTTGGCCGGCACCTGGAGCAGGTCGGAGCGAACTGGCCAGAAGCCAAAAGGGGCTTCCATTCTCTGCGCAAAACCCTGATCCAAGAGCTTCAGGGGGCTGGCGTCGTGTCCGAGCTCCGGGCCCAACTGGTGGGCCATGAGCTGGACGACGAGCACCATGCGACCTACAGCCGTAGCTTCACGGCCCGGGAAAAGTTGGAAGGCCTTAAAGGCGTCTCGCCGGGGCTGGCCGTGCTTTCTTACGGCCTGAACCTACCGGTGCTTTGCCAGCTCCTCAAAAAATGAACAAGCGAGACGTTGCGAATCCGCGGCAGCATGGTAAATAGGAAAATGCAAGGGGCCGAAAACCACCTATAACCGCAATGGGGGAAACGATGTCGCTTAATGACGAAAAATATTCTCGCTCCATCACCCTAGCCTGCCCGACCTGTGCTGGGACGCAGTTTGAGTATGACGAAGCAGAAACTTCCGGCGAAGCGCCCATTAAGTGCGCAGGCTGCGAGCGTGTCATGACACGTGATGAGCTTCAAGAGGCAAATGCAGAGAACATCGACGTGCACCTCGAAGAGGTCAAAAAGCAAGTCAGCCAAGATTTGCAGAAGCATCTACACGACACCCTGAAGAAGGCATTTCGAGGCAACAAGAACTTCAGGATCAAGTAATGGCTATCGATTTTGACCCAGGCGACGTTATTGCTGCTGCCGCGCTGGCATTGTCCACCTTCGCGACCGTGATGACTCTCCTGTTCAACAGGCGTCAAAAGAAGTTGAACGAAACTCAAGAAGAGCTCAACCGTCTTCTCATGGCGAAAGAGTCTGGCGAAGCCACCAACGCGAAGAAGGCTGACTTGGCGGCCGCGTTCAACAAGCTTGGAAGCAGCAAGTATCGCCTCAAGGTGTTCAATAAGGGCAAGGCTGTTGCGCGCAATGTGCGTTTGGAACCTTTAGAAGGCACGGACTGCCTCATACAATCAGACATAGACTCCAAGTTCCCACTGGAGCACATGGAGCCTCATCAGTCGGTCGACCTTATTGCGTTCGTCCACATGGGCACCCAAGGCAAGCAACCCGTCCGACTGATCTGGTCTGATGACCACAGCGACCACAATGAGAAAGTCGTCTACCCCACGATCTAGCGCCAATGGGAAAACTGCTGCTAAAGCATCGGGGGCCTGGAAGAGCACCGCTGCTTGCTTAGGCGTCGGAACTCAACTTCCAGATCTGTGAACCAGCACAGCTTCCATCTCTTGCTAATCTTCGACTAAGTGCTTCGATGTGAATACCCTTCACAATGAGAGCTTCAGAAAACCAATGCCCGCCAACGTAGAACTTCGCATCGCCAGCCGCCTTCTTCCCGCCCTCATGGCGCAGAGCGGAACAAGAGATGTCAGTGAGCGCGAAGCCGATATCCAGCACGCCATAGATGTTGCGGCCGCGCTGATGCGTCGGTTCGCCGCATCGCCTGCCGGCCAAGTGCAACACGCCAGCGTGCCCAGCTCCGGAGGACGCCCCCTTCCACGTGTCGCTACGGTAGACCGTGCTCAAGAGCCGCCAAGCTTTATCTCCCAAGAGGACTGGCGGAAAGCCCGAGGACTCGGACCCGCTCCAAGAACTCAACCCACTCGAAAGCCTCCCAGCGGCCCGTCAATCCACTGAAGCCTGTTAACAGAAAGCCCCGCGTAAGCGGGGCTTGTTCGTTCAGTGCAGGGTTGGTGGCCTCGGCCTGAGAACTGGCAACGGCAGATCGTCAGCGACGGGTCGCATCTCGCTATGTGGAGCGGCGCGTTCGCTGGGCGTGGGCATTGCCTCCAGCTCTGAAGCACGACGAACGATATCAGTGTCTAAGACCGCTATCGCGTCCACTGACCCGCGTAGCTTCGCTTTTTCAAGCTCCCCTGCCCGCTGCTCAAGGACGGACATCCGCCGCTCGCGCCGATGGGTCCATTCGGGTCGCGAGTAACACGTGGAACCCGGCGGATAGTCCGAGTTGAAACGCTCCCACTCCTGCAGGGCGATGTGATGCAATCGCTCAGCCCTCCCCAAGGCAATCAGTCGGGTCGCGCGCCCGAGGACCGCGTTCCGCAGCTCACGCACCCGGATGACTGCTTTTGCGACCCATTGCCGGATGGCCGGTGTCTCTCCTGAGTCCGCGAGCACATCCCGCACCCATTCAAGCCCGGCGCGAACGCGCCGCACGGAGAGATCTGCCCTGGCCCGTGTCACCTCGTGCAGGTCTCGCAACGCGTTGGTCACGTGCTCCGTGAGGCTCAGCGGCACGGTGGCCCCGACCTCCTCTCGGGCGCGTCCGGCAAGGCTAGGTAGGCGCATGCCCAACATCCCCCGAATCTCCAGGCCAGGGGCCAGCTGCGCAGCCCCCACCGAGCGCCCTCGCCCGGCACCGCCGGCCGAGGCCTGCTGGGAAGCCGCCGACAACCCCATTCGGCCCGCTTCTTGGTCGAGGAAGATCAAATGCTCAGCATTGTTCGTTTCAATGGCGTCGTTCTCTGCTGCCAGCCGGCTATCCATGCCCTTGCGGACCAGAGCCACCGCGTCCTTGCCTAAATGCTTGGTCGGTTCCCTGGACAGCGCAGCCGCCTGAAGCTCGTCGCCTCGGTCCGAGGCGGCCCGCGCTTGCTCGGCCAAGCTGCGGTGGTCGACGGACGCCGACAGCCCCGCAGCTTCCAGATGGGCGTTGGTGGTTTCGGCGACCATTTCCCGGATCCACTGAACCTGCGACTTTCCAGACACCCCGCCATCCAGCTCCCTGGTCTTCTCCCCGAACCCGTCCGGCCCTATGCGCCTGGTGCTGGCCAGCATGTGGACGTGATGGTTAAGCCCGTCAGGGGTTCCCGGGGAGTGGATGCTGGCTTGGAGAGCGAACTCATAACGGCCGACAAGGGCCTCTGCAATCGCGAAGGCAAGCTGTGCTCGCTGCTCATCAGAAAGCTCGTGAGGTAGGGACAACTCGATTTCCCGGGCGACTGTGGCGTCCTTACGCCGCTCGGCGGCCTCGGCAACGGCCCAGAGCTCACCGGGCACCAGCGCCCAGTCAGGCGCATCTGGGGGTGCAAGGCAGAAGGTCTCGACGACGCCGCTTCTGCGGCGGTAGTCATGCTGCTGTCCAGTGATGACATCGGACAGCAGCAAGCCACCTCGATAGGCGGCTGCGGCAACGGCGGATTGGCCTTTGCCTCGGCTAAAGACTTTGATTGCGGTGTGGAAGATGGCCATAAAACTCCTTGGAAACAAGGGTCTTTATGGAACATCTTTTGCTTTTGGCAAGTCGCAAAGCGGCTTGGGGTTCCAGGGGCGGAGCCCTTGGCGCACGCATCCGTCAGGATGCCTAAGTGCGCTCTTGCCTTTCATCCTCCATACTGCCACTAATCCTAGGAATCGGAGAGCTAAGGATGAGCGGTAAACCGACGAATGACAGAAAAGCGGCAGCCATTGAAGTGATTACGCGCGCAGCTGAAGCAGGCGACCCGTTCGACCCAAAGGATCCTGATCGCAAGATGGAACCGGATCTTCGATCACTCCCATCCATACGTTCCATTCAAGATGCCGCGAATGAACTCGGAGAACCAGATCCAACCACTGGAATCCAACAAGGTAAGAACGGGGATTACGACATCACCAAAGATAGCGCCAGGGAAACCGGCAAGGCGTGCCGAGAAATACTTGCTCGTCACGAAAGCAAGAATATAAATCGCAATATTGGATCCGCCTTAGCCGGGATGTCACAAACGCCGAAGAGCTCCCCGAAGAGGAAGATGTTCGTTACAAACCTCCCAGGGATCTCCGACTAACCAGCTTAAGGAATGCGCCTCCCACTCAGCGTCAACTGACGAAGCTGGCGCGGCCGGGCTCCGTAGACGGCCAAGAGCCTTTTCAGAGGGCCACGCCGCGCTTGGCGGCAAACTGCATCGCAGGAGTCAGCATGGAGAGGTCAAACTCATCCATGTGACCTTGGAGATATTGCGCCGCTGCTTCGCGGACGCACGAATCTGGTTGCACTGCTTTGAACCGAGCTCGCCTGTCAAAAGCGTGACCGTCGAAGCCGGCTTCATAAAACCGGCAGTGGCGAGAGCCATTCGACGCTAAAAGATCAAAGACGACGTTACCAGACACCCGGCGTCGCCGCAGCTCTTCAGCCACGTCTTCCAAGTTCTCCTGAGGCAAGCTTTGCCCTGTCGCCATGACGACGACCGAGAAGGCTTCCGATGAGGAACTTATGACGACAAACTTTCGCATACCTTGCCTTTTGAACGGCTGATTCGTTGATGGCCACTCTCTACAAGCGAAAACACCTCATCCACTATCGCGACCGCCTCTTCACGCGTCTTTAGCATTCGCGTGGTGTCCACGTTGCCATCCATGTGGAATAGACGATGCCGAAGGTTATGCCACAGCTGGTAACCAGCCACAAGGGTTTGGTGAACCTCGGGTGAGCATGTCGCCTCATACATGGACAGCACTCGAAGCGTCGGTGCTTCCTGGTCAAAATACTCACCCAGCTTTTCCCTAACACCGAGCGCAATGCCCACTTCTTCATTCAGCAGTTGGAAGCAATAGCCCTCAAGGCCGCGCAGGGCCGGATAAGCGACTGCAGAGTAATCTTCCAAGGCAATGCCCACCTGCGTGAGCGCCAGCGAAGATGAAAACTGGATACGGACGGTGTCACGCAGGTAATCGTGAACGATAGGAATCCTAACCTCGAGGTTCTGCTTGATCTGCTCAACCGACAAAGGGACAGAGTAAATGTCCTTTTGGTGAGCAAGGATCTTGTCCACAGGAAGCATGGTTTGCACTGCATCCAACGCCCAACCGGCGACCTTTCCATGCACGCCTTGCATGTGGAACGTGCCATTCTTGTAGTGCTTGAAAGTCAGCCGCTCTCCATTCGCTCCAACAACACGAATCAGCCTGTAGTTGGCTGTCGTCTCGTCGCCGTTGATCTCCACGCCTTGCTCAAGCAAGAAATCCAAAACAAAGGAGACCTGCTTATCCTCAAAGCGAGGCAGGCTCACATTCAGAGGGGCAGGAGAACCATACCCGCACCGGTCCTTGATCGCATCGGCCACCACCTCGAAGGTCGGATCATCAAACCCTTTTGATCTTCCAATGGTGCACTTCCCGCCGTTGTTGAGGAAAATCTGCACCAGGAAAGGCACCCCATTGAGCTTGCCACTATGCTGAGTCAGCCCTTTCCTCACGACTCGCTCGACCAAGTCAGTCGCGCCCGCATCCGCGAGAGCGGATTGCACTTTCGCGCAATCGAGAAAAATGTCCTTGAAACGCGCCTCTGCCACCGCCGACCCCTGATCGTCCTTAACACTAAATGATAACATATCTGTAACGCATGGATAGAAACACGAGCAGCCGGCTGGCATTTGCCTGGACGCTTCGGCATGAACTAGCTAACAAAGTAAAAATGACATTTATCTTTCATTCATATTCAAAAAATGAACTGTTAGCTTACTTAAGTTAAACAGTACAGTAATGACTCCGAAAACCAGCCGCCTCGACATACGCAAGCCGTTGATTTTAATGTAAATGGCAGAGCTCCTTAGGGCAGTACGATTGAAAGCACTGAGGCGCAGAAGGGAGCCTCCCACGCAACGCCTAAGGCCGTGAACAAAATCGTGATTTTTCGTTGACGATTTTCGCGCCTGTCGTATCCCTACTTCCATCCTTCAGATGGAAGCAACGCAGTGACCTCGCCCACCTCGCAACAACTCAACTCATACTTGGCCGACGCAACCGGCACCCTCAAACTTACAGACGTGCGCATCGGCCGTGTTCGCATCGGCGAGATGATCGTCACCGGCCGCGAAGCAGCCATCCACGCTCAAGAGCTCATCAACGATGCCTGCGAGCGGACCCGCCGGGCCCGCCTTGGGAAAAACGGCACGCGTTACCCAGAGCCGCTCCCCGTCGCTGCCCCTGCTCGCCTGCTATCGATTGAGATCCGCGACTACTTGGCTGACCGCGAGCGCATGGGCCTGACCCGCAACACCATCGAGGCCACAGCACGATCACTGAAACTGCTCCAGATGGCCTGCGGGGATATTCCGGTGTCCCGGGTCGACCACGTGCATATCTACCGACTATGGGAGCTGATGCGCTGGGCTCCGCCACTTCTACAGTCAGACCCTCAGTATCGGAACTACACGCATGAGCAGGCGGTCGCTCAGGGGAAGGCGCTCTGTGTCCAGCCGCCTGCACCGGCCACCGTAGAAAAGCACAGACGGTTCCTGGTCACCTTCTTTGGCCGACTGGAAAAAGCAAAAGCCATTGTGGGGTCTCCCATGCACTTTTTCCCAGAGGCGAAGAAGGACCTTGTCACTGACCCCGACAAGGCAGAGCGCTTGTTTGACGAAGAAGATTTGCGTCGCATTTTTGCCCCCAACACATTCATCCCCTGGGCCATGAAAGCGCCCCATCGGTGGTGGGTGCCGATGATTGGACTCCATACGGGAGCGCGTATCAATGAAGTCGCTCAGCTGAAGTTGAACGACATCGTCCAGGAGGCTGGCGTGTGGTGCATCCGGATTCAGAAAACCGTGGATAGCGACCTCAGTCATAGGGATCGCAACCGGAGCAGGCAAAGCCTAAAAGGCAAGGCGGCAGTTCGAACCCTGCCTATCCCGCAGCCACTCCTCGATGCTGGGTTCCTGGCGTTCGTGGAGGACATCCGAGCTTGTGGCCATCCTCGCCTCTTCCCCCACCTGTCTGCCGGCGTGCGACGCGACACCGGCGAGACCAACGCCCGTTACAGCCAAGGCGTGCTCAATCAGTTCAGCCGATACATGAAAGACCTAGGGTTCCCTAGAGGCGTCGGGTTCCACGCCTTCCGGCACACCCTTGCCACTGAGCTGCATCACATGGGGGTGGCTGATGAAGACATCGCTTTGGTCACCGGCCACTCCATCAGCAAGCGGGTCCCTGTGCTGCACGAGGCCTATTTCCACAAGAAGCCAGCATTGGCGCGGACGAAGCAGATTGCAGTTCTAGAGAAATATCGCCCCGACGTGGCGCTGCCGATCTACCAAGTAGGGCAGTTCCGAGCGGCCTTGGCGGACCGGAGCAAGTTCCATCCTTAAGGCAAACGACCACCTAGAACTGCGGTCGTCGACCAAGGGGCGGGACGGGAGGGACGGCGTTATGAAGGTCCCGGACCAACGCTTGAAAGTTGTTGTTGTATCCCGGACCATCACTGAGATCCACAAACATTCTTCCCCTTAGGTTTACAGGGGTGTTTCCGGCATCTCGCTGATCCTTGATGACGGGGATGAATCTCATAGACAAGGGATCGCCGGCAAGCTGTGCGGCGGTCACCAGGTGCTCATACCCAACCCCACCCAAGCGCTGGTTCGCGCGGTTCATATAGTTCTCTGTGCAGACCACGATCACCCGATCACACTCAGCGGCCTGCTCCATGAAATGGGGCAGGTCCTGTCCAAACCGAAGGTGTGTTCGGTCCGAGATTGCGTCGACACCGTTCGCCCGCAAATCAATCACCAGCCTACGGACCCACTCCAGATGCTCAGGGGAATCCCAAGAATACGAAACGAAGACCTTGGGGGGTGGAGATGGTTCATCCTGCAAGATACCGTTTCGCACCAGGACATCTATCAGGTCAACGTCCTTCACCGCCCAGTGGGTGCGCGTGTGTTCCCAGTTTCGCTCCGAGATATCCAGCTGGCCAAACATCTCCTTTAGGCGTGTAGCGGGGATAGGGCCTATTCTCGCGTCAATAGACCAAGTGATCCGCACCCCCCCGTAACGAACTTGGATGTCCTCGATCCGACCGACCTGCGAAGACGGCCCAACGTCACGTCCTCGATCTTCATAAGCAAACAGCGTGGGAAGCCCCTTAAGGGCAGTAATGGTATCCGCGGTCAGGGTAGCAAAGCGCTCTGCCAGCAGTGGAACAGTGTGCTCAAGGTAACGTGGCAGCTCAAGGATGAACTCGTCCTCATCCCAAGTCCCCTCCCGATACACCATCAACAAGTTATACATACGCCCCCATACTGACTGAGTTAGCCACGACAGATGACCAGGGCTTTCCGACTGTAGAAGCCACTACAACAAGTTGCGGCGATGAGGATCAATGCGCCGACATCTCTCGCATGGCTTGGAAACCACGAATCACCTCAGATGTCTGCTCATATTCTTCGGTGGAGAGCAGCGAATACTTCGTGTCCAACACTAATGGGTCGCAGCCGAAATCAACCTCTGCGTCGTCGACCAGCAACAAGATAAGCTGAGATCCAGACGGCCTGTCGTCCCTGATGAAGTGAAGAAGACTTAGGTGATTGATGTCATCCTGATCTTGCTGCTTGGGCGAATCCAGCACAATCGGGCATCTCACAGCATCCTCTGCATCCCAGATGAGATGAAGGATTGCATAAACGTAAGCGAGGATGGCGCGTGGCCGGTCACTTCCCGTCTCTTGAATCTTGAGCATGAGCGACTTAAGGAAGTCGTCTTGGAAAATGACGCTAAGCTTCCTGGCAAAGCCAGTTAACAACCCAGCATAGGTCTCAAGGATTTCCTTCCTTCGCTCCGTCGAGCGCGCATTCTTTAGCCGCTCAGTCGCCTGCTTGATCCGATAGTCCAGAGTGGCGATCTCTTGAACAAGCTCAGTAACTTGATCGTCCAGCTGCGAGGAGAATCGCTTCTGCCCTGCTCGCTCAAGAAGGCGTGCGAACGTGACCTGTCCACGTCTGCGAGTGAGAAGTTCATTGAACCTTTGCTCGTCCTCGGTGGCGTCTTTGAGGCGCTGACGACTGATCGCGATCTGAGCAGAGACAATCGCCTGAGCATTCATCACCTCGACCAAGACATCGTCTGTCCGACTCTCATCTTGCGCCAAAGCGAACCGCTCACCAAACGAGTTTTCGTGAAGCTGGCCGCACGTCGGGCACTCCAGGTCTTCACCCTCATGCTTCACAGCGAACATGTAGTCCGCATGCAGCTCCCTGCGAACGCGATCGAGAATTTCCCGCTGGGCCTCCAACTGCAGGCGACGCTGGGTCAAGCCCGATAGTTTTGCTCGCTCTTCCTCACGAACCTCCACCAACTGTTGGAGCATCCCCACCACGCGCTCGATCTCCTCGGAAAAAACTTCCGGATCGATTTCTACGTCGATGTCTTCGGCAACGGTCTCCTTGGCTCGCTTCTGAAGCGACCTCAATCCGTCCAACTGCTTGGCCGGCTCAACTCGGGCTGCCGTTGCTGTCGCCTGGAGCTCCAGAGCCTCGAAATACTCAGCACCTGTCACCCCCACGTGGAAGTTAACAACGTCTTCTCGCCAGCGAGCGAACTGTTCCAGACGAGCAAAGGAAGTCCAAGGACTGCTCCACCCAGCGTCTTGGTCCACATAGAAAGGGATAAAAAGGTAAGCGGGCGGCGGAACGACCACCTTATCGTTCCGATTCTTGAGCCGAAGCTTTGCACCAAGCAACTCATAGAGAGCCGGCGCGAGACCTTCGGTCACGCTGGTGTAGCAACCTCTGACACGGTCGGATTCGATCAATGTGAAGGTTTTTCCTTCCTTCAGCATGACGTAGGAATCGCCATCGACAGTGAACTCCAGCGCCGATATGACGCTCGCGCCTTTCCAATCCGGATGGATCTCTGCCGCTTCCGCGCCCAGCGTTCCATAGATGGACTTGGCCAGCGATGACTTGCCTACGTCATTTAGACCCTTGATCACCGTCACGTCGGGATGGAACTCGACCGACCTTGCTTTTCGTTCCCGATGGGATACGAGATGAAGCCTTTGAAAGACTAAGTTTTTCATGAGTCCTGGTCCTTAGACTGCGCACCAGCATCCGGAAGTTATTGGGAGTGGTTTTCATAGAAGGTCATCATTACGACAATGAGTTCCTGCTCGGGCGAAAGCGCAGCAGCGCCGTATCCGGAGTCACTTCGGGCGAGCGCAACGGCAGCGCTCGCCATTTCAAGCAGCGTTGAACTATCAGCCATAACGCTCTCACCGGCTGCGACGAGGATTTGGCTGTCTCTTCGGAAGGCAGCATCCAGCGGATCCTGCATCCTAGAGAAGTAGTCTGGGTATGCTTCTCTTAGCTTGGCGCGGACAGGGAACGGCACGTTGTCTTTATGCATCTCTGACTGAACATTGTTCCAAGCACCAGCAGCTTGAACAACGGATCTAGCGTTGCCAAGCATCGCGTCGAAGGAATCCCTATCGATACCCTTTGCCTTGCATACGTCCAAGATGCTGCCAGATGGTCTTTTAGCTACTGTCCGTCTACGCAACTCGTCAAACAGGGTTCTATAGAAGGCCTTAGGAGGAATGTGAACACCTTTGACATGCTGGTCAAGGAAGTTGGTGACCAAGCCCACAGTGGTTTCGTTGTGCGTGTCCAGATGGATCTGGGAAATCGAAACCGTTAACTGCTCCCGGAGCGGCTCTTCGAAGTCCTCCCCTAGTTCGTCCGCCAAGCAGGTTCTGATGACCTCCCACTCTGTCGGCTTCAGGACTTCAAACAATCGCTCACCAAATGGCTCAGACGCCTTTTCGCTGACCGGGAAGCCATACCCGCTTCCCACGTTCGTCACGAACTGGAAGGTGACTTGCTGCTGCTTTAGCTGAGAAGCCTTTGCACATAGCCGCCCGAGGATAGAGGGTAGAGCATCGCCGCTCTTGCCCTTCTTCCGATTCGTCAGCTTCTTCAGCGTCCAAGCACTCTTTGCGCTGGTCTTGATTTGATAGAAAGAGGCGCGGGATGGCTGGTCTGGACAATCAAGGACAGCGATGTCCTCGTGCAACTCGCAAAGGAGCACGTAGTTCCCTGATCCCTGATGCAGGGTCAGCAACCGAGCCAAAGCCCAGTTCTTCTGGTAATCGAAGCGATCCGCGGAGATCGCGCCGCCTTCCTCTGCCAATGGAGCGGTGGACAGAAAATCAGCGATGACGGTCGAACTCATTTCCCGAGGCCCCTTCCGTCGGATCTCCTTGCCCGACGCCTTGCCTCGATTAGAGGCATCTTTGTGACCCAAGTCAACATTGGGCCGCCACACTCAGAACAATCAATAAGTTGTGGGACACCGTCTATTTCCCTGGGCACTGCTGACGCCGCCCCCATACGTCCATGGCGACCATTTGCGAAGGCTGGTTGAAGTGCCACTTCCCTGTGGCACGCATTCGTCATCTCTTCTTAGGCTTCGGAGGCGGCGTTTTGATCGTCTCAACCACCGAACCCTTTTTGTCCCGCTGAGCTTCCTTCACGGGCTTGAACTGACCCGTTCCAGCATCGCGTCCGACTTTCCTCGTTGCCATTTTCAGCTCTCCTTCTAGAAAGGGAACCAACGACAGTCACCGATTGAGCTTTTTCAGCAACCAAAGCGCCGCATCAGCGCGCTCCTCCGGCGAAAGCTCTTCCAACGCCAGAATAACGTCGGCCATGTGGTCATCTCTCGCGACCAAGTAGGCCATGGGCACGCCCAGCACGTCCGCCAGCCGCCCCAGTCCATCAAGGTCAATCCCGCTGACCTCGGTCTCATACCGGTTCACCCGACTACTGGCCAGCTTCTTATCGAGGCCCATCAAGACCCCCAGGGCTCGTTGACTGGCGATGCCACGGAGTTCCCTGGCCTGCTTCAAGCGGGCGGCGAACAGGGTGCGGGCGGAGGTGCTGGGCAAGTGAACGGATGTTGAAAACCTGGGTAGACAGCATGACGCGGTCCCTCGATGCATGGCAGACTCTTCATGAAATGTAGCACCCTTCCGAACAACCACAGGGGTTTTCATGAAGAAGATCGAGACAAGGATGACTGCCTGCCTGGCAGCGGCGCTGCTGTTGACCTCCCAAGGCGCGGGCGCACAAAGCCCTCCCGGGCAGGAAGAGATGCCTAACAAGCCGGGATTTTTCCGCCAGTTGGGCACTAGCCTGAAAAATGCTGGCGAGCAGATGGTTGGAGTCAAGCCGGCTCAGGGCACGAAGACCACTGTCAGCGGCGGGGACATCTACACCCCGGTCAGTGGGGCCGGAAAGATCCGCGGCCTGTTCAAGGCCGACAACCATCAGCTTGCCCAGCAGGGCAAGCTCGACTGGCCCAAGGTCGCCCTGACGTTTCAGGAATGGGGGGCGTCACTGCCCTGCTGGTCCGTCGAAGCTCGGATCTGGACCAGCCCCTCCGCGTCGACCACTGAGACCTTCCGGACTTGCGCCAATGCCGCCGTGACCGAGCCCGACGACGTGGGCGATGTGGCGGAGCTCAACACGTCGGCCCTTTGGAAGGGACGGGACGCTCTTATGGGCGTTCGAGTGCCTGCCGGCAAGGCCAACACTGGGGCCAGCCGGTCCACGGGCCCCAACCCGCCCGCGCAGCCGTTCGTCGTCAACGTGTCCCGCCCTGGCGTATCCGACCGGGCCGTCGATGTGGCCCTCCGGGTCGCCTGGGTCGCTGGGTTCATTCAGACCGCCGACCTGCACCCCGGGGCCTCGGGGCTGCTGACCCCGTTCAAGGATTCAAGGATGTGGATCGCCGGCTTCCAGCCCGAAGGCAACCGCGACCGCTAAGCAGATACCTCGTCGCAATAACTTTGGGGGCCCTTGGCTGCCCCGCCCATCTCAAGGAATGACCATGAAAGCAACGAAGTTCATCTTGGCCGGCTTGGCCGTTGCCCTCACCCTGACCGCCTGCGGTGGTCCGCCTTCCAGCAGCGATGCCGAGAAGGCCTTGGCAGCCCTGCTTACCCAGAGTGGCGCAGGTCAGATCACCGGAATCCAAGAGTTCCAGCTGTCCGGGTGCGTAGAAGCCCAAGACATGGAAGGCTACCGGTGCGACACGACCGGAAAAGTATCCATCGACATCGGCGGCCGGCAGGTGCCTGTCCCCGTCAGCAAGAACCTTCGATATGCCAAGGAATCCGGAACATGGAAGGCCTACGTCAAATGAGTGCCCTGCCCCCTCCATTCGCTACTCATACGCGTCCCGCGTCCCGGAGGCTGATGACCCCGCGAGACCGATTCTTCTGGTGGTATTCGCTGACCCTGCTCTTCCTAGGACCTTTCGGGTTCGTCGTCGGGCCGCTCATGGCCCGACGCGCAACCCGGAAGGCGGCGCGTCGTTACCCGGTCGAGGCCCACGCAGCGCAGGCACGCGATGTGGGCTTTACGTGGTGGCAGTGGTGGATCATGACGCCGCTGACGCTGATGGGCGCTTTCTGGGTGTTTGGCCTGCTCAGTGGGCTGCCGATGTTCCTGCTTGTGCTTTATGCCCACTTGACGCAATAGCATAAGCATGTCCGTCTAATCCCTAGGGCCGCAATAAGCGGCCCTTTTCATTGCCTTTCTAAGGGCTGGAAAAGCTAGATCCCTCACAAGGATTGACAAGTCCGATCCGCGAGCTATTTTCATTATTATTTCGAGAAGAGATCTAGTGAATAGGGTTCAGGCGAGCGCCAGAATCGCGAGGTTCGGCTTATCCATAGAACGTCAGAACGATAGGCGCGAATGGGCAGTGCGAGATAGCATCAATCACCAAAGTATCGGCCCCTCCTTTAAGACTCTGCGGGAAGCTGTAACACACAGCGTTGTCGAGGCAGAAACCATGGTCGAACTAAACATTTATCTAGGGCGTCTAGCACTGGAATGCACTCGGTTGGGAGACCGGTGTTCGCGACAGGTTCGTGACTGGCTCCTGGGTCTATCCGAAAGGACTCCCTCCGCCTTAGCTGTTCTGAACGGGAAAGCGCCCCCATCCGAGAACGACTTGAAGCGCAGCCTAGACAGTCTGATTGAGAGGCATGGACTGCCGATCACCGCCAAAATCTTGTCTGCAATGAAAGCCCACCATGCTGCTAGTATTGACCTGTCGCTGGCAAAAGACGCAGGCAACCGCATTGAAACGCACGCGCAGCATCAAGCAGGTGATAGACGAAAAGCATGTCAAAAAGGGAAATCCGTTTGAAAAGACCGCACTCTCCTCCACTCTTCATATCGGACTACAAGAGTTCATCTTGGATGGAAACTTCATCGTCGAGGATGAAGAGTCGACCACTAGCGGCTTACTTGCATACATAGCGTCGGCGGCCCCCTGGTGCAGTGAAGCATATGGGACCGCCCCAGACTTCACCTGGGTAAAATATAAAAAGAATGGGAATGAAGATCATGCGGAGCCATCAACAGGAGCAGACTTCGCACTGATACTCAGAGTCAACGGCGACATAACCCGCGCCGCAGTGTTTCAGGCGAAGCGAATGCTGCAAGAATCTGCGACGTTCGATGTTCACCGGATCTCCCCCGCCCGCAGCGAGCCGGATCGAATAGCGGAGCCGCAGTTTCTTCGCCTGTTTGACCATGGGAGGTCGATTCTGACCAATGCCAACAAAAGTGCCGATCTAAAGCACTTGCATTGGATACACTACTTGATTTACCAGCGTGACCTATTCTCTTGCGTCCCCATGTCGGACCTCGCAGGCCTACATACCGCATACACGTCGGCACGGGAGAGCATGAAAGATAGCTATCTAACCCGCCTGAAGAAGATGGAGAGCGCATCAAAGACGGGGAAAATCAAGTCAATCAGGAAGATTCGCTTGGCCGAGACCCTATGGAGAAGCGCACGAATTCCCAAGGCCTCTTTCACTGATAATACTAAGAGTTTGGCGACGCTCTTCGCTTATGGCCCTTCCCAACAGCGCCAAATACCGCCTGGCTGGCTCACCCTAACCACTGAATCTGTCACCGCCTTCGCAAATGCGCTTCGGAAGGAAATGGACGTATATGAGCTGAAGTTCGACCCTGCACTAGAGCCCTCTCTTGCTCAGGTTGTGGACAGCTTACGGAAGGAAAGGAAAGACCGAGCCAACAAGCTGTCTCAGAAGCTGATTCAAGGAATACAGAACGACGTAGCGAAGATGGTGGAGCAGTCCCAACTCTCTCCCCAAGTTACGGCAACCAAATCGCCAACGGGGTCGAGGAGATAGCTGTCCGGTGGGAAATCTCTTCCGGCTGCCTTATCATTGCGGGACACAACACAGGACACATGTCCGGTTTGCGATCTGCTGCAGGGTCAAGGGGTTAGATTGGAGTCGATCCGATCCCCCTCTCTCCGCCACACAAATAAAAAGGCCGCCCTCAGGGGCGGCCTTTTTATTTGTGTGGCGGACAGCATGGGGGACGAGAACCCCAACGGGTTCGACGGATTCGCCCGGAGCGAATCCGGACAGCCGAACGGCTGGCCCTGGAGCGCGTCAGCGCGGAAGGGCTGGGTGCATGGATGCACCCAGCAATCCCAATGAAGCAGCCACCCTGCATCCGAAGCCTCTGCGCCGCCAACGCTAGCGCCACGCAAACCGTCGCCACCGCTAACGGTAGAGCCGACCGCTGGTCGGCTGCTCTTTGCGCAGCCACCCCATGCCAAAGTCCCCCCATGCCCACCCTCCGCCCCTACACCCCAACTGACGCCCCCGCCTGCCTCGCACTGTTCGACACCAACGTGCCGCGTTACTTCGCCCCACACGAACGCCACGACTTCGCCACTTACCTGCTCCACCCACACCGCGCCCACGACTATCTGGTCATCGAACACAACGGCCACCTTGTCGCCTGCGGCGGCCTCGCCCTCGACAACGAACACACCGCGGCCTTCTGCTGGGGCATGGTCGACCGCACCCGGCATCGCCAGGGCCTGGGCACGCAGCTCTCCCACGCACGCCTGGCTCACGCAAGAACGCTCGGCGCCCAGCGCGTCACGCTCAGCACCAGCCAGTACACGCAGGCGTTCTACGCCGGCCTCGGCTTCGTCGTCACCCACATCACCCCCGATGGGCACGGCCCCGGACTGGATGCGGTGGAGATGGCACTCGAACTGGCGCCACGTTGAGCGGCGCCAGTGATTGGAGTGCGTCAGGGTTACGTCAGCCACGCATCGCGTGGCCCTACCCCCAAGCGCGCAGCGTGCGTTTTGAACGCCTCAGCTACTGCTCAACTTCATCAACACCAACCCGCTCACGATCAACACCGCCGCGGCAATCCGCATCGCGCTGACCTGCTCGCCGAGGAAGGCAATGCCGATCACGAACGCGCCGACCGCGCCGATGCCGGTCCAGATCGTGTACGCGGTGCCCAACGGCAACGTGCGCATCGCCAACGACAGCAGCCAGAAGCTGGCAATCATGGTCACGAGGGTGATGATCGAGGGGGTGAGCTTGCTGAACCCCTCGGACTGCTTCATCGAGAACGCCCAGACGATTTCCAGTACACCCGCTGCCAACAGATAGATCCAGGCCATGCGGCCCTCCTTGATGGGGGCCAGGCCGTCCTGGTCAGTGATTCCCGAAATGGGGGAGGCCGTTCCTCCTGTGCAGCGCATTTTAGCAACCCGCCCGCGCATTGGCCGCTCCGTGTCACGACGGGCTACACGGGATTCAGCCTCCGCGTCTGGCACTGCGTGCCACGCATGCGCTAGAATGCGCGACTGCACTGCCGGGCCTGTTCCTGCGGTGCACCTTCCGCCTGCGGCCGGCTGATCCTTGATCGCCCTGCAGCCGGAACGTCTCTATGGTGGCCCCGTCGGCCCCTCGCGACGCTAGGTCGAAAATCCCGCCAGGGCCGGAAGGCAGCAACGGTATCGATCGACGCGGGCGCCGAGGTCAGCCGGCGGGGCCGCCACCTTTTTGGGCTCCCGGTTTTCCCCACGCGATGCTGCCGCTCAAGGCGCTGCGGGCGTGCCCTGGTGGAACACCATCCGCCATGCCTCGCCGTGCAGCCGCCACAGCGAGCTGCGCAGCACCTCGCGCTGGCGCACCCCGTCGATCACATACCAGCTGCGGTAGCGCACCTGCGCCAGCGTCGGGGCCAGCAGGCCGACCTCGTAATCGCTGGACACGATCTCCACCTGCGCGCGCTCGCGCGGAATCTCGGCCAGCGCAGCAGCACGGTCGAAACACGCGCCCGAGCTGCCTATCTCACGGAAGTCGTCATCCAACAGCGCCGCCAGCTGCGCGACATCACCGCGGACCGCCGGCCCATGCAACGCGCGTTCGAGCGCCTGCAGATGGGCGGCCAGCGCGTCATCCATGCTCAGGGCGGATCCTGGGCCAGCACGTGCACGGCGGTCGGGGTGGCCAGCGCCACACGTTCACCGGGCAGGGCCACGCGGTGGCCACGCTGGCGCAGCGCATCGCCGTCGCTCTCGCTGGCGTAGTGGTACAGCAACATCCGCGCCTGCAGCTCGGGCGTGTACTCACGCTCCAGGTCATCCACACCGGTGTGTGAGGGATTGCCGTGCAGGCCGCAGTCGTGGGCGATCAGTTCATTGTCGTCGGCATAGCGCGCCAACATTTCCGGAATCGGGCGGGTATCGCCGCTCCAGGTGACCGCGCCCTTCAGGCGCAGCCCATATGCGGTTTCCGGCCAGTGATGGCGGACCGGGAAGACTTCCAGGCGCACGCCGTCATGCCAGAACGCATCGCCGACCACGATCAGCTGGAAGGCATCCCAGAAGTTGGCGCCGCCCTCGGCCAGCACGTTCGGATAATCGGCCACGCGCTTGTGCAGCAGCGGCACGACCGTCGCCGGCACGTACACGCGGATGCGCCCACGACGCTGCGGCGAGAAATAGGCATCCACGAACAGGCGTTCGAAACCGGCGACATGGTCCAGGTGCACATGGGTGACGAACAGGGCCTGCGGCACATGCCCGTAGTGCGCCTGGAAGGCCGTCAGCCCTTCCCCGCCGCAATCGATGGTGAGCCACGGGCGGCCGTCGCGCTCGATCACCGCCATCGGCGAACCCAGCTGCACGGCCGACGCATTGCCGACCCCCATGAAGCGCAATGCCCAGTCCATCAGTAACCCCGGTTCCAGGCCAGGTCGTAGGCGCGGCGCAGCCGTGCGTAGTCCTTTTCGACGTCGTCATGACTGCGTTCACCGCGCAGCTTGATCAGCGAGCGCAGCAGCCGCTTGAGATTGCGTTCGCGCCAGCGGGTGGCCGGGATACGCAGCACGCCGCGATCGAAATCGATCAGCCAGCCGTGGCCGTTGGCGTCGAACAGAATGTTGTGGGCGTTGAGATCGGCATGGTCCAGCCCGGCGCGATGGAAGCGCGCGATCAGCCGGCCGGTCTCTTCCCATGGCGCGCCGCGCCCGGCGACCAGCGCGCGGTCGGCCAGCGAGCGCACGCCCTCCAGCCGCTCCATCAGGATCGCCGCTTTGTAGCGCAGGCCTTCGCGCATGTAGAACGCGGCGATCGGGCGCGGTACCGGCAGCTTCTGTGCGTGCAGGGCGCGCATCAGCCGGAATTCGGTAAAACTGCGGGTGCGGTTGGCGCCGCGCCAGAGGTAGTGGTCCCGGCTGAGCTTGGCCGCCAGGCCGCCGCGCAGGTACTGGCGCAGCACGGCATGACCGAAGGGCGCATCGACGAACCAGGCGCCGCCGCGGCCGCCATCGGCGACCGGTCGTGCCCGCTCGCCCCAGTGGGCCGGCGCGAACAGGCTCATCTCGGCTTGCCGCAAGGCTTCGCGGTCGAACAGAATGGCGCCGATACCGCGTCCATCGCGGCAGGGCGTCAGCGCTTCAGTGGCGTCGAATGCGACCATTCCTTCGAGTCTAACAACACCATGGCACCAACGTCCTCTTCCTTGTGTCTTTTGCGTTTGTCCGCGCTGGGGGACGTGACCCACGTGGTGCCGCTGGTGCGCACCCTGCAGCAGGCCGATCCCGGGGTGTCACTGCACTGGATCATCGACAAGGCCGGCCACAAGCTGCTCGACGGGCTGCCCGGCGTGACCTTCCACAGCTACGACAAGAAGACCGGCCTGGCCGGCATGCGGGCCCTGCGCGACAGCCTTCCCGCGGGGCGGTTCGATGCGCTGCTGCAGATGCAGGTCGCCTTCCGCGCCAACGTGCTGTCTGCCTTCGTACCCGCCAAACGCCGCATCGGCTACGACAGATCGCGCTCCAAGGACCTTCACGGGCTTTTCATCAATGAGCGCATTCCCGACCGCCCGGGCATCCACGTACTCGACGCGATCGGCAGCTTCTGCGAGCCGTTGGGCCTGAAACAGACCGAGGTCAGCTGGGACCTGGCCGTGCCGCCGGCGGCGTTCGAGTGGGCCAATGCCCAATGGGCCGACGATGGCCGCCCGGTGTTGATGATCTCGCCCTGCTCCAGCCACGTGCGCCGCAATTGGTATGCCGACCGCTATGCGGCCGTGGCCAACCACGCCACCTCACGCGGCTGGCGGGTGGTGCTGTGCGGTGGGCGCAGCGACCTGGAGCGCGGCATGGCCGATGCCATCCAGGCACAGCTCACCACCCCGGCGCTGGATCTGGTCGGCAAGGACACGCTGAAGCAGCTGCCCGCCCTGTTGGCGCGCGCCGCGCTGGTGATGACGCCCGATTCGGGCCCGATGCATATCGCCAACGCGATGGGCGCCAAGGTGCTGGGCCTGCATGCGGCCAGCAACCCGCACCGCAGCGGCCCCTACTCCGACCGCCGCTACTGCGTGGACCGCTACGACGCTGCCGCGCGCAAATTCCTGGGCAAGCCGGCCAGCGAACTGAAATGGGGTGCGAAGATCGAATTCGACGACGTGATGCAGCTGATCACGGTCGAGGACGGCATTGCCGCCTTCGAACGTTATGTGGCCGATTACGCCCCGCGCGGCGCGTAATCCTTGTACGACTTCTCTTCCACGTAGAGCGAGCCCAGCGCCAGGTTGATGTCCTTCTTGATGCGGGCACGCTCATCGTTCTGCTGGTAGACGCTGCGGGCCAGTTCGACGAAGTGGTCATCGAAGGCCTGGGCCTTGTCCTGCAGGCGGATGTTGTCTTCGATGTCCCACAGGCGCTCGTTGACGGCCTTCAGCTCGGCACGCAGACGCGCGATGTCCTTGACCCCGGCCGGGTGCGCCATCCAGGTCTTTTCCAGCGCGCTCAGCTCGGTGCGGATGTTGGCCAGCTTGGCCTCGTCGCTGATGCGCTCGGACTTGATCTGCAGGATCGAGATCTTGTCGAGCAGTTCACCGAAGGACACGGGGACGAGGATTTCAGCGGTCATGGTGGGGATCCGTATACGTGAGGTGGGCAGTTTAGCGGAGCGCATGTTGGAGGGGTGTGGGGCAAGCGTGCGGCCGCTTCATTGGGACTGCTGGGTGCATCCATGCACCCAGCCCTTCCGCGCTGCGCGCTCCAGGGCCGCGCCTCCCAGAGCTGGAGACGCCGTTGGGGATGACCGCGTCGCCGCGCGCCCGGGAATGTCGGTGATGGCGCTGAGGGCTTCGGAAACAGGGTGGCCGCTTCATTGGGATTGCGGGGTGCATCCCTGCACCCCGCCCTTCCGCGCTTGCGCGCTCCAGGGCCAGACGTTCGTCTGTCCGGATCTGCTCCTGCAGATCCGTCGAACCCCCGTCGGGGGTTCTCGTCCCCCCGCAATTGGGCGCCGCTCATTTCGTAGCGGTCGGAAGACGCCCGATCTCGGACATGAAAAAGGCCACCCAATGGGCGGCCTTTTTCATGTATCTGGCGGAGAGGGGGGGATTCGAACCCCCGAGGCGCTATAAACGCCTGCCTGATTTCGAGTCAGGTACATTCAACCGCTCTGCCACCTCTCCAGATGGTCCCGGCGAACCGGGACGCGAATGATACGGGCAGGACGCGCTGGCGACAAGTCATTGCGTGCAAAGAAGTGAATTTCTTCTGTATGGATGCCTTGCCGGATGTCCGGCGGGCCGCGATCATGCCGTTATCCCTCGCAATCCTCACCGGCACGCGCCTTCATGATCGAATTCGGACACCTGACCCACCCCGGCCTGCGCCGTGACCTCAATGAGGATACGTATTACGGCGATGGCGAACTGGCGCTGTGGCTGGTCGCCGATGGCATGGGCGGGCACGCCTGCGGTGAGGTGGCCAGTGCGCTGGCGCGCGAGACCATCGTGCGGGAGATCCGCCGCGGGGCGACGCTGGCGCATGCGATCCGCATCGCCGATGAGGAGATCATCCGCACCTCGCGCCGCCGCAACGACAGCCTGCCGATGGGCACCACCGTGGTGGCGGCCCGTGTGCAGGGCAGTCGGTATGAGGTGGCGTGGGTCGGCGACAGCCGCGCGTACCTGTGGCGCGACGGCACGCTGGCCCAGCTCAGCCAGGATCACAGCGTGGTCCAGGAACTGGTCGCGCAGGGCAATCTGACCGCCGAGCAGGCGCGTGCGCATCCGCATCGCAATGTAGTGACCCAGGCGCTGGGCGTAACCGATCCGGCGCACCTGAATGTGGCGACCACCACCGGTGAGCTGCGCCCGGGCATGCAGTTGCTGCTGTGCAGCGACGGGCTGACCGAAGAGGTCGAGGACAAGGGCATCGCCCGTACCCTCGCCTTCGATGATGCCAGTGCGCAGGAATGCGTGGATACGCTGGTCGCCGCCGCGCTGGATGGCGGCGGTTCGGACAACATCACCGTGATCCTGGTGCGGTGTCATTGAGGCAGGCATCCCGACCAACGGCCGGGATCTACCGGGGGCGGGCCGTCAGGCGCTGACCGCTTCCACCGCTTCAGGCTCACCATCCCAGATCGCGCGGCCGGCCTTCTTGCGCAGCTTGGCCAAGCGCGCTTCGTGCGCTTCCAGCTCGGAGGCGGTGGCAACCACGCGCGGGCGTGGCAGCAGGCGCGAGGTGTCAAAGGTCTGCGCGTGGGCGCTGCCGGTTTTCTGCTCATCGGCCGAGCCGAAGCCGATTTCTTCCTGGCCCGAGGTCAGGGCGATGTACACATCGCCCAGGATCTGGGCATCGAGCAGGCCGCCGTGCAGCTGGCGGTGGGCGTTGTCCACGCCCAGGCGACGGCACAGTGCATCCAGCGAATTGCGCTGGCCGGGGAAGCGCTCGCGCGCCATCTTCAGCGTATCGATCACCGTGCAGCGGTCGGTGATCTTGCCGTAGTGGTCGCCCAGCAGCGACAGCTCGTTATCCAGGAAGCCCAGATCGAACGCCGCGTTGTGGATGATCAGCTCGGCGCCGTCGATGTAGGCGAGGAAGTCGTCGACGACCTGGGCGAAGTCCGGCTTGTCAGCCAGGAACTCCAGGGTCAGGCCGGTGACTTCCTGCGCGCCCTGTTCGAACTCGCAGTCCGGCTTGAGGTACTGGTGGTAGTTGTTGCCACTGGGGCGGCGCTCGAGCAGTTCCACACAGCCGATTTCGACGATGCGGTTGCCCTTCCGCCATTCCAGGCCGGTGGTTTCGGTATCAAGGATGATCTGACGCATGGGCTCAGTGTACCGGGCCAGCGGCGCGGATCCGGATCGCGGCGTCCCGCGCCAGCTGATCCACGCGCTCGTTGTCCGGGTCGCCGGAATGGCCCTTGACCCAGCGCCAGTCAATGGTGTGCTTGAGCGTGGCCGCGTGCAGGCGCTCCCACAACTCCCGGTTCTTGACCGGCGAGCCGCCGGCGGTCTTCCAGTTCTTGCGGATCCAGCCGGGCATCCACTCGGTCAGGCCCTGGCGCACGTACTGCGAATCGGTGAACAGCACGATGTTGCACGGCTCGGTGAGCGCTTCCAGCCCCGAGATGGCCGCCATCAGCTCCATGCGGTTGTTGGTGGTATGCGCTTCACCACCGCTCAGTTCGCGCTCGTGCGCGTTGTAGCGCAGCAACGCCGCCCAGCCGCCGGGGCCGGGATTGCCGAGGCAGGAACCGTCGGTGTGGATTTCTATCGTCTTCATTCCATTCCAGATCAGGTGGCCACGGTCCCGTGCCAGCGTGGCGCGGCCACGGGCGTCGGTCCCGGCAAGGCCAGAGTGCGTTTTTCAGCGGTGAACAGACAGGCAGCCCGCAGCGGGGCCAGGTCGCGCCGCGCCGGCGAGCGGTCACGCCACATCGGGCCGAGGTACTGCAGGTCTTCGCAGCTCAGGCCGGCCTGCGTGAGGGTGTGGCGCAGCCGCTGCGGGCTGCGCACGACCAGCCCGTGATGGCGCCACTGGCGGCGGTACGGGCTGAACGGGTTGAGCGTGGAAAGCCACAGCCGGCCACCCGGCATCAGGACACGGGCGCAGTCGGCGATCAACGCCTCGGCATCCCGCGCGGTGACATGCTGCAGGACGATCGCGTTGACGCTCTCATCCGGCAGCGGCAACGGCAGCCCGCAGTGCACGTCCCCGGCGTAGGCCGCGCCGTCCCGGAACAGGCGCAGGCCACGGCCGGGCAGTTCCACACTCCCCAACCAGCCAGGCGTCGGTGCCAGCCACAGCCAGGGGTTCACCGGACGCTCGGCGAGGAGGGTGCGCAACCGCTCGGATTCCAGACGGCACAACGCTTGTGCCGGTTCAGTATCAAACCAGGATGCGACTGTCGCTTGACGGGGGCTCGGCACGAGGGGCATGGTCCAATTCTATGCGACTGACCGCCCTACCCGCGTTTGCGGACAATTACATCTGGGCGCTGGTCGCCGACGACGGCCGCGCCGTGGTCATCGACCCCGGCCACGCCGACCCCGTCCTGGCCGCCGCAGCGCAGCAGGGATGGGCCCCGCACAGCATTCTGCTGACCCATCACCACGACGACCACATCGGCGGCGTCGCCGAACTTCAGGCCCGTTTTCCGGCGGTGGAGGTCTATGCACCGGCGGAACCGCGCATTGAGGTCCCGGCCCATCGGGTCGCCGAAGGTGAATGCGTTCAGGCATTGGGGCTGGGGTTCCACGTAGTATCCGTGCCCGGGCACACCCGGAGCCATATCGCGTTTCACACCGCTGAACACCTTTTCAGTGGCGATGCGTTGTTCAGCCTGGGCTGTGGGCGCATGTTCGAAGGTACGCCTCCCCAGCTTCTGGCATCCCTGCGGAAGCTGGCGTCCCTGCCAGCGCAACTGATGGTCTGTTGCGCCCACGAGTACACCCTGTCCAATGCCGTCTTCGCGCGGCATGTAGACCCCACCAACGCTGCGCTGTCGCAGCGCCATGAGGAGGCCTTGGCCATGCGCCGCGATGACCTGCCAACGCTGCCGGTTTCATTGGCAAGCGAGCTGGAATGCAACCCGTTCCTGCGTACGAACACCCCCGCCATCCAGGCGGCCGTCAGCGCCCATCTCGGGCGTCCCGTTACCGATGAAGTCGATGTTGTCGCAGGGCTGCGACACTGGAAAGACGGATTTCGAACATGAGTCGGCGATTGTTGCCGCTCGCGCTTGGCCTGGCGATCGCCGTGGCCGGCAGCGCGGGCGCCCAGTCGTTGACCGCCGGCATGTCGCAGAACGTGGCCGGCCTGTCCTCCCTCCCCCTGACCGCTGCGGCGCTGCCGCCGGCCTCGGTGCGCAACGGGCAGGACATTTTCGCCAGCTTCCGCGCTGGCCTGGCCGAACCCACCTGCGACGCCGAGGCGACCAGCCCGCGTTGGCAGAAGCAGTTCGCGCATGCCCCCTCGCGGTTGGCCAACCAGGATGATGATGCGCTGGTGCTGTTCGGCTATGTGGTCGAAGAGCTGCGCAAGTCCGACCTGCCCACCGAATTCGCGCTGATTCCCTTCGTGGAAAGCGGTTACCGGCCCAACGCCCGCAACGGCGGCGGCCCGGCCGGCCTGTGGCAGTTCATCGCCACCACCGCCAAGAACCACCGCGTGCAGATGACCCCGGGCTACGACGGTCGCCTCTCGGCAGTGGATTCCACCCAGGCCGCGGTGCGGTACCTCAAGACCCTGCACGGCATGTTCGGCGGCGACTGGCGTTTGGCGACGATGGCCTACAACGCCGGCGAGTACCGGGTGCTGCAGTCGCTGCGCAAGGCGGGCATGAACGCGCAGAACGCGCGGCCGGCCGAGTTGCCGGGGCTGTCGCCGGTCACCTATGCCTATGTCGAGAAGCTGCATGCGCTGGCCTGCGTGCTGGAAGATGCGGAAACCGAGCCTGCGGTGATGGCCTCGCTGGATCGCACCGTGCCCGTGCTCAAGGGCCACACCCTGCCGGCCGGCACCAGCGTCCAGCAGTGGGCCCAGCAGCGCGATCTGGACCCGGCGCGGATCGCCCGCCTCAACCCGGCCCTGGCCAGCGGCAAAGGCCGCCCGTCCGGCCTGGTGACGGTTCTGGCCCCAACCGCGCACGCGCCGGTGGATGCCAGCGCCAGCGTGGCCGCCATTGCGATGGCTCCCAGCGCACCGGCGGACACCACGGCGGGCCGCACGACCCCTGCGCCGGCAGCCACCCGTACCGTCGCCAGCGCGGATCGCCCGCGCAGCCGCCGGCATACCGTGCGCGACGGCGAGTCGCCCTGGACCATCGCCCGCCGTTACGGGATGCCCCTGAAGGCCCTGCTGTCGCTCAATGGGCTCAGCGGGAGCAGTGTGCTCAAGCCCGGTGCGGTGCTGCGCGTCGAAGACTGAGCGCGCGGATCGCATCGCGGGTGACGACACTGCCCGGTCCTGCCGGGCAGTGTCGTTTTCGACAAAAAGCCCGGCATTGCCGGGCTTTTTGCTGTGCGGCAGACGCCGACCCGGTTAGAGGTTGGCTTCTTCGGTCTGCACCTTGAAGTGCTTGCGCATCGCGTCGACGTAGGCCTTGGCGGCGGCCATGCCGTCGATCTGGCTCAGCTGCTCCTTGAGCTGCTGCTGCTGGGCGGGATCCACTTCGGCCACGTTGCCCGGGGTGACCTTGGTCACCGCGTAGATCACGTAGCGGCCCTGCACGGCAACCTTGCCGTAGCTCGGGTTGCCTTCGGCCGGCAGCGGCGCGCTGAACACGGCGCGGTTGATCTCCGGGGTCGGCACCGGCTGGGTACGCGGCAGGCCCGGCAGCGGGCTGATCTGCAGCTTGTCACTGGTCGCCAGCGCCTGCAGGGTCTGCCCGGCCTTCAGCTTGGCCAGCACGGCGTCCACGGCCTTCTCCGAGGCTTGGCGGGTGCGGTCGGCATGGATCGCGGCGATCACCTGCTCACGGGCCTTGGCCAGCGGCAGCGCCTGCTCCGGGCTGTGCTCGGTCACGCGGATCATCACGTTGTGGTTCGGGCCCAGTTCGATCGGGTCGCTCACCGTGCCATCCTGGGTCAGGATGTCGGAGAACGCCGCGCGCAGCACGGCCGGATTGGCGGCGATGCCGCTGGCGGTGGCGTGCGTGAACGGACCGATCGTCTGCACCGGCAGGCTCATGTCCTTGGCCGGGCCTTCCAGCGAGGTCGGGTTCTTGTACACCAGATCGACCAGACGGCCACTCAGCTCGGTGAACACGCGGTCGGTATCGGCCTTGAGCTGCTCGGCGGCCAGCTGGTCACGAACCTCGTCGAACGAACGGCCTTCGCCGCCCTTGGTCTCACGCAGCTTGAGCACGTGGAAACCGAAGTCGGTCTTGACCGGCCCGGTGACCTCGCCCGCCTTCATGGCGAACAGGGCATCTTCGAACGGCTTCACCATCGCGCCGCGTTCCACCCAGCCCAGGTCGCCGCCGGTGTCCTTGGAACCCGGATCTTCGGAGTTGGCCTTGGCCAGTGCGGCGAAATCGGCGCCCGGTGCCTTGGCTTGCGCAGCCAGGCGCGTGGCCTTTTCTTCAGCGGCCTTGAGCTTGGCCGGATCGCTGCCGTCGGCGCTGATCAGGATGTGCGAGGCCAGACGCTGTTCCGGCGTCGCGAAGCGTGCCTTCTCATCTTCATAGCGCTTGCGCAGGGTGGCTTCGTCTGCCGCCGCCGGCGCCGGCAGGTTCGCGCCGTTGATCTCGACGTACTCCAGCGACACGGTTTCCGGCTGGCGGAAATCCTTGGCGTGGCTGTCGTACCACTGCTTGATCTGCGCGTCGGTCACTTCGGCGGTATCGGCCGGGGTTTCCGGCAGCGCGGCCAGTTCGACATCACGGGTTTCGCCCAGCAGCTTCATCAGGCGCTCGGCTTCGCTCTGGGTGGTGAACCCGGAACGCTGCAGGGCCGACGGAATGATCGACTGCTGGATGCTCTCGCGCACCAGCGCTTCGAACTGCGTCGGGGTGCGCGGGGGATTACCGCTGGCCAGCGCGATGCGGTAGTTGTCCTGGTTGAACTTGCCGTCCGCATCCAGGAAGGCCGGGATCGAGGCGATGTACTCGCGCACGGCACCATCACCGATCACGATGCCGGACTGTTCGCCGGCCAGGCGCACGACCTGCTCATCGATCATCTGATCGAGCACGGCCAGTTTGCTTTCGGTGCTTTCGAACTGGCGCGGATCGAAATCCTCGCCCTGTTCCTGGCGTGCCTGCTGGCGCGCCTGTTCGAAGCGCACGCGGAAATCGTTGGAGCTGATCTCATGGTGCTGCCACAGGAACGAGACCGGCCACCACGACGGGGCGGACTTCCACCAGGTCGGCGGGGCGGCCACTTTGGCCACGTTCTGCGAGCCGACGCCACCGAGGTAGCTGGAGTCGATCACGAACAGGAACGGAATCATCAGCAGCCCCAGGATCACGGTAACGATCCAGCCCGAGGTCTTGTCGCGAAGTTTCTGCAGCATGGGAAAAATCAAGGCCTGATTGGCGAGCCCGGCAGTGTAACCCGCTTCTCGGCAGGCTCCAAAAGTGCCCGCGGCCGCCCCTGCGCGCGATCCGCCCGCTGCCACACCCGCTGACCGTGGCGGACGACGGGCGTGCGCCGCCTCGTCGATCGACATGCTGAATTGAAAACAAAAAAAAAGCCCTTGGTTTTCACCAAGGGCTTTTCAAAGATTGGCGGAGCGGACGGGACTTGAACCCGCGACCTCCGGCGTGACAGGCCAGCATTCTAACCAGCTGAACTACCGCTCCGCACTTGAACTTTGCAGGCGCTCATTCTATCCGAAGATATTCAGATTGCCCACCCCGAAATACTGCTTTTTTCGAGGTTTTTTTAAAACTGGCGGAGCGGACGGGACTTGAACCCGCGACCTCCGGCGTGACAGGCCAGCATTCTAACCAGCTGAACTACCGCTCCGCACTTGAACTTTGCAGGCGCTCATTCTATCCGAAGATATTCAGATTGCCCACCCCGAAATACTGCTTTTTTCGAGGTTTTTTTAAAACTGGCGGAGCGGACGGGACTTGAACCCGCGACCTCCGGCGTGACAGGCCAGCATTCTAACCAGCTGAACTACCGCTCCACATTTCAAAACTTTTACTGGCAGTGCCTGGTGGGTGCTGAGGGTTTCGAACCCCCGACCCTCTCCGTGTAAAGGAGACGCTCTACCGCTGAGCTAAGCACCCCAGCAAGCCGCTTAGTTTACGGCATCCTTCAGGGCTTTGCCAGCCTTGAACGACGGATTCTTCGACGCAGCGATCTTGATGGTGTCGCCGGTCTTCGGGTTGCGGCCGGTACGGGCAGCGCGGTCGCGGACCTGGAACGTGCCGAAGCCCACCAGCGTCACCGCGTCACCGCCCTTCAGGGCCTTGGTGACGGAAGCGATGACGGCATCAACGGCGCGGCTGGACTCGGCCTTGGTCAGGTCGGCGGCTTCAGCAACGGCGTCGATCAATTCGGTCTTGTTCATTCTCTACAGCTCCTTTGGCGGGGATTCCGCGGATTCAACATTGAGACACCCGAGGACGATACGCCGCCGGATGCCAGTGAAGTTCTCAGTTCGCCGAATTCAGCATGACGCTGACTTGCGAGTGGTGCTTTTATACCAGTGCCCCCCTACCCACGCAAGCTGAAAAGCCAATAACGACGCGGGTTTCGGGCATTTCCACAGCACGCGTCAGTGCTTGACGCGCGTCGTGGAAGCTGTCTTGGACTTGCCACGTACCGTGACACGCTGCCCATCTTTCTTCGGCTTCGGTGCAGTCAGTGGCGTCTCCAGGGCCAGGTCGAGCACTTCCTCGATCCACTTCACCGGCACGATCTTCAGATCGCGGGTGACATTGGCGGGGATATCGGCCAGATCCTTGCGGTTCTCCTCGGGGATGATGACCGTGGTGATACCGCCACGCAGCGCCGCCAGCAGCTTCTCCTTCAGGCCGCCGATGGCCGTGACGCGGCCACGCAGAGTGATCTCGCCGGTCATCGCCACTTCGGCCCGGATCGGCACCTTGGTGAGCGTGGACACCAGCGAGGTCACCATCGCGATACCCGCGCTGGGGCCATCCTTGGGCGTAGCACCATCGGGCACATGGACGTGCACGTCGTGCTTCTGCAGGAACTCGTTGTCGATGCCCAGCCGCTCGGCGCGCGAGCGCACCACCGACAGCGCCGCCGAGGCCGATTCCTTCATCACGTTGCCCAGCTGGCCGGTCAGGATCAGCTGGCCCTTGCCCGGCACCAGGGTGGATTCGATCTGCAGCAGATCGCCGCCCACTTCGGTCCAGGCCAGGCCGGTGACCAGGCCCACTTCGTTCTGCTCTTCGGCCCGGCCGAAATCGACCCGGCGCACGCCCAGGTACTTGTCCAGGTTCTTGCCGTTGACCACCACCAGCGCCTTCTTCTTTGCGCTGGCCTTCTTGCCGGCCTTGGCCGGTTTGGCGGCCTTGGCCGGTGCCACCGGGCCGGCGAGCGCGATCTCCTTGACCACCTTGCGGCAGATCTTGGCGACTTCGCGCTCGAGGTTGCGCACGCCGGACTCGCGCGTGTAATAGCGCACGATGTCCTGGATCGCGTCCGCCTCGATCTCCAGCTCTTCCGGCTTCAGGCCGTTGGCCTTGATCTGCTTGGGCACCAGGTAGCGCATGGCGATGTTGAGCTTCTCATCCTCGGTGTAACCGGGGATGCGGATCACTTCCATGCGGTCCAGCAGCGGGCCGGGGATGTTGAGCGAGTTGGAGGTCGCCACGAACATCACTTCGGACAGGTCCAGGTCCACTTCCAGGTAGTGATCGTTGAAGGCGTTGTTCTGCTCCGGATCGAGCACTTCCAGCAGCGCCGACGACGGATCGCCACGGAAGTCCATCGACATCTTGTCGATCTCATCGAGTACGAACAGCGGGTTCTTGCTGCCGACCTTGTTGAGGTTCTGCACGATGCGGCCCGGCATGGAGCCAACGTAGGTACGACGGTGCCCGCGGATCTCGGCCTCGTCGCGCACGCCGCCCAGGCTCATGCGCACGAACTTGCGGTTGGTCGCCTTGGCGATGGACTGGCCCAGCGAGGTCTTGCCCACGCCGGGCGGGCCGACCAGGCACAGGATCGGGCCCTTCATCTGCTTCACGCGCGACTGCACCGCCAGGTATTCCAGGATGCGGTCCTTGACCTTGTCCAGGCCGAAGTGATCGGCATCCAGCGTGTCCTGTGCGGCCTTGAGGTCCTTGCGGACCTTGCTGCGCTTCTTCCACGGCACGCCCAGCAGCCAATCCAGGTAGTTGCGCACCACCGCGGCTTCGGCCGACATCGGCGACATCTGCTTGAGCTTGTTGAGCTCGGCCTTGGCCTTGGTCTCCACCGGCTTGGGCATGCCCGCCTCGGCGATCTTGCGGGCCAGCTCGTCCATCTCGCCGGGCGCGTCGTCCAGGTCACCCAGTTCTTTCTGGATGGCCTTCATCTGCTCGTTGAGGTAGTACTCGCGCTGGCTCTTTTCCATCTGCGACTTCACGCGGCCGCGGATGCGCTTTTCCATCTGCTGCACGTCGATCTCGCCATCGACCAGGCCGACCAGCATTTCCAGGCGGTCGCCGATCTGCAGCGTTTCCAGCAGGCGCTGCTTGTCGGCCAGGCGCACGCTGATGTGCGCGGCGATGGTATCGGCCAGGCGCGCGGGTTCATCGATGCCGGCCAGGGTCTGCAGCAGCTCCGGCGGCAGCTTGCGGTTGGTTTTGACGTACTGCTCGAACAGCGACATCAGCGAACGGGCGATCGCCTCGATCTCGCGCGGCTCGCGCGACTCGTCCGATTCGATTTCCATGCCCACGCCGTGCAGCGCGCCGTCGCGCTCGGTCACGTCGGTGACGTTGACGCGCGACAGGCCTTCGACCAGCACCTTGATCGTGCCATCGGGCAGCTTCAGCAGCTGCAGGACCTGGGCGAGCGTGCCGACCTGGTACAGATCGGCGGCGGACGGATCATCCGTCTCGGCGGACTTCTGCGCGAGCAGCAGGATGCGCTTGTCCGCTTCCATCGCCTGCTCCAGCGCATGCATGGACTTGTCACGGCCGACGAACAGCGGAATGACCATGTGCGGGAACACCACCACGTCACGCAGCGGCAGTACCGGCAGGTCGAGAGTCTCAGTTGGGGAACGGGCCATGTGGGCTCCAGTGGAACAGTGGGGATGGCCTCCGGGCGCCTCGCCCGGATACAAAAAAAGCCGATGGCCTCGTTATGGGGCCATCGGCTTCTAGATGCAAGCTGTTCTGAAAAAATTCTTTCAATTCAATTACTTGAACTGATTATTCAGCACCAGCCGCCTTCTGTTCAGGCGCCGGTGGCGTCTGGTAGATCAGGTACGGTTCGGACTTGTGTTCGATCACCGATTCGTCCACCACCACCTTGCTGACGTTCTCTGCCGAGGGCAGGTCATACATGGTGTCCAGCAGGACCGATTCGACGATCGTACGCAGGCCGCGGGCACCGGTCTTGCGCTTGAGCGCCTTGCGGGCAATGGCGGCCAGTGCGTCGGGACGGAACTCCAGCTCGACGTGCTCCATCTCGAACAGCTTCTTGAACTGCTTGGTGATGGCGTTCTTCGGCTCGGTCAGGATGCGCACCAGGGCGGCCTCGTCCAGCTCTTCCAGGGTCGCCACGACCGGCAGGCGGCCGACGAACTCCGGAATCAGGCCGAACTTGATCAGATCTTCCGGCTCGACTTCGGCCAGGATCTTGCCCACTTCCTGCTTGCGCTCGGAACTCTTCACCTTGGCACCGAAGCCGATGCCGCCCGAATCGTTGGAACGCTGCTGGATCACCTTGTCCAGGCCGGCAAACGCGCCGCCACAGATGAACAGGATGTTCTTGGTGTCCACCTGCAGGAATTCCTGCTGCGGGTGCTTGCGACCGCCCTGCGGCGGCACGCTGGCCACGGTGCCTTCGATCAGCTTCAGCAGGGCCTGCTGGACGCCTTCGCCGGACACATCGCGGGTGATCGACGGGTTCTCGCTCTTGCGCGAGATCTTGTCGATTTCATCGATGTAGACGATGCCCTGCTGTGCCTTCTCGACGTCGTAGTCGCACTTCTGCAGCAGCTTCTGGATGATGTTCTCCACGTCCTCGCCCACGTAACCGGCTTCGGTCAGCGTGGTGGCGTCGGCCATGGTGAACGGCACGTTGAGCAGGCGGGCCAAGGTTTCGGCCAGCAGCGTCTTGCCCGAACCGGTCGGACCGACCAGCAGGATGTTCGACTTCGCCAGTTCGACTTCGTCGTTCTTCTGGCGGCTCTCGATGCGCTTGTAGTGGTTGTATACGGCCACGGCCAGGGTCCGCTTGGCGCGGTTCTGCCCGATCACGTACTGGTCCAGGACCTCGAGGATCTCGCGCGGCTTGGGCAGCGAACTGCGGGCCGACTGCGCCTTCTCCTCCAGCTCCTCACGGATGATGTCGTTGCACAGCTCGACGCATTCATCGCAGATGAACACGCTCGGACCCGCAATCAGCTTGCGCACCTCATGCTGGCTCTTTCCACAGAAAGAGCAGTAGAGGATCTTGCCGGTGTCCGTGGAACGACCTTGGCGGTCTTCGCTCATGCTTCGCTTACCCAGTTACCCCACCCGACTGAACGGGGGTTCGATTCGAGAATAGCACAGGGTCAGGAGGACGCCAGTCCTGCCCGACCCGGTGGAAACAAGCCGGTTTCCCGGCCTGGCACAACCTTACGCCGGCTGGATCGACTCTTCCGGACGACGCTCCAGGACCTGATCGACCAGGCCGTAGGCCACCGCATCGACCGCGCTCTTGAAGTTGTCACGCTCGGTATCCCGGGCGATGGTCTCCAGCGACTGGCCGGTGTGCTTGGCCAGCACTTCGTTCAGGCGCGAACGCAGGGTCAGGATTTCACGGGCATGGATGTCGATGTCCGTGGCCTGGCCCTGGAAGCCGCCCAGCGGCTGGTGGATCATCACGCGCGAATTCGGCAGCGCATAGCGCTTGCCGGCTGCGCCGGACGCCAACAGCAGGGCGCCCATCGAGGCGGCCTGGCCGACGCAGATGGTGCTCACGTCCGGCTTGATGTACTGCATGGTGTCGTAGATCGCCATGCCGGCGGTGACCACGCCACCGGGCGAGTTGATGTAGATGCTGATGTCCTTTTCCGGGTTGTCCGCTTCCAGGAACAGCAGCTGCGCCACCACCACGTTGGCCATGTGATCGTCGATCGGGCCCACGAGGAAGATCAGACGCTCTTTCAACAAGCGCGAATAGATGTCATAGGCGCGCTCGCCGCGGCTGGTCTGTTCGACCACCATCGGAACCATGTTCAGGGCTGTGGTTCGGTTGTCCATTAGTGAGGCACCTATTTTGGGGGGAACGACCCCGCGCCGGGGCGCGGGGCGTAAAACGCGGACCGCTTACTGGCGGATCGCGTCCTGGAACGACAGCTTCTCTTCGGTGTGCTGGGCGCGCTCGGCGATCCAGTCGATCACCTGCTCTTCCATCACACGATTCTGCAGCCCACTCATCAGCTGGGGGTCGTTGCGGTACATCTCAATGACCTGCTCCGGCTCTTCATAGGTCGACGCGATCAAGCGCATGGTTTCATTCAGGCGCTTCGGGTCCAGGCGCAGGTCGTTCTTGCGGGCCACTTCACCAACCAGCAGGCCGACCAGCACGCGCTTGGCGGCCGCTTCCTTGAAGCCTTCATGGGCATCGGCCGGGACGTCGCCCGGGTTGCGGCCGCTGCGGCGGATCTGCTCGAGCTGCTGATCCAGCATGGCGCGGGCTTCGTTCTCGACCAGGCGCGGCGGCATTTCCACCGAGGCGTAGGCGGCGATCAGCTGCTCGCCGACTTCGCGGCGCAGGCGGTTCATCAGGGCACCCTTGAGCTCACGCTCCAGGTTGGCGCGGATGTCCTTGCGGAACTGCTCCACGTCGCCACCCTTCACGCCGAAGCTCTTGATGAACTCGGCATCGACCTCCGGCAGCACCGGCGCGGACACGTCCACCGCCTTGACGGTGACCTTGACCTGCTTGCCGGCCAGCGCGGGCACGCGCCAATCGGCCGGGAACTCGACGTCCAGGGTCTTTTCTTCACCGGCGGTCAGACCGACCAGGCCCTGTTCGATCTGCTCGAACATCATGCCCTGGCCGACGATCACGCTGCCCTTTTCGGTGCCTTCGGCCGGCAGGCGCTCATCGCCGGCCTGCGACCAGGTTTCCAGGGCGACCAGATCGCCGTCCTGGGCGCCACGGGTGACCGGGCTCCAGCTGCGGCGCTGTTCGCGCAGGTTGGTGATCATCTGATCGATGTCGGCGTCGTTGATCTCGGCGGTGTGGCGGACCACGGTCAGCTTGCTGACGTCCACGTCGCCGAAGTCCGGCACCAGCTCGACGGTGGCCACGAAGGACAGCTCGCCCTCGCCCTTGTCGATGCGCGGGGTGCCGGCGATGCGCAGCTCGTGCTCGCGCAGGGCGGCATCGAAGGTCTCACGCAGCAGGCCGTCGACGGCTTCGCTGCGGACCTGCTGGCCGAAACGCTGCTCGATCACCTTGGCCGGCACCTTGCCCGGGCGGAAGCCCTTGATGCGCGTGGTGCGGGCGATTTCGCCCAGACGGCCGCTGATGTGCGTCTGCAGACGGTCTTCCGGCAGCGAGAAGGTCAGGCGGCGTTCCAGATTGCCAGTGGATTCGATCGAAGCTTGCATGTTGACTCCTGCCACCGGCGGCATGGGCCCCGGCACGATGTGATGGATGAAACGGGTTTTGGACGCGGGGTCGTGGACGCGCATGCCCGCCGCAGCCCTGTAGTTTCGCCGATAAACGCCAGCGCCGCCAGCGCGGGCCGAGAATGCCCGGGGGCCGCCAGGGCCCAGCATGTGGCCGTCTCCCCGATCGGGGACGTGCCCATGGTCATGGTGCGGGCGAAAATGCCCTGCACTGGTGCGAAAGGGGGGACTCGAACCCCCACGCCTTGCGGCACTGGAACCTAAATCCAGGGCGTCTACCAATTCCGCCACTTTCGCGAGTCTGAACACTCAGGCGCGCATTGTTGCAGGCCCGCGCCCAAAGCTGAAGCGCTTTGACAAGAAAAAAGCCGCCTGGCGGACCAGGCGGCTTTCGTCTTGGTGGGCTGTCAAGGATTCGAACCTTGGACCTATTGATTAAGAGTCAACTGCTCTACCAACTGAGCTAACAGCCCGAAAATCGGGAGGCGAATTATGCAGGGTTTCCTGCGCGCGACGCAAGCGTTTTATTTAAATGGATGGCGAATGGCGTCCGTAGACGCTCAACTACTACACCGTTCAACGCGATGTCTCAAACAAGAAAAAAGCCACCGGGCGGACCCGATGGCTTCTGTCTTGGTGGGCTGTCAAGGATTCGAACCTTGGACCTATTGATTAAGAGTCAACTGCTCTACCAACTGAGCTAACAGCCCTGAAAACTCAGGCGCACATTGTAGCGTGTGTGCTGCCTTTTGCAACCCTGATTCACTTTCGGTGAACCAGTCTGAATCAGTGGGGTGGCTGAGGGGACTCGAACCCCCGACCACCGGAATCACAATCCGGAACTCTAACCAACTGAGCTACAGCCACCACTGAAAACCTTGTTCCTACCGCTTGCACCGAATGGCGCGCCCGACAGGAATCGAACCTGTAACCGCCGGCTTAGAAGGCCGGTGCTCTATCCAGTTGAGCTACGGGCGCTCGATCCGGATTGTCGCATTCCAATCCCGATTTGAGCAGCGGGCTTGGTCGGGGTAGAGGGATTCGAACCCCCGACATCCTGCTCCCAAAGCAGGCGCGCTACCAGACTGCGCTATACCCCGGCGGTTTGTTTCCCTCCGGGGTTCCCCCCGAAAGAGCCGCCTATTGTGGGAATCGACAAGGCATCTGTCAACGGTTTTCACACATCAATTCACATGTCGTCATTGCCGATGGCGGCTTCGGCTATGCTCGGGGCAGCGGCCGGAGGGCCGAACCCCTACCCCATCAAGGAGATTGGCAATGCGCAGCGGCAATCCCGCACTTTCCGAGTCCACCTTCCTCGACCTGGCCAGCGGCTCGGTCGTGGCCCGCCCCGACCAGGCGATGACCATCAACGGCACCGTCAACAAGACCGGCGTCCTGTTGCTGCTCACTGTGCTGACGGCCGCGTTCGCGTGGAGCCAGTCGATCGATGCGAACGGCCTGCCCACCTCCAGCGCAATGCTCTACACGCTCGTTGGCGCGATCGGCGGCCTGGTGCTGGCCCTGGTGACCGTGTTCAAGAAGGAATGGTCACCGGTCACCGCACCGATGTATGCGCTGGTCGAAGGCCTGTTCCTGGGTGCGATATCGGCGATGTTCAACGCCAAGTTCCCCGGCATCGTGATGCAGGCCGTGATGCTGACCTTCGGCACGATGTTCGTGATGCTGGCGGTGTACCGCAGCGGCCTGATCAAGGTCACCGAGAACTTCAAGCTGGGTGTGGTGGCGGCAACCGGCGGCATCGCGCTGCTGTACCTGGCCTCGTTCGTGCTGAGCTTCTTCAACATCAACATCCCGATGATCCACGAGGGCGGCTGGATGGGGATCGCTTTCAGCCTGTTCGTGGTCGTGGTGGCGGCATTGAACCTGGTGCTGGATTTCGACTTCATCGAAACCGGTGCCGAGGCGCGCGCACCGAAGTTCATGGAGTGGTACGGCGCGTTCGGCTTGATGGTCACGCTGGTGTGGCTGTACGTGGAATTCCTGCGCCTGCTGTCCAAGATCCAGCAGCGCTGAGCCACACGCTCACTGCACGATGACGAAGGCGCCGCAAGGCGCCTTTTTCATGTCCCCACCCCCTGCCGAATGAGGCGCCAGGCAACAAAAAAGCGGGACGCCGAAGCGCCCCGCTTTCTGGACAACCGACCCGCGCGCTTACAGGCGGCTGGCGATGGCCTGGGCGAAGCCCATGGTGTTGCCGGTGCCGCCCAGATCGCCGGTCAGCGAATCCTTGGCTTCCAGCGTGGCCACGATGGCCTTGCGCAGGCGCTCGGCGTTCTCGACCTGGCCGACGTGGTCCAGCATCTGCGCAGCGGCCAGCAGCAGCGCGCACGGATTGGCCTTGCCCTGGCCGGCGATGTCCGGCGCGGTGCCGTGCACGGCTTCGAAGATCGCCGCGTTCTCACCGATGTTGGCGCCCGGAGCCAGGCCCAGGCCGCCGACCAGACCGGCACACAGGTCGGAGATGATGTCGCCGAACAGGTTGGTGGTCACGATCACGTCGAACTGTTCCGGACGCATCACCAGCTGCATGCAGCAGTTGTCGACGATCATTTCCTGGAACTCGATGTCCGGGTACTTGGCCGCCACTTCGCGCGCCACGGCCAGGAACAGGCCCGAGGTCGACTTGATGATGTTGGCCTTGTGCACGGCGGTGACCTTCTTGCGGCCGGTGCTGCGGGCCAGCTCGAAGGCGTAGCGCACGATGCGCTCGGAGCCCTTGCGGGTGATGCGGGTGCCGGAGAAGGCGGTCTCGCCATCGGCCGACACTTCCTGGCCTTCGGCCAGGTACGCGCCTTCGGTGTTCTCACGGACGGTGATCAGGTCCACGCCGTCGCCGAAACGCGACTTGGTGTTCGGGAACGAGACGGCCGGGCGCACGTTGGCGTACAGGTCGAAGTGGCGACGCAGGCTGACGTTGATCGAGGTGAAGCCACCACCGACCGGCGTGGTCAGCGGGCTCTTCAGCGCGATCTTGTTGCGTGCGATCGACTCCAGCGTGGAGGCCGGCATCAGATCGCCGTGCTTTTCCAGCGCGACCAGGCCCGCGTCGGCGTCTTCGTATTCAAAGCCGGTGTCCAGCTTGCCGAGCACGAACAGGGTAGCGTCCATGATCTCCGGGCCGATGCCGTCACCGCGGATGACCGTGATTTTCTGCGTCATTGATGTGTATTCCGAACCGAGGGGGAGCGCCATCCGTGAGGTGCGCGAAGCGCGGGCGCAAGGGAAGTTTCATCGGCAATTATGCCTTAGCCGGGGCAGACGTCCCAACTAGACCATTGGCGCAGCCCGGCAAAGGCACAATTGGCCGCGCATTCCTTCTCTACCCCCGCCTGTCGGCGCGCCCCTGCAAACCGCGAAGCGGTTTGCCCGCGCATTCCCCCTCTACCCCGCGCCTGTCGGCGCGCCCCTTCAACAGAAGGGGCTTTCCTCCAGAGGCATTGCTATCCGGGTTGCTGAACGGGGTCTCGCACCTGAACGGTGCGCCACCGGAAGCGCCGACATCGCTGGGGCGCCGAAGCAGCCGACCAACGGTCGGCGCCTACCGCGGCGGGGCCATCACGGCCCCAGCTCAATGCTCGTGAACGGCCGGCGCTTCGGCGCCACCTTCGAGCTGATCCAGGAAGTCCACGGCGCGGCGCAGGTGCGGGATCACGATGGAACCGCCGACCACCAGACCGACCGAGAAGGTCTCGAAGAACTCCTCGCGGGTCACGCCGGCGTCCTTGCACTGGGCCACGTGGTAGCTGATGCAGTCATCGCAGCGCAGTACCATCGAGGCGACCAGGCCCAGCAGTTCCTTGGTCTTCACATCCAGCGCACCGGCCTGGTAGGTCTGGGTGTCCAGCGCGAAGAAGCGACGCACGACCTGGTTGGGTTCACCCAGGATGCGCTGGTTCATGCGCTGGCGGAACTCGGTGAATTCGGCGATGCGGTCCTTGCTGCCGTCGTCGGCCGCGCTCATGCCGGGTCCTGCCCGGCCAGCAGCGGCTCCAGCTTGCCTGCACGGTGCAGCGCCATCATGTCGTCGTAGCCACCCACATGGACCTCGCCCACGAAGATCTGCGGCACGCTGGTGCGGCGGGTCTTGGCCATCATTTTATCGCGCTCGACCGGGTCCAGATCGATCCGGACCTCGGTCCAGTCGCGGCCCTTGCTCTTCAGGAAGTTCTTGGCGGCCACGCAGTACGGGCACACCGCGGTCGAGTAGATGGTGATGGCGGGTGCGCCACCGGGGGTGGAAACAGCATCTTGGCTCACGGGAAACTCCACAGCGGAACGTTGGTCTGTATATGGTAGCGGTCCGCTGGATTTTCCACGTCACCACCGCAACACTGTGGTTTAACTGCAGGTTGTACTGGCCCTGTCACGCTGTCGTCCGTCTTCCCCCAGGAGCTCCGTTTGCGCCCCTTGCTGCTCTCTGCCGCGTTGACCCTGGCCTTGGCCGTGCCGCTGGCCGGGGCCCAGGAAAGCAAGCTGCCAGACATCGGCTCCTCGGCCGGCGAGCTGCTGACCCCGGCCCGGCAGGCCGAGTACGGCGGGATGATGCTGCGCGAACTGCGCAATTACGGCTATCTGCTCGATGACCCGCTGGTCGATGACTGGCTGCAGACCATGGGCGCCCGGCTGGGCTCCAACAGTGCCCAGCCGCGCCAGTCCTACACGTTCTTCATGCTCAAGGACCGGCAGATCAACGCCTTTGCCACCCTCGGCGGCTATATCGGGGTCAACGCGGGCCTGGTGCTGACCGCCGAGCGCGAGGACGAAGTGGCCGCGGTGCTGTCCCACGAAATCGCCCACGTCACCCAGCAGCACGTGCTGCGCGGTGTCGAACGTGCCCAGCGCGACCAGATCCCGATCCTGCTCGGCATGCTCGCCGCGATCGTGGCCGCGCAGCAGGCCGGCGGCAATTCCTCCGGTGATGCCACCATGGCCGCGATCACCTCGGGCATGGGCCTGATGCAGCAGCGCCAGATCAATTACACCCGCTCCAACGAATCCGAGGCCGACCGCCTGGGCATCCGCACCCTGGCCCGCAGCGGCTACGACGTGGATGCCATGGCCGGCTTCTTCGAGCGCATGTCGGCCTCGATGCGGGGCAACCAGGGCGGTTACAGCGTCCCGGATTTCCTGCAGACCCATCCGGTCACCACCACCCGCATCAGCGAGGCCAAGGCCCGCGCCGAGCAGATGAAGAAGGACACGGTGCTGCTCACCACCGAGGTGCCCGGCGGGGTTCGCCAGGAGCGGGTAAACCCGTCCGACCCGGCGTTGTCCGATCCGCTGGTGCGACGGAGCAACCCCTTGCTGCCGGCCTCGATGCAGATTTCGGTCAACGCGCTCAGCCGCGGCAGCACCGGCCAGTTCGAGTGGGCGCGTGAGCGCCTGCGCGTGCTCAGTGCCGATACCCCTGGCGATGTCATCCGGGAATACGAAAGCCTGCAACGCGCGCAGAAGAACGGGTTGACCGAGCCGCAACGCTACGGGCTGGCCCTGGGCCGGCTGCGCAACAGTGCGGCCGCGCAGGCCACCCGCGATCTGGCCGAGATGCTGCGCGACCACCCGGACAACGTCTGGGTGGCGCTGGCATTGGGCGAGGCGGAGTCGCGCAGCGGCCAGCCGGTGCAGGCCAACGCCCGGTTCGAAACCCTGATGCGCCAGCACCCCGGCAGCCGCCCGGTCGCGTTGACCTATGCGGCCATCCTCAATGAACAGGGCGGGCGCGAGGCCGGCCAGCGCGCGCAGGCGATGCTGCGCCCGATGCTGTCGCAAAGCGGCAATGATCCGGTCTTCCAGCAGCGCTTCGCCCGCGCCAGTGAACTGGCTGGCGACACCACCCGGGCCAGCGAGGCCTATGCCGAAGCCGCGTACCTCAGTGGCCGCCCGGAGCAGGCGCTGATCCAGCTGCAGGCCTTGAAGCGGCAGCCGAACCTGGATTATGTCGGCCGTGCCCGGGTCGATGCCCGGATCGAGAGCATCACCCCCACGGTGCTGGAAATGCGCCGGCAGGGAATCGACGACCCCGAGCTGGACCGCCGCTGAGGTGCGCCCGGATGACGGTGGGATGGCGGCCCACGACGGTAACGGCCACCTCGTCACAAACCTGTCATGAAACCGTAGTCTACTGAGCTCAATCCCGATCTGATGAGCAATACGGTGGGCACGTGCAGAAACGCATCCTGATCGTCGATGACGAACCCGCGATCCGCGAGATGGTCGCCTTTGCCCTGCGCAAGGGCGACTACGATCCGATCCATGCCGGCGACGCGCGCGAGGCGCAGACCGCCATCGCCGATCGCGTCCCGGACCTGATCCTGCTGGACTGGATGCTCCCGGGCACCAGCGGCCTGGAGCTGGCCCGGCGCTGGCGCAAAGAAGCCCTCACCCGCGAGGTGCCGATCATCATGCTGACTGCACGCGGGGAAGAGAACGACCGTGTCGGTGGCCTGGAAGCCGGTGTCGACGACTACGTGGTCAAGCCGTTCTCGGCGCGCGAACTGTTGGCCCGCATCCGTGCGGTCATGCGCCGCGCCCGCGACGATGACGAAGATGGCAGCGTCGCGGTCGGTACGATCCGCATCGATGGCGCCGCACACCGCGTCTTCGCCGGCGACCAGCCGGTGCCGATCGGCCCGACCGAGTACCGCCTGCTGCATTTCTTCATGACCCACCCTGAGCGCGTGTACACCCGTGCCCAGTTGCTGGATCACGTGTGGGGCGGCAGCGTGTATGTGGAGGAGCGCACCATCGATGTGCACATCCGCCGCCTGCGCAAGACGCTGGAGCCGTTCGCCGCGGAGAACATGGTGCAGACCGTGCGCGGCGCCGGTTACCGGTTCTCCACCTCCACCTGAGTCTCGTCGGGCCGGTCCCGGGCGCGCATGCCTGGTTCCGGCCACTCCTGCTATAACCTTGGATCGAGTCCGAGGACCGCACTTTCTGCGAGACCGCAATGCCCCGCCACATCCGTTCTGCCTGGTTGAAAACGCTGGCCACCCTCGCCGCCCTGCTGCTCGCGGCCGGCTTGCTGGGCCTGGCAGCCGGCCATGTGTGGATGTGCATCGCACTGGCCTCGATCGGTGCACTGGCCTGGCATTACTGGCGGCTGCGCCGGGTGCTGCGTGGCCTCACCGCGCGCCATCGCTGGGACATGGGTGACGGCACCGGTGTATGGAACGAGCTGGACCGCCTGCTCTACCGCAACCAGTGGGAAATGCGCACGCGCAAGCGGCGCCTGCTGGACATGCTGCGCAGTTATCGCGCTGCTGCGGCCGCGCTGCCGGATGCGGTGGTGGTGGTCGACCGCAACAGCCAGCGCGTGCAGTGGTTCAACGAAGCGGCGACCTCGCTGCTCGGGCTGCACCACCCGGGCGACCTGGGCGAAGCGCTGGTTGAACGCCTGCAACCGATGCCGCTGGCGCACTGGCTGGCCGGGGGCCGCAATGCCGAACCGATCCTGGATGTACCCTCCCCGGTCGATCCGGCGATCCGCCTCAACCTGCGCCTGATTCCCTACTCGCCCGACTACTGGCTGCTGATCGCGCGTGACGTCAGCAAGCTGCTGCGACTGGAACAGGTGCGCCGCGACTTCGTCGCCAACGTCTCGCATGAACTGCGCACGCCGCTGACCGTGGTGCACGGCTACCTGGACATGATGGATCCGGAGGATTTCCCCGGCACCGGCCCGATGCTGGAGGAGATGCGCAAGCAATCCCAGCGCATGGCGCAGCTGGTCGAAGACCTGCTCACCCTGTCGCGGCTGGAATCGCAGGAGCACACCGAAGCCGAAGCCGTGGCGATGACGCCGATGCTGGCCACGCTGCGCCGCGAGGCCGAAGCGCACAGCCAGGGCCGTCACCAGATCAGCATCATCGATACCGCCGGTGTGGATCTGCAGGGCTCCAACAAGGAACTGCACAGTGCGTTCTCCAACCTGGTCACCAACGCGGTGCGCTACACCCCGGCCGGTGGCCGCGTGGAAGTGGCGTTCGCGCGCGAAGGCGATGGCGTGGTGCTGTCGGTGCGCGACACCGGTTACGGCATTCCGGCCAACCATCTGCCGCGCCTGACCGAACGGTTCTACCGCGTCTCCAGCAGCCGCTCGCGCGAAAGCGGCGGCACCGGGCTGGGGCTGTCGATCGTCAAACACATTCTCGGCCTGCACCATGCCCGTCTGGAGATCCAGAGCGAGGTCGGCAAAGGCAGCACGTTCTCCTGCCATTTCGATACCGACCAGGTGCGTGCGCGCAACGAGGTCGTCTCCCTTCCTTCTTCTGAAGACTTTTCCGCATGAGCACTCCTGTTCCCGTCGCCGTGCCTGTGGACGGCGATCCGCTGCGCGATCCGGCGCTGTACATCAACCGCGAGCTGTCGCAGCTGGATTTCAACTTCCGCGTACTGGCCCAGGCCATGGACCCGCAGGTGCCGCTGCTGGAGCGCCTGCGCTTCATGTGCATCTCCTGCACCAACCTGGATGAATTCTTCGAGATCCGCGCGGCTGCGGTGCGCCATGCGCAGGAATTCGGCCTGCCGCCCGCGCCGGACGGCATGACCCCGCAGGCGATCCTCAATGCCATCCATGACCGTGCCGCGCAGTTGGTCGACCAGCAGTACCGCTGCTGGAACGAGACCCTGCGCCCGGCACTGCATGACGCCGGCATCGACGTGCTCGGCCGGCACTCCTGGAACCATCGCCAGAAGCGCTGGCTGCGGGCGTATTTCCGCAACGAGATCATGCCGGTGCTGTCCCCGCTTGGCCTGGATCCGTCGCACCCGTTCCCGAAGATCCTCAACAAATCGCTGAACATCGTGGTGGTGCTCAAGGGCACCGATGCGTTCGGTCGCGCGGGGCATCTGGCGATCGTGCGTGCACCGCGTTCACTGCCGCGCATCATCCAGCTGCCGGAAAAACTCGGCGGCCCGCAGACCTTCGTGTTCCTGTCCTCGGTGCTGTCCACCTTTGTCGATGAGATGTTCCCGGGCATGGAAGTCCAGGGCGCGTATCAGTTCCGCGTGACCCGCAATTCCGAACTGGTGGTGGACGAGGAAGAAGTCGAGAACCTCGCGCTTGCCCTGCGCGATGAGCTGGTCGACCGTGGCTACCGCCCGGCCGTGCGGCTGGAGATCGCGCAGGATTGCCCGCGCGACATCGTCCGCACCCTGCTGCAGAACTTCGGGCTGACCGAGAACGCGGTCTACCGCATCGACGGCCCGGTCAACCTCAACCGCGTGGTCCAGCTGTATGACGTGATCCAGCGGCCGGACCTGAAGTACCCGTCGCTGAGCCCGCGCGTCCTGCGCGACAGCGATGGCATCTTCGAGATCGTCGCGCGCCGGGACGTGCTGCTGCACCATCCCTTCGATGCGTTCACCGCCGTGCTGGATGTGATCAAGCAGGCGGCGGTCGACCCGAATGTGCTGGCGATCAAGCAGACCCTGTACCGCACCGGCAAGGATTCGCTGATCGTCGATGCGCTGATCCAGGCCGCACGCAACGGCAAGGACGTGACCGTCGTGGTCGAGCTGCGCGCGCGCTTCGATGAGGAAGCCAACCTCGGCCTGGCCGACCGCCTGCAGGAAGCCGGCGTGCAGGTCGTCTACGGTGTGGTCGGTTTCAAGACCCACGCCAAGATGCTGCTGATCGTGCGCCGCGAGGGCCGCAAGCTGCGCCGCTACGTGCACCTGGGCACCGGCAACTATCACAGCGGTACCGCGCGGGCCTACACCGACCTGAGCCTGATCACCGCCGATGCGGACATCGGCAACGATGTGCACCTGCTGTTCCAGCAGCTGTCCGGGCTGGCCCCGCGGATGAAGCTCAAGCGCCTGCTGCAGTCGCCCTTCACCCTGCACCCGGGCCTGCTGCAACGGATCGAGCGTGAAACGCGCCTGGCCGCCAGTGGCCGCCCCGGGCGGATCATCGCCAAGATGAACGCCCTCAACGAACCCCAGATGATCCGGGCCCTGTACGCGGCCTCACAGGCGGGCGTACAGATCGACCTGATCGTGCGCGGCGCCTGCACGCTGCGACCCGGCGTGCCCGGCGTGTCGGACACCATCCGGGTGCGCTCGATCGTGGGCCGCTTCCTGGAACACAGCCGGGTCTACTGGTTCGGCAATGACGGGGCCTCGGAGCTGTTCTGCGCCAGCGCGGACTGGCTGGAGCGCAACCTGCTGCGCCGGGTCGAGACCTGTTTCCCGATCCTGGACCCGGAACTGGCGCGCAAGGTCTACCGCGACGTGCTGCAGAACTACCTGGACGACAACCTCAACGCCTGGGAACTGCAGGCCGACGGCAGCTACATCAAGTGCACGCCCGGCCACGACGAGCCGCCGCACGCGGCGCAGATGGCCCTGCTGCAGGGTCTGTAGCCTGCGACCCCGCGTCGCATCCCCTGTGAAGGCGGTGCGGTGACGCGGGGCCCCTGCCTTCGGCTAACATTCGCCCATGCCGCATACCTCCACGACTCCGCCCGCTTTGCAGGATGGCGACCTGCTCGCCGCCATCGACCTGGGATCCAACAGTTTCCATATGGTCATCGCGCGATACACCCTCGGGCAGTTGCGGGTGGTCGACCGCCTGCGCGAAACCGTGCGCATGGCCGATGGCCTGGATGGCAAGGGCGGCCTGTCCGCCGAGGCCCGCCAGCGCGCGCTGGAGTGCCTGGCCCGGTTCGGCCAGCGCATCCGTGCGATCCCCTCGGTGCGCGTCCGCGCGCTGGCCACCAACACGGTGCGCCAGCTGCGCTCGCCGCAGGCCTTCCTGATGCCGGCCGAAACCGCGCTCGGGCATGCGATCGAAGTGGTCAGCGGCCGCGAAGAAGCGCGCCTGATCTACCTCGGCGTGGCCCATGCGCAGCCCCCCAAGGCGGACCAGCGCCGGCTGGTGATCGACATCGGCGGTGGCTCCACGGAATTCATCATCGGCCAGGGCATGCAGACCCTGGAGCGCGAAAGCCTGCAGGCCGGCTGCATCGCCAGCACGCGCCGCTTCTTTCCCGGCGGCAAGCTGAGCAAGAAGCGCTGGAAGGACGCCCTGACCGAAATCGGCGCGGAGTTCCAGCAGTTCGCCAACAAGTACCGCGCACTGGGCTGGCACGAAGCACTGGGGTCCTCCGGCACGCACAAGGCAATCAGCGAAATCTGCGCCACGATGAAACTGAGCAAGGGCGCGATCACCGCTGAGGCATTGCCGCAGCTGCGCGATGAACTGCTCAAGGCCAAGCGCATCGAGGACATCGATCTGCCGGGCCTGTCCGCGGATCGTCGCCCGATCATCGCCGGTGGCATCCTGGTGCTCGAAGCCGCCTTCCAGGCACTCGGGCTGCAGAAGCTGCTGGTCAGCAAGGCCGCGATGCGCGAGGGCATTCTCTACGACATCCTCGGCCGCGCCAGCGAGAACGACCTGCGCGACGAATCGGTCGCGGCACTGACGCAGCGTTACGGCATCGATACCGTGCAGGCCGATCGTGTGGAACGCACGGCAATGAACCTGCTGGCCCAGGTCGAAGAAAGCTGGCAGCTGGATCCGGACGATGCGCGCATGCTCGGCTGGTCCGCGCGCCTGCACGAGCTCGGCCTGATGATCGCGCACAGCGGCTACCACGTGCATGGCAGCTACGTGCTGGAGAACTCGGACATCGCCGGTTTCTCGCGGCAGGAACAGCAGCTGCTGGCCGCGCTGGTGCGCAGCCATCGCCGCAACATTTCCAAGTCCGCCTTCGAGGCGCTGCCCGAACGTCTGCTGCAGCCGGCACGGCGCATGACCGCGCTGCTGCGCCTGGCGGTCCTGCTCAACCGCGCGCACGAAGACACCCCGATGCCGGCGCTGGAACTGACCGCCGATGACGCGCGACTGTCACTGATCCTGCCACAGGCGTATATCGATGCGCGTCCGCTGCTGCGCGCGGATCTGATCGGGGAAACCGAGGGTATGGCCGGGCTGGGTGTGCAGTTCCGACCCTTCGTTGCATGACGCTTTCAACCGTTTCTAAACGTGCATCTGCAGCAATTCATGGGCTGAATTCGCAGATCGCTGCACCCATGAACTCATAGTGAGAACGGCCTCACATGTGCTTCATGGCTTCTTAACCAATCGATCTACTCTCGGGACACCGGTCTTCACACGGCCGGACTTTTGAAGCAGGCGGCACTTGGGTCCGCCGACTTCTTGGACGTCGTTCCGATAAGAGAGAGAGAGTCGATCATGTCTTCATCCACCACCCCGTTGTGGCAGGCGATCCGCCTTGCCCTCGTGGCCGGCACCGCTGGCCTGGCCTCCACTGCCGTCCTCGCCCAGGACGCCACCCCGACCACCCTGGACCGCATCGAGATCACCGGATCGCGCATCCGCCAGGTTGATGTCGAATCCGCGCAGCCGGTGCTCGCGATCAGCCGCGCCGACATCGAACGCCAGGGCTTCAGCTCGGTCGCCGACATCCTGCAGAACCTGACCGCGGTAGGCAGCCCGTCCATCAGCCGCTCCAACGTCCTGGCCGCTGGCGAGAACGCCGGTGGCACCTACATCGACATGCGCAACCTGGGCGCACAGCGCACCTTGGTGCTGATCAACGGCAAGCGCCTGGGCATCAACACCGGCGGCTACCAGGACATCTCCAGTGTGCCGGTCTCGGCGATCGAACGCATGGAAGTGCTGAAGGACGGCGCCTCGGCGATCTATGGTTCGGACGCCATGGCCGGCGTGATCAACATCATCACCCGCCACAACGTCAATGGCGTCACTGCCAACGTCTACCACGGCCAGTACAGCCAGGGCGATGGCGCGCGCAACAGCGTCGACGTGGTGGCCGGCTGGTCCAACGACCGCGCTTCGCTGACCTTCTCGGCCGAGCACACCGAAGAGAAGGGGGTGTGGGCACGCGATCGCTGGTTCAGCCAATTCCCGAACACCACGCGCCACCCCGGCGACAACTGGACCCAGGTCAGTCAGTGGGGTCAGATCAACGGCCTGAAGGGCCCGGGCTGTACCGCCGCGGCAGGCTGCAACTACTCACTGGACCGCGGCGCCGACCCGACCAACCCGGGCAACTACCATCTCAGTGACTTGACCCCCGTCACCGGCGACGTCAGCAACGCGCAGGAACAGATGCACCTGATCTCGCCGCTCAAGCGCGATTCGCTGTTCCTGGATGGCCGGTTGGAGTTGACCGATGACATCCGCCTGACCACTCAGCTGGGCTACAACAAGCGCACGTCCACCCGCCAGATCGCCGGCTATCCGCTGCAGTCCTCCACCGCCGGCATCGGGCGGATGTCGGCCGACAGCTGGTTCAATCCGTTCGGCAATCACCATGGGTACGAGAACCCCACCGACATCGCCTGGAATCGCCGCACCTGGGAGGTCCCGCGGGTCAGCACCAGCGACCTCACCACCTGGCGTGCGGTGGCGGCACTGGAAGGCAGCTTCGAGGTGGGCGAGCGCTACTTCGATTGGGAAGTGGGCTACCAGTACAACCGCAGCGAACTGCTGCAGCGCGCCACCGGCAACCTCAACAAGGAACGCGTCAAGAACGCGGTCGGCCCGTCGTACTACAACGAGGTTACCGGCAAGGTGGAATGCGGCGTTCCTGGCGCGCCGATTGCCGGCTGCATGCCCTGGAATCCACTGGTGCCTTACGGCAGCAATGACCCCAATGGCCTGACCGGCAACCAGGCGCTGATCGACTATCTGTTCCCGCCGGAAGTCTCCCGCGGCAAGACCACCACCCGCAACGCGTTCGCCAGCATCGCCGGTACGGTCATGACGCTGCCAGCCGGCGGTCTTGGCTTCGCCTTCGGCGTGGAAACCCGCAAGGAGGCCGGTGAGTTCATTCCCGATCCGCTGGCCCAGAGCGGCGCCACCACCAATCTGGCCGCCGGCCCGACCGGCGGCGACTACAAGGTCAACGAGGCCTACCTGGAGCTGAGCGTGCCGATCCTGGCCGACCTGCCGGGTGCGCGCGAGCTGAGCCTGAACGCCGCCACCCGTCACTCGGACTACAGCACCTTCGGCACCACCCTCAACAGCAAATTCGGCTTCAAGTGGAAGCCGATCGAGCAGCTGCTGGTGCGTGGCACGTGGGCGCAAGGCTTCCGTGCACCCACCATCTCCGATCTGTACGGCGGTGGCTCGGAGACCTTCACCACCGGCTACCGCGACCCCTGCGATACCGTCTACGGCGCCTCGGCCAGCAGTGCCGAGGTCCGCGCGCGCTGTGCCGCTGACATCGCCAATGCGGACAGCTACCGTCAGCTGCGCCAGGGCGGCGTGCCGATCACCAGCAGCAGCGACCAGACCCCGGTGCCGTTCACCAATGGCTCCAATCCGGACCTGCAGCCGGAAACCTCGACCAGCCGCACGCTGGGCCTGGTCTGGAGCCCGACCTTCGTGCCCAACCTCAACGTGGCACTGGACTGGTGGAAGATCCGCATCGACAACACCATCGTCAACGACCACCCCAACGACATGCTGCGCGACTGCTATGAGCAGGGCATCGCGTCTCGCTGCAGCGGCTTCACCCGCGATCCGGTCACCGGCATCGTCGACCAGTTGAAGTACGGCAAGCGCAACTCCGGCTTCGTGGAAACCGAAGGCTACGACCTGGAGCTCAGCCACCATCTGGATACCGCTTACGGCAAGCTGAGCACGGGATGGTCGACCACCTACGTCAGCTCGTACCTGTCACGTTCGACCAACGACACCGACGTCGTGCCGACCCCTAGCAACGGCATCGGCAGCGGCTTCCGCGTGCGCTCCAACCTGACCCTGGGCTGGGACGTTGGGGACTTCGGGGTGAGCTGGACCGCGCGCTACTACTCCGGGGTGAAGGAACGCTGCATCAACGTCAAGACCCGGCCGGACGAGTGCTCCGACCCGGGCATGCAGGCGCCCTGGTTTGCCGGCTCGCGCGACTACAACCGGCGCGGCTCTGTCACCTTCCACGACGTGCAGTTCCGTTACAACCTGCCCTGGGATGCCACTGTCTCGGTCGGCGCCAACAACGTGTTCCAGAAGTACGGCCCCATCATGTACAGCCAGCCGAACTCGGCGTTCTCCTACTACGGCGGCTACGACATCGGCCGTTTCATGTACATGAAGTACCAGCAGCGTTTCTGATCGCCGCCGGATAGCACCAGGTCACTGCCACGGCCCTTCGGGGCCGTGGCTTTTTGTGGCGGCGCGCGCGTCATCCAAGCGTCATACAGCGGTCATGTCGGCTACATCGCCCGGCCCCAGCATGCGTGGCATACCGGAGGCCCGCCATGCGCTATGCCATCGTCACCGAAACCTACCCCCCTGAAGTCAATGGCGTTGCCTTGACCGTGCAGGGCCTGGAACTGGGTTTGCGTGCCGCGGGCCATCAGGTCGATCTGGTCCGGCCGCGGCAACCGTCCGACAGCGAGGCGGTGGACAGCACCGTGCTGGTCACCGGTGCCGGCCTGCCACGCTATCCCGGCCTGCGCTTCGGCCTGCCCGCCCCCACCCGCCTGGCCCGCCAGTGGCAACACCAGCGGCCGGACGCGATCTACATCGCCACCGAAGGCCCGCTGGGCTGGTCGGCACTGCGCACCGCGCGGCGCCTCGGGATCCCGGTCGCGACCGGCTTCCATACCCGCTTCGATGAGTACCTGCCCGACTACGGCGTGGCCTGGCTGCAGGCGGCCGCCCTGCGCTGGATGCGGCGCTTCCACAACCAGGCCGATGCGACGCTGGTGCCGACCCAGGAGCTGCAGCACTTCCTCGGCGAACAGGGCTTTGATCGGGTGCGTCTGCTGGCGCGCGCGGTGGACAGCAGCCAGTTCGAGCCCGAGCGGCGCGATCCGGCACTGCGCGAGGAATGGGGCATCGATGGCAACGGCTTCGCGGCGATCTATGTCGGCCGCATCGCACCGGAAAAAAACCTCGGTCTGGCGGTCAAAGCATTCCGCCGCCTGCAGCAGGTGCGACCGAAGGCGCGGTTCGTGTTTGTCGGTGATGGACCGTCACGCGCCAAGCTGTCGCATGACAACCCGGACTTCATCTTCTGCGGCGTGCAGCGCGGCGATGCGCTGGCGCGGCACTTCGCCAGCGGCGATCTGTTCCTCTTCCCCAGCCGCAGCGAGACCTTCGGCAACGTGACCCTTGAAGCGATGGCCAGCGGTCTGGCCACGGTCGCCTTCGATTACGGCGCTGCCCGCGAGTACCTGCGCACCGATGAAAACGGCATTGCCGTGAATGACGACAGCGAGTTTGTGACCGCCGCCGTGCAGTTGGCCGGCGACGACGCCCTGCGCCACCGGCTCGGCCGCACGGCCGCCGTTGCGATGAAGCGGCTGCATCCGCAGCACGTGGTGGCCGAGTTCGATGCGCTGCTGGCCGAACTGGCCCAGGCCCGGAGGCCGCATGCCGACCACGCCGCTTGATGCCCTGCGCGGGCGCGAAACCCGTTGGTGCCGCCGCGCCAACCACTACTGCCGGCACCGCCGGATCCGCCATGCCTTCGCGGTGATCAGCCGCTTGGGCGATGGCGCGTTCTGGTACGCGCTGATGGGCGCGCTGGTGCTGCTGGACGGCTTCGATGGCCTGCGTGCTTCGTTGCACATGGCTGCCACCGGCTTGATGGCACTGCTGCTGTACAAGGGCCTCAAGCGCTGGACGCGCCGCCCGCGGCCATTTGCCGCCGACCTGCGCATCCGTGCCTGGGTGGCGCCGCTGGACGAGTTCAGTTTCCCGTCCGGGCACACCCTGCACGCGGTGTCCTTCACGATCGTGGCACTGGCCTACTACCCGTGGCTGGCCCCGCTGCTGGTGCCCTTCACCGTGCTGATCGGGCTGTCGCGGGTGGTGCTGGGCCTGCACTACCCGAGCGATGTGCTGGCCGCGACCGGCATCGCCGCACTGCTCGCTGCCGCCAGCCTGCAATGGCTGCCGTTGCCGGTGTGAGCAACAGGCACGCGCGCATCGCGCACCTGCGTTTTACAATGGGTCCATGACCACGCTGTTCATCTCCGATCTGCACCTGGACCCGAGTCGTCCAGCCATCACCGACCTGTTCCTGGCCTTCCTGCGCGATGAAGCGATGCAGGCCGAGGCGCTGTACATCCTGGGCGACCTGTTCGAAGCCTGGATCGGCGATGACACGCCCTCCCCGGCCGCCGATGCGGTGGCGATCGCGCTGCATGCCGTGGCCGATGCCGGAGTGCCGGTGTACTTCATCCGCGGCAACCGCGATTTCCTGGTCGGCGAGGACTACGCGCGCCGCGCAGGGTTCACGATTCTCCCCGACCCGAGCGTCATCGACCTGTATGGCCGTCCGGTACTGCTGCAGCACGGCGATCTGCTGTGCACGGATGATGTCGCCTACCAGCAGTTCCGCACGCAGACCCGCGACCCGGTCTTCCAGGCGCAGTTCCTGTCGCAGCCGCTGGCCGCACGCATCGCGTTCGCGCAGAAGGCGCGCGATGCGAGCCAAGCGCGTCAGTCGGAAATGAAACAGGGCGATCGCGCCCAGTTCGAAACCGTCACCGATGTCGCGCCGACAGAGGTCGACGCCACGTTCGGCCGCTATGGCGTGGACACGATGATCCATGGCCATACCCACCGCCCCGCCATCCACGCGCTGCAGGCCGGCGGGCGAGACTGCACCCGCATCGTGCTGGGTGACTGGTACGAACAGGGTTCGGTGCTGCGCGTCACGCCCGATGGCTGGACGCTGGACGCCCTGGCGAACTGAACCGCCCCCGCGACGGCCCAGTGGCCGCCGCGGGAAATCCAGATCAGCGGAATGCGGCCACAGCCGCCTTGGTGTTGACCAGCACGCGCTGGTTGTCGGCACTGCTGGCGATGCCCATCGGGATCCCGTTGTAGCTGACGTTCGGGTTGGACCAGTAGTTCAACCGCGGGCAGCTGCGTGTGCAGTTGTAGGCCATGATCGTGCGCCAGCCGGTGCCGCTCGCCGGCTCGTAACGGTAGCCATGGCCGTAGGCATACGGCGAAGCGCTCCCGTCGGTGGCGATGTCGTGCCGTGCGCTCTGCAGGTGGCCGATTTCGTGCGCGAAGGAGTAGTACCCGGCCGCGCAGTCCCAATGCACCGCTGCAAACGCCGTCGCCGCCGTGGAGCCGATCCCCGAGGCCAGGCCACAGGAACTGGCGTTGTTGATCACCAGCACCGCTACATCGGCCCGGGTGGTGTTGCGGCTGGTATGGATGCTGTCCATCACCCCATCGCTGGTGTTGCGGAAGCGCGACAGATCCGTGGAAAAACTGCTCGACTCGGCGTAGCTGGTGGTCTCGTACCCGGCCAGCTCCAGGGTGATGCCGACATTGCTGTTGCTGTAGCCCTGGTTGGATTCGGCCACCGCCAGCTGCACCAGCGATTGCATGTTGCCGCCATAGGCCGCCACCGCACCATTGGTGGCTACCACCAGCACGCGGATGGTGGCCGGCGTACCCGACGAGGCGGCCGCGATCCCGAGCCGGTCATTGGCCGGCATCGCCACGGTGGGCAGGGTGTTGTACTCGGCGGGATGATCGGTCGGCATGCGCGCCTCATCCACTTCCACCAGCACATGGCGACCATCGCTCAGCGGACGCAGCCGGTACAGCTGGCCGTCCTTCCGGATCGAGCCGGTGATCGTGTCGCCCGAACGCACCAGGATCACCGCGTTCATCGGGTCCGGCGCGCCGGCCTTGATCAGGCGAGCGCCGGCACGCGTGCCGATCTGGCCGTACCAGATGCTGCCGCCGTCGGCGAGCGTCTCGACCTTGCTCTGCAGGGCCTGCACCGGCTGTCCCAGCAGTTCGAACTCCAGGTGTTTCTGTGCCGGCGCGACCGCCCTCGCATCCACCCGTACCTCCTGCACCGCGCTGGTCGACGGCGAGCCCATCAGGGCCTGCAGGGCCGGTTGATGAGCGTTGCCGGCCCGGCTCAACACAGTGACCGGCTCGAACAACGGCGCCGCGGCAGCGCCACCGGCCCCCAACAGACACAACGCGATCACACCTGCGGCCTTGCTCATCGAACTGGACATCATGTCGCCTCTCTTTGAGTGAAAAAACGGGAGCGGAGTCGGTGCTGCGGTCAGCCGGTAGGGCCGGCATGCCCATCTGGCGCGCCATGACCGCGTGAATTCAATAGAGATTGAGGACCAAACTTCCGAACTGTGATCGACCGCATCTTGGTTCAGGCTGGCCCACTGTCCCGGAGCGCCGGCTGCAGCCCGGCTGGCCAAACGCGCTGCAACCGGACCGCCGCCAGGGCTTTGAGGGTCAGGGCGCGGAAAGCGCCCCACCACCAGTCCGCATCGAACGTGGCGGTAAGCGCTCCGTCCAGATGCTGTGCCAGAGCGTGCCGGAAGAGGCTGAGCGCGGTGCTTCCCAGCGCCGCCAGACCGAGAAAACGACGCCGGTTCAGGACCGGTGGGTGAAGCGTCATGGGAAGGCCCGTTGTGCGGAAACGGCCTGCAGAATAGGCACCGCTCGACACGGCCACGTAAACCTTGCGTTATATCGGCCTTGGTATCAAAACAAAATGCCGATAGCGACATCTCGATCATCGCCGCGTATTGAATTATCGTCCTACCGTGCGTCCCCATTGCTGCTCAACCCCGCGGGTCGATCATGGCCGGACACAGGTGGATATGCATGCAGACCCGAACCAGGCGCTGGATATGAGCCCACCCGATCGCACCCGCCTCGACAGTACGCTGCACATCGGTCTGTTCTTCGATGGCACCCGCAACAACGCTGACAATCTGCAGCGCGCCTCACGCCCGGCAGGCGCCACGACGCCAACACCGCGCCCACCCGCCGTGGTCGCCGATGATGCCTCCCCGTACCAGAGCCGCTTGACCAGCAGCTACAGCAACGGCCTGACCAACATTGCGCGGCTCCATGCGCTGTATCCGGACCATCGGCAGATGCCGCCCGCAGGTAGCACGCTCGCGCTGTCGATCTATATCGAGGGTGTGGGCACGCGCACCGGTGAAGAGGACGACCTGCTGGGGCTGGCGTTCGGCATCGGCCGCACCGGTGTCCGCGCAAAGCGACGCCGGGCCCTGGAGCAGCTGCTACCCGACGCGCTGCGCCAGCTCGCCCGCGCACACCCTGACCGCGTACTCGGCAGCGCGCGGGTGGATCTGTTTGGCTATTCGCGTGGCGCGGCCAGCGCGCGCGACGCGGTGAACGTGCTCAACACACCCGGTGCCGCCGCGTGGCTGCGCGAGCAACTGGTGCGCTCGGGCTGGTCATTGGCGCCGGGATTTCCAGCCGCGGTGCGGCCGGTGCGCTTCGTCGGGCTGCTCGATACGGTGGTGGCGATCGGCCGCCAGCACCCCGGTGAGATGCCGGCGGTGGCACTGCCCGCCGGCTGTGCGGACAAGGTGGTGCAGCTGGTCGCGCGCGATGAGCACCGCGAACATTTCGCGCTGACCAGCGTGGCGCCCGAACATGAAGAGATCGCGTTGCCAGGCGTGCACGCCAACATCGGCGGCGGCTACGACCAGCGCATCGAAGGACCCAAGCTGCTGAGCCGCCCACAGGGACAGCTGCTGCGTGGCACCGGACTGGCGGCAGGCGATGTACCGCCGCTGGCGCTGCTGCGCGCGAGCACTGTCTACCGCGCCGCACAGGCGACGTGTCGGCGCTGGCAGCGCGCACTGGGGCTGGGAGATGACGCGATCTGGGTGGACGTCTGGCACCACTGGCAACAGCAGCGTGTCGCCGGCAGCCGCAGCGTCCTGCCGCAATTTACCCTGCGTGCCTACGCGGCGGTGGTGCTGCGCCGCGAGATCGACGCGCGTTACCAGTTCATCGCCTTGCGGTTGCTGCACCAGCATGCCGCAGCGGCGGGCGTGGCCTGGACAACCTCGCCTGACCAGCTGCCGGCATTGGCGTTGCCCGCTGAACTGCAGCCCATCGCGGCCCGGTTGCTGGCCGGCCATCCGCTCGATGCCGCGCAGGAGCGCACGCTTGGCCAGCATTACCTGATGCAGTCCGCGCACTGGAACTTCGATGCACTGGGTGACACTGCGCTGCTCTATGCCGCCGATGAAGGCACGCGGGAACTGCCGTACCGGCCGGGGCCGGGCCTGTTCTATGTCAACCGGCCGACCGAAAACGGTCAGCGCGTGGTGCTGGCCAACACCTGACCGCGCAGTTCGGTCTGTTCGATCAGCTCGGCCAGTTCTTCTTCGTCGAATCCGGCAAGCAGCCTGGCTTCCAGGTTGAACGGGCCATAGAGGAAGCCGCCGGCGTACTCGCGCAGCAGTGCCATGAACCGCGGGCGCGGCTTGACGTTCTCGCGCGTGCAGTACCAGCGGTACCACCGCGAACCCGCGGCCACATGCGCGACCTCTTCGCGCAGGATGATCTCCAGCACATCGGCGGTGGCATGGTCGCCACCGGCACGCAGCTTCACGATCATGCCCGGCGTGACATCCAGCCCGCGCGCTTCGAGAACACGCGGCACCAGTGCCATGCGCGCGAGCCCGTCATGCGCGGTTTTCTCGCACATTTCCCATAGCCCGTTATGCGCGTCGAAATCGCCGTAGGCATAGCCGTTGGCCTGCAGCCGATCGTGCAGCAGCATGAAGTGGCGCGATTCGTCATCAGCCACGCTGACCCAGTCTGCATGGAAGGAGCTCGGCAGGCCGCGGAAGCGGTAGACCGCATCCCACGCCAGATCGATCGCATTGAGTTCGATATGCGCGATGGCGTGCACGAACGCGGCGCGCCCCTCCACGCTGCCCAGGCCACGCCGCGGCAGATCGCGCGGGTGGACCAGGGTCGGCCTGGCCGGGCGCCCGGGCATCCGGATCGGCTCCGGCGCCGGCGCATCGGCCGGTGCCTTCAGGCGACCGGCGCGGAACTGCACCGCGTAGTGCTGGGTCAGCGCGACCTTGCGCAGCGGATCCGGCTCGCCCAGGCACTGCTGCGCGGCCTGCAGCAGATCGCCGGCCGCGCTGTCCAACACGTCACTCATGCCCTGCCCTCAGGCGCGACGCTTGTGCTTGGCATCGTCCGAACGCAGCTGCTGGATGCGCTCGAAATACCCCGGCTCGATGCCGGTCGGGTAGACGCCGTTGAAGCACGAGGAATCGAACGACGTCAGCTCCGGATTGCCTTCGCTCACCGCCGCTTCCATGTCCTCGATGTCCTGGTAGATCAGCCAGTCGCAGCCCAGGTGCTTCTCGATTTCTTCGATGCTGCGGTTGTGCGCGACCAGTTCTTCGGCGGCCGGCATGTCGATGCCGTAGATGTTCGGGTAGCGCACCGGCGGCGCGGCACTGGCCAGGTAGACCTTGCGGGCGCCGGCGTCACGCGCCATCTGCACGATCTGCTGGCTGGTGGTGCCGCGCACGATCGAATCATCGACCAGCAGCACCACGCGGTTGCGGAACTCCAGGTGGATCGGGTTGAGCTTGCGGCGCACCGATTTCACCCGCTCACCCTGGCCCGGCATGATGAAGGTGCGGCCGATGTAGCGGTTCTTGATGAAGCCTTCGCGGTACTTCACCCCGAGCGTGTTGGAAATCTCCAGCGCGGCATCGCGCGAGGTATCCGGGATCGGGATGATGGTGTCGATGTCGTGATCCGGACGCAGGCGCAGGATCTTCTCGCCCAGCTTGATGCCCATGCGCATGCGCGCCTTGTGCACCGAGACGTTGTCGATCATCGAATCCGGGCGTGCGAAGTACACGTATTCGAAGATGCACGGGCTGTGCTCGACCGGCTCGGCGCAGACTTCGGAGAACAGCTCACCGCGCGCGGTGATCACCAGGGCTTCGCCCGGGCGCACATCACGCACGCGCTGGAAGCCGAGCACGTCCAGTGCGGCCGATTCGGAGGCCACGATGTATTCGTCGCCTTCGGCGTGGGCACGCTTGCCCAGCACCAGCGGGCGGATGCCGTGCGGATCACGGAAGGCCACCAGGCCCAGGCCCAGCACCACGCTGATCACCGCATAGCCACCCTTGACGCGGCGGTGCACGGCGGCCACGGCGCGGATCGCCGCTTCCGGGGTCAGCTGGCGCTGCGCGTCCAGTTCGAAGGCGAACACGTTCAGCAGCACTTCGCTGTCCGAATCGGTGTTGACGTTGCGGCGGTCCTGCTCGAACACCTGCTGGCGCAGCGCTTCGGTATTGATCAGGTTGCCGTTGTGGGCCAGCGCGATGCCGTACGGCGAGTTCACGTAGAACGGCTGCGCCTCGTCCATGCCTTCCGAACCGGCGGTGGGATAGCGCACGTGCGCGATGCCGACGCGGCCTTCCAGCGTGGACATCCGCTTGGCATCGAACACATCGCGTACCAGGCCATTGGCCTTCTGCACGCGCAGGCGGGTGCCGTCGGCGGTGGCGATGCCGGCCGCGTCCTGGCCACGATGCTGGAGGACGGTCAGGCCGTCATACAACTGCCCGGCGACGTTCTGGTTGCCGACGATTCCGACGATGCCACACATGGTGCGAATTCTCCGCTGGGCTGCGCCCATCTACAGTGAAGGTGGCCGTGCCTGGCCGGGGGTACCGTTCCGTGCCGGAGCGGTGTCGTCCGGACGCGGGTGCGCCGGCTCGATATTGACTGGCAGTGTGGAAGCCGGCCCGCGCGCCGCAGCGTCGGCAGGTGCCGTCTCCCTCCCCTCGTCAACGGGACGCGGCCATCCGCGCCCTGCCACTACTTCGCCAAGGACGCCATTATCGCCTGTCGCGAGCGGCTTGCCCAAATCCATTGTCGGCAGTTGCGGCAGATTCACCTCCGGCAGCGCCATCTCGGGCAGCTGCGCCTGCATCCAGCGCACGCCAGGCTGCAGCAGCGGCCGCACCTGCGAGGTCTGCCAGGCCGGCTCCTGCGGCAGCGGCGTGAAGGCAGCCAGCATCAGCAGCACGCAGCCCAGGAAGGCGCCGCGGACCAGGCCCAGTGCCCCGCCCAGCAGGCGGTCGGCGCCGGTCAGGCAGGTGACCTTCACGGCCGCCTTGATCAGCATGCCGATCAGGCCAACGGCGATCATGACGATCAGGAACACCCCCAGGTAGCCGGCAACGTAATGGCCGGTGCCCGGTTCCAGCGGCGCCGCCCACCAGTGGGCCGCGTCATTGCCGAACAGGAACGCGGCCCAGCCGGCGAGCAGCCAGGACAGCGTGCTGACCACGATGCCGACAAAGCCGCGCATCAGGCCAAGCAGGACGGAGGCCCCGATCAGGACCAGCAGGACGATGTCGATCATGCCGGCAGGCCGCGCGGTTGGCGCCGTCCAGCGGGTGCGGGGCGGCGCAGAACAGGCATCAGGGGTGCGGGCGGACCATGCCGGCCACGCCGACCTTGGCGGCCACCTGGGCCTTGAGGTTCTCGGCATCGGCGCGGTTGGCGACCGGCCCGACGCGGACCCGGTTGAGGGTGCCCTTGTCGGTCCGGACCTGCTCAACGAAGGCGCTGAAGCCGGCGGCGCGGACTTTGTCGCGCAGCGCATTGGCCTCGGCCGCCTGGCCGAAGGCACCGAGCTGCACGGCGAAACCAACGCTGCTGGCGGCCGGGGCAGCCGGTGCCGCCGGTGCCGCGACAGCAGTTTCGGGCTTGGGCGCCGGGGCCGGTTTGGGTTCGGGCTTGGGCGCGGCCGGCTTCGGTTCCGGCTTGGCGGCCGCGACCGGCTCGGCCGGCAGGGATTCGGTTTTCACGGTAGTGCCCGCCGGCGCGGCGGCAGCGCTGGAGGCAGACGGAGCCGCCGCCGGGGCCGGTGTGGTGGCGGCCGGCGTGGCGGCAACCGCGGTATCGGCGCGGGCATCCAGGGTGATGACCTCGGCCTTGACGTCGTTGCGCACCTTCACCGCCTGCAGGCGGCCGGCTTCAGCCAGCGCGCGATCGGCGTAGGGGCCCACGCGCACGCGCCAGGCCTGGCGGCCATTGATCGTGGCCGGCTCGCGGAAGCCGGCCAGCTGGGCGCTCTTCAGCGAGGCGATGACGCGGTCGGCATCGGCTTCGGTGGCGTAGGCGCCAAAGCTCACCGCGTAGTTGCCGGCGGCCACGGCCGGCGAGGTGTCCGCCGGCGCCGGATCGGCGGCGACCGCGGCGCTGTCGGCCAGCGGCTGGGTGGTGGATGCCCCGCTCTGCAGGCCGGTGGCGCCACCGGTCGGTGCGACCAGCGGCAGCTCGCGGGTTTCGAACTGGCCATCCGACGGCGCGGCCGGTGCACTGATCGGCACGTTGGCGACACCACTGTCAGGTGCGGGACCCTTGACCAGCATGGGCAGGAAAATCACGGCCAACGCCACCAGGACGATGGCACCAATCAGTCGCTGTTTCAGAGGAGTATCCACGTGAAGGCAGGCAGGCGGCGCGGCGGAATGCCACGGCGATTATACGGGTGCGCGCGTGTGCGGCGGCTGATGCGGCTGAACGGCGCTGCAAAGCAGCCTCAGGCGCCGGGATCGAGGGTCTGCAGCGCCTGCGCGGCGGTGTGGAAGGAACCGAACACCAGCACGCGATCGCCGGCCTTGGCCTGCGTCACGGCATGCTGCAGGGCGTCCACGACGGTGGCGTGCGGCGTAGCACCGGCCGCAGCCGTGCCGGCCAGGCGGTCCCGCAGTTCCTCGGCGCTCTGCGCACGTGCCCCCTCCAGCCCGGCCAGATGCCACTGCTGGACCTGATCGGCCAAGGCCTCGACCACCCCGGCGGCATCCTTGTCCTGCAGGGCGGCAAACACCGCGATGGTGGTGCCGGTGACGCGACTGGCCTTCAGTGCGGTGGCCAGTTCGCGTGCGGCCTGCGGGTTGTGGCCGACATCGACCAGCACCTCCACGCCGTCACGATCAAAGGCCTGCAGACGGCCACGGATACGCGCGGCGGCAACGCCTTCGATGAAAGCGGTGCGCGGCAGCGGGCGATCCAACGCACGCAGCGCGGCGATCGCCGTCGCGGCATTGGCCCGCTGGATGGGCCCGCGCAGCGTCGGGTGCGGCAGTTCGATACGGAAGCCGACATCGCGCCAGCGCCAGCGCTCGCCATCGATGGCATCGGCGAAGAAATCGCTGCCGCCACGGATGGCATTGGCACCCACCAGATAGGCACGCGCGAGCACACTCGAGGGCGGATCGATTTCACCGAGGATGACCGGCTTCCACCCACGGATGATGCCGGCCTTCTCGGTCCCGATCGCTTCGCGGTCCTCGCCCAGCCAGTCGCTGTGGTCGATATCGACGGTGGTGATCACCGCCACGTCGCCATCGACGATGTTGACCGCATCCAGACGGCCACCAAGGCCGACCTCAAGCACGGCCAGATCCAGGCCCGCCTGCGCGAACAGCTGCAGGGCGGCCAACGTGCCGTATTCGAAGTAGGTCAGCGTGGTGTCTCCACGCGCGTCCTCGATCGCGTTGAAGGCCGCCATCAGGGCGTCATCGGTGGCGTCCCGGCCATCGATGCGCACGCGCTCGTTGTAGCGCAGCAGGTGCGGCGAGGTGTATGCACCGACCTTCCAGCCGGCGGCACGTGCGATGGCCTCGATGAAGGCGACGGTGGAGCCTTTGCCATTGGTGCCACCGACCACGATGCTGCGCTCGGCCGGCGCCCCCAGCCCCATCGCCTGCGCCACGGTACGCACCCGGTCCAGCCCCATGTCGATGGTGGCGGGGTGCTGCTGCTCGATGTAGCTGAGCCAATCGGAGAGGGTCTGCGGGCGGGCGATGGTGGTCATGGTCGTTGGATCGGAATCGTTGGGGCGGACGGCAGGATGGGACGCAGTGCGTTACAGCGCGCGGTGCTTGGCTTCGCCGAAGAACGGGGTGTGGTGCGCACAGTCGTTGAGGCGGACCACGTCCAGCTGATCGAGGTCGGGGCCTTCGAGCAGGTTGAGGGTGGTCGGTGCCTGGCGGAAGGTCCACAGGCGCGAGATCGGCAGGCCGAGGATGCGGCACAGGATCACGCGGTTGACGGCGTCATGGGCGACGACCAGCAGGGTGTCGTGCTCGCCCAGGCCTTCCGCGGCACGGGCCAGGCCACGCCAGCTGCGCTCGAGCACCAGGCGCAGCGATTCGCCGCCGGGCATCAGCACGGTGTCCGGTTCTTCGCGCCAGGCGCGCAGGCGGGAGGGATCCTTGTCGTGGATTTCGCTGGCCAGCAGGCCTTCCCATTCGCCGTGGGCGATTTCCTGCAGGTCCGGCTCGGTCTGCAGCATCGGGGCGCGTTCGGCACCGAGGGCGAGCTGGGCGGTGAGCTGGGCGCGCGCGAGCGGTGAGGCAACGGCGCGGGTGATGTCGACGGACTTCAGACGTTCCCCCAGTGCCTTGGCCTGGGCTTCGCCGATCGGCGACAACGGGATATCGATCTGGCCTTGGTAGCGGCCTTCGGCATTCCACGGCGTTTCGCCGTGACGGGCAAGCAGGATGCGCATGCGGACAAGGGGTCCTTGGGGGAGGAGGTTCCGGCGCTTCGTTCACATCCTGTGAAAGCACGCGGAACAGGGATGATACCCGGTCGCGGCGGTGAAGCTGTGTGGCTGTTTGGTGTACGTGATCTGCTTGCTCGGCGGCTTGCTGGCGGATGGCTCGTAGAGCGTGGCGCCTGACTGGCCCGCGCAGGCTGAGGCCGGGTAGCCTCTGGCAGGACGCGCCGTGAACCCATCCCTGGGGGCTCGTACGACGGCATCCATGCCGTCGAACGGTCCTGCCAGAGGCTACCCGGCCTCAGCCACCAAGATTTTCAATGCTGACGCGGAGAAGAGGGCAAATGCAGTGCCGCCTCGCCTTTCCGTCCGCACATCGGCATCTGTCCAGAGCGCGCCGGGCAGGGCTGGGCGAGACACGCCGTGAACCCATCCCTGGGGGCTCGTACGACCGCATCCATGCGGTCGAACGGTCTCGCCCAGCCCTGCCCGACGCGCTCCCGCAGGGGAAAGCAAGACGCCACGCGTTTGACTGTCATTCGCACATGAAAAAACCCCGCAGATGTCGCTGCGGGGTTCTGGAAACCGACGGGTCGGCTTACTTGCTGAGGTTCAGTTCTTTGAGCAGCTGCGGCGCCGGCGCCACTTCCTGCATGATCCACTGCATGTAACGGCTGTCGACCGCGATCATGCGGGTCATCACCGGATCGAACACCCAGTTCGAGCTCACCGACTCCCAGTTGCCATCGAACGCCAGGCCGACCAGCTTGCCGTTGGCATCCAGCACCGGCGAACCGGAATTGCCGCCGGTGATGTCCAGGTTGGACAGGAAGTTCACCGGCACCGAGCCGATGCGCTTGTCTTCCAGGCCGCCGTAACGCTTGGCCTTGACCGCCTCCAGCAGCGCCTTGGGCGAATCGAACGGGTCTTCGCCGGTTTCCTTCGCGGCCACGCCTTCCAGGGTGGTGAACGGGGTGTAGTTCACGCCGTCCTTGCCGTAGCCCATGACGTTGCCAAAGGTGATGCGCAGCGACAGGTTGGCGTCCGGATAGACGAACTCGCCCTTGCTCTTCTTGTAGTCGGCCACGGCCTGCAGATACAGCGGGCGCGACACCAGCGACTCGCCTTCGCGGGTCTTCTTCTGCTCTTCCTGCTTCAGCAGCGCCGGCATCACCGCCACCGCGTACTGGATCGCCGGATCGGTGCTGGCCTCGAAGGCGGCGCGGTCGGCCTTGAACCACGTCAGGCGCTCATCCAGGCTGCCCAGCTTGGTGGCCGAGAGCTTGCCGACCAGACCCTGCACGGCCGCCGCATCGCTGCCTGCCAGCCACTGGTTGAGCACCTCGTTGGTGCGCTGGGCCGCCGGCAGGGCCACGTACTGGCTCAGCCAGTAGGTCTGCAGCTGCTGGTCCATGCGCGGCACGTAACGGCGGTCCATCTGCTTCAGGCCGCCTTCGATGGAGGGCAGATCGCGCTCCTGATAGCCGACCTCACGCTCGGCATCGGCCTTGCTGCGCTCGATCGAGAGGCGGTACAGGGTGATCGCCGAGCCCACGGCCGAGGTGCTGTTGAACTGGCTGACGAACAGGTCGCGCTCACGCGTGGCCTTGCTGGTGTCCAGGTGCTGGATCAGCTGCGCATGCGCGGCCAGGGCCGGTTTGCCGGCGGCGCCACGCTTCTTCAGCCAGGCCAGCACGGCGGCTTCTTCGGCCTGCTTCTGGCCGGCCGCGTCGATGCGCTTGAAGCCTTCCAGCTGGCCGGCGTAGTTCTTGGCCACGTTGTTCATGCTGGCCGCGGTCGCCGCGTACTTCACCTTGACGTCCGGGTCGGCCTTGCCGGCCTCGTCGATCATCTTCAGCACCGCGTTGTAGTGGCGCGCGATGGTCGGGTAGGTCCAGCTGGCGGTTTCATTGAACTCGCCGGCCAGCGCGTAGCGGTTGGTGCGGCCCGGGTAACCGGCCACCATCACGAAGTCGTCGGCGCCCAGCGGCTGGTCGGCGAACTTCAGGAAGTGCTTGGGCTGGTAAGGCACGTTGTCGGCCGAGAAGGCGGCCGGCTTGCCGTCCTTGCCCACGTAGGCGCGGTAGAACGAGAAATCACCGGTGTGGCGCGGCCACATCCAGTTGTCGATGTCGCCGCCGAACTTGCCGACGCTGCCCGGAGGCGCGTAGACCAGGCGCACATCCTTGATTTCCATGTTGCGGAACAGGCGGTAGGTGTTGCCGCCGGAGAAGCTGTACAGGCGGCAGCGGAAGCCGGCATCGGCTTCACAGGCGGCGGTCTGGGCCTTGTCGAAGGCGTCCAGCGCGCGGGTACGGGCCAGCGGGTTCTTGCCGGCGGCGGCGATCGCGGCCTTGGCCTGGTCGGTGACGTCGGTGATCTGGTCCAGCACGAACACGCGGGCGTTCGGGCCGGCGCTCAATTCGTCCTTCAGGGTCGGCGCGTTGAAGCCGTCCTTGATCAGGTTCTTTTCAGCCGTCGAATTCAGCTGGATCGCACCGTAGGCACAGTGATGGTTGGTGACCACCAGGCCCTGCGGGGAGACGAAGCTGGCGGTGCAGCCGCCCAGCGCCACCACCGCGCCCATCGGGTCGCCGGTCAGGTTGGAGATCTGCTCCGGGGACAGCTTCAGGCCGGCCTGCTTGAGCGGGCCGGCGATTTCCGGCAGCTGCTGCGGCACCCACATGCCTTCAGCGGCATGGGCGACCTGGACCAGCCCAAGGCTGGCGACGACGGAGAAGGCAAGCAGGTTCGAGCGCATTGAGCAGCCCCTGGTGAAAGAACCGCCGAGTGTAGCCCAGCCCCTGCCACGGCCCGATCCCCGGAAGTCATGGGCCAGGCCAGGCCGCCGTCCGCCGGGCATGGCCCGGCGAGCGCAGCGGCGCCGTTCGAAACGCCCATGCACCCCCGCCTTTCGCTCCGCCAACGCACCCGCAGCGCAACATGGGAATTCCGCGCAGCCCTCTATAATCCGCGTTTTCCCCCAGACGAGTTCCACCCCGATGGCGCAGCAAACAATGAAGGCCCTGGTCAAACGCGAAGCCGCCAAGGGCATCTGGCTGGAAGACGTTCCGGTCCCCACCCCCGGCCCGAACCAGGTCCTGATCAAGCTGGAAAAAACCGCCATCTGCGGTACCGACCTGCACATCTACCTGTGGGACGAGTGGAGCCAGCGTACGATCAAGCCGGGTCTGACCATCGGCCACGAGTTCGTCGGCCGCATCGCCGAGATCGGCCCGGGCGTGACCGGCTATGAGATCGGCCAGCGCGTCTCGGCCGAAGGCCATATCGTCTGCGGCCATTGCCGCAATTGCCGCGGCGGCCGCCAGCACCTGTGCCCGAACACCGTGGGCATCGGCGTCAACGTCAACGGCGCCTTCGCCGAATACATGGTGATGCCGGCCAGCAACCTGTGGCCGATCCCGGATCAGATCCCGTCCGAGCTGGCTGCGTTCTTCGATCCGTACGGCAACGCCGCGCACTGCGCGCTGGAGTTCAACGTGATCGGCGAGGACGTGCTGATCACCGGTGCCGGCCCGATCGGCATCATCGCCGCCGGCATCTGCAAGCACATCGGTGCGCGCAACGTGGTGGTCACCGACGTCAATGATTTCCGCCTGAAGCTGGCCGCCGACATGGGCGCCACCCGCGTGGTGAACGTCTCCAACACCTCGCTCAAGGACGTGATGAAGGAGCTGCACATGGAGGGCTTCGACGTGGGCCTGGAAATGAGCGGCAACCCGCGCGCGTTCAACGACATGCTCGACTGCATGTACCACGGCGGCAAGATCGCCATGCTCGGCATCATGCCCAAGGGTGCCGGCTGCGACTGGGACAAGATCATCTTCAAGGGCCTGACCGTGCAGGGCATCTACGGCCGCAAGATGTACGAGACCTGGTACAAGATGACCCAGCTGGTGCTGTCCGGCTTCCCGCTGGGGAAGGTGATGACCCACCAGCTGCCGATCGATGATTTCCAGAAGGGCTTCGACCTGATGGAACAGGGCAAGGCTGGCAAGGTGGTCTTGAGCTGGAATTGATCACCTGTGCCTTCGGCACAGATGATCCATTGTCCATTCCACCTTGATTCCCGCGCCGTTGGCGCGCCCCCTTGAACAACAAGGGGGCTGTTCTCCAGCAAGGGTCCGGTGTGAGGCCAACATTGAAAAGGCGCCCATCCGGGCGCCTTTTCTGGTTCGCGAGGTGGCCGGCGGTGTCGGGCGCCGGCCAGTGGCCGGCTACTTGCCAACGGCGACCGTGAACACCACGCGGTTGTCAGCCAGCTTGCCGTTGTTGTCGCGACCGGCGCCATCGGTGCCGTGGTACCCCAGGCCCAGGTTGAACAGGCCGAACTGGCGGCTCACGCCGACGTTGAAGTCGGTGTAGTCCTTGCCAAAATCGGTCTCGAGCGAGGTGCGGCCCACGTTCGCGCTCAGGGTGAAATCATTGGGCAGACCCCACTCGCCGCCCACCGCGTAGTACCAGCTCTTGGTATCGGACCCGGACAGATCATCGGTGTAGGCCACCGTCAGCTTGTACTGCTCGGCGAAGGTGGTGGTGGTGATCAGCTCGTTGTAGTTCAGCTCGCTGGCGCCCGGATAGGTGTAGCGGTTGAGCAGCACGTCGAAATTGACGCCGTCGGTGACATCCACCCCGTAGCCGATCAGGTAGTCGATCTCGGTGCTTGGGTCGCCCGGCCCGAAGTCCACGCCCGAGCCCCACACGCCCGCATACAGGCCTACCGGCGAGGCATAGGTGAAGCCGGCCTGCAGTGTCGGATCCTCATCGGTCTGGGACACACCACGGAACACGTAGTCCGACACCGCGGTGACGTTCCAGCTGAACGGCGATTCGGCCTCGTCCTGGGCGCTGGCGGCAAACGGGGCAAGCAGGGCGGCGCAGAGCACAACGGCGGCGGTACAGCGCGTGGCGTGGTTCATGCGGGGTCTCTCCAGACGTGGGTGGGGTGGGCGGAACGGCGCGGTTTACAGTTTTTTAACCTGAATGATATTGCGATGCAACAATCACGTCTGCAACCGTCCCCCGGCCTGCCCCGCCCTTCCACCGCCGGCGGCAACCCCGCCGTCGCCCCCGACAGGTAAAATCCCGGGTTTCCCGTGCCGAAGACTGCCTGCCATGACCGACGCCACCACCGCCTCGCTGACCCAGCACTACGTTGAAGAACTGGAGGCGATCCGCGCCCAGGGCCTGTTCAAGTCCGAACGCATCATCACCAGCCCGCAGTCGGCCGAGATCACCTTGGACGACGGCCGTACGGTGCTGAACTTCTGCGCCAACAACTACCTGGGCCTGGCCGACCATCCGGACCTGATCCAGGCCGCCAAGGACGCGCTGGATACCCATGGCTTCGGCATGGCCTCGGTGCGCTTCATCTGCGGCACCCAGGACCTGCACAAGCAGCTGGAAACGCAGATCGCCGATTTCTTCGGCAAGCAGGACACCATCCTGTACGCGGCCTGCTTCGATGCCAACGGTGGCCTGTTCGAGCCGCTGCTGGGCGAGCACGACGCGATCATTTCCGACGCGCTCAACCATGCCTCGATCATCGATGGCGTGCGCCTGTGCAAGGCCAAGCGGTTCCGCTACGCCAACTGCGACATGGCCGATCTGGAAGCCCAGCTGCAGGCCGCCGATGCGGCCGGTTGCAAGACCAAGCTGATCACCACCGACGGCGTGTTCTCGATGGACGGCTTCATCGCCCCGCTGGATGAGATCACCGCGCTGGCCAAGAAGTACAACGCGCTGGTGCACATCGACGAATGCCATGCCACCGGCTTCCTCGGCGCGACCGGCCGCGGCTCGGCCGAGGTCAAGGGCGTGCTGGAAAAGATCGACATCATCACCGGCACCCTGGGCAAGGCCATGGGCGGTGCGCTGGGCGGCTTCACCTGCGCCAGCGCCGAAGTGATCGAACTGCTGCGCCAGCGCTCGCGCCCGTACCTGTTCTCCAACTCGCTGCCGCCGCACGTGGTCGCCGCCGGCATCAAGGCCTTCCAGATGCTGGCCGCCGCCGATGACCTGCGCGATACCCTGGCGCAGAACACTGCCTACTTCCGCGAGAAGATGACCACTGCCGGTTTCGATGTGAAGCCGGGCGTGCACCCGATCAGCCCGGTGATGCTGTACGACGCGCCGCTGGCGCAGAAGTTCGCCGAGCGCCTGCTCGAAGAAGGGATCTACGCGATCGGCTTCTTCTTCCCGGTGGTGCCCAAGGGGCAGGCCCGCATCCGCACCCAGATCAGCGCCGCGCACACGCGTGCGCACCTGGACCGTGCCATTGATGCCTTCACCCGGATCGGCCTGGAACTGGGCGTGATCAAGGGGTGACCGGACGACGGCGCCCTGCGCGCCGTCCCCACAGAACGCCGGGCAGTGCCCGGCGTTTTTTTATTTTTTCTTTTTCTTCTTGTCCTGGGCCTGTTCCTTGCTGGCCACCACCACCGGTGCGGCGACCGGCCCATCCTGGCCGTTGCCCTTGGCGACGCGGATGCCGTTGGCCTTCATCCACGCATCGAACTCGTCGGCGCTCATGCGCTTGTCGCCATCGCTCATCAGGAAGCGGTAGCTGCCGCGGCCATCCAGCTCGGGGATCTTGATCTCCACCACCTTGTCGGTCACCGGCGGATCCTGTTTGGCGATCTGCTTGTGGCCGCCACAGGCGGTCAGCAGCGCGGCCGGCAACAACAGGCAGGCGCCGCGGAACAGGGAACGGTTGAGGGTACTGACGTGCATGGTCTTACTCCCGGTATTGAACGGAACATCCCTTCGAAGGCCATCCATTGCCCGGGTCGAATGGCCTGCCACATGCCGGCAGGCCACGAGGTCACGGTGTGGCCGCGGCGCTGTCGGCCACGGCGTAAAGCAGCTCCAGATCGTGTGGGCTGAGCTCGCGCCAGGCGCCCTTGCCCAGCTCGCCCAGCGGCAGCTGGCCGATCGCCACGCGCACCAGGCGCAGCACGTTGATGTCGAACGCGGCGAGCAGGCGGCGGATGTGCCGGTTGCGGCCTTCCTCCAGCACCACTTCCAGCCAGGCGGTCTTGTCGCCACTGCGCAGCAGCGTGGCGCGTCGCGCGCGCAGCAGTTCGCCCTCATCCTCGATGCCCGTACACAACGCCTGCAGCTGCGCGGCATCGGGGAGGGCATCGATCTGGACGTGATAGGTCTTGTCCGGGCCGGTGGCCGGATCGGTCAGGCGCGCGGCCCACTGCGGATCATTGCTGAAGAGCAGCAGGCCTTCGCTGGCCTTGTCCAGGCGCCCGACCGGCGCGATCCACGGCAGGCTGGCAGCATCGAAGCAGCGATAAACGGTGTCGCGGCCGCGCTCGTCCTGCGCGGTGGTGACCAGGCCGCGCGGCTTGTTGAGCATCAGGTGCACGCGCTTGGGCGCATCCAGCGGCTGACCATCGACGCGCACGTGATGGCGCCCGTCGATGATCGGAAATTCGGGGTTGTTGATGACACGGCCGTCGACCGTCACCCGGCCATCGGCGATCCAGCGTGCGGCTTCGGTCCGCGAGCACAGCCCGGCCTTGGAGAGCACGCGCGCCAGGCCATGGCGCGGTGCGCCCGCAGGGGTGCTGGAGGCGGCGTTGCGGGCAGCTGTTGCAGGGCTCGCACGCCGCTCGGGGCGGCGTGGTCGGGACGCGTTCGCGGCGGGTGGCCGGCGTGTCGTCATCGTGCTCCGCTCAGGCGGCTTACTTCTTGTCCGCCGGCTTGGTCTCAGCCGGTGCTTCGCTGGTGGCGGCCGGCACGGCAGCCGGTACCGGGCGCGCCTTGACCACGCGCACACCGCGCGCTTTCATCCAGGCGTCGAATTCTTCGGCGGTCATGCGCTTGCCGTTCTGGCTCATGTCAAAGCGCCACGGCGTGTTGTCGAACTCGGTCTGCGGCTTGTAGGCCGCCGGATCGTTCGGGTTGATCACCGGTGCGCTGGGAATCGCCTTGGCGATGTTCTGGCAGCCGTCGATGCGCAGGCGCTGCAGCACGCTGTCCAGCGACTGCTCGCGGTCGTAGCTGGAGGTCAGCACGCCGGCGGGCATGCCCAACTGGACGTTGCGGATGTACAGCTCTTCGGCAACCGGTGCGATCGCGGTGGCCGGCAGCGGCAGCGGCGATGCGCTGGCAGGTGCCGAACAGTCCACGGCAGCGTGGGCGGTGGGAACCAGGGCCAGGCCAAGCGCGGCGGCCAGTGCAAAACGCTGCATGGGATGCATCCAGGAAGGGGTCGACGCGGCGAGTTTAACAGCGCCACAACGTCTTTCAAGCGCCACTTTCAATGAATACGGCAACTTATTGGATTTATTGTCGATTTCCAGGATTCGACCCGACTGGATGCGTGACAAGGCGCTTCTCCATCGGCGAGGGCACTTCTTGAAGCGAACGGCGAACTTTTTGACTCTCGGCGGCCGGTGCGTCGAGCGCTGGGCCAAGCCCGTTGGCGCCGCAACGAAAGGCTGGGTTTTAGTGGACTTACAGCACGCCGAGCCTCGTAGCGGCCGGTAGGCCCCTGGGCAAAATCAAGGAGGAGGCCGTCGCCGTCAGGCGGCGGCCGGGGGACATTTGCCAAGGGGCCTACCGGTCGCTACGGGGCGTGACGCGCTCGGAAGGGCCCAACTGTCGAGTTGAGAGAAGACAAAAAAAAACAGGGCCCGGCAATGCCGGGCCCTGCTTAGTGAGACTGTACTACCAGAAGGATTAGTTCTGGACGTTCAGCTCGGTACGACGGTTCTTGGCGCGGCCTTCCGGGTTATCCGAACCATCCGGGTTGGTGTTCGGCGCAATCGGGCGGCTCTCGCCGTAACCGATCGGACCGACCAGACGCGAAGCGTCAACGCCGTTCTGGGTCAGGTAGTTGTACACCGAGGTAGCACGACGCTCGGACAGCTTCTGGTTGTAAGCGTCGGTACCCTTGGAATCGGTGTGACCGGCCACTTCAACGCGCAGATCCGGGTAACGCTTCAGGATTTCCGAAGCCTCGCTCAGGATCGCAACCGCGTCCGGACGCAGGTTCGACTTATCGAAGTCGAAGTTCACGCCCTTCAGATCGATCGACACCGGGACCGGGCAACCGTCCGGACCGATGGTCTGACCCGGCTGCGAGTTCGGGCACTTGTCGTCGCAGTTGTTGACGCCGTCACCGTCGTCATCCAGATCGGCGCAGCTCGGCGCAACCGGAGCCGGAGCCGGCACGGCAGCAACCGGGGCCGGGCCCAGCGGGATCACGACGCCGACCGAAGCCAGCACGTCGCCGAACCAGTCTTCGCTCGGAGCAGCAATGCTCTGGTCGTCGAAGTCAGCGCGGTAGGCCACTTCGGCACGCACGGCGACGCGCTTTTCGAAGGTGGTCTGCAGGCCGACGCCGACCTTGGCGGCGAAGTTGCCGTCCTTGCGCTCACGCGGACCATTGGTGTTCAGTGCCGGATACTCTTCTTCCGACTTCTGGTAGCCCAGACCCATCAGCAGGTAGGGGTTCCAGCCGCGGCCTTCCTGGATGAAGTGGCGACGCAGGTCGAGCGAGGCGCCGTACTGGCTCCAGTTCAGATCCTGGTTGGCGTCGAAGTTCGGATTCTGGTAGTTCAGCTCGCCATCCAGCGACCAGTTGGGGCTGATGAACTTACCGAGGCCCAGGGTAACGAACGGAGCGTCGTTGGTCAGACGGTCGCTATCCTGGAAGTTGAAGCCGGCCGAACCGGTCAGGTACCAGCGGTCGTCAAAATCCTGCGCCGATGCAGCCTGGGCGAAAGCCAGACCGCCCAGCAGCGCGGCAGTGAGGATCTTCTTGTTCATTGAGTACAGCTCCTATTTCGGGGGTATGAAACCGGTAGAGGCATGGGCCAGCACTACTGCGTCGTTTTCAGACTGCCGATTCAGCACGCCACCGCCGCGAACATTATGCTCAGGCGAGTGAAGGTGATGTTAACAGTCCCGTAACATGTGAAGACGACCGCCAGACCTCTACCGGGTCCAGCTGGTGGCACCCTATACAGGTTGATGAAATTCCGCAAGACCCAGCAATGACAAGGGTTTTGCCTAATTCAGGCGACGTCGCGACACATTTTTCACGTGAGGGTTCAAATGCCGATTGCGCCTTGATTCAGCGCAAAAACAGCGACGTCGTGATCCGTATGATGAGGGTGCCCCCCTCGTTTCCGGAGCCGATATGAAAGCCGTGGGACTGACCCGATATCTGCCGATTGACGACCCCGCCGCACTTCAGGACCTGAGCATTGCGCCACCGGGCGCGCCGCAGGGACGCGACCTGCTGGTGCGAATACAGGCTGTTTCCATCAATCCGGTCGACACCAAACAGCGCGCGCCGCGCCCGCAGCAGGAGAATCCTGCGCGGATCCTGGGGTATGACGCGGCCGGCGTGGTCGAGGCGGTAGGCCCGGAGGTCACCGCGTTCGCCCTTGGCGATGAGGTGTATTACGCGGGCGATGTCACCCGCTCGGGTTGCAATGCGCAGTATCAGTGGGTGGACGAACGCCTGGTCGGGCGCAAACCCACCACGTTGGATTTCGCCGAGGCCGCCGCGTTGCCGTTGACCACGCTGACCGCGTGGGAACTGCTGTTCCAGCGCATGCCGCTGCACCTTGAAGACCGCCGCCATCGCGGGCAGCACCTGTTGATCATCGGCGGTGCCGGCGGCGTCGGTTCGATGGCGACCCAGCTCGCGCGCCATGCCGGCTTCAGCGTGATCGCCACCGCCTCGCGCGAGGAAACCCGTGCGTGGTGCATGCAGATGGGCGCCGACCACGTGATCGATCATCGCCAGCCGCTGGCTGCGCAATTGCAGGCACTGGGCATCGCGCAGGTGCAGGTGGCGCTGAACCTGGCCGACACCGACCAGTACTGGGAGGCGCTGGGCGAGCTGCTGGCCCCGCAGGGACATGTGGGGCTGATCGTTGAACCGCGCGGACCGTTGCGCATCGGCGATCCGTACAAAGCCAAATGCATCGGCATCCATTGGGAGTTCATGTTTGCCCGGTCGCGCTTCCAGACCGAGGACATGATCGAACAGCACCGCATTCTGAGCCGAGCCGCCAGCCTGATCGACGCGGGCGAACTGCGCACGACCGCACATACGCATCTGGGCTCGATCACCGCAGCGAACCTGCGTGAGGCACATCGCCAGCTGGAAGGCGGCGGCGTGATCGGCAAACTGGTGCTGTCCGGCTGGGACTGACGCGCGCGGCAATGTGTCTGCGCAGATTCGCGCGTATCTGTATCTGTCGGCGGTGCGAAGGGCCCCCTACAGTCAGTGGCCCTTCCGGTGAAACCGACATGCCCACGTCCCTGCCCCTGCGCCTGCTGCAACTCCTGCTTGGTCTGTTCCTGTATGGCTTCGGCGCGGCGGTGATGATCCGCGCGGCGATCGGCGTGGCGCCCTGGGATGTGCTGTCACAGGGCATCGCGCTGCAGACGCCGCTGTCCTTCGGCGTGGCCACCAACGTGATCGGCGCGCTGGTGTTGCTGCTGTGGTGGCCGATACGGCAGAAACCCGGCCTGGGCACCGTGCTCAACGTGCTGCTGATCGGCCCCAGCGCGCAGTTCGGGCTGTGGCTGCTGCCGCAGGTGCAGGGACTGGCCTGGCAGATCCCGATGTTCATCTGCGGCCTGCTGCTGGTCGCGCTGGCTACCGGCCTGTACATCGGCGCACGCTTCGGGCCCGGCCCGCGCGATGGCCTGATGACTGGCCTGCACGCCCGCACCGGCTGGCCGATCTGGATCGTGCGCAGCGCGATCGAAGGCACCGTGCTGCTGATCGGCTGGTGGCTCGGCGGCAATGTCGGCGTGGGCACGCTCGCCTTCGCGCTGCTGATCGGCCCGCTGTGCGGGGTTACCCTGCCGCTGTTCGGCATCCGCAAGCCCGCCCCGGCCGCCGTCGCGCCATAACAGCGCCGGTGCCGGACCGGCGATCGGCACCGGCCGGGGCGCCTGCGCTTGCTCTTCAGAGGCATTCGCGGCACCCTGCGGGCTTCCGTACGCAAGCGTATCCACATGTCGCCAGCCGCCGAATCCACCGCCTACCCGCATCTGTTCACCCCGCTCGACCTGGGCTTCACCCAGCTGCGCAACCGGGTCCTGATGGGGTCCATGCACACCGGCCTGGAAGATCGTGCGCGCGATTTCCCGCGCTTGGCGGCCTATTTCGCCGAGCGTGCCGCCGGCGGCGTCGGGCTGATCGTCACCGGCGGCTTCGCGCCCAACGTGGTCGGCTGGCTCAAGCCGTTCGGTGGCAAGCTGTCCTGGCCGTGGGAAGTGCGACCGCATCGCCAGGTCACCCGGGCCGTGCACGACAACGGCAGCAAGATCTGCCTGCAGCTGCTGCATGCCGGCCGCTACGCCTACCACCCCCTCTCGGTGGCCCCCTCCAAGCTGAAGGCCCCGATCAACCCGTTCACCCCGCGGGCGCTGTCCGCGCGCGGGGTGGAGCGCCACATCGCTGATTACGCGCGCAGCGCGCGGCTGGCCCGCGAGGCCGGCTACGACGGCGTCGAGGTGATGGGTTCGGAAGGCTATCTGATCAATGAGTTCATCGCCCCGCGTACCAACCAGCGCACCGACCGCTGGGGCGGCGACGCGGCACAGCGCATGCGCTTCGCCGTCGAGATCGTGCGCCGCATCCGCGAGGCCTGCGGGCCGGACTTCATCATCATCTACCGGCTCTCGCTGGTGGATCTGGTGCCCGACGGCAGCAACTGGGCCGAGATCGTGCAGCAGGCGCAGGCGATCGAGGCGGCGGGCGCCACGCTGATCAATTCGGGCATCGGCTGGCACGAGGCGCGCATCCCGACCATCGCGACCTCGGTGCCACGCGGCGCCTTTGCCGGGGTCACCGCCAAGCTCAAGCCGCATGTCCGCGTGCCGGTGATCGCGACCAACCGCATCAACATGCCCGACGTGGCCGAACGCATCCTTGCCGCGGGCGGGGCCGATATGGTGTCGCTGGCGCGGCCGCTGCTGGCCGACCCGCAGTGGGCCAACAAGTCACGCGCCGGGCGTCCGGAGGCGATCAACACCTGCATCGCCTGCAACCAGGCCTGTCTGGACCACGTGTTCGAGAACAAGACCGCCAGCTGCCTGGTCAACCCGCGCGCCGTGCACGAGACCGAGCTGGTCTACCACCCGACCACCGCCCCGCGCCGGATCGCCGTGGTCGGTGCCGGCCCGGCCGGGCTGGCCTGCGCGTCGGTCGCCGCCGAGCGTGGCCACGCGGTGACGCTGTTCGACGCCGGCAGCGAGATCGGCGGGCAGTTCAATGTCGCCAAGCGCATCCCGGGCAAGGAAGAATTCCACGAGACGCTGCGCTATTTCCGCCACAAGCTGGGCGAGACCGGTGTCGAGGTGAAGCTGGGCACCGTGGCCGACGTGGCCGCGCTGGCCGGTTTCGACGCGGTGGTGATCGCCACCGGCATCATCCCGCGCCGGGTGGATTTCCCCGGCGCCGACCACCCCAAGGTGGTCACCTACCTGGATGTGCTGCTCGGCAGGGTCCAGGTGGGCGAGCAGGTCGCGATCATCGGCGCCGGCGGGATCGGCTTCGATGTCGGCGAGTTCCTGGTCCACCAGGGGCCCTCCTCCGCGCTGGACCCGGCACGCTGGATGGCCGAGTGGGGCGTGGACCCCAGCTTCGAGGGCCGGGGCGCGCTGGCCAAACCGGCACCTGAAGCACCCGCGCGCAAGGTCTGGCTGCTGCAGCGCAGCCCGGGCAAGCCCGGCGCCCGGCTGGGCAAGACCACCGGCTGGATCCACCGCGCCACGCTCAAGGCCAAGGGCGTGAGCATGCTCGGTGGCGTGGCATACCTGGGCGTGGATGACAGCGGCCTGCGTATCGGCGTGGACGGCCAGGAACAGCTGCTGCCGGTGAGCCATGTGGTGGTCTGCGCCGGCCAGGAACCGCGCCGTGATCTGCACGCCGCGCTGCAGGCCGCCGGCATCCATGCGCAGCTGATCGGCGGTGCGGACGTGGCCGCCGAACTCGACGCCAAGCGCGCGATCGATCAGGGCAGCCGGGTCGCCGCCGCGCTCTGATCCGGGTCGAAACCGACCTGAATACGGGGCTGAACGGCCGATTCAGCCCCACCTCCTAACCTGAATGTCAAGCGTTCGGGTTCAGGATGTATTGGGAAATCCCCCCCTATCGTGCGCCAACTTTCCCGCTCACCACCCAGTTCGAGTGAGCGCGCGGACCCCACGTCTATTCGGGTCCGCCCCCGGGCGGCCCCGATGGCCGCCTCCCCATGACGCCAAGTCGTACCCACGCCCCGTCCGCATGATCGGATGGAACAGCCAGGTGCGGCCCACACGGAGCAAGGAGATTTATGAAACTGGCCTGGATTCTCTGGCTGTCACAGTTGTTGCCGCAGCCTGCCGCCGATTCGTTGTGCCTGAGCACGACCGTCTACCTCGAAGCGCGTGACCAGACCCTGCGCGGCCAGCAAGCCGTCGCGGAAGTGGCCCTGCGCCGCCTGGACAGCGGCTTGTGGGGCGACTCGATGTGCCAGGTGGTGACCGCCCGCAAGCAGTTCGCCCCGACCATCGTGGCGCCCGGCACCCAGCTCGGCAACGCCGATGCCTGGCAGGAAGCGATGACCGTGGCCTTCGATGCCGAGCGCAACTGGGCCCTGCCGGCCGGTGAGCGCAAGGAGATCGTCCCGGGTGCGAGCCACTTCGCCGCCCTGGCAATCGCCAACCCGAGCTGGCGCAATGCCTACCAGGTGGCCACCATTGGCGATCACACCTTCTACCGCGTGCAGAAACTCAAGCCGCGCGCGTCGTAACGATCTGTTACGGCCATACCGTTGAGGATGCGAGGCCGGCTCTGGAATAGTGGGCGGCTCACCTTCCACCCATCCGCAACGGAGTTCCCATGAAGCTGTACAGCAAGCCCGGAGCCTGCTCCACCGCCGATCACATCGCCCTGCAGTGGACCGGCCAGCCGTTCGAGGTGGAACTGCTCGACAAGGACACCCTGAAGGCCCCCGCCTTCCTGGCCATCAATCCGGCCGGTTCGGTCCCGGTGGTGGTCGACGGCGATTTCGTGCTGACCCAGAACGCGGCCATCCTGGGTTACATCGCCGATACCTACCCGCAGGCCGGCCTGACCGGTGACGGCAGCCCCAAGCAGCGCGCCGAAGCCACCCGTTGGCTGTCCTTCGTCAATTCGGACCTGCACCCGGCATTCAAGCCGCTGTTCGGGCCGGCCACCTTCATCGAAGACGACACCCAGTACGACGCGCTCCGCGCCACCGCCCGCAAGCGCCTGCGTGGCCTGTTCGAGCGCGCCGATGCGCAGCTGGCCGACCGCCCCTGGCTGGCCGGGTTCCGCAGCTTCGCCGACCCGTACTTCTACATCACCCTGCGCTGGGCCGCGGGCGCGAAGATCGACCTGAGCGGCCTGGACAACATCGCTGCCTTCAAGCAGCGGATGGACGCCGATGCCGGCGTGCAGGCGGTACTGAAGGCCGAAGGCCTGAGCTGACCGGTGCGGCTGACGTAGACGGATAAGAAGAAGCCCGGCAGTGCCGGGCTTTTTCGTTTCCAGCGCGTGCGAGGTGATCAGCCAACGACCTCGACCACAGTGCCCTCGGCATCGCGCAGTTCGCTCGGCTCCACCACCACCTGCAGCGCCGGCCAACCCGGGATCGCATAGGTGCCACGGCGGGGCATGACCGTGGCGACCAGCGCCTGCACCGTGGCCGGTGCCAGCTGGCAGTCCAGCGCATCACCCTCGACCACCAGCGCATTGGCGGCCGCCGGCGACAGCGTGATCTGCCGATCGTTGCCGACCAGCGTCAATGGCTGGCCGAACAGCAACCGCGCCGGCAACAACGCGAGCAGCGATTCCACCTGGCGCGCGCCCAGCGTCACGGTCAACTGCTGCCCTGCGCCCTCGCCCTGCACCGACCCGCCCAGCTTTTCCAGGAACAGATAGGCCGTCTGCGAGCCCTCGCGTGCCGCACCCTCGGCCACGGCGGCCGCCAGTGCGGGATCGTCCAGCAGCGAGCCGCGCGCGATATCGGTGATCCACAGCGGCATCTTCGGCAGCAGCGCCTCGAGCACGCCGGTGGTCGACCAGCGCTTCACCGCCTCCATCTCGTCATCGGTCAGCCCGATCACCTGCAGGAACGCCAGCGAACCGTTGGGCGTCTCGCGCGCCGGCAGCTGCGGGTCGCGCATGAAGGCGACATGCCGCAGTGGCGTATCAGTGTCGGCGGCGATCGGCCCGCCCGCATTGAGGTAGTGGCCCTGCTGGAACACCTTGCCGTTGGCGAACACGTAGCGCGCCAGGTTCTGCAGGAAATTCATCGCCCACGGCGGTGGCTCGCTGCCTGCCGCAGCGGCAACCCGGACGCTCAGCTCGAAGCCGTAGCCACTGGTGGCCGGATCATCGCTCTCTTTTTCATACAGCTCGGAGAAGCCATAGCTGACGAAGTGCCAGTGCGGCAGCGGCGCATCGTTCCAATATGCGCTGATGCCGTCCAGCGGGTCCTCGCCACCCAGCAGCGAACGCAGCACCGGGCCGTAATGCTGCGGCGCCTGCGTGGGATACACCGCCTTCAACGCGGCATCGATGGCATCCCACCCGGGGGCGCCGTCGTCCTCGATCTCATCCACCATCGCCATCCTCCCGCACACGAAACAGCACGCATTCTAAACAGCGTGCTGCCTGGCTGCCGTCGACGTATCGCCTCAGGCGATCACGACCTCGGTGTGCAGCAGCGCGTGCGTTTCTTCCAGCCAGCGGTTGGCCAGTGCCGGGCTTTTCGCCTTGCTGATCGCAGCGGCCAGGTCCGGCCACAGCTTCTCCAGGCCGCCGGCATCGGTGCAGCGCTCGACTTTCAACTGCATGAAATACCCCTTCAGACCGAGATACCTGCGCACCGATTCGCTCATCCAGTCATACAGCCGCTTGTACAGCTCCGGATCCTGCTCGCGCCCGGCGGTCAGCGCTGCAGCAATGACCGGTGCGGCACTCCCGCCGACGACCTCGATCAACCCCATTGCCGACAGCTGCGCCAGCGCATCGTCCGGTGCGCGCAGGCCCGGCAACAACGCGGTCAACGCGGTGTCATCGCGCTGACCATCGACCATCAGCAGCATGGACCGCAGCGCAGGCGGCAAGCGCCGCGCACGGTCCTCGATTTCCTGACGGCCAGCGGCCGTCTTGGCCTGGATATACGCCATGTGTTCCCCCTTCACGTGGTGCCCTATCACACGCGTCGGCCGGCCGTTCGCCGCTACCTGCGCGCCCCCTGTGATCTTCCAGGCCATCAATGTCCGGCGGCCGCCCCAGGCGCGCCGTATCCCCAGCGCGCGCGTGCCGCCGGCAAGACCCGCACCGATCACGTCCGCAGCTTACCCGAGCGTTCGCGTCGCCGGTAATGCGCTGCAGCATCGTGCGGGGAGCCTAGCGGGTCAGCTCCCCAGCGCGCGCCGGATCTCGTCCAAGGCCGCCGGGTCGTCCAAGGTCGACAGATCACCCGGATCACGCTCCTCCGCCAGCGCCTGCAGCGAGCGCCGCAGCAGTTTGCCCGAACGCGTTTTAGGCAGCGCGTTGACGATATGGATGTGCGCCGGCCGCGCGACCGCGCCCAGGGTATTGGTCACCCGCTGCATCATCTCGGCCGCCACGGCACTCCCGTCGCCCTGCAGGGCCTGCTTGAGGGTGACGAACACCAGCGGCACCTGGCCCTTGAGTTCATCCTTGACCCCGATCACAGCGGCCTCGGCCACCAGCGGATGGCCGGCGATGCATTCTTCGATCTCGCGCGTGCCCAGGCGGTGCCCGGCCACATTGATGACATCGTCGGTGCGGCCGAGGATGAAGGTGTAGCCGTCTTCGTCCTGGATCGCCCAGTCCAGCGAGCTGTACAGCAGTTCCTTGAAGTGGCTGAAGTAGCTCTGGATGAAGCGCGCGTCGTCCTTCCAGACCGTGGTCATGCAGCCCGGCGGCAGCGGCGGGATCATCACCAGCACGCCCTTCTGCCCCGGCGCGACGGTCTCGCCGGTGTTCTCGTCGATCACCTTCATCCGGTAGCCGAGGTTCGGAAAACCGGGCGAGCCGAAGCGCACCGGTTTCATGTCCACGCCCGGCAGCAGGGTCAGTGCCGGCCAGCCGGTTTCGGTCTGCCAGTAGTTGTCGATGATCGGCTTGCCGAGTGCGTCGTTGATCCAGTGCGCGGTCGGCTCGTCGAGCGGTTCGCCGGCGAGGAAGACGTACTTCAATGCTTCCAGATCGTGGCGGCGGATGAAATCGGCGTCGTGTTTCTTGAGCACGCGGATCGCGGTCGGCGAGGAGAACAGCGTGCGCACGCCGTACTGTTCGCACAGCGCCCACCAGATGCCCGGGTCCGGGTGGGTCGGCAGCCCTTCATAGAGCAACGAGGTGCAGCCGCCGATCAGCGGGCCGTACACGTTGTAGGAATGCCCGACCGCCCAGCCCACATCCGAGGTGGAGAACATCACCTGGCCGGGCTTGCAGTCGAACACCGTCTCCATCGACTGCGCCATCGCCACCGCGTAGCCGCCGACATCGCGCTGCACGCCCTTCGGCTTGCCGGTGGTGCCGGAGGTATAGAGCAGATAGCTTGGCTCGCTGGATTCCAGCCACACCACCGGCACATCCTGGTCACCCACTTCGGCACGCAGCGTGGCGTAGTCGACGTCGCGGCCGGGCATCTTCGGCTCGGCCGGGTCCAGCCCGCGTGAGACGATCAATACATGCGGTGGCGGCGAGGCGGCTTCGGCGCAGGCGGCATCGACCATCGCCTTGTACGGAATCACTTTGCCACCGCGCTTGCCGGCGTCGGCGGCGATCAACAGCTTCGGTTCGGCGTCATCGATGCGCAGTGCCAGGTTGTGCGCGGCGAAACCGCCGAACACCACCGAGTGGATCGCCCCGATGCGTGCACACGCCAGCATCGCGAACACCGCTTCGGCCATGTTCGGCATGTAGATCACCACGCGGTCGCCACGCTGTACGTCCAGCCGCTGCAGCACGGCGGCGAAGGCATTCACTTCGCGGTGCAGTTCGCGGTAGGTGATCTCGCGGGTAACGCCGGTTTCGCTGGAGATGGCGACGAGGGCGAGCTGATCGGGACGGTCGACCAGATGACGGTCCACCGCGTTGTAGCAGAGGTTGGTTTCCCCGCCGACGAACCAGCGCCGGAACGGCGGATTGCTGTAGTCGAGGATCTGCTGCGGCGGTGTATGCCAGTAGATGCGCTGGGCCTCTTCGCCCCAGAACGCCTCGGGTTCATCGACCGAACGTCGATAGACATCTTCGTAACGCATGACAGCCCTCCCAGACAAAGTCATGGGATCGAGCATAGTCCGATGGTGAGGCGCGGGCCGTCCGACCTTGGTCGTAGGGCCGGTCGGTGGGTGGGGGGCTGGCCCCCATACCCTTGTAGGCGAAATAAAGGAGGAGGGGGCGGCCGCAGGCCGACGCCGGAGGACATTCGCCGGAAAGGGTATGGGGGCCAGCCCCCCACCCACCGACCGCCGCGCGGAAAAGACTCAGTACGCGCCTTTGCACCGCCTATGGGAGAAGAAACAAAAAAAACGCCGGGCAATGCCCGGCGTTTTTTCAATTCGTACCGACCAACGATATTCGCGCCGTCCTGGCGCTCACCCTTCGGGCCGGCGCTTTGCACCGTTGAGAACGGCTCCTGCCGTTCTCTTCGGCACCTGTCGTGGCGTGCGATCAGCCCAGCAGGTGGGCGACGCCCGAACGCTCTTCTTCCAGCTCGGCCAGGGTCTTGTCGATGTACTTCTGGCTGAAATCGTCGACCGGCAGATCCTTGACCAGGGTGTACTCGCCGTTCTCGGTGGTGACCGCGAAGCCGAAGATCACGCCTTCCGGAATGCCGTAGGAGCCGTCGGACGGCACGCCCATGGTGACCCACTTACCGTTGCTGCCCAGCACCCAGTCACGGATGTGGTCGACGGCGGCATTGGCGGCCGAGGCGGCCGAGGACGAGCCACGGGCTTCGATGATCGCCGCGCCGCGCTTGCCCACGGTCGGGATGAAGGTGGAGGCGTTCCATTCCTGGTCGTTGATCGCCTCGGCGATGGAGGCACCCTCGGCGGTGGCGAAACGGTAATCCGGGTACATGGTCGGGCTGTGGTTGCCCCACACGATCAGCTTCTCCATGCCACCGACCGGCTTGCCGAGCTTGGTCGACAGCTGGCTCAGCGCACGGTTGTGGTCCAGGCGCAGCATGGCGGTGAAGTTGCGCGGGTTCAGATCCGGTGCCGACTTCATGGCGATGTAGGCATTGGTGTTGGCCGGGTTGCCGACCACCAGCACCTTGACGTCACGCTTGGCGACCTTGTTCAGCGCCGCGCCCTGGGCGGTGAAGATCTTCGCGTTTTCCAGCAGCAGATCCTTGCGCTCCATGCCCGGGCCGCGCGGACGCGCGCCGACCAGCAGGGCGATGTCGGCATCCTTGAAGGCCACTTCGGCGTCATCGGTACCGACCATGCCGGCCAGCAGCGGGAAGGCGCAGTCTTCCAGTTCCATCATCACGCCGCGCAGGGCGGCCTGGGCCTTGTCGACCGGCAGCTCGAGCAGCTGCAGGATGACCGGCTGGTCCTTGCCCAGCATGTCGCCGGAGGCGATGCGGAACAGCAGGGCGTAGCCGATCTGGCCGGCGGCGCCGGTCACGGCAACACGAACAGGTGCTTTCATGGGGATTTCCTCTGCTAAGAATCGTAAAAACGGCCCCCTTCACAGGGGGCCGTCGGGATCGGATCAGGCGCTGGGGATGAGCTTGTTCCACTCCGCCACGCGCTCGGCCTGGGCGGCCAGCACGGCGTCGGTGTCGCCTTCCAGGGTGATCGAATGGATCACGTCGCCCTGCTTGACCGAGTCCACGATGGCCTGGCCGTCGAGCACCTGGCCGAACACGGTGTGCTTGCCGTCCAGCCAATCGGTCTTGATGTGGGTGATGAAGAACTGGCTGCCGTTCGTGTTCGGGCCGGCATTGGCCATCGACAGCGAACCGACCTGGTGCTTCACGCCGTTCTTTTCATCTTCGAACTTGTAGCCCGGGCCGCCGGTGCCCTGGCCCTTGGGGCAGCCACCCTGGATCATGAAGTCCGGGATCACGCGGTGGAAGACCAGGCCGTCATAGAAGCCGTGCTTGACCAGATTGACGAAGTTGGCGACCGTCAGCGGGGCCTTGTCGGCGAACAGCTCGACCTTGATCGGGCCCTGGGTGGTGTCGAAAGTGGCGATGAGGGACATGCAAATCCTTGGGGTACGGGGGTTTGTCGTTAGCCCCATAGGATACACCCGTGGTATGCACCACCGCATGCGCGCTGCCGCCCCACGCTTCGCTGCGCGAACCGCGGGCCCCTCTTGCCAGCACCCACACCCCCGCCGCTTCGCGGCAGCCCCCTGACTCAGGGGGCGATGGTGCTTCCTGCATCATCGCGGCCACCCGGACAGGCGCCCCTCACACAGCTGAATGCCCGTCCGGCAAGGCTTGCGACGTACTTTTCGCGATTGGTCATCTTGGCCGTATAATGTTGGACTTCTTTTTCCAAATCCGGCGCCGACTGGCCCCCTTTCGCATGTCTATCGAAAATCTTCGCAACATCGCCATCGTCGCCCACGTCGACCACGGTAAGACCACCCTCGTCGACCAGCTGCTCAAGCAGTCCGGCACCCTCTCCGAGCGCACCGTGCTCGCTGAGCGCGTGATGGACAGCAATGACCAGGAAAAGGAACGCGGCATCACCATCCTGGCCAAGAACACGGCCATCACCTGGGAAGACAAGAAGACCGGTATCAAGAACCGGATCAACATCGTCGACACCCCGGGACACGCCGACTTCGGCGGCGAAGTGGAGCGCGTGCTGTCGATGGTCGACACCGTGCTGATCCTCGTCGATGCGATGGACGGCCCGATGCCGCAGACCCGCTTCGTGACCCAGAAGGCCTTCGCGATGGGCTTCAAGCCGATCGTCGTGGTCAACAAGGTCGACCGTCCGGGCTCGCGTCCGGATTGGGTGATCGACCAGGTCTTCGACCTGTTCGACAAGCTCGGCGCCACCAATGAGCAGCTCGACTTCCCGATCGTCTACGCCTCGGCCCTGAACGGCTACGCGGGCCTGGAAGACACCGTGCGCGACGGCGACATGACCCCGCTGTACGAAGCGATCATGCAGCACGCGCCGATGCCGGAAGTGGACCCGGAAGGTCCCTTCCAGATGCGCATCAGCCAGCTGGACTACAACAACTTCGTGGGCGTGATCGGCATCGGCCGCGTGCAGCGCGGCACCCTGAAGAAGAACATGCAGGTCGCGGTCATCGATCGTGAAGGCAAGAAGCGCAACGGCAAGGTCGCGCAGGTGCTGGGCTTCCTGGGCCTGGAGCGCATCGAGCAGGACACCGCCGAGGCCGGCGACATCGTCGCCATCTCCGGTATTCCGGAACTGACCATCTCCGACACCCTGTGCCACCCGGATACCCCGGAAGCCCTGCCGGCGCTGACCGTCGATGAACCGACGATCTCGATGACCTTCCAGGTCAACAACTCGCCGTTCGCCGGCAACAAGGACCTGTCCGGTGGCAAGTTCCTGACCAGCCGCCAGATCAAGGACCGCCTGGATCGCGAGCAGGTCCACAACGTGGCCCTGAAGGTGGAACAGCTGGAAGACGCCGACAAGTTCCTGGTCTCCGGCCGTGGCGAACTGCACCTGTCGGTGCTGATCGAGAACATGCGTCGTGAAGGCTACGAGCTGGCCGTGTCGCGTCCGGAAGTGATCATCAAGCAGATCGACGGCCAGGCCATGGAGCCGATCGAGCAGCTGGTGGTGGACATCGAAGAGCAGCACCAGGGCGGCGTGATGGAAAAGCTGGGCACCCGCAAGGGCCAGCTGAAGAACATGGAGCCGGACGGCAAGGGCCGTGTGCGCCTGGAATACCAGATCCCGGCCCGTGGCCTGATCGGTTTCCAGAACGAGTTCAAAACCCTGACCCAGGGTTCGGGCCTGCTGTTCCACGTGTTCGACCATTACGGCCCGAAGGAACAGGGTTCGATCGCCAAGCGCCAGAACGGCGTGATGATCGCCAATGCCCCGGGTGCCACCCCGGCGTACTCCCTGGGCCCGCTGCAGGAACGCGGCAAGCTGTTCGCTGCTGAAGGCGACAACGTGTATGAAGGCCAGCTGGTCGGCATCCACTCCAAGGACAACGACCTGACCGTCAACGCGATCAAGACCAAGCCGCTGACCAACATGCGCGCCTCGGGCAAGGACGATGCGATCCAGCTGACCCCGGCGATCAAGTACTCGCTGGAGCAGGCCCTGGACTTCATCGAAGACGACGAGCTGGTCGAGATCACCCCGAAGGAAATCCGCCTTCGCAAGAAGGGCCTGACCGAAAGCGACCGCAAGAAGGCCTCGCGCGGCGGCTGATCGGACCCATTGTCGTGATCGACAAGCCCTATAACCCGGATCCTCACAAGCATCCGGGGCTTCACCTGATCGCCTTGCTGGAAGCCAGCAAGGCGGTTCTGGCGCTATTGGCTGCGACCGGGCTGGAAATGCTCGGTCCGCAGCCCCTGCGCGATGCGGTCAATGCCCTGATCCGCCGGTTCAGCCTGGACCCGGATCACGGCACCCTGCCCTCGCTGCTCAACATGATCAGCCCCGATGCAGTGCATCTGGCGGCTGCTGCGATGGTCGCCTACGGCGTCCTGCACTTATTCGAGGCCTGGGGCCTCTGGCGCGCCAAAGCCTGGGCTTCCTGGCTGGGCTGCGTCACCGCCGGCATCTACCTGCCGTTCGATATCTACGCCATTCTCCGCCATCCGGGCTGGGCCTCGTGGTCGGTGCTGGTGATCAATCTGATCGTGGTCGGCGTACTTGCCCGCGATATCCGCAAACGCCACGGCACGATCGCCAACGCGGCTTGAGTTGCCAAGCGCCGCCTGTGCTGGTTAGCCTGTCGGCCGGTTCGGGGGAACAGGCATGCGCCTGACACTGACGTCATTGATGCTCATCGCACTGGCCGGCTGCAGCCCGGGCCCGGCGCCTCTGCATGCCCGCGAATCGCCCACGCCCTCACCGACCGCAGCGCTGCCCTTCGCCTATGCCGAGGCCGACATCAGCGCGCTGCAAGCGCGGATGGCCAGCGGCGAGCTGGACAGCGTCACTCTGGCCCGCGCCTACCTGGACCGCATCGCCCGCCTCGACCGGGCCGGCCCGCGCCTGCGCGCGGTGATCGAGCTCAATCCCGATGCGCTGCGCGAAGCTGCCCAGCTGGACGCCGAGCGCCGCCAAGGGCAGCTGCGCGGCCCGCTGCACGGCATCCCGCTGCTGCTCAAGGACAACATCGGCGCCAGCCCCATGAGCACCACGGCCGGTTCGCTCGCGCTGGAAGGCTTCCGCCCCGACGATGCGTTCCTGGTCAAGCGGCTGCGCGCGGCGGGTGCGCTGATCCTGGGCAAGACCAACCTCAGTGAGTGGGCCAACTTCCGCTCCAGCCAGTCGATCTCCGGCTGGAGCGCGCGCGGCGGCCAGACCCGCAATCCCTACCGGCTCAGCCATAACCCGTGCGGCTCCAGCAGTGGCAGCGCGGTGGCGGTCTCGGCCAATCTGGCGGTGGCCGCGATCGGCACCGAGACCGACGGCAGCATCGTCTGCCCGGCCGCGGTCAACGGCGTGGTCGGCTTGAAGCCGACCGTGGGACTGGTCAGCCGCGAAGGCATCATCCCGATCTCTTTCAGCCAGGACACCGCCGGCCCGATGACGCGCAGCGTGGCCGATGCGGCCGCCCTGCTGACCGCCATGGCCGGCCGGGACGAGGCTGACCCGGCTACCGCCACCATGCCGGGGCGCGCCGTGTACGACTACACCTCGCGCTTGAACGCCGATGGCCTGCGCGGTGCGCGGATTGGCGTGCTGTATGGCGACCTGCTGCAGAAGCCGGGCATCGCCCCGGCCCTGCAGCATGCTGTGGCCGTGCTGCGCGACGCGGGCGCGACCGTGGTGCCGGTGCAGTTGCCGACCCAGGGCCAGTGGCAGGAGGCTGAGCAGATCGTGCTGATGCATGAGTTCAAGGCTGGGCTGCAGCGCTACTTCACCACCTACCAGGCGCCGGTGCGCACGCTGGACGACGTCATCGCGTGGAACCGGCAGCATGCGGGCAAGGAACTGGCGCTGTTCGATCAGGACCTGATGGACACCGCCGCCACCATGGGCGGCCTGGGCACCCCGGCGTACATCCGCGCACGCAGCGATGCGCGCCGGCTGGCCGGCCCGGACGGCATCGATGCAGTGCTGCGCGAGCAGAACCTCGATGCGCTGGTGGCACCGACCACCGGGGTGGCCTGGCCGATCCGGCCCGGCCGCGGCGATGACTTCCCCGGTGAAAGCTACAGCGCGGCCGCGGTGGCGGGGTACCCCAGCCTGACCGTGCCGATGGCGCACGTGAACGGGCTGCCGCTGGGGCTGCTGTTCATGGGCACCGCATGGAGCGAGCCGCGGCTGATCGAGCTGGGCTACGCCTACGAGCAGCGCACCCGCGCACGTCGCCCGCCGCGATTCCAGACCGACAGCCTGCTGACCAACGGCATCGCGCCCTGAGGGGCGTGTACCGGCCAACGGCCGGCACTACCGGGATGCGTCACCCGGGTCCGGCAGGACCGCCGGCTCCCCATCTTCGGCACCGGGCGAACGCACGTCCTCGGCCGGCTGCGAACGCGCGCGGCGCATCGGCGTGGCCTCCTGATTGAGCTCGGCGCGGGTGCGCGGCAACGACTGAGGATGTTCGCGGGCGAGGAAATCGAGCATGCGTTCGCGCACGATGCAGCGTAGATCGAAGGCATCGCCGGAGTTGCGTGCGCTCACCAGCAGACGCACCTGCAGGGTGTGTTCGCTGGTCTCGGTCACCTGGGTCACGCAGACCTGGCCATCCCACAGCGCCTCGCCGTTGCAGATGCGCTCCAGTTCGGCGCGGATCGCCGGGATCGGCGCGGTGTAATCCAGCCACAGGAAGGCGGTGCCGAGCAGATCGGCGCTGCGCCGCGTCCAGTTCTGGAACGGGTGTTCGATGAACCAGGTCAGCGGCACCACCATGCGTCGCGCATCCCAGATCCGCACCACCACGTAGCTGCTGTTGATCTCTTCCACCCGGCCCCACTCGCCCTCGACGATCACCACATCGTCCAGCCGGATCGGCTGGGTCAAGGCGATCTGCAGGCCGGCGATCAGGTTGCCGAACACCGGCTTGGCCGCGATACCGGCGACCAGGCCGATGATGCCGGCCGAGGCCAGCAGCGCGGTGCCGATCTGGCGCACCATCGGGAAGGTGAGCAGGATCAGCGAGACGCCGACCAGGATGATCGCGCCCATCAACACGCGGCTCAGCACCCGGGTCTGGGTCTGGATGCGGCGCGCTTCGAGGTTGTCGGCCACCTCCATCGGATGGTCGCGCAGGATCGCCTGCTCGCCCGCGGCCACGGCCCGCACCAGCAGCCAGATGACGCAGCCGGTCACACCGATGTGCAGCAGCCGCAGTGCCTGTTCAAGCCGGTGCTCCTGCAGCGGCGTCGCTTCGAGTGCGGGAATCAACAGCAACAGCGGCAGGGCGAACGCCAGCGGTCGGCTGATCACGCGCGCGATGCGGGCGCGGCGGTAGTCGCGGTCTTTCAGCCGCCGCGTCAACGCCATCAACAACCACCAGCCGCTGATCCCGATCGCCAGTGCGATCGAGATCGGCCATAGATACAGCGCTGCCTGCTGCCAGTCCACGGTCACTGCACGCTCCTGTGTTCTTCGCAAGGAAGTGCACAGCATGCCGGTGCCACCATGACCATCGTGTCAGGCGAATGTAAGGTGCGTGTCGAGGACACGCACCGGTATCAGTCGGCGTAGTGCGCCTGTTTGCGCACGATCGCCATCGCGATTTCCAGCGACTGCTCGTAGTTCAGGCGCGGATCCACCGAGGAACGGTACGCGCGTTCCAGGTCGCGCTCGGTCAGCTCACGCGCACCGCCAGTGCATTCGGTCACGTCCTCACCGGTCAGCTCCAGATGCACGCCGCCCAGCCGCGTGCCGGCCGCGGCGTGCAGGTCGAAGGACATCTCGACCTCGCCACGCACGTTGTCGAAACGCCGCGTCTTGTAGCCGTTGCTGGTGCTCTCGGTGTTGCCATGCATCGCATCGCACACCCACAGCACGCGCCGGCCATCGCGCTTGACCGCATTCAACAGCGGCGGCAGTTTTTCGGCGATCTGTGCCGCCCCCATGCGGTGGATGAAGCTCAGGCGGCCCGGCTCGTCCTCGGGGTTGAGCACGTCGATCAGGCGCAGCAGCTGGTCCGGCTGCACCGACGGGCCCACCTTGATCGCGATCGGGTTGCGCACGCCACGCAGATACTCCACGTGTGCGCCATCGAGAGCGGCGGTGCGCATGCCGATCCACGGGTAATGCGTGCTCAGGTTCAACCAGCCCTGCTGGCGCGGCACCTGGCGGGTCAACGCCTGTTCGTAGGGCAGCAGCAGCGCTTCGTGCGAGGTGTAGAAATCGATCCGGTTGAGGTTGTACACCTGCGTGCCGGACAGGGTTTCCATGAAACGCACCGCATCGCCGATCGAGGACACCATCTTCTGGTAATCGGTGGCCAGCGGCGAATGCCGCACCCATTCCAGGTTCCAGTATTCGGGGTGGTGCAGATCGGCGAAGCCGCCATCGATCAGCGCCCGCACGAAGTTCATCGTCATCGCCGAGTGCGCATGCGCCTGCAGCATCCGGCGCGGGTCCGGCAGGCGGGCGGCCTCGGTGAACTCCGGCGCATTGATCACGTCACCCCGATAGCTGGGCAGGGTCAGGCCGTCGCGGGTTTCGGTATCGGCCGAGCGCGGCTTGGCGTACTGCCCGGCGAAACGCCCGACCCGGATCACCGGCTTGCGCATGCCGTGCACCAGCACCAGGCTCATCTGCAGCAGCACCTTGAGCCGGTTGGAGATGGTGGTGGATTCGCAGTCGCTGAAATTCTCCGCGCAGTCACCGCCCTGCAGCAGGAAGCGCTTGCCTTCCTGGGCATCGGCCAGCTGCTGCTTGAGCGCCAGGATTTCCCAGGAGGTCACCAGCGGCGGCAACCGCTTCAGTTCGTGCAGGGCGGCATCCAGTGCCAGCGGGTCCGGGTAGGTCGGCATCTGCAGCGCCGGCTTGCCACGCCAGCTCTCCGGCGACCAGGCAGCGTCGACAGCGGTCGCGGCGGGATCGGCTACAGGCGGGGCGGACAGGCTCATCACGGACTTCCGGGGTGTGGGGCCGGTCATGGTCGCAGAGCGCGCCCCCGGCGCAAAGGGGCGGGCACCTGCCCGGAGGCTGAACGCTGAAGAAAGGCCACGGCGATCAGCCAGATCGCGCATGGTCCAGCGGCGTCGGACAGGCGCATGATTTGTTACGGAGTAACACTTGCCAGGCCGGCCCCTCCTCCCTTTGCCCAGCCAAGCCATCCTCATGAAGCCCTCCCTGCTTGCTACCGGTATCGCTGTTTCCCTGGCCCTGACCGGCCTGCCCGCCCTCGCCGCCACCCCATCCACCGCCGCCCCTGCGGTGACCGAGCTGGATGCGGTCACGGTCAGCGCCAAACTCGACCAGGCGCGCAATGCACTGTCGCCGGATATCGGCAGCAGCCAGTACCAGATCACCGCCGAAGATATCCAGAACCTGCCGCTGGGCGCCTCCACCCCGTTGAACCAGGTGCTGCTGCAGGCCCCGGGCGTGGTCCAGGACTCCTATGGCGGCGTCCATGTGCGCGGCGACCATGCCAACCTCCAGTACCGCCTCAACGGCGTGCTGCTGCCCGAATCGATCTCCGGCTTCGGCCAGACCCTGGATGCCCGCGCGATCAAGAGCATCCGCCTGATGGACGGCGCGCTGCCGGCACAGTTCGGCGAGCGCACGGCCGCCGTGGTCGACATCACCACCCGGAGCGGCGCCGAGCTGGGCAATGGCGGCAGCGCCGGCCTCACCACCGGCTCCTACGGCAAGGTCAACCCCAACGCCTCGTGGTGGGGCAGCCAGGGCCGCTGGAGCTGGTACCTGACCGGCAACTACGACCAGAACCAGGTCGGCATGGAAAACCCCACCGCCTCGCGCCGGCCGGATCACGATGACACCCACCAGGGCAAGGCATTCGCCGACCTGACCTATCTGATCAACGACGACACCCGCCTGAGCCTGTTCGCCGGGTTCTCCAACAACCGCTTCCAGATCCCGGTCAACCCTGGCCAGACCCCGCAGTTCGGCTACCTGGATACGGTCACTGCGGACTCCGCCGCGCTGGACGAAACCCAGCGCGAGACCACCCGCTTCGGCATGCTGGTGCTGCAGGGTGCGCTGGGCAGCACCGCCTACCAGGTTTCGGCCGGGCAGCGGTACAGCGACCTGTCCTTCAACCCGGACCTCGCCGGCGATCTGATCTTCAACGGCGTCGCCTCACAGGTGGAACGCAGCAACCGCGCCAACACCGTGCAGGCCGATTTCTCCACCCCGCTCGGTGAAAACCACACGCTGCGCTACGGCCTGTACGTCAACGCCGAGCGCGCCCGCGCCGGCAGCGACACTTGGGTGTTCCCGGTCGACGCCGACGGCCAGCAGGCCAGCACCACGCCCCTGCGCATTCCGGAGGCGAGCGCCTTCAACGCCACCACCACCGCGGTCTATCTGCAGGACGAATGGCGCCTCGGCGAGGACTGGACGGTCAATTACGGCCTGCGCGGTGACCGCTACAAGGCGTTCGGCGGCACCGAAGGCCAGCTCAGCCCGCGGGTGGGCGTGGTCTGGAACGCCACCGACAGCACCACCGTGCACGCCGGGTACTCGCGCTACTTCACCCCGCCGGCCAGCGAACTGGTGGCCAGCAGCGACATCGCGCTCTACGACGGCACCACCAACCAGCAACCGACCGGGGGGAGCACCACGCCGCTGTCCGAGCGCAGCGACTACTACGACATCGGCGTCTCCCAGCAGGTGGGCGAACACCTCACCCTGGGCCTGGACGCTTACGACCGCAAGGTCGACCGCCTGCAGGACGAAGGCCAGTTCGGCGCCGCCTACATCTACTCCACCTTCAACTATCGCCTCGGCCACATCCACGGCGTGGAATTCAGCGCCGACTACAGCAACGGCCCGCTCAGCGCCTACGTCAATGCCGCCTACAACAAGGCCATGGGCAAGCAGGTGATCACCGGCCAGTACAACCTCGATCCCGAGGCACTGGCCTACGTCCAGAACAACTGGATCCATCTGGACCACGACCAGAAACTGACCTCGTCCGGCGGCATCAGCTACGCCTTCGCCGGGCACAACCGTCTTGGCGCCGACTACGTGTTCGGCAGCGGCCTGCGCTCGGATGCCGATGGCATCCCCAACGGCGGCGAACTCCCCGCCTACCTGCAGCTCAACCTCAGCGCCGGCCACGACTTCAACGCCGACAGCGGCCACCCACTGCATGCACAGCTCGCCCTGGTCAACGCACTGGACCGCAGTTACCAACTGCGCGACGGCGGCGGCATCGGCGTCTTCGCCCCGCAATGGGGTCCCCGCCGCGGCGCCTACCTCAGCCTGCAGCAGGACTTCTGAGCTTCGCGAGAAAGCCCTGCCATTCAATCAGATCAGCAGCATCCAGACCTGATCGCAGCACCCGGCCTGGCACGCGTTGCGTGGCCAGGCCGAGGTCACTGAGTTGAGAAACGCCTCAGTGGCGGCGACGGGCACGGAACGCCGTCACCAGCGCCCACACCGCCAATGCCGCAAACCACACCAGGCTCCACATCGGCATCGTCAGGCCCAGGAACTGCCAATCGATGTTGCCGCAGTTGCCGGTACCGGTCAGCACGGTGCGGAACACCTCGAACGGCCCCATCGTCTCACTGAGGAAACTCAGCGGCGGCCCACAGCTCGAGCCCATGTCCTGCGGCAGCAACTGCACATACACATGGCGCCCGGCAATACCGATACCGACCGCGGCCGCGATGAAGGCCAGCACCCCATACGTCTTCCGCCCGGCCGGATCACGCGGACCATGCAGCGCTCCGATCAGGAACAGCAGCCCCAATGCCGCGAATGCAATCCGCTGGAAAATGCACAACGGACACGGCTCCAGCCCCATCTTCAACTGCAGGAAGATCGCATACCCCAACAGCGCCGCGCAGACCAGAAACCCCAACAGGAACTGGGCGCGGAAACTCCAACGCAATGGATTCATTGCCAACACTCGTGAAAGTCCAGGCCCCAAGATTAACAGGGCCGTGACCGCCCACGTCCATGCGCACCTGCCGACCATCGGCGCAGCGGACCGGACAGCATGTTCCGTACATCAAGCGGAACCACCCCAACGCAGCGACGGTACTGAGGAGCCGGCCAGCGGCCGGCACTACCCACGCACCGCGACCGCCACATGCTTTGCTTTACCCCCTGCGCACCGACCATGTGTGCAGGCGTTGCCGCCATCAAACCCCATGAACGGAAAAACCCGGCACAAGGCCGGGTTCTTCACCGAATAACAGGTACAGCTCGAAGATTACTCTTCGACGGCTTCAGCCACAGCAGCCGGACGATCGACCAGCTCCACGTAGGCCATCGGCGCATTGTCGCCAGCGCGGAAACCGCACTTCAGCAGACGCAGGTAACCGCCCGGACGGCTCGCGTAACGCGGGCCCAGGGTGGTGAACAGATTGCCGACGGCTTCGTTGTCGCGCAGGCGAGCGAACGCCAGACGACGGTTGGCAACCGAATCAACCTTGGCCAGGGTGATCAGCGGCTCGGCAACGCGGCGCAGTTCCTTGGCCTTCGGCAGGGTGGTCTTGATCAGCTCGTGCTTGAACAGCGACGCGGCCATGTTCTTGAACATTGCTTCGCGATGGGCGCTGGTGCGGTTGAACTTACGACCGGACTTCATATGACGCATGACGGTGATTCCTGAAGTGAATGTTGGATCGGTTGGGTATCGCTGTCGCCATCCTGGCGTTGCTGCTTGGACTGCGGATGGTCCGGTGCCAGCCGTCCTGGCTGGCCGTCACCGCAGGCTATCGACCTGTCGGTGCGGGGTGTTGCGGGTGAAGCCCCCGCACCCGAAGGTGCGGGGTCAAGCATCTTGCGTAGCGCTGGATCAGCCGAGCATGCCGTGCTGGGCGACACCGGCCGGCGGCCAGTTCTCCAGCTTCATGCCGAGCGAAAGACCGCGCTGTGCGAGGACTTCCTTGATCTCGGTCAGCGACTTCTTGCCGAGGTTCGGGGTCTTGAGCAGCTCCACTTCGGTCTTCTGGATCAGATCGCCGATGTAATAGATGCTCTCTGCCTTCAGGCAGTTGGCCGAACGCACGGTCAGCTCCAGATCGTCGATCGGGCGCAGCAGCACCGGATCCACGCCGTTGTTGGCCGGCTTCGCCGCACCGCGGTCGCGGTGGGTGAAGTCACCGAAGACCGACAGCTGATCGCTGAGGATGTCGGCGGCAGTGCGCACGGCTTCCTCGGCATCGATCGTCGCGTTGGTCTCGATGTCCAGCACCAGCTTGTCCAGATCGGTACGCTGTTCCACGCGGGCCGCTTCCACCGAATAGGCGACGCGACGGACCGGCGAGAACGACGCATCCAGGACCAGGCGGCCGATGGCACGGGTTTCTTCATCCGGGCGACGACGAGCAGCAGCAGGCTGGTAGCCGAAACCGCGCTCGACCTTCAGACGCATGTTGATCGCCACATCCTTGGTGAGATGGCAGATCACATGAGCCGGATTGAGGATCTCGGTGTTATGGTCAATCTTGATATCAGCAGCGGTAACGACACCCGGACCCTGCTTGGACAGCGACAGCGTAGCGTTGTCGCCGGTATGCATGCGGATGGCCACATCCTTCAGGTTGAGCAGGACTTCCAGCACGTCCTCCTGCAAGCCTTCAAGCGTGGTGTACTCGTGCAGTACGCCATCGATTTCGACTTCCGTGATGGCGAAGCCCGGGATGGACGACAGCAGCACGCGACGCAGGGCGTTGCCCAGCGTATGCCCGTAACCACGCTCCAAGGGTTCGATGACGACCTTGGCGCGGGTATCGGTAAGGCGTTCGATCTGCGGACCGCGAGGACGCAGAACCTGGTTGGCGGTAACCGTCATGTTGCGGGTTCTCCTGCGAACCTCCGGTGTGACCCGGAGGTTCTCCAATGTGAATTACTTCGAATACAACTCGACGATCAGCGCTTCGTTGATATCCGCAGGCAGGTCCGAACGATCCGGCACGGCCTTGAAGATGCCGGCGAACTTGCCGGAATCAACTTCAACCCACGACGGACGCAGGTCATGCGTAGCAGACACGGTCAGGGCTTCCTGGACGCGCAGCTGCTTGGCAGCCTTCTCGGACAGAGCGACGGCGTCGCCAGCCTTGACCTGGTACGAAGCCAGATTGACCGACTTGCCGTTCACGGTGACACCGCGGTGCGAGACCAGCTGACGGGCAGCCGGACGGGTCACTGCGAAGCCCATGCGGTAAACGACGTTGTCAAGACGGGTTTCCAGCAACTGCAGCAGGTTCTCGCCGGTGTTGCCCTTCTTGGTCGAGGCCTTCTTGTAGTAGTTGCGGAACTGACGCTCCAGCAGACCGTAGATACGCTTGACCTTCTGCTTTTCACGCAGCTGGGTAGCGTAGTCGGACAGCTTGCCCTTACGGGCAGTGGCGCCGTGCTGGCCGGGCTTCTGCTCCAGCTTGCACTTGGAGTCCAGCGCACGGGCCGGGCTCTTGAGGGAAAGGTCGGCGCCTTCGCGGCGGGCGAGCTTACAGGTAGGACCGATATAACGAGCCATTTCTTATCGCTCCTTTAGACGCGACGCTTCTTCGGCGGACGGCACCCGTTGTGCGGGATTGGCGTCACGTCGATGATGTTGGTGATCTTGTAGCCCACGTTGTTCAGCGAGCGCACGGCCGACTCACGACCCGGACCCGGGCCCTTGATGCGGACTTCCAGGGACTTGACGCCGTAGTCGAGCGCGGCACGGCCGGCCTTCTCGGCAGCCACCTGGGCAGCGAACGGGGTGGACTTACGCGAACCGCGGAAGCCAGCGCCACCGGAGGTCGCCCACGACAGAGCGTTGCCCTGACGGTCGGTGATGGTCACGATGGTGTTGTTGAAAGAAGCGTGGACGTGGGCGACGCCGTCAGTGACGACGCGCTTGATCTTCTTCTTGGTCTTAGCGACGGGCTTAGCCATTTCTTAGGTCCCTTACTTCCTGATCGCCTTGCGCGGGCCCTTGCGGGTGCGGGCGTTGGTACGGGTGCGCTGGCCACGAAGCGGCAGACCGCGACGGTGACGCAGACCGCGGTAGCAGCCCAGATCCATCAGGCGCTTGATCGCGATACCGATTTCACGGCGCAGATCGCCTTCCACGATGTACTTGCCGACTTCGAGACGCAGACGCTCGATTTCCGGCTCCGACAGATCGCGGATCTTGGTGGTCGAGGTCACGCCTGCGGCGTCGCAGACCTTCTTCGAACGGGTACGGCCGATGCCGTAAATGCTTTGCAACCCGACCCAGACGTGCTTCTGGGCTGGCAGGTTGACGCCTGCAATACGCGCCATGACGCGGTTCTCCAGCTGAGTGATGGCCGACAGCGCACCATGGGCGCGCCAATCCGGCAGGATGGATCAAAAAAGTGAACTAGCGATTCTATCAAGGTCTCGGTTTACTGGGAAGCCCGTGGAACCTGAAGGTTCCATGGACCCGGCGTGGGGAGTGTGCCCATGCTCCGGCGCCGGATGTCGTTGACTGCAGAGGTTGCCCCCGCCGCCGCCCGCGCTACTCCCGCGCAGGACCACCACATCACACCCCCACCCGAAACCGCTGCAGGGGCCGCCCTTCGATTTGGAAGGCCAGTCCGGGAACCGGAGGGCCTTCGCAACAAGAAGACTAGTGTAACAGGTCAATCAGCCGCGGGCAAAACCGCCGCGGTTGCCGCCCTTCAGGTTGGCCTTCTTCAACAGGCTCTCATACTGGTGCGACATCAGGTGCGCCTGGATCTGGGCAATGAAGTCCATCACCACCACCACCACGATCAGCAGCGAGGTGCCGCCGAAGTAGAACGAGGCACCGAGCTGGGTGCGCAGGATTTCCGGCAGCAGACAGACGATCACCAGGTACAGCGAACCGGCGGCCGTCAGGCGGGTCAGCACGGCATCCACGTAGTCGGCGGTGGCCTTGCCCGGACGGATGCCCGGAATCAGCGCGCCCGACTTCTTCAGGTTGTCGGCGGTTTCCTGCGAGTTGAACACCAGCGCGGTGTAGAAGAACGCGAAACCACTGATCAGCGCGGCGAACACGATCATGTGCAGCGGCTCGCCTGGCCCGAGGGCGTTGGCGACCTTCTGCAGCCACGTGGCCGAACTGGCCTGGCCGGACCACATGGCCAGCGTCGTCGGGAATGCCAGGATGCTCGAGGCGAAAATGGCCGGGATCACGCCCGCCATGTTCAGCTTCAGCGGCAGGAACGAGGTCTGGTTCATGTACGCGTTGCGGCCACCCTGGCGACGTGCGTAGTTCACCGTGATGCGGCGTTGGCCGCGCTCGACGAACACCACGAAGTAGGTGAAGGCCAGCACCACCAGCACGATCAGCAGCAGGGCGATGAAGCTCATGTTGCCGTCGCGGTAGGCTTCCACGGTGTGGATGACCGCGCCCGGCAGGCCGGCCACGATGCCGGCGAAGATGATCAGCGACACACCGTTGCCGATGCCGCGCTCGGTGACCTGCTCACCGACCCACATCAGGAAGATGGTACCGGCGGTCAGGGCGACGATGGCGGTGAGCACGAAGCCCATGCCCGGTGCGTAGACGACCGGGGCACCGCCCGGGGAGACCTGGTTCTGCAGCGCCAGCGCGATGCTGCCGCCCTGCACCACCGCCAGCAACACGGCGCCGATGCGGGAATATTGGGTGATCTTGCGACGACCCGATTCACCTTCCTTCTGCATCGACTTCAATGCCGGGAAGATGTGGACCGCCAGCTGCATCACGATGGATGCCGAGATGTACGGCATCACGTTCAGCGCGAAAATGCTGAAACGGTGCAGGGCGCCGCCCGAGAACATGTTGAACATGTCCACGATGCCGCCGCCCTGCGCCTGCATGAGCGCAAGCATGGCATCGGGATTGACGCCAGGCACCGGCACATAACAGCCGATGCGGTAGACGATCAATGCCCCGATGACGAACAGCAGTCGCTGGCGGAGTTCCGTGAACTTGCCGAGCCCGCCGCCGAGGTTACCAATGCCAGCTTGCGCCATGTCTTACTCCTGTACGCTGCCGCCGGCAGCTTCGATCGCGGCCTTGGCACTGGCCGTTGCAGCGACGCCCTTCAAGGTGAATGCCTTGGTCAGGCCACCCTTCATGACGATCTTGGCACGCTTAGCGGTGCTCGGGACCAGCTTGGCAGCGCGCAGCGCGGCAAAGTCGATCTCGCCAGCTTCCAGACGCTCAAGCTGGTAGGACAGCACTTCAGCGGTGTCCTTGGCGATCTTGGAACGGAAACCGACCTTCGGCAGACGACGCTGCATGGGGGTCTGGCCGCCTTCGAAGCCTGCCTTGATCTTGCCGCCACCCTTACGGGCGAACGAACCCTTGTGGCCGCGGCCGCAGGTCTTGCCCAGGCCGGAGCCGATACCACGACCGACGCGGGTACGCTCTTTACGAGCGCCCGGTGCCGGGCTCAGTTCATTAAGATGCATGGTCATTGGATTATTCCTCAACCTTGACGAGGTAGTGGACCTTGTTGATCAGACCGCGAACCTGCGGGCTGTCCTTCAGTTCACGTACGCTATTGAGCTTGCCGAGGCCAAGCGCCTTCACTGACAGGCGGTGACGTGCCTGGGCGCCGCGCAGGCCGCCAACCAGACGGACCTTGATGGTCTTGGTGGTGTCATTAGCCATGGTTGAGATCCTCCACCTTCTTGCCGCGCTTGGCCGCGATGCGGGCCGGCGACTGCATTTCGCTCAGACCCTTCAGCGTGGCGCGAACCAGGTTGATCGGGTTGCGCGAGCCGACGGCCTTGGCCAGCACGTTCTTGACGCCAACGGCTTCCAGGACGGCGCGCATGGCACCACCCGCGATCACACCGGTACCTTCGGAGGCCGGCATCATGAACACGCGAGCTGCGCCGTGGCCGGACTTCACCGGGTGCCACAACGTGCCGTTGTTCAGATCGACATTGGCCAGGTTCTTGCGAGCCTGTTCCATCGACTTCTGGATCGCGACCGGCACTTCACGCGCCTTGCCATAACCGAAGCCAACCTTGCCTGCGCCATCACCGACCACGGTCAGTGCGGTGAAGGTGAACTGGCGACCGCCCTTGACGGTCTTGCTGACGCGGTTGACCGCGACCAGCTTTTCGATCATGCCGTCGTCGACTTTCTCTTCGCGGCGATCGCGATCGCGACCCCGCTGCTGACGTTCTTCTGCCATGTTGATTCCTTGATTGATTGAGTATGTACGGCTCAATGCCGCTTATAGCTGTGAAATGAAGCGGTGGATCGAGCGCCCCTGCAGAAGAAGGACGTCGCCCGGCGCAACCCGCGCCGGCAGGCAGGCGGAAGCGGGGACCAGCCCCGCTTCCTTATCCCTTAGAACTGCAGGCCGCCTTCGCGGGCTGCATCAGCCAGTGCCTTGATGCGACCGTGGTAGCGGTAGCCCGAGCGGTCGAAAGCGACCTTCTCGATGCCCGCAGCCTTGGCGCGCTCGGCGACCAGCTTGCCGACCTTGGTGGCGGCGTCGCTGTTCTTGCCGTTCTTCAGGCCTTCCTTGACGTCGGCCTGGGTGGTGTTGGCCGACGCCAGCACCTTGGAGCCATCGGCGGTGAAGACCTGGGCGTACAGGTGCTGGCCGGTGCGCAGCACCGACAGGCGCGGCACGCCGAGCACACGGATGTGTGCACGGGTCGACTTGGCACGACGCAGACGAGCGATGTTCTTGTTCATGATCTTTTTCCTTGGAAAGCTGAGGACCTGAATTAGGCCTTCTTGGCTTCCTTACGAATGATGACTTCGCCGGCGTACTTCACACCCTTGCCCTTGTAGGGCTCCGGCGGACGGAAGCCACGGATCTTGGCGGCAACTTCGCCAACGCGCTGCTTGTCGGTGCCCTGGACCAGCACTTCGGTCTGGGTCGGGGTCGAGATGGTGATGCCTTCCGGCGCCACGAACAGGACCGGATGCGAGAACCCGAGCGACAGGTTCAGATCCTTGCCCTGCATGGCAGCACGGTAGCCGACGCCGACCAGCTCAAGCTTGCGCTCGAAGCCGTCGGTGACGCCCTTGACCATGTTGGCCAGGATGGCGCGCACGGTGCCGGTGAGGGCAACCAGCGAGGCATCGTTGGCGGCCAGGGTGGCAACGCCGTTGTCGACAGTGATTTCAACGCCAGCAACCTTGGCAAGCGACAGGGTGCCCTTCGGGCCCTTCACGCTGACGGATTCCGGCTGGATGTTCAGTTCAACGCCCTTGGGCAGGTTGACTGGCTTCTTGGCTACGCGGGACATAGTTGGTTCCTTCTCGCCTTAGGCCACGAAGCACAGGACTTCGCCGCCGACGCCCAACTGGCGCGCCTGCGCATCAGTCATGATGCCCTTGGAGGTGGAGATGATGGAGATACCCAGGCCGTTGAGGACCTTCGGCAGCTCGGACTTGCCACGGTACTGGCGCAGACCCGAACGCGAGAAGCGCTTCAGGGTCTCGATGACCGGCTTGCCCTCGAAATACTTCAGGACGATTTCAAGCTCGGCCTTGTTGTTCTCGATCTTGGTCACGCGCAGATCGGTGATATAGCCTTCGGCCTTCAACACCTCTGCGATTGCCACCTTGATCTTGGAGGACGGTGCTTTCACCGTCTGCTTGCCAACCGCGGCCGCATTCTTGATGCGTACCAGCAGGTCGGCGATGGGATCAGTCATGCTCATAGTCGATACCTTTGAGTGCACCGATATCCGCTTTCGCGAAAATCTTGTGTCTACCTGGAATGGGCCAGGGCCCGTCTTCACACACTGCTCACGCCTTGCGGGCGAGCAAGACGCGGGAGTATACGGCAAAAAGAGCCCGACTTGCGTCGGGCTCCCTTAATCCGGGATCAGAGCCGGAAAACCGGCCCCTCTCCCCTGCCCTGCGCCATGAAGGCACCGGGCAGTTGAAGGGACTAATCCCTTACCAGCTGGCCTTGCGCAGGCCCGGCACGTCACCACGCATGGTGGCTTCGCGCAGCTTGTTACGGCCCAGGCCGAACTTGCTGTACACGCCACGCGGGCGGCCCGAGAGCTCGCAACGGTTGCGGTGACGGCTCGGCGACGAATCGCGCGGCAGCTTCTGCAGCTTGATGACGGCCTCGGCCTTTTCGTCGTACGACGCGGTCGCGCTGGAGATGATCTTCTTCAGCTCTTCACGCTTGCCGGCGTACTTGACGGCCAGCTTCGCACGCTTGAGGTCGCGGTTGACCATGGAGGTCTTTGCCATTTCGGATTCCTCGACGTATCAGTTACGGAACGGGAACTTGAACGCTGCGAGCAGCGCCTTCGCTTCCGCATCGGTCTTGGCGGTGGTGGTGATGGCGATATCCATGCCGCGAATCGCGTCGACAGCGTCGAAGTCGATTTCCGGGAAGATGATCTGTTCCTTCACACCCATGTTGAAGTTGCCACGACCGTCGAAGGAACGACCCGAGACACCACGGAAGTCGCGCACGCGCGGCAACGAGATGTTGATCAGACGGTCCATGAACTCGTACATCTTTTCACGACGCAGCGTGGTCTTGCAGCCGATCGGCCAACCATCGCGGATCTTGAACGATGCCACCGAGACGCGGGACTTGGTCACGATCGGCTTCTGACCGGAGACCTTGGCCATGTCGGCGACGGCATTTTCCAGGATCTTCTTGTTCGTGGCTGCTTCGCCGACACCCATGTTCAGGGTGACCTTGACCAGCTTCGGAACCTGCATCGGATTGGTGTAGCCGAACTGCTTCATCAGCGCCGGCACCACTTCTTCCTTGTAAAACTTTTCGAGACGGGAATTCATCTGCTCATTCCTCAGGCGTCGAGCGCCTCACCGCTGGAGCGGAACACACGCAGTTTGCGTCCATCCTCCAGCACCTTGAAGCCAACGCGCTCGCCCTTGCCCGAAGCTGGGTTCAGCACATTCACGTTGGAGATATGGATCGACGCTTCACGCTCGACCACGCCGCCGGCAACGCCTGCCTGCGGGTTCGGCTTGGTGTGGCGCTTGACGATGTTCACGTTGGCGACGATCACACGATCGCCGTCGACGCGGACGACTTCGCCCTGCTTGCCCTTGTCCTTGCCGGTGTTGACGACAACCTGGTCGCCCTTCTTGATACGGTTAGCCATGATTATCTCCTGTCGCTCACAGCACTTCGGGAGCGAGCGAGACGATCTTCATGAACTTCTCGGAACGAAGTTCACGCGTCACCGGTCCGAAGATGCGGGTACCGATCGGCTCTTGCTTGTTGTTGAGCAGGACCGCGGCGTTGGCATCGAAACGGATCAGCGAACCATCGGCGCGACGCACACCCTTGCGGGTACGCACCACGACGGCGTCGAACACTTCACCCTTCTTGACCTTGCCGCGCGGGATTGCATCCTTCACGGTGACCTTGATGATGTCGCCAATGTGCGCGTAGCGGCGCTTGGAGCCGCCGAGCACCTTGATGCACATCACTTCCTTGGCACCGGAATTGTCCGCGACTTCGAGGTAGCTCTGCATCTGGATCATGAGTCAGATCTCCTTATTGAACCGCACGCGTGATGACTTCCACCACGCGCCAGTTCTTGGTCTTGGACATCGGAGCAATCTCGGTCACACGAACGACATCACCTTCGTTGCAGGTGTTGTCGGCGTCGTGTGCGTGCAGCTTGGTCGAACGCTTGATGTACTTGCCGTACAGGGCGTGCTTGACCAGGCGCTCCACCAACACGGTGACCGTCTTGTCCATCTTGTTGCTGACGACACGGCCTTCGACCGTGCGCAGCGTCTTGCTGTCGTTGTTATCGCTCATCGCGGCCATCCTTACTTGGTGCTGCCGAGCAGGGTCTTGACGCGAGCGATCTCGCGGCGAACCCGGCGGGTTTCGTGGGTCTTCGGCAGCTGGCCAGTGACCTGCTGCATACGGAGCGAGAACTGCTCCTTACGCAGGTCGATCAGGTGGCTCTTCAGGTCGTCAGCCGACTTTTCGCGAAGTTGTTTGATATCCATCAGAGCACCGTCCGGGTCACGAAAGTGGTGGTCACGGAGAGCTTGGCGGCAGCCAGGCGGAACGCCTCACGTGCCACGTCTTCTGCGACGCCTTCGATTTCATAGATCATGCGGCCGGGCTGGATCTGGGCTACCCAGTACTCCACGTTGCCCTTACCAGAACCCATTCGGACTTCGATGGGCTTCTTGGTGATCGGCTTGTCGGGGAACACTCGGATCCACATCTTGCCGCCGCGCTTGACGTAGCGGCTGATCGAGCGGCGAGCCGCTTCGATCTGACGCGCGGTCAGCTGACCATGAGCGGTTGCCTTCAGGCCGTATTCGCCGAAGCTGACAGCGTTGCCGCTCCAGCTCAGACCATCGTTACGGCCCTTGTGTACCTTGCGGTATTTGGTTCGCTTGGGTTGCAACATTGTCGTTACCTCGCTTCACGAGCCGGGCGCGACGGACGGTCACCGCGGTCGCCGCGATCGTTACGATCGTTGCGCGGGGAGTCGTCCTGCTTTTCCTGGCCAACCTGGGAGAAATCGAAGACTTCGCCCTTGTAGATCCAGACCTTGATGCCGATGATGCCGTAGGTCGTCTTGGCTTCAGCGAAGCCATAGTCGATGTCGGCACGCAGCGTATGCAGCGGCACGCGGCCTTCGCGGTACCACTCCGAACGGGCGATTTCTGCGCCGTTCAAGCGGCCACCGACGTTGACCTTGATGCCCAGGGCACCGAGGCGCATCGCGTTGCCGACCGAACGCTTCATCGCGCGGCGGAACATGATGCGACGCTCAAGCTGCTGCGCGATCGACTCGGCAACCAGCTGTGCGTCCAGCTCGGGTTTACGCACTTCGGTGACGTTGATGTGCGCCGGGACGCCCATCATTTCGCTCACTTCCTTGCGCAGCTTCTCGATGTCCTCACCGCGCTTGCCGATCACCACGCCCGGACGGGCGGTGTGGATCGTCACGCGAGCGGTCTTTGCCGGACGCTCGATCAGGATCTTGCTGATGCCGGCCTGCGCAAGCTTCTTGCGCAGCATTTCCCGCACCTTCAGGTCGGCTGCCAGATAACCAGCGAACTCGGCCTTGTTGGCGTACCACTTGGAGTTCCAGTCCTTGGAAATGCCGAGGCGGATACCAATCGGATGAACTTTATGACCCATGGTGTTTTCCTTTCCGCTTACTTGCCGGCGCCCACAACCACAGTGATGTGGCTGGTGCGCTTGAGGATGCGGGTGCCGCGGCCTTTCGCCCGCGCCATGAAACGCTTCAGGGTCGGACCTTCATCTACCATGATGGTCTGTACCTTCAGCTCGTCGACGTCGGCGCCCTGGTTGTTCTCGGCGTTTGCAATAGCCGACTCCACCACCTTCTTGATCAGGTGGGCAGCCTTCTTGTCCGAGAACTTCAGCAGGTTGACCGCACGCTCGGCCGGCAGGCCGCGCACCTGGTCAGCGACCAGGCGGGCTTTCTGCGCAGAGATGCGCGCGGAGCGCAGGATTGCTTTCGCTTCCATTGTCATCTCTCCTTACTTGCCCGACTTCTTGTCACCACCGTGACCCTTGAAGGTCCGGGTGATGGCAAATTCGCCGAGCTTGTGGCCGACCATGTTCTCGTTGACGAGCACCGGAACGTGGTTCTTACCGTTATGAACGGCGATGGTGACGCCTACCATTTCCGGCAGGATCATCGAACGGCGCGACCAGGTCTTGATCGGCTTCTTGCTACCCGCAGCGGCTTCCACCTTCTTGATGAGGTGGTGATCGACAAACGGGCCCTTCTTGAGTGAACGTGCCATGGTCGATTAGCCCCTACGATCGCGGACGATGAATTGCTGGGTGCGCTTGTTATGGCGCGTCTTGTAACCCTTGGTCGGGACACCCCACGGGGTGACCGGATGCGGGTTGCCCTGGCCGGCCTTCGCCTCACCACCGCCGTGCGGATGGTCAACCGGGTTCATGGCAGCACCACGAACGGTCGGGCGGACACCACGCCAGCGCTTGGCGCCAGCCTTGCCCAGCTTTTCCAGGTTGTGTTCGTCGTTACCGACTTCACCGATGGTGGCGCGGCACTCGACCGGCACCTTACGCATTTCACCCGAGCGCAGGCGCAGGGTGGCGTAGATACCTTCACGAGCGACGAGCTGCACGGCAGCGCCGGCGGCACGCGCGATCTGAGCACCCTTGCCCGGCTTCAGTTCGATGCCGTGGACAGTGGTACCGACCGGGATGTTGCGCAGCGGCAGCGTGTTACCGGTCTTGATCGGCGCATCCGAACCCGCGATCACCTGGTCACCGGCCTTCAGGCCCTTCGGTGCGATGATGTAGCGGCGTTCGCCGTCGACGTAGCACAGCAGGGCGATATGGGCGGTGCGGTTCGGATCGTATTCGATGCGTTCCACGCGCGCCGGAATGCCTTCCTTGTTGCGCTTGAAGTCGATGACTCGGTAGTGCTGCTTGTGACCACCGCCCACGTGACGGGTGGTGATGCGGCCGTGGTGGTTACGACCACCGGACTTGCTCTGCGGCTCCAGCAGCGCTGCATGCGGCGCGCCCTTGTGCAGATCGGGCGTGACCACGCGCACGGCCGAACGACGGCCGGGAGAAGTGGGTTTGAATTTCATCAATGGCATGGGATGGACCTCAGGCCTTGGCCGTTACATCGATGGACTGGCCATCGGCGAGACGCACGTACGCCTTGCGCCAATCGCCGCGGCGGCCGGTGCGGTTACGGAAGGACTTGTTCTTGCCCTTCACGTTCAGCACGTTGACCGACTCGACCTTGACGTCGAACAGCTGCTCAACCGCGGCCTTTACATCGGCCTTGGTGGCTTCGTTCGAAACTTCGAAGACATACTGGTTGGAATGTTCCTGCAGGCGCGCGGTCTTTTCGGAGACTCGCGGAGCGCGCAGCACGCTGAAGACTTTTTCGTTGCTGCTCATGCCAGCCACTCCTCGACCTTCTTGACCGCATCAGCGGTGATGACGACCGTGTCGGCACCGACCAGCGACACCGGGTCCAGGCCCTGCACGTCACGCACTTCCACGTAGGGAATGTTGCGCGCCGACAGGTACAGGTGCTCGGAAGCATCTTCGGTGACGATCAGCGGACGCTTGCCCACTTCCAGGCCGGCCAGCTTGGCGATCAACGACTTGGTGTTGGTCGCTTCGACATCGAAGGACTCCACGATCGTCAGACGGCCCTGGCGGTTCAGCTCGGACAGGATCGCGCACATGGCTGCACGGTACTGCTTACGGTTGACCTTCTGCTCGAAGCTGCGCGGCTTGGCCGCGAAGGTGACACCGCCGCCGATGAAGATCGGAGCCGTCAGTGCGCCATGACGCGCGCCGCCGCCCTTCTGCTTCTTCGACTTCTTGGTGGTACCAGCCACTTCAGAGCGAGTCTTCTGTGCCTTGGTGCCGGCGCGACCGGCGTTGCGGTAAGCAACGACGACCTGGTGAACCAGATCTTCGCTGAAATCGCGACCGAACACGGCATCGGAGACCGAGACCTTGTTGTTGCTACCCGTGATAACGAGTTCCATCGTCATCTCTCCTTATGCCTTGCTAGCCGGACGAACGATCACGTCACCACCCGCTGCGCCCGGAACGGCACCACGGATTGCGATCAGACCACGTTCGACATCGACCTTCACCACTTCAAGGTTCTGGGTGCTCTGCTGCACCGAACCCATGTGGCCGGACATCTTCTTACCCGGGAAAACACGACCCGGGGTCTGGCGCTGGCCCAAGGAACCCGGCGCGCGATGCGACAGCGAGTTACCGTGGGTTGCATCGCCCATACGGAAGTTGTAGCGCTTGATGGTGCCCTGGAAGCCCTTACCCTTGGTGACACCCTGGACGTCGACCTTCTGGCCAACTTCAAAGATGTCCGCCTTGACTTCGCCGCCAACGGCGAAATCGCCGAGCTGCGCGTCTTCAACGCGGAATTCCCACAGGCCACGGCCCGCGTCGACCTTCGCCTTGGCGAAGTGACCGGCTTCCGGCTTGTTGACCAGGGCAGCGCGACGCGCGCCGACGGTCACCTGCACGGCGCTGTAGCCGTCAGCTTCGACGGTCTTGATCTGCGCGATGCGGTTCGGGGTAGCTTCAATCAGGGTTACCGGGATGGCCTGGCCATCTTCGGTGAACACGCGGCTCATGCCAGCCTTGCGGCCCACGAAGCCCAACGAATATTTCTTCGTCATGGTCGTAGTCCTCAGGTCAGCTTGATCTGAACGTCGACGCCGGCAGCCAGTTCGAGCTTCATCAGCGCGTCCACGGTCTTGTCGTTCGGGTCAACGATATCGAGCACGCGCTTATGCGTGCGGGTCTCGTACTGGTCACGCGCGTCTTTATCGACGTGCGGCGAGACGAGAATGGTGTAACGCTCGATCTTGGTCGGCAGGGGGATCGGGCCACGCACTTGCGCGCCGGTCCGCTTTGCCGTTTCTACGATCTCGCTGGCCGAACGGTCGATCAAACGATGATCGAACGCCTTCAGCCGAATCCGGATCTTTTGGTCCGCCATGACGGTGGGTTCCTTCGTTAAAAGAGCGACGGACAAGGCCTCTGGGTTGCCTTGTCCCATGAATATCCTGAATGCAGACGCCGCACATTCCTGCGCGGCGACAAGATCTTTCCGTAGACCTCAAAAATCGAGGCAGACCGGTCTCCCGATCTGCCCAGACAAAAAGTATAGCGCGCATACAAGTTGGCAGTCAACAGGGGTACTGTTGACAAAGCCTGAATGGCGCGACCCTTCCTGGTCTGGGGAACACGAGGAGCATCCTGCGCCTCTTTTCCCGTTTGGTTACACCCCGATGCCCTACCCAGGCAACATCGGGGCGCAGATTCTAGCAGATTACGCGATGATCTTGGAGACCACGCCGGCGCCGACGGTACGGCCGCCTTCGCGAATCGCGAAGCGCAGGCCTTCATCCATGGCGACCGGGTTGATCAGGGTGACAACCATCTTCACGTTGTCGCCCGGCATCACCATTTCCACACCTTCCGGCAGTTCGCAAGCGCCGGTGATGTCGGTGGTGCGGAAGTAGAACTGCGGACGGTAGCCCTTGAAGAACGGGGTGTGACGGCCACCTTCGTCCTTGGACAGCACGTACACTTCTGCGTCGAAGGTGGTGTGCGGCTTGATCGAACCCGGCTTGGCCAGGACCTGGCCACGCTCGACGTCGTCACGCTTGGTGCCGCGCAGCAGCAGACCGGCGTTGTCGCCTGCCTGACCCTGGTCGAGCAGCTTGCGGAACATTTCCACGCCGGTGACGGTGGTCTTCTGGACCGGACGGATACCGACGATTTCGATTTCTTCGCCGACCTTGATCACGCCGCGCTCGATACGAC
>NZ_RCDC01000006.1 GCF_003651185.1 Stenotrophomonas rhizophila | reverse complement strand
ACTCTCCCAGCTGCGTGATCTGTCCGTGGTGGTTGCCGATACCGGCGACTACGAGGCGATCAAGCGCTTGAAGCCGGTCGACTGCACGACCAACCCCACCCTGGTGAAGAAAGCGCTGGACCTGCCGGTATATGCCGATCTGATCGAGCGCGCGCTGGCCTGGGGCCGCGGGCAGGCGGGCGAACGCGAGACCATCGTGCACGCGGTGGCCGATCGCCTGACCGTGGGCGTGGGCACCCTGCTCAGCACGCTGGTGCCGGGCCGGGTCTCGACCGAGGTCGATGCCGACCAGGCACATGACACCGCGGCCACGGTGGCCAAGGCGCGCCAGTTCATCGCCATGTACGAAGCGGCCGGCGTGCCGCGCAGCAAGGTGCTGATCAAGATCGCGGCAACCTGGGAAGGCGTGGAAGCGGCGCGCCAGCTGCAGGCCGAAGGGATCGACTGCAACCTGACGCTGATCTTCAATCCGACCCAGGCGCTGGCCTGCAGCGAGGCCGGGGCGTTCCTGATCTCGCCGTTCGTGGGCCGCATCCTGGATTGGTACGTGGCCAACGGCCAGGCGCCGGCCAGCATCGATGAAGACCCGGGCGTGGTGTTCGTGCGCGGCGTGTATGCCGAGTTCAAGCGCCGCGGTTCGCCGACGGTGGTGATGGGCGCGTCGTTCCGTTCGACGGCGCAGATCGAGGCGCTGGCAGGCTGCGATCGCCTGACGATTTCACCGGATCTGCTGGAAAAGCTGGACGCCGATCACGGTGAGTTGCCGCGCAGGCTGGTGGCCGGTGCGGCCGAGTCTGTGCAGGTGACGCCGATCGATGGTGCGCGGTTTGCGGCGGATCTGGCGGCCGATCCGATGGCGACGGAGAAGCTGGCGAGCGGTATCGATGCGTTCGCCAAGGATCTGGAGGCGTTGCGGCAGACGATCCGCGAGCGGCTGTAAGCGCTGGCGGTTGGATGGCTGCACGACAAAAGGCCCCGCTCATGCGGGGCCTTTTGTTTTTGGCGCGTACGGCAACGGCAACGGCAACGGCTCACTCTCGTTGGGGTTGGCGCGGTGTGGGTGGGTTTGCTGGACGCGCCGTCGACACATGGCTGGTGCGTTGGGGAGAGCAGTAGCGCGGCGAGCCTAGGGCTGTCTGCTGGACCTGGTAGAGCCGACCGTTGGTCGGCTCTGGGGTATCAGGCGTCCACGCCGATGGGGCAGCTGACGCCAGTGCCGCCGATGCCGCAGTAGCCGTTGGGGTTCTTGGCCAGGTACTGCTGGTGGTAGTCCTCGGCGTAGTAGTACGCGGGCGCGGGGAAAACGATATCGGTGGTGATGGGGCCGTAACCGCTGTCGTTGAGGCGCTGCTGGTAGGCGTCGCGGCTGGTCAGAGCGGCGTCGTGCTGGGCCTGGGTGGTGGCGTGGATGGCGGAGCGGTACTGGGTGCCGGTGTCGTTGCCCTGGCGCATGCCCTGGGTGGGGTCGTGGCTTTCCCAGAAGACCTGGAGAAGGCGTTCGAGGGTGACGATGGCGGGGTCGTAGACGACCTCGACGATTTCGGTGTGCCCGGTGAGGCCGGAGCAGACTTCTTCGTAGGTGGGGTTCGGGGTGACGCCGCCGGCGTAGCCGACCGAGGTCGAGTAGACGCCCGGGATGGTCCAGAATTTGCGCTCCGCGCCCCAGAAACAGCCCATAGCGAAGCGGATGCGCTCCAGGCCGGTGAAGCTGTCTTTCAGCGGGTGGCTGTTGACGTAATGCTGGTTGTGCAGCAACGGCAGGGGCTGCTCGCGGCCGGGCAACGCTTCTTCCGGGCGCGGCAGGCGCTGCTTGAAGGCGCCGATGCCCAACAGACCGTTTCCAATACCCAACATGGCGTTCTCCTAGGCCGGCAACAGGCCGGCGCTTTCGTCTCCGTCGAATATGGGGTCGTCCGGGGCCGCGCCCAAGTCCAGCCGGGCGACGATGTCTTCCGCTTCGGGACGGGCCAGATCGGGGACACACACGCGCAGGACGCCGAACAGCGGGAGCTCGCCCATGCCACCCAGCAGCGATTCACCGAAGACGAAGGCGGGGATGCCGGCGTCCTCCAGGGCGTGTTTGACCAGATGGGCGTCGAACAGGTTATCGGCCTGGTAGATCACGTGCATGGATGGGCTCCGGAGGGCATGGGCCCAGCATACGCCCGGGGGCTGAAGGCGTGCCGACCCAGCGAAGGAGTCGGGTGGTGCCGGTCTGCGAAAGGCGTGCCGACCAACGGTCGGCACCTACCCGTTTAGCCTGTCGCCTTGCGACAGGCTAAACTGTTGGTCTTTCTGCCTTTTAACTGCGACCGCGCATCATGTCCGAGCCTACCGCCGCCCCCACCGACGCCCTTCCGGAAGCCCAGGAAAAACGGGATTTCATCCGTCAGATCGTCCGCGAGGACCTGGCCGCCGGCAAGCATGCCGCGATCAAGACGCGCTTCCCGCCCGAGCCCAACGGCTACCTGCACATCGGCCACGCCAAGTCGATCTGCCTGAACTTCGGCATCGCCGGTGAGTTCAACGGCGTGTGCAACCTGCGCTTCGACGACACCAACCCGGCCAAGGAAGATCCGGAGTACGTGGCCGCGATCCAGGATGACGTGCGCTGGCTGGGTTTTGAATGGAACGAGCTGCGCCATGCCTCGGATTACTTCGATGCCTACTACCTGGCCGCGCAGAAGCTGATCACCGATGGCAAGGCGTATGTGTGCGACCTGTCGGCCGAGGAAGTGCGCGCCTACCGCGGCACGCTCACCGAGCCGGGCCGTCCGTCGCCGTTCCGCGACCGTAGCGTCGAAGAGAACCTGGATCTGTTCCGCCGCATGCGCGCGGGCGAGTTCCCGGATGGTGCGCGCACCGTGCGCGCCAAGATCGACATGGCCAGCGGCAACATCAACCTGCGCGACCCGGCGCTGTACCGGATCAAGCATGTCGAACACCAGAACACCGGCACTGCGTGGCCGATCTACCCGATGTACGACTTCGCGCACGCGCTGGGCGATTCCATCGAAGGCATCACCCATTCGCTGTGCACGCTGGAGTTCGAAGATCACCGCCCGCTGTACGACTGGTGCGTGGACAACGTCGATTTCGCCCATCACGATGCACTGACCCAGCCGCTGGTCGATCGCGGCCTGCCGCGTGAAGCCGCCAAGCCGCGCCAGATCGAATTCTCGCGGTTGAACATCAACTACACGGTGATGAGCAAGCGCAAGCTGATGGCGCTGGTCACCGAGCAGCTGGTGGATGGCTGGGAGGATCCGCGCATGCCGACCCTGCAGGGCCTGCGTCGTCGTGGCTATACCCCGGCCGCGATGCGCCTGTTCGCCGAGCGCGTGGGCATCAGCAAGCAGAACTCGCTGATCGATTTCAGCGTGCTCGAAGGCGCGCTGCGCGAAGACCTCGACAGTGCTGCCGCACGCCGCATGGCGGTGGTCGATCCGGTCAAGCTGGTGCTGACCAACCTGCCCGAGGGTCACGAAGAGACCCTGACCTTCTCCAACCACCCCAAGGACGAGGCGTTCGGGACCCGCGAAGTACCGTTCGCACGTGAGCTGTGGATCGAGCGCGAGGATTTCGCTGAAGTCCCGCCAAAGGGCTGGAAGCGCCTGGTGCCCGGCGGCGAAGTGCGCCTGCGCGGGGCCGGCATCATCCGCTGCGATGACGTGATCAAGGATGCCGACGGCACCATCACCGAACTGCGTGGCTGGCTGGATCCGGAATCGCGCCCGGGCATGGAAGGCGCCAACCGCAAGGTCAAGGGCACCATCCATTGGGTCAGCGCCGTGCACGCGGTGCCGGCCGAGATCCGCCTGTACGACCGTCTGTTCTCGGTGGCCAACCCGGACGACGAATCCGAGGGCAAGACCTACCGCGATTACCTCAATCCGGACTCGCGCCGCACCGTCACCGGCTATGTCGAGCCGGCCGCAGCCACTGCGGCCCCGGAGCAGTCGTTCCAGTTCGAGCGGACCGGCTACTTCGTCGCCGATCGCCGCGATCACACCGCGGCAACGCCGGTGTTCAACCGCAGCGTGACCCTGCGCGATACCTGGTCGGCGTAAGCTGCACCCGGCCGGTGCCAGGCACCGGCCGCCCGATCTCACCTGCGCAGCCCTGCCATGGCAGGGCCTGCGCTCCAGCTCCCCTGCGACCGGCGCAGCCCTGCGCCGGCGTGCGCGTGGCCGTGTTCAGCGCGGGCACGGCATCCCTACGCGCGGCCCGATACACTGCCGCTGCGCCATCTTTGAAGAGGTTCATGTCCCGATGCTGTACGCGCAAGTCCATCTCACCCTGCCCGCCTGGATCCACGACCAGATCGATCTGGGCCGTGTCTATCCCGAGGATGCCGACAAGGTCGCGCTGGCGATCGAATTGTCGCGCCTGAATGTCGAGGCGCAGACCGGTGGCCCGTTCGGCGCCGTGGTGTTTGGGCCGGACCATCGTGTGATCGCCGCCGGCGTGAACCGCGTGGTCCCGCATACGACCTCGCTGGCGCACGCCGAGAACATGGCCTACATGCTGGCCCAGCAACGCCTGCAGACCCCGCGCCTGAACGATGTGCTGTCGCCGATCACCCTGGCGACCTCCTCCCAGCCGTGCTGCCAGTGTTACGGCGCCACCATCTGGGCCGGTATCGATCGGCTGCTGATCGGTGCCAGCGCGCAGGACGTGGAAGAACTGACCCCGTTCGACGAGGGTCCGCTGCCGGCGGACTGGGTCGGCGAACTCAACACGCGTGGCATCGAGGTCGTGCGCGACATCGAGCGCGACGCTGCACGCGCGGTCCTGCGCCAGTACGGAGAGATCAACGGTGCCCATTACTGATATCCGCGCTTCGGGCGCGATGCGATGAGCGGCCTGCTGTGTCTGTGCCGCCAGGGCTTTGAACCGGAACTGGCCGCCGAGCTGTCCGAGCGCGCGGCGTATGCCAACGTCGCCGGCTATGCGCGCACCCAGCGCAATGACGGCTACGTGGTGTTCGTCACCGAGGAAGGTGCGGCGTTGTCCAAGGCCTTGTCCTGGCGCTCGCTGATCTTCGCCCGGCAGAAGCTGCAGGTGCTGGCCGAGCTGCCGCAGCTCGATGCCGCCGACCGCATCACCCCGATCATTGCCGCGCTTCAGGGGCAGCAACGCTTCGGCGACATGTGGGTCGAGCATCCGGACTCGGATGAAGGCAAGCCGCTGGCCGGCCTGGCCCGCGCATTCGGCAATGCACTGCGCCCGGCGCTGCGCAAGGCCGGCCTGCTGACCGACAAGCCGAACACCGGCCTGCCGCGCCTGCACATCGTGTTCGTCGATGGTCGCCATGCGTTTGTCTGCGTGGCCGATACCCGCGACAGCGCGCCGTGGCCGCTGGGCATCCCGCGCCTGAAGCTGCTGCCCGATGCGCCTTCGCGCTCGGCGCTGAAGCTGGATGAAGCCCTGCTCACCCTGATGACGCCGGAAGAGCGCGAGCTGCTGGTCAAGCCGGGCATGCGCGCGGCCGATCTGGGCGCTGCACCGGGTGGCTGGACGTGGGTGTTGACCCGCCAGCACGTGAAGGTGATCAGCGTGGACAACGGCCCGTTGCGCGAGCATGTGCTGGAGACCGGCCTGGTTGAACATCTGCGCGCCGATGGCTTCCACTGGCAGCCGGAGACCCCGCTGGACTGGATGGTCTGCGACATGGTCGAACAGCCGCGCCGCGTGGCCGAGCGCATGGCCACCTGGTTCCGCGAGGGCTGGTGCAAGCATGCGATCTTCAACCTCAAGCTGCCGATGAAAAAGCGCTGGGATGAAACCCGCCTGTGCCTGGAGCTGTTCCAGGAGCAGGCCGGCAAACCGCTGCACCTGCGCGCCAAGCAGCTGTATCACGACCGCGAAGAAATCACGGTGCTGGCTTCGCCGCTGCGCTGACCCACGCGCACCACCGGTAGCGCCGGGCCATGCCCGGCTGGCCGCGCAACGCGCGGCAATGATCGAAGCACGCGCCGGGCACCCGGCGCCCCCACTTCAGATATACGGAGTTCCCATGCGACGCATATCCAGCCTCACCGTGCTGCTGTCCCTGCTGCCCACGCTCGCCCTGGCCCAGGTCCGCACCCCGCCGCCGGCGGTCAGCGAACCGCTGCGCGAGGTGCCGGCCAGCGTGCGCGCGCAGCCGCTCTCGCAGGGAGAGGTGACCCATCAGGTGACGCTGGCCGCACCGGCCGGCGAAGCCGCGGTGACGGTGCGTTCGGTGCAGCCGGTGAGCGTGGTCGGTCAGTACCGCATCGCGTTCGCGGCGCTGGATGTCGACGGCGATGGCTTCATCAGCCGCGCCGAGGCGCAGGCCAACCCGGCGCTGGCCGATGAATTCAACGCGCTGGACGTGAAGCGGCGCGGCACGCTGGACCGCGCCGATCTGGCCGGCTGGCTGATCGACTGAGCGCGCCGGTCACAGCCCCGCCGCGCGTTTCCAGAACATCGATACCAGCGGCGGCAGCTTTCCGGCGCAGCCCAGCGCGCGACCGCGCGCCAAGGTCAGGTGCATCTCATCATTGGAGAACACCGTGTTGATCGCATCGAAGCTGTACGCAGCGACGGTGTTTTCACTGCGGCGCTCGCGTGCCCAGCGCTGCAGCCGGTGCGGTGACATCCAATCCTGGCGGCGCTGCTGTGCGGCCAGCACCATCGTCCGCAACGCGGCGACATCGCGCAGGCCCAGATTGACGCCCTGCCCGGCCAACGGATGCACCACATGCGCCGCATCGCCGAGCGCGAGCACGCGGCCAGCGACGTAGCCGGTCGCCAATTGGCGGCGCAGCGGGAAGGCCGCGCGCCTGGAGGCCAGGGTCATCGCCCCCAGCCGCCCGGCAAAGGCATGGGTGAGCTCACGGCCGAAGGCGGCCTCGTCGAGTGCCAGCACGCGCTCGGCCTCGGCCTCGGGCAGCGTCCACACGATCGAACTGCGCTGCGCGCTGATCGGCAGGACCGCCAGCGGGCCGGTCACCAGGAAGCGCTGCCACGCCGTGGCTTCATTGTTCTTTTCGGTATCCACGTAGGCAACCACGCCACGCTGGCCGTAATCCTGGCGGGTCACCTCCAGCCCGGCCAGGCGGCGCAGGGTGGATTCGGCCCCGTCGGCGGCGATCGCCAGCGACGCGTCGAGCCGACGGCCGTCGTCCAGGCGCAGGCGTACCCCGTTGGCGTCCTGCTCCAGCGCTTCCACCCGCGCCGGGCAGCACAGCTGCACGCCGGCCGCGGGCAGTGCCGCCCACAAGCGGTCCACCAGCAGATCGTTCTCGACGATCCAGCCCAGGTGTTCGCGGCCGAGCGTATCGGCATCGAAACGCAGTTCATCGCCGCCGGCCGCATCCCAGACCCGCATGCGGCGGTAGGCACAGGCGCGTGCGGCAGTCACCGCCGGCCACACGCCGAGCGCGGCCAGCAGCTGGGCGTTGTCCGGCGCGAACGCATACACGCGCAGATCCGGTTGCTGCGGCTGCCAGGCGGCTGGCTCGCGACCTTCGACCAGCGTCACCGTCAACCCGGCATCGGCCAACGCCAAGGCACAGGCCGCGCCGACCACGCCGCCGCCGACCACCACGACATCCTGCGGGCGCCGGCTCACAGGCCGGCTCCGCGGCACAGCGCCGGCACCTGGCCACGGAAGCCCATCGCGCCGCCGACCAGCATCGACTGCATCGGCGTCGCCTGCGCAGCCAGCAAGCCGAGCGACCGCAAGGGCCGCATCAGTGGCGCCGGGTTGCTGGTCAGGCGTGCCAGACCGCCGGAGAAGGCGATGGTCTGCTCGCGGTCTTCCAGACGTCGTGCCACATGTTCGCGCAGCAACGCATCGCTGCCGGCATCGTCAGCCCCGGCGACCAGCTCGGCCAGGGTCAGCGCATCGCGCAGGCCCAGGTTGAAGCCCTGTGCGCCCAGCGGATGGATGGTCTGCGCGGCATTGCCAAGCAGGACGGCGCGCTCGCCGACCAACGCCTGCGACAACACTTGGATCAACGGATACGCGCTGCGCGGCCCGCTCTCCAGCAGGCGGCCGGCACGCCAGCCGATCGCGCTCTGCAGGCGGCTCACCCAGCCGGCATCGTCCAGCGCCATCACCGCCTCGGCCTGATCGCGGGCAACGCCGTGCACCGCGCCGAAGTGACGATCACCCCGTGGCAGCAACGCGGTCGGGCCGGTGTCGGTGAAGCGCTCGTACGCGGTGCCGTCCGGCGCACGGGCGGCACGCACCCGCGACACAAACAGGGTCTGTCGGAAATCATGCTCGTCCACGCCGATGCCCAGCGCGTCGCGCACGCCACTGCGGGTGCCATCGGCACCCACCACCAGGCGGGCCGACAGGCAGCGCTCACCGCTGTCATCGGCGATGAACACCTGGCGGTAGCCGTCCACCGTGGCGCCCAGGCGCACGAACCGGGCCGGACGATAGCGGGTCAGATGGGTCAGCGTCTGCAGCCGCGCCTCCAGCGCCTGGCCGAAATCGCGGGCCACGACCACCTGGCCGAACCACGGGCGCTGGTACTGCGCGGCCTCCATCTGCACCCGGCCGAAATCGCCGGCACGGCTGACATGGATACGGGTGATCGCGCCCGGCGCAGCGGCCAGCGCCTGCATCACGCCCAGCGCGGTCAGCGCATTGACGGTGGCCGCAGCAAAGCTGAGGTTGCGCTGGTCGAACACCGCCGGCAGCGTACCCAGCGGCGAGGCCTCGACCAGGCCGACATCGCGGCCGGCACGGTCCAGGGCAATGGCCAGGCTGGCACCGACCAGCCCGCCACCTACGATCACTACATCATGTCGTTCACTCATGCCCGCCATGATAAGGGTTCGCCCGTTCCGGCGGCGTGCGGCGGGCTGCCGCAGCAGGCGCTAGAATGAATGCCTGCCCTTACCCGTCACCGCCATGACCTCCACTGCCCAACGCGCCTTCGTCCTGTCCGTGCTCGTGCTGCTGATGGCGGCGACCCGGGTCAATCATTTCGCGGCGATTCCGGATGCGTCCTGGGCGGTGTTCTTCATCGGCGGCTTCTACCTGCGCCAGTGGACCCGCTGGGCGTTCCCGCTGCTGATGGCGTTGGCGGTAGTGGTCGACTGGATCGTGATCCGCCGCAGTGGCCTGGATTTCTGGCAGCACTACTGCGTCTCCCCCGGCTACTGGATGCTGCTGCCGGCGTACTTCGCCATGTGGGGCGGCGGCATGCTGCTGCGCGGCGGCTATCACGGTGCCACCTGGGCCGCGCTGGGCAAGGGCGCGCTGTTGCTGGTCGCGGCGGTGGCGGTCTGCCATCTGTTCGCCCAGGGCGGCTTCTACTGGACCAGTGACAACGTGGCCGCCCCCACCCTCGGTGGCTGGGCGAAAAACTACAGCGACTGGTTCCTGCCCTACCTGCGCACCGCCGCGGTCTACGTCGGCCTGGCCGCCGCCCTGCAGCTGGCGACCGAACAGGTCGGCAAGCTGCTGCAGGCGCGCCGCGACGTGCTGCACTGAGCGCGGCAGGGTTCCCCGATGGGCAACCGCCTTTCCCGTATCTATACGTGCACCGGTGACGATGGCAGTACCGGGCTGGGCGATGGCAGCCGCGTGGCCAAGGACGACGCCCGCGTCGCCGCCTACGGTACGGTCGATGAGGCCAACTCTGCGCTCGGGGTGCTGCTCGCGGCACCGCTGCCCGACGACGTCCGCGCCCTGCTGACGGTGATCCAGCATCAGCTGTTCGATCTGGGCGGCGAGCTGTGCATTCCCGGCCATGCCGCCATCCACGCCGCCGACATCCAGGCGCTGGAGCAGCAGCTGGACCACTACAACGCCGATCTACCGGTGTTGAAGGAATTCATCCTGCCGGCCGGTGGCGAAGCGGCCGCCCGCTGCCACCTGGCCCGCACCATCGTGCGCCGGGCCGAGCGTGAGACGGTCACGCTGGCGCGCCGGGAGACGGTCCGCCCGGAAGCGCTGCACTACCTCAACCGCCTGTCGGACCTGCTGTTCGTGCTCGCGCGCGTGCTGGCCCGCGCCGACGGCCACGGCGAGGTGCTCTGGCGCCACGAGCGCCGCCACGCCTGAGCGGCCCTGCCGCCCCACCCGGATATCCTGCCCGCATGCTGGTTTTCCCCCCCCCCGCCTGTCTGCAACACGATCCCGGCCGGGGCCACCCCGAATGCCCGGCGCGCCTGCAGGGCGTGCTCGATGCGCTCAAGGCGGCCTATCCGGACCAGCTGGACTGGCGGCAGGCGCCCCCGGCCAAGCTCGGTGAGCTGGCCCGGGTCCATGACAGCGAACTGATCGACCTGGTCCTCACGCCGCAGACCGAGCCGCTGCGGCTGATCGACATGGACACCATGACCTCGCCCGGCTCGGCCAGTGCGGCCCTTCACGCGGCCGGTGCCGGCGTGGCGGCGGTCGATGCGGTGATGCTCGGCGAAGACCCGGTCGCGTTCTGCGCCGTGCGCCCGCCGGGCCACCATGCCAGCGCCAACACGGCGATGGGCTTCTGCCTGTTCAACAACATCGCCATCGCCGCGGCCTATGCCCGCGACCGCTATGGACTGGAGCGGATCGCCATCGTCGATTTCGACGTGCACCACGGCAACGGCACCCAGGACATCTTCATCGCCGATCCCGGGGTGGCCTACTACAGCACCCACCAGGCCGGGTTGTTCCCCAATTCCGGCCTTCGCCGCGACCGTGGGGCCGGCAACCTGATGAACATCCTGCTGCCCCCGGGCAGCGGCGGCTTCCGCTTCCGCAACACCTGGGCCGACGAGATGCTGCCGGCCATCGATGATTTCCGCCCGCAGCTGCTGCTGATCTCGGCCGGCTTCGATGCGCACATGCGCGACCCGCAGGCCGACCTGATGCTGGAAACCGAGGATTTCGCCTGGATCACCGCCGAGCTGCGCGGGCTCGCCCGCCGCCACGGCGCCGGCCGGATCGTCTCCATGCTCGAGGGCGGATACGACCTGCAGGCCTTGGCCGAGTGCAGCGTGGCGCACGTCGGCGAGCTGCGCTGAGGCGGCCCGGCCCGGGTTGCGAATGAACCCGGCCCCCTGCATCGGCGCGACCTTCATTGCCCCTATGCAAGGGATGGGGCAAGCTACGATCCGTTTTCTCCCGAATCCGATACCGCGTGCGCCGAGCCCTCCGCCTGCTGCCTCTCCCCCTCAGTATCGCCATCTGCTTGCCGGCCCTGGCCGACGACAAGCCGGTCAACTGGGGCCTGTGCCCGGTAACCGACGTGCTGCCCGTGTTCGACGATGCGCCCAAGGCCGACAAAGCCGCGGCCGCCACGCGTGGCCAGCAGCCGACCGATATCGAGGGTGACCAACTTTCCGGTACCTCCGTGGTGCCCAACTACCAGGGCAATGTCGCGCTCAAGCGTGGCGACCAGTTCCTGGGGACCGACAACCTGAGCTTCGATACCGAGAGCGGCAATTACGTCGCCGAGGGCAACGTCCGCTACCAGGACTCCTCGATCCGGATGAAGGCCCGTCGTGCCGAGGGCAACCAGGAAAGCGATACCCACAAGATCAGCGACATCCAGTACCAGCTGGTGTCCCGCCGGGGCAATGGCGGTGCCGAGTCAATCGACCTGCAGGGCGCGGTGGGCCAGATGCATCGCTCCACCTACACCACCTGCGATCCCTCGCAGCCGGTGTGGAAGCTCTCGGCACCGCAGATCGAGGTCGATAACGACGCCGGCTTCGGCACGGCGCGCAACGCGGTGCTGCGCATCGGCAAGGTGCCGGTGCTGTGGGCGCCGTACTTCAAGTTCCCGATCGACGACCGCCGCCAGACCGGCCTGCTCTACCCGCAGATCGGCCTGTCCGGCCGCAACGGCTTCGACTACACCCAGCCGATCTATCTGAATCTGGCGCCGAACTTCGACGACACGCTGATGCCGCGCTACATGAGCAAGCGCGGTTTCATGCTGGACAACGAATTCCGCTATCTCTACGACGGCGGCCGCGGCGAGCTGCTGACCGCCTACCTGCCCAACGACAAGCTGCGCGACAAAGATCGCGGCCGCGTGGAATTCAGCGGGTACCACAACATCAACGCCAACTGGCAGGCCCGTGCCAGCCTGGCCTGGGTCAGCGATGAGCGCTATCTGGAGGATTTCTCCAACCGGCTGCTCGGCGTGACCACCTCAAACCTGCAGAGCCAGATCGGCATCTACGGTACCGGTGAGAACTGGACCGGCGGCCTGATGGCCGACTATTGGCAGCTCACCGATTACACGCTGACCGAAACGTCCCTGCCGTATGCCCGCCAGCCGCGCCTGTTCGTCAACTGGGACAAGCCGCTGCTGCCGTGGCTGGAAACCGGCGTGTATGCCGAAGCGGTGAACTTCACCCATCTGGACGTGCACGAGAAGTTCGGCGTGGAACAGGAATACGAGCGCACCGGCGTGTCACGCGCCGTGGATGGCGGCTCACGCCTGGACGTCAAGCCGTATGTCTCGATGCCGTTCAGCGGCGCGGCCTGGTATGTCACCCCGACCCTGGCCTACCGCTACACCGGGTATGACCTGGAGCGCGGGCTGGCCGATGACATCCGCCGGCAGAACCTGATCGCGGCCGGTATCGATCCGGCCACCGCGACCCCGGACCAGCTGCGCGGCAACACCTCGCCGAGCCGCAGCCTGCCGATCGGCACCATCGACGCCGGCCTGTTCTTCGACCGCGAGACCACCATCGGCGACACTCGCTTCCTGCACACACTGGAACCGCGCCTGTTCTACCTGCGTACGCCTTACCGCGACCAGAGCGACCTGCCGGTGTTCGATACGCGTGACTTCACCTTCAGCTGGGGCCAGCTGTTCCGCGATTCGCGCTACTCCGGCGCCGATCGCCAGAATGACGCCAACCAGCTGACCATGGCGGTGAGCACCCGCTTCATCGACCAGGACACCGGCAAAGAGCGCTTCTCGGGGAGCCTCGGCCAGATCCTGTACTTCGATGATTCGCGGGTCACGCTCAACAGCAGTGAAACGCCGGTCGAGCAGGGCAAGTCGGCCTGGATCGCCGATACGAACTACATGATCAACGACCGCTGGACCCTGGGCGCCACCTATCAGTGGGATCCCAAGTACAAGCGTGAGGATCTGGCCAGCGTGCGCGCGCGCTACCTCATGTCCAACGACGGCATCGTCAACCTGACCTACCGCAGCCGCTTGAATCCCCAGGCCTCGACCACGGCGACCCGCCGCGACCGGACGCTGCTGGAGCAGGCCGACCTGTCCTTCCTGTACCCGCTGAACGAGCGCTGGAGCCTGGTCGGACGCTATTACTACTCCATCCAGGACCGCGCCCCGCTGGAAATCATCGGTGGCGTGCAGTGGGACAGCTGCTGTCTGGCCGTTCGCGCCATCGCCCGCCGCTACGTGCGCAATCGCGAAGGTGAACTCAACAACTCCTTCCAGATCGAGTTCGTGCTCAAGGGCCTGAGCTCCATCGGCCAGAACACGGACCGCACCTTGCGCCGTGCTATTCTCGGGTACTACCGAGACGACCTCTATCTGGTGCCGCCCAGCAACACCGGTGCAGCCCGCGACGACTACGATCCGAATCAGATCCCATGACCAAGACCCTTCCCGTACTCCTCGCCTCCCTGCTGGCGGTCTCCTCCGCGACGGCCCCGTTGCAGGTGCTGGCCCAGCAGGGTCAGCCGCTGGACCGCATCGCGGCGATCGTCGATGAGGACGTCGTGCTGCAGAGCGAACTGGACCGCGCCGTCCAGAACATCAAGGCCCAGTACGCCGGTCGTGAAAACCAGCTGCCGCCCGATGATGTGCTCAGCCGCCAGGTGCTCGAGCGCCTGGTGCTGGTGAAGCTGCAGGTGGCGCGTGCCGAGAGCAGTGGCATCAAGGTCAGCGATCAGGAACTGAACCAGGCCATCAACGCCATCGCCCAGCAGAACGGCTCCACCCTGGATGCCCTGCGCCAGCGTCTGGCCAGCGATGGCCTGGATTTCAACGATTTCCGCGATTCGGTGCGTGACGAGATCACCGTCCAGCGCCTGCGCCAGAGCTTCGCGCAGAGCCGCATCACCGTCAGCGAAGGCGAAGTGGATGGCGCGCTCAAGCAGCAGGCCACCGTGGGCACCCAGTACCACCTGGCCCACATCCTGATCGGCCTGCCGGAAGGCGCCACCGCCGAGCAGATCACCACCGGCCAGAAGAAGGCCGATGGCGTCAAGGCGCTGCTGGACAAGGGCGAGATCGACTTCAACGCCGCCGCCGTCCGTTATTCGGACAGCCCCAACGCGCTGGAAGGCGGCGACCTGGGCTGGCGTTCGCTGGATGAAATCCCGAATGCCTTCGCGCAGATGATGAAAGAGATGAAGTCCGGCGACGTGGTCGGCCCGCTGCGTGGCCCCAGTGGCTTCCAGCTGCTGAAGCTGGTCGAGGTGCGTGATGCCAGCGCGGCCGCTGACGGCGGTCACACCATCACCGAATACCACGCCCGTCATATCCTGGTCCGCATCACCGACCAGCAGGACAATGCCGCGGCCAAGGCCAAGATCGACACCCTGCGTGCCCGCATCGCCGGCGGCGCCGAGTTCGATGCAGTGGCCAAGGAATCCTCGGAAGACAACAACAGCAAGGGCCAGGGCGGCGATCTGGGCTGGTTCCCGGCCGATGCCTTCGGCCCGGATTTCGGCAAGCAGGTTGAGGGCATCACCGACGGCGGCGTGAGCCCGCCGTTCCGTACCGATGCCGGCTGGCACATCGTCCAGCGCGTCGCCACGCGCCAGACCGATGCCACCACCGACAACCAGCGCGCCCAGATCCGTGAAACGATCGGCCGCCGCAAGCTGGAGGAAGAGTACAACCGCTTCCTGCAGGAACTGCGTGGCGAAGCCTACGTGGATATGCGCGGCTATGCCCCGGGTGCCGCGGCGACCACGCCGCCGCAGTCCTGATCCATGCTCCCGCAGCTCGCGCTGGTACCGGGCGAGCCGGCGGGGATCGGCCCGGAGCTCTGCCTCCGTCTGATCCAGCAGCCGCGCACCGATTGCCGGCTGCTGGCCTTCGCCGACCCGGACACGCTGCAGGCTGCCGCCGCTGCGCTGTCGCTGCCCCTGCAGCTCCTGCCTGAAGACACCATCGCCCGTCAGCCGGGCGATCTGCCGTTGCGCGCGGTCCCCAATGCCGTGCCCTCGCGCTTCGGCACGCCGGATCCAGCCAACGCCGGGGCCGTGATCGGCGCACTGCGCCAGGCCGGGCAGGCCTGCCTGTCCGGTGAACTTGCTGGCGTGGTCACCGGCCCGGTGCACAAGGCGGTCATCAACGAGGGCGGCATCGCCTACAGCGGCACCACCGAACTGCTGGCCGACCAGGCCCGCACCCCGGTGGTGATGATGCTCGCCAATGACATCGTCCGGGTCGCCCTGGCCACCACCCACCTGCCGTTGCGCGCGGTGGCCGATGCGATCACGGCCGATGGCCTGGCACTCACCCTGAAGATCATCCACGACGCCCTGCAGCGCGATTTCGGGCTGGCCTCGCCGCGCATCGCCGTGCTCGGGCTCAACCCGCACGCCGGCGAAGACGGTCATCTGGGGCGCGAAGAACTGGACCTGATCATCCCGCTGCTGGCGCGCCTGCGCGCCCAGGGCATGGACCTGGCCGGGCCGCTGCCGGCCGACACCGCCTTCCTGCCGGCCAAGCTGGCCGGGTTCGACACGGTGCTGGCCATGTACCACGACCAGGGCCTGCCGGTGCTCAAGTACAGCGGCTTCGAGCAGGCCGTCAACATCACCCTGGGCCTGCCCTACCCGCGCGTCGCGGTCGACCATGGCACCGCCCTGGATCTGGCCGGCCGCGGCCTGGCCGACCCGTCCAGCCTCCTCGCTGCCACCGCGCTGTGTGCCCGGCTGGCGCGCCAACGTACACTGGTGCCATGACTTCTTCGTATTCCTCCTCCGGCGCGCCCGGTTTTTCCGGCCCCGCCAAGAAGCAGCTCGGCCAGCACTTCCTCGCCGACCGCAGCTACATCGACAAGATCGTGCTGGCGGTCAGCCCGAAAGACGGCGACCGCCTGGTCGAGATCGGCCCGGGCCAGGGCGCGATCACCTTGCCGCTGCTGCGCCGCCACCCGAAGCTGACCGTGATCGAGTTCGATCGGGATCTGGTCGGCCCGCTGGCCGCCGCCGCCGAACCGCTGGGCGAGATGACCATCATCCACCGCGACGTGCTGCAGGTGGACTTCACCGAGCTGGCTGCCGGCAGCCCGATCCGCCTGGTCGGCAACCTGCCCTACAACATCTCCTCGCCGATCCTGTTCCATGCGCTGGACCACGCCGCGATGATCACCGACATGCACTTCATGCTGCAGAAGGAAGTGGTCGACCGCATGGCCGCCGATCCGGGCAGCAAGGTGTATGGCCGGCTGAGCGTGATGCTGCAGGCGTTCTGCAAGGTGACCTCGCTGTTCGTGGTGCCGCCGGGTGCGTTCCGCCCGCCGCCCAAGGTCGATTCGGCGGTGGTGCGGCTGGTCCCGCGCGATCCGGCCACGGTCGGCATCCTGGACCGCAAGCGCTTCGCCCATGTGGTCAAGGCCGCCTTTGGTCAGCGCCGCAAGACCCTGCGCAACGCGCTGCAGAACGTGTGCACGCCCGAGCAGTTCGAAGCGGCCGGCGTGCGCAGCGATGCCCGCGCCGAGCAGCTGGACGTGGCGCAGTTCATCGCGCTGGCCAACGTCCCGTACGAGGCTGACGCGCCGCAAGGTTGAGCGCGCCACCTCGTGGCCAGCACCGGCCGCGCGCACGTGGAACCGCCTGACATCCATGACGGGGGCGCTGCCAGCTTGGGCAGCACTCATCTCATCGTGCACAACATTCACTAAACTGCCTGCATGAACGACGCTGCAAACTACGCGATCTCCGTCGAGGTCGCCCCCCGCTTCCTCGATGACCAGTCCACCCCGGAGGACGGCCGCTACGCGTTCGCCTATACGATCCGCATCCTCAACCGGGGCCGCGTCGCGGCACGGCTGGTGGCGCGCCACTGGCGGATCACCGATGCCAATGGCCGCATCGAGCATGTCGACGGCGACGGGGTGATCGGCGAGCAGCCGCGGCTGCGCCCCGGTGAAGACTTCCGTTACACCTCCGGTGTCATGCTGGAGACCGAGCACGGCACGATGCAGGGGCACTACGACATGGTGGCCGACGACGGCACCGAGTTCGCCGCCCCCATCGCGCCGTTCGTCCTGACCGTTCCGCGCACACTGCACTGATGGAGGCGCACGCATGAGTGTCTGGGCCATCGGCGACCTGCAGGGCTGCTACGACGTCACCCAGCGGTTGCTGGAAAAAATCAACTTCGACCCCGCCGTCGACACGCTGTGGTTCTGCGGCGATCTGGTCAACCGCGGTGGGCAGTCGCTGGAAACCCTGCGCCTGGTCCATTCGCTGCGCGAGAGCAGCGTGATCGTGCTGGGCAACCACGACCTGTCCCTGCTCGCGGTCGGTGCACGCACCGAGGAAGAGCAGCGCAAGGTCAACCCGGACCTGCTGCGCATCGTGCAGGCCGAGGACCGCGACGAGCTGCTGGACTGGCTGCGTCTGCAGAAGCTGGCCCATGTGGACCGCGAGCTGGGCTGGATGATGATCCATGCCGGGCTGGCCCCGAAGTGGACCACCCAGCTGGCCGAAAAGCATGCCCGCGAGGTCGAGCAGCAGCTGCACGGCAGCGGCTACCGCAAGCTGTTCCGCAACATGTACGGTGACAAGCCCAGCTGGTCCCCCGGGCTGGCCGGCTACGACCGCTCCCGCGCGATCATCAATCTGTTCACCCGTATGCGTTACTGCACGCCGCGGGGCCGGATCGGGATCGAAGACAAGGGCACGCCGGGTACGCAGGAACAGGGCCTGTACCCCTGGTTCGAAGTGCCGGGCCGCGCCGAGCGCGACCTGAAGATCGTCTGCGGGCATTGGTCCGCCCTCGGTCTGACCATCACCCAGGGCGTGCATGCGATCGATACCGGCGCGGTCTGGGGTGGCAAGCTCACCGCACTGCAGCTGGATACCGAAGAACTGCGCGTGGTGCAGGTGCCGGGCCGCGATGTGCCCAAGCCGGTGTCCGCGCCGCGTCCGCCGGCTCGCCGCCCGGCCGCCGAGGGTGCGCAGCCGAATGGGCGTCCACCGCGCCAGGGCCAAGGCCAGGGGCGCGACCGTGGCCGGGGCGGCCAGGGCCGACAGGGCGGCGGTGCGAAGCCCGCGCAGAACGCCGAGCAGCAGCCGCAGCAACAGCAACAGCCGCAGAACAACGACGTCACCAGCGACGCCGAATGAGCCGCAGGCCGGTCAGTACGACCGGCCTGCCTGCAGCGCGCGCTCAGGCGCGGCGGTAATCCACGAAATCGAACGCGAACGCGTGCCGCTCGTCGGCCGCGTGGTGTTCGCGCGCCACCTCCACCCACAGCGCCGGATCGACCGGCGGGAAATGGGTATCGGCCGGTACAGTGGTCTGTACCCACGTCAGGTGCAGATCGGTGGCCTGGGCCATGGCCAGGCGATAGATCTCGCCGCCACCGATGACGCACAGCTCTTCGGCCCCCGCAGCGCCCGCTGCCTGCAGCGCCTGCTCGATCGAGGCCACCGCCTGCATGCCGTCGAACGGCACCTGCCCACTGCGGGTCAGCACCAGATTCAACCGGCCCGGCAAGGCACGGCCGAGCGACTGCGCGGTCTTGCGCCCCATCAGGATCGGCTTGCCGACGGTCAGCGCTTTGAAGCGCTTGAGATCGTCCGGCAGCTTCCATGGCAGGTCGTTGTCACGGCCGATGCCGTGGTCGGTGTCCAGCGCGGCGATCAGGGAGAGCCTCATGCGCGTGTTGCTCACACCGCCACCGGGGCCTTGATCGCCGGGTGCGGGTCGTAACCATCGATGCGGATGTCATCGAACTGGAAACCGAACAGATCGGTCACGTCGGGGTTCAACCAGAGATTCGGCAGCGCGCGCGGCTCACGTGCGAGCTGTTCGCGGGCCTGCTCGAAATGGTTGGAGTACAGGTGCGCATCGCCCAGGGTGTGTACGAAATCGCCGACGCCCAGCCCGGTCGCCTGCGCCACCATGTGGGTCAGCAGCGCGTAGCTGGCGATGTTGAACGGCACGCCGAGGAAGATGTCGCCGCTGCGCTGGTACAGCTGGCAGCTGAGCTTGCCGTCCACCACGTAGAACTGGAACAGGTTGTGGCACGGCATCAACGCCATCTGCGACAGCTCGCCCACGTTCCAGGCACTGACCACCAGCCGGCGCGAATCCGGGTTGCGCTTGATCTCGTCCACCAGCCACTGCACCTGGTCGATCGCCCCGCCATCGGCGGTGGCCCAGCTGCGCCACTGCTTGCCGTAGATCGGGCCGAGGTCGCCGTTGGCATCGGCCCATTCGTCCCAGATCCGCACCTGGTGCTCCTTGAGATACCCGATGTTGGTATCGCCCTTCAGGAACCACAGCAGCTCATGGATGATCGAGCGCAGGTGCAGCTTCTTGGTGGTGACCAACGGGAAGCCGTCATTGAGATTGAAGCGCATCTGCCAGCCGAACACGCTGCGCGTGCCGGTGCCGGTGCGATCGGACTTTTCCGTGCCGTGCTCCAGCACATGCTCAAGCAGCTCCAGGTAGGCCTTCATGCCTTGGCGCCCGCGGTAGCGACCGGCAGGACCGGCTGCAGCACCGGCGCACGGCGCGACAGCGCCAGCAACACCAGGCCGAAGGCCACCAGCGGCAGGCTGAGCAGCTGGCCACGGGTGAACCAGTCGAAGGCGAGGTAGACGCCGTTGTCGGGCATGCGCACGAACTCCACCGCGAAGCGGAAGATGCCGTACATCAGCGCGAACAGGCCGGCGATCACATAGCGATGGCGCGGCTTGGCCGATACCGCCCACAGCACCACGAACATCACCAGGCCTTCCAGCAGCGCTTCATACAGCTGCGAGGGATGGCGGGCGTACGGGTTGAGCGCGCCGGTGGCGAACTCGGCCTTGAGCGTGGCCAGGTCCAGCCCGTTCAACGGCGCCGGCAGGCCGCTCGGGAACACCACGCCCCAGGTGCCATCGGTGTACTTGCCCCACAGCTCGGCGCCGATGAAGTTGCCGATGCGGCCGAAGCCCAGGCCCAGCGGCACCAGCGGGGACATGAAATCGAGGGTATCGAACAGGTGCAGGCGATGCTTGCGCGACCACCACCACGCGGCGAACAGCACGCCGAGCAGGCCACCGTGGAAGCTCATGCCGCCGTCCCAGACCTTGAACAGCAGCAGCGGGTTGTGCAGGAATTCCGAGGTGGCGTAGAACAGCATGTAGCCCACGCGGCCACCGACGACCACGCCGAGCATCGCGTAGAACAGCAGATCGGAGAAGCCGTTGGCATCGACCCCGGGCAGGCGCCCGGCCGCGATCCGCTTGCGCCCCAGCCACCAGGCGGCGGTGAAGCCGAGCAGGTACATGATGCCGTACCAATGCACCTTGATCGGCCCAAGCGAGATGGCGATGGGGTCGATGTCGTGGAAATAGATCATGGGCGATGCCTTGCAGGGATGCCGATATTCTAGCGCCGCCCGGGAGCGGCCTCGCGGTGGCCCCGATCACGCGATTGCCGGGCTTCAGCCCAGCATCTGCGGCGTGTCCGGCAGGCCGTCATCCTGTGACCCCGTAACGGGCGGATAGTGCCCGGCCAGCAGGTCGGAAACCTCTTCGATCGCCAGCAGCACGCCCTCCTGCAGCGCGCCCTCGCGCAGCCGCTGCTGCATGTGCGCGCAGATCGCCTGCCACTGCGCCTCACCGATGCGCCCACGCAGCCCGCGGTCGGCGACCAGCTCGATGGCATGGTCGGCCAGCAGCAGGTAGATCAGCACGCCGTTGTTGTGTTCGGTATCCCAGGTGTGCAGCTGTGCGAAGGCCTGCTGTGCGCGCTGCTGTGCGGTGATGCCCTGCCACAACGCGGCCAGCGGCAGAGCCGCTTCCACCGCGAACATCACCTGGCCACCGTGGCGCCGCTCGCCGGCAGTGATCGCATCGGTGATCGCCTGCAGATGTGCGGGTGGGAAGGCGCGCCGCACCGACGGGGAAAACACGTGCCGGAGCCAGCGCATCACCAGCCTCCCGAGGCGCCACCGCCTCCCGAACGTCCACCCCCTCCACCCCAGCCGCCTCCACCGCCGCCGAAGCCCCCGCCGCCGCCACCGAACCCGCCACCGCCCCAGCCACCCCCACCCCAGCCGCCACTGCGCGCGAACACGCCGCCGCGACCGGCCGACGTCAGACCGACCAGCAGGCCCACCACGGCGGCCGCGCCACTGGCGACCACCAGCGAGGTGAACAGGAACGCGGCCACCCCGGCCCCGGCACCGCTCGCCAGCGCGCGCAGCGGTCGCGGCAGCCAGCCCAGGATGCCGCGCAGGAACAGACCGGCAAACAGGCCGATGCCCAGCGCCATCGTCCAGTTGCCACCGGCCGGGGTGTCCTGGGCGCGATGTGTACTGACCGGCGCGGGCAGCGCCTCGCCGTCGATCAGCTTGACCAGCGCGGCGCTGGCGTCGGTGAGGCCACCGGCATAGTCATTGGTGCGGAAACGCGGGGCCAGGTACTCCTGGATCACCCGGTTGGCGATCGCATCCGGAATCGCGCCTTCCAGGCCATAGCCCGGCTCGATGCGGACCCGGCGATCGTCCTTGGCCACCACCAGCAGCACGCCGTCATCCACGCCCTTGCGGCCGATGGACCACTGCTCGAACACCCGCTGGGTGTACTGCTCGATGGTTTCCGGCGCGGTGGTCGGCACCATCAGGATCTGCAGCTGGCTGCCCTTGCGCTGCTGCAACGCCAACGCCTGCGCTTCCAGGGCCTGGATCTGCGCCGCATCCAGGGTGCCGGTGGTATCCACCACCGGCGAGGACATCGCCGGGATCGCGGCCTGGGTCTGCGCCCAGGCCGGCAGCGCCAGCGCCAGGCAGAACAGCAGCAGGCAACGCAGCAGGCGCGTGGTCACGGGCTCAGTTCGCCGGCTGCGGCTGCTGCGGCGGCGCCTGCGGTGCGGGTGCCGGGGCCGGGGCCGGTGGCTGCGAACCGAACTTGACCGCCGGCGGCTGCGAGATCTGCGCTTCGTTCTCCACCGTGAAGTTCGGCTTGGTCGCATAGCCGAACAGCTTGGCGGTGATCACCTGCGGGAACTGGCGGATGTAGGTGTTGTAGTCCTGCACCATCTGGATATAGCGGCCGCGCGCCACGGTGATGCGGTTCTCGGTGCCTTCCAGCTGTGCCTGCAGATCGCGGAAGCCCTGGTCGGACTTCAGGTTCGGGTAGTTCTCGGTGACCACCAGCAGGCGCGACAGCGCACCGCTCAGCTCGCCCTGGGCCTGCTGGAACTGCTTGAGGGAGTCGGCATCGTCGGCATTGACGTTGACCTGCCCCACGCGCGCACGGGCGTTGGTGACATCGGTCAGCACCTGGCGTTCCTGGTTGGCATAGCCTTCCACGGTCTGCACCAGGTTGGGGATCAGATCGGCGCGGCGCTTGTACTGGTTGAGCACCTCGGCCCAACCGGCCTTGACCTGCTCATCCTTCTGCTGGATGGCGTTGTAGCCACAACCGGACAACAGGGAGGCCAGCACGGCCAGGCACAACAAACGGGAGAACGATCGCATGGCCGGCTCCGGATCTCGATGAACGGGATCCGGAGCATGCCATGTTCCGGGTAAAGCGGATGTGGGTACCGACCGACGGTCGGCACCTCCCCCTTACCAGTTGCCGGCACCCGGCACGTTGTGCGCCACGGCGCGGCGGCGCATCAGCAGGTTCAGCCATTCCACCAGCACCGAGAAGCCCATCGCGGCGTAGATGTAGGGCTTGGGCACGTGCACGCTCAGGCCGTCCAGGATCAGGACCACGCCGATCAGCAGGATGAAGGCCAGGGCCAGCATCTTCACGGTGGGGTTGGCATCGATGAAGCGGCCCAGCGGGTTGGCGGCCAGCAGCATCACGGCGACCGACAGCAGGATCGCAGCGACCATCACCGGGATGTGGTCGGCGATGCCCACGGCGGTGATCACCGAATCCAGCGAGAACACGATGTCGATCACGGCGATCTGCGCGATCACCATGCCGAACACGGCCGAGGCCTTGGTGGTGGTGGGGTCTTCGTCTTCGCCGCCGGTGATCAGCTCGCGGATCTCCATGGTGCCCTTGATGATCAGGAACAGGCCACCGAGGATCAGCACCAGGTCGCGGATGGAGATGCCCATGCCGGCGATGGTGAACAGGTTGGCTTCCATGTGGGCCAGATAGGCCAGCGAGACCAGCAGCAGGATGCGGGTGATGCAGGCCACCGCGATGCCGAGCTTGCGCGCGAACGGACGGCGCGCCTCGGGCAGCTTGCTCACCGCGATCGAGATGAAGACCAGGTTGTCGATGCCCAGCACGATTTCCAGCGCGCTCAGCGTAAACAGGGTCAACCAGACATTGGGGTCGGACAACAACTCAAGGAACATGGACTTCCATCCTTACAGGGGGGATGACGCGCGTGACGCGCCAGAAGTGTTACGTCAGAAGATCTGCGGCAGCAGGATCAGGACCCAGCACACCAGTACGTTCATCATCAGCACGAACACGGCGGCCGAGCCCATGTCCTTGGCACGCCCGGCGAGCTCATGGAACTCGGCGCCGTAGCGTTCGATCACCGCCTCGATCGCCGAGTTGGCCAGTTCCATGGCCAGCACCAGCAACACCGAGCCGATCATCAGCGCACGCTCCACCGGAGTCTGGCCGAGCCAGAGCGCCAGCGGGGCGAGCACGATCAGCAGGTAGACCTCCAGCCGGAACGAGGACTCGTGCAGCCAGGCCGCACGCAGCCCCTGCCAGGACCAGACCGCGGCCTTGAAGATGCGCTTGGGGCCGCGCGGCAGGTGGCCGATTTCATCCGCCATGGGCACGCACCCCGGTCGGCAACGCGGGCCGGAACGGCAGGAACAGCACACGGCAGACAGTCATGGGCATCGCTGAATGGGGCAGGCAATCGCTCATTTTGCCATAAGCCGGCCAAGGCATTGTCGAAGGCGGCCAACGCCCGTCCGTGGTAAAGCGCGGCCTGGCGGCAGCTTTTATGATGGACGCCTGCCCGTCCGGGCACCCGAGCGGGTGCCCCACCCCAGGAGTTGCCCATGCTGCATCGCTGCGCCCGCCCCGTTCTGCTCGCCCTTGCCCTGGGCGCCGCCCTGCCCGCGTCGGCCCGTACCCGGGGCCCCGCTGCACCGCAGGTACCCACCCAGGTCTCCAACGTGGCCTGGGCCGGCGACATGGCGCAGTTCGCGGCCCAGGATGCGGCTAACCCGCCGCCGCGCGGTGGCATCGAATTCATCGGCAGCTCCTCGATCCGCATGTGGGAGAGCCTGGCAGCTGATTTCCCGGGCCAGCCGGTGTTCAACCGCGGCTTCGGCGGCTCGGAGGTGCGCGACAGCACCTGGTATGCCGATCGCATCGTGATCCCGTATGCGCCGTGCAAGGTGTTCTTCTACGCCGGCGACAACGACCTCAACAGCGGCCGCAGCCCGGACCAGGTCCACGACGACGTGGTCGCCTTCGTCAAGCGCGTGCACCGCGATCTGCCCAGGACCACGGTGGAGTACATCTCGATAAAGCCCAGCCCCTCACGCGCCAACCTGCTGCCGGCGATCAACGAGGCCAACGCGATGATCAAGGCCACGCTGGCCACGCTGCCCAACACCGGCTACACCGATGTCTACACGCCTATGCTCGGTGCCGACGGCCAGCCGCGCGCCGCGCTGTTCCGCGAGGACATGCTGCACATGACGCCGGAAGGCTATGCGATCTGGCGCAAAGCGCTGGCACCCAAGGTGCAGTGCAACTGAGCCACGCCGGGAGGCGCAGCGCCTCCCCGACTCAGCGGTAGTGGATCGTGGCCTGGGTACCCTGCCCGGGCTCGCTGGTCAGGGCGATCTTCCAGCCGAAGCGGTCGCACAGCCGGCGCACGATCGACAGCCCCAGCCCGGTGCCCTGTGGGCGGCTGGGCTCGGCACGATAGAACGGCTCGAACGCGCGCCCGAGTGCTTCGGCGGACATGCCGATGCCGGTATCGCGCACGACCACGCGATCGTCTTCGACATCGACGTCGATCCGGCCTTCGTCGGTATAGCTGCAGGCATTGCGCAGCAGGTTGCTGACCACCACCTGCAGCACCCGCGGTGGCGCGTGCAGCATCACCGGGCCATTGCTGTGCAGGTGGATCTCCACGGGCCGCCCGGCGATCAGCTCGCGGGCGTTGTCGACCTCGTAGCGGACGATCTCGTTGACGTCGAACAGCTCGACCTGCGGCTCGACATCGGCCTCGCGGGCGAGGATCAGGAAGGCATCGATCACCGCCTCCATGTCACGCCCGGCGCGCTGGATGCGCTGCAGGCCGCGGCGCAGGCGCGGGGTCATGTCCTGGTCGCCCAGCGCCATGTCGCTGGCCACCCGGATCACGGTCAGCGGGGTGCGCAGCTCATGGCTGGCATCGCGGGTGAAGTTGCGCTCGCGCGCGACGTGCGCGGTGACCTTGGTGGCCAGCGAGTGCAGCGCGGCGGCCAGCTGGCGGGTCTCGCCCTGCATGTCGGCCGGCAGCTTGGCCGGGGCCAGATCGGCCGCTTCCGGATGCCCGGGGTCCCAGCGCGAGACGCGCCTGGCCAGCCAGTTCACCGGTGATACCAGGCGTTTGGAGGCGCGGTAGGTGATCCATGAGGCGCCGTAGACGGCCAGCAGGGTCAGCAGCACCGGCACGATGCCGAACCAGAACGCCAGCATCTCCGCGCGCGAACGCAGGAACACCAGATAGAGGCGGCCTTCCGGACGCGCATCGACCAGCACCAGCTGGTCGTCGTCCTTGAGCTCATGGAAGCCGGGGGGGAGCGTGCGCAGGTTGGCCGGCAGGCTCAGCGGCGACTGCCCGGTCTCGAGCAGGTAACCGCGGATGTTCTGGGTATTGGGCGGGGGCTGCACCGGCGAGGCCTCGTGCAGTTGCCAGTAGTAGCCGGCCTCCTCCTGCAGCGCGCTGCTGACCAGGCTGTGCTTGATCACCAACGACACCAGCCAGGCGCCCAGCAGGATGCCCAGGCTGGCGAGCACGGCTTGGAGGATGAAGACGATGCGGATCTTGCGCGGCAGACCGTGCGGCATTACGGGGTCCAGGGCGGTTCGCGGCGATTATAGGAAAGCTTGCCGTGAGTCCATCGTGCAAACCATGACAACGGCCCGGCAGAGGCCGGGCCGTCATGCTCCAGAGGGTACCGGAGGATCGGATCGCTCATGCCGCCCGCAGGCGGCCGAGCGGCGATCGACCGCCCATCAGCTCATCGGCTGGGCGATATCGGCAATACGGTAGCCGGCGCTCTGCACGGTGTGCAGCAGCGGGCGGTCGAACGGCTTGTCGATGATCTTGCGCAGGTTGTACAGATGGCTGCGCAGGGTGTCCGAGTCGGGCAGGCCATTGCCCCAGATCTCGCGTTCGATTTCCTGGCGGGTCACCACACGCGGCGATTCGCGCATGAGGATCGTCAGCAGGCGCAGGCCGATCGGCGAGAGCTGCAGTTCGGTGCCGGCACGCGTCGCGCGCATGCTGACCGGATCGAGCACGAGGTCGGCGACCTTGAGCACTTCCGAGCCGACCTGGCGACGCTCGCGGCGGATCAGCGCGCGCAGGCGGGCTTCCAGTTCCTGGATCGCGAACGGCTTGGTCAGGTAGTCATCGGCGCCGAACCCCAGGCCGGTGAGCTTGTCGTCCAGCGTGTCGCGCGCGGTCAGCATCAGCACCGGCGTGGACTTGCGCGCGTCGTTGCGCAGGCGGCGACAGACTTCGATGCCGTCCAGACGCGGCAGCATCAGGTCCAGCACGACCACGTCGTAGCTGTTCTCGGCCGCCAGACGATAACCGTCCAGCCCATCCTGGGCGTAGTCGACTTCGAAGCCGCGCCCTTCCAGGTACTCGCCGATCATCTCGGAAATATTACGGTTGTCTTCGACCACCAGCACCAGGCCGGAGGTCTCCTTTGTCTGACGCATGGGATTCCCTCTTTCTTCAGCTTTGTGAAACATGCCGCATCGCCAGTGGACGCGGTGTGAAGTTCCTCACACACCGATCAAAGCAAGGGTTTTAGCAACGGCCAGACGTTGTCCAGCACCTGCGGCTGCGCAGCGGCGGTGGGGTGCAGCCCGTCGGCCTGCATCAGGTTCGGCTTCAAGGCCACCCCCTCAAGCAGGAACGGCAGCAGCGGCACGCCGTACTGTTTGGCGAGCTCGGCATAGGTCTGGCGCAGGCGCTGGCGGTAGGCCGGGCCATAGTTGGGCGGCACGTCGATGCCCAGCAGCAGCACCTTGGCGCCCGCCTTCTGGCTGGCCACGATCATCTTTTCCAGGTTACCGCGCAGTTGCGCCGGGGTGAGCCCGCGCAACGCATCGTTGCCGCCCAGTTCGATCACCACCACGGAGGGCCGGTGCTTCTCCAGCAGCCCTGGCAGGCGAGTCAGCGCGCCGGCGGTGGTTTCGCCGCTGATGCTGGCGTTGATGATCGCCGGCGGCGCCTTGATCTGTTGTTTGACCCGCTGCTGAAGCAGGTTTACCCAGCCCGACGCGGCCGGGATATTGTGGGCGGCACTGAGGCTGTCGCCGACCACCAGCACCGCCGCACGGGTGTCCGGAGCTTTGGCACAGGCCAGCATCGGCATCAGCATCAGCAGCAACCCTGCCAGCAGCCAGCCCATCGAGGCCACGCGGCCCATTCCACTTGCTTGGTTCATTGGAGAATCCTCATCGACAGCCTGTCCCCCCGCAGCGCGCCCGTCGCCATCGCCGCCCACAACGTGGGCAAGTCCGCACGTGGCCCGGAGGGTGAAGTCCACATACTGGACAACATTGACATGACCGTCCATGAAGGCGAGAGCGTGGCCATCGTCGGCGCTTCAGGTTCGGGCAAGACCACCCTGCTCGGCCTGCTCGCCGGGCTGGACCTGCCCACCCACGGCACCATCGCGCTGGCCGGTGCCGAGCTCAACACGCTCGATGAGGAAGCCCGCGCGCAGCTGCGCGCACGCGAGGTCGGCTTTGTGTTCCAGAGCTTCCACCTGCTGCCGGCACTGACCGCCGAAGAGAACATCGCGCTGCCGCTGGAACTGGCCGGCCGCGAGGATCCCGCGCGGGTTCGCGAGGTGCTGGAACAGGTCGGCCTGGGCCATCGTGCACGTCACTACCCGCGCCAGCTTTCCGGTGGCGAGCAGCAGCGTGTCGCACTCGCGCGTGCGTTCGTGGCGCGGCCGCGCATCCTGTTCGCCGATGAGCCGACCGGCAGCCTGGACCAGACCACCGGGCAGCAGATCAGCGACCTGTTGTTCGCGCTCAACGCCACCAGCGATACCACCCTGGTGCTGGTCACCCATGACCTGCGCCTGGCGCAGCGCTGCGAGCGCATCTACCAGCTCGACGGTGGCCGCCTGGCCGACACCGTTGCCGGTGCCGGTGCAGGTGCAGGTGCAGGCGCGTGAATGTCGTGCGCCATGCGGCGCGTGCGCTGCGTCGCGAATTCCTGGCCGGCGATCTGCTGACGGTGTTCGCTGCGCTGGTATTGGGCGTGGCGGTGATGACCGCCGTCGGGACATTGGTCAACCGCGTGACCCTGGCACTGACCGGCAGCGCGGCGGAGATGCTTGGCGGTGATCTGGGCCTGAGCGGCCGTGAAGACATCCCGCAGACCTTCGCCGATGCAGCGCGCGAGCGCGGCTTGGCCAACACGCGCATGGTCAGCTTCCCCAGCGTGCTGTTCCATGGTGATGACAGCCAGATGGCCAACATCAAGGCGGTGGCCGATGGCTACCCGCTGCGCGGTGAACTGCAGGTCAGCCGCACGCTGCATGACAGCGCCAGCGAAACCGCGGGAACGCCGCCGCCGGGCGAAGCGTATGCCGATCCCCGCCTGATGCAGGCGCTGGGCCTGCAGGTGGGCGATGCACTGGAATTCGGCGCGGGCACGTTGAACGTGACCCGCGTGCTGCAGGCCGAGCCGGACACCTCCGGTGAGCTGATGCAGCTGTCGCCGCCGCTGCTGGTGAACCGCATCGATGTGGATCGCGCCGGCCTGCTCGGGCCGGGCAGCCGCGCGTCCTATCGCATGATGTTCGCGGGTGACCAGGCGCAGATCGAGGCGTTCCGCGAATGGCTCACACCGCAGGCCAAGGGCTACCGCATTGTCGGCATCGCCGATGCCCAGCGCGGTGTGCGTGGCGCGTTCGATCTGGCCGGTCGCTTCCTGTCGCTGGCCGCGCTGCTGGCGGTGTTGCTGGCCGGTGTCGCCACCGCGCTGGCCGCCAACCGCTTCGCGATGCGACGCATCGACCAGGTCGCGATCCTGCGCTGCCTGGGCGCGCGCCAGCGCGACATCCTCACTGCGATGGCACTGCAGCTGGTGATGCTGGCGATACCGGCCTGCCTGGTCGGTATCGGGCTGGGCATGGCCGCGCAGGCCGGGCTGGTGCAGGCGCTGGGGGGATTGATCCCGAACCGCCTGCCCCTGCCGCAAGCCACGCCGGCACTGAGTGGAGCCGGCATCGGGCTGGTGCTGCTGCTGGGCTTTGGTCTGCCGCCGCTGCTGCGCCTGCGCAGCGTGCCGCCGATGCGCGTGCTCAACCGCAGCTTCGCCGCGCTGCCGCCGAGTTCGATGCTGGTCTATGCCGCAGCATTGGCGGCCACCGTGGCACTCACCGTGCAGGCCACCGGCGATGTAAAGCTGGCCGCGTGGGTGCTCGGCGGGCTGGCTGCACTGGCCGCCCTGGCCGGCGCGCTCGGTGCGCTGCTGCTGTGGCTGCTGCGCGGGCTGCAGCCGCGCCTGCGCGGGCGCTGGAAGCTGGGGCTCGCCTCGTTGACGCGCCGCCGCGGTCTGGCGGTGATGCAGCTGGTCGGCCTGTCGCTGTCGCTGTGTTCGCTGCTGCTGCTGTCGGTGATCGGTCCGGGGCTGTTGGCGCAGTGGCGCGATCGCTTGCCGACCGATACGCCGAACTACTTCCTGATGAACATCCAGCCCGAGCAGCGCGATGCCGTGCTGGCCACGCTGGGTGGGCTGGGCGTAGCTTCGCCGGGCATTGAACCGTTCAGTACCGGCCGCCTGCTGGCGGTCAATGATCGGCCGCCGCAGCGACAGGCGCGCGAGGACAACAGCAACGAGGATGACGATGCCAACCGGCCGGTCAATTTCTCGTGGCGGCATGATTTCCCGCCGGCCAATACGCTGCTCAGCGGGACGTTCTGGAAGGCGGGCAGCACGGCGGCAGAGGCCTCGATCGAGCAGGGCTGGGCCGAGCGCTACGGGATGACGCTGGGCGACACGGTGACGCTGCAGATGGGCGATCAGGAGCGCAGTTTCACGATCACCAGCATCCGCAAGGCGGACTGGGATTCGTTCCGGGTCAACTTCTTCCTGCTGCTCAACGAAGGCGCGGTTGCCGATGCGCCGTACAACCTGATCACCGCCTTCCATCTGCCACGCGCGCAGGCACCGGCGCTGGCTGGGCTGACGCGGGAGTACCCGAACATTTCACTGTTGGATATCGACGGCATCCTTGAGCGGGTGCGCGAGGTGGTGGATCGGGTGAGCCAGGCGGTGCAGCTGGTGATGGGGTTCAGTCTGCTGGCCGGGCTGCTGGTGCTGCTGGCGGCGTTGCAGGCGACGGCCGGTGAGCGGCGCTACGACAGTGCGGTGCTGCGTACGCTGGGGGCGACGCGCCGTCAGCTGCGCGGTGCGGTGCTGGTGGAGTTCGGTGCGCTGGGGCTGTTGTCGGCGTTGTTGGCAGTGGGCGCGGCAGCGCTGCTGGGCACGGTGGTGGCGCGGCAGGTGTTCGAGTTGACGCTGAGCCCGCCGTGGGGCCCGTTGTTGGTGGGCGGTGGGTTGGGTGTGCTGTTGAGCATGGCGGCCGGCTGGTGGGGGACGCGACGGATTCTGCATACGCCGCCGGCGTTGGCGCTTCGGGAGGCGTGAGTTTGGGGCGCCGTTGCATTGAAAGCGAAAGCGACGGCGTCCATGCGTCCACTGCCTGAAGGCTGGCGGGCAGCCCCGCCCAGGACGCGCCGTAAACCCATCCCTGGGGGCTCGTGGGCGCCATCCTTGGCGCCCTGACGGTCCTGGGCAGGGCTACCCGCCATCCTTCTCGAGGGATGGCCTTGGGCGGAGGGGAGAGCGGCGGGTCTACCGTTGGGCTCGAGTTGGCACGACCATCGATGCGGCAATGTGCTGCTTCGAGGTTTGGCGATGGACGCGTGCGCCACCGATGGCGTCGGTGTCAGCGCGCGCTTTCTGGCGGTGCTTTTTCTACCCACTGTTGGAAGACGGCGTCGATCTCTGTGTCCACCACGGTCTTGCCGTCCTGGATGTCCTGGGCCTGGGTGAACAGCGGGATGATCATGGCCATGCCGTCGGGTTTGGTTTTCAGGTGCACGCCCGGTGCCTGCCCGAGGAAGTCGTCCCAGCGCTGGCGCACCTTCGCCCAGTAACCTGCGGTGGCGGTCCAGTAGGCGTAGGCGGGGGTGAAGTCCACCTCGGTGGTTTTGTTGTACTCGTTGAAGCCGAATTCGCGCGCGATCGGTGTCTGCGTGCCGTCGGGGCGCCGCTGGATCTTGGTGTTGAACTGCTCGTGGGTCCAACCGTTGGGCGTGCGCGTGTGCCGGTTGATCACGGCCAGGGCGTTGTAGTCGCTGCGGCGGGTGTATTCGCGGCGCGGCAAGGGGCGCCAGCTGAGGTCGCTGGTCCACGCGGCGATGCCGTTGTCGTAGCGCCAAGCGCCGGTGCCGCAGTAACGCGGTGCGTCGCTGACTTCGTAGACGCATTGGGTCCAAGCGCCGATGGTGAGCGCTGCCGGTATCGGACGCACCTGCCAGGTCTGGTCGGCGCTGAACTCGAACCGTGTCGGTGCCTGGTAGACCCAGTCCTGGCGCCAGTGCTTGGTGACGTGGCCGCTCTTCGGTTCGACCAGCAGGTGCTGCAGCACCACCCGCTTCGGGGTGTCTTCGACCACGATCACCACTTCGTTGCCACCGGTGCGCACGGCCGGGGCGCGTTCGTAGCCGGGTTTGAGCAGGACGGTCTCGTCGAAGGCGAAATCGACGGTGTATTCGCCCTGCATGGCCAGGATGCTGGCGCGGTCGCGCGCGGGGTCGGCCGGTGTGGCATGCGCACTGGCGGTGAGCGCGAGCAGCAGCGCTGCCAGGGCGAGCAAGTCCGTCATTACAGCTGGATCACCGGCATGCCGTCGGCCGTCCATGGTCCGCTGCGGCGGGCCGCGGCGGCGCAGCAGCAGTCGTCGACCCAGAGCTCGCCTTCGGCACCTTCAACGTTGCCGATCCGGCGCGCGGTGGTGGCGCCCAGGGACGACAACGAGGCCAGGCTGGCGGCCAGTTCGCGGCCTTCGCCGACCTGCAGGCGCAGCGCGCACATGCGCCACGCGTCGTTGCCCAGGCGCACGGCGAGGCGTCGCCACAGGCGCTCGGCGACACCGGCGTCGTTGACCGGTTCGGGCCGTGCGGGAAACGCGGACACGAGGCGATCCCAAGCGAGGAAATCGCTGTCGGGCAGCAGATACAGGCGCCAGCAGCAGCGGCCGCGGGCGTCGACGAAGCAGAGGCTTTCGCGGATGCCTTCGCTGTCCATGCCCTGGCAGGCATGCGCGGAGACAGCGTGTTTCCAGCCACCGAGTTCACTGCTGTCCGGGCGGTACAGGCACAGCACGGTACCCAGCGAGGCCAGTTGCGCGGCCGATGGCAGGCCGGCGATGGGATGGCGGCCCGGTGGGCGGCCGACGGAAAGGGCACGGCTCATGGCGGTCTACCTGCAATCGACGGTTGCGAGGGGAGACCCTCGACCCACGCCGTGGACCGGAGTCGACGGCGGAGTGTCGAGGGGGAGAGAGCTGGGGGAGGAAAGGCCGTTACTTGGTCAGGATCAGCTTGTCGTTGCTGGTATGACGCAGGCGATAGAAACGATCGCCGTGCTGGATCAGGATTTCGCGGCGCCCCTTGAGCAGGGCTTCGCTGTCGATCACTTCTTCCGGCGGGACCACGCGGACCGGACGGTCGCGGAGGGTCAGCGTTTCGGGGCGCAGCAGTACAGCAGCTTGAGTGTTCATCGTCTGGACTCGTTGCGAGGGGCGAGTCAAATGATAATGATTCTCAGTTGACAATCAACAACCATTCTCACTTTGATAGATGACATTAATGATCGAACATCAGCTTTCGATAGTTACCATCAATCGCATAGTGCGCTCGCGTCCCGCGCGAGGATTGCAGAGCCGGCCAGCGGCCGGCACTACCCTGGATGGACGGCGCCTGTTCCAAGCGCCGTGCCCCGTTCTGCCAGCCATCCGGGCGCTGCTGGGGTCCCGTTCTATCTACCGCCGCCGCAGGATCGGTAGTGCCGGCCGCTGGCCGGCTCCCCCGGATCCCGGCAGACGGGATCAGGCAAAGACCGCTTCCACCTGCTGCCAGATGCTCTCATCAAGCTGCTCGAACAGCGCCAGTGCGCCCAGGTTTTCTTCCAGCTGGCTGACCCGGCTGGCGCCGAGGATCACGCTGGAGACGTTGGGATTGCGCAGGCACCAGGCGATCGCCAGCTGCGCCGGCGAGACGCCCAGCTGCGCAGCCAGCGCGGTATAGCGACGGACCCGCTCCAGGCGGTCGCTGCCATCGTCCAGCACCTGCGCCTTCAGCCAGCCCAGCTGTTCCTGGCCCAGCCGCGACTGCGGGTCCACGCCGGCGTTGTACTTGCCGGTCAACAGGCCCGAGGCCAGCGGCGACCAGATGGTGGTGCCCAGGCCAGCCTCGGCATACAGCGGCGCGTACTCGCGTTCCACCCGCTCGCGGTGCAGCAGGTTGTACTGCGGCTGCTCCATCGAGGGCGCATGCAGGTTGCGCGCGCCGGCGATGTCCACCGCCTCCTGGATCTGCGCGGCCGACCACTCCGACGTGCCCCAGTACAGCACCTTGCCCTGGCGGATCAGGGTATCCATGGCCTGCACGGTTTCGGCGATCGGGGTATCCGGGTCCGGGCGATGGCAATAGTAAAGGTCCAGATACTCCACCCGCAGGCGCTTGAGCGCAGCGTGGCAGGCGTCGGTGACATGCTTGCGCGACAATCCGTGCTGGGTCGGGCGCGGGTCGTCGACGGCGCCGAAGAACACCTTGCTGGAGACGCAGAAGCCATCGCGCGGCAGGCGCAGGTCGGCGATCACATCGCCCATCACCTGCTCGGCGCGGCCGCGGGCATAGCCTTCGGCGTTGTCGAAGAAGTTGACCCCGGCATCCCAGGCGGTGGCGATCAGCTTGCGGGCCTCATCGCGGCCGATCTGGTCGCCGAAGGTCACCCAGGCGCCGAAGGACAGGGCCGAGAGCTTCAGGCCGGTGGAGCCAAGACGGCGATAGAGCATGTGGTTCTCCTGCTGCGGGCCCGCGACCGGGCCGGATTGATGCCGGTAAGTGTAGAGCGGGGCGGCACAGTTCCGCGCGGCTTACCGCGGCAGCGGTCTCACGGCCCATGACACGCCGCACGGAAAGCACGCCATGCCTTGCCGATACAGGCCCGATCACGACCGATCGGCTCGCGGACGCTGCTTTTCCTTGCCCCGCCCCTGCCGCTGCTCTAGGCTTCCCGTTTTTCGCGGCGCCCCAAGGGAAGTCTCATGGTCGAAGGTTTGGGCAGGATTGGCTTCGGCCTGTTCGGGTTGGCAGTGCTGATCGGCATTGCCTGGTTGTTCTCGAACAACAAGCGGGCTGTCGACTGGCGCCTGGTCGTCACCGGTATCGCACTGCAGATCGCCTTCGCGGCGGTGGTGCTGCTGGTCCCGGGTGGCCGTGATGTGTTCGACGCGCTGGGCAAGGGCTTCGTCAAGATCCTGGAGTTCGTCAACGCCGGCTCGGGCTTCATCTTCGGCAGCCTGATGGACACCAGCCAGTTCGGTTTCATCTTCGCCTTCCAGGTGCTGCCGACCATCATCTTCTTCTCAGCGCTGATGGGGGTCATGTACCACCTCAACGTGATGCAGATGATCGTGCGCGGCATGGCCTGGGCGATCACCAAGATCATGCGCGTGTCCGGTGCTGAAACCACCAGCGTCTGCGCCAGCGTGTTCATCGGCCAGACCGAAGCGCCGCTGACGGTGCGCCCCTACATCGCCAAGATGACCCAGTCCGAGCTGATCACCATGATGATCGGCGGCATGGCGCACATTGCCGGCGGCGTGCTGGCCGCGTATGTGGGCATGCTTGGCGCCGGCGATCCGGTCGAGCAGGCCTTCTACGCCAAGCATCTGCTGGCCGCGAGCATCATGGCCGCCCCGGCGACCCTGGTGGTGGCCAAGCTGCTGGTGCCCGAGACCGGTACCCCGCTGACCCGCGGCACGGTCAAGATGGAAGTGGAGAAGACCTCCAGCAACATCATCGACGCGGCTGCCGCCGGTGCCGGCGACGGCCTCAAGCTGGCACTGAACATCGGTGCGATGCTGCTGGCCTTCATCGCCCTGATCGCCCTGATCAACGCCCCGCTGACCTGGCTGGGTGACATCACCGGCCTGGCCGCGCTCATCGGCCGCCCGACCGACCTGTCCACCCTGTTCGGCTTCCTGCTGGCCCCGATCGCCTGGGTGATCGGTACCCCGTGGGCCGATGCCACCACCGTGGGCTCGCTGATCGGCCAGAAGGTCGTGATCAATGAGTTCGTGGCGTATTCGGAACTGGCCAAGATCATCCGAGGCGAGGTACCGGGCACGGTGCTGTCGGCCGAGGGCCGCCTGGTCGCCACCTACGCGCTGTGCGGTTTTGCCAACTTCAGCTCCATCGCGATCCAGATCGGTGGTATTGGTGGGCTGGCGCCGGAGCGTCGCCACGATCTGGCCAAGTTCGGCCTGCGTGCCGTGCTCGGCGGTACCATTGCCACCTTCATGACGGCGACTATCGCCGGCGTGCTGACGCATTTCAGCTGATATCCGTTCCCTGAGAAACAGTCTTTATGAGTAGCAGTGTCGTCGTAATCGGTTCCTTCAATGTGGATCATGTCTGGCGTTGTGAGTCGCTCCCGGCCCCGGGTGCGACCATCGCCGGCCGCTACAGCACCGGTCCCGGCGGCAAGGGCTTCAACCAGGCCGTGGCCGCCCGCCGTGCCGGCGCGCCGACCACGTTCCTGTGCGCGCTGGGCGATGACGCCGGCGGTGCGATGGCCCGCGGCCTGGCCGAGCAGGACGGCTTCGCGCTGACCGCCGAGGCCAGCAGCGAGCCGACCGGCACCGGCGGCATCTATGTCGACAGCCGCGGCCGCAACACCATCGTGATCGGCCCGGGCGCCAACGCCGCGTTGAGCCTGGACTTCGTCGAACAGCAGCGCGCGCTGCTGGCCGGCGCCAAGGTGGTGCTGGCGCAGCTGGAATCGCCGGTGGAAACCATCGAAGCGGCGCTGGCGATCGCGCGTGAGGCCGGTGCCACCACCGTGCTCAACGTGGCGCCTGCCGATGCGCCGTCCAGCATCGGCCTGCTCAAGCTGGCCGATGTGCTGACCCCGAACGAGACCGAGTTCGCTGCCCTGCTCGGCCGTCATGTCGGCGAGCGCGTGGATGCCAATGACGTCGCCGCGCTGGATGGCGCCAGCCTGCATGCGCTGTGCCGCAAGCTGGTCGGCAACGGCACCGTGGTGGTGACGCTGGGTTCGGTCGGTGTGTTCGTGTCGCACGCCGAAGAGAACCTGCGTGGCGATACCCAGCCGTACTACCGCGTCGGCGCAGAGCAGGTGCAGGTGCTGGACACGACCGGTGCGGGCGATGCGTTCAACGGTGCGCTGGTGGCCTCGATCGCGCAGGATCCGGACGCGGCGTTTGCCCGCCACGTGCGTTTCGCCAATCAGTTCGCCGGTCGTTCGACCGAGAAGGAAGGCGCCGCCGCGGCGATGCCGCACTTCACCCCGGGTGATGCCGAGAACAAGTAAGCGTCACCGGTGTGGATACCAAGAGGCCAGCGTTCGCGCTGGCCTTTTTTTTGGTTTTTCTCCCAGCATCTCGCTGTGGATCTGGGCGTGTCTCCGCTGGGGTCTGCCGCGAGCCGAAGGGAAACCGGCGCTCTCCCTGCAGCGCCAGTGGTCTGGACACGTGGGGCGCGATGTCCTTGTGGGCGAAATCAAGGAGGAGGGGTCGGCCGCAGGCCGGCACCGGGGGACATTCGCCGGCAAGGGCATCGCGCCCCAGCGCTCGACCCACCGGCCGCCGCCGCACCCGGAATCGCAGTCGCCTGCAGTCAGCCGGTACGCCCCAACGTGGGCGGCATGCAGCGCGTGATCCACAGCGCCAGCGCGCCGACCAGCAGCCCGGCAAGCACATCCAGCAGATCGTGCTGCCAGGTAGTGAGCGTCGAGACCAGGATCAGGCCACAGGCGCCGTGCCACAGCCAGCGCACCGCTGCCGCATTCGCCTGCAGCGACTGCCGCCATGTCTGCCAGACCACCACCAGTACCGCAGCGTGCAGCGACGGCGCCATGTTGAAGGGCGCTTCGAACGCGCGCAGTTGTGCGAACAGCAGGCCGCTCGCGCCCTCCGGCTGCGGCAGCACACGCACATTGCCGGTCGGCCAGCACACGAACGCGAGCATGCAGGCAGCCTGCACCAGCGCGATGGCCAGCGCATGGCGGCGCAGGGCGGATCGGGTCGGGCAGAGGAAGAACGTCAGCGGGTACAGCAGGTTCAGCGCCAGGTACGGCCAGATCGTCCACGCCCAGAACGGGATCGCCTCGTCCCAGCGACCATGCAGGCTGCAGGTCTGGGCCTGGCTGGCGGCCCAATGGTTGGTCCAACTGTAGCCATGGATGAACATCGCGCCGAGCAGCAGCATCCACAGCATCGCCTCGCGCCAGGGCGGCTGGGGGACGGACGCGGTGGCAACAGGCGGCGTGGGCACGCGCGCACCGTAGCAGAACGTGGCCCGCCTGTTTGCCGCTATCCTTGCGTTTTCGCGGATACACGGACTGTACGCAGTGGCAGCAGCAGGCAGTCAGCAACACGCACGCCCACACGCGGGCGAACCACGCTGGACGCGCAATCCGGCGTGGGCGCTGTTTGCGCAGACCCATGCGCAGCGCCAGCTGCTGCTGGTGTCCGGTGGCGCCGACGAACTGTATGTGGTCGATGAGGCCGATACCCCGACGGTCATCGAACGGATCCTCGGCCACTGGGAAAACGACACCCTGGCGATCCTGCAGGACGATGCCGAGTGCGGCCCGGCGGTCCGCCAGCTGATACGTCTCGGTGTGCTGGTGCCGTTGCGCGCCGCGCGCAGAGTGAAGCGCTACGCACTCGACTGGCTCGGCGAACCGCTGCCCGGGTTGGCCGACGCTTTCGACCAGCATTCCAGCGCGGATCTGCAGCGCGTCGATGCGGTCGCCGATGCCGACCTCCTTGTGCTGGTCCGGCACGGGCTGGGCTGGGAACAGGCCTTGGCCCGCTACCGCACGCAGATGCCGGCACAACCGCATCTGCTGCTCGACCTCAGTTATCACCACACGCTCGCGCTGGGCCCCTATGTGGTGCCCGGCCAGAGCGCCTGTGTGTATTGCCTGGGCAACCGGGTGCTGCGCCGCTGGGGCGAAGCACCCGTGCCGGCGATGCCGGCGGTCGCCGCGCAACCGGCACGGATCGCGGCGCTGGTCGCGCCGTTGCTGGATCAGCCGCCGCTGTTGCTGGGCTATCTCGAACGCAGCGTCTGGCTCGACCTGCATCGCCTGCACGGCGAGCGCGACCGGGTGCTGCGGCTGCCGTGGTGCCCCGCCTGCCAGGGCGGCGAAGTGTCGCTGCCGCCACCGCTGTCCTTGCCTTGGGACACCGGGCGCCCGTGATAATGTGCGCCACGCGCCGGGCGTTTCCGCCCCGGTCAATGGAGTGACCTCATGTATCGCCTGCCGACCCAGTTCGATGCCAGTGCCTCACGCCAGGACCTTGCCGCGGCAGGCGGCGGCTCGACGTCGACCACCTGCAGTTCCTGCATCGTCACCCTGCTCGGTACCTCGGTGCTGTCGGCGGTGGTGCTTGGCAAGCTGGACCCCGTAATACCGGCAGCCGTCAGCAGCGACACACACCCCGCGGCCACCAGCGTCGACACCCGTACGGACCTCCACCCCCAGCCACCTGCGTTGCCGCAGGCGCCGCCTGATGCTGCGAATCCGCACGCTCCGGAGACGACCGTCCCCGTTGTACCGGCGGCCGGGTTGAGCCGCACCAGTCGAGTGTTGCTGGGGCTGTTCGCCTTGCCGCTGGCCGCGCTGGGCGGAGGCATCTTCATGAGCACCGCCAACCCGATCTTCGGCCTGTTCGTTGCCGTCGGGCTGTATGTCGGGATTTACGCCCTCGTCTACGAGCGCTCGGGGCGATCGCTCGGGCGCGGCATCGGGATCGGCATCGCCCTGCTGCTGGGCCTGTTCGCCGTCGGCGCCCTCGAGATGATGCTCTGGCTGAGCGTGATGAAATGAGCCGCGCCGCCGTGCAGGCGGCGCAGCCGGAAACGCCCACGCTGTCCTCGCACCTGCTGCATGGCGCGGCGCGTTCGCGTTGTGGTCTGGTGCGCCCGGCGCAGCCGATCGAGGCCAGCCCCTGCGATGCAACCGGGCCCTTGTTCCAGGGACGGCGCGTGCACAATGCCGCCACGCCGGCCGACCCGGCCAATCCCTGGCAGGGGGTTTCGGGCGCGGTCGCCCTGGATGCCGATGCGGCCGCCGATGGCGCGGTCGCCGAGGCACTGGAGCGGCTGGCGGCGGCGCAGGCGAGCGTGGAGGTGCGTCCTCGTCATGCGCTGACACCCGCACACCGCCTGGACGAATCGGCCTTCGCCCTGTTCTCGGCACGCCAACGCGCCACGCCGGGCTTCCCGTGGCCGATGCCCGAACACGATGACGATCTGTTCGCGGCGGTGCATGCGCTGGATGACAACCGCAGGGTCTGGGTGCCGCAGGAACTGGTCGGACTGGGGCCGCGCCGCGGCCTGGCGCGTCTGCCGTCGACGTCCAGTGGGCTGGCAGCGTGGCGCGATGGCCGCGATGGCGCCTGGCTGGCGCTGTTGCGGGCCGCCCAGGAGCTGCTGGAGCGCGATGCACTGGCGGTAACATGGCTCAATGGCGTGGCCGGCCGGCGGATCGCGTTGCCGGCCCAATGGCAGGCCTTCGCGCACGAGCGCGGTGGCGAACTGCAGGCCTTCGATCTGACCCAGCACTGGAACCCGCACCCGGTGATTGCGGTCGCGGGCGGCATCCCGTTCGAAGGCCGCCCCCGCCATGTGCTGGGCATCGCCTGCCGCGCCGAGCCGGGCGAGGCGCTGCACAAAGCGCTGCTGGAATGGCAGCAGGCGCTGACCTTTGCCGCGCATCTGTGTGGCCGCGAAAGCGCCCGGCTGCCGCGCGATGCCGCAGCACTGCGCAGTTTCGATGAACATGCCGCGTTCTACACCCTGCGCCCCGAGCTATGGCCGCAGCTGCCGCTGTTCGGGGAGGCGGGCGACAGCACCTTGCAGCTGCCCCCGCCAAGCGCAGCGCTCCGGCCCGCCGCACCGCGCGCCATCGCCGAGCTGGATCTGCTGCGGCGCCGGCTGGGCCGTGCCGGCATCGCGCTGTACTACCGCGAGTTGACCACCGCCGATGTGGCCGCGGCCGGCCTGCGGGTGATGCGGGTGGTGTCGCCGCAGCTCAGCGGCCTGCACGCCGACGAGCGTGCGCCGTTCCTTGGTGGCCGCTGCCGGGACGTGGCCTGGCGTTATCCCGGCGTCCCGCACGGCGGCGCGTTTCCCAACCCCTTTCCGCATCCATTGGGCTGACCCCCGAGGACCGCATGCCGTCACCGCCTTCCCCCTGGGACGATGCCCCGCTGTTCCATCTGTTCTGGCACAACGGCGAACTCAATCCCGCGCGCGCGGACGTGATGCGCGCGCGGATCGCCGAAGATGCCGCACGCGCCTGGTCGCCGCCACGGCCGTTGCATGCAGCCGCCGGCGTCGCCTTGCCGGACCCGGTACACCCCGGCGATGCCCTCGCGCAGCGCCACAGTGGCCGCCGCTTCGGTGACGCGCGCTGGGGCGCCAAGGAACTGGGGCGCGTGCTGGCCCCGCTGCGGGCCCGGCCCGGCGACAGTGACACGCGGCGTCTGCCATCCGGTGGGGCCAAGTACCCGATCCAGGCCTATGCCGCGCTGTACGGCAACGACGATGCGACCGCGGCAGCGCCGGGCATCCATTGGTACGACCCGCTCGAGCACGCGCTGGTGCCGGTAGCGCCCTGCCCCGCATGGCCGGCGCTGTCCAGGCTGCTGGGCGTGGACTGGCCCGAACGCCCTGCAGTCGTGCTGTTCCTGATCGCCGAGCCGGCCGGCACGCTGGCCAAGTACGGCGAGCGTGGTGGCCGCTTCGTGTTGATCGAGGCCGGGGTCTGGCTGGGGGCGCTGGGGCAGCAGGTGGCGTCGATGAACGCCGCCGGCTGCGCGATCGGCTCGTTCGAGGACGCCGCCGTGCTGGCCCTGCTCGGGCTCGACCCGCGGCGGCATCTGGCGGTGTTGGCCTATGCGTGTGGTCCGGCGCCCTGAACGCTCGCCGGAATCGCGGAGAGCGTTGACGGCCGTGGCCGGACCGTCTGCGCTGCGTATCGACTGTTGGTCGTTGTGCCTTCCCGCGTGCGACCGCGACCGGAAATTGCCAGCGAATGGCCGCTGGCTGGATTGCCCCGATGCTGCAGCCACTCGACCATGAGCTCCCCCGCTCACGGACGACGCACGTTATGACCAACACCCCCTTCTGGATGCTGCTGGCCGCCACCGGCACCGCGCTTGCCGTGCTGCTGCACATTGGCTGCATCGCCTTCGGCGCGCCGTGGTATGAATTTTTCGGCGCCGGCCAACGCATGGTGCGACTGGCCCGGGCCGGGCGTGCCGAACCCGCCGTGATCACGGCCGCGATCACCCTCGTGCTGGGCATCTGGACGCTGTACGCCTTGTCGGCCGCCGGCTGGGTCCGCCCGCTGCCCGGCACCCGCTGGGTGCTGCTGGGGATCATCGGCATCCTCGGCGGCCGGGGCCTGGCCGGGCTGATCATCGGCCGGGTCCGCCCGGGCTACAACGGTGCGCGCTTCTGGTATGCCAGTTCCCTGACCTGCCTGGCGCTGGCCGCCCTGTACGTCGCCGGCACCCTGACGTGGTAGTACCCGCCGGCAGCCCCTGAGCACGCGATGGCCGGCCAGCGGCCAGCGGCCGGCGCTACCGGTAACCGGCCAGCATCCGCCGCCGCTGGGGACGACGGAAGCAATCGTCAAGCATATGCTCATGACCGGTGCGCATCAGGCCCTTCCGGATCGGCCTGAACAGGCGCGCGGTGGGGGCGGCCGGCACCGGCGCAGCGCTCTACAATGGGCGCATGCAGATTGGCCCCTACAACATCCAGCCCAACGTGGTGCTGGCGCCGATGGCCGGTGTCACCGACAAGCCCTTCCGCCTGCTGTGCAAACAGCTGGGTGCAGGCTTGGCTGCCTCGGAGATGACCATCTCCGATCCGCGCTTCTGGAACACCCGCAAATCGCTCCACCGCATGGACCATGCCGGCGAACCGGACCCGATCAGCGTGCAGATCGCCGGTACCGAGCCGCAGCAGCTGGCCGAGGCGGCGCGCTACAACGTGGACCACGGCGCGCAGATCATCGACATCAACATGGGCTGCCCGGCCAAGAAGGTGTGCAACGCCTGGGCAGGTTCGGCGCTGATGCGCGATGAGGATCTGGTCGCGCGCATCCTGACCGCGGTGGTCAACGCGGTGGACGTGCCAGTCACCCTGAAGATCCGCACCGGCTGGGACTGCGACCACCGCAATGGCCCGCGGATCGCCCGCATCGCCGAAGACAGCGGCATCGCCGCGCTGGCCGTGCACGGCCGTACCCGCGACCAGCATTACACCGGCACCGCCGAGTACGAGACCATCGCCGCGATCAAGGCGGCGCTGCGCATTCCGGTGATCGCCAACGGCGACATCGATTCGCCGCAGAAGGCCGCGCAGGTGCTCAAGCAGACCGGCGTGGATGCGGTGATGATCGGCCGCGCCGCGCAGGGCCGCCCGTGGATCTTCCGCGAGGTGGCGCATTACCTGGCCACCGGCGCGCTGCTGGCGCCGCCGTCGGTCGCCGAGGTACGCGATCTGCTGCTGGGCCACCTGCATGCGCTGCATGATTTCTATGGCGAGCAGCAGGGCGTGCGCATCGCGCGCAAGCACCTGGGCTGGTACGCCAAGGACCGGCCGGAAAACGCCGCCTTCCGTGCGGTGGTCAATCGCGCCGAGGATGCCGCCAGCCAGGTCGCCCTGACCACCGAATATTTCGACGCCCTCGCCGCCGGCGAATCGTTGTCGTCCGCTGCCTGAGCCTTCGCCATGACCCCGCCCATCACTGCACCGACCTATCTCCACGGCTTCTCCGATACCGAGCAGCACCGCCTGGTCACCCAGTCGCGCCTGTTCGAATCGAGCATCTTCAGCGGCATCGATTACGGCGGTGCCACGCGCCTGCTGGAAGTCGGCAGCGGCGTGGGCGCACAGACGGACATCCTGCTGCGGCGGTTCCCGGAGCTGCACGTCACCGGCGTGGACCTGAGCGAGGCGCAGCTGGCCACCGCCGCCACCAACCTGGCCAGGACGCCATGGTGCCGCGAGCGCTACACGCTGCTGCAGGCCGATGCCGGCAACCTGCCGTTCGGCGCGCGCGAGTTCGATTCGGCCTTCCTGTGCTGGGTGCTGGAGCATGTGCCGTCACCGGCGCGGGTGCTCAACGAAGTGCGCCGCGTGCTGGTGCCGGGTTCGCCGGTGTACGTCACCGAAGTGATGAATGCCTCGTTCCTGCTCGACCCGTACTCGCCGCATATCTGGCGCTACTGGATGGCCTTCAACGATTTCCAGTACGACCACGGTGGCGATCCGTTCGTCGGCGCCAAGCTCGGCAATCTGCTGCTGGCCGGTGGCTTCCGCGATGTGCACACCGAGATCAAGACCATCCACCTGGACAACCGCGAACCGGCCCGTCGCAAGACCATGATCGCGTTCTGGGAGCAGCTGCTGTTGTCGGCCGCCGATCCGTTGCTGGAGGCCGGCCTGGTCGACCAGGAAACGGTGGACGGCATGCGCCGCGAATTCAGCCTGGTCCAGAACGACCCGAACGCGGTGTTCTTCTTCTCCTTCGTGCAGGCCCGTGCAACGGTGTATTGATCGCGGCGCTAGCGCGTTGCCCAGGCGACCAGGGTCACCACGACCGCTGCCGCCAGCAACACCCAGATACCCAGTCCGCCCCGATCCCCCGGGGCCACCGTGCTGCCACCGGCGGTGTTGCGGGCGCCTTCGCGCGGGCGTGCGGTGGGTGTGTTGCCCACTTCCAGGGTACCGGTGGCCGGCCGCTGGCTGCGTTCGGTGATCTTGTTCTGCATGCGCCGCGCGCGCTCGGGATCGACCTTGCGCAGCTCGTCCAGCAGCACCTGCTGCTGGCGCGCGCGGTCCGGCTGCGCCTTGGCCTTGTGCAGGATCTCGCGCAACGGCACCGCCGGCTGCTCGGCGGAGCGGCCCGGCGCCAGCTCCAGCAGCAGCGCGCGATACTCCGGCGGCACATCGGCCAGCCGGGTGTAGCGCGTGCCATTGATTTCCATGTCGAACCGCTCGGTCACGGTGCCTCCGTCCAACCTGCCTTCGGTGCCATCACGTCGGTGCCCGGCGGCGCATGCCAGATGCGCTGCCACAGGGCCGCGAACCGGCGCTTCAGCATCGTCCTGCCCTGCTCCCCTTCATACGCCGGGCGCAGCTGTCGCGGTGTGATCGCGGCCCAGCCCTCGCCCTCGGCCCGCGCAACCGCGAAGGTGAAGGTGTACTCCGGCTCCAGGCCCATGCGCAGATCGCTGAGCCGCAGTTCGCCATCGACCACCTGGGCACGCATGAAGCCGCGGTTGAACCAGTTCAGCCGCTGCACGGCCGGCAGCTCAGCCGCCTGGCGCAGGGCCTGCACATGGGAGGGATGGCCCTCGAAGGTCATCGGGCCGTGGTCGGCGATCAGCGAACGCTCGCCGATCACGTAGCCGTTGGGCGTCATCGCCACCACCTGCCAGAGCAGCGTGTTGAACGGCATCGCCACCGAGAAGCGCGGCGCATCGCCCAGCCCCATCGCCGCCAGTGCGCGGTCGGCTTCGCGATCGACGGTGTGCTTGGCCAGCAACGACCAGCCCAGGTAGCCACTGCTGAGCACCAGCCCGGCCACCAGTGCCTTCTGCGCCAGCGGGCGCGCCCGCGCGAACCACGCCACTGCGCAGGCGAGCAGCAGCCACACGGTGTACAGCGGGTCGATGATGAAGACGCTGGCCCACATCGTCGGGTGCGGGGTGAACGGCCACCACAGCTGGGTGCCGTAAACGGTGAAGGCATCCAGCAGCGGATGGGTGATCAGCGCCAGCAGCATCGCCCAGAACCAGCGCCCCGGCGCCTGCGCCACGCGGCCGTGACCGAACCGTTTGAACAGCCACCAGATCAGCGCGGCCACCCACGGCAGCACCAGCAGCGAGTGGCTGTAGCTGCGGTGCTCGACCATCAGCGCCACGGGATCGGCAGCCGTGACGGCCAAGACCAGCGCATCCAGGTCCGGCAGGGTGCCGAGTGCGGCACCGGCCAACAGGGCAGCGCGGCGATGGCCGGCCGGGGCGATGGCGGCGGCGACCGCGCCGCCGAGAACGATCTGGGTAAAGGAGTCCATCGGCCGATGCTAGCAGCCGGGACTGGCCCTGCGCCTCTGCCCTTCTGCTCAGGCCGCTCTGGCCAGTGCGGCGCTGCCGGGAAGCGCCGCCAGGGTCTGCCCGGTGTGATCCAGCAGCCGCAGGCTCCCATCCGGCTCTTCGGCCAACGCGGTCAGGCTTTCCACCCAGTCGCCGTCGTTGGCATAGATCAGCCCGTCGCGTTCGACCAGCGCGGCGCGGTGGATATGCCCGCAGACGATCCCGTCCAGTCCACGCCGCCGCACATCCGCAAGCCCGGCCTGGACGAAACGTTCGATGTAACGCTCGGCCGCGCCGCTGCGCTTCTTGAGGAATTCGGAGAGCGACCAGTAGCGCTGGCCGAGCCGTCGTCGCGCGGCGTTGAGCAGGTGGTTGCCGGTGAGGATGCGGTAGTACAGCCAGTCCCCGAACTTCTCCTGCAGACCTCCGAAGTGGGTGACACCGTCGTAGTCATCGCCGTGCACGACCAGCAGCCGGCGCCCGTCCGCGGTCACGTGGATCGCCCGCCGACGCACCTGCATGGCCGGCAGCATCAGCCCGCAGACCTTGCGCAGCGAGGCATCGTGGTTGCCCGGGATGTAGATGATCTCGGTGCCGGTGCGCTGCAGCGCGTGCAGCGCCTGGATCACCTCGCTGTGGGCCGGCCGCCAGGCGGCCCGGCGGTGCGCCATCCACCACAGGTCGATGATGTCGCCCACCAGATACAGGCGTTCGCAGCGCAGCTCGGCCAGGAACCGGGCCAGTTCGGCGGCATGGCAGTGGCGTGAGCCCAGGTGCACGTCAGACAGGAAGACGGCCCGCCGATGGGGCGCCAGGGTCGTCACGGGCCGCGTGGCAGCCTCCCGCGCGTCGCGCTGCTCGAATGCGTGCATGGCGTGCTCCTCAGGTCCGGCGGCCGGATGCGCCGAAGCCTGCACGGCCCCGGCGACAGCCCGATGGCGGTTTGACGACGGGCCGGTGACACGACTCCGGCCTCGCGAGCATCCGGGCGCCGGCGCATCGGCGTTGGCTGCAGGCCATTTGTCACGCCCGTGGAGCACTGGGCGGCGACGCTGGGCCCCAATCCCGTCACACAGGGCCCTGCGACGGGCACGCGGGCTTAACCACGGGCAACCCGTGCTGACGCACAATGCAAGTGCGCGACTTGCCGTGTATCATTCGCGGCCATCTTTCCATCCGAATCAAAGGATATTACGCCTGATGTCCAGCTACCTGTTCACCTCCGAATCGGTCTCCGAAGGCCATCCGGACAAGATTGCCGACCAGATCTCCGATGCGGTGCTGGACGCGATCCTGACCCAGGACAAGCGTGCGCGCGTGGCCTGCGAAACCATGGTCAAGACTGGCGTGGCCATCGTCGCCGGTGAAATCACCACCAGCGCCTGGATCGACCTGGAAGCCTTGACCCGCAAGGTGATCCTGGACATCGGCTACGACAGCTCCGACGTCGGCTTCGACGGCGCGACCTGCGGCGTGTTGAACCTGATCGGCAAGCAGTCGCCGCACATCGCCCAGGGCGTGGACCGCAAGAAGCCCGAAGAAATGGGCGCTGGCGACCAGGGCCTGATGTTCGGTTATGCCACCAACGAGACCGACAGCTACATGCCGGCCGCGATCCACCTGTCGCACCGTCTGGTCGAGCAGCAGGCCAAGATCCGCAAGAAGAAGAACTCGCCGCTGTCCTGGCTGCGTCCGGATGCCAAGAGCCAGGTCACCCTGCGCTATGAAAACGGCGCCGTCTCGGCCATCGACGCGGTGGTGCTGTCGACCCAGCACGCCCCGGGCGTGAAGCAGAAGGACCTCATCGAGGCCGTCCGCGAAGAGATCATCAAGCCGGTGCTGCCGGCCAAGTGGCTGCACAAGGGCACCAAGTTCCACATCAACCCGACCGGCAAGTTCGAGATCGGCGGCCCGGTGGGCGACTGTGGCCTGACCGGCCGCAAGATCATCGTCGACACCTACGGCGGCTGGGCCCGTCACGGTGGTGGCGCGTTCTCGGGCAAGGATCCGTCCAAGGTCGACCGTTCGGCGGCTTACGCGGCCCGTTACGTCGCCAAGAACGTCGTTGCCGCCGGCCTGGCCGACCGTTGCGAAGTGCAGGTCTCCTACGCCATCGGCGTGGCCGAGCCGACCTCGATCTCGGTCACCACCTTCGGCACCGGCAAGATCAGCGATGACAAGATCGAGAAGCTGATCCGCAAGCATTTCGACCTGCGCCCGTACGGCATCATCCAGATGCTGGACCTGATCCACCCGATGTACCAGCAGACTGCGGCCTACGGCCACTTCGGCCGCAAGGCCAAGGAGTTCAGCTACACCAACGGTGCTGGCGAACAGGTCAACGCGACCGCCTTCTCTTGGGAGAAGACCGATCGCGCCGCCGCCCTGCGCGCGGATGCGAAGCTGAAGTAAGACCTCGAAAGGGCCGCGAAAGCGGCCCTTTCACTTTGTAGGTAGTGCCGGCCGCTGGCCGGCTGGCCGCTTTGTAGGTAGTGCCGGCCGCTGGCCGGCTGGCCGCTTTGTAGGTAGTGCCGGCCGCTGGCCGGCTGGCCGCGCGCAGCGCGGCAACTATCGAAGAAGCAACGACGGGCCGCGATAGCGGCCCGTCGTCGTTTCAGCCTGCCGGCCAGCGGCCGGCACTACCGGGCCTGCCATCGCCCGCTACACTCCCCCCATGCCCGAATTCAAATCCAACCAGCTGTCCATGACGGTGCTGATGTCGCCGGACATGGCCAATTTCTCCGGCAAGGTGCACGGCGGCGCGGTGCTGCGCCTGCTCGACCAGGTCGCCTACGCGTGCGCCAGCCGCTATGCCGGCAGCTACGTGGTCACCCTGTCGGTGGACCAGGTGATGTTCCGCCAGCCGATCGCGGTCGGCGAGCTGGTCACCTTCCTGGCCTCGGTGAACTACACCGGCACCTCCTCGATGGAAATCGGGGTCAAGGTGGTGGCCGAGGACATCCTCAAGCGCAGCGTGCGCCACGCCAACAGCTGCTTCTTCACCATGGTCGCGGTGGATGACGACGGCAAGCCGACCCCGGTGCCGCCATTGGTGCTGGAAACTGCCGACGAACGCCGCCGGCATGCCGCCGCGTTGATCCGCCGCCAGCTGCGCGAGGAGATGGAGCAGCGCCACCTGGAGCTGCTGGCATCCAATCCGCCCGCACCGGGCGATCTGGTCGAGCAGGTCTGAACCCTGCGCCATGACCCACGGTCATGGCCTGCCGGGCAGGTATCGACCGTGGGTCGATACCTGCCAGATGGCGCGCGCTGCCAGCCAGCGGCCGGCACTACCCCGTCATGGCCTACCCGGTGTTCTGTACGCCCTGAGAAACACCGTTCACACACGCCACCAGCGCGCGCAGTACGTCATCGTCTTCGCCCCCGCTTTCACGCCAGCGGCGCAGCAGGTCCACCTGCAACACGCTGATCGGATCGATGTAGGGGTTACGCAGGCGGATCGACAGTGCCAGGCGCTGATCGTGCTGCAGCAGTTCATCCTGCCCGGTCAACGCCAGGATCCACTGCGAGGTGAGCTCGAGCTCGCCCTGGATCTGCGGGAAGAAGCGGCCATGCAACGCACCGGACAGCTGCGAGAACTGTTCGGCGATGGTCAGGTCGCCCTTGGACAGCACCATCGCGATGTCGTCCAGGAAGGTGCTGAAGAACGGCCAGTCGCGCGCCATCTCTTTCAGGAGGCCTTCGTGACCAGCGTCGATCGCCGCCTGCAGGCCACTGCCGACGCCATACCAGCCCGGGATCACGGCCCGCGCCTGGCTCCACGCGAACACCCACGGAATCGCGCGCAGGTTGGTCAGTGCGGCATCCTCGCCCAGACGGCGCGAAGGGCGTGAGCCCAAGGTCATCCGCTCGATCACGTCGATGGGCGTGGCCAGGCGGAAGTACTGCATGAAGTCTTTCTGGCCGACGAAGGCGCGGTACGCCTCCGAACTCTTCTGCGCGACCAGGTCCATCACCGGGCGCCACTGTTCCTCGCGCGGTTCCGCTGCGCGCGGGCGCAGGCTGGAGCGCAGCACCGCACCGGTGGACTGTTCCAGCGAGCGCAGCGCCAGTGCACGGATGCCGTACTTGCGATGGATCACTTCGCCCTGCTCGGTCACGCGCAGACGGCCGTCGATGCTGCCACGCGGCGAGGCATCCACGGCGTGCGTGGTCTTGCCGCCGCCGCGGCTGATCGAGCCGCCACGGCCGTGGAAGAAGGTCAGCCGGATGTCGTTCTCGGCGGCCACATCCAGCAGTTCCACCTGGGCACGTTGCAGGCCCCAGCGCGAGGCCGCGATACCACCGTCCTTGCCACTGTCCGAATAGCCGAGCATCACCATCTGCACATCGCCGCGCGAGGCCAGATGGGTGCGGTAGACCGGGTCGGCCAGCAGATCGCGCAGGGTGTCGGTACCGCGCTTGAGATCGTCCACCGTTTCGAACAGCGGCGCGATGTCCAGCGGCACCGCGCCGGCGTCATCCACCAGGCCACCGCGCCGCGCCAGTGCAAGCACGGCGAGCACATCGCTGCGGTCATGCGCCATCGAGATGATGTAGCTGCCCAACGCGTCGGCGCCGTGCCGGTGACGGGCATCGGCCAGCGCCGCGAACACTGCATCCAGCCGTTCGCCGCCTTCTTCGTTGCTCGCGGGCAGCGCCTGCTCGCCACTGGCGAACGGGGCCAGGCGCGCCGCGCGGGTGACCGCATCAGCGCCGTCCCAGGCCTCCTGCCCATCCAGCACGCTGGCCAGCGCCCGGCCGTGCACGCTGGACTCCTGGCGCACATCCAACCGCGCCAGGTGGAAGCCGAAGGTGCGTACCCGCCACAACAGGCGACGCACCGCGAAACCGCCGGCATGGTCGCCCTTGTTGTCGTGCAGGCTGCGCAGGATCAGCTCGATGTCGTCGGTCAGTTCCTGTGGCGATGCATACGCACCGTCCGCGTCCTCCATCGTCGCCTGCACGCGTGCGCGCATGCGGTCGTTGAGCAGGCGATAGGGCATATCGGCGTGACGCGGCCGCGAGGTGACCTTGGGCAGCAATGCCTTGTAATGATCCACGCGCGCCTGCAGCTCATCGCTGACCGCGACTCGTTCGGTGGACTGGCTGAGCAGACTGGCCAGCTGCAGCAGGTCTTTCTGGTAGCGGCCGAGCACGGCCTGGCGCTGCGCATCGAGCGTATTGCGGATGGTGCCGGCATCGACGTTCGGATTGCCGTCCATGTCGCCGCCCACCCACGTGCCGAAGCGCAGCAGGCGTGGCAGCGGCAGTTCTTCGCCATACGTATCCAGCAGCGCCTGCTGCAGCGATTCGTACAGCACCGGAATCACCCGGTACAGCACCTGCATCAGATAGAAGCCGACATGCTCCCGCTCGTCGTCCACGGTGGGGCGCACGGGCGAGGAATCGGTGGTCTGCCACGACGCCGTCAGGGCCATGCGGAAACGCGCCGCGTCGGCGGCGGCTTCACCCGGCGTGCGCTGGCCGTCCAGGTTGTCGACCAGGCTGGCGACCATCAACTGCTCTTTTTCCAGCAGCGCGCGGCGGACCGCTTCGGTCGGATGCGCGGTGAACACCGGCTCGATATCGATGCGCGGCAGCCACTGCGCCAACTCGGCCAGGGTCACGCCCTGCGCTTTGAGCTTGACCAGTGCGTCCTGCAGGCCATCCGGCTGCGGCGTGGCCGTACCGGCACGCTGGTAGTCGCGGCGGCGGCGGATGCGGTGCACGCGCTCGGCGATGTTCACCACCTGGAAGTAGGTGCTGAAGGCACGCACCATCGCTTCGGCGCGCGCCGGCGGCAGGCCGGTCAGGGCATCGTTGAGATCGGACAGCGGGGCGTCGCTTTCGCGGCGGGCGATGGCGCGCGTACGCACCTGTTCCACATCATCGAAAAACTGCGTGGAGACCTGCTCGGCGAGCAGGTCGCCGACCAGTGCGCCGAGTCGGCGTACATCGTCACGCAGGGGAATATCGGGAGTGGCAAAAACGATGCTGCTACGGTACTCGTTCATCTGCGACGCACTGGCCTCGGGAACGGAATCCGCTCAAGCCTAACCCACAATGGGGTCATTGCTGCGTCGCGCAAATAGTTACATCTGGTAGTGCCGGCCGCCAACGGCCGGCACTCCCCATCCTTTCCCGTACCGGCCAACGGCCGGTACCTCCCGCCTCAGCGCTGCTTCTTGATCGGCTTGCCCGGACCGACGGTCTGCTCCAGCCAGCGCTCGCTCTCGGCCAGCATGGTCATGATCGATTCGCGTGCACGGTAAGCATGCGATTCATTGGGCAGCATCACCAGGCGCGAGGTACCGCCCAGCCCCTTCACCGCGGCGAACATGCGCTCGCTCTGGATCGGGAACGTGCCGGAGTTGTTGTCGTCCACGCCGTGGATGAAGAGGATCGGGTCCTTGATCTTGTCGGCGTAGTTGAACGGCGACATCTTCTGGTAGACGTCCTGCGCCTGCCAGTAGTTGCGCTCTTCGGCCTGGAAGCCGAACGGGGTCAGCGTGCGGTTGTACGCACCGCTGCGCGCGATGCCGGCCTTGAACAGGCGGGTATGCGCGAGCAGGTTGGCGGTCATGAACGCACCGTAGGAGTGGCCGCCGATCGCGATGTGCTCACGATCGGTCACGCCACGCCGCACTACTTCATTCACGGCCGCCTCGGCATTGGCGATCAGCTGCGGCAGGTAGGTGTCGTTCGGCTCCTTGTCACCCTCGCCGATGATCGGCATCGAGGGGCTGACCAGCACCGCGTAGCCCTTGGCCAGGAACGCCTGCGGGCCCCAGTAGCTGATCGCGTTGAAGCGGTACGGGGAATCGGTGACCTGGCTGGCCGCTTCGGCGGTCTTGAACTCGCCCGGGTAGGCCCACATCAGCAGCGGCAACGGACCGTCCTTCTTCGCGTTGTAGCCCGGCGGCAGCATCAGCGTGGCCGTCAGGTCGACGCCATCGTTGCGCTTGTAGCGGATCTGCTCCTTGCTCACCCCACGCAGCTGCGGCAGCGGGTGCTGGAAGTGGGTCAACGCCGTCGGGGCGGCGGTGGCATCGGCCAGCGACTGCACGTAGAAGTTGGCCGGCTCATCGGGCGACTCGCGGGTCAACAGCAGCGAGGTGCCTTCCTGGTCGAGCAGCGCCACCGGCGCGGCGTAGGACGGCGCCTGCGAGTGGAACAGGCGGGTGGTCTGCTTGCTGTCCAGATCAAGGCGATCCACGAACGGACGGTCGCCTTCCGGCGAGGCGCCCAGCCCGTACAGGAAGATGCTGCGGCCATCTGCGCTGACCTGCAGGCGCGAGCGACCGTTGACGTCGCGCACCAGGCCCGGGCGGCCCGGGTCGTTGTAGCGGTCCTGCGAGGAACGCGCCGACAACAGCTCGGCCGCCTTCTCCGGCTGGTCAGGCGCGATCCGCCACTGCTTGACCTCGCGGTTCTTCCACCACGATTCGTTGAGCAGCGCCAGATCGCCACGGCCCCACTGGATGCCCGCATAACGGCTGCCCAGCTGCGCCAGCGTGACCGGCGGCTTATCGAACGGGGCCGCCTGCATCAGCACCGCGTCGCGCACCTTGGCCTCGCGGTTCGGGTCGCCGCCATCCTGGGCTTCGGCCCAGACCAGGGTCGCCGGGGCATCGGCGCGCCAGTCGATCCGGCGCACGCCGGTGGCCACCGCATCGTTGCCGGTCGGCAGGCCTTCCTTCAGCGGCAGGTCGGCGACGGTGTGTTCGAGCTTGCCGTCCACCGCGGACAGCACTTCAATGCGACGCGCGAACGCGCTGGCGGGCACCAGGTAGGAGTACGGACGCACCACCCGCTCGCTCAGCAGGTAACGGCCATCCGGGGAGAGGGTGACATCCCAGTACACCCCACCGGTGGACAGCGGCGTGGTCATGCTGTTGAGCGCGACCTTGGCCGGCTGCGCGCTGGCGTAGTAGTCGAAGAGGCGGGCATCGGCCTCGTTCTTGAGCATGTCCTGGTAGGTGCGGATCGTGCGCACACCGGCGTCGGCCTCGGTCTGCTGGATCGCCGGGCCGGTCGGAATGCCGCCAGCAGCCGGTGCCGCACCCTGGCCCTTGAGCTGCTGCATCACCAGCAGGCCACGGCTGTCGGGCTGCCAGCTGTAGCCATCGCCCATCACCGTGTTCAGATCACCGACCAGGCGGCGCGCCGAACCGGCGTCGACATCAACGATCCACAGTTCATTGGTGTGGGTGGCCGCGTGCACCTGATTGAAGGCGATGTACTTCTGGTCCGGCGACCAGGCAAAGGTGGCGATCGACAACGGCTGCGGCAGCCCGCTGATCTGGCGCTCCTTGCCATCGGCCACGCTCATCAGCCACAGCTTGTCGGCGAAGCTGAAGCGGCTGGCCGAATGCGTGGCCGGGTTGATGCGCAGGCCGGCCAGCTTCAGTTCGGGCTGGGCGACGTCGCCAATCGACGGCAGCGGCGGCGTCTGCAGCAGCGCGGCCAGATCACGGCGCGGGGACAGGCTCAGGGTCGGGGCACGCGGTGCATCGACAACAGCCTGCAGGGCCGGCGAAGGCAGCTGGTAGCCGCCCTGATCGCCCTTGGCGGCAGCCACGGTCGGCGCAGTGGTCTTCGCGGCCGGGGCGGCGGCCAGCGCCAACGGCGGCACCGCCAGCAGGGCCAGGCCGAGGATCAAGGTATGGCGCCACTGTGGAGCGCGTCGACCGGGGGTGCGTGTCATGTTTTGTGCCTGTGCTGATACGAACCCCCGACCTTAACAGCCGCGCGCCGATCGCCCCCCTGCCGATGGTTGGGGGCAGGGACCGATTCATGCCAATGCAACTGGCCACGATATAATGGGTGACCCTCCACCGAGGGGCGCTGCGACCGTGCCGGACCTTGTCCGGGGGCGGCCAGGCTCGGTGGCCAGGATTGGTTCCAACGGCGCCCGGCGAACACGAGTATCGACTCGTCATTACACCGGAGCTTTGAATGAACGCTGTTGCCAAGACCTTCTCCACCGAAGGCGATTACAAGATTGCCGATATCTCCCTGGCCGATTGGGGCCGCAAGGAGCTGGACATCGCCGAGCATGAAATGCCGGGCCTGATGTCGATCCGTCGCAAGCACGCCGCCACCCTGCCGCTGAGGGGCGTGCGCGTGACCGGCTCGCTGCACATGACCATCCAGACCGCGGTGCTGATCGAGACCCTGAAGGACATCGGCGCCGACGTGCGCTGGGCCTCGTGCAACATCTTCTCGACCCAGGACCACGCGGCTGCGGCGATCGCCGCCTCGGGCACCCCGGTGTTCGCCTGGAAGGGCGAGACCCTGGAAGAGTACTGGGACTGCACCCTGGACGCGCTGACCTTCACCCTGCCCGACGGCACCCTGACCGGCCCGGAGCTGGTGGTGGACGACGGCGGCGACGTGACCCTGCTGATCCACAAGGGCTATGAGCTCGAAAACGGCAGCACCTGGGTCGATGAAAAGGCCGCCTCGCACGAAGAGCAGGTCATCAAGAACCTGCTCAAGCGCGTAGCCACCGAGCGCCCGGGTTACTGGGCCCGTGTGGTCAAGGACTGGAAGGGCGTCTCCGAAGAGACCACCACCGGCGTGCACCGCCTGTACCAGCTGGCCCAGGCCGGCACCCTGCTGATCCCGGCGATCAACGTCAACGACTCGGTCACCAAGAGCAAGTTCGACAACCTGTACGGCTGCCGCGAGTCGCTGGCCGATGGCCTCAAGCGCGCGATGGACGTGATGCTGGCCGGCAAGGTCGCCGTGGTCTGCGGCTACGGTGACGTGGGCAAGGGCTGCGCCGCTTCGCTGCGCGCTTACGGCGCGCGCGTCGTGGTCACCGAGATCGATCCGATCTGCGCCCTGCAGGCCGCGATGGAAGGCTTCGAGGTCAACACCCTGGAATCCACCCTGGGCCGTGGCGACATCTACGTCACCACCACCGGCAACAAGGACATCATCCGCATCGAGCACCTGAGCGCGATGAAGGACCAGGCCATCGTCTGCAACATCGGCCACTTCGACAACGAGATCCAGGTCGATGCGCTGAACGCGCTGGCCGGCGTGCAGAAGATCAACATCAAGCCGCAGGTCGACAAGTACATCTTCGACAACGGCAATGCGATCTTCCTGCTGGCCGACGGCCGTCTGGTCAACCTGGGCTGCGCCACCGGCCACCCGAGCTTCGTGATGTCCAACTCGTTCGCCAACCAGACGCTCGCACAGATCGACCTGTGGGCGAACAAGGACAGCTACGAGAAGAAGGTGTACCTGCTGCCGAAGAAGCTGGACGAAGAAGTGGCGCGCCTGCATCTGGAAAAGATCGGCGTGAAGCTGACCACCCTGAGCCAGGAACAGGCCGATTACATCGGCGTGCCGGTGGAAGGTCCGTTCAAGCCGGAGCATTACCGCTACTGATCGGCATGCCGGTCCAGTTGCGTTGAAAACAGACGGGCGCCGGAAGGCGCCCGTTTTTTTTGTGGCGCGATGCCCTTCAGTCCTGGCTGAAACCCCTGCGGTCGTCGTTGAGGACAGCCTGGCACTGCCCGGCGAAGTCCGCTTGCCAGCGCGACAGCATGAACCCCTCCCGTTGCTGAAAAGAGACCGTTTCGCCAGCAAGCACGTAGCAGCGGTTCTGCGATAGTCGCAGCGCCGTCAGGGTGTCACCGGCAGCCCAGCATTCGTCGATGCAGGCCTGCATCAGCGCGTAATCCGGATTGGTCTTGGCGCCGCCGAAAGCGAAGCCCATCCGCTGCACCATCGCGATCACCGGGTCAGTGCTGGCCGGGGCAGCGCGCAGGATGCGCAGCACGCCGGCCTCGGGAATGCCAAACGCCCAGTTGGCCAGCACCGCCGAACGTGCCGCATCGATCGCCGCATCGCGCTGCCCCTGCCGCATGTACTGGCTTGCCAGCAGCGCCCAGCCCTGCTGAAGCTCCGGGAAGGCGGTGCATGCTGCGCGCAGCAGTTCAATCGCCTGCTCGACCTGCCCTGCGAGCACCTGCGCGCGCGCCTGCTCCAACTGCCCGGTTGGCGAACCGGGATCTTCGACCTCATGCTCGCCATACTCGCCTTCGTTCAGCTCCAGCCAGCGCGAAAACACCTGTACCGAGGAATGGCGCAGTTCCATACGCCATTCGTCATGGAACATCTCGCAGACGAAGGGCGCATATCCCTCACGCCCCAACGGCCAATACAGCCCGAAACAATCGCCATTGCCGAGCGCGCCTTCCGCGATCGACACAAACCCCTGAGGGGGATACGGTCCGCGCGCCACATCGCTGTCGAAGCTGAGCGCGTTGAATTGGCCAGAGAGGCGCATGGGATCTTTCCAGACGGGAACGCCGCCATTATCGCAGCGACCGCAGTAGCCTCGGTCAAGGCAGCCGGTCCGCACCGGGCTACGATGCCGCCATGACCCCTGCCATCAACCTGCTCAAGACGCTCGGCATCGCGCACAGCGTGCTGTCCTACCACCATGACGCCACCGCCACGTCCTATGGTGGCGAGGCAGTAGAGCAGCTCGGGCTGGATCCGGCGCAGGTGTTCAAGACACTGCTGGCAAGCACCGAGAAGCACGAGCTGCTGGTGGCGATCGTGCCGGTGAGCGGCACCCTGGACCTCAAGGCACTCGCCGCAGCGGCCGGCTGCCGGAAGTGCGAGATGGCCAACGCCGAGGCGGCGCAGCGCGCGACCGGTTACCTGGTCGGGGGGATCAGCCCGCTGGGGCAGAAAAAGAAGCACCGCACCTTCCTGGAGGCGAGCGCGCAGATGCTGCCGACCGTGCACGTCAGTGCCGGGCGGCGTGGGCTGGAGGTGGCGCTGGCACCGGCCGATCTGATGCAGCTCACCGGCGGCAGCTACGCAAGCATCGGCAAAGCCCGTTGACCGGTAGTGCCGGCCGCTGGCCGGCTCCCCGTGACGCTTGCCTCATGCGTCAGACAGACTGAAGAGCCGGCCAGCGGCCGGCACTACCCCGTCGTCTTCGATCAACGTGCCATCGCTGCGGCTCCAGCGCCTCAGGGCCGCCAATTGGCGTTGCGGTCCCAGAACGCCACCGCGCGCTGATACGCCTCGCGATCCAGCGGCACGCCGGAGCCACCCTCTTCCACCCCCAGCGCGTTGCGCATCATGGTGATCGGGGCCATCGGCACTTCCTCCGGCTCGGCGGTGTAGATGCAGCCGACGATGCCCCACTCCGCATCGATGGGGGAGCCCTCTTTGGCCAACTGCCCGGCGCTGTACAGGATCACCACCAGGTAGTTCGCGCGCGGCGATTCCACGCCTTCAAACCAGCGCACCAGCACCGGCAGTTCCTCGCGGTTGCGCGCTTCATAACCACTGCGCAGCTGGTGACGGTTGGCCTCCGTGATCGGTACGGTCAGGCAGCGCGTGGAGGTCCAGTTTTCGTACACATGCAGTTTGCAGAAGGGCGCGTAGCCATCGAGCACCTTGAACGGCGCATGCGTGTTGAGGTGCTGTTCGAACTGCTCGGCGCTACAGTCCTGGATGGTGTTGCCGCGCGGCACGCGGGGAAACAGTCGGGGCCGGGCGAACGCAGTGAGGACGATGGACATGGGCACAATCAGGCGGCGGAGATCCCACACAGGGTAACGCGTGCGGCACGCGCCCTACAGCGCCAGCCGCTCACGCAGCTCGCGGGCCTGCCGCCGCGAGACCTCCACCTGGCTGCCATCATCGAGGGTCAAGTCATATCCGTCACTCAGCGAGGGCTCGATCGCACGCACGCGACGCAGGTTGACCAGGGTGTTGCGGTTGGCGCGGAAGAACAGCGCCGGCGACAGCCGTGCCTCCAGCGTGCTGAGGCTGCGCGCCAGCACCGCGTTCTGGTCGCGGAACCACAGCCGCGCGTAGTTGCCGTCGACGACGACCTTGCGGATCTCCCCGAGCGCCACGAACCAGCAGCGCTCCCCATCGCGCAGGAACACCTGATCCTCGGCACCCAGCGCATCGCGCACGCTGTCCGTCGCAGCGGGGGCGGCCGGTGCCGAGAGGCGCTCCCGACCGCGTTCCAGCGCCGCCTGCAGGCGGCCTGCCTCCACCGGCTTGACCAGGTAGTCGAGCGCGTTGGTTTCGAAGGCGCGCACCGCGTACTGGTCGTAAGCGGTGACGAACACCACCATCGGCACCGTCTCCAGTCCGTCGAGCACATCGAAGCCCTCGCCCGAGGGCATCTGCACATCGAGCAACACCAGATCGGGCTGTTCGCGCAGGATCGCCTCGCGTGCCGCGGGCACGTCGTCGGCCTCGCCGACACACGCCACCCACGGGATCGCCGCCAGCAGGGTGCGCAGCTCGCGGCGCGCCAGTCGCGCGTCATCCACGATCAACACGCGAAGTGAAGCACTCATTGCTGCACCTCCAGGCGGGCCAGCATGCGCTCGCCCTGACGCTCCAGCAGGAACGTGCCCCGGCTGGATGAAGAGGGCGCCGCGTCGCTGCCCAGCTGCGCGCGCAGATAGGCCAGCCCGATGCCGTGGCCTTCGCTGGTGGCGTCGTGCGCGGCCGGATTGTCCACCGCCACCCGCAGCCAGCCACCATCGAGGCGCACGCGGATCGTCAGCTCGCCGCCGCCGGGATGGACTGCGATGCCGTGCTTGATCGCATTCTCCACCAGCAGCTGCAGTGCCATCGGCGGCAACCGCGCGGACAGCGCGGCCGGCTCGATGTCGGTGTGCACCCGCAGGCGGTCTTCGTAGTGGATCGCTTCCACCGCCAGGTAGTCCTGCACCACGCGCCACTCCTCGGCCAAGGTGACCCAGCCCCCGTCGGTATGCACCAGGGCGTGGCGCAGCGTACTGGATAGATGGGTGACCATGTCGCGCGCACGCGCCGGGTCTTCATTGATCAGTGCACGCAGGTTGTTGAGCGCATTGAACACGAAATGGGGATTGAGCCGCGCACGCAGCGCCTGATGCTCCAGCGTCGCCCGCTGCGCTTCGGCGCGCAGCTGCGCCATCTCGCTGTGCCGGGCACGCTGCAGCGCGCGGCGGCCGGTCCACAGCGCGCACCACACGCTCAGCACGATGGCGGTATTGAACCAGTAGCCGAAGACAGCGGCCGGGCGATAGTTTGCGCGCTGTCCCGGCAGCTGCACCCAGTCCCAGGCCAACGCGGGCAACAGCGCGGCGGCGGTGAGCACCTGGGTGGCCACCGCCACGATCACCACCGCGAGCAGCAGCCGCCACGTCAATCCCAGCAGATCGCGCTGCAACCAGTCATGCCGCAGCGCATAGCCGCGGATGACCGCGCTGCCCACCCACAGGGAAAGCGACACCATCACAGAGATCAGGACGATGCCGGACCAGTGCCCGCCGTAGGTGAACCCCAGCAGCAGGCTCACGCCAAGGTAGGCCAACCAGACCGCGCTGTTGCGCCACCAGAAACCGGTATCGCGTGCTGCCCGCTTCTCGCTCATCGTCTCCACGCCGGTCTCGATCAGGGCGCTGCAGGCAGCTCGAGGAAGCCCCGGATCTGCGTCTGCAGCCAGCGCGGATCATCCCACATCAGGAAGTGGTAGCCCGCGCGGCTCATTTCGATCCGCACACCGGGCAGCGCGGCGTACTGGGTGGCGAATACCTGCCGCGTACTGGCTTCGGTCGCACCGAACGGCTGATAGGCTGCCCACGCGCCCAGCACCAGCACCGGGGCCGTGATGCCGGCGATCGGCTGGCGCAGGTCGGTCATCGTCATGGAGTACATCGCGTTGGCGGTGGTGGCGCGATCGCTGTCGCGTCCCCACTGCTTCAAGGTCGCAACATGCTCGGGGGCGTGCGCCATGTTGGCGACCGCCGCGTCGGTCTGCGCCGCGTACCGCGTGGCGTCGGCGGCAAGCATGCCGGCCCGCATCTGCTCTGCCATCGGCGTGAGCGTGGCCGGTGTCGCGGCCGGATTCTGGACCGCGCCGAAGTACGGCAAGGCATCGACGATCACCAGTGGCCCGACCTTCTGCGGCGCCGCGATCGCCATCTGCAGCGCCAGCACACCACCGAGGCTATGGCCGATCACGGCCGGATGATCGAGCTTGCGGTCCGCACTGTAGGCCAGCAGGCGATCGCGCATGGCGCTCAGAAAGTCATCGCTGGCCACCGCAGGCGCACCGGCAAAGCCCGGCAGCTGGATCAGGTGGCATTGCACCTGCGGCTGCAGCGCGGCGCAGGTCTCGCGCCAGACGTCGGCACCGCTGTTGAGGCCCGGGATCATCAGCACCGGCCGGCCGCTGCCGCTCACCTCGACCTGCAGATCCTGGAAGCGCCCGGTGCCCGCATGGGCGGGGCTGACCAAGGTGGCCCATGCGGTCAGCGCAAGCGCAGCCAACGGGGCGATGGAGTAGATGCGGCGGGGACGGACGGTCGACATGGCAGGCTCCTGCTGGGTGAGCATGAAGCGTGGCGCGGGTCGACGCGGCAGGGGCAATTACATGAGCAGCGGCCGCAGACCGGCGATGAGCGGTCGGCAGCGGCGGATGAACATCCGCGCCTCAGCGATCCGGCGCGCCCACGATGGCCTGCAAGGCCGCCGGCAGCGATGGATACTGGAAGACAAATCCCTCCGCCAAGGCGTGCACCGGCTGCACGTTCTGCCCGGTCAGCAGCAGCCCGCTCATTTCGCCGAAGCCCAGTTTCAAGGCGAATGCCGGGGTGGTCAGCCGCGCCGGACGGTGCAGCACCTCGCCCAGCGTGGTGGCGAAGGTCCGGTTGCTGACCGTGCCGGGCGCCGTGCCGTTGTAGGCGCCGCGTGCCCGGTCGGTGGTGAGCAGCCACAGGATCATCCCGACCAGGTCCTCGCGATGGATCCAGCTCATCCACTGCCGCCCATCGCCCATCGGCCCGCCGAGCCCCATCCGGAACGGCGGCAGCATCTTCTGCAGTGCGCCGCCCTCACGTTCGAGCACGATGCCGGTCCGCAGCACGCAGGTGCGCACGCTGAGGTCCTCGGCCTTGAGCGCCTCGGCCTCCCACTGCCGGCACAGCATCGCGGCGAAGTCGTGGCCGGGCGAGGCGGTCTCATCCAGCGGCGCGCTGTCGCGGGGACCGTACCAACCGATCGCCGAGCCGGACACCAGCACCTTCGGCCGTTCAGGCAGCGCGGCCATCCAGGCCAGCAGCGCCTGCGTCGTGCCGATCCGGGAATCGCGCAGCGCCTGTTTGCGTTCATCGGTCCAGCGGCCCTCCATCAACGGCTCGCCTGCCAGGTTGACCACCGCCTGGACCGGACCGACTTCCTCCAGCGCTGCAACGCTGCGCACGCCCTTCTGCGGGTTCCGGCCGGGCCGGCGGGTGAGGACGATGGGGTCATGGCCCGCGGCCAGCAGCCGCGTGCACAGGCGGCTGCCGATGAAGCCGGTGCCACCGGTGACGAGAATCTGCATGGCGGGTGCTCCGATGAAGTCACGCTCAGTGTAGGCGGCGCGATGTGCAGACGACTGTCACGCACTTCACATTCATCGCGATGAAGAGATATGATTAAACCACACCCGCCGACGCGCCCCGCCCATGACCGCCATCAGCTTCGAGTTCTATCCGCCCAAGACCGACGAGCAGCGTGCCCAGCTGGACCGGACCGCGGCCAAGCTGAAGGTGTTCGCGCCGGAGTACGTGTCGTGTACGTTCGGTGCCGGCGGCTCGACGCTCAGCTACACCTCCGAGACGGTGCGTCACCTCAAGCAGCACCATGGCTTCGAGGCGGCACCGCACCTGTCCTGCGTCGGTGGCAGCCGCGAGGAGATCCGCGAACTGCTCAAGCTGTACCGCGCGATCGGCTGCCGCCGCATCGTCGCCCTGCGCGGTGACCTGCCCTCGGGCATGGGCCACCCCGGCGACCTGCGGTATGCCTCCGAGCTGATCAGCTTCATCCGCGCCGAGCATGGTGATGCGTTCCGGATCGAAGTAGGCGCGTATCCGGAGACCCACCCGCAGGCCAATGACGCGCTGCTGGACCTGAAGCACTTCAAGACCAAGATCGACGCCGGTGCCGATGCGGCGATCACCCAATACTTCTTCAACGCCGATGCCTACTTCCACTTCGTCGATGCGGTACGCAAGCTGGGGGTCACCGTGCCGATCGTGCCAGGCATCATGCCGATCTCCAATTTCAGCCAGCTGCGGCGCTTCTCCGAGCAGTGCGGTGCGGAGATCCCGCGTTGGATCGGCAAGCGCATGCAGGCCTACGGTGACGATGCCGAAGCGGTCCGCGCGTTCGGTGCCGAGGTGGTGGCCAGCCTTTGCGAACGCCTGGTCGCTGGCGGCGCGCCGGGCCTGCACTTCTACACGCTCAACCTGGCCAAGCCGACCACCCAGGTGCTGAAACTGCTGCGCGGGTGAGGCCGCCACGCATCGCTTGCAGATAACGCCCACGCCGCTACGCTGCTGCGATGAAACCGTTCGTGTGGCTCCTGCTGAGTGCGCTGTGCCTGCCCTCGCCCCCCGTCCTGGCGCAGGCGCCGCAGCGCGTGAACCGCTGCACCACGGCCCAAGGCGAAACCGTCTTCACCGATCGCCGCTGCGATGCACTGGGGGCGACCTCCCGTATGCCCCCGCGCACCGCGAGCGTCGGCAACACCGGCATCTACCGCGCCGGCTGCGCGCGCCGGCTCAGTGAACTGACCGGGCAGATCCGCGACGCGGTGAGCGCGCAGGACGTCAACCGGCTGTCGTCGATCTACCTCTGGAGCAACGTCTCCAACGCGACCGCCAACACCATCATCGGTCGGCTGGAATCGGTGGTGAAACGCCCGCTGATCGACATCGCGCCGGTCTACCCGGATACGGCTCCGCCGCTGGTCGATCCGGCACTCGCCACGGCGGGCAGTGCCGAGCCCCCCTCACGTCCCCGTCCGGTCGGCCTGCGCATCGAACAGACCCTCGGCAGCGCCGCCACCCCGGCCCGTACGGTATTCGGCCTGCGCCGTCAGTACGGCTGCTTCTGGATCACGCTGTAGCCGGCCACAGCGACCGGATCGCCGCGATGCCCTGCGCCCCATGGCGGCGCGCCTGCTCGATATCGCCGGGTGTCATCCCGCCCAGCGCATACAGCGGCAACGACACCTGCTCGCGCAGCGCCTCGAAGGCCGCCCAGCCCAGCGGCGTGGCATCCGGGTGGCTGGTCGTCACCTGCACCGGGCCCAGCACCGCGAAATCACATCCCAGCCGCTGCGCCGCCTGCAACTGCGCCAGATCGTGGCAGGACGCCGCCACCAGCTGACCCGCCGGCAGCGGCCGCTCGCCCAGCGCCAGCAGCTGCTCACTGCCAAGATGCACCCCGACCCCCAGCCGCCGGGCCAGGTCGATGTCCCGGTTCACCAGCCACTGGGTCCGTGGTCCATGCTGCTGGATCACGCGCTCGGCCAGCGCCACCCGCGCCGGGCTGGACGGCGTGCGCAGCTGTACGCGGCGCACCCCGCTCTCCAGTGCCTGCGCCAAGCGTCCCAGCCAAGCCTGGTGGACGCTGTCCTCCTCGCCCTCCAGCTCGGGGGTGATCAGGTACCGGTCCGGCTGCCGCAACGCCGCGACCACCGGCAGGTCCGCCGGCGGCATCGAATACCGGTGGAGCTTGTCCGGCGCCACCCAGGTGATCGCCTGCCCCTCGCGGCCCCGCGGCGAGCCCTTCCAACCCTGGACCCGGCGCACCTCAAGACGGAGCCGCTTGTCCGGGTAGATCTGCGGCACCTCCATGATCCACTCACCGATCTCCGCCTCGATCCCCAGCTCCTCGCGCAGCTCCCGCACCAGCGCCTCATCGGAGGTCTCGCCGGCTTCCCGCTTGCCGCCCGGGAATTCCCACAGGCCGGCCATATCGCGGTTCTCGGTACGACGGTTGAGCAGAATGCGGCCACGGGCATCGGTGATGACGCCGGCCACGACATGGATCGAACGAAGGGGAGATGACATACCCGGAGAATGCCCAAACCGGGCCGGGTGACGCAATGCCCCTGCGGGTACCGTCGAGGTGGAGTGCGGATTTCGTGGTGGTGTCTTCGCTCAGGTCTACCGCGAGCGTGAGGGCCCCGCAGCGACCGATAGGCCCCTCGGCAAATGTCCCCCGGCCGCCGCCTGGCGGCGACGGCCTCCTCCTTGATTTTGCCCAGGGGCCTATCGGTCGCTACGGAGCTCGCATGTGGTGGGTTCGCAAAGCGGCCCTTGATCTGCCCACCGCTATCGCAACCCACTGTCACGAGGCGACCGGGCTGCTCCGGGAAGGACCGTCACCCGCATGGATGCGGGTGTCGAGCCTACAAGGAGGTATTTACGGCGTGTCCTGGACGGGGCTGCCCGGTCGCCTCACGCCATGGACATTCGAGGCGCCACGCCGTTGGCGACGAACCACAAAAAAGCCCCGCACCAGGCGGGGCTTCTTCAGCACTTCCAAACAGCCGATCAGTCGATCAGCCAATCAACCGATCAGCTCAGCTGACCATGGCAGTGCTTGTACTTCTTGCCGCTGCCGCACGGGCACGGATCGTTGCGGCCGACCTTCGGCTCATCGCGGCTGACCTGCGCCACGCCGTTCTGCGCCGCCTCCACCTGCGCAGCCTCTTCGTCCGCACCGTAACCGCCCGCGTCCTGGTGCTGGAACTGCGACTGCAGCAGACGTGCCTCCGCCTGCTGGCGCTCGGCCTGCTCCAGCGCCGCCACTTCCTCTTCGCTGCGGATACGCACGCGCGCCAGCAACGTCACCACTTCGCGCTTCACGTTCTCCAGCATCTCCGAGAACAGTTCGAAGGCTTCCTTCTTGTACTCCTGCTTCGGCTGCTTCTGCGCATAGCCGCGCAGGTAGATGCCCTGGCGCAGGTAATCCATGCGTGCCAGGTGCTCCTTCCAGCTCTGGTCCAGCACGGTCAGCATCACGTGCTTCTCCAGCGCGCGCATGGTCTCGTCGCCCACGCCGGCTTCCTTCGCCGCGAAATGCTCGTCGACCTTGGCCTGCACCTTCTCGGCGATGCCCTCGGCATCCAGCTCTTCGTGTGCCTTGACCAGTTCGGTCAGCGACATGTCGATGCCGAAGTCCGATGCCAGCGTTGCTTCCAGACCCTGCAGGTCCCACTGCTCGTCGATCGAGTTCGGCGGCACGAAGCGCGCCACCACATCGAAGATCACATCGCCACGGATGCCATCCACGTTGTCCTTCACCGATTCGGCATCCAGCAGCTCATCGCGCTGGCTGTAGATCACCTTGCGCTGATCGTTGTTGACGTCGTCGAAGTCCAGCAGATTCTTGCGGATATCGAAGTTGTGCGCTTCGACCTTGCGCTGCGCCTTTTCGATCTGGCGGCTGACCAGACGATCCTCGATGACGTCGTCTTCCTTCATGCCCATCATGCGCATCGCCTTCTGGACCCAGTCCGAGGCGAAGATGCGCATCAGGTTGTCTTCCAGCGACAGGTAGAAGCGGGACGAACCCGGATCGCCCTGGCGGCCCGAACGGCCACGCAGCTGGTTATCGATACGGCGCGACTCATGGCGCTCGGTGCCGACGATGTGCAGGCCACCGGCCGCCTTGACCGCATCGTGGCGGACCTGCCATTCGGCCTTGACCTTGGCACGCTGTTCCGGCGTCGCCTCTTCGCCCAGCTCATGCAGCTGCGCTTCCAGCGAACCGCCCAGCACGATGTCGGTACCACGGCCGGCCATGTTGGTGGCGATGGTCACCGCGCCCGGCATGCCGGCGTTGGCGATGATGGTCGCTTCGCGGTCATGCTGCTTGGCGTTGAGCACTTCGTGGTGCACACCGGCCTTGCGCAGATGCTCGGACAGCATCTCCGAGGTTTCGATCGAGGTGGTACCCACCAGCACCGGCTGGCCGCGCTCGTTGCAGGCCTGGATATCGGCCAGCACGGCGTTGAACTTGCCGTTGCGGTTGAGGAACACCTGGTCCGAACCGTCCTTGCGGATGGTCGGGCGGTTGGTCGGGATCACCACCACTTCCAGGTTGTAGATGCTCTGGAACTCGTAGGCTTCCGTATCGGCCGTACCGGTCATGCCGGACAGCTTCTTGTACATGCGGAACAGGTTCTGGAAGGTGATGCTCGCCAGCGTCTGGTTCTCACGCTGGACCGGCACGCCTTCCTTCGCTTCCACCGCCTGGTGCAGGCCATCGGACCAGCGGCGGCCGGCCAGGGTACGGCCGGTGAATTCATCCACGATCACCACTTCGCCATCGCGCACGATGTAATCCACGTCGCGCTGGTAGATCGCATGCGCACGCAGCGCCGCGTTGAGGTGGTGCACCACGGTCAGGTTCTGCGCGGCGTAGAGGCCTTCGGTCTCGGCATTGAGGATGCCGGCTTCCACCAGCAGTGCCTCGGCATGTTCCATGCCCGCTTCGGACAGATGGACCTGCTTGCCCTTCTCGTCCACCCAGAAATCGCCTTCGCCTTCCTCGGCCTCCTGCTTGATCAGGTGCGGAACGACGCGGTTGACACGGATGTACAGCTCCGGGGAATCATCGGCCGGGCCGGAGATGATCAGCGGGGTACGGGCTTCATCGATCAGGATCGAGTCGACTTCATCGACGATCGCGTAATGCAGGCCGCGCTGGTAGCGGTCCGCACGGGACAGCGCCATGTTGTCGCGCAGGTAATCGAAACCGAACTCGTTGTTGGTGCCGTAGGTGATGTCGCTGGCATACGCCTCGCGCTTGTCGCCATGCGGCATGCCCGGGTAGACCACGCCCACGCTCATGCCCAGCCAGTTGTAGAGCTTGCCCATCTGCGCCGAGTCACGGCGGGCCAGGTAGTCGTTCACGGTGACCACGTGGACGCCCTTGCCTTCCAGCGCGTTCAGATACACCGGCAGCGTGGCGACCAGGGTCTTGCCTTCACCGGTGCGCATTTCCGCGATCTTGCCCAGGTGCAGGACCATGCCGCCGATCAGCTGTACATCGTAATGGCGCATGCCCAGCACACGGCGGCTGGCTTCACGGCAGACCGCGAACGCTTCGGGAAGCACCTTGTCCAGGGCCTCACCGTCAGCGATGCGCTGCTTGAATTCCGGGGTCTTGGCCTTGAGCTGCTCGTCGGAGAGCTTTTCGATTTCCGGCTCCAACGCATTGATCTTGGCGACGATGCGGTTGAGCTGGCGCAGCTGTCGTTCATTACGACTGCCGAAGACGCGGGTAAGCAGGCTGTTGATCATTGAAGGAACCGGTTGGAATGAGACGCCCCAACGGCGGCGCTCTCCCCAGGGGATGCGCACGCCGCAAACGAAACAGGGCGCACCGCGCCCTGTCTATGGCAACACCCATTGTAGCTTGGGACGGGGGTCCGGCGTTTCAAGCACCCCCGTTCAAGTTCGTTACCGTGATCAGCCCCGCGAAACGCGGCCGACCGGGGTATTGCCGCCATCACCGAGGAACTTGCGCGGATTGACCACCTGGCCGCGTTCCCAGACCTCGAAGTGCACGTGGGCACCGGTGGAACGGCCCGTGGAACCGGCCTTGGCCACTTCCTGGCCGGCCCGGACCAGATCGCCCGGCTTCACCACCAGGCGCGAATTATGCGCATAGCGGGTCACATAGCCATTGCCATGGTCCACATCGACCACATTGCCGTAGCCGCCTTTCACACCGGCGAAGCTGACCACGCCGTCGGCCACCGACATCACCGGGTCACCGACCTTGGCGTGGAAATCCATGCCCTTGTGGGTGGCCGCACCACGACCGAACGGATCGCTGCGGGTCCCGAAGTTGGAGGTGATGTAGGTGTTGCGGATCGGCATGCGCGAGGGCACGGCGTTCTGTTCGAGCTGGTGGTCGAACATCAGCGACTCCATCACCGACAGCTGGCGGCCTGAAGCAGCAAAGCGCTGCTCCAGCACCTGTAAGTCGGCGTTGACCGCGCTGACCGGGATGTCCTGGGTCGGGCCGGGCTCGCCTTCACCGAGGCCGGGGGTCTCGTTGAAGTCGAATTCACCGTCTTCCAGTTTGCCCATCTGGGTGAGGCGTTCGCCCAGCGCATTGAGACGGGTGGCCTGCGCCTGCAGCTCGCCCATCCGCGCAGCCAGCGCGTTGACCTGGGTCTGAGCGTCCTTCTGGGCCTGCGCCAGCTCGCGTTCCTGCTGTGCGACCTTGGCGTGGAGCCGGGAATCGTTGAACATGCTGCCACCGATACCGGCACCGAAGCCGATCAGGCAGCCCACCCCCAGCACACTGCCCAGCAGGGCCCGGGGGGAATCTTCGAAGTAGAAACGCAAACGCGCCAGCGGCGTCTTGGCCTGTCCTTCACGCGTTTTGATTACGATCTTTTTGAATGCCATCAGTGAGTTTTCATGTCTGAGCCGAAATCCAGTGCCCGTTCCCCATCCACGCCGAAGCCGGCGCTGGATGCGGTCATGGCGGACAAAGCCGGTAACCCGCTGCGTCGTGCCTTGTGGCTCGACGCGCTGGACCGTCAATTGCGCCCCCATTTGCCGCCTGCACTGGCCACCCGTTGCCGGCTGGCGAATGTAAACGGCGAGCACCTCGTTTTTCTCGTCGAATCTCCCGTGTGGCACGCCAAGGTCCGGCTTGCCGAAGCACAGTTGATCGACGCGGCCCGGTCCATCGGGCTGAAGGTCACCAAGGTGACCGTCAAAACAGCATCTGCCCCTCCCCCACGCTCCCCAGCGATCGACAACAGGAATGGCCCCCACGCTGTTTCAGCCGCCACGCACAAAGGGCTACGCGACGCGTTGGCTTGTCTGCGCGATGTGGATTCCTCCAAATCGTGAAGCCATCGGGGCATCCCGCCCCTTCCCGGCCGCGTCACGATCACGTGAACTTTGGCTGGGAGCCGGTCTGCACTGTAGCGGCGGAACCGCCGCCAGTCGTTAGTGTTTTATTAAATTAACGTTAAATTCGGTAGAAACCTTGATGAGGTTCACAAATCTGTGCGCTGTGCACCCCCACGGTTCATTGACGTCAAGGTCACGCCGCGCTCCGCGCCTGCGCAGCCCTGAACGCAGAAACGGCGCCGTGGGCGCCGTCTCGTTTCCTTTTAAATCAATGGCTTGCGCCCACACCTGACTCAGGCGTACGCCGGCAGACCGTAGACGACCGGTGCGGCGGCCGCGGGCGAGTCATAGCTGACCCACTCCCATGCACTGGCATCGGCCAGCAGCGCGCGCACCAGCTTGTTGTTGAGCGCGTGGCCCGACTTGAAGCCTTCGTACGCGCCCAGCACCTGGCCGCCGGCCAGATACAGATCGCCGATCGCATCGAGGATCTTGTGGCGCACGAACTCATCGGCGTAGCGCAGGCCGTCGTCGTTGAGCACGCGGAACTCGTCGAGCACGATGGCGTTGTCCATCGAACCGCCCAGGCCCAGGTTGCGCTCGCGCATGTACTCCAGATCCCGCATGAAGCCGAAGGTCCGGGCGCGCGAGATTTCCTTGGTGTAGGCCAGGGTCGAGAACTCGATTTCCGCCCGCGACTGCTTGGCCGGGATCATCGGGTGGTTGAACTGGATGGTGAAACCGAGCTTGTAGCCTTCGTACGGCTCGAAGCGGGCGACCTTGTCGCCATCGGTGACTTCCACCGTCTTGAGAATGCGGATGAAGCGTTTCGGCGCGTCCTGCTCGGCGATGCCCGCCGACTGCAGCAGGAAGACGAACGGGCCGGAGGAACCGTCCATGATCGGCAGCTCGGCCGAGGACAGTTCCACGATGATGTTGTCCACACCCAGGCCGGCCAGGGCCGACATCAGGTGTTCGACGGTCTGGATCTTGGCCTCGTGATAGGTCAGGCCGGTGCACAGGGTGACTTCGGTGACCAGATCCGCACGCGCAGGCACTTCCACCACCGGGTCCATATCGACGCGACGGAAGACGATGCCGTGGTTGACCGGGGCCGGGCGCAGGGTCATGTAGACCTTGTCACCACTGTGAAGGCCAACGCCGGTGGCGCGGATCGTGTTCTTGAGGGTGCGTTGCGGAATCATCGGGGTGCAGGACCAGAAAGCGCGCGGTCAGCGCGGCTGTGACAAACAAGAATAACACGCACTACCGCTGTCCCTTCCGTGAACCGTGGTGCGTCGACAGCACTGCCCGGACGTGCGCGATGCACGACGGCGGTCAGACTGCCGGGCCGATCCTGGCCCGGCAGCATGGGACATGGAGGTGCTTACCGGGGAGGACAAGGCCCCGGCACGCAGTACTCAGTCCGCCTGGCGGCGCAGGAACGCCGGGATGTCCAGGTAATCGTTCGGCAGTTCAGCGGCGGCCGGACCCGATGCGCTCGGGGCCGACGGGGCCACGGTGTCGGCGCTCGGACGACGCAGGCCCATGCCCATGCCCATCCCGCCCACGGCCTTGGAGACCGCATCGCCGCCGTTGTCGAACTCGCCGAACTCCGGCTGGCCGGTGGTGGCGTTGCGGACCAGCTTGATCGGTGCGCGCTCGCCCGGACGCTGGGTCTTGGCGGTGACGGCACGGTTCAGGCCAGTGGCGACCACGGTCACGCGGACTTCGTCCTGCATGTCCGGATCCAGCACGGTACCCACGACCACGGTGGCATCTTCCGAAGCGAAGCCATCGATGGTGCGGCCGATCTCGTCGAACTCGGCCATCGTGAAGTCGGCGCCGGCGGTGATGTTGACCAGGATGCCGTTGGCACCGGCCAGGTTCACATCGTCCAGCAGCGGGTTCTGGATGGCGGCTTCGGCAGCGGCCTGGGCGCGGTCATCGCCACGCGCGGTGCCGGTGCCCATCATCGCCAGGCCCATTTCGGACATGACGGTGCGCACGTCGGCGAAGTCGACGTTGATCAGGCCCGGCCGCACGATCAGGTCGGCGATGCCCTGCACGGCGCCCTGGAGGACGTCGTTGGCGGCACGGAAGGCCTGGATCATGGTGGCGTTGCGGCCCAGCACGGTGATCAGCTTTTCGTTCGGGATGGTGATCAGCGAATCGCAATGCTGGCTCAGTTCTTCGATGCCCTTCAGCGCGACCTGCATGCGGCGACGGCCTTCGAACGGGAACGGCTTGGTGACCACGGCGACGGTCAGGATGCCCATCTCCTTGGCCAGCTGGGCCACGACCGGGGCTGCACCGGTGCCGGTGCCGCCGCCCATGCCGGCGGTGATGAACACCATATCCGCCCCCTGCAGGGCGTCCATGATGCGCTCACGGTCTTCCAGCGCGGCCTGGCGGCCGACTTCCGGGTTCGCGCCTGCGCCCAGGCCCTTGGTGACGTTGGTACCCAGCTGCAGCTGCAGCTTGGCACCACAATTCTTGATGGCCTGCGAGTCGGTGTTGGCGGTGATGAATTCCACGCCGTCCACACTGGTGCTGACCATGTGCGCCACGGCGTTGCCGCCGCCGCCGCCCACGCCGATCACCTTGATCACCGCATTGGGTGCCATCTTTTCAATCAGTTCGAAATGCGCCATGTCCGTGTCCTCGTGTTGCCGTTTACGCGGGACGGGGGCTTCGGAGATTCCTTCTCCTGTCCTCCCCACCGTCGTACCGGCGAGTTGTAGTTGGTATGCCCGGCTGGATAGAGCCAACCGCGGCGGTATTGCCTGCTTCAAAGAACGACCCGTGGGCCGGTGTTGCTACTTCGCACTGCGGGGTGTTGCCTGTGTTGCGTGGACTACGTGGATTTTTCGGGAACTGCTTATCGCGTATTGCATGTGTACTGCGTGTTGCGAACCGCGATCAGAACTCGCCGCGGAACCAGGTTTTGAGCTTCTTGAACATGCTGCCGGCGCGGCCGGTGGGCAGCGACGGGCGACGCGGGTGTTCGATCTGGCTGCCCATCAGCAGCAGGCCCACGCCGGTGGCATGCACCGGGTTGCCCACTACTTCGCCCAGCCCGGTGACGTGCTGCGGAATGCCCACGCGCACCGGCATCTGCAGCATTTCCTCGGCCAGTTCGACCACGCCTTCCATCTTCGAGGCGCCACCGGTGAGCACCATGCCGGCGCGCACCAGTTCCTCGAAACCGGAACGGCGCAGTTCGGCCTGCACCATCTCGAAGATTTCCTCGTAACGGCCCTGCACCGCCTGGGCGAGTGCGTGGCGCGGCATCCGGCGCGGCGGACGATCGCCGACGCTGGGCACCTGGATGCTCTCCTCGGCGGTGGCCAGCTGGGCCAGGGCGCAGGCATAGCGCACCTTGATCTGCTCGGCTTCCGGGGTCGGCGTGCGCAGCATGTGCGCGATGTCGTTGGTGACGTGGTCGCCGGCGATCGGCAGCGAGGCGGTGTGGCAGATCGCGCCCTGCACGAACACGGCCAGGTCGGTGGTGCCGGCGCCCATGTCGACCAGTACCACGCCCAGCTCGCGCTCGTCGGCGGTCAGCACGGCCACGCTGGAGGCCAGCGAGGACAGCACCAGGTCATCGACCTGCAGGCCGCAGCGCTGCACGCACTTGGAGATGTTGGCCGCGGCCGACTGTGCGCACACCACCAGGTGGGCATGCACTTCCAGGCGCACGCCGGTCATGCCGACCGGGTTGCGGATGCCTTCCTGCGAATCGTCCAGCACGTACTCGCGCGGGATCGCATGCAGGATCTTCTGGTCGGCCGGGATCGCCACCGCCTTGGCCGCATCCAGCACGCGATCCAGGTCGCCCCAGGTCACTTCGCCGTCGCGGATCGGCACGATGCCGGGCGAGTTCTTGCACTGCACGTGGTTGCCGGAGATCGAGGCATACACCGAGCGGATCTCGCAGCCGGCCATCAGCTCGGCCTCTTCGACCGCACGCTGGATGGACTGCACGGTCGATTCGATATCCACCACCACGCCGCGCTTGAGACCGCGCGATTCGTGCGAGCCGATGCCGATGACCTCGATCGGATTGCCGGGCGAATACTCGCCGACCAGCGCCACCACCTTGGAGGTGCCGATATCCAGACCAACGATCAGTGATTTGTCACCCTTGCGATTCATGTCCTGTCCTGCGTCCTGTGCGCCACAGTGGCCGGCGTGGCCGGTGCGGCCGGAACCGGGGTACCCCAGCTCAGCGTGAAACCATTGGTGTATCGGAGGTCGGCGCGCTCGATCGGCGCCGCTTGATTGGCCAGCTGCGGCAGCACGCGTACGAAGCGCTGGAGGCGCGAACGGGCATCGTCGCGGCCGACGACGACTTCGGTGCCATTGCTCAGCACCAGCGACCAGCTGCCGCGTGCGTCCATGGTGACCCGCTTGACGTCCACGCCGGCCGGCGCGAACAGCGCGCGCGCATCGTTGTAGAGCGCCACCACTTCTTCGGTCTGGCTGTCCGGCCCATCCAGGTCGGGCAGTTCCAGGTCCTGCAGCTTCTTCGGCGTGGCGAACAACTTGCCCTGCTCGGAGAGCAGGCGGTCATGGCCCCAGCGCGCGAACGGCTTGTGCTCGACCAGGGTGATTTCCAGCACGTCCGGCCACTGCTTGCGGACCTGCGCGCTTTCCACCCACGGCAACGTTTCGATGGCGTCCTGCGCATCCTGCAGCTTGACCGCGAAGAAGCCGGACTTCGCATAGGGCAGCACCACCTGCTGCAGCTGCTCGGCCGGCACCCGCTTGAACTCACCGTGCACGCGCAGCTTGGCCAACGGCCACCGCTCGGCACCGACCCAGCCGTTGAGCACCGCCACCACCGGCAGTGCCACGACCGACAGGGCCAGCAACCAGACGAAGATGCGCAGCACCGCGTTCATGCGTGGCGGTGCTCCTGTGCGGCGTGACCCGGCAGGGTCTGTTCCAGCACGCGCCAGACCAGCTCTTCAAAGCCGATCCCGGCCTGGCTGGCCGCCTTGGGCACCAGCGAATGGCTGGTCATGCCCGGCGCGGTGTTCACTTCCAACAGGTAGAAGCGGCCGCTGCTGCGGTCGCGCATCACGTCCACCCGGCCCCAGCCACGGCAACCGGCGGCGCGGAACGCGGCCAGCGCGAGGCGGCGGATCTCGATTTCATCCTCGCCCTCCAGGCCCGGGCACAGGTACTGGGTGTCCTCGGCGATGTATTTGGCGTTGTAGTCGTACCACTGGCCCTTGGGCACGATGCGGATCGACGGCAGCGCCTGGTCGCCCAGGATCGCCACGGTCAACTCGTCGCCGACCACCATCTGCTCCATCAGCAGCTGGCCGTCATAGCGCACCGCCAGCGCGACCGCCTCATCCAGGCCGGCCTCTTCCACCACGCGGCTGATGCCAACGCTGGAGCCTTCATTGGCCGGCTTGACCACCACCGGCAGGCCGAGCTCGGCCGCGGCGGCGTGGACGTCGGAGGCCTGGTCCAGCGCGATGAAGCGCGGGGTCGGCAGGCCGTGCGACAGCCACACCTGCTTGGTGCGGATCTTGTCCATGCTCAACGCCGAGCCCAGCACGTCCGAGCCGGTGTAGGGCACGCCGAAGGCTTCCATCAGGCCCTGCACGATGCCATCTTCGCCACCGCCGTTATGGCCGTGGAGAATGTTGAAGACGCGGTCGAAGCGCTTCTCGACCAGCGCGAGCGCCAGGGCCGGGATGCCGTCGACCGCGATCGCATCGACGCCGCGCGCGCGCAGCGCTTCGATCACGTTGCGGCCGGAATCCAGCGAGACGTTGCGCTCGCTGGAGGTACCACCCAGCAGCACGGCGACGCGGCCGAACATGGCCGGGTCGGTGAGGCGCAGCGGCGGGAAGGTCAGCGCGTTCATGCCGCCGGGGTCTCCTGGAAACCTTCGCCGGCGATCTGCTGGGCGATGTAGCCGATGTCACCGGCCCCCATCATCAGCAGCAGGTCACCGTCCTGCAGCACGTCGGGCAGCACGTGGGCCAGTTCGGCGGCGTTGCCGACCACGACCGGCTCGCTGCGGCCGCGCGCACGGATGGCGCGGGCCAGCGAACGCGAATCGGCGCCCGGGATCGGCGCTTCGCCGGCCGGGTACACCTCGCTCAGCACCAGCGCATCCACTTCGGACAGCACCGCGGCAAAGGCATCGAACTGATCGCGGGTGCGGCTGTAACGGTGTGGCTGGAACGCCACGACCAGGCGCTGGCTCGGCCAGCCACCCCGGGCAGCAGCGAACACGGCGGCCAGCTCACGCGGGTGGTGGCCGTAATCGTCGATCACGCGGACCTTGGCACCGGTGTGCGTGGTGACGATGCCCAGGTCATTGAAGCGGCGGCCGATGCCGGCAAAGCTCTCCAGCGCACGCGCGATCGCCTCCGGCGCCACGCCCAGCTGCCAGCCCACGGCGGCGGCGGCCAGCGCGTTGAGCACGTTGTGCTCGCCCGGCAGGGCCAGCGTCACCGGGTGGCTGCTGCCTTCCGGCAGGCGCAGGGTGAAATGCATGCGCGGCCCGTCCTGGACCACATCCTCGGCACGCACGTCAGCGTTGCTGCTCATGCCATAGCTCATGACATGGCGTGGCGTCTGCGCGGCCAATGCGGCCACTTCCGGATCGTCGATGCACAGCACCGCCAGCCCGTAGAACGGCAGGCGCTGCAGGAACTCGGCGAACGCGGCCTGGACGCGGGCAAAATCGTTGCCGTAGTTTTCCAGGTGGTCCGAATCGATGTTGGTGATCACCGAGACCAGCGGGTTCAGGCGCAGGAAGCTGCCATCGCTTTCGTCGGCTTCGGCCACCAGCCACTGGCCACCGCCGAGCTTGGCGTTGGCACCGGCGGCGAGCAGCTGGCCGCCGATCACGAAGGTCGGGTCCAGCCCGCCTTCGCTCAGCACCGCGGCGGTGAGGCTGGTGGTGGTGGTCTTGCCGTGCGTGCCGGCCACCGCGATGCCGCGGCGGAAGCGCATCAGTTCGGCCAGCATCGCCGCGCGCGGCATGATCGGAATGCGCTGGCTGCGCGCTTCCATCAGTTCCGGGTTGTCATCGCGGATCGCGCTGGAGACGACCACGCAGTCGGTGCCAAGCACGTTGGCGGCCGAGTGGCCACGCATCACGCGCGCACCCAGGCCGGCCAGGCGGCGGGTCGCGGCGTTGTCGGCATTGTCCGAACCGGACACTTCATAGCCCAGCGTCAGCATCACTTCGGCGATGCCGCTCATGCCGGTGCCGCCGATGCCGACGAAGTGCACGCGCGGGAACGCGCGTACCAGGTCGTTGGTGTCGTGGAGGCGGCGGATCATGCGCGGCCTCGCGCCAGGCTGGCGCGCGTAGCGGTGTTCATTTGGATTCCTCGAGAATGATGTCGGCAATGCGCTCAGCGGCATCGACCTTGGCCAGGGCACGCGCGGCGTTGGCCATCTGCATGCGTCGGGCGGAATGTTCGGACAAATCGCGCAACACGCCTTCCAGCTGCGTCGCCAGCGTTTCATCCTGCTTCAGCAACACCGCGGCGCCGCGCTCGACCAGATACTCCGCGTTGCGGGTCTGGTGATCGTCGACGGCCGCAGCGAACGGCACCAGCACGCTGCCCACACCGACGGCGCACAGCTCGGCCAGGGTGGAGGCGCCGGAGCGGCACACCACCAGATCGGCCCAGGCGAACGCCTCGGCCATATCGGCAATGAACGGTTCCACGCTGGCCTGCACACCGGCATCGGCATACGCCTGCAGCGCTTCGGCATGCAGCTTCTCGCCGCTCTGGTGGCGCACCTGCACCGGCATGCCAGCGCCCAGTGCGGCCAGTGCCTTGGGCACCGCGTTGTTGAGCGCGCGTGCGCCCTGGCTGCCGCCGAGCACCAGCAGACGCAGCGGCCCCTGACGGTTGGCCAGGCGCAGCTCCGGCGGCGTGATCGCAGCGATCTCGGCACGCACCGGGTTACCGACCGCTTCCTCGCGTTTGGCGAAGCTGCCCGGAAAACCGGCCAGCACGCGACGGGCGAAGCGCGACAGCACGCGGTTGGTCAGGCCCGGTGCGCGGTTCTGTTCGTGCACCAGCAGCGGCAGGCCATGCAGGCGCGCGGCGATACCGCCGGGGCCGGAGGCGAAGCCGCCGAAGGCGATCACCGCCCGCGGCTGGCGATCGCGGATCAGGAAGCCGGCCGCACGGATCGCACGCAGCAGCCGCAGCGGTGCGCCGATCAGGGCCAGCTTGCCCTTGCCACGCAGGCCGGCGATGGCCAGCGTATCAATGTGGATATCGTGCTGCGGCACCAGGCGCGTTTCCATCGCGCCATCGGCACCGAGCCAGGTGACCGGCACGCCACGTTCGCGCAGTACCTTGGCCACGGCCAGGCCGGGGAAGATGTGCCCACCGGTACCGCCGGCCATGATCATGACCGGGCGCTGGGACGGATCGAGGCGAGGCGTGCTCATCCCATTCTCCCCAGCGTCGGTTCGATGCGCTGCTGCATGCGGCTGGTGCCACGGGTGGCGCTGTCACGCGGTGCGGTGTCGCGGTTGCCGCTGTCCTGCATCGCCGCGGCGACCGCGCTGGCGCTGTCGGCCTTGGGAACATCGCCGGGCAACGGGCCATCCTGGTCGGCGCCCATGCGCACGGCCTGGCGGCGCTCGGCGCGGTCCAGTTCATAGGAAACGCGCAGCAGCAGGCCCATCGCCACGCAGGTCATCAGCACGCTGGAGCCGCCGGAGGAGATCAGCGGCAGGGTCAGGCCCTTGGTCGGCAGGATGCCGAGGTTGACCCCGATCGAAACGAAGCTCTGCATGCTGATCCACAGGCCGATGCCAAAAGCGATGTAGCCGGAGAAGTGGCGCTTCATTTCCACGCAGCGCATGCCCAGCCAGAAGGTGCGGCCGACCAGCAGCGCATACAGCGAGATGATCAGGCAGGTGCCGAGGAAGCCCAGCTCCTCGGCGGTGACCGAAAAGATGAAGTCGGTATGCGCTTCGGGCAGGTAATAGAGCTTCTGCACCGAGTTGCCCAGGCCCACGCCGGTCCACTCGCCACGGCCCACGGCCATCAGCGCATTGGAGAGCTGGTAGCCGTCGCCCTGCTGATCGGCCCACGGATCCAGGAAGGAGGTGATGCGGCGCATGCGGTACGGCTCGATGATCGCCAGCGCGCTCATGCCGACCATGCCGATGATCACCGGCATGGACATGCGCGGCATGTTGACCCCGCCCAGCACCAGCATGCCGGCGGTGATCGCCAGCAGCAGCGTGGACGAGCCGAAGTCCGGCTGCAGCAGCAGCAGCACCACCAGCGCGCCGGCCACGCCGAGCGGCTTGAGCATTGCCGGCCAGGTCGCGTTGACCTCATCGCGGAAGCGGACCAGATAGCTGGACAGCCACACGATGTAGAGCACCTTCACCGCTTCGACGGTCTGGAACTTGGAGATGCCCAGGTTGATCCAGCGGCGGGCACCGTTGACGCTGCTGCCCAGGCCCGGGATGAACACCACCACCAGCAGCGCGAAGCAGCCCAGCAGCAGGATCTGGTTGTACTGCTCGATGCTCTTGAGCTCGGTGCGCATGGCGATGATCGCCAGGCCGATACCCACCGCCAGGAAGATCAGGTGGCGGTTGAGGTAATAGAACGGGCTGCTCATCAACGCGATCGAGCTCGACGCGACCATCACCACGCCCAGCCCGGTGAGCGCGATGATCGCACCCAGCAGCCACTTGTCGAAGTGGCCTCCGATGGCTTCCAGGCGGGTGGCTTGGCGCGACAGGTCGTTCATCAGCGGACCTTCAACGTGGCCAGGCCGATCAGGACCAGCACGACGGAGATGATCCAGAAGCGCACGATCACGCGCGGCTCCGGCCAGCCCTTCAGTTCGAAGTGGTGGTGGATCGGCGCCATGCGGAACACGCGCTTGCCGGTCAGCTTGAACGAAGCGACCTGGATCATCACCGACAGCGTCTCGATCACGAACACGCCGCCCATCACCACCAGCACCAGTTCCTGGCGGGTGATCACCGCGATCGTGCCCAGCACCGCACCCAGCGCCAGCGCGCCGATATCGCCCATGAAGACCATGGCCGGATAGGTGTTGAACCAGAGGAAGCCCAGGCCTGCGCCGGCGATCGCCGCGCAGATGATGACCAGCTCACCGGCGCCCGGGATCTGCGGGATCTGCAGGTAGCTGGAGAACACCACGTTGCCCGAGGCATAGGCGAACACGCCCAGCGCGCAGGCGACCAGCACGGTCGGCATGATCGCCAGCCCGTCCAGGCCGTCGGTCAGGTTGACCGCGTTGGAGAAGCCGACGATCCAGAAATACGCGATGGCCACGAAGCTGATGCCGGCCAGCGGCAGCGCGATCGATTTGAACATCGGGATGTAGAACGTCATCGCCGCCGGGACATCGGCGGTGTAGAACAGGAACAGACCGGCCGCCAGACCGAAGATCGACTGCAGCAGGTACTTCCAGCGCGACTTCAGGCCGTTCGGGTCGCGGCGGACGATCTTGATCCAGTCGTCGTACCAGCCGATCGCGCCGAAGCACAGCATCACGGCCAGCACCAGCCAGACGTAACGGTTGCGCAGGTCAGCCCACAGCAGCACCGACAGCGTGATCGTCAGCAGGATCAGCGAGCCGCCCATGGTCGGCGTGCCGGCCTTGGCGAAATGGGTCTGCGGACCATCCGTACGGATCGGCTGGCCGCCCTTGAACTGGGCCAGCTTGCGGATCATCGCCGGGCCGAGCCACAGCGACAGGAACAGGGCGGTCAGCGCCGCGAGGATGCCGCGCAGGGTCAGGTAGCCGAACAGCCCGAACAGGCTCTCCAACTGCTGCAGCCATCGGGCCAGTTCAAGCAACATTGGGGGTTTCCTCTCCTTGCGCGAGCAGCGCTTTGACGATCGTGTCCATGGCGCTGCCACGCGAGCCCTTGACCAGGCAGCGCACGCCGGCATGCAGTTCGGCGGCGAGCGCGGTGGCCAAGGCCTGATGGCTCTGGAACTGCTGGCCGCCTTCACCGAAGGCGGTCGAGGCGGCGGCGCTCAGCGGGCCGAGCGTGTACAGCCGCTTCAGGCCGGCATCGCGGGCGCGGCGACCTGCCTGGGCATGCAGCGCCTCGCCGTCCGGGCCGAGTTCGCGCATGTCGCCCAGTACCAGCCAGCCCTCGTCCTTCGAGGCAGCCAGGGCATCGATGGCGGCGGCCAGCGAACCGGGGTTGGCGTTGTAGCTGTCATCGATCAGCACCGCGCCGCTGGGCAGCTGGTGCGCGATCTGGCGGCCGGGCACCGGCTCGGCGCGGGCCAGGCCGGCGGCGATCTGCGCCACCGCAATGCCCGCGGCCAGCGCCAGCGAGGCAGCGGCCAGCGCGTTGCTGATGTTGTGCCGGCCCGGCAGGCCCAGCGTGATCTCGGCATCGCCCGCGGGCGTGCACAGCACGAACTGGCTGCCCTGCGCGGCCGGGCGGATCGCACGCGCGGTGACATCGGCGGTGTGCTCCAGGCCGTAACGCAGCACGCGGCAGCGTGGCGGCTGGCCGACGATGTGCTGCTCGAACCAGATCCCGAAGGCGTCATCGGCATTGATCACGGCCACGCCATCGGAAGGCAGCGCCGCGTAGATCGCGCCCTTGGTGGTGGCCACGCCCTGCAGGCTGCCCATGCGTTCCAGATGCGCCGGGGCGATGTTGTTCACCAGCGCGTAGTGCGGGCGCACGATCTCGGTGAGGTAGGCGATGTCGCCCGGCTTGCCGGCGCCCATCTCGTAGACGGCGTAGTCGGCATCTTCCGGGGCATCGAGCACTGCCAGCGGCAGGCCGATCTCGTTGTTGCGGTTGCCCGGGTTGGCGTAGACCACCTTGCGGTCGTCACGTGCCACCTGTTCCAGGATCGCCAGCAGCAGGCTCTTGACGCTGGTCTTGCCGTTGCTGCCGGTGATCGCGAAGACCGCGGTGTCGCGGTCACGCTGCATGCCGGCGGCAATGCGGCCCAGGGCGTGTTCGCTGTCGGCGACCACGATCTGCGGCAGGGCGACATCGAGCAGGCGCTCGACCAGCATCGCCGAGGCACCGCGCGCGAGCGCGTCGGCCGCGAAGTCATGGCCATCGAAACGCTCGCCACGCAGCGCCACATACAGGCTGCCCGGCGCGAGCGTACGGGTGTCATTGCTGATGGCATCGATGGCGGTATCCTCGCCATGGATCTCGCCACCGGCCCAGTGAGCGATCAGCGACAGGGGGGTGCGCTTCATGGTGCCTCCATGCGCGGCGTGCCCGCGTTGTCTACGCGCGCGGCCAGCACACGGCCGGCCACCTCGGTGTCATCGAAGGTGTGCTTGACCCCGTGGATCTCCTGATAGGGCTCGTGACCCTTGCCGGCGATCAGCACGATATCGCCCGCACCGGCCTGGCCGATCGCGGTGGCGATCGCGACGGCTCGGTCGCGCTGCACGGTGACGGCAGCGGGTGCATCAAATCCCTTCAGGATGTCGGCCACGATCACGTCGCCGTCTTCGCCGCGCGGATTGTCGTCGGTGACGATCACCACGTCGGCGTGTTGCTCGGCGATGGCGGCCATCTGCGGGCGCTTGCCGGTATCGCGCTCGCCGCCGCAGCCGAACACGCAGATCAGGCGCCCGGCCAGATGGCCCTGCACGCTGGTCAGCGCCTGTTCCAGCGCATCCGGGGTGTGCGCGTAATCGATCACGACGGTGGGCAGGCCACCCTCGCCGCCCAGGCGGTTCATGCGCCCGGCGATCGGCTGCAGCTGCGAGAGCAGCGCGCCGATCGCGGCTGGGGCGTGATCCAGCGCATACAGCGCACCGGCCACGGCCAGCAGATTGTCCACATTGAACCGGCCGAGCAGCGGCGACTGCACCGGGTGGCGCTGACCGTCCACGACCAGATCGAAGGCGATGCCGCGGCCATCCAGGGTCAGTGAATCAGCGCGTACGGTGGCCTGTGCGGCACCGCGCGAGCTCACGCCGATCGGACGCACGGTCTCCCCGACGGTGCGCAGCAGTTCGCTGCCGAAGCTGTCATCGAGGTTGACCACGGCGGCCGTGAGCCCGTCGCGGTGGAACAGCTTGGCCTTGGCCGCACCGTACTGCGCCATGTCGCCGTGATAGTCGAGATGGTCGCGGGTGAGATTGGTGAACACCGCAACGTCGTAATGCACGGCATCCACGCGGCCCTGATCGAGCGCGTGCGAGCTGACTTCCATCGCCACGGCCTGGCCCCCCCCGTCGCGCAGCTGCGCCAGCACCTCATGCATCTGCAGCACCAGCGGCGTGGTGAAGCCGGTCGGCACCACGTCGCCATAAAGGCCGACGCCCAACGTGCCGATGCTGCCGCTGCGGGTGCCGAGCAGGTGCCAGGCCTGGGCCAGCAACTGCACGGTGGAGGTTTTACCGTTGGTGCCGGTCACCCCGACCATCGTCATCGCGCGCGAGGGGTGGCCGTGGAACTGATCGGCCATCGCGCCCATGCGGTGGCGCAGGCCCGGCACGGCAATCGCATCGGCCGGGGCCGGCAGCTCGGCCGGGGCCGGCGGCTCGAACAGGATCGCCCCGGCGCCGTTGGCGCGGGCCTGATCGACGAAGCCCAGGCCGTGCGCGCCGAAGCCGGCGATCGCCACGAAGGCATTTCCCGGGCGCACCGCACGGCTGTCCAGCACCAGGCCGGTGATGGTCGGGTCGTGGCTCAGCACCACATCGGGAAGCAACTGCGACAGCAACATCATCTGGCTCATTGCGTGCCTCCCTGCGCGGGCGGCACTGTGGCGTGCGCGCTGGGCAGCGCGGCATCGAATTCTGCGGCGGCATCGGGCGCGATCACCGTTTCCGGCGGCGGCATCGGCAGCACCGAGGCCGAGTGGCCCATCTTTCCGGACTGCTGGGCGGCCAGCCACGACTCGATGTCGTCCGGCGGCACGTCCATCAGGCGCAGCGCGCCCTCCATCACGTTGTGGAACACCGGCGCGGAGACCAGGCCGCCGTAATACTTGCCGCCCTGCGGGTCGTTGATGACGATCACCGTGGCGAAGCGCGGGTTGGTGGCGGGCACCACGCCGGCGAACAGCGCGTTGTAATGGCCACGCTCGTAACCGCCGGGGCCGGCCTTGCGGGCGGTGCCGGTCTTGCCGGCCACGTGGTAACCCAGCACCGCCGCCTGCTTGGCGCCGCCCTGGGTGACCACGGTTTCCATCATCGCCACGACTTCCTTGGCGATCTTCTCGTCGATGATCTGCTTGCCTTCGTTGCGCTGGCCCTTGACGAAGGTCGGCGCGATCAGCTTGCCGCCGTTGCCCAGCGCCGAGTAGGCGGTCGCGATCTGCAGCGGGCTGACATTCAGGCCGTAGCCGTAGGACATGGTGGTCTTGGAGGGACCACTCCAGCGCGCCGGGCGCGGCAGCACGCCGGCCGATTCGCCCGGGAAGCCGCTGTGCGGGGCAACGCCATAACCGAAGCTGTGAATGTGGTCGTAGAAGACCTGGTCCGGCATCTTGGCGGCGATCTTGGCCGCCCCGATGTTCGAGCTGCGGGTGATCACGCCGGTGACGTTGAGCACGCCATTGTTCCGCGGCACGTCCTTGATCGTGTAGCGGCCCAGCGCCATGTAGCCCGGGTTGGTGTCCACCGTAGTGTCTTTGGTGACCACGCCGGACTGCAACGCCGAGGCGATGGTCAGCGGCTTCATGGTCGAACCCGGCTCGACCAGATCGGTCACCGCGCGGTTGCGGCGGGTGTCCGGCGCAGCGCCACCGACGGCATTGGGGTTGTAGGTCGGCAGGTTGACCATGGCCAGGATCTCGCCGGTGGCCACATCCATGATCACCATCGAGCCGCCCGCGGCCTTGTTCTCGATCAGCGCGTTGCGCAGCTCCTTGAAGGCCAGGAACTGGATGCGGCGGTCGATGCTGAGAGTGAGGTCCTTGCCCGGCTCGGCGGCGCGCAGCAGATCGCTCTCCACCGTATCGCCCTTGCGGTTGCGGATCACGCGCTTGGCGCCGGCCTTGCCGCGCAGCCATTCGTCGAAGGCCAGCTCCAGCCCTTCCTGGCCGCGGTCGTCGATGTTGGTGAAGCCGAGCACGTGCGCCATCGCCTCACCCTGCGGGTAGAAACGACGGAACTCGCGCTGCGAGGCCACGCCCGGGATCTTCATCGCGACCACTTTTTCCGCGTCGTCCGGATTGATCCGGCGGCGCAGGTACATGAATTCTTTATCGGCCTTCTGCGAGAGCTTGGAGGTCAGCTCATCCAGCGGCATGCCCAGCGCGGTTGCCAGCTCGGGGATACGGTCCGGCGAACGCAGCAGTTCCTGCGGGTTGACCCAGATCGAGGCGACCGGGGTGGACACCGCGACCGGCTCGCCATTGCGGTCGGTGATCATGCCGCGCGAGGTGTTGATCGGCAGTTCGCGCAGGTAACGGGCTTCGCCCTGGCGTTGGTAGAACTCGCTGTTGATGATCTGCACGTAGGCGGCACGGCCGACCAGCGAGACCGAGCACAGGCCGAGCGCCAGCCCCACCCACTTCAGGCGCTGGCGGAGGTTGAAGCTGTTGCGCGCACGGTTGCGGCCGGACTTGTTCATGGCCGGATCACCACGACATCGGCCGCTTCGGGAAACTTCATGCCCAGGCGCTCGCGGGCGACGCGGTCGACCCGGGTGGCCTCGGCCAGGGTGGCCTGCTCAAGCTGCAGGCGACCGAACTCGATGTTGATCTCATCGCGCGCACGCTCGACCCGGGACAGCTCCACGAAGGTCTGGCGGTGGCGATGGCGCATGAACACCACACCGATCGCCGAGGCGACGGTGCAGGCCAGCAGCACGATCAACAGCAGGCGGCTCATCCAGCCACCTCGCGCTTTTCGGCGACACGCAGTACGGCGCTGCGCGAGCGCGGATTGACTGCCAGCTCGTCGTCTTCGGCCTTGATGGCGCCACCGTGCAGGTCCAGCGTCGGCACGAACGCAGCCAGCTCCGGCAACCGGCGGTTGCTCGGCGGTGCCTTGGCGTAGCGGTTCATGAACTGCTTGACGATGCGGTCTTCCAGCGAATGGAAGCTGATCACCGCCAGCCGGCCACCGGGCTTGAGGCGTGCCAGTGCCGCGTCCAGGCCGGCCTCAAGGTCGGCCAGTTCGCGGTTGATATGGATGCGGATCGCCTGGAAGCTGCGCGTGGCCGGGTGGATCTTGTCCTTGCCACGCGGCATCACCGAGGCGATCAACTCCGCCAGCTCGGCGGTGCGGGTGAAGGGTTGCTTGTCGCGGCGGGCGACGATGGCCTTGGCGATGCGGCGACCCTGGCGCTCTTCGCCGTAGGTCCACAGCACGTCCATCAGCTCGCGCTCTTCAACACGGTTGAGCCACTGCGCCGCGCTTTCACCGCTGTCCGGATCCATGCGCATGTCCAGCGGGCCGTCCTTGCCGAAGCTGAAACCGCGCTCGGCGACATCCAGCTGGGGCGAGGACACGCCCAGGTCGAACAGCACGCCATCCAGGCCCTGCGCGGTGGCCTCCCAGTGCAGCAGATCAGCAAAGCTGCCACGGAAGATCGAGACGCGCGGGTCCGGCGCGAAATCACGCTCGGCTACCGCAATCGCCTCCGGATCCTTGTCCATGACCAGCAGCCGGCCTCCAGGACCGAGTTGCTCGAGCACGCCGCGGGCGTGACCGCCACGACCAAACGTGCCATCGAGATACACTCCGTTTTCGATCACCTTCAGGCCGTCCAGGACCTGCGTGTACAGGACCGGCAGGTGGCCTGCCGGCGGCTGCGACACCGGAAGGTGACCGGTCTGCGCTGCTCCGCGCATCCGGGCACCCCGGCTCACAACTTCAGGTCGAGCAACCCATCGCCGAGATCCTCGTCAGACAACGTCTGCTGGATCAACGCGCGATGAGCCTGCTCGCTCCACAATTCGAATTTGTCGCCCATACCGAGCAGCACCGCCTTCTTTTCAATGCCAACGGCACCACGGTGGCTGGCGGGAATACTGATGCGGCCGTTGCCGTCCAACTCCAGATGCGCGGCCGAACCGACCAGCTTCTGTTGCAGGAGGCGCACGACGCGCTGTGTGTTGGGCTTGGACATGACGTCATCACGGACGCGTTCCCATTCCTGTTCGGCGTACAACCAGAGGCAGCCGGACTCGAACGGGTTGTAGGTCAGGACCAGACGGTTGTTGCTCACACGCGCGACAAGGTCGCGATGCGCGGTCGGAACCGCCATGCGCCCTTTGTCGTCAACAGTGATGGCCGTCTCGCCTTGAAACACGACGTTTTCACCTTTCCTTCGCCCGGTGAAACATTGAACCACGAAAAACCACAAAAAACCCGGTTTCCCCTCTGATGCCCACCTTAGCAGTGCCGATTGGGTTGTCAACAACTTTGCGAAGGGGAAATCACTTTGAACATCAAGGGCTTGCAGCAATGTTTAGAGACTTGTTCAAGGCTTATCCACAAGTTGCTGTTTCGTCTCATTTTTTGAGATTTCGCCGAAGTTCAGGCCTGTGGAGACCGCGTGAAACATCCGCCCGTATTCATCCCTGACGGGGTCGCCATCGCCCCGGCGCTGCGCAGAACCGGCACACTGTGAGGCATGTGTCTGCTCGCGCTTGCCTGGAAAACCCACCCCCGCTGGCCGTTGGTGATGGCCGGTAACCGCGATGAGTTCCACGCGCGGCCGACCGCCGCCCTGCGCCTATGGCCCGCACCGGATGACGGAGTGGCCGCCGGCCGCGACCTGCGCTCGGGAGGGACCTGGGCCGGGATCGGCCCGGCGGGGCGGATGGCGGTGGTGACCAACGTCCGCGATCCGCAAGCCCGGCAGACCGGCCCCTCCCGCGGCGCACTGGTGGCCGACTATCTGCGTGATGCCGCGCCGGCCGCACTGTTCGCGGACGAGCTCGCGCGGCGGGCAGTCGAATTCGCCCCCTTCAATCTGTTACTGGCCGATCGCGACAGCTGCCAGTTCCTGGGCAACCACCCCCTGCACCGCCAGTCGCTGGCGCCGGGCATCCATGGCATGTCCAACGGGCCGCTGGATGCGCCGTGGCCGAAAACCGTGACATTGAACGCAGCGCTGCGCGCGTGGGTGGACCACGGCGACGATGATCTGGCCCCCCTGTGGAAGGCCCTGCGTGATGAAACCCGCGCTGAGGACAGCACCCTGCCGGATACCGGCATCGGCCTGGAGCGCGAGCGCTGGCTGTCGTCCCCCTTCATCCGCAGCCCCGAGTACGGCACCCGCGCCAGCACGATCATCGTGCTGGACGCCACCGGCCACGGCTTCATCACCGAGCGGCGGTTCGATGCAGAGGGTGTCTGTGTGGGTGAAACGACGCTGGCAACGCACGGCTAAGCCGGTAGGGACAGCGCCGTGATCAACAGGTACTCAACGCCCAGGACAATCAAGCCGAGTAACAGCCCCCTTTAGTAAAGGGGGCGCGCCGTCAGGCGCGGGGAATTGGAGGCTGGTAGCCCGGGGCCCAAGGTTTGCGCTGCAAACCTTGGGGCTTTTTTCGCGAGTCCGCGAAAAAAGCGGCGGAGCCGGCCGATAAGCCGGGTTTTGTCGTGGACAGTCATTCTTCTAGGCGCTGCGTCACCGCAGCGCTCAAGCAACCTACCCGGACCCGACGCGGGCCACGCCATTAGGTCCCTATTTGGTCTTGCTCCAGGTGGGGTTTGCCGTGCCGGTCTGTTACCAGACTCGCGGTGCGCTCTTACCGCACCATTTCACCCTTACCGGCTCCCCGAAGGGAACGTAGGCGGTATCTTTCTGTTGCACTTTCCGTCGGCTCGCGCCGCCCAGGCGTTACCTGGCACCTTGCCCTGTGGAGCCCGGACTTTCCTCGGCATCCGCAAGGGATGACGCGACTGTCTGGCCGACTCCGCCGCGCGCATTGTCCCACAAAACAAGGACGATCGCGGTTACCCGCCGTACAACGCCTTGCGCGGGGCACCGGTGATTTCCGCCGCCAGCTTGGCTGCGGTCGAGGGCGGCAGGTGCTCGCTCAGCTTGGCGTACAGGCGCCGGCCCTGAACCAGCTGAGCCTCCTCATCGTCGGCCGCGCCCTGCACCATCACCACGAACTCGCCCTTGCGCTGGTTGTCGTCCGCCTCGACCTGCTGCAGCAGCGAGGCCAGATCGCCATCCAGCACGGTCTCGAACAGCTTGGTCAGCTCACGCGCCAGCACCGCGGGCCGCTCGGGCCCGAACGCGGCGACCATGTCCGCCAGCGATTCGGTGATCCGGTGCGAGGATTCGTAGAACACCAGCGTGCGGGTTTCACCGGCCAGCGCATGCAGCCGCTCGCGGCGGCCGGACGCCTTGGCCGGCAGAAAGCCTTCGAACGTGAAGCGGTCGCTGGGCAGGCCGGCCACGCTGAGTGCGGCGATCGCCGCACAGGCGCCGGGAATCGGGCTGACCTTGATCCCGGCTTCGCGCGCGGCGCGGACCAGGCGGTAGCCCGGGTCGCTGACCAGCGGGGTGCCGGCATCACTGACCAGCGCCAGCGACTCGCCCGCCAGCAGGCGCGCCACGATCCGCTGCGACAACGCCTCTTCATTGTGGTCATGCAGGGCCACCAGCGGCTGCTGGATGCCGAAGTGGGCCAACAGCTGGCCGCTGCGGCGGGTGTCCTCGGCGCAGATCGCGGCCACCGAACGCAGCACGTCCTGCGCGCGCGGGGTCAGATCGGCGAGGTTGCCGATCGGGGTGGCAACGACATACAGCGTGGGGACAGCACTCATCAGCGGCTCTTCCGTGGTCAAGGGTAGAATCGTACCGTTCCCCGGCCACGGCCGCTGCCCCCATCGAATGGACCTGATCATGAACAAGCCCGTCGTACGGATCTCCGCCCTTTCGTTGTCGCTGATGCTGCTTGCCGGCTGCGCCACGACCAGCTTCACCAGTGCGCCGGATTCGCCGGCCCAGAGCCAGGCCCTGGCGCTGATCGAGCAGGGCAAGCCGCGCGATGCGGCGGTCCAGCTGGAAGCGCTGGCCAACACCCTGCGCGGCAGTGCCCGCAGCGCCGCCCTGGCCGATGCCGCCTTTGCCTGGCACGAAGCCGGCGATGCCACCCGCGCCCGCACCCTGCTGGCCCAGCTCACCGCGCGCCAGCTCAGCGGCGCCAGCCTCCAGCGCTACCAGCTGACCACCGCCGAACTCGCGCTGGCCGACAAGCAGCCGGCGCAGGCGCTGGCCGCGCTGAAAGAACCGGCCGACGCGGTCACCCCCTCGCTGCAAACCCGCTGGCACCTGGCCCGCGCCAACGCATTGCAGGCCACCGGCGACAACCTCGGTGCGGCGCTTGAGCGCGCCCGTGCGCACGCCGCACTGACCGGCAAGGCCCGCAGCGACAACCAGCAGGCCATCGCCGGCCTGCTCGGCACGCTGGACGATGCCACCCTGCGCGCGCGCGCGGCGGCGCTGCCGGCCAATGAACCGCTGTACAACTTCGCCGGCCGTGCGCTGATCGCCCGTGGCCTGCCGCTGCCGCGTCCGTTCGATCGCGAAGTTGCCTCGCAGTTCGATACCAGCAAGCGCCCGCCGGCGATGAGCGATGGCTACCGCCCGCCGGTGAAGATGGCGGTGCTGTTGCCGCTCAGCGGCCGCCTGGCCACCGCCGCGCAGCCGGTCCGCGATGGCCTGCTCAGCGGCTACTACGGCGAAACCCGCCGTCGCCCGGACATCCAGTTCATCGACACCGCCGGTACCGCCGCCGGTGCCTTGGCCGCCTACGACAAGGCCGTCACCGCCGGTGCCGATTTCATCGTCGGCCCGCTGGGGCGCGACGAAGTGGATGCCGTGTTCGGCCGCCGCGAGCTGCCCGTACCGGTGCTCGCCCTGAACCGCGGCAAGGACACCCCGCCGGCCGGCAGCGCCGGTTTCTCGCTGGCCCCGGAAGACGACGGCATCATCGCCGCCGAATACCTGCGCGGCCGCGAGCGCAGCAAGGTGCTGGTGATCCACAGCAACGACGACAACGGCCGCCGCGCCGCGGCCGCGTTCCGCGAGCGCTTCGCGCAGCGTGGCGGGCAGGTGGTGGCCACCATCGGCGTGAGCGACACCGTCGGCGACATCGGTGCGCAGGTGCGCGCGGCAGGCGCCATCGACGGCGTACTGCTGGCGGTGAAGGCGCCGCAGGCGCGTGCACTGACCCCGCAGCTGGCGCTGGCCGGTGCCGGTGGCGCGAGCCGCGTCGGCACCTCGCAGCTGACCGTCGGTGCCGGCAAGCCGGAAGAAGACATGGCGCTGGACGGCATCGTCTACCCCAACGAAGCCTGGAACGTGCGCGGCGTGCCCGGCCTGCCGGCCGCCTCCACCGCCGGGCAGATCCTGCCCTCGGCGCGTGGCGCGTCTGGTCGCCTGTTCGCGTTCGGTTTCGATGCGTGGAAGATCAGCGCCTACCTGGACAAGGTCGCCACCGAAGGCGGCCTGGCCGGCGCCACCGGCACCCTGTTCCTGGACAGCAACGGCAACGTACTGCGGGTGCCGGCATGGTCGACCTTCAGCGGCGGCCGGCCGATGCCGATCGCCAGCAGCAACTGAGCCACGTGCCCACCGGGCGCGCGGTACGCGGTGCGGCGGTGGAAGCCGCCGCGCAGCACCATCTCCGTGAGGCCGGGCTGCGCCCGGTCACCACCAATGCGCGGTATCGCCGCGGTGAGATCGACCTGATCATGCGCGACGGCGAGGTCGTCGTGTTCGTGGAAGTCCGCTACCGCGCCAGTGCCCGCTTCGGCGGTGGCGCGGCTTCGGTGGATCTGCGCAAGCGACGCAAGCTGGTGATCGCCGCGCAGCTGTTCCTGCAATCCCATCCCTGGCTGGCCGAGCAGCCCTGCCGCTTCGACGTGGTTGAAGCCAGTGGCGAGCCCCCGCAGCTGAACTGGCTGCGGGACGCGTTCCGGCTGGAAGACTGCTGATGCCCTCGATCTTTACCCACGCCGCCATTCCGCTGGCGCTGTGGTGCGCCGCGGATCGCGGCCGCATCTCCACGCCGTTACTCACCGCCGGCGTGGTCGCGGCCATGCTGCCGGATGCGGACGTGCTCGCCTTCGCGTTGCACATTCCCTACGCCGACAGCTTCGGCCATCGGGGCGCCAGCCATTCGATGCTGTTCGCCGCGCTGATGGCCGTGCTCGCCGCACTGCTGCACCGGCGCCTGCGCGCCACGCCCGTGCAGGCGGGCGCGTTCGTCGGCCTCTGCGCGCTGTCGCACCCGCTGCTGGATGCACTGACCTCCGGTGGCCTTGGCGTCGCACTGTGGTGGCCCTGGAGCGGCGAACGCGTCTTCGCCCCTTGGCGCCCGATCCGCGTCTCGCCCTTCGCGCCGCAGTTCTTCAGCGCGCGCGGGATGGCGACCGTCCTTTCCGAACTGCGTTGGGTGTGGCTGCCACTGGCGCTGGCCGTGATCGGCTGGCGCGCGATCCAACGTGCCCCTGTTGATTCCCGGACCTGATGATGACCCCTGCCCTGCCCACGGCGTTCGTTGCCACCCTGCATGCGCTGCTCGGCGACGACGGCTGGCGAACGGATGACAGCGCACGCAACGCACATGCCCAGGACAACTCGTGGCGGCACACGCTGCCGGCCGGTGTCGCCTTCCCGCGCGATCGCGAGCAGGTCGTCGCCCTGGTCCGCGCCTGCCGCGAACATCGCATCGCCCTGGTCGCGCGCGGCGCAGGCACCGGCACCACCGGCGCTGCCGTGCCGATGGAAGGCAGCATCGTGCTCTCGTTCGCGCGGATGAACCGTATCCTCGCCATCCAGCCCGGCGACCGCTGCGCGGTGGTCGAACCCGGCGTGCTCAACGGCGACCTGCAGCAGGCGCTGATGCCGCACGGCCTGTTCTGGCCGCCGGACCCTTCCAGTGCGGAGATCTGCAGCATCGGCGGCAACCTCGCCTGCAATGCCGGTGGCCCGCGCGCGGTGAAGTACGGCACCAGCCGCGACAACGTGCTCGGTCTGGTTGCCGTCACCGGTGCCGGTGAACTGATCACCTGCGGCGGGCCGTACACGAAGGACGCCACCGGCTACGACTTGACCCATCTACTGGTCGGCAGCGAAGGCACGCTGGCCCTGATCGTGGAAGCGACCCTGAAGCTGACCCCGCTGCCAGTGACGCAGGCCGGGCTGCGCGTGCTCTACCGCGATGCGGACGCCGCCGCGCAGGCGGTGTCGCGCCTGATGGCGCAGCCGGTGGTGCCCACGCGCCTGGAGTTCATGGATGCGCGCAGCCTTGAGCTGCTGCGTCGCAATGGGGCTGACGTGCCCGAGGCCGGCGCGATGCTGCTGGTGGAGGCGGACGGCGACCACGACACCCTGCCCTACCTGCTGCAGGCCCTCGCGGCGGCCGCCGAAGGCGACGGTCTGATCGCGCTGGATGTGGCGATGGAAGGCAGCGCGCGCGAAACCCTGTGGGCCGCGCGCAAGGCGCTGTCACCGGCGCTGCGCAGCATCGCACCGGGCAAGATCAACGAAGACGTGGTGGTACCGGTCTCGCGCATTCCCGCGCTGGTCGCCGGGGTGCAGGCACTATCGGCGGAGTTCGCTCTGCCGATCGTCACCTTCGGCCATGCCGGCAACGGCAACCTGCACGTCAACATCCTCTACCACCCGGACGATGCCGGCGAGAACGCACGCGCCCATGCGGCGCTGCCGCGCGTGTTCGCGCTGACCCTGGCACTGGGCGGCACGCTCTCCGGCGAACACGGCATCGGCCTGGCCAAGCGCGATTTCATGGCACAGGCGTTCACCCCGGCCACGCTGGCGGCGATGCGCGCGATCAAGGGTGCGCTGGATCCGGAGGGGATTCTCAATCCGGGGAAGGTGCTGCCGCCGGTGTGATGGGCGTCAGCGACGTTCGGAGAAGTGCTGGTAGCCACCGTCGGTGGCGTCGGCATCAGCGCAGTGCACGCCCTGTCCTTCCACGATCCGGCCGATCCGGGTCAGCGGCAAGCCCAGGGACGCCGACAAGGCATGGATCGCGTCACGCTGCGACGGCGCGACGGTGAAGCACAGCTCGTAGTCGTCGCCGCCACGCAGCGCGCAGTCGCGGGCACCCTCGCGCCCGAGCTGCTCGCGCAGGGCCGACGAGATCGGCAATGCATCGGCCTCCACTTCCGCGCGCACGCCGCTGCGTGCCGCGATGTGGCCCAGATCAGCGAGCAGACCATCGGAGATATCCACGGCCGCATGTGCGTAGGCACGCAGGCGCAGGCCAAGCGTTACGCGCGGGATCGGACGCAGCAGGCGCTCGCGCAGCGTTTCGTCATCGCTGAGCAGCGTGGCGACCGCCACCTTCAACCGGTTCTGCTGCCACAGGCGCAGGGCACCGGCGGCATCGCCCAGCGTGCCACTGACCCAGATGTCATCCCCCAACTGGGCACGATCGCGACGCAGCGCCTGGCCGGGCGCAACCTGCCCGATCGCGGTCACCGAGAGCGACAGCGGCCCGCGCGTGGTGTCGCCGCCAACCAGCACGATGTCGTGCTCGTCGGCCAATGCGAAGAAACCATCGGCGAAGGCTTCGATCCAGTCCGCGTCGGCGTCCGGCAAGGACAGCGCCAAGGTGCACCACGCCGGACGGGCGCCCATGGCGGCGAGATCGGAGAGGTTCACCGCGAGGGTTTTCCAGCCGATCTCGTAGGCCGGGGTTTCGACCGGGAAATGCACGCCGCTGTTGAGCGTATCGGTGGTGATCACCAACTGTTCGCCCGCACGCGGCTGCAGCAGCGCGGCGTCATCGCCGATGCCGAGCACGACATCGGCGCGCGCGGTGGTGCGCGCACGGATGCGGTCGATCAGAGCAAATTCGGCAAGGGACACGGGGCGGATCAGTGACCCGATTCGACCTTGCGCCACTCCACCGCGGCCCGGTCGAGCACGCCATTGACGTAGGTGTGGCCATGCTCGGAACCGAAACGCTTGGCCGACTCGATCGCTTCGTTGATCACGACGCGGTACGGCACGTCCAGGCGGAAGCGCATCTCATAGGCGGCCACGCGCAGCGCGGCGCGTTCGATCGCATCCACTTCCTCGATCCCACGATCCAGGTACGGGTCCAGCGCCGCATCCAGATCCTTGCGGTTGTCGAGCACGCCATGCACCAGCGCTTCGAAGTAGGCCAGATCCGCGATTTCGCGGGCCTGTTCATGGGCGAACTGGGCGATCACGCTCTGCGCGTTGCCACCGGAGATCTGCCACGCATAGATCGCCTGCAGGGCACGACGACGCGCGCGCGAACGCAGCACGGGGTCGACGCCATCACGGCGGACGGGCTTACCGGAGGGCTTGCCCGGGTTTGACTTGTTCATGGCAGCTGCTCCAGAAGATTGACCATTTCCAACGCCGTCAGTGCGGCTTCCTCACCCTTGTTGCCGTGGCTGCCACCCGCGCGGGCGTCGGCATCCTCGACACGTTCCACCGCCAGCACGCCATTGAGCACCGGCACGCCGAAATCCAGCTGCACGCGCATCAGGCCTTCGGCGCAGCGGTCGGCCACGTGTTCGTAATGGCGGGTATCGCCCCGGATCACGCAGCCCAGGGTGATGATCGCGGCATGCTGATGGGCGGCCGCGAGACGCGCGGCGACCAGCGGCAGTTCCCATGCGCCGGGCACGCGGATCACGTCGATGGCGGACTCGTCGATCCCGTTGCCGGCCAGGCTCTGCCGCGCACCGGCCACCAGCACGTCGGTGATGCGGGCGTTCCAGCGGCTGGCGAGGATGGCGAAACGGGCCTTTTCCGGAGTACGGAGGTCGCCTTCGTAATGGCTCATGTTCGGCGTGGGGTCCATTTAATAGGTGAATATTCTAGCGCATGGCCGCGTGTAGCCGGGTCGCCGCGCGTTACGGGACGGGTCGGGTGCAAAAGCCCCCTGAGTCAGGGGGCTGCCGCGAAGCGGCGCGACGTCAGCGCGCCTGCGATGACGTGTTCTCCACCGTCTCGACCACTTCCAGGCCATACCCGGCCAGGCCGATCTGGCGGCGGGGGGTGCCCAGCACGCGCAGCTTGCCCAGGCCCAGGTCGGACAGGATCTGCGCCCCGGCGCCGTTGCGGCGCCACTGGCTCACGTCCTTGTCCTTGCCCGGCACGACCGGCACCGGCTGCTGGCGCAGGCGGGCCAGCAGGCTGTTGGTGTCGCGCGGCGCCGACAGCACCACCATCACGCCGCGCTCGGCGGCGGCGATGGCGCGCAGGGCATCGGTGGAGGCCACGCCGAAATCATCGCGGCGCCAGTGCAGCAGATCAGCCAGCGGGTTTTCCACCTGCACGCGGACCAGGGTCGGCTCGGCATCCGGGGTGCCGCGGACCAGCGCGAAGTGCAGGTCGTGGGCGATCCGATCGCGGTAGGTGACCAGCGTGAAGGGGCCGAACTCGGTCTCGATCTCGCGCTCGTCGACGCGCTCGACCGTCTTCTCGGTGGCCAGACGGTACGCGATCAGGTCGGCGATGGAGCCCATCTTCAGGCCGTGCTCGCGGGCGAACACCTCCAACTCCGGGCGGCGCGCCATGCTGCCATCCGGGTTGAGGATCTCCACCAGCACGCCCGCCGGCTCCAGGCCCGCCAGCATGGCCAGATCGACGCCGGCCTCGGTATGCCCGGCGCGGGTCAGCACGCCGCCCGGCTGGGCGATCAGCGGGAAGATGTGGCCCGGCTGGTGCAGGTCGGCCGGCTTGGCATCGGGCTTCACTGCGGTGCGGATGGTGTGCGCACGGTCGTAGGCCGAGATGCCGGTGGTCACGCCTTCGGCGGCCTCGATGCTGACCGTGAAGTTGGTCTGGAACTGCGCGGTATTGGCCTGCACCATCGGGGCCAGGCCCAGGTCGGCCGCACGCTCGCGGGTCAGCGGCAGGCACACCAGGCCACGGCCATGGGTGACCATGAAGTTGATGTCCGAGGGCTTGACCAGCTCGGCGGCCATGATCAGGTCGCCTTCGTTCTCACGGTCTTCGTCATCGACGATGACGACCATGCGGCCGAGGCGGATGTCCTCGAGGATCTCGGGAATGGGGGCGAAATTCATGCGCGTGCTCCTGCACCCAACAAACGTTCGACGTAACGGGCGACCAGATCGATTTCAAGATTGACCGCGCTGCCCACGGCAGTAGCGGCGAAGGCGGTGTTGGCGACGGTGTGCGGGATGAGGGCGACCTCGAAGCCTTGTTCGTCCACTTCGTTGACGGTCAGACTGACCCCGTCCACGCAGATCGAGCCTTTCTTGGCGATGTAGCGCAGCAGCGCGGCCGGCGCGGCGAAGCGCCAGCGCTGGGCACGTGCATCGTCATGCACCGACAGCACCTGGCCCAGGCCATCGACATGGCCGCTGACCAGATGGCCACCCAGGCGATCGGTCGGGCGCATCGCGCGTTCGAGATTGATGACGGCGCCGTCGGCCAGCTGCCCCAGCGTGGTCAGGCCCAGCGTCTCGGTGGAGGCGTCGGCCTGGAAGCGGGTGGCGTCATACGCGATGACGGTGAGGCAGACCCCGTTGATGGCGATGCTCTCGCCCATCTGCACGTTCTCGAACGGCAGGGTGCCCACGTCAAAGGTGAAGCGGACATCGCCGCCAAGGGTGTCGCGTGCGGCCAGACGGCCGACGCCTTCGATGATTCCAGTAAACAAGGAACGTTCTCCGCGGAAAGTGAGCGAAAAACGCCGCAAGGCATATAGGTGCACGCCGAGCACAAGGCCCGGCCGCACCGTCTTCTTTCATCCGGACTATACCGTCGGCTCCGGCATCGGACCGGATCTGCTGACCTTCCCGGGGACCGGGAAGCGCTCGCGGGCTCGTGCTTGCGCACCTACCGCCGGTGGGGAATCGCACCCCGCCCTGAAGACGTTTGTGTACCGGCGAACCGGCGCGGCTAGTGTAACAGGGCACCCTGACTGGGGGCTTTAAGTTAAATAAGTGTTAAGCTAGCCCGCTGAGTGCTGCGCCCGTGGATATGAGGGCACACACGTTGGTTACTGATCGGGCTGCGGCGTCCGCGCCGCGCCATGATCGAACGGGTCCCGCAAGGGGCCCGTTTTTTATGGGCGCAGCAACAGGCGCAGGTCCTCACCCACCTGGCGCCTGTCCACCACCCGCATCTGCCGCTGCTGGTCCATCGCGTGGATACCCAGACCGGACAGCAGCGGCAGCCCATGCTCGCCGAGCAGCGTGGGCGCCTGGTACAGCAGCAGTTCGTCGACCCAGCCACCGGCCAGCAACGCACCGGCCAAGGTGGCGCCGGCTTCGGTATGCACTTCGTTGATGCCGCGCTCAGCGAGCAGCGCCAGCACCGCGCCCAGATCCAGACGACCGTCATGGCTGGGCACGCTGGCGAACTCCGCATCGGCGGCATCCGGCGGGCTGACCGCGGCGTCATGCACGTAGAGCGTCGGCGCCCCGCCCTCGCGCACCCGCGCACATTCCAGCGAGCGCAGGCGTGCATCGAGCACCACCCGCAACGGCGGCACTACCTCGGTATCGGCCAGCCGCACGGTCAACATCGGGTCATCGGCCAACACGGTGGCCGCGCCGGTAAGAATCGCGCCCGCCCGCGCCCGCCAGTGCTGCACGTCCTCGCGGGCGGCCGCACCGGTGATCCATTTGGAGCTGCCATCGGCCATCGCGGTACGCCCGTCCAGACTGGCCGCGAGCTTCACCCGCACCCAGGGGCGCCCGCGTTCGATGCGTGACAGGAACCCGTGGTTGAGCTCGCGCGCCTGCGCAGCCATCAACCCTTCGGCCACCGCGATACCGGCCTCGCGCAGCAGCACGAAACCGCCGCCGTCGACCTTCGGGAAGGGGTCGCGCATCGCCGCGACCACGCGTGTCACCCCTGCCTCGATCAAGGCCAGTGCGCACGGGGGCGTGCGACCGTGGTGCGCGCACGGCTCCAGGGTCACGTAGGCGGTGGCGCCGCGCGCCTGTTCGCCCGCCTGGCGCAGCGCGAATACTTCCGCGTGGGGGCCGCCGGTGCGCTGGTGCCAGCCCTCGCCGACCACCACCTCGTCGCGTGCGATGACGCAACCCACCATCGGATTGGGCCGCGCGGTGTACGCGGCGCGCTCGGCCAGGCGCAGCGCATGCGCCATGTGCTGGTGGTCGAGAGCGGTGAAGTCAGTCATGGCGGTGAGCGTCCGGCGGCAGGCAGCCGCGATGGTAGCTCAGCCGTGGTGGCCGCGATGCGGCGCAGGCTCAGCCTTTCTTTTTCTTGGTCAGCGCGATCACATCGCCGAGCAGCTGCAGCTGTTCGGTGCTGGAGGGCAACTCCCGTTCAAGCTTCTCGATTTCCTCGCGGAAATCGGCCACGTCTTCGAAGCTGCGGTACACCGAGGCAAACCGCACGTAGCCGACATGGTCGAGCTTGCGCAGCTCGTTCATCACGAACTCACCGACCTTGATCGAGGGGATTTCGCGTTCGCCGCAGATACGCGCCTGCTGCATCACCGCGCGCACCGCCAGCTCGATCTTGTCCTCGGGGACCGGGCGCTTCTGCAGCGCGCGGTCGAAACCACTGCGGACCTTGCGGGCATCGAACGCCTCCCGGCTGCCGTCGCTTTTCACGATCGCCGGCAGTTTCAGTTCGATGGTTTCCAGGGTGCTGAAGCGCTCGTTGCAGGCCTCGCACTCGCGGCGACGCCGGATCGTCGCGCCGTCTTCAGAGACGCGCGAGTCGATCACACGGGTATCGGCATGCTGGCAGAACGGACAGTACATGGAACGCCTTACATCGGGAAAACGTCATGCCGTGGTCACGGCAGCGTCGCAACGGTACCTGAGAGGGACCAGCTACAGCAAATAGCGGCCCGGAAAGGCCCGCCCGCCTACCTGGCGCGCCAACGCAGCCATAGCAGGTGCGCCGCGCAGGAGAGCAGCGGGAGGCCCGCCATCAGGAGCAGGGCGGCCGCTGGCGCGGGCCCTTCGAACAGATGATGGTGGACGATCGACCGCACCAGACCCGCCCAGGCAATGCCGGTTGCCACGGGGGCGGCCACCAAGCCAGCCCACCACACCGATGAGGCCGCAAGAAGTTCGCCCGAGCCGCCCTGCCACCAGCGCCGGGCAAGGCCCCACCAGATGATCAGCACCAGACTGGCGGCGACGAACCACGCGGCCGCCCACCCCGGCGCATCGCCTGGCCCACCGTATTGATGGAGCACATCGCGCACGCACAGCCCAACCACGACAAACGCCGCCACGGCATGCGGGAGTCCAAACAACGCCATATGCAGCAGCAGACCCCACCGCTGCCTGCCCAGGGGTTTCATCCCGTCAGGCGCCTTGCGTGCACCGCAGCCGCACCAGCATGACAGCCGGCAACATCAGCGGCGGCCCTGCCAGCAGCAGAACCAGTGCCATCGGACTCGCGGCGGCCTGCCAGAATGCCATGCCGACCACCGCCAGGGCGGCAAGGACGCCAAGGCCCAATGCAACCCACGGCCAAGGCCCGGCATCGCGCAGGCCGGTGCGTCCCTGTCGGAGATAGCGGCTGCTCAACCACAGCCAGCCCGCCACCCCGCTCAGGCCCGCACTGCCCCAGCCACCGATCAACAGGCGCGAGGCCCGGTCCAGATAGGCCGGCTCGACGAACGCGACCCAGACCCCGATGGCGGCGAACGTGCCGCCGCCGGCCATCCCCACGATGCCGCAGATCAGGGCCAGCACGGCGTAGATACGCCGTTGCCGGCCCTCGTCCATATCAGCCGTAGACCGGGTACTTGCGGCACTGCGCGCTGACCGCGTCGCGGACGCGGGCGATCACGGCCTCATCTGCCGGGGCGTCTAGCACGTCGGCGATCCAGTTGGCCAGCTCCACGCAGTCCTGCTCCACGTAACCGCGCGTGGTGACCGCCGGCGTACCCAGGCGCAGGCCCGAGGTCACGAACGGCGAACGCGGGTCGTTCGGCACGGAATTCTTGTTGACGGTGATGTGGGCCAGGCCGAGCGCGGCTTCAGCATCCTTGCCCGAGACATCCTTGCCGATCATGTCGACCAGCATCAGGTGGTTCTGGGTACCGCCAGAGACGATCTTGTAGCCGCGCGCGATCAGCGTATCCGCCATCGCCTGGGCGTTCTTGACCACCTGCTGCTGGTAGGCCTTGAATCCCGGCTCCAGCGCCTCCTTGAAGGCCACGGCCTTGCCGGCGATGACGTGCATCAGCGGACCGCCCTGGATGCCCGGGAACACGATGGACTGCAGCTTCTTCTGCAGTTCTTCGCTTGCCCCCTTGGCGATGATGATGCCGCCACGCGGGCCGCGCAGGGTCTTGTGGGTGGTCGAGGTGACCACGTGGGCGTGCGGCAGCGGGCTCGGGTAGACCCCGGCGGCGACCAGACCGGCCACGTGCGCCATATCCACGAACAGGTAGGCACCGACCTTGTCGGCGATGGCGCGGAAGCGCGCCCAGTCCACCACCTGCGAGTAAGCCGAGAACCCGGCGACGACCATCTTCGGCTTGTGCTCCAGGGCCAGGCGCTCGACCTCGTCATAGTCGATCAGGCCGGCTTCGTCGACACCGTACTGGACGGCGTTGAACAGCTTGCCCGAGGCATTGACCTTGGCACCGTGGGTCAGGTGGCCGCCATGGGCCAGGCTCATGCCCAGGATGGTGTCGCCCGGCTGCAGCAGCGCGAAGTACACCGCCTGGTTGGCCTGCGAACCGCTGTGCGGCTGCACGTTGGCATAGTCGGCATCGAACAGCTGCTTGAGGCGATCGATGGCCAGCTGCTCGGCGATGTCCACGTATTCGCAGCCACCGTAGTAACGCTTGCCCGGATAGCCCTCGGCGTACTTGTTGGTCAGCTGGCTGCCCTGGGCTTCCATCACCGCCGGGCTGGTGTAGTTCTCGCTGGCAATCAGCTCGACATGGTCTTCCTGGCGCTGGGTTTCGGCGGCAATGGCCTTGGCCAGTTCGGGATCGTAGCTTTCGATGCGGACGTCGCGCGGGAACATCGGGTGGTACTCCAGGACAGGGAGGAAAGGCGTCGATTGTAGCCCGTTCCCAGGCTGGGGCTGCCCTGCTTCGGCGCCCTGGCTGCGCGCGGCCGGCCCGGTCAAAGGCGCCCTGCCCCCATTTTTTGAGACATACGCTGGATTCGGTGATGGCGGTCACGCACTTTTGACGGTTAACAGGATCAGCCCTGGTTTTTCCCGTCCTGGGGCCTATCACCGTAAGGAAACGCTCCAATGCGCTGCTCCGGCTTCTCGCCCCCCGCCCTCCGTCAGTGCTGCCTGCCACGGCGGGCAGGCCTGCTCGTCCTGGCCCTGGCCGCGCCCCTCGGCCAGGTCGCCTTGGCCGCCGACACTGCGCCACCGGCCGCCACCGCAAGCGCGACCGTACTGATCGCGCGGATCACCGTGGAGGGCGTGGGTGATCACCCCGCCAGCGGCATCAGCCGCGCCGCCGTGGAGGCCGTCGCCAACCAGGCACTGCGTGAGATCAGCCCAACGCTGCCCGGCGCGCTGGATTTCGAGCAGATCCAGCAGATCAGCGCGCGGATCACCCAGACGTATCGCGAGGCAGGGTTTCTGGTCTCGGTGGCCTATGTGCCGCCGCAGGACATCGGCGAGCGCCAGATGCTCACCCTGAATGTCCTGGAAGGCCGGGTGGGCCGGGTGCTGGTGCAGGGCAGCCAGCGCTACCGCGACCACCAGCTCAGCGCCAGCAGCCTGGGGCTGATCGGCCGTCCCCTGCGCCGCGCCGAACTGGACCGCGCCCTGCTGTATGCGCGTGACCTGCCCGGGGTGTCGGTTACCTCGGTGCTGCAGCCCGGTCAGCAAGCCGGTGAAACGGACATCGTGCTGGTCGCCCAGGACAGCGCGCATCCGTATGAAATCACCGCCGGGCTGAACAACCATGGCACCGACAGCACGGGCAAGTACCGCGCCGAACTCGGTATCAGTGCCTTCAACGCGCTTGGCGCGGCCGATGTACTGGGCGCCAGTGTCGCCTACGGGCTGGATCCGGCCGACAGCTGGCAGGGGGCGTTATCGCTGAGCATTCCCTCCTCCGCCATCGACGGTCTGAGCCTGACGGCCGGCGTGAGCCGCAGCGAGATCGAGCTCAACAACGGCCCGTTCGCGGCGCTGGAAATCCATGGCCCCACCACGGTCGGGCAAGCCGGGCTGGACTGGAAATTCGTCAACCGTACCGATCTGCTGCTGCAGGTCTCCAGCCGCTGGATCCACCAGGAATCCCGTCTTGATGGCCTCGGCATGCAGCTCTCACGTCATACGTTCGACGTGCTTGAAGCCGGCCTGTCGATGCGGCATACCGACCGCCGGTTGCGCGGCATCAACCTGGTGCAGCTGAGCACGCGCAAGTCGATCAACGACGAGTCAGCGCCGTTCGATTGGCTGTATCCCAACCACGACAGCTACTACTGGGTGACGCGACTGTCGGCGGCTCGCCTGCAGGCCCTGCCCGGCAACCAGCGCCTCTACCTGCGTGGCACTGGCCAGTTCACCGACAACGCGCTCACACCGATGGAGCAGTTCAGCATCGGCGGCCCCAACAGCGTGCGCGCCTTCCCGCTCTCGGCCGCGCTGGGCGATCGTGGCGTGCAGGCCACCTTCGAGTACCAGGTCGATGCGCCCGGCTTCGCCACCCTGCCCTCACCGTTCCAAGGCCGCAACTGGGGAGACGTGTTGTCGCTCCAGCTGTTCTACGACTGGGGCAGGACCTCGCCCGTGGCGCAGAACCGCCGGCTCGGGCTGCAGCCCCTCACGCTTGAAGGCGCGGGGCTGGGCCTGCAGCTGCGGCTGCCGCAGGGCCTGCAGTTCAACCTGACCGCTGCCACCCCGACCGGCCGCACCCAACCTGCCGATCAAGACGATATGCGCGTCTGGGCCGGCATCAGCCTGACGTTCTGAGGACCACAGACCATGAATCGTATCTATCGCCTTGTCTTCAATCGTGCGTTGGGCCGCGTCCAGGTTGCTTCGGAGCTGGCCAGTGGCAGCGTGGCCGGTTCCGGTGCTGCCCTGTCCTCGCAGCGGCAGCCGGCACTGCGCCCACTCTGGCTGCCGCTGCTGCTGGCGCTATGGGCGCCGGCCGGGCTTGCCGCGACCCTGCCCACCGGCGGCATCTGGACCACAGGAGCTGGCAACATCACCCCCTCCGGTGTCGATGCGCTCACCGTCAACCAGACATCGACCAAGGCGCTGATTGACTGGAACAGCTTCGACATCAGCAGTACCGGTACCGTGAACTTCGTGGTGCCCGGTAGCAGCGCGGTCACCGTCAACAAGATCAATTCTGGTACGCCGAGCACCATCGCCGGCCTGCTCAACGGCAACGGCCAGGTGTTCCTGATCAATCCGGCCGGGATCATGTTCAGCTCAGGATCCAGCGCCAACGTCGGCGGCCTGGTGGCCAGCACGATGGCGCTGGACGGAGGCGTGGCCAATGACGTCTACGATTTCCAGGGCAGTGCCCAGACCGGTGCGCAGATCATCAACCTGGGCAACCTGACCGCGACCAACGGATCGATATCGCTGCTGGGCGCGGCGGTCACCAATGGCGGCAGCATCCAGGCCGCGCAGATCAACCTGATGGCGGGCAACCCGGTACGGCTGCAGCTCTACGAGCCCGGCACCGGCATCAGCGTCTACTTGGCCAGCATCAGCAATTCCCCCGCCACTGCGTTCGGCAACAGCGCCATCCACAACACCGGCACCCTGCAGGCCGGGGCGATCAACCTGCAGGCGGCGGTAGCGCCGGGCCTGCTGCCGTCCCTGATCAACCTGGGCGGCGTGGTCACCGCCAGCAGTGTCTTGGGCAACGATGGCAGCCTGGTGGTACAGGCCCACGGCGGGGGCATCGTGCAGACCGGCAACGTCAGTGCCGGTGTCACCACGCTGTACGCCGAAGGTGATGTCACCCAGAACTCCGGAACCCTGTCGGCCGGGACCCTGCAGTTTGCCGGCCCCCTGCGGAACGTGACGCTGGGGTCACCCAGCAACCGCATCGGTAACCTTGGCGGCACCGTGCAGGGCAATCTGGTGGTGGGCAACAGCATCGCGCTGGAGCAGGTCGCACCGCTCAACGTGGGCGGCACCAGCACGATCAACACCGGCGGCAATGCGATCACCCTGACCAACCCGAACAACGGGTTCGGGGGCGCGGTCAGCCTCACCTCGGGTGGCGATGCCCGCATCCGCAATACCGGTGCTCTCACACTGGGGCAGCTGGATGTAGGCAGCCTCGACGCGACCACCTCAGGCCCGGCGGTGTCCAGCGCACTCAGCTTCGGCGGCGGCAGCGTCCGTGGCGCGCTGTCGGCGACGTCGACTGGCGCCATCTTCCAGACGGGCGCGCTGCGTGTGGCAGGCGCGACAACGCTGCAGGCCAACGGCGACATCCGATTCGACAACCCCGGCAATGCCTTCGGCGGCATCGTGTCGCTGGGCGGAAACAACGCGTACATCAGCGACGCCGCGATGCTGCGCTTCGGCACGTTGAACGTCGGCGCCCTGTTTGCGAGGGCGCCGCAACTGCGGCTGTCCGGACCGGTCACCACGGCGGGCTACCAGTTCTACGGTGGCGATCTGCTGCTCGAGCGCGACACGCAGTTGACCAGTACCGTCGGCGCCGTCGACTTCGGCGGTCGCGTGGATGGCGCGTACGCACTCGGCGTCACCGGCCGCTGGTCGACATTCGCGGGCAACATCGGCGGCGCGACTGCGCTGTCGTCGTTCGATACACGTGGTGTCCGCGACCTGACGACGATCGGTGGCAACCTCACCACCGCGGGCAACATCGCATTCGGCGTGACCGGGGTGCGCAGCGGAAACTACACGGTGCGCAGCACGGGCGGCTCGATCGCCGTGACCGGTGCCCTCGACGCGGAAACCGACGCCCGCGGCCAGCTGACACTCGCCGCCCTCAACGGGGTCTTGCTGGGCGCCGATGCCGGTGCGTCCCGTCGTCTGCAGTCGCTGGCGCTCAAGGGCGCGACGGTGTCCGCCCGCGGCATCCGCGTGGCCAATACGCTGACCGTGGACAGCGGCAGCGCGTACACCCAGCAGGGCGCCTACGACATCGGAGGCAACGCCCGCTTCGTGGCGAATGGCAACATCACCCTGGCCAATGCGTCCAACCGCTTCGGCGGCGTGCTGTCGCTCGATGGCGGCGCTGCGATCGTCGATGCCGCCTCGGCGCTGACGCTTGAAGGGATCGACGTGGACAGCCTGCGCGCGACCAGCGTGGCCGGACTGACGCTGGCCGACGCGAGGGTCGCGGGTGATGCCACGCTGACCGGCAGCGCGCTTTCCCTGGGGACCTTCGACATCGACGGCGACCTGGGCGCGCATGCAGGCACCGGCGGCCTCGTGTTCGGTGCCGGCCGCGTCGGCGGCAGCCTCACTGCGGACAGCGGCGCGGCGATCGGCCAGGCCGGCGCACTCGTCGTCGCAGCGGTCGCATCCTTCGATGCCGTCGGCGCGATCGCAGTGGCACATGCCGGCAACCGCTTCGGCGGCGATGTGGGCGCGCGCGCCGGTGCAGGCGTGGTCCTGCGCGGCCAGGACACCCTGCGGGTCGTCGACCTCGCCAGCGGCGCTGGAAGCAGTGTCGATCTCGCAGGCGGCACTCTGGAACTCGCCACCGCTGTCAACACGGGCATGGGGCGCTTGACCCTGCGCTCGGAGACCGGCGCATTGGCCCTGGGCCACACACTCGGCGGCGGTGCCGTGTCCCTGTATGGCGCGAACGGTCTGGTGCTCGGAGCCGATGCCTCCGCGGCGGGCGCGCTCGCGCTGTCGAGCGGCGTGGACATCGTGCAGACCGGTGGCCGCATCGATGCAGGCGGCACAACGACCCTCGATGCGGGTCGCGACATGGATCTGCGCGGCGCCGGCAACGACTTCAGTGGTCGGGTCCACATGCGCGGTCGCAACGTCGCGCTCCGCGACAGCAATACCCTGGTGCTCGGCCAGGTGGACGCGGCCAGCCTCGATGCGCAGGCGACGACGATCCACCTGGCGCCCGCCATGACCACCTCGGGTGACCAGACCTATCGGGGCAGCGTTGTGCTCGATGCCGACACCGCGCTGGACAGCGCGTCGGGCGACATTGCGTTCACCGGCACAGTCGACTCGACCGCCAGTGGCCGGCATACCCTGACCGCGCGCGCCGGCGACGGCGACATACGCTTCGGGGGCGCGGTCGGCGGCAGCCATGCGCTCGCCGGGCTGGATGCCGATGCAGCGCGGATCGTGATCGGCGGTGCGCTGACCATCGACGACGGCAACGGCGGTGGCACCCTGTCGCTTGCGAGCGACAGGGATGGCATCACCCAGTCGGCTGCGTTCCAGGTCACGGGCGACACGCGCCTGGCGACGAACGGCGGCGCGATCACCCTGACGCGAACCGACAACGATTTCGGAGGCGAGATCGACCTCGTCGGTGCCGGCGCGGTGGCGATCACGGATCGAAATGCGCTGGCGTTCGGCGGCGTGTCTGCGTCCTCGTTGGCCGCGACCAGCCACGGTGCGCTCAACCTCGGCGCCATGACGCTTGCCGGTGCGTTGGATGCGCGCTCGAATGGGGGCGCGATCACGCAGACGGGCGCGTTGATGGTCGGCGGCGCCAGCACGCTCGCTGCAGGCATCGGCGACATCACGCTGACCCACGCGGGCAACCAGTTCGCCGGCTCAGTCGCACTTGCCGGTCGTGACATCACGATCCGTGCTGCCAACACCCTGCCGCTGGGCACCGTCGATGCACGCAACCTGCGTGCAACGGCGGACACGATCGCCCTGCGCGGCGACGTCACCACCGACGAGGATCAGGAGTACGCCGGCGCGGTGCGGCTGGATCGTGATGTGGCGCTCGCCGCCGGTCGCAGCGTCGCGTTCGGTGGCACGGTCGACGGGACGCACGCGTTGGACATCAACGCCGGCGGGCAGGTGGGTATCGCAGGCGCGGTCGGGGGGGCTGGCGCGTTGAGTCATCTGAACATCGATGCCAACCTCACCGCGCTGGGCTCGAGCCTCCACGTTACCGGAAATCTATCGGTCGACGTGGATACCGGCGGCATTACCCAAGCCGATGCATTCCGGGTAGGCGGCGCGTCTTCGTTCAATGCCAATGGCGCGGATATCGCGTTGAAAGATGCCGGCAACCATTTCACTGGAGCAGTCGATCTGTCTGGCCGCGATATCGCTATCAACGCCGCCAACGCGCTGAGATTGGGCTCCGTCACGACGGGTGCACTGCGCGCCAGCAGCGATGGCGAGCTGCGCCTCACCGGCATGATCCGTGCCGACACAATCGACCTCGCAACAGCGGGTCGCTTCGTCAATGACGTTGGCTCTACCGCACTCGATGTCAGCGGCGGCAATGGCCAGTGGCGCATCTTCCTCGACAGCCCAATGCTGAACCACCAGTTCAATGGCCTCGACAGCGGCAATACCGCACTCTGGAACACCCCGGCATTCGCAACGCCAACGGCCAGCGGCAACCGCTACCTGTTCGCTTACCAGCCTCTTTTGACCGTCACCGGTGCAAACCTGAGCAAGATCTATGGCGATACCGTCGATCTGAGCCAGGCTTACATCGTGAGCGGGGCGATGCAGGGCGTAGCCGGCGCTTATGAAGCGGATCGGATCGGCGGCGTATTGGGTGGCGCTCCGTTGATCACCTCAGCCGGCTCCACTGCGATGGCCAATGTGTCCACCACACCCTATGCGCTGTGGGTCGGAAAGGGATCACTCGACAGCTCGCAGGCCGGCTATGCACTGCGCTTCATCGATGGCACCCTGCAGGTGGATCCACGGGCACTGACGATCACCGCCAACAACGGCGGCAAGACCTATGGCCAGTCCGGTGGCCTCGACGGCTTTGGCAGCCATGGTCTGGTCAACGGCGACACCGTGTCTTCAGTAGATCTGGTATCCACCGGCATGGTGGCGACGGCCAACGTCGGCAACTACCTGATCGCCGCCAGCAACGCGGATGGCACGGGGCTGTCGAACTACGACATCACCTATGTCGACGGGATCCTGAGCATCGGCAAAGCCGGGCTGACCATCACCGCCGATAGTGGCAGCAAGACCTATGGCCAGAGCCTCGTCCTGGCCGGCTACAGCGTAGATGGCCTGCTCAATAGCGATGCCGTTTCTTCGGTCGCACTGGGCAGCAATGGCGCGTCGGCGACAGCCAACGTCGGCGGCTACGCCATCACCGTCAGCAACGCCGACGGCACCGGTCTGTCCAACTACGACATCACCTATGTCGACGGCGTCCTGAGCATCGGCAAGGCCGGATTGACCATCACCGCCAATGATGGCAGCAGGACGTATGGGCAAACCGGCGGCCTGGCCGGTTACAACGTCGATGGTCTGCTCCATGGTGATACGGTGGGCAAGGTCGATCTGGCGAGCTCCGGAGCCAGCGCTAGTGCCAACGTCGGCAACTACACCATCACCGCCAGCAACGCCGACGGCAACGGCTTGTCCAACTACGACATCACCTACGTCAACGGCGTGCTGTCCATCGGCAAGGCCGGATTGACCATCACCGCCAACGATGCCCGCAGCAACATCGGCCAGATCGCTGTACTGAATGGCCATACCGCCGAAGGGCTGCTCACCGGCGATGCCATCGACAGTGTTGTGTTGCGCATCGAGGGGGATGATGCCGGTGCGCGCCCCGGCCGCTATGCGATCCACGCCGGCGATGCGCAGGGTGCCCGCTTGGGCAACTACGACATCCGCTACCGCCCCGGTACGCTGGACATCGTTGGAGTGTGGCCAGAACAGGCACGGCAGGTGGCGCGCGAGGTCGCGGCCAATCTACCTGCGCTCGCGGTGATCCCATTGGCAGAGCCATCCACCCCGCCGCTGTACCGCCTGAGCGAAGCGGCCATCCGTCCCGTCGAGGATCGCTGCACGTCCCTGCGCGGAGGTTGCCTGCGCCAGCCGCCGGAATGATCGCCGGCGTGCGATAGCAAGAAGGCGCATCCACCGGATGCGCCTTCTTGTCATCCTGCTTACCGGTTGATCACGTAGTCCGCAATGATCCCGGTGGCGATGGCGACCAGCAGCAGGTTGCCGCGATCATCGCGGATCCACTGGTGGTCACGCGGCGGGCGGCGCACCGAATAGCGGCTGTAATCGTTGACCACGTAGACCGGGCCGCCGTAGTACTCACGGTAGCGGTGGCCACGCGCCCAGCCGTAGGAGCCATACCCCGGGGCCGGGCGATAGACCACACGCGGCGGCGGCGGGCCCGGACGGTAGTAACCACGGTTGTCGTAGCGATGGTCGTAACGGCGGTCGTGGCGGACCTCGCGACGGTCATGACGATCGTGCCGGTCATGGCGATCGTGGCGGTTGTCACGACGGTCATCACGCCACTCCCGGCGGTCGTGACCGCGGCCACGATGGTCATCGGCGAAGGCCGGGGCCACGGTGCCCAAGGCCAGCAGCGAGGCAACGGCCCCGACCACAAATCGATTCATGCGCATGATTGGCCTCGCTTGGTGGATTGATGGCTCCATCATGCGCACGCCGTCTGAACGGTCTCCGGCTGGAAACGGTTTCCAATTCAAGGGCTTTGACCCCGCATTCAGGCGGCGGCAAGCCCCGGGGCTCGTGGCTCCCGGCGGCACTGATCGCTTCCGGCTATAATCGGGGCATCCTTTTCTTCCATCTGTTCCTGTTCCGTCCGGAACGGGCGCAGGGTTGCGCCTTCGGAGACCTCATGTCCTCGCAATACATCTACACCATGAACCGCGTCAGCAAGGTGGTCCCGCCCAAGCGGCAGATCATCAAGGACATCTCGCTGTCGTTCTTCCCGGGTGCCAAGATCGGCCTGTTGGGCCTGAACGGCTCCGGCAAGTCGACGGTGCTCAAGATCATGGCCGGCGTGGACACCGATTTCGAGGGCGAAGCCCGCCCGCAGGCCGGCATCAAGGTCGGCTACCTGGCCCAGGAACCGGAACTGGACCCGACCAAGACCGTGCGTGAATCGGTCGAGGAAGGCGTGGGCGAAGTGCTGCAGGCCCAGGCCCAGCTGGACGCCGTCTACCTGGCCTATGCCGAGGAAGGCGCGGACTTCGACAAGCTGGCCAAGGAGCAGGAGCGCCTGGAGGCGATCCTCGCCGCAGGCGATGCACATACCCTGGAAAACCAGCTGGACGTGGCCGCCGATGCGCTGCGCCTGCCGCCGTGGGAAGCCATCGTGGGCACCCTGTCCGGTGGTGAAAAGCGCCGTGTGGCGCTGTGCCGCCTGCTGTTGCAGAAGCCGGACATGCTGCTGCTCGATGAACCGACCAACCATCTGGACGCCGAGTCCGTGGAATGGCTGGAGCAGTTCCTGGCCCGCTACACCGGCACCGTCGTGGCCGTCACCCATGATCGCTACTTCCTGGACAACGCCGCCGAGTGGATCCTGGAACTGGATCGCGGCCGCGGCATTCCGTGGAAGGGCAACTACACCGACTGGCTGACCCAGAAGGACGACCGCCTGCGTCAGGAAGACAACCAGGAGAAGTCCCGCCAGAAGGCGATCCAGAAGGAACTGGAGTGGTCGCGCCAGAACGCCAAGGGCGGCCGCACCAAGGGCAAGGCCCGTCTGGCCCGCCTGGAAGAGCTGCAGTCGGTGGATTACCAGAAGCGCAACGAGACCAATGAAATCTTCATCCCGCCGGGCGAGCGCCTGGGCAATGCGGTGATGGAGTTCAAGAACGTCTCCAAGAAGTTCGGTGACCGCCTGCTGTTCGACAACCTCAACTTCCTGGTTCCGGGTGGCGCGATCGTCGGCATCATCGGCCCCAACGGTGCCGGTAAGTCGACCCTGTTCAAGATGATCACCGGCCAGGAAAAGCCGGATACCGGCGAGATCGTGGTCGGCCCGACCGTCAAGCTGTCCTACGTGGATCAGAGCCGCGACGCGCTGGAAGGCAACCACAACGTCTTCCAGGAAATCGCCGGCGGCCTGGACATCCTCAACATCAACGGTGTGGAGATCCAGTCGCGCGCTTACATCGGCCGCTTCAACTTCAAGGGCCAGGATCAGCAGAAGCTGGTCGGCTCGCTGTCCGGTGGTGAGCGTGGCCGCCTGCACATGGCCAAGACCCTGCTGCAGGGTGGCAACGTGCTGCTGCTCGATGAACCGTCCAACGATCTGGACATCGAAACCCTGCGTGCGCTGGAAGATGCGCTGCTGGAGTTCCCGGGCAACACCTTCGTGATTTCGCATGACCGCTGGTTCCTGGATCGCATCGCGACCCACATCCTGGCGTTCGAAGGCGATTCGCACGTGGAGTTCTTCCAGGGCAACTACCGCGAGTACGAAGAAGACAAGCGCCGCCGCATGGGCGACGACGCCGCGCCGAAGCGCCTGCGCTTCAAGGCGCTGAAATAAGAAAGGAAAAACGGCCGCGCACTGCGCGGCCGTTTGCATTCCGGTAGGTCACGACCGTTGGTCGTGACGCCTTATCGTCGCGAGATAACCACCATGTCCCTCCCCGAGCGCCTGTTCCAGCTGAAGCAGCACGGCACCTCCGTGCGCACCGAACTGCTGGCCGGCCTGACCACCTTCCTGACGATGTCCTACATCGTGTTCGTCAACCCGGACATCCTGGGCACCACCGGCATGGACCCGGGTGCGGTATTCGTCGCCACCTGCCTGGCCGCTGCACTGGGCTCGATGGTGATGGCGTTCGCCGCCAACTTCCCGGTCGGCATGGCCCCGGGCATGGGCTTGAATGCGTTTTTCGCCTTCACCGTGGTCGGCGCCGCCGGCCTGCCCTGGCAGCAGGCGTTGGCCGCCGTCTTCATATCCGGTCTGGTGTTCCTGGTGCTGTCGCTCACCGGCGTACGCGCGTGGCTGGTGGCGGGCATCCCGCCCTCGCTGCGTGCGGCGATCGTGGCCGGCATCGGGCTGTTCCTGGCGATCATCGCGCTGCAGAAATCCGGGGTGATCATCGCCAACACCGACACACTGGTCGCACTCGGTCCGCTCAATACGGCGCCGCCGCTGCTGGCGCTGGCCGGCTTCCTGCTGATCGCCATCCTGGAGGCGCGCAAGGTGCGTGGCGCGATCCTGATCGGGATTCTGGCCGTCACCGGTGCGGCGTGGCTGCTCGGTGATGTGCAGTTCCACGGCCTGATCTCGCTGCCACCGAGTCTGGCCCCGACCTTCCTGCAGCTGGACCTGCCCGGCCTGCTGCACCACGACGGCGGTGCGCCGATCGCAGTGTTGCTGCAGGTAGTGCTGGTGTTCGTGCTGGTGGAAGTGTTCGATGCCACCGGCACGCTGTACGGCGTGGTCGGTCGTGCGGGGCTGCTGAAACTACCGGGCGCACAGAAGCGGTTCGGCCGCGCGCTGCTGGCCGACAGCACCGCGATCGTGGCCGGCTCGCTGCTCGGGACCAGCAGCACCACCGCCTTCGCTGAAAGCGCTTCGGGCGTGCAGGCCGGTGGCCGCACCGGGTTGACCGCGTTGGTGGTGGCCGCGCTGTTTCTGGCCGCCCTGTTGTTCTCGCCGCTGGCGGCGATGGTGCCCGGCTATGCCACCGCCCCTGCCCTGCTGTTCGTGGCCGGGCTGATGCTGCGTGAGCTGGTGGATGTGGACTGGGGCGACCTGACCGAATCGGTGCCGGCCGCGCTGTGCGCGTTGGCGATGCCGTTCACCTACTCCATCGCCAATGGCCTGGCCTTCGGCTTCATCGCGTATGCGGTGCTCAAGGCCGGCACCGGGCGCTGGCGCGAGGTGCACCCGGCGGTCTGGCTGGTGGCCGGGTTGTTCGTGCTGCGTTACGCGCTGGAATGAGGGTGTGCCTACCGACCCGCGGTCGGTAGGCGGCGGATCAGGCCCAGGCCGGCCGCAATTGGCCGTCGGCGGCGAAGCGATAGCGACCTTCGTACCAGCCCAGGGCGAACAGGCTGAGCACCTGCTCGTAATAGCGCGGCGGCGCGGCACGCTGCTGTTCCGGCGTCGGCAGCGCCGCGGCCAGTGCCTTCGCACGATCCGTTTCACCCTGCACCTGCAGGTACGGCACCAACGCCGCTTCGAAACCGTAGTTGCCGGTGCCCTCGCGCGCGCCGGTGAGTGTGTTGACCTTCTCGGGTATCGGCTGGCCGTCGCGCAACACCGTCAGCGGACCATGCAGCGCCTCCAGCACCGGGCGGAAGCTGGGATCGTTGACCGCGGTCATGCCCGCCCACAGGTAACAGCGGATCGCGTCATAACTGCCGAGCGGGCCCTTGTCCGGATCGGCGATGAAGCTGCCGTCGCGCCATGCGGTCCAGTCCGGCGCGAAGCCGTGCGGTGCGGTGTCGCGCAACAGACGCATGCTGTTGCCGATCACGGTGGTCCACGGCCCGGTCGGGTCCAGTGCGGCGAACCGGCGCAGCAGCGGCAACGGTACGTAGCTGGGATTGAAGCGCCAGGTATCTTCGGTCGCAAACCCGTTCGGCCCCGGCATCAGCATCGTGCCCAGGCCCGGCACATTCACCACTTCCTGGGCCAGGATCGCGGCCAGCATCGCCTCGGCGGTCTGCCGCAGTGCGGGCCGTTTCCACAACCGGGCCGCTTCGTGCAGGGTGTAGGCCAGCCACACGTCCGAGTCGCTGGCCGGGTTGTCGTCCAGCACCTTCCAGGCGCTGGCGGCGGCATCGCGCCCCCACAGCCAAGCCGGCAGGCGCTGGGCCATGCTGCCGCCGGCGAGGTTGTCCTCGGTCCAGCGCAGGATGCGGTCGAACAGCGGCTGATCGTTGTCCACCAGCGCGAAGAACAGCGCGTAGGACTGGCCTTCAGAGGTCGAGCGCTGGTCGGCGTTGTTGTGGTCGACCATGCGGCCGTCCGGGGTCACGCTGGAGGCGCGCATCACCTGCCACGCCGTCCACGGGCCGGGGCCACGCGCTGGACCGTTGGCAGAACACGCCAACAACGGGGTCACGGCCAGCGCCTGCAGCAGGCGGCGGCGCATCGGGTGGAACGATGGGGAATCAGTCACGGGACATCAGCCTCTTCGCAGCAGGAACGGGCCAAGCCTGCGGGACACCCGCGGCCAGGTAAAGCCTGGCAGCGGGCCGGTCATCAGCGCATGACGGCGATCATTCACCCGACGCGTACGGCGAGCGCAGCGGCTGCGGCTGCTTGCCCAGCCCGGCGCCGAGGCGGTCGAGCAGGAAGCGCAGGTACAGGCTGGTGCCGAACTGCCGGTAGTCACGCGCGTTGTTGAACTCCATGCGCCCGCCCAGGAACAGCTGCGAGGACAGCTGCCATTCGGCCGCAGCGCTGAGGTTGTAGGACACACCGGTCTTGGTCTGGCCGGTGTAGACCGGATCGACATACTCGGTGGTCAGGCCCAGCAGCGCGGCCATCGAGGCGGCATCGTAGGCGGCCTGCTGCATCGCCGGATCGGTCGGGAAGTAAGGCGCCGCCTCTTCCTTGAAGTGCTGCACGCCGACGCTGGTATCCAGCTGCCAGGCCACGCGGCCGCTGGCGGTGCGGCCGTTCCAGTGCACCGGGAAGCCGACATCCACATAACGCTGCGGGCTGAAGTAGCCGCCGTGGCCGTAGGTGAAGCCGCTGAGGTTGCGGTCGTACTGCATCGCGGTCAGGTTCAGGCCGGCGGTCAGCGATTGGTTGTCGGTTTCCAGCGCGTGTACGTACACGCCCACGCCGACTTCCTGGCGATCGTTGTCGGCCACGTTCTCGCCTTCCAGGCGGTGCCACGACGCACTGGCGTAGCCGCCCAACTGACCGTTGTCGACGGTCGCGGCGAGCTTGGCGCCGCTGGCGGTCACCCCGCCCCAGCGCAGCCCGTTGCGCCCGTCTTCCACCCCAGCGAACGACAGCAGGCTGTCGGTCACGGCGCGGCGCGAGGCTTCGCCGGACCAGGTCAGCGCATCGCCGATCTGGCCGCGGTAGCCGATGCCACCGACGATCTGGGTGTCATCGAAGCCGAGCGGGGTGCTGCCGACATCGGCGCGGAAGCCACCGCGCTCGTAGCCGACCGAGACGCCGGCACCGCTGGCATCCTGGGAGCTCATGCGGCGCGCACCGGCGGCATTGGCCACCATCGCATAGAGCGTGTCCTGGAAGGCCTGCGGGGTCTGCGAACCGCCGCCGCCCTGGGACAGGGTCTTGAGCTGGGCCTGCTCGGCCGCGCTCAGCCCGCGCACCAGGCCGGCATTGCCCAACACCTGCGTGGCGATATCGCTGATCGGCGTATTGGCCAGATCGCGGCTGAGGATGTAGCTGGGCAGCGGATCGGCGAACAGCAGCGCACGCGCGGCAGCCGCACGTTCGGCCTGCGTCAGCGAGCCATCGGTCTGGTTGAACAGTTCCTGGTAACGGCCGTTGTCCAGTGCTCGGTCGTAGATCAGATTGCGGGTCGCGTTGCTCTCGCCACGGGTCAGCAGGGTCTGGTAGAGCGACGAGCCGACCAGATCATCGACCGGCGTGCGATCAGCCGCCAGTGCGCCGGCCAGAGCCGCCTGCGGGCCACCGCCGAAACGGCTGGCACTGGTGTACTCGGGATCCGGGCGACCGGCATCGAGCACGGTCGGGGTGATGGCCACCTTGAGCTTGCCGTCGCCGACCGCGAACTGCCCTTCCAGCGGCACCTGCAGGTCATCGAGCTGGCCCATGCCGGCTTCGCCGGCGCGGGTGCGATACGCCGCGCCCACGGCCAGGCTGCTGCTGTTCTCGGCCTTGAGCGCGCGCAGTTCATCGAGCACGCCGTTGCCGGTGGTGGCCGGCGGCAGCGGGCCAAGCGCGGTGTTGCGCGAGGCGCGCGGCGCACTCGCCTGGCCGGGCACCTGGCGCGAGCCGGGCACCGGCAACGGCAGGCCGACGCCGCCGCTGGCCGCGGCCGTGGCCATGACCGGCTCCGGCAGGCCATCGGCATCGATCACCGGGGTGACGCTTGCCGGGCCCAGACTCATGCCCATCGCCGGACCGGCGTCCATCGGCAGCGGTTCGGCAGCCAGACGGGCAGTCGCGGCCGGCAATGGCAGCCCCCCGTCGCGCAGCGCTGCGGTACGGGTGCCACCGCCACGGTTGAGGCCAGCGAAGGGATTGAAGCTGCCACCGCCTGCCAGCATCGCGGTGCTGGCCTGCGGGTAGCCGTTGTCGAGCTGGCCACTGCCCTTCGCGGCAGCCGCCAGCGACGCGCGGAAGTAGCTTTCAGCACGGCGGTTCTTGCCGGCCGCGCGGTACACACGGCCGGCGGCCGCCAACACATCCGGCGATTCCGGCGCCTGCTTCAGCGCGCGCTCCAGATACTGTTCGGCCAGGTCCATGTCGCGCATCGCCGCGGCACTGCCGGCAGCGGCGACCATCGCATCCAGATCGCCCGGCGCCAACTGCAGCTGCTGCTGATACAGCGCCAGCGCCTGGCCGTTGTCGCCCGCGGCGGCGTACAGCCGTGCCAGCGCAGCGATGTTGCGCGGATCCTGCGGGCGCTCGGCCAAGGCCGGGGCCAGCACCGCATATGCACCTTCCAGATTGCCCAGCTCACGCAGCGCATCGACCTGGCGCAGCACGTAACCGCTGCGCAGATCGTTCAAGCGGGTCTGCTGGCTCGCCGAGAGCGGCACGTCGGCGAGCTGGCGCAGGATCGCGGCGACTTCGCCATCGCGACCGGCGCGCAACAGCACCGAGGCATATTCCAGGCGATTGTCGACGCTGGGCGAACCGCCTTCGATCAGGCGCTGCGCGAGCACGAGGGCGCGCTGCTGGCTGCCGATGTCGGCGTAGGCACCGGCCAACGCGGCCACGATGGACGGATTCTTGACCCGGTCGCCGAGTGCGGCTTCGGCGCGGGCCAGCAACAGCTGCGCTTCGCCACTGCGCTGGCGCTGCATGAGCGAGCGCGCCTGGGCGGCCTGCACCTGCACCCACGCGGTGTCATGCAGCGCAGTCATTTCAGAATCCCGCGAGGCGGTGGGAATGCGTTCGAGCAGCGCATAGGCCCGCGGCCAATCACTGCTTTCCTGGGCGAACAGGGCCTGCGCATACAGCGACGTTGCCGAGCTGTCGTCCAGCGCGCGCAGCCCTTCGATCACACCGTTGGCCTGATCCGGACGGCCCGCGCGCGTATACAGCCGCGCCAATTCCAGCCGCAGCCACGGATCGCGCGGCTGCACCAGCAGCGCGTCTTCCAATTCGATCTGCGCCATCTCGATGCTGCCCTCGGCCAGCGCCTGCTGCGCGCGCGCGCGGGCGAGGTTGGCACGCAGCACGGACTGGCCACCGGCGCTTTCCTGCTGGGCCGGGGTCAGCCGGTCGAACAACGCGGCCGCTTCATCGGCGCGGCCGAGACGGCCGAGCAGGCCGACCAGGCCCTGCAGCGCACCGGCGTTGCCGGCATCCAGTTCCAGTGCCTTGCGGTAGCTGCGTTCTGCCGCGGCCGGATCGCTGCCGCTCTGCAGGTCGGCCAGCGCGACGTAGCCGGCGGGCTCCTTGGGCTGCAGCGCGATGACCTGCTGCACACGGGCGATGGCATCGCCGCTGGGCTGGCGACGCACCTCCTGCAGGGTCAGCCAGTAGCGCGCGGCATCGGCCGCGCTGCGCCACTTGCCGTTGATCGCAGCCGCCGGGCGCAGCAGTTCATTGGCTTCGCCGAAACGTTCCTGGCGCAGACGTACCGAACCCAGACCGCCGAGTGCCTCGGCATCGCGCGGCCGCGCGCGCAGTACCTGCGCAAAGCGCGCTTCGGCCTGCGCCAGATTGTTGCCGTCCAGCGCGCGGAAGCCCTCGCCGAGCAGGCGCTGGTTCGGATCCTGCGGCACGGGACGGTTGGCCACGGCCTGCTCGCGCAGCTGCGCCTGCTTGGCCGCCACTTCACGATCATTCGGCACCACGTCCAGGAAGGCCTGGTACAGCCCGGCATCGGCGGCGGTGGCGTTGAGCCACAGCAGCGCCTGGCGCCAGGCCGCACGCGCGGGGCCGGCGGTGTCGGTGGCCTGGCTGAGCGTACGCAGCTGGGCGATGCCCTCGCGGCGGGTCGGCTCGCGGTAGGTCAGCACCTGGGCCAGTGCGAGCTTGGCCGGGTTGTTGTTGCCGGTGGCGATACGGCGCAAGCCATCGCGCGCGCGGGTCCAGCCTTCCGGCGTACCGGCCAGCACCTGGTAGTACTCCAGCGCCAGATCGTTGGGCGGGCCGCCCGCACCGAAGGCCTCGTCATAGGCGCGTACCGCCTCGACGTATCGACCGGCCGCCGCCGCACGGCGCGCGGTCTGCAGCTGGTTGCCACCGCCGCCGCCACCAAGCGCCATGCGCAGGCGCGTGGTCTGCGCCGAGGACGGGTGGCGTGCCTGCAGCTGCTGCAGCCGCTTCTGTGCCTCGGCACGGCGGCCCTGGTTGAGGTCGATCAGGCCCAGGCCGAGCAGTGCGTCGGCCTGGTTGGGATCGGTCGCCAGCAACTTGCGCCAGGCATCGGCCGCCAGATCTTCACGGCCCTGGTCCTGCCAGTAATTGCCCTGGCTGACCAGCTGCTGCGTCGAGGACGCGTTCTGCGCGAAGGCCGGCACGGTCAACACGCACAGGCCAACCAGGCAAAGGGGGGTCAGGGTCTTGCGGAACATGGCGAACTCCACGCGGGCAGCAGTCGCCCATCGGCAGAAAAACGGTAGCGGCGATCCATCCAGCCCTTGCCGAACAGCACCAGGGCACGATCGTAATAGTTGAGGGTGCCGGCCGGGATCCGCGCCAGCTGTGCCTTGGCCAGTGCAGGCTGGCCAAGCGCACTGAGATACGGCAGCAGTGCGGCGGCAAAGCCCGGCGAGGGTGCGCCGGTGCCGACCCCCAGACGCGTGTCGATCTTCTCGGCAAAGCCGGTCTGCGCGCGCAGCATCGACAGCGGGCCGGACAGGCCATCAAGCAAGCTGCGCCGCAGCGGATCGGCCGGGTCGGTCATCCCGGCCCAGAGATAGCAGCGGATGGCATCGTAGCTGCCGAGCGCGCCCTTGCCGGCGTCGACCACGAAGGCCTTGCCGTTCCAGGCAATCCAGTCCGGCGCGAACCCGACCGGGGCGCTGGCGCGGGTCATCGCCACGCTGCGCTCGGCCAGCCGCGCCCACGGGCCGCGTGCATCGACGGCGGCGAAGCGGCGCAGCACGAACAGCGGCAGGTAACTGGGGTTGAGCGTCCAGCGGTCGGCCTGCACGAAGCCGCGGTTGCCGGGCAGCAGCATCGGCCCGAATCCGGGCAGCTCGACGATTTCGGCCGTGCGCATCAGCGCGAGCGTCTGGCGCCCGGCCTCGACCAGGCCCGGGCGCTTCCACAGGCGGCCGGCTTCAAGCAGCGCATAAGCGATCCACAACTCGCCATCGGAGGCGGTGTTGGGGTCGAGCACGCGGAACTGGCCGTCGGCGGCCCGGCCCCACAGCCACGCCGGCAGATTGAGATCGGCGCGGCCGCGGCAGAGGTGGCGGCGGGTCCAGGCCAGAATGCGGTCGAACAGCACCGGATCGTTGTCGACCAGCGCGAAGAACAACCCGTAGGACTGCGATTCGGAGGTGCTGCGCAGGTCCGTGTTGAGGTGATCGACCACGCGCCCGTCGGGCTCGATGTGCCGATCCACGAACGTGCGCCACTCACGCCACGGCGTGCCACAGGCCTGCGCCCATGCGTCCAGCGGCAACGCGGCGGCAGCACCGGCTGCCGCGAGTGCCTGCAGAAAGCGGCGGCGCGCGAGCGCCGGCGCGGGGACGGACGTGTCGCGCATGCTCAGCCTGACAGCCCGATGCGGGACTTGGCGTTGCGCTTGAGCAGCCAGCGCGCGATCAGGGCCAACAGCAGGCAGGCCAGACCGACGAAGCCAGCCAACAGCAGCGGACTCTGCGAGAAGTACCAGCGCAGCCAGGTCAGCGGCGGCAGGTGGCCGACGTAATACGTCTGGTTGCCGGCCAGGCTGCGCACTTTGTCCTTCTGCAGCAGCACCACGCTGCCCTGGAAGTCACGCAGACGGTCCGGGTCGAACCACGCCTCGAACAGGCGGTTGACCTGCGCCGGATCATCGGCCATCACCGCGATCACGCTGCGCCCCTTGCGCAGGGGCGACTCAAAGCCCATCAGCACGACATCGCCAGCGTCCGGACGCACCGACACTTCGGCGGTGGTCGGCAGATCGGTGCGGCGCGCATCCGGCGACAGGAACGAGGGCATCCGCTCGAACACCCAGTCCGACAGCTGGAAACGGCGCGACTGCCCCGCCTCGCCGATCGGCAGGTGCGCGGCCCACTCGCCGAACAGCGGCTGGCTGCGACGCGACCCCAGCACCACCAGATCCTGGTCGGCGTGCTCGCCTACCTGGCCGGCAGCGATGATGCGGTTGCGCAGCGCCGGGTAACCGGTCGAGGCCCCCATGCGGCCGAGCAGGGTCAGCACATTGCCGACGTCATCGGCGTTGGGGTTGTTGGGCAGCACCAGCACGGTCTCGGAAAGATCGGCCAGACGCGTGAACGGATAACCGGCATTTCCGAAGGCGGCCAGGTTGGGCATCGCCATGTAATGGTCGAAGCCGCTCAGATCGATGCTGGTGTCGCCGTCGATCGCCGCGGACACATCCGGGAAGGTGTTCTTGCATTCGGCCGCCTGCGGGCGATCAAAGAAGAAGTGGAAGCGCAGCTGGCTGTTGGACGAGAACGGGCCGGTCGGCAGCATCACCTTCTGCTGGATCGGCATCACGCCCGGTGCCTTCATCTTGTTCCACAGCATCTCCGACACCGAGCGCGGTGCGGGGCGGCCGTTCAAGGGCAGCGTGGTGACGAAAGCATCGTTGATGCTGATGTTAAGCGCCGACTTGTTCGCGCCTTCCGGCAGCGTGTAGCGGTAGCGCAGATCCAGCGGGATGCCATCACGGCGCCACGTGAACAGATCCGGCGGCAGCTGCAGGCCGATCCGGATCAGGTCCGGGTGGTAACCGACCACATTCAACTCGCTGGTCTGCTGGACCAGTTCGGAGACTCGCACCGGGCGATCGCTGGGCACCCACTTTGGCGCGTCGTACGGCTTGCGCGGCGCGATCTCCTTGAAATCGCCGATGCTGGCGGTCGGTCCGGACAACGGCGTGCCCAGGGTCAGCGCGGTGGCCGCGATGCGCAGCTCACCGTCATCGCGGCCGAGCACCAGCAACAACTTGCCGTTGGCATCGTTCGGATTGGCGATCACGGCCAGGGTCGGCCCGCTGATGTCGGGCAGCACCAGGCCGGCCGGCGGGTTGCGCGGGGTGGCCACGACCACCGCATTGCCTTCCAGCGGCACGGTATCGATCGAGGCCGGGAACAGCGCACCGCGATAGCCGGCCAGCGCGCCGAACCACGAAGAGACGATACCGGCCGACTGCAGCAGCCCCTGCCCCGGCTGACCAGTGAACACGAACGGCAGTTCAAGCCGGTTGGTGTCACGGGCATCGAAGAACGGCACCGGCAGCAGCGACAGATCATTGGTCAGCTGCAGTGGCGCCCAGCCCAGTTCCAGATAGCTGCCGGCGTCGATGTTGGCCCACAGGCTGGTGTGGTCCGGATCCTCGCATTCGCGGGTGTAGTGGCCGATCAACTGCAGGTTGATGCGGTTGTAATCGATGATCATGCGCGGATCGATATCGATGTCGCGCTCGATCATCCGCCCGGCCTGCTCGACCGGCGTGGGCAACGTCGCCACGGTGACGTCGTTGACGGTGACCTTCAGGTGCGACAGATCCGGCAACAGCGCCGGTGAATAGCTGTATTTCAGATGCAGCGAGGCGCGATCGACCACCTGGTCGTTGCGCACCGAGAACGGCACGCCAGCGGTGCCCTGGATGCCGCGCAGGGTGATCTCGTAATCGATGCCGAGCTGCTTGAGCGTGGAGCGGCTCTGCCGCGAACCAGCCGCTGGCGCGGCAGGCGGCACGGGCACTGCCGGGGCGGCATCGGCGGGTGCAACGACGGGCGTGGCCGTTGCGGGAACCGCAGGATCCTGCGCGTAGACCGCGCCACACAGCAGGGTCAGGGTGAACGCCACCGCTGCGGCGGACGGACGCGGCACGCGCACCGGGCGGAACAGGGAACGGTCACGACGGGTCATGCGGAATCTCCGGTGCGCGGCGGGGTGGGGCCATCCTTGCGGCCTCCCGCAAGAACGAAACTGCCCAGGCGGTGGAAGCCGCGCATGCTGGCCTTGAGGACGTCGGTGGTGGAACGCAGGAACGTATCGCGGTCATGACGACCCCACAGCTTCACCCAGATGTCGGCACGGGCGAAGGTGGAGGTGACCAGCCAGCGTTCCTGCTCCAAGGTCAGCTCGCCGAACTGGATGCTGATGCCCTGGTCGTCGCGATCGTGCCGCACTTCGGCCGGCAGGCGCTCGCTGCGCTGGCGATGGGCCAGTTCAACCTCCACGCACGTACCCGGCTGCACGGGCTGGGACTGATCCAGCCGCAGCGCCATGCCACCGGTGGAGAAGTTCAGCGTGCGGCACGGCAATGCCTGGCCATCGGGCAGGTGCAGGACTGCCCGCATGTTCAGCGGCACGCGGTGCGAGCGTCGGATCTGACGCTGTTCGCTGGAGGTGGCGATGACCGCGCCCAGCATGATCATGTTGTAGACGGTCCAGCCCAGGTTCAACCAGATCGTGTTGACCTCGCCGCTGGTATCGGCCATCACCATCCGCACGATGCCGGCCACCACGCCCAGCAGGTTCAACAACAGCAGCAACAGGTACGGGCGGGCGATCTGCGCATCGAAGTAGCTGCGCTGGACCAGGCCGCCCTTGGCGGTGACGTTGAACTTGCCCAGCTTGGGATTGATCACCGCCATCAGGGTCGGGCGCAGGATGTACCAGGCCAGCGTGGTCTCGTACACCTCGTTCCACAGCAGATGGCGATGCTTGCCCTGCACGCGCAGGTTGGTCAGGTTGGCCATCACGATGTGCGGCAGCGCGTAGGCCAGGATCATCAGCGCCGAGGCGTGGATGACGTGGGCGCCGAAGAACAGGAAGGCCAGCGGCGCGGTCAGGAAGATGATCCGTGGCAGACCATAGAAGAAGTGCAGCATCGCGTTGGTGTAGCAGATGCGCTGCATCAGGCTCAACCCCTTGGCGAACATGGGGTTGTCCACCCGCAGGATCTGCGCCATGCCACGGGCCCAGCGGATGCGCTGGCCGACGTGTGCCGACAGGCTCTCGGTAGCCAGGCCGGCCGCCTGCGGCACCGGGATGTAGGCACTGCGGTATCCGGCACGGTGCAGACGGATCGCGGTGTGCGCATCCTCGGTGACGGTTTCGATGGCCACGCCACCCACTTCCTCCAGCGGGCCGCGCTTGATCACTGCGCAGGAGCCACAGAAGAAGGTCGCGTTCCACTGGTCGTTGCCATCCTGCAGCAAGCCGTAGAACAGCTCGCCTTCGTTGGGCACGCGCCCGAAGTTGCCCAGGTTGCGCTCGAACGGATCGGCCGAGAAGAAGTAGTGGGGCGTCTGCACCACGGCCATCTTCTCGTCGAACAGGAACCAGCCCATCGACATCTGCAGGAACGAGCGGGTCGGCATGTGGTCGCAATCGAAGATGGCCACGTATTCGCCCGTGGTCTTCTTCAGCGCCGCATTGATGTTGCCGGCCTTGGCGTGGCTGTTGTTGGTCCGGGTGATGTACTGCACCCCGACCTCCTCGCAGAATTCACGGAATTCCTCGCGGCGGCCATCATCGAGCAGGTAGATGTTGAGCTTGTCCGCCGGCCAGTCCAGCACGGTGGCCGCCAGCACGGTGGTGCGTACCACCGACAGCGGCTCGTTGTAGGTCGGGATGAGCACATCCACGGTGGGCCACAGCGACTGGTCTTCGGGCAACGGCATCGGCTTGCGATGCAGCGGCCAGGCCACCTGGAAGTAGCCCAGCACCAGCACGATGAACGAGTACACCTCGGCGGCCACCAGGCCCAGGCCCAGAGTGAGATCGACGAAGCTGCTCATGCCCATCGTGTCGGTCAGGCGCCAGTACATGTAGCGCGTGGACATCACCAGCGACAGGCCCATCAACACCAGCGGAATCAACCGGCTTTCGCGGTTGCGCAGGCACAGGGCGATCAGGAACACCACGGCCGAGAACAGGAACTGCTGACCGATCTCCATGGGCACGGTGATCACGAAGGCCAGCAGCATGGCGCCGCCGACCACCAGCGCAAGCAGCGCCAAGCGGGCCAGAACGGCATCCCCTCTCGGGGTGGAAGTTTTGCTCATGATGTTCCCCAACACGGCCGCACGCAGCGGCATCCCCTTGCATCAGCCGGCACTCCCGCCCCACCCCGAAGGGCGCGGCGAGCGATCACCGGCTACGTTTCACGCCCCGCGCAGCCGGCTCAGCGGGCTGTGCCCCGGCGTCGCGCTACGCGCACCGGCCAGTCGCTGGAACAGCTGTTCCAGCGGTGTTTTCTGTGCCGGTGCGGCACTGGCCGGCGTCTCCACCGGAGCAGTCTGGGCCGGCGCGATCACCGCTGCGGCATTGGGCACCGGCGGCAGGACCACGGCCGGAATCGGCGGCGGCACCTCGTCGCGCGGCTTGGCTACCGTGCTGACGCGGGACTGGCTATGAGAGAAATCCCGGTAAGCACGCGTGTCATCGCGGTCCCCCAGGCGGTTGAAGAGACCGGCCACGTCGTCGTGGCTCTCTGAATCGGCAGGTTGCTGAAGCTTGCTCATGGCACCATCGAAAGGGGGGAGAGATTCAGAACACACGCGACAGCGTGTACGTGGCTACATCGGGATGGTCGCTCTGCAGATAGCGCACATCCAGCACCGACATCATCCCGGCGGCGCGGAACCACTGCCGGTACACACCTTCGAGAAACCCGGTCTCCCACCCGGCGCGGGTGCCGAGCACCGCCGACAACGGCGACGCCGCGTGATGGATGCGCACCTGTTCGGGCGCTTCCTCGAACACGACCTGTCCCCACTCCGTCGACGACCACACGGCGTTGGCCGCATGCTGCAGTTCGTCCAGCGTGGCGACCGCCGGCAGTGCGTGGTCACGGCCGAAGCGCTCACCGATACGCGCCATCAGCCGGGCCAGTTCGGCATCGGGCAACGCGCTGTCGAACTCTTCACAGAGCGCGAGCAGGAAGCCGCGCCACTGAGTAGAGCACGCATGGGCACGGTAGTAATCAAGCAATGCTGATGAATTCATCTGAAAAGCCTAGACGAACCACGATGCAGAGGCGGTATACGGGCAATTACCGGCATCGATGTCGGTCAAAAGTGTGAACTACGCCTCACAATATTGTGGCACATCTGGCTTTCCTGCATAGCAAGCGCGCTGCGTCGTTTCCTGACGCGCCGCGTCACCCGCGGCGGCCGGGCTGAACGGAAACGTGGGATACCCGACACGCCGGGCGGCCGTGAGGGCAATCACAGGCCTGGGATGCCCCCGGCCGACCCTCCCGAAAAGTGTGACACCACGGCGGGGCGACCGCCGAGCCGCAGCACTCAGCCCTCGGCCGGCAACTCGAACACCTGGCGCAGATACGCCAGATACCCCGGGTCATCACACATGCTCTTGCCCGGCGAATCGCTCAGCTTGGCGACCGGCTGGCCGTTGCAGCGGACCATCTTGATGACGATGTTGAGCGGGGTCGGGCCCAGGTCGTTGGTCAGGTGCGTGCCGACCCCGAAGGCCACCTGGCAGCGGCCGCGGAAGTAATCGAACAGCTGCATCACCTTTTCGATGTTCAGCCCGTCGCTGAAGACCAGCACCTTGCTGCGTGGATCCACCCGGCGGCTTTCAAAGTGGGCCAGCATGCGGTCGCCCCAGGTGAAGGGATCCCCGGAATCGTGGCGGACGCCGTCGAACAGCTTGCAGAAGTACATATCGAAGTCGCGCAGGAAGGCCTCCAGCCCGACCACGTCCGACAACGCGATGCCCAGATCGCCGCGGTACTCGCGTGCCCAGGATTCCAGCGCGGCCACCTGCGAGTCACGCAGGCGCGGGCCGAGTGCCTGGAAGGCCTGCAGGTACTCATGGGCCATCGTGCCGTGCGGGGTCATGCCGTAGAGCCGGGCGAAATGCACGTTGCTGGTGCCCACGAACTGCGCACCGAGCGCGTCGCGCAGCATCGGCAGCATCCGCCCGTGCCACTCACGCGAGTAACGGCGGCGGCTGCCGTAATCGGCGATCCGGCACAGCTCGAAGCCGGGGGTATCGCGCAGCAGCGCGGTCTTGGCCTGCAGGCGGCGCTCGCCCTCGCTGAAATCCGAGTCGGTGGTGTTGCGGAACCAGACCTCGTTGATGATCGCCAGCAGCGGGACTTCGAACAGGATGGTGTGCAGCCACGGCCCGGTGATGTCCAGATCGATCTCACCGGGCACGGTGGTCGAGGGGCGCAGCGCGATGTACTTGCGGTCCAGGTGGAACAGGCCGAGGAAATCGGCGAAATCCGGTTTGACGAAGCGCAGGCCGCGCACGTAGTCCAGCTCTTCGGCGCTGAAGCGCAGGCTGCACAGGTGGTCGATCTCGGCGTTGATCTGGTCGATGAACTGCGCCAGGTCGATGCCCGGGGTCCGGCACTTGAACCGGTACTGCACCTGCGCGCCGGGGTACTGATGCAGCACCGCCTGCATCATGGTGAACTTGTACAGGTCGGTGTCGAGCAGGGACTGGATGATCATGCTGGAGATTATGCGCCTGCCACCGTGCCCGACCAACGGCCAGTGCCCTCAGCGTGGAATGCGTTCACGGCACGTATCGCCCCGGTGCCGAAGTGGGTGCGCGGATGCTCACCGGCGGCGGAGCAGTCGCGGGACCTGCACCAGCGCATGCGCCCAGATCGCGCCCCACACCGCGCAGCGCACCGGCCAGGCACGTTGCGGCGCCTCGAATTTCCGGAAGTACCGCCACAGCCCGCGGTGCTTGTGCCATTCCACGAAGAACGGCCGTGAGCGGCTGGAGACACCGCGCACATGGGTGACCTGCAGGTCGTTGGCGATCGCGATCACCGCGCCGGCCTCGCGTGCGCGCCGGCACAGGTCCAGGTCCTCGGCGTGCAGGCGGTAGCCCGCATCCCAGCCGCCGATCCGCTCGAACAGGGCGCGCGGCATCAGCAGCAATGCGCCGGACAGGGCCGGCACCACCTGCAGCGGCTGGCTGCGGTCGACCGGGATCGCCAGCTTGCCGCCCTGCCCGGGGTTGCGCAGCATCGCGGCGAAATCCGGATCACGGCGGCGCACCGCAGCGTCCGGCAGGCCCTCCTCGTCCACCTGCTCGACCCCCAGCAGACAGTCACCCAGCGGCAGCGCGCGTGCGCGCAGTTGGGCCAGGGTCTCCGGGCCGACCATCAGATCCGGGTTGATGAAGGCCAGCCACGGTGCCTGGCTGTCGGCCACGCCCTGGTTGTTGGCGGCGGCAAAGCCGGGGTTGTCCGGATTGGCGATGAAGCGCACCCGCGGATCGGCGCTGGCATGGCGCTGCACGATCTCCAGAGTGCCGTCGGTGGAATCGTTGTCGACCACGCGGATCTCGGCGATGTCGCGCGCCTCGCGCAGGCGCAGCAGGCAGGCGTCCAGCGTGCTGGCGCTCTGGTAGCTGACGATGATGGCGGCGATGGCAGGGCTCAAACGGGCGACTCCGGGGCAGCAATGACAGGCGGCGCGAACAGATCGCCCTGCGCCTTGGGCATTATCGCCTGCCGGTGGTGTTGCTGCAGGTCGTGGCGTGCCTGCTGCAATGGATCGACCATCAGGAAGCCGGCCAGCCGCGGCGGCCAGGCCGGCCAGCGCGACGCCAACGCCTCCATGTCGCCCTCGCCGGTTACACCTTCGGCCACGCGGGCGACGAAGGCGGTCTCGCACAGGGCGTTGCGCCAGCCGAGCCCGGCCATGCGCAGGCTGAGGTCGATCAGGGCCGCATTCCATGAGGCGTAACTGTGCATGTCCAGCCCACCGGCCTTGCGCCGGGCGTTGCCGCGCAACAACACGGCGTGCGTCACCGCCGAGGGAAGCTCGGGATGCAGCGGCGGCATCGCCGCGCAGGCCTGGGCCAGCGGGGCCAGATCCAGATCGTCCGGCAGCGGATTGATCTCGCCCAGACGCGGCCAGGCGGCCGTCTCACCGGCGTTGCACCACGGCGTGGTCGAGCCGATCGAGGCATCGCGGGCCAGGCAGGCTTCCAACTGCTGCAACCAACCCGGTGCCGGGATCGCATCCGGGGCGAGCACCACCACATCGGCGCCGGTACACGCTGCGAGCATTTCATCCAGATGGGCGACTTCGCCGATCGCGCGGGCGCGGCGGGTGTACTCGGCCTGCAGCGGCGTCTGTGCAAGCCAATGTTCGATCACGGCCTGGGCGCGCGGGCCGGCCTGGCCATCGTCGGCCAGCCAGATCGCGGTGCCTGGCGCGGTGCCAGCATCGAGCGCGGCCAGGCAGCGGTCCAGCGCGGCATCGTCGACCCCGATCGGCAGCAGGATGACCGTGCTCATGCCGACCTCTGCGTGCTGCCGTCTTCGCCGTGTCGCTGTGTCATCGCAGGCTCCCTTGGGCACGGCCAGCGTAACAAGATCGGCCCCTGCGATGACAGCAGGGGCCTGGCATCGCTCAGCGCTTGCCCTTGCGCTCGGGGAATGGCTCCATCGCACGGAAGCGGCTGCTGTATTCGTCGGTCAGGTTCCGCGACTCCTGCGCGTTGCGCACGATGGTCGGGGTCAGCAGCACGATCACTTCGGAGCGTTCTGACTTCAACGTCTTCCGGCCAAACAGCGCACCGATCACCGGCAGCTTGCTCAAGCCCGGTACGCCACTGGAGCCGTCTTCGCCGGAATCGGTGATCAGGCCGGCGAGCATGATGGTGTCACCGCTCTGCACCGCCGCTTCGGTGGAGATCTTGCGGGTATTGATCGGCGGGTTGCAGGTGGTGCGGGTCGGGTCGCAGCCGCTCGGGATCGCGCCGGCCGAGCTGACCTCCTGCACGATGTCCAGGAACACCACGCCATCGCGGGTGATGCGCGGGCGCACTTTGAGGATCACGCCGGTATCCAGGTACTGGACCTGGCTGTAAGTGTTGTCGCCGCCCACGCCGGTATTGACCGACACCGAGTTGATCGGAATCTGGGTGCCCACGTTGAGGGTAGCTTCGGCGTTGTTGCGCACGAACAGCGAGGGGGTCTGCAGCAGGCGCAGGTTGCTGACCTTGTCCAGCGCACTGACCACTGCGGCGGCGTTCTTGCCGAGGAAGGTCCAGCCGACCCCATCACTGCCAACCGAGCCGGAGATGCTGCCCCAGATCGAACGGCCAAGCGCGCTGGGCAGGTCGATGCCGCTCTCGGTCTTGCCGGTGGCCACAGCCTGCTCGAAGAACCAGTTCACGCCGTAGCTGAGGTCACCGGTCAGCGCGACCTCGGCCACCTGCGCTTCGATGTGGACCTGCATCGGCATCACGTCGAGCTTTTCGATCACTTCGCGGATCGAGCGCCAGGCCTGCGGGGTGGAGCGCACCAGCAAGGTGTTGGTTTCCTCCACCGCCGACACGCCGACCGTATCGCCCTGCACTTCCAGGCTGAAGCTGGCGTTGCCGGACTGACGCTGCGGCAGGTTCATCGTGCCATCGCCCAACCCGCCGCGGCTGCCGCCGTTGCTGCTGCCGGTGTTGGAGAAATTGCTGTTGCTGTTGCCATCGCGGCTGCCAAGGTCCATCGGCGACGCGCCCGGCGCCAGCGAACTGCTGCCACGGCCGCTGCGGCCGTTCTCGTTGGCGAAGGCCTCGGCCAGGCGCTCGGCCAGGTCCTTGGCCTTGACGTAACGCAGCTCGTAGGAGAACAGCCGCGCACTGCCACCGGCGGTATCGATGCGGTCCAGCCACTGCTGGATCTGGTCGAGGTAACGCGCCTGCGGGGTGATCACCAGTACCGCGTTGGCATTCTCCAGCGGCAGGAAGCGGAACATGCCGGCGCTGGGAGTCTTGCTTTCCTCGCCGAACACCTTCTCCAGATCGGCGGCCACCTGCTCGGCCTTGCCGGACTGGATCGGGAACACGCCCACGGACATGCCCGAGAGCCAGTCCACGTCGAAGATCTCCACCGTGCGCAGGTAGTTTTCCAGCTCGCTGCGGGTGCCACCGAGGGTGATCACGTTGCGGCCGTTGTCGACGTTGACGATCGCGTTCGGGCGCGCGTACGGCTCCAGCACTTTCTTCATCTCGGTGGCGGAGATGTACTGCAGCGGCACCACGCGCACTTCGAAGCCACGCGCATTGGCCGGCGAGGCGGTGCTGGGTGACACGGTGCCCGCCAGCGCCTGATCGGCGGCCACGATGTTGTAGCGGCCTGCGCTGTAGACCATGCGTGCGTTGTTCCAGCCCAGCACCATTTCCAGCAGGTTCAAGGCCTGCGCCGAGGACACCGGCTTGGGCGTGGCCAGGGTCACGGTCCCTTGCACGCCCGGCGCGATCACGTAGTTCTGGCCGAGGAAGTCGCCGAGGATCGCCTTGACCACGGCGTGCACCGATTCGCCTTCGAAGTTGAAGGTCGCATTGCCGGTGGAGGCATTGCCCAGCGATGGCTGCGGCGCGGCGGCGGCGCTGCGGTTGATCATCGTGCCGGTGCCGCGGCGGATCACCGCCTGCGGTGCACTGCTGGTTCCCAGTGGCTCGGCATCGACGCCTGCGTGGGATCCATCGCCGGCGACCACCTGGTGGCTGTCGAGGACCGCATCGCGGCGCACCTCCGGCGCGGGCACGGTGGTGCAGCCCACCAGCAGGGCGACAAGGAAAGACACGGGGAAAAGGCGCAGGGTCATGCTGTCACTCTAAGGGTTGTGGCCGGAGCCGCCCGCGGGCGGTTGCTGCGACTGCTGTTGCTGTTGTTGCTGCAATTGCTGGCGGCGCGCCTGGATGCGCTCGCGGATCGCCTTCATCTGGTCTTCGCTGGGGCCCTGCGCGTTCTGCGCGGGGGCCGCCGCATTCGAGGGCGTTCCTGCCTGCGGCGCAGGGGGTGCAGCCGGCGGTGGTGCGGGCACCGGGGCGGCTGCGCCATTGATCGGGCGGGCCCCGGTACCGGCCGGTGGAACCGTGGTGAGCTGTGGGCTGCCCAGTACCGTCGGCGGTTCGCCACCTTGGCCGTTGAACACCGGCAGTTCCAGCGTCTGGGTGCCACCCGGCCCGCTGACCGTGGCCCGGCGTGGTTCCAGCGCCAGCAGCTGCCAGCCGTTCACCGCCTCACCGTTCAAGCGCAACCGCAGCGACTGGCGCTGATCGGTGGTCAGGATGGCCATGGCGAAGTCAGGCGTGAGCAGTACGCCGGTCAACGAGACGCTGCTGGCGGTGCCCTGCTCGGTGCCGCCGAGCAGATACGGGCGCGGCTGCCGGTCTTCGGCGAACAGCGGCCGCGTACCGATCTGCGCATAGGTGCTGGCCGAGGCCATGCGCTCCGGCGCGGCCGGTGCCAGCTGCGGCAACGGCGCGGGGCCGATATCGCCATCCGTGGCCGGCGCGATACGGCTGCCCAGCCCGAACAGCGTGGCGATCCAGATCGCCAGTGCCCACAGCGCGATGCCCCCCAGCCACCAGGTGCGCAGGCCGGCTGCCTCAAGCTTCATGCTCAACCTCCTCCGCAGCGTCCGATACCGGCGCGGGTTCGGCCGCATCGCTGGGCAGGGCCGCACCTGGGTCAGCGCTCTGCCCAGCGTCCTGTCCCGCCGGCAGCGGAAGGGGTACCGGCGCAGGCGCACCGGGCTCCAGTGCGGCGCCCGGACGCAGGTAGCCGACCAGCTCGAACGACACATCCAGGCCGGTGCCGGTTTCACTCGGCGATTGCTGGAAGCGCTGCGCCAGCAGATTGAGGTTGTCCACGAACAGGCGCGGTGTCCCCGTCTCCAGCGTGTGCAGCACGGCGGCCATCTCCGGCACGCCGCACCGCAGGCGCACCTGCAGGGCCACGCGCGGGAAGGCCGGTTCGCGACTGGCATCAGGCAGTGGCGTGCGATTGCTGATCGTGCAGCTGCGATTGCCCGGGCTGGCGGAGGCCACCGCATCCTGCAGGCGGCTGGAAAGCGCGGCAGCGGCCGATTCGGCCGTGGCCTCGCGCAGGAAGCCGGGGCGGCCTTCGAGCGCCGCCTGCACCTCGCCCAGCTGGGTGGCGATCTGGCCGCGCTGGGCCAACTGCGCCTCCACGCGTTGCTGGCGCTCCTGCACGGCAGTGATGTCGGCGTTGATCGCCAGCAACGGGCGGGTCAACCACGGATGCACCAGCAGCAGGTAGGCCACGGCGATCACCGCCAACAGCAGCCCCAGTGCCAGCCAGCGATCACGGCGCGTCGGGTGTGCTGCCATCGGCAACCTCCTTGGCAGGCGGTGTCGCACCAGGCAGCGGCTGCAGCTCGGCAGTCAGCGTGAAACGGTCGCGGCCGCTGGTCGCCCCATCGGCCTGCAGCACGCCGGTCAGGTTGACCTTGCGCCATAGCGGCGAGTCCTGCAGCAGCGGCACCAGTTGCGAGGCTTCGCGGCTGAGCCCGATCAACTGCAGCGTGCTGCCTTCGATCGACATCTTTTCCAGATACGTGCCATCGGGCAGCAGGCGGGTAAGCTCATTCCAGATCTCCACCGTGCTCGCATGCTCGGCACGCTTGCCCTCCAGGAACGCGGCGCCTTCGACCAGACGCTGCAGTTGCTGCCGTTCGGCGGCAACCCGACGCGCATCACGCGCGGCGGCATCGACCTGCTCACGCAACTGGTCCGCCGCGGCCTGGCGATTGTCGATCAGCTGATGGCCGGCCAGCGCAAGCAGCACGATCGCGCCCACGGCCAGGAGCCCGTTCCAGCGCGCCATCGGGTCGCGATACGGCTGCCGCTGCGCGACCGGCAGCAGATTGACATCCAGCGGCTGGCCAGTGGCATCCACCGCATCGATGCCGGCCACGGCCTGCGCCCACGGCCCGGCCTGCTGCGCCCACTGCTCCAGCTGCACGCGCGGGATCACCACCAGCTCCACCTGCAACTGGCCATCCGGCAGCGCCCCCAGCTCGCGCACGTCGTAGCTGACCTGGCTGGCATCGAAGGGGGTCTGCCGATCAATTTCAAAACCGACCACATCGCGCAGCCGCTCCGCGGCCGCGGCGGGCAGCCGCAGCGGGCGCCGCAACACGCTGCCGGCAGGCAGCAACCAATGCCGCGGCAAGCTGCGCAGGCGCGCATCCAGCACGGTATCCAGGGTGGCCGGCGATACCGGCCAAGGCAGCTCGGCGATCGCCTCGATCTGCTCGCCCGTCTGGCGTTGCAGGCGCAGCACCTCACCATCGCGCTGCAACAGCAGCCGCGAGCGCGACCAGCCCATCGCCCATTGCCACCGCACCGGCAGCCAGGCCAGCAAGGACTGCCGCCACCAGCGCAGGCTGCTGCCCACGCCAGGCGACAAGCGCCCGCGGGCCCGCACCAGACTGTCACGCCATGCCGTCATCTTGCTGCCATTCCCTGTTCCCAGCGAAGTACTGTGTATGCCGTTCCCGGCGTGCCTGCCGACCCCGTCCTCACCACGGCGCGCAGTACCGATATCCGGCCGCGTTCGTCCGTGGCGCGACTCTCGATACTATAGGTGCCGCTGCCACCTGCAAGCGGTGCGGCAGGCAATCCGGCCTGATCGGCCGTCACCGCACGTTCCCGCTCGGCCAGCAGGCGTTCGGCATCCAGCCCCAGCGCGGTCAATACCGGGCCGGCTGCAAAACGCGGGTCGGGCCGCGCCTGGCGGCTGTACAGGGTCAGCATCGGCTCGACCCGCGCATACAGGTCCGCATCCATCCCCAGCACGCGCTGCAGCTCGCCCACGGTCTCGAAGCGCGCGTTGCGTGCGCCATAGGGCAGGCCGGCCGCGACGTAATCCGGCGTCTCCGCGCCGCCACCGGGCTGTTTGAGGCTGTCGGCATCGCGCCAGTCGACGATGGCGCCGGCCAGCTGCTGGGCCCTTCCCGGCGCCTCTCCCATCGCACGCAGGAAAGCAGCGAGGAAGCTGGCATCGGCCAGATTCAGGTTCACCTTGCCGTTCTCATCGAGGATCGCCAGGTCGATCCGGCGGTCGTCGAAGGTCCAGCGGTAGCGGCGACCGTCAGCCACCCACGCCGGCTGACTGGCGCGGGGCTGCAGACGATGCAGCGCATATTCGAGCCCCGCGCGCGCGTACTCCTGGCCGATGGCGTCGTCGCCGATCACGCGCTGCTGCATGTGCTCCACGCGCGCGCTCAGCGCGAATGCGCCGATCACCGCCGTGAGCAGCGCGATCAACCACAGCACCAGCACCAGCGCGGCACCGCGCGCCGGCCTCATCGGCGATCCCCGCGCGGCGGCGGGAGCGCTGCGATCATCGGTGGCCACGCCGGCCCCTGCAGCGGTGCGATCTCGATCGACACCAGCAGCGGCAGCCGCCGGGTATCGTCCCAGCGGTCCAGCCACGGCGTGAGCTGGCCGGTGCGTGGATCGGTGCCGCGATAGCGGAAGCGCACCTCGCGCAATTGATCGGCCAGCATCTCCGGCGGGCGCGGCGGGTCTTCTTCGATCGCCTCGCCGTTCTGCAGCAGGGTCAGCCCGATCTCCAGCTGTTCCTGCCCACCCGCACGACGGACCTGCAGCTCATGCGCATACGGCCCGCCCCGGCCGAGGTAGCCGGGCAGATCGGAGACGAACAGCATCCGCTGCGGCTCGCCAATGAAGTACACCGGGTCACGGGTGGGATCCGGGGGCGAGGTCGCGATGACCAGCGCGGTGGACAGGCGACGCCGCAGAAAGCCTTCGACCGCGCGCATGCGCTCGTTCTGGGCGGCCATGCGCTCGCCGCGCTGGCTGATTGCCATGGCCGAGCGCACGGTGGCGAAGGCCAGCGCCAGGCCGCCGACCAGCAGCGCGGTCGCCAGCAGGATTTCGATAAGGGTGAAGCCGCGGGCGCGGCGCGCGCGCAGCGTCATCGCGGTGCGCCCGGTACCGGCGGCAACAAGCGCAGGCTGCGCCATTGCAACTGCTCGCCGTTGCCTTCGCCCCAGCGCACCTGCAGGGTGATCTGCGCCAGGGTCGGGCCGCCGACATCGGTGGTCACCGGCGCGGTGGTCGTGCGCGGCTCCGCGTACGGTTCCACCTGCAATCGCCAGCGGTACCTGCCCTGCTCCCACTCGCCCTGCGTGCTGCCTTCCTGAAGCGGCGTCTCCACGCCCGTGCTGGCCAGCAGCGACTGCGCATACAGCGTGGCCCGGCTGCGCACGTCGGCCTGACCGACCTGACGGGCCGCACCGGACAGGCTGCCCAGCAGCAGGGTCAACGCCAACGCCAGCAGCGCAAAGGCGATGATCACCTCCAGCAGTGAATAGCCGCGCTGACGCTTCATCCGCCCTCCCGGCGCGGGCCGGCACGGACTTCGCCGGTGATCCAGCCGACGTGGATCTCCCACACCGCGCCGCGCGTGCTGAGGTCGATGCTGCCGCCACTGGCCGCGCCGTCGGCGAAGAAGGCGATGCTGCCCTGCCCCGGCGCGGTGCTGAGCTGGCTCGCCCCGCGGAAGCGGACGTCCAGCGCGGCGGGAATCTGGCCGTGACGACCATTGGCCGCCTGCCACGTCCGCGCACGTGGGTCGATCACGAAGCGCTGCGTCTGGCCGGTAGCGATGGCCTGCGTGCGGGTGTAGCGCAGCTGGGTGGCGATCTCCTTGCCGGCATTGCGCAGCCGCAGGCCATCGATGCCACCGTTCATCGCGGTGGCGGTGACCACGCCGATGATCGCGATCAGGGCGACCACCAGCAGCATCTCCAGCAACGACAGACCGCGTGCACGGCTGCCCGCGGGCACGCGATGCGGCGGTCTGCTCGACACGGGCCACGGCGCTCCCAATGCCGATTACTCGTACCGGATGTCCGCGTCATAACTGCTGCCACCCACCTTGCCGTCCTTGCCCAGGCTGATCAGGTCGTACGGCTGGCCCTCGCCCGGCACGCGGTACTCCAGTGCATGACCCCACGGGTCATTGAGGTCGGCCGGCTTGGCGTACGGGCCGAGCCAACCCGCGCTGCCGCCGGGCTGGGTGACCAGATCATCCAGTTTGGCCGGCAGCTTGCCGGTATCGAGCTGGTAGTTGTCGATCTTGCCGGCCATGGTCTGCACCTGCGCCTTGGCGATGTTGGCCTTGCCACGATCGGCACCGCCGAGCACGCGGCTGCCGACCAGGGTCAGCACCGCCCCGATCAACACGATCACGATGATGATTTCCAACAGGCTCATGCCGGACTGGTGGCGCGCGGAAGAAAAGCGGGTCAGGCGACGGCGTTGCATATGGCAGGCTCCTTGCATCGAATCGTTGGGGTATTCACCAGCGGCCGGTCAGCCGATGGCATTGGTCAGGTCGTACAACGGCACCAGCACGGCCACGATCACCAGGCCGACCACCGAGGCCAGCACCAGGGTGATCACCGGCACCAGCGCCGACAGCAGCCGGTCGATCGCGCGCGCGCTTTCCTGTTCGAACGTATCGGCGGTCTTGAGCAGCATCGTATCCAGCGCGCCGGATTCCTCGCCGACCTGGATCATCTGCAGCGCCAGGCGCGGGAAACGCTTGCCACGCGCCAACGACGCCGACAGGCCGTTGCCGTTCTTGACCTCGTCACTGGCGGCATCGACATCGGCGGCCAGCGCGCGGTTGCTCAGCACGTTGCGCGCGATGCCCAGGCCGGACAGCAGCGGCACGCCGTTGCGCAGCAACGTGCCCAGGGTACGGGCCAGGCGCGCGGTTTCCAGCTTGGCCAGCAGCGGGCCGATGCCGTTGCGCTGCAGCAGCCAGCCGTCCACGGCCAGGCGCGTGGCCGGTTGCCGCAGCCGCCGCTCCACCACCAGCGCGATCACCGCAGGCACCACGATCATGATGATCCAGCCTTCGCGCACGACCAGGCCGGCAGTGAGCACCCACTGGGTGAACCACGGCAACGCGACATCCAGGCTTTCGTACATCAGCGCGAACTGGGGCACCACGTAGCCCAGCAGGAACAGCAGCGCACCGCCGACCACCGCCAGCAGGATCGCCGGGTAGATCAGCGCATTGATGACGCGGCCTTTCAGTTCAGCACTGCGCTCGAGGTAATCCGCCAGCCGCTGCAGGGTGTCATGCAGGCTGCCACCGGCCTCACCGGCGCGCACCATGTTGATGTACAGCCGCGAGAACAGCCCGTGCTGGCGTTCCAGCGCGGTGGAGAGCGGCGCACCGCCGCGCACGATGTCGCGGATGTCGGTGACCACCCGGCGCGTGCGCTCGTCTTCGGGCAGTTCCAGCAGGATGCTGAGCGCACGGTCCAATGGCTGCCCGGCACCGAGAAGCGTCGCCAGTTGCTGGGTGAACTGCACCAGCCCGCCGCCGTCGAACGGTTTGCGGCGCAGCAGCGCCGCCCAGGACGACGCCCCCGCGACACCCTCGCTGGCCAGGCGCGCCTCCATCGGCATGTGGCCCTGGTCCTGCAGGCGCGCGGCAACCTCGGCTTCGCTGGCCGCTTCCATCTGGCCATCGAACAGTTCGCCATGCGCGTTGAGCGCCTTGTAGCGGTACTGGGCCATGCTCAGCCGCTCACCGGGTGCCGGCCGCGTGCGCGCATCAGGATTCCTCCGTCACGCGCAGTACTTCTTCCAGCGTGGTGTGGCCCTGCAGGGCTTTGGACAGGCCATCCTCATACATGGTGCGCATGCCGGTCGCGCGCGCGATCTGTTCGATCTCGCCCATCCCGGCGCGACGCATCACCGCGCTGCGCAGCGCATCGTTCATCACCAGGAACTCGACGATGGTGGTGCGGCCGAGATACCCGGTGGGCGCTATCGCCGAGGGCTGTGCGCGGTACAGGAAAATCTCCCCCTCCGGCTGCAGCCGGCGCAGGCCGAACTTGTCGATCTCTTCCGGCGAGGCACGGTAGCGCTGCGCATGCTGCGGCTCCAGCCGGCGCACCAGGCGCTGGGCGAGGATGCCGTTGATGGTGGAGGTCAGCAGATAATCTTCCACGCCCATGTCCAGCAGGCGGGTGATGCCACCGGCGGCGTTGTTGGTGTGCAGCGTGGAGAGCACCAGGTGGCCGGTGAGCGCGGACTGGATCGCGATGCGGGCCGTTTCCAGATCGCGCATTTCGCCGATCATGATGATGTCCGGATCCTGGCGCACGATGCTGCGCAGCGCATTGGCGAAATCCAGCCCGATCTGCGGTTTGGCCTGGATCTGGTTGATGCCTTCGATCTGGTACTCGACCGGGTCTTCGACAGTGATGATCTTGACGTCGGCGGTATTGAGCTGGCTCAGCGCGGTGTACAGCGTGGTGGTCTTGCCCGAGCCGGTGGGGCCGGTCACCAGCAGGATGCCATGCGGCTGCTCGAGCACCTTGCGGAACTGCGGCAGTAACGCTTCGGTGAAACCCAGCCGATGGAAATCGAACACCACCGTGTCGCGGTCGAGCAGGCGCATCACCACGCTTTCGCCATGCGCGGTGGGCACGCTGCTGACACGCAGATCGAGCTCCTTGCCCTGCACGCGCAGCATGATGCGGCCGTCCTGCGGCAGGCGGCGTTCGGCGATGTTGAGCCGCGCCATGATCTTGATGCGGCTGATCACCGCAGCGGTAAGATTGACCGGCGGGCTTTCTCCTTCAATCAGCACGCCATCCACGCGGTAACGCACTTTCAGGCGATTCTCGAACGGTTCGATATGGATATCCGAGGCGCGCAGTTCCACCGCCCGCTGGATGACGAGGTTGACCAGCCGGATCACCGGCGCTTCGGAGGCCAGATCGCGCAGGTGTTCGATGTCGTCGACCGCAGCGCCCTCCCCGTCGGCGGTCTCGATGATCGCGCCCATCGCGCTGCGGCCCTGGCCGAACCAGCGCTCGATCAGATCGTCGATCTCCGAGCGCAGGCCCACGTGCAGCCGCACCGGCAGGCCCACCGCCAACTGCACCGCATCGGCCGCATACGGGTCCTGCGGATCGGACAGCCACAGATCGAGCATGCCGTCCTGGAGTACCAGCGGACAGACATGGAATTGTTTGAGGAAACGCAGCGTCAGCGGCAAGCCATCGAGCAGCGTTTCGGGCGGTGCCTCCGGCACAGCCTTGGCATCGAGCAAAGGCAGGCCGAGCACCTCGGCACAGGTCTGTGCATGGTCGCGTTCGGAGACCAGCCCCAGCCGCACCAGCAGACCGAGCAGGCTGCCGCCGGACTCACGGTGCAGCGGACGCGCGCGGGCCAGGTCGCTGTCCTTGAGCCGACCTTTCTCCAGCAATACCCCGACGATGCGGGATTCTGCGGTGGCTTCTGCAGTGGGATCCTGGGCAACCGCGTTCAAGAACATTCTCCTGGCAACCGCTGCGACTTTAGCAGTTCACTGCGATCGTACGCGGGATTGCACGCGGTCCAGATGTAAAAACGGGAGCCCGTCACATGACGGACTCCCGTTGGGGTTTTACCGGTCTTACTGGTTGGCGAGGATGCTCACACCGCTGAACGCGGACTCACCGACCACCTTGATGTAATACGTGCCGGCCACCGGTGCAGTGAAGCGCACCGTTTCACTATTGCCCGGACGCGTGGACTTGGCATCGAACGCCGTCGCGGTCGGCTCCTTGCCCTGGCTCACATACACCGACACATTGCCGCTGCCACCGTAGGTGAGCAGGCTCAACACCTTGCCGGCCTGCGCCTCGAAGCTGTACAGCACTTCGCTGCCACCGGCGCCGCTCAGGCCGCCCACGGCCACTTTGTTGGTCAGCGGCGTGGCCACCGGGCCGCAGTTCTCGGTGCACTCTTCTTCCAGCGCCTTGTCCAGGGCGGCCTTGGCATCGACGATGCCGGTGCCGATCGGGGTGGCGGTCGGGATGGTGACCGGGAAGGCCCGTGCGGTCTGCTTGAGCAGGGCTTCCAGCGCTGCCGGGGTGAGTGGATCCTTGCCGGCCGCCGCGACCGCGCCCTGCACCAGCGCTGCCACCGCCGCGACATGCGGGGAGGCCATCGAGGTGCCGGCCATGCCCATGTAGCTGTAGGCGCCGGAGGTCGGCGTGGTCAGGCCGTTGTAACCGGACTGCCACACGTAGCCGCCCGGATTGCCGTCCACGCTGCCACCGCCGCCCGGGCCGGACAGGTCCACCACGGTGCCGAAGTTGGAGTAGTAGGCGATCCCACCGGTGATGCGGGTGGCGCCGACCGCCACCACGTTGGCGCAGCTGGCCGGCCGGAAATTGGACGCGTTGGAAGCCGAGTTGCCGGCGGCGACCACCACGGTGGTGCCGCGCGACACGGCACCATTGATCGCATCCTGGTACAGCGCATCACACGCGCCGCCGCCGCCCAGGCTCATGTTGATGACTTCGGCCGGATTGGCGTTGGCCGGGATGCCGGCCACCGTGCCACCGGAGGCCCAGGTGATCGCATCGGCGATGTCGGACAGGTAGCCACCGCACTTGCCCAGGACGCGGACCGGCAGCACGCGCGCCTTGTACGCAACGCCAGCCATGCCCACACCGTTGTTGGTCGACTCGGCGATCGTGCCTGCGACGTGGGTGCCGTGCCAGGAGCTGTCATCGGCCAGCGAGCCGGCATAGCACTCGTTGTCGTTCTCGACCCAATCACCGTAATCCAGCGCACCCGGCACGCGCTCGTCGGTCGGACGGCGCGAGGTTTCCGCATCGCTGATGAAGTCGTAACCGGCCAGCAGATTGCCGGAGAAGTCCGGATGCTGCGGCAGGATGCCGGTATCGAGCACCGCCACCACCACGCCTTCGCCCTGGGCGATGTCCCACGCCGCCGGCGCATTGATGCCGCCGGTGGCGCTGTTCAGATGCCACTGGTACTGCGCGTAGTACGGATCGTTCGGCACGAGCTGCGGGGTCGCGTCGCGCGGGCGCACATCGGTGCGCTGCAGCTTCACGTCCACTTCGGCGTACTGCACCGAGGGATCGGCCTTGATCTCGGCCAGCACCTTCTGCAGTTCGGCCGGGCTCAAGCGGCCCTGCAGGCGGATCAGATCGGCCCCGACACCGAGCTTGCGCACGATCTGCGGGTTCACGGCACTGGCACGGCCGGCGGCGGAGCCACCGACACTGGCGCGGGCGACCGCCGACTGCACGGCCGTCAGCTTGGCCGAACGATCCGTGGCCGCAGCGGTGCCGGCGCGGTACTTGACGATGATGCGCTCTGCGCCTTGGGCGGCAGCCGGCTGGCGCACCGGCTCCTTGGCCGGCAGGCCCGCTGCATAGGCGCTGGCGCCTGCGGACAACGACAGCACGGCGGCTGCCAGCACATTGATGCGAAGGTTCTGCTTACTGGTCACGTTGACGTCCTCTTCAAGGTCATGGATCAAACGACTGTTCAGGCCAACACTCCATGCGAGCTCCCTGGCCGGCCCTGGCCAGGGTTCCCGTGACCCGCCCCCTCAGGCCTTGCATTGCGTTGCAGCGGGGCCGCGCACGGCCCCGCGTTGGAACGGCTTACCAGCCAAAGCCGGCGCCCACGCCGACCGAGCTGTCATCACTGCTGAAGGCACCGCCCAGGGTCACCGTGGCGCGCTCGCTGAGGGCGCGCTGGTAGCCCAGCGAGAGCGCCGATTCGCCGCCCTGGAAGCCGACGCCGACACCGACGCGGTTCTGGGTACGCACACCGGCGGCACTGGTGGCCATGTTGAGCATGGCCGCGCTCATCGCGCCCTGGCGATCAATGCGACGGTCCTGGTGACGCAGGCGCTGATCGATCTCGCCCTTGTAGATGTCGAAGCTGTCGGCCATCGAGGTGAAGCGCTGGTCGGTGTAGCTGTTGGCGGTCGCGATGCCGCCATCCAGCTGGCCCTTGTTGACCGCATCGGTGGCCTGCGTACCGGCGGCGACGTTGGCGACCTGCCGCTCGTTGCCGGCACTGCCGACCGAGACCGTGTCGGCGCGGTCGGCGACCGAGCCCTGGCCCAGCGCGACCGAGTTGGCGGCTGACGCGGTGGCGCCCTGGCCGATCGCTGTGGCCGATGCGCCGCTGGCTACCGCACCGTCCCCCATCACCACCGCATTGACGGCGGCAGGTGCGGCAGTCGGCACGTTGATCGGCTGACTGCTGCCGACATTCGCAGCGGTCGGCGCCCCTTGCACGCTGGCGACGGCGGTGTCGCTGGCGGCAGTGACGACGCTGGCCTCCGGCGCAGCGCCGGTGTCCGGCTCTGCGCTGGTGTCCGCTGCCACCCTGGCGGTCGACAGCGACGCCGTGCGTGCACGCGCACTGCTGCTGCCGCCAGCAACCCGCTGATCGAGATCGCTGACCTTGCGGTCCAGCGCGCCAAGTGCATCGCCGACATTGCTGTACGTCGCGCCCTGGATTACATAGTTCGGCGCGACAAACACGCCCTGCATGCCGACGCTGGCACCGCCACCGAGGAAGGTGGCGACATCGGTGAGCGATTGGAACAACTGCCCACCGTTGATGGCCTGGCGGCTGCCGGACGCGATCGAGCCGCTGCCGACGTTGTCCAGCGTGGTGCCCTGCAGACCCGACAGGGTCAGCGTGTCGCGACTGCTGTCGTCATAGGTCAGCGCATTGGCGGTGACGTTCTCGACCGAGCCGATGCGGGTGTCGATGTCGCCCACCTGGGTTTCCACCGCGCCGACCCGCTGGTTGGTGGTGTTGAGCTGGCCGCCGGTTACGGCATCCGTGCTGCCCGCGGCGATGCGACCGGCACCGACATTGACGATGCGGCGCGTGGCCGGGCCGTCCGTGCCGTTGCCGCCACCGACCGACACCACATTGGTTTCCACCGCGCGCGAACCGGCACCCAGCGCCACCGCGTTGGCACCGGAGACACCTGCCGCCGAACCGATCGCGATGCTGTTGGCCCCGTTGCTGGCGAACGCACCGTTGCCGATCGCCACACCGTTGGTCGCATTGGTCGATGCCTGGCGGCCCAGCACGGTGCTGTTGGCACCGCGTGCCGAGGCATCGGCACCGACCGCCGTGGCCCCGGTCGCCGAGGCGACGGCCGCGGTCCCCAGCGCACTGCTGCGTGTCGCACTGGCGGTGGCACCGGAGCCGGCGGCAAGTGCGTCACTGCCGCTGGCCGTGGCGACACCGCTGCCGCTGGCCTGGAAGTGCTTGCCCACCGCATCGGCAGTGGCAGCGACCGAATCGAGCTGCGACTTGGTCACCGCGTCACTGCCATTGACCGCGTCACCGACATTGGTGATGCGGCGCGTGGCCGGGGCGGTGGTGCCGTTGCCGCCGCCGACCGAGACCACATTGGCCTCGCTGGTGCGGGCACCGGCGCCGAGCGCAACGCTGCCTGCGCCACTGGCCGACGAACCGGTACCGACCGCCGTGGCGTTCAGGCCGCTGTAGGCGTAGCTGTCCTGGCCGATGGCCGTCGCGCCCTGCGAGGTTGCCCACGCCAACTGCCCTACCGCGGTGGTGCGTGCGGCGGTGGCCCAGGCGTTGGAACCGGCCGCGACGCTGTTGTCGCCACTGGCCTGAGATGCGTAGCCGATCGCATTGGCGTAGCTGCCCGACGCGGCACTGCCCCAGCCCAGTGCGGAGGCGTAATCACCACTGGCCTCGGCCCCGTAGCCCAGCGCCGTGGTGCGGACGCCACTGGCCGCGCTGAAGGTACCGACGGCGGTGCTGTAGTCACTGCCAGCCTCGGCGCTGTAGCCGAAGGCCGAGGACTGCAATCCTGCGGCAGTCGCGCCGGCGCCGGTGGCGGTGCTGAAGCTGCCCTCGGCCTGTGCGCCGGCGCCCAGTGCCGTCGCACCCACACCACTGGCGCTGGTGGCCTGGTCGAGCAGCACGTTGCCGTTCTCATCCTCGTAGTACAGCGCCCCGCCGATCGCGGTGGCCGAATCCGCCGTGGCCGAAGCGTTGAAGCCCGATGCCGAGGCATTGCGACCGGAGGCAAGCGAACCGCTGCCATAGGCCGAGGCCCCGGTGCCGAACGCGTTGGCGGCCTCACCCGCGGCGGTGGCATACGCACCGTCGACATAGCTGCCGACGTCGTCGCCGTTACCGCTGCCCGACGCCTGGAAGAAGCGGCTGGTGGTTTCGGCGACATCGGCGACTGCATTGAGCTGATCGACATTGACCGCGTCGGTGCCTTCCGTACCCGCGGCGACGTTGGTGATCTGGCGTTGTGCGGTGGCCGTGCCGACGGAGACGGAATTGTCACGGTCGGCGACGGACCCGGCACCCAGTGCCACGCTGTTCACGCCTTCTGCGCTGGCGCTGGCGCCCAACGCGGTGGCACTGCCTGCATCGGCCCACGAGTTCCAGCCGATCGCGGTGGCGTAGTCATCGGTCGCCCAGGCGCCTGCACCGAAGGCCGATGCCCCCGTACCCGAGGCGCGCGACGGCAGCAGACCGAAGAAGGTCGTGCCACCGATCGCCACGCTCTCATCGCCGGTGGCTTCGGAGTACTCGCCGACCGCCACCGCACCCGAACCGGACGCAGTCGAGGCCGCACCGACCGCTACGGCGTAGGCATTGGAGGCCACCGCACCATAGCCCAGCGCCGACGAGAGCTGGCCGGTTGCTTCGCTGTAGCTGCCGAAGGCCGAGGCACCGGCTTCGGACGCGCTGGCGCGGAAGCCATTGGCGGTCGCCTGCTGGCCCTCTGCGGTGGCCTGGCTGCCGGTGGCCGTGGCGTAGGCGCCCGCGGCCTGCGCGCCTGCACCCGTGGCAGTGGCGCCGATATCGCTGGCGCTGGCGCCGTTACCGATGGCGACGCTGTCTTCGCCGGTGGCCTGCGCGTCGCTACCCAGTGCTGCGGCACCTTCGGCGCTTGCCAATGCGTTGAAGCCGACCGCGGTGGCATTGTCGGCGATGGCGGTGGCGCCACTGCCGAGCGCGCTGGCGCCATCGCCGATGGCGTTGGCGGCCTCACCGGCAGCCAGCGCGTTGTCGCCTTCCACATACGCACCGGCATCACTGTCTGCGCTGCCGCTGGCCTGGAAGTACTTGCTGGTGGCCTCGGCGGTGGCCGCCACCTCCTTCAGCTGCGCGACGTTGACCGCATCGGTGTCGTCAGTACCGGCACCGACGTTGGTGATCTGCCGGTCGATGGCCTGATGCACCACGCCCGCCGCATCGGTCCAGGCCTGTGCGGCGCCCACCGACACCGCATTGGCACGATCGGCCAGCGAACCGGCGCCGAGCGCGACGCTGTTGTCGGCGTCCTTGGTGGTCCAGGAGTTGCTGCCGACCACGGTGGAATTCACCGCCTGCGCGTAGCTGTTGTAGCCCACCACGGTGGCACCATCTTCGGTCGCCCAGGCTTCACTGCCAATGGCAGTGGTCTGGATGCCCTGGGTCGCGCTGCCGGCATCTGCACCGGCCAGCGCATTGAAGCCCACGGCCACGCCATCCTCGGCGGTGGCGGCGTTGTTGCCCACGGCCACGCCGTACAACCCGGCGTTGGCCTGCACGCCAAAGGCGGCGCCAGCGATATCCGCACGCGTGCCCTGACCCACGGCGGTGGCAACATCGGCGGCCTGCGTATTGCTGCCCAGTGCGGTACCGAAGAAGCCCGCGTTGGCGTTGGCACCGAACGCACTGGCCTGCCAGCCGTCCGCCGTGGCGAAGTTGCCGATCGCGGTGGACTCGCGCCCCAGCGCCCAGGCGCCATACCCCACCGCCGTGGCGGCCAGACCGCTGGCCTCGGCGCCAGCACCGACCGCGACGGCACCAAAGCCCTGCGACAGCGAGCCGCCGCCGATGGCGACCGACGCCGCACCGGACGCCGCACTCAGATCGCCGATCGCCACCGCGCCAGCGGCGCTGCTGTTGGCATTGCTGCCGATCGCCACGGCGTTGTCTGCGGTGACCGTGGCATTGAAGCCCAGTGCCGTGGATTCGTTGGCGATCACGGTGCTGCCACTGCCAAGCGCGGTGGCACCGTTGCCGATGGCGTTGGCGGCCTCACCGGCGGCCAGCGCGTTGTCACCTTCCACATAGGCACCGGCATCGCTGTCGGCGCTGCCACTGGCCTGGAAATACTTGCTGGTCGTCGCCGCCGCATCGGCTACTGCATTCAACTGATTCACGTTCACCGCATCGGTGCCGTCCGTACCGGCAGCGACGTTGGTGATCTGGCGCTGCGCATCGGCACTGCCCACCGAGACGCTGTCGTCGCGGTCGGCGATCGAGTCGGCACCCAGCGCCACGCTGTTGGCGCCACTGGAAGTCGCTGCGTTGCCGAGTGCGGTGCTGTTCACGCCCGACGACCACGCCCCACCACCGACGGCCGTGGAGTAGTTGCCCGAGGCTTCGGTGGGCAGCAGGCCGAACAGCGCGCCACCGACGGCCACGCTGTTGGTGCCGCTGGCCAGGCTGCCCTGGCCGGTCGCGGTGCTGTACGCGCCGGAGGCTTCGGCATCGCCACCGAGTGCGACGCTGTTGGAGCCGGTCGCCTGCGCGAAGCTGCCCAACGCGGTCGCGTTGAAGGCGGAGGCCACCGCGTAACCGCCGATCGCGGTGGTGTAATTGGCAGTCGCTTCGGAAGCGAACCCGTACCCCGCGGAGAGCGTGCCGCTGACCACGCTTTCCGCGCCGACGGCCGTCGCACCCTCACCGCTGGCGCTGCTGAAGTAGCCCAGGGCCACCGACTCCTCACCGGCCGCGTCGGACAGTGCACCACCGGCCAGGCTGCCGGCGCCGGAGGCGACGCTGGCCGCACCCGTCGCGGTGCTCTGCTCGCCGGAAGCCAGACTCTCTGCACCAGTCGCCGTCGCGTACTCGGCGGTCGCCTGTGCGTTGGCGCCCGTTGCGCTTGCATTGGCAGCGCTGGCGACGGCGTTGAAGCCGACGGCACTGGCGTTGTCGGCCAAGGCGAAGGCGCCGCTGCCGATCGCCGATGCACCGGTGCCGGCTGCAAAGCTGCTCGAACCGACCGCGGTGGCGTAGTCGCCATCGGTCGCCGCGTTTGCACCGGCGGCCACACTCTCCTCGCCACCTGCGACGGCAACACCGTCACCGCTGGCCTGGAACCGGTCCGTCGCGGCGGTCAGCTGATCCAGATTGACGGCATCGCTGCCCTCGGTACCGGCGGCAACCTGGGTGATCTGGCGCTGCCGGCCATCGTTGCCGACCGAGACGGTGTAGGCACGGTCGGCGACCGAACCCGCGCCGAGCGCCACGGTATTGGATGCGCTGGCATTGCTGCCCGCACCGATACCGATCGCGCTTTCCCCGCCGGCGACCACGTTGGTGCCGATGGCGATGCTGTTGATGCTGTTGCCCAAGGCCTGGAAGCCGACGGCGACGCTGTTGTCGCCGTAGCCGAAGGCACCGCGGCCAAGCGCGGTGGAACTGCTGCCGCGTGCCCAGCTGTTGTAGCCGATCGAGGTGGACCCGGTACCGCTGGCCCACGCCGACTGACCCACTGCCGTGGCGTTGGCTTCGGTGGCCCACGCACTGGAACCGAAGGCGGTGGCGCCATCGGCAGTGGCCCACGCGTACGCGCCGGTTGCCGTGGTTTCTTCACCACTGGCGAAGGCGTTGTCGCCCTGCGCCACACTGTAATCGCCGGTGGCGCGTGCCTTGTAGCCACTGGCCAGGCTGTTGCTGCCAGTGGCCTGTGCGCCGCTACCGAACGCATTGCTGGTGGTGCCGGTAGCCTGTGCACCGGCACCGACCGCCACGCTGTCCGGCGCCGCGGTGGCACCGATCAGGATCGCATTGCCCTGGTCATCCACCAGCGGCTGGTTGTACTCGTCATACGCCTGGCCCAGGCCACCAATGGCCACGCTGCCGTTGCCGGTGGCGCTGCTGTTGCGGCCCAGCGCGACGGTGTCATCGCCGACCGCGGTCGCACCACCGCCGACCGCCGTTGCCCCGGCCCCCAGCGCATTGCTGGCTTCACCGGCCGCCAGCGCATCCTCGCCATCGGCGAATGCACCGACCGCACCGCTGGCCGCACCGTTCGCCTTGAACTGCGCCGAGGTCGCCGAGGCCGAGGTCGCAACCGCATCAAGCTGCGCCTTGTTGACCGCATCCGTGGCTTCGGTACCGGCCGCGACGCTGGTGATCTGACGTTCGTTGCCGACGTCACCTACCGAGACCGTGTTGTCCCGGGTGGCGGTGGAGTTGGCGCCGAGGGCGACGCTGTTCGCGCCGCGCGCAGTGCTGTAGAAGCCCACCGCCGTGCTCAGTTCACCGCTGGCCCAGGTCTCTGCGCCGAGTGCGGTGGCGCCCTCGCCCGGAGCGTAGGCAAAGTAGCCCACGGCCGTCGCTTCGGTGCCCGAGGCTTCGCTCAACGTACCGTTGGCCACGGCGTAATCGCCGCTGGCGATCGCACCGGCCCCCACCGCGGTGGCGGCTTCGCCACTGGCCTGGGTCTGCACGAAGAAGCCCAGGCCCGGCAGCAGATCCGCCGGCCCCCCGATGGCGGTACTGCTGTTGCCGGTCGCCACGCTCTGCGTACCGACCGCCGTGGAATAGTCGCCGGTGGCATTGGCCACCGCGCCGAACGCCGAGGCCTGTGCACCGGCGGCGTAAGCGCCCACACCATACGAGGACGATGCGAAGCCTGCGGCTTCCGCACTCGCGCCGACTGCGGTGCCGCCCACGCCAGCGCTGGTTGCGCCGGTATCGACCGGCACCCCGCCATTGGTGATCAGCGGGTTGCCGTCGGCATCCACCGCCGCCCCACCCACGGCCACGCTGCCCGGGCCATTGGCCTGCGCGTTGGTGCCGAAGGCTGCACTGTTCTGACCGGTGGCGCTGGCGTTGTAGCCGACGGCCGTCGCGTTCTGCGCAGTGACCGTGGCGCCGCTGCCGAGCGCGGTCGCGCCGTCGGCCAGCGCGTTGGATGCTTCACCGATCGCGGTCGCGTTGTCGCCTGCCGCAAGCGCACCGGCATCGCTGTCGCTGCTGCCGGTGGCCTGGAAGTACTTGTTCGTGTTGGCGGCGACCGCACCGACCTCATCGAGCTGTGCCTTGTTCACCGCATCGCTGTCTTCGGTGCCATCGGCAAGGTTGGTGATCTGGCGACGCAGGCCATTTTCCGCATTGCCGACCGACACCGTGTCGACCCGATCGGCGTACGAGCCGGCACCGAGTGCCACGCTACCCACCGCAACCGCCGCCGAATTCGCGCCGAGCGTCGCGCTGAAATCCGCGACCGCGACGCTGAACGCACCCACCGCCACCGAGGCTTCGCCTGCGCTGGCCGCACCGCGGCCGAGCGAGGTGCTGCCCGGCCCGATGGCCAGTGCACCGCCACCGATCGCGGTCGCACCGTCGGCGCTGGCTTCGGCCAGACCACCGATCGCCGTTGCTGCGCCGTTCTCGCTGGCGGCCACCGCCGATGCACCCAGGGCGACATCACCCAGACCAAACGCTGCGGCGCTCTGGCCGAGCGCGATGCTGGCATCACCGAAAGCCATGCTGCCCTGCCCGAACGAACTCGCCCCGAGGCCGACGGCCAAGGCCTCGCCGCCCACTGCGGTGGTCGCATTGCCGATGGCCTGGCTGCCGCGGCCCAGTGCCGTTGCGCCGTCGCCATCGGCGTTGGCACTGGCCCCAGCGGCCAGTGCACCCTCGCCATCGATCTTCGCCGCGTCGCTGTCGTTGCCGTCACCATCGGCCTTGAAATAGCGGGTCGCGCCTTCGGCAGCGACCGCAACCTTGTCCAGCTGCGCCTTGTTCACCGCATCCGTTGCCGTGGTCCCTGCGGCCACGTTGGTGACCTGCCGTTCCTTGCCTGCGTCACCCACCGAAACCGTGTTGGCACGGTTGGTCTTCGAGCCGGCGCCGAGCGCCACGCTGTTCGCCCCGGAGGCGGTGCTGTTGCTGCCGATCGCGACCGCATTCGTGCCCGATGCCGTGGCGTTGCCATCGACCACGCAGCTGTCGACGATGCCGCTGTTGAGCACCAGGCAGTTCGCATTCCCACCCACTTCCACCGACTGCGCGTGCGCTGTCAGCGTGGCGCCTGCCGTGCCCAATCCGAGCGTCAACGCGATGGCGGCCGAGAGCAGTGCGGTGTTGCGTCCGCCAGAGGTTCGGCGTTGATCGATGACGACACCCGAGGACTGGCTGCTGGCCAATTCCGAGGCGACGACCATCTGCCCCAGTGCTTTGTTCCAGACCTTGCGATAAATCCGATTCATCGATGCGGCTCCTGATTAGGCTGGTTTTAGGCAAAGCGACGCCAACGCCGGACCGCGTGGTCCAACGTCCCCTGGGGGCGTTTTTCGCTTGATTTACTGCGTTGTGCGCAATGGCTGGCAGATACCTACAGCGTGCTCGCCATCCATGCGGTTACTGTGGAACTGAACGCTGTCGAAATGAGGATGCAGTGTTAACGTACAGTTTCAATAACGTCAAGACTTTGACGTTGATTTTCATATGACCGTGTCGCGCGTCACAAAAACGCCGCGTTATTGCGCATTTTTGTTAGCTGCATGTGAGCAAACGATATAACGGATTTTCACGTTGTAACGCCGTGTAACTCATTGCTCCCGATCAGTTTGTGCCCCACACAAAAGAAAAACCGCCGGACAGGCCGGCGGTTTCTTCACGCGATTTTCACTGCATCGATTTTGATGCGGTGCGCAGTATCAGCCGCACCATACTCTTGCGTTGCGGAACATCCGCAGCCACGGTGAATCACCGTTCCAGTCATCCGGATGCCAGCTGTGGTTGATCGCACGCGGGGTACGCTCCGGGTGCGGCATCATGATCGTGGTGCGGCCATCGGTGGTGGTCAGGCCGGTGATGCCGTCGGGCGAGCCGTTCGGATTCAGCGGGTACTGGGTGGCCACGTTGCCATCGCCATCGATGTAACGCAGCGATACGCGCGCCGCGGCCTGATCGATTGCATTGGCGAACACCGCCTGGCCTTCGCCGTGCGCCACCGCGACCGGCAGGCGCGAGCCGGCCATGCCACGCAGCAGGATCGACGGCGATTCCACCACTTCCAGCAACGCGGTGCGCGCTTCGAACTGCTCGCTGCGGTTGCGGCGGAACTGCGGCCAGTGCTCGGCACCGGGGATGATGTCCTTCAGCTGGCTCATCATCTGGCAGCCGTTGCACACGCCCAAGGCGAAGCTGTCCTCGCGGGCGAAGAATGCGGCGAAGGCATCCCGCAGCGCGCTGCGCTCCAGCACCGAGGTGGCCCAACCGCGGCCGGCACCGAGCACGTCGCCGTAGCTGAAGCCGCCACAGGCCACCAGACCGGTGAAATCGGACAGTGCGACACGGCCTTCGATCAGGTCGCTCATATGCACGTCGAACGAACTGAAGCCAGCACGTTCGAAGACGTTCGCCATTTCGATCTGGCCGTTGACGCCCTGCTCGCGCAGCACCGCCACACGCGGACGCGCGCCGGTGTTGATGAAGGGCATCGCCACGTCTTCGCTGATATCGAAGGTCAGCTTGGGCTTCAGGCCCGGCGCGTTGAAGTTGCGCGCGATCGCACGCTCCTGGTCGGCGTTGTCCGGGTTGTCGCGCAGCTTCTGCATGGCGTGGGTGACCGACCACCAGGCATCGAACAGCGCTTCCCAGCGCCACTCGACCAGGCTTTCGCCCTGCAGCGAGACACGCACCACCGGGGCGGTGGTCGGACGCGCGATGCGCTGCGCGCATTCGGTCAGTGCATGACGCTCGACCAGATCAGCAAACGCGGCACGGTCTTCCTTGGCGATCTGCACCACCGCACCCAGCTCTTCATTGAACAGGCTGCGGAACGGATCATCGCCCCAGGCGTCCAGGGTGATATCCAGGCCCAGGCGCGAGGCGAAAGCCATTTCGCACAGCGCGGCAAACGCACCGCCATCGCTGCGGTCGTGATAGGCCAGCAGCAGGCCGGCCTGGCGCGCATCGCGGATCAGTTCGAAGAAGGCACGCAGGCGCTGTGCATCGTCCAGATCCGGCACGGCACCGGCGAAGGCCGGCAGTGCGGAATGGTCGGCGTGCACCTGGGCCAGGATCGAGCCGCCCAGGCGCTGTTTGCCCGCCCCCAGGCCGATCAGCCACAGCTCGCTGTCGGCGTCACGGTCCAGCAGCGGGGTCAGCTGGCCGGTCGCATCGGCAACCGGCGCGAACGCCGAGATCACCAGCGACACCGGCGACACCGACTTGTGCGCCTGGCCGTCGGCCTGCCACTGCGCCTGCATGGACAACGAGTCCTTGCCGACCGGAATGCTCAGGTCCAGCTGCGGGCACAGCTCCATGCCGACCGCACGCACCGCGTCATACAGCAGCGCGTCTTCACCGTGATGGCCAGCCGCGGCCATCCAGTTGGCCGACAGCTTCACCGTTTCCAGTGCATCCACCGGCGCCGCACACAGGTTGGTGATCGCTTCACCGACCGCCATGCGCGCCGACGCGGCCGCGTCCAGCAGCGCCAGCGGGGTGCGCTCGCCGATCGACATCGCTTCACCGGCGACGCTGTCGAACCCGGCCAAGGTGATGGCGACGTTGGCCAGCGGCAGCTGCCACGGGCCGATCATCTGTTCGCGCGCGGTCAGGCCACCGACGCTGCGGTCGCCGATGGTGACCAGGAAGTTCTTCGAGGCCACCGAGGGATGGGCCAGCACGCGCAGACCGGCCTCATGCAGGTCAAGCCCGGCGGTCTTCAGCGCCGGCCAGCGCGGTGCCGCCGGGTGCACGGTGTCGCGGTGCATCTTCGGCGCCTTGCCGAACAGCACGTCCATCGGCAGATCGATCGGGGCATCCGCCGGGGTATTGCCCACGGTGGCGCCGTACGCCACGACGAGCCGCTCTTCAGCGGTGGCGACACCAACGGCGGCGAACGGGCAACGTTCGCGCGCGCACAGCGCGGCGAACTCGGCCAGGCGTGCCTGCGGCACACCGAGCACGTAGCGTTCCTGCGATTCGTTGCACCACAACTGCATCGGCGACAGTGACGGGTCATCGGCGGGCACCTTGCCCAGATCGATCACACCGCCCACGCCGGAGTCATGCAGCAGCTCGGGAATCGCGTTGGACAGGCCACCGGCGCCCACGTCATGGAACCAGCGGATCGGGTTGTCCAGACCGAGCGCGACGCAGCGGTCGATCACTTCCTGGCAGCGACGCTCCATTTCCGGGTTGTCGCGCTGCACGCTGGCGAAATCGAGGTCTTCGGCGCTCTCACCGGAGGCCACCGAACTGGCGGCACCGCCGCCGAGACCGATCAGCATCGCCGGGCCACCCAGCACGATCACCGCATCGCCGGGCTGCAGGCGCAGCTTCTCGACCTGGTTCTGGTCGATCGCGCCGAGGCCACCGGCCAGCATGATCGGCTTGTCGTAGGCGCGGGTCAGGCCCTCGCCTTCGGGCAGTTCGAAGCTGCGGAAGTAGCCGAGCAGGTTCGGGCGGCCGAACTCGTTGTTGAACGCGGCGCCGCCGAGCGGGCCGTCCAGCATGATGTCCAGCGCCGGGGCCATGCGCGGGTTCAGCGCGCGCGGTGCCTCCCACGGCTGCGGCAGGGTCGGGATGCGCAGGTGCGAGACCGAGAAACCGGTCAGGCCGGCCTTGGGCTTGCCGCCGCGGCCGGTCGCGCCTTCATCGCGGATCTCACCGCCCGCACCGGTGGCCGCACCTGGGAACGGGGCGATCGCGGTCGGGTGGTTGTGTGTTTCCACCTTGATGCAGAACGCCGAATCGACCACGGCCTCGCTGCGGTACTGGCCGGTGGCCGGATCCGGGCGATAGCGCGCGGCCGGGAAGCCGGCCACCACCGCAGCGTTGTCGCTGTAGGCGCTCAACGTGTGCTGCGGGGTCTGCTGGTGGGTGTTCTTGATCATCCGGAACAGCGAGTGCGACTGGTCGGCACCGTCGATGGTCCAGCTGGCATTGAAGATCTTGTGGCGGCAGTGCTCGGAGTTGGCCTGCGCGAACATCATCAGTTCCACGTCCGACGGCTTGCGGCCCAACGCGCCGAAGCGCTGGCGCAGGTAGTCGATCTCGTCCTGGGCCATGGCCAGGCCGAGGCGGCTGTTGGCTGCCTCCAGATCTTCCAGGGCGATCCGTTCCAGCTCACCACGCGCCGGGGCGCTGAACAGCGCCTGCGCCTGGGCGGTCTCGGCCAGCACGGACTGGGTCATCGGGTCGTGCAGCGCGCGGATCACCGCTTCCTGTGCGGCCGCATCGGCCGGCCAGCCGGCCAGATCGATGCGCAGGCCACGTTCGACCCGGCGGATCGGTTGCCCGGCACCGCGGACCAGCTCGGTGGCCTTGCTCGACCACGGCGACAGCGTGCCCAACCGCGGCACCACGAAGCGCGATACCGCCCCGTCCTCACGCCCGGCCAGCGCCGGCTGCGCTTCCAGGATCCGGCTCAGGATCGCCGGGTCCGGGGCCGCATCGCCCTCGGTCTGGATGAAGTAGACATGCCAGGCACCGGTGATGCGCAGATCGGCGGCCAGGGACTGCAGGCGGGATTCAAGACGTTCGCGGCGGAACGGCGAAAGGGCGGATGTGCCCTCGAGGACCATCATGTCCGGGGAACCGTGGTTGGGAACGGGGCCCACTATTGTACCCAAGTCGGCCGCCCCGGCCCGGCCCGGGGGATCGGTCGGCCTGGGGCCGCGGACGACACCGTTCACACGCGAACCATCGACTGGTTCACGGATTGCATGTCGATTACATGACAACGTTATCACCACCTGGCCCAGCGCCAGGTGCCGTCCGTCCCCCACGTCGTTGCCGGCCTCTCTCACCGGCGCCCGGACCTGCTGCACGCATGCCGCCATCCCGGCGGCATGCGCACACCACCTGATCGGAGACCGACCATGCCAGACCCGATTGCGCGCCGTGCAGTGACATCGTTTTCCTCCCCCGCCCTGCTTCCGCGCCGACGGCGCTGGTTGCTGGCGCTGGCCTTGGCCGCCGCCGCCGGCACGCCCACACTGGTGCAGGCCGCGAACTGTACCGGGGCGCCCGAGTGGAATGGCGCGGCCATCTATCTGGCCGGCCAGACCCTGCAGAAAGGCGGCGTGCTGTACCGCGCCAACCAGGACATCTGGAACGCCCCCCCCGACCACCCGGCCGGTGCGCCCTACTACACCAACCTCGGTGCCTGCGATGGCAGCGGCAGCAACCAGCCGCCCAGCGTCGCGCTGACCTCGCCCGCCGCCGGGGCCAGCTTCACCGCCGGCAGCAGCATCACGGTCAGCGCCAATGCCAGCGATACCGACGGCAGCATCAGCAAGGTCGAGTTCTTCCGCGGCGGTACCTCGCTGGGCATCGACACCAGCGCGCCCTACAGCGTGGTCTGGAGCAATGCCTCGGCCGGCAGCCACACCTTCAAGGCGGTGGCGACCGACAACAACAACGCGGTGACCTCCTCGGCCACCGTCAATGTGACCGTCACCGCGGCCAGCAACGACACATCGCCCCCCAGCATCCCGGGCGGACTGGCTTCCCCGTCCAGGACCGCCACGACGGTGAACCTGGCCTGGAACGCGGCCACCGACAACAGCGGCGGCAGCGGTGTGGCCGGCTACGACGTGTACCGCAACGGCAGCCTGGTCGGTTCGCCCAGCGCCACCCAGTACACCGATGGCGGCCTTACCGCGAGCACGGCCTATACCTACACGGTGCGGGCACGCGACAACGCCGGCAATGCCTCGGCGCAGAGCGGCTCGATCAGCGTGACCACGGCCGCCGGTGGCGGCGGGGGTAGCACCAAGCGGGTGATCGGCTACTTCACCCAGTGGGGCATCTACGGCCGCAATTACCAGGTCAAGAACATCGACACCAGCGGCTCGGCGGCGAAGCTGACCCACATCAATTACGCCTTCGGCAACGTGCGCAACAACCGCTGCGAAGTGGGCGTGACCCAGGCCTCCGATTCGAACACCGGCGTGGGCGGCGATGCCTACGCCGATTACGGCAAGTCCTTCGCTGCCGGCGATAGCGTCAGCGGCACGGGCGACACCTGGGACCAGCCACTGCGGGGCAACTGGAACCAGCTCAAGCAGCTCAAAGCCAAACACCCGAACGTAAAAGTGCTGATCTCGCTGGGCGGCTGGACCTGGTCGCGCGGCTTCTCCAGCGCGGCGCAGCCGGCCAACCGGCAGGCGTTCGTGGCCTCATGCATCGATGCCTACATCAAAGGCAACCTGCCGGTGGCCGACGGTGCGGGCGGTGCGGGTGCGGCGCTCGGCGTGTTCGACGGCATCGACATCGACTGGGAGTATCCGGTGGCCTGCGGGCTGAGCTGCGGGACGCCGGCCGACAACGCCAACTTCACCGCGCTGCTGGCCGAATTCCGCCGCCAACTCGATGCAGTGCGGCCCGGCCTGCTGCTGACGGTGGCCGTCGGTGCCGGCGTGGACAAGGTGCGCGTGACCGATCCGGCCAGCTACCACCCGTACCTGGATTTCATCAACGTGATGACCTACGACTTCCACGGCGCGTGGGATCCGCAGACCAACCATCACTCGGCCCTGTTCGATTCACCGGCTGATCCCTCCACCGGCGACCAGAAGCTCTACAACAGCAACGATGCGATGGAAGCCTTCCTCAGCCGCGGGGTGCCGGCCAGCAAGTTGAACCTGGGCATCGGCTACTACGGGCGTGGCTGGACTGGCGTGGCCAGCGGCAACAACGGGCTCTACAAGAGCGCCAGCGGCGCGGCACCGGGCACCTACGAAGCCGGTATCGAAGATTGGAAGGTGCTCAAGAACCTCAACTGGCCGGTGTACACCGACAACATCGCCAAGGCCACGTGGATCTCCAACGGCACCACGTTCTGGAGTCTGGATACGCCGGCCATGATCACCGAGAAGATGGGCTATGTGAAAGCACAGGGCCTGGGCGGCGCATTCTTCTGGGAGTTCAGCGGCGATGATGCGCAGGGCACCCTGACCAAGGCGATCAGTGACGGCTTGAAGTGACACCGTCGCGCGGGGCACTGCCTCGCTGATCGAGCAGGCCGCTCCTCCGCTGACAGAAAAACGCCCCGGCCTGGCCGGGGCGTTCTGTTTTCAGCGGCTGCCGCCTGCCGAGACGCGCTCCAGCGCGGCCTTGAGTTGGGCCGGCGGCAGGTAGCCACCGAGCTGGGTGCCGTCGGCGGCGAAGATGGCCGGGGTGCCGTTGACGCCCATCTGCTGGCCAAGCTTGTACTGCATGGCCACCGGATTGGTGCAGTTCTTCGGGGTGACGGCCTTGCCGGTCTTGGCGGCGGTCAGGGCCTGCTTGCGATCGGCCGCGCACCAGACCGAGATCATGTCGGTGTAGTCCTGGCTGCCCAGGCCCATGCGCGGGAACGCCAGATATTCCACAGTGATGCCGTTGCGGTTGAGCTCGGCGATGTCCTGGTGCAGCTTGCGGCAGTAGCCGCACTCGATGTCGGTGAAGACGCTGACGGTGTACTTGGCATTCGGCGCGGCAAACACGATGCGCTCGGTGTGCGGCACGCCATCGAGCAGCTTGCGGCGGTAGGTGAGCAGGCCCTGGCTGCTGACCGGCGCCTTGTTCTGGATGTCGTACGGCTGGGACTGCATCAGGTAGCGGCCGTCATCGGAGACATACAGCACCTGGCCACCGACCAGCACCTCGCGGAAACCGGCAAACGGCGCGGCCCCGATGAAATCAGGCTTGAAGGTGGGGTCCAGCTGCTGCAGCGCGGTACGCACGCGCTGGTCAGCATCACCGGCAGCGGCCGGGGTGGCGGCAGTGGTCTTGGCCGCCGGAGCGGACGGTTGCTGCGCGCAGGCAGACAGGCTGAGCGCGCCGAAGAGCGCCGCAATGGCAACACGGAGCATCGAGCATTCCGGTGTAAGGAGTCAGGCTGGATTCTCGCACAGCTGCCTGCTCACACAGCTGGACCGCAGTGGAACGGTGATGCGCGGCCGGGGTTGGCACCCTCTCAGCCGCGCGGGTGGTGCTTGGCGTGCAGCTTCTGCAGGTGCTCGCGGGCCACCAGCGTGTAGATCTGGGTGGTGGACAGCGAACTGTGGCCGAGCAGCATCTGCAGGGCGCGCAGATCCGCGCCCCGGTTGAGCAGGTGCGTGGCAAAGCTGTGGCGCAGGCCGTGGGGACTGATCCGGGCGGGGTCGATCCCGGCCAGCACCGCGTACGTCTTCACCAGCCCCCAGAACTGCTGGCGGCTGAGCGGGTGCAGCGAGGGCGCCAGGAACATCGGCACGGCGCCCTCCTGCGGCGTCGGCACGTTGCGCTTGCCGGTGAGCTGCGGGCGCGATTCAGCCAGGTAGCGCTCAAGCCAGTGCTGGGATTCTTCCCCCAGCGGAACCAGCCGTTCCTTGCTGCCCTTGCCGGTCACGCGCAGCACCCCCTGCCGCAGGTTCACGGCATTGGCCGGCAGGTTGACCAGTTCGCTGACGCGCAGGCCGGCGGCATACATCAGTTCCAGCATGGCGCGGTCGCGCAGCCCGAGCGGCGTCTCGATATCGGGGCTGGCCAACAGCGCATCGATCTGGCTTTCGGCCAGCGCCTTGGGCAGCAGCCGCGGCAGCTTGGGCGGATCCAGCAACGCGCTGGGGTCATCGCCGCGCTCGCCGCGGCGAACCGCATCGGCGAAGAAGGCCCGCAGCGCGGACAGCAGGCGGGCATTGCTGCGCGGCGACCAGCCATGGCGGGAGCGCCAGGCGAGGTAATCGAACAGCCCGGCGCGATCGAGGCCAGCCAGCCCGCCGGCGGCGCCATCACGCCAGCGCGCGAGCCCTTCGAGATCGCGCCGGTAACTGTCCAGGCTGGCACGCGCGAGGCCGTGCTCGGCCCAGGCGGTGTCGAGGAAACGCTGGATGCGGACGTTGTCATCCTCGCGCAGCTCGGGCAGGTGCTGGATGAGCTGGCGACGCAGGGCGGGGGTAGTGGCATCGGACATGCGGACAGCATACGGAGCAGACCGCGCGTGGGCCATCGAACGCGGGCGGCCGGCCGGGTATGCTCCGGGTCATGACCGATACCGCGCTGTCGCCCCCCCCTGCTGATCGCCCTGCATCGTTGCTGCTGTGGCGGTGGTTGTCGCTGTTGTACGACGTCTTCCCGGCGCTGGCGCTGTGGATGCTGCTCGGTGCGGTGTTCGTAGCGGTCTACACGTTGAGCGGTCATGCGGAGCGCGAGAACATCGCGCCGTTCAGTGCGTGGCAGTGGGCGTTGTGGGCCTGCTGCTGGGTCGTGACGGGCCTGTACGCGACGATGAGTTGGCGCCGCGGCGGGCAGACGCTGGGGATGCGCCCGTGGCGGTTGCGGGTGGTGTCGCTGGACGGCACGGTGCCGACGCGCGGGCAGTTGTGGCGGCGCTATGCGGTGGGGTCGCTGTCGGTGTTGGCGGCCGGCCTGGGGTTCTGGTGGGCGCTGCTGGATCGGCAGCGGTTGACCTGGCATGACCGGGCCAGCGGAACGCGGGTTGTTCGGCTGCCGAAGCTCTGACGTGCTGACGTGCTGATGTGCTGACGCTCTAAAGCTCTGACGCTCTGACGCCTTACAGACAACGCGAAAAGCAGCGTTTCCACTCTCTCTGCGTTTGCGGAGAGGCGCACCCCATTTCTGGGCCCGCCGCAAGTCCCGCTCCGCGGCCCGGCCCAGCCGCTGGCGGCTGTGCGTTCGGTCGGATGCGAGGCAGTGCCTCGCAAGCCATCCGCCCTCACCCATGTAGCTCGTAGTGCGCCATCCATGGCGCACCACGGTCCTGAAATGGGCTGCGCCTCTCCGCATTGACAGATTGCGAAGTGCGGTGGGTGAAAGCGGATTTTTTGCTTGGCTGACGTTTCGCACTGAATACCGGCTCTCGCGATCGAGACACCTTCAGGAGCGCAACCTCCATCGCGCAGTCGAACCTTCGCTCAATCGATCAATCCCTTAGTCGATCAACTGCTCAGTCGCTTAGTCGCTCAGTCGCTCAGTCGCTCAGTCGCTCAGTCGCCAAGATTGAACACGAACACCGGCACTTCTCCAATCCATCAGAACGGGCGAAGCCCGGCTGCTCTCCCCTCCCCCACCAGCACACTGTCGGAGGCGCGGCGGGATTGCCAGGCCGGGACCGTGTGCTGCCATGGATGGCAGCACACGAGCCTACAGGGACGTACTTGCGGCGCGTCCCGGAATGGCGAGCCCGTCGCGCCTAGCTCGACAGCACATGGTGGCCGCTTTGGCTTTGGCTTCGGCGTTTGCCGCCAGGCCGGCCGGATGAATCAGCCCGACTTACGTCGGAACAACAACCCGGACACCACCATCATCACGATCGGCGGCAACGCATACGCAATCCGGTAATCGAACTTCAGCGCACCGGCCATGCGGCCGAAGAACAACTGCAGCAACCAGAAGCCCAACGCGAACAGAATGCCCAGGAACAACCGCTTGCCCATACCGCCACTGCGCAGCGAACCGAACGCGAACGGTATCGCCGCCAGGCACAACGCCAACACGTTGATCGGATAGAACCAACGGCTCCAGTACACATCCTCGTAATCGCGCGCATCCAGCCCGTTGCGCTTGCGGTACTCGATGCTGTTACGCAGATCCATCGCCGTCAGATTGCGTGGCTTGGAAATGCCGCTGGCCAGCGCCGCCGCATCCAAGCGTGAATCCCATGGCTCGGACTCGGCCGTCTCGCGCGTTGCCGAACGCTCACCGAAGATATCGCGGCGCACCTTGTTCAACACCCAGCCTCTGGCGTCATGTTCGGCGGTGGTGGCATACGTCATCGAGGCCAAGCGGCCGTCGTCGGCGATCTTGTACAGACGCACGTCGTGCAGGATCAGGCGCGTGCCGCCCCCGGCCTGCAGCTGCTCGTCGCCGCTGATCGCGTTGAGGAAGGTATCGCCTTCCCGCGCCCACACGCCCGAATAGCGGGCCGCGCTCAGGCTGCTGCCCCACCTGGCGCTGATCTTGACGTCATCGGCCTTGCTCTGGCCCCAGGGGCCCAGCGTTTCGCCGCTGAACACCATGACCGCGGTCATCAGCGACAGCGCGATCGCGACCGAGACGCTCAGGCGCTTGCGCGACAGGCCCAGCGCGCGCAGTGCGGTGAGTTCGGAGGTGGCGGCCAGCTGGCCCAGGCCCATCAGCGCGCCGATCACGGCGGCGGTCGGGAAGAAAGTATAGGCGCGGCGAGGCACGGTGTAGAGCACCCAGGCGGCCGCGTGGCCGACGGTGTAGCTGCCCTTGCCAACGTCCTTGAACTCCCCGGAGAAGGCCATCACCACGTCCAGGCCGACCAGCACCGCCCAGGTCAGCAGGACGGTGCCGAACACGGCACGGCCCAGGTACAGATCAAACCGCATGGGGCGCAACACGTTCATGCGGTCCTCCGGGGACGCGACAGTTTGCCGTCGCGGAAATACATCCATAGGGCGAGGGCAAGCAACGGCAGCGTCAGCCACCACAGGCCCGCCACGGCGGGGATCTTGCCATCGGCGATCCAGCGGGTGCCGATGAACATCAGGTTCATGCCCACCATGTAGGCCATGAAGGCCAGCATCATCCGGCCGTAGCGCTGCTGCCGCGGCGAACTGCGGGCCAGCGGCAGGGTCATCAGGGCGAAGGCGAGCGCGATCAGCGGCGGGGCGATGCGCGAGTGAAGCTGGGCCTGGGCCTCCGGGCGCTCATCGCCGAACAGCTCGGTGGTGCGCAGCAGTTCGGGGTCATCGTCTTTGCGGGTCTCGGCACCGTCGGGCATGGCCACGTCGTTGCGGGCGAAGGTCATCAGCTTGTAATCCAGCGCACCGTTGGCCGGGCCCTCGACCTGGTGGCCGTCATCCAGCTCCAGATAGCGCTGCTTGGCGCCCTCGAAGTACATCCGGCCGTGGTCGGCAGAGATCACTTCGATGCGGTCTTCCTTCTGGCGCTGCAGGAACACCTTGCCCAACTGGGTGCCGTCGGGGGAGACCGAGGCCAGGTAGACCACGCCGCCGTTGGGCAGCGGGGTGAACTTGCCGGCCTCCAGGCCGGCCATGACCACGCTGCGGTTGGCCTCGTCGATCATGGTCTCGCTGGTGCGGTCGGCCCACGGGCCCAGCCACAGCGAGCACAGCCCGATCAGGCCGACCACCGGCACCACCAGCATCATCAGGGGCCGCAGCAGGCGCTTGGGGCCGACACCGATGGCGGTGATGACCGCCATTTCCGAGTCCCGGTAGAGCCGCGCGGTGGCCAGCAGCAGGCCCAGCATCAGCGCCAGCGGCAGGATCAGCGGCATGTAGACGATGAACTGCAGGCCCAACTGGGAGAACAGCAGGCGGGCAGGCAGACGGCCGTCGGCGATGTTGCCGAGGATGTCCACCAGGACCCCGCCGACACTCACCACCAGCAACACGATGAGGGTGGCCAGGAAACTCTGGACGAAATCACGCAGGAGATAGCGATCGAGCTTCGACATGGGGCGGTGGTTTAAACTCTCGGATTCGTTCGCGGTGCTGCCCAGTCTACTGACGGGACGTAAACAGCTCGCGATTGTACGGTTTTGCCAACGGAATCTGATCAATGGCCCTGGAATTCACCCTGAACCACGCAGCGCCGGCCTCGGCCGAGTGCGATTGCGTCATCGTCGGCGCCTATGCCGACCAGACCCTGAGCCCCGCGGCACAGGCCTTGGACACCGCGTCCGGTGGCCGTCTGTCGGCCCTGATCGCCCGCGGCGACGTGGGCGGCAAGACCGGCAATACGACCCTGCTGCACGATCTGCCCGGCGTCACCGCCGCACGCGTGCTCGTGGTCGGGCTGGGCGAGCCGGCCAAGTTCGGCGTGGCGCAGTACCTCAAGGCGGTCGGCGATGCCAGCCGCGCCCTCAAGAGCGGCGTCAACCATCAGGCGCTGTTCACCCTGACCGAGATCGAGGTCAAGGGCCGCGATGCCGCCTGGAACATCCGCCAGGCCATCATCACCGCCGACCACGCCGCCTACCGCTACAGCGCCACGCTGGGCAAGAAGAAGGCCGACGAGCCGGGCCTGACCACGCTGGCCATCGCCGGCACCGACACCCAGGCGCTGGCCCAGGGCCAGGCCATCGCCGCCGGCGTGCAGTACGCCCGCGAGCTGGGCAACCTGCCGCCGAACGTCTGCACCCCGGCCTACCTGGCCGAGTCCTCGGTCGCGTTCGCGCAGGCGCATGCAGGCGCCGAAGCGGAGGTGCTGGACGAGCACCAGATGGAAGCGCTGGGCATGGGCTCGCTGCTGGCCGTGGCCCGTGGCTCGGCCAACCGCCCGCACCTGGTCGTGCTGAAGTGGAACAACGGCGGCGACGCCAAGCCCTATGTGCTGGTCGGCAAGGGCATCACCTTCGATACCGGTGGCGTCAATCTGAAGACCCAGGGCGGCATCGAAGAGATGAAGTACGACATGTGCGGTGGCGCCAACGTCATCGGCACCTTCGTCGCGGCCGTGACGGCCAAGCTGCCGCTCAACCTGGTGGTGGTGGTGCCGGCGGTCGAGAACGCCATCGACGGCAATGCCTACCGCCCGTCGGACGTGATCACCTCGATGTCGGGCAAGACCATCGAAGTGGGCAACACCGACGCCGAAGGCCGCCTGATCCTGTGCGACGCGCTGACCTACGCGCAGCGCTTCGAGCCGGCCGCGCTGATCGACGTGGCCACCCTGACCGGTGCCTGCCTGGTGGCGCTGGGCCACCAGACCGCCGGCCTGATGAGCAAGCACGACGACCTCGCCAACGAGCTGCTGGCCGCCGGTGAGCACGTGTTCGACCGCGCCTGGCGCCTGCCGCTGTGGGACGAGTACCAGCCGATGCTGGATTCCAGCTTCGCCGATATCTACAACATCGGCGGCCGCTGGGCCGGTGCGATCACCGCCGGCTGCTTCCTGTCGCGCTTCGCCGAAGGCCAGCGCTGGGCTCATCTGGACATCGCCGGCGTGGCCAGCGACGAAGGCAAGCGCGGCATGGCCACCGGCCGTCCGGTCGGCCTGCTGAGCCAGTGGCTGCTGGACCAGGCCGCCCGCGCCTGATGCCCTGCCCGATCGCGGCCGCCTGCGGGTGGCCGCGATCCCGCCCGGCCTGGCGCCGGGTTCTCCCTCCGCTCCAGGCCCTGCCATGTCCCGTGCTGATTTCTACCTGATCGCCAAGCCCCGCTTCCTGACCGAGCCATTGCGCCTGGTCTGCGAACTGGCCCGCAAGGCCAATGACGCCGGGCTGTTCACCCTGGTGCTGGCACGCGACCAGGCCCAGGCCGAAGAGCTGGACGAGCTGCTGTGGGCGTTCGACAACGATGCCTACATCCCGCACCAGATCGCCGGCGAAGACATGGACGAGGAAGAGGCGCTGGTGCTGATCGCCGTTCCCGGCACCGAGGCCCCGGCCCGGCCGCTGGTGATCAACCTGCGCGACGATCCCTACCTGGCCGCCTGCGACCGCGTGCTGGAAGTGGTGCCGGCCGACCCGGAAGCGCGCGAACCGCTGCGCGAGCGCTGGCGCCAGTACAAGGCACTGGGCTTTGACCTGAACAAATACGACATGTAACCCGCGCGGCGCCCGTCCGGTCGCCGCCGCCCCCGGAGACCCTTGATGCGCCTGTTGATCGCCCTGATCTTTCCCTGGTTCGCCTTCTTCACCATCGGCCGCCCGATCGCAGGCATCCTCTGCCTGATCCTGCAGATCACGCTGATCGGCTGGCTGCCCGCCGCGATCTGGGCCGCCTACGCGGTCTCACAGTTCCATACCGACCAGAAGATCCGCCGCGCCTTCGGGCGCTGAGCTTCCGGCACCCCCACCTTCCGTATTCGATCCTGGTTCCCGCATGACCCAACTCGCCTCCAGCTACGACCCGAAAACCTTTGAAACCGCGCTGTACGACGCGTGGGAGAAGGCCGGCCATTTCAAGCCGTCCGGCAAGGGCGAGCCGTACACCATCCTGCTGCCGCCGCCGAACGTGACCGGCACGCTGCACATGGGCCATGCCTTCCAGCAGACCCTGATGGATGCACTGGTGCGTTACCACCGCATGCGTGGCTACGACACGTTGTGGCAGGTCGGCACCGACCACGCCGGCATCGCCACCGAGATGGTGGTGTCGCGCAACCTGGCGCTGGCCAACACCGGTGAGACCCGCGATTCGCTGGGCCGCGACGGCTTCATCGAGAAGGTGTGGGAGTGGAAGGCGCAGTCCGGTGACACCATCGAGCGCCAGATGCGCCGTCTGGGCACCTCCAGCGACTGGTCGCGCAGCACCTTCACCATGGACCCGCAGCCGTCCGAAGCGGTGGTCGAGGCGTTCGTGCGCTGGCACGAGCAGGGCCTGATCTACCGTGGCCAGCGCCTGGTCAACTGGGATCCGGTGCTGAAGACGGCCATTTCCGATCTGGAAGTGGAGAGCGTGGAGGAAGACGGCTTCCTGTGGTCGATCAGCTACCCGCTGGCCGATGGCAGCGGCACCCTGACCGTGGCCACCACCCGCCCGGAAACCATGCTCGGCGACACCGCGGTGATGGTGCACCCCGAAGACGAGCGCTACGCGCACCTGATCGGCAAAATGGTGAAGCTGCCGCTGACCGACCGCGAGATCCCGGTGATCGCCGATGATTACGTCGACCGCGAGTTCGGCACCGGCGTGGTCAAGGTCACCCCCGCGCACGATTTCAACGATTACCAGGTCGGCCTGCGCCACAACCTGCCGATGATCAACCTGTTCACCCCGGTGGCGGCAATCAACGACAACGCCCCGGAGAAATACCGCGGGCTGGACCGTTACGAAGCGCGCAAGGTGATCCTGGCCGAGCTGGAAGACCTGGGCATCCTGGTCGAAACCAAGGCGCACAAGCTGCAGGTGCCGCGTGGCGATCGTACCCAGCAGGTGATCGAGCCGTACCTGACCGACCAGTGGTTCGTGAAGATGGACGTGCTGGCCAAGCGCGGCCTGGAGCTGGTCGAGAACGGCAGCATCCAGTTCGTCCCGGCCAACTGGATCAACACCTACCGCCACTGGATGGAGAACATCCAGGATTGGTGCATCAGCCGCCAGCTGTGGTGGGGCCACCGCATTCCGGCGTGGTTCGACGATGCGGGCAACTGCTATGTCGGCCGTGATGAAGCCGAAGCGCGCGCGAAGAACAACCTCGCCGCCGACCTCGCCCTGCACCAGGACAGTGACGTGCTGGAGACCTGGTTCTCCTCGCAGCTGTGGCCGTTCTCCACCCTGGGCTGGCCGAACGAGCAGGCGATGGACGCGCGCGGTTTCGAGCGCTACCTGCCGTCGTCGGTGCTGATCACCGGGTTCGACATCATCTTCTTCTGGGTGGCCCGCATGATCATGGCCACCGACAGCTTCACCGGGAAGATCCCGTTCAAGGACGTCTACATCACCGGCCTGATCCGCGATGCGCAGGGCCAGAAGATGTCCAAGTCCAAGGGCAACGTGCTGGACCCGCTGGACATCATCGATGGCATCTCCATCGAGGACCTGGTCGCCAAGCGCACCACCGGCCTGATGAAGCCCAAGGACGCGCCGAAGATCGAGAAGGCGACGCGCCGCGAATTCCCCGAGGGCATCATCGCCCACGGTGCGGATGCGCTGCGCTTCACCATCGCCGCGCTCGCCACCCACGGCCGCGATATCAAGTTCGACATGAACCGCGCCGAGGGCTACAAGAACTTCTGCAACAAGCTGTGGAACGCCAGCCGCTTCACCCTGATGAACACTGAGGGCAGCAGCTTCACCGGCGTGCCGCAGCCGCGCACCGATGCCGAGCGCTGGATCCTCGCGCGCCTGGCCGCGGTCTCGGCCGAAGCGCAGACGCATTACGCCAACTACCGCTTCGATCTGCTGGCGCAGTGCCTGTACGAATTTGCCTGGAACGAGTTCTGCGATTGGTTCCTGGAACTGACCAAGCCGGCCCTCAACGGCGCCGATGCCGACGATGCCAACAGCACCCGCCACACCCTGCTGTACGTGCTCGAAGCGCTGCTGCGCCTGCTGCACCCGCTGACCCCGTTCGTCACCGAGCAGCTGTGGCGCCAGGTCGCCCCGCGCCTGGGCCTCACCGACGACACCATCTCGCTGCGGCCGTACCCGACCGCCGAAGAGTTCGCCGGTGATTTCGCCCGCGCCGAAGCCGACGTGGAATGGCTGAAGTCGATGGTCAACGCGCTGCGCCGAGTGCGCAGCGAGTTGAACGTGCCGCCGTCCAAGCTGGTGCCGCTGCTGCTGCAGGGTGGCAGCGACGACGACCGCGCGCGCATGACCCGCTTCACCTCCTCGCTGTCGTTCCTGCTCAAGCTGGAGCGCATCGAGTGGCTGGCCAACGGCAGCGACACGCCGCCGGCCGCCGCCGCGATCGTGGGCGATCTCACCTTGCTGGTGCCGCTGGAGGGCCTGGTCGATCTGGGTGCCGAGCGCGCGCGCCTGGACAAGGAAATCGCCCGGGTGGAATCGGAGAAGGAAAAGAGCGGGACCAAGCTGGCCAAGTTCACCGACAAGGTGCCGGCGGCTGTGGTCGAGCAGGAGCGCGTGCGCCTGGTCGAATGGACCGCCCAGCTGGACGGTCTGCGTTCGCAGCGCGCGAAGCTGTAAGCGCACGGGTAGAGCCACGCCATGCGTGGCTGCTTCTGCGGGGCCAGGGTAGAGCGACCCCATGGGTGGCTGCCTTCCGGGGCGGGATGGCGTGCAGCCACCCATGGGGTGGCTCTACCCTGGGCCGATAACGTAGGTAGGGCCCGCCCGCGCGGTTACGGGCCCGATGCCTGCCCATCTGCGGCATGATGCGGGTTCGTCCACGGATTGAATGACCGCCGACACGATGTCGCTGTCCCTCTTCTGCATCGTGCTGTTGGCCGCCCTGCTGCATGCCAGCTGGAACGCGATCGTCAAACGTGGCACCGACACGCTGCTGACCACGATCCTGGTCACCGGCTCGGCGGCGGTGATTGCCGCGATCGCGCTGCCGTTCGTGCCCACACCCGCCGCGCAGAGCTGGCCATGGCTGGCCGCCTCGACCCTGCTCCAGGTCGGGTACTACGTGCTTGTCGCGCGTACTTACCAAGTGACCGACATGAGCGCGTCCTACCCGCTGATGCGCGGCTGCGCGCCGATCCTGGTCGCGCTGATCAGCACGCTGTTTCTGGGTGAGCGCCTGGCATGGATCGCGTGGGCCGGCATCGGGCTGATCTGCCTGGGCATCCTGTGCATGACCCGCGGCACCTCGCGCCAGCATCTGTGGCTGCCGCTGCTCAATGCCGGTGTCATCGCCACCTACACCTTGGTCGATGGTTGGGGCGCGCGTCACTCGGGTGCCGTGGTGAGCTACACGTTGTGGCTGTTTCTGCTTTCCGGCCTGCCTTTGCCACTGTGGGCGGTGTGCACACGCGCCAGCGCGCTGCGTGACTATGCGCGCCGCAACTGGGGCTACGGCATCACCGGCGGCATCGGCACGCTGGTCTCCTACGGGCTGGCGCTGTGGGCCATGACGGTCGCGCCGATCGCGATGATCGCCGCACTGCGCGAAACCTCGATCTTGTTCGGCATCCTGATCTCGGCGTGGCTCCTGCGCGAACGCGTTACCCGCCAACGCTGGATCGCCGCCGGCCTGATCGTGCTCGGGGCAGTGGTGCTGCGGTTGGCGTAGCACCCCCCCACGCTGTCAGAGCGGCGGCATCACCTGGATGTCGTCGTCAACCAGCTCGATGGCCATCACCAGCGCATCCTCGCGCCCGTCGCGGGCAGGGTAATAGCGCGGCCGGCGGCCGATCTCGTTGAACCCTTCGCTGTGGTACAGCGCCACCGCCGAGGTATTGGACGGGCGCACTTCCAGGAACACCCGGTGCGCACCGTGGTCACGCGCCAGCTTCACCAGCGCGCGCAGCAGGTAGCGGCCGTGGCCGCGCGATTGGCACAGCGGGTCCACACAGATGTTGAGGATATGCGCTTCATCGGCGGCGATGCTGAGCAGGCCATAGCCCATCAGCAGACCGTCCTCTTCCATCGCCAGGCCGGGATAACCGGCACGCAGGCAGTCCTGGAAGATGCCGCGGGTCCACGGGTACGGGTAACCGCGCACCTCGATGGCCATCACCGCATTGAGGTCGCTTTCGCGCAGCGCGCGCAACGACAACGGCCGCGGCGAGCTCACCGCGCTCACGGTCGGCCCCGCTTGCGCAGGGCGCGCAGCTGCGGCCACAACGCGCGCTTGGCGGCGGCACTGCTGCGCAGTTCATCCAGGTTCCAGCTGGCCATCAAGGCCTGGGTGTCCGGCTCGGCCGGGTTGCAGCCGGAGGCGCGCAACAGGGCGATCTGCAGGCGATCGGGCATCCGGACCGCCGCGCGGCGGCCTCCGCCTCCGCGTGCCGGCGTGGCCGCCGGGACGGATGGCGGCGCGCCTTCTTCGACCGTGCGCGGCGCGCTTCGGCGTACCGGCGCGGGCGCATCCACCGCCGGTGCTGGCCGCGACTGGCGCACCGGCGCGGACGACTCGGCGAGCGGCGCCGCGCTGAGCTGGACATCAGGTACCGCAGCGGCTTCCGGCTCGACGCTGCCGTCGACGAACACCGTATAACCCATCGCCTGCAGCCAGGACTGCTGCGCCGGCGACCACAATGGCGGCAGCGCCTGCCCGCTCACGCGTTCGGCTCGACCGTCTTGCGGGTGCGCTGCCACGCCCAGTAGCACGGGCCGGACAAGGCATACACCACGCCCACCGCGAACAGCACGCGCGGCAGATCAATGACCATGATCGCGATGGCGATCGGCACCAGGGCCAGCGCCAGGAACGGCACGCGATCCGCGCGCGGTCCTTTCTCGCCACTGCCCTTGAAGCTCCAGAAGCGGATCCGGCTGACCATCAGCAGTGCCGACACCAGGGTCACGCCCAGCGCGACATAGCGCAGCTGGTTGCCGTCCCAGCCGAGGTTGCCATCAGCGAAAGCCCAGACGAAGGACATCATCAGGCCGGCCGCAGCCGGGCTGGCCAAGCCGATGAACCAGCGCTTGTCGACCACGGTTACCTGGGTATTGAAGCGGGCCAGGCGCAGCGCGGCGCAGGCGGCATACAGGAAGGCGACCGCCCAGCCAACGCGGCCGAGCACCGGGTCGTCGAACTTCAGCCAGGACAACGACCAGTGGTACATCACCAGGGCCGGGGCCATGCCGAAGCTGACCAGATCGGCCAGCGAGTCGTACTGCACGCCGAATTCGCTGCTGGTGCCGGTCAGGCGGGCCACACGGCCGTCCAGGCCATCCATGACCGCCGCGACAAACACCGCGACTGCGGCATTCACGAAGTCGCCGTTGGCCGCGGCGATGATCGCGTAGAAGCCGGCGAACAGGCCTGCGGTGGTGAACAGGTTGGGCAGCAGGTAAATGCTGCGCGAGCGCGGCGGGGGTTTCATCTGATCCATGCGGCCAGTTTAGCTTGCCAGCACCGGCGCGGGGTGCTGCAATCGCGGTTCTGCCCCGTTCCCGGAGTTGCCATGCGTGCCCTGTCCCGTCTGAGCGCCCTGCTGCTGCTCGCCAGCGCCACGGCCAGCGCCGGCACTGTCTATAAGTGGAAAGACGCCAACGGCGTCACCCAGTATTCGGAGAAGCCGCCGGCCGGGCAGAAGTACGAGGCCCGCCAGGTCGAGAACCGGGACCCGCTCCCGCGCGAGACCGCCACCGCCCCGGCCGAGAACAAGGCCTGTACCGACGCCCGCGGCAATCTCACCCTGCTCAACGGGCCGGGCAAGGTCATGCAGGACGCCGATGGCGACGGCACGGCCGATACCGCCCTGACCGACGAGCAGCGCAGCGCCCAGAAGACCTTGGCCGAGGCCGCCATCCAGGCCTACTGCACCCCCAAGGCCTGAGCCACCGGCCCCGTCGAGGCAGCCAAAACCAACGGCAACACCCATCGCGGCGGCCGGACTGGCAGAATATCGGCTTCTGCCGTTCAGCGAAGCCGACGATGCGCCTCTCCCAGTTCCACCTGCACACCACCAAGGAAACCCCCAGCGACGCGGAGCTGACCAGCCACCGCTTGATGCTGCGCGCGGGCATGATCCGCAAGCTGGCCTCGGGGCTGTACACCTGGTCGCCGCTGGGCCTGCGCGTGCTGCGCAAGGTCGAGCGCATCGTGCGTGAGGAAATGGAGCGTGCCGGCGCGGTGGAATTCCAGATTCCGACCCTCCAGCCCAAGGAACTGTGGGAAGCCACCGGCCGCTGGGAAAAGTTCGGCCCGCAGCTGCTGAAGATCAAGGATCGCAAGGAGCAGGTGTTCTGCTACAGCCCGACCGCTGAAGAAGCCGCCGCGGATTTCGCGCGCCAGGAGCTGTCCAGCTACAAGCAGCTGCCGGTCAATTTCTTCCAGATCCAGACCAAGTTCCGCGATGAGATCCGGCCGCGCTTCGGCGTGATGCGCTCGCGCGAATTCCTGATGAAGGACGCCTACTCCTTCCACCTGCACGATGACTGCCTGGTGCGCGAGTACGAGAACATGAAGGCGGCCTACAGCCGCATCTTCACCCGCCTGGGCCTGGATTTCCGCATGGTGCAGGCCGACTCGGGCGCGATCGGTGGCGATGCCTCGCAGGAATTCCACGTGATCGCCGAGTCCGGCGAAGACGCACTGGTGTTTTCCACCGGCTCGGATTACGCGGCCAATATGGAAGCGGCCATCGCCGCGGCCCCGGGCGAGCGCCCGGCCGCCAGCGAAGCGCTGCGCAAAATCGATACGCCCACGCAGAAAACCTGTGAAGCCGTGGCCGCCCTGCTTGGCCTGGGCCTGGAGCGCACGGTCAAGTCGATCGCGATCATGAGCGAAGCCGGTTTCGTGCTGGCGCTGGTGCGCGGCGATCACGACGTCAATGAAATCAAGCTCGGCAAGGTCGAGGGCCTGCAGGGCTACCGCATGGCCAGCGAGGCGGAGATTGCCACGCACCTGGGCAGCGAGCCGGGCTTCCTCGGCCCGCTCAATCCGGCCCTGCCGATCCGCATCGTGGCCGACCGCGACGTCGCCGCGCTGGCCGATTTCGTCATCGGTGCCAATGAAGCCGGCTTCCATATCGCCGGCGTCAACTGGGGCCGCGACCTGCCCGAACCGGAAGTGGCGGACATCCGCAACGCCAAGGCCGGTGATCGTGCCGCCGATGGCGGTGAACTCAAGATCGCCCGCGGCATCGAAGTTGGCCATGTGTTCCAGCTCGGCCGCCAGTATGCGCAGGCGTTGAATGCGACCGTCCTCGACGAGAACGGCAAGGCCGCGGTATTGGCGATGGGCTGCTACGGCATCGGTATTTCGCGCATCGTCGCCGCGGCGATCGAGCAGAATCATGACGACGCCGGCATTATCTGGCCCGACGCGATGGCGCCGTGGCAGGTGGTGGTCTGCATGATCAACCCGAAGCAGGACGAGACCGTAGCGGCCACCGCCGCCGAGCTGCTTGCACAGTTGCAGGCCGCCGGCCTGGATGTGGCGCTGGACGACCGCGGCCTGCGCCCGGGCGCGATGTTCGCCGACATGGAACTGATCGGCGTGCCGCACCGCATCGTGGTCTCCGAGCGCGGCGTCGCCGCCGGCACGTTCGAGTACCGCGCGCGCAATGCCGCCGAAGCGGAGGTCCTCGACAAGGACACACTGCTGGCAAAATTGACGAAGTAAAGACAAAGGCCGGGTGAATAACCCGGCCTTTTCAATGGTGGACCCGGTTTCAATATCTCCGGTTTGTTTGTGTATTTCGCAAAAGAGAATGTATGCTGTTTCCGACGCCAAGGACCGGCTCACCCTGTCCTTAATATATTGCGGAGTAGTAGATGAGCATTGACCTGAGCGGCCTGTCCGCCAAAGAGCTGGGCGCGCTGATCAAGAACGCCAAGAAGCAGCAGACCATCGTGGCCAAGCGTCCGGCGATCACCAAAGTCCGCGCACAGCTGACCAAGCTGGCCAAGGCCCAGGGCTATTCGGTGGAAGAACTGTTCGGCGGCGCTGCCCCGGCCGCACGTGGCCGCGCCGCGAGCAAGGCCACCAAGGCCCCGGCCAAGGCCGTGCGCAAGCTCGGCAAGGTCGCCCCGAAGTATCGCAACCCGGCCAACCCGAAGGAAACCTGGACCGGCCGTGGCAAGCAGCCGCGCTGGCTGGCCGCGCATACCGCCAAGGGCAAGAAGGTCGAAGAGTTCCTGATCAAGAAGTAAGCCGGTCAGTCACTGCTGCACATGAAAACGCCGGCTTCGCGCCGGCGTTTTCGTACCCGTTGATGGCGCGCGCGGTGACCGGGCGGTCAAAGATTCTTGCGCGCCGGGATCAGCAGATTACCGAACAGCAGGCCGGCCACCAGCGCCATCACCACGTTGAGCACCGTCATCAGCACGGTCTGCCCGGCGCTCATGTCCTGCTGCTGGACCAGCGTCAGCACGCCGCGCAGGCTGGTACTGCCGGGCACCAGCATGATGATGCCGGGCAGGCGGATGATCGCGCCCGGTCGCTGCGCCAGCCGACCGAACAGATTGCCGGCGGCGGTCAGCAGCATCGCGGACATGAAAATGCCGGCCGGGATGCCCCACGCCTGTCCGGCGAATTTCGATATCGCATAACCGGCGACGGCCGCCGCCATCACCCAGGGGAAATCGCGGCGGTTGGCCTTGAACAACATCGCGAACGCGAACGCGGCCAGCAGCAACGCGCCCCATTCGACCCAATCGGCCTGCGGCCGCGAAGCGCGGACCAGCGGCTCCAGCCCGACGATGCCCGACAGCGTCACCGCGATCACCGCGCCCACCGTCAGTTTCAGGATCGTGGTCACCGCACCGGCAAACCGCGCCGTGCCCGAAACCCAATGCTGGCTCGCCAGCTCATTGACCGCATTGGTCAGCGACATCCCGGGCAGCAGCACCACCAGCGAGGCGATGATCACCGTGTTGAGGTTGAGCGCGCCGATGAAGGAGGCCACCAGCGTCGCCACCGAGCCGGCCAGCAGGGCCGCCAACGCCTCGTTGGCTTCGCGCGTGGCCGGGCGACGGTCGGTATACATGCCCATGACGCCGATCAGCAGACCGATCACGCCGGCGGTGGCGATATCCAGCCACGGCAGTTTCCACAGGCCGGCCACGCCCGCTGCGCCGAGGCTGTAGGAAAGGATGGTGCGGATCTTGCCCCAACGGCCAGGATCCTTGTCCAGCTGGCGCAGCGCGGTATGGCCCTGCGCGATGCTCATGGCGCCGTTGGCCACCGCATCGGTGATCTGGTCGGCGATGCTGAGTTTATGCAGGTCATTCTCGCCCGGTGCCAACCGGATCACACGGGTGATGTCCGATGAACCGATCGCCTTGGTCGGGTCGCTGAAACTCAGGATCAGGCCAGTCGGGTTCGACCACGGCTCGCAATCCAGGTCCAGGCGCTGCGCCAGCGCGACCACGGCTGCTTCCAGCCGCTGCGCGGTGGTGCCATAGCTGTGCAGGCGCCCGGCCATTTCCGAAACGAAGGCCACGCGCTGTGCGTAGGTGGCCGGTGGTGCAACGATGGTGGGGGCGTCGGCAGACATGCGCCGTAGTATTACCCGAACACGCCCCGGCCTGAAGAATCCCGGTGTCATCGTGCGCCTGCGTGCAGGAACGGGGCGCACTGACCGACGCGTTCAGCCCGTCCCGGCGCATACGCGAGCCATGCACCCGGACAGGGTATGCTGCGCGCAGGACGCCTACATGACCTCAGACCAAGCCCCCCATCTCGAGCAGGATGCCCAGGACCCCGGCCTGATCCGGTTGTCTGGCCATTGGACTTTACGCACCGCGCTGGACGCGGCCGAAGTGCTGCGTGGCCTTCCGGAGAACGTGACCGGCCTGGATGCCAGCGGGATCACCCTGCTCGACTCGGCCGGTGTGCTGCAGTTGCTGCGCGTGGCCCACCGCGCCGATCTCGGCGAGGATGCGGTGACGTTCCGCGAGGAACATCGTGCGCTGGTCTCGACCATCGAGGAAGTCGCCGACGACCGGCCCAAGGCCAAGCGGGACTTCGGCGTGCTGGCCGCGCTGGAGCGGCTCGGTGTCAGCGTGCACGGCATGGGCCACAACATCGTGGCACTGGCCAGTTTCCTTGGCGAGAACCTGGTCAAGGGTGCGCGCCTGATCAAGGAGCCGCGCCGTTTCCGGCTCACTGCCACGGTCGCCCAGATGGAACAGGTCGGCTTGGATGCAGTGCCCCTGGTCGCCCTGCTGTCCTATCTGGTGGGCGCGGTGATCGCCTTCCTCGGCTCCACGATCCTGCGCGACTTCGGCGCCGAGATCTACGTGGTCGAACTGGTCAGCATCGCCTTCCTGCGTGAGTTCGCCGTGTTGTTGACCGCGATCGTGCTGGCCGGCCGCACCGCCAGTGCGTTCACCGCGCAGATAGGTGCGATGAAGGCGCGCGAAGAAATCGACGCAATGAAAACGCTGGGCCTGGACCCGGTCGATCTGCTGGTGCTGCCGCGCTTGATCGCGCTGTTGATCACGTTGCCGCTGCTGACCTTCATCGCAATGATCGCCGGCCTGGCCGGTGGCATCACCGTCGGCGCCTTCGATCTGGATATCCCGCCGCAGATGTATATCGCGCGCATGCACGACACCATGGAAGTACGCAACATGCTGGTCGGCCTGTCCAAGGCGCCGGTGTTCGCGCTGGTGATCGGCCTGATCGGCTGCCTGGAGGGCCTGAAGGTGGAAGGCACCGCGCAGTCGGTCGGCGAGCGCACCACCTCCAGCGTGGTGCAGGCCATTTCGCTGGTGATCATCCTCGACGCGTTCGCCGCGCTGTGGTTCATGAAGATGGGCTGGTAACCGATGATCACCGACACCGCCCCGGCCCCTGACCGCGACGACGCCGCCACGGATGAAGGTGAACTGCTGATCCGCGTGCGCGGGCTGACCAACCGTTTCGGCGCCCAGGTGGTACACGACGGCTTGGATCTTGATGTCCGACGCGGCGAGATCCTGGGCGTGGTCGGCGGCTCGGGTACCGGCAAATCGGTGTTGATGCGCAGCATCCTGGGCCTGCGCACGCCGGACGATGGCCAGATCGAGGTGCTGGGCGTCGATGCCCGCTCCAGCGACCCGGCCAACCGCCTGCATATCGAACGCAACACCGGCGTGCTGTTCCAGGATGGTGCGCTGTTCTCGTCGCTGACCGTGGGCGAGAACGTGCAGGTACCGCTGAAGGAACATCACAGCGAGCTGCCCGAGCGCTGGCATTACGAACTGGCCCTGCTCAAGGTCAAGCTGGCCGGCCTGCCCGCCGATGCGATCAACAAGCTGCCCTCGCAGCTGTCCGGTGGCATGCGCAAGCGCGCCGGCCTGGCCCGGGCGCTGGCGCTGGACCCGCCGCTGCTGTTCCTGGATGAGCCCACCGCCGGGCTGGACCCGATCGGCGCGGCCGCCTTCGACCGCCTGATCAAGACCCTGCAGGAAGCGCTGGGCCTGACTGTCTTCCTGATCACACATGATCTGGACACGCTGTATGCGATCTGTGACCGGGTGGCGGTGCTGGCCGACAGGAAGGTCATCGCCAATGCCCCGCTGCACGAGATCGAACAACTGGACCACCCGTGGATCCAGGAGTACTTCCACGGACCGCGCGCGCGTGCTGCGCGCGATGCAAAGCACGAGAGCGAGTAAGCCATGGAAACCAAAGCCAATTACGTCCTGATCGGCGCCTTCACCCTGGTGGTGGGACTGGCGCTGCTGGCCTTCGGCCTGTGGGCCGCCAAGTACTCATCCGATCGCACCTGGACGGAATACCGCGTGGTGTTCCGCGAGGCCGTCACCGGCCTGTCGGTGGGCAGCCCGGTGCAGTACAACGGCATCGCGGTCGGCTCGATCACCGAACTGAACCTGGTGCCGGATGACCCGCGCCAGGTGGTCGCGCGGATCCGGCTGAACTCCAATACGCCGGTCAAGACCGACACCCGCGCCAAGCTGGCGATCACCAGCCTGACCGGCCCGTCGATCATCCAGCTCAGTGGTGGTACCCCGCAGTCCGCCGCACTGACCGCGGTCAACAAGGACCCGGCCCCGATCATCCCGACTACCCCGTCTGCGCTGCAGAACATCACCGACGTGGCCAACCGCATCGTCGAGCGCATGGACCAGGTGCTCAGCGACCGCAACGTGGCCAGCATCAACGCGACCCTGGCCAACCTGGAAACCATCAGCGGCGGCCTGGCCGACCGCGACCAGGGCACCCAGGCGCTGCTGCTCAGCGCGCGCGATGCCGCCCGCAGCCTGGATGTCACCCTGAAGAGCACCAATGGCACCATCCAACGCCTGGACAAGAACCTGGTGCAGCAGCTGCCGCCGATCCTGGACAAGCTGGAAACCACGCTGAGCAAGCTGGATTCGGCCGCCGGCAATGCCGATTCGATCCTTGGCGAGAACCGCGCCGCGATCAACAGCTTCGCCAACGATGGCCTGGCCCAGCTCGGCCCGACCCTGACCGAGCTGCGCGGCCTGATCCGCGATCTGCGCCGGGTCAGCGACCGCCTGGACAACAACCCGGCACGCTACCTGCTCGGCCGTGACGCACCCAAGGAGTTCGAACCCAAATGAGCCACCCGACCTTCTTCCGGCCCCTGCTGCCGATCGCCCTGATCGCCGCGCTTGGTGGCTGCTCGCTGCTGGGCAGCAACGAACGCAGCGCGGTGACCATCTATTCGCCCGTGGTCCGCATCCAGGCCGACCCGAGCTGGCCGACCGTCGATTGGCAGCTGGTGCTGGTCAAGCCCAGCGCCGCGCGCGTGGTCGACAGCCCGCGCATCAACGTGCGCCCGACCCCCTCCGAACTGGAGGTCTACAAGGGCGTGAGCTGGGCCCAGCCGGCCACCGACATGCTCGATGACGCGCTGGTGCGCGGCTTCGAGGATTCCGGCCGCATCAACGGCGTGGCCCGGGTCACCACCGGCATCCGCGCCGACTACAAGCTGGCCATGGACGTGCGTCGTTTCGAAGCGGACTACCGCGGCCAGGCCACGCCCACCGCGCTGATCGAGGTGAACGCCAAGCTGATCCACGTGATCGACCAGCGCGTGGTCGCCGACCGCACCTTCCGCCAGGAAAACCCGGTCGGCAGCAGCGACGTCGCCCAGGTCACCGCCGCGCTGGAACAGGGGCTGCAGACACTGACCACGAACGTGGTGGGCTGGACGCTGGTGACCGGCGAGCAGGATCACGCCCGCGCTGCAGTCACGCCGACCCGGGTGCGGTAATCCAGCGGAACGTGAGATTCAGGCGCTCGGCCAGCGGCCGGGCGCTCTTGGGCAGGGAATGCTGGTAATGGCGCTGGGTCTGACCGCCCATGACCAGCAGGTCGCCATGGTCCAGCAGTACCTCGGCCTTCTTGGCATGGTCGTCCCGGCGCCGCAGCAGGAACCGCCGCGCCGCGCCCAGGCTCACTGACGCGATCACCGGCGCCGGCCCCAACTCGGGCTCATTGTCGCTGTGCCAGCCCATCCCATCATCGCCATCGCGGTAGCGGTTGAGCAGCACGCTGTTGAAGGCGTGACCACAGAATTCGCCCAGCTGATCGCGCAGCGGCAGCAGCGCCGGATGCCAGGGCTGCGGCACGAATTCGGTACCGGAATAGCGGTAGCGCGCGGCCGGGTCGCCCATCCAGCAGCTCAGGCGCGGGGAATCGACCTGACGGCCGAACATGCGAATCTTGTGCACCTCCCACGGGACGTCCTCGCGGAGCGTGCGCTGGAGGGTGTCGGCGGCGTCACGGGATAGCCAGTGGCGGTGCCAGTGCACCTGGGCGTCGGGGAGGTGGAGATCCATGGGGTGACGCTAGCATTCCTTCGCCGGTGTGCGTATCCCGACCATGGCAGGACCCTGTGGATTTGCCCCCTGTCCACCAAAGATCGAAAATGACCGCCTGCCGGACCGGCATCGTTGAAAGAGCATTCCATGGCCCCACTTCGCCTCAGCGCTTCAAACACCGCGCCGGCTGCCAGCGAGGCCGTGACCAGCGCGCGCCACTTCACTGCACCCACGCCGCTCGCTGCGCGCCATCAGGATGTGACGCGATGACCTCCTCTGTGACCCGCGCGGTCCGTGCAGCCCGCCAGGCGGTCTCCCGGCATGGCGGTGGGCTGGTCGGGCTGTGGTCGGTACTGCGACGCATTTTCAAGGTCGCCTCTGCGATGGGTGTTCGTGGGCTCGTCAATCGGCTCAAGCAGGCCAGCGCGTCACGCATCCAGGTGGCACAGCCAGTCGAGCACCTGTTTCCCGCGCCGGTGCCCCTCGCCCAGCTCCAGCAGCGCGTCGGGCTCATGGCCCATGTGTACTACCCGGACCTGATAGAGGAGTTCGCTGGGCTGCTGGCGCACATCCCGGTGCCGTTCGAGTTGCTCGTGTCAGTGATGGACGACTCGGCCAAGCTCCAGGCCGAAGAACGCTTTGCAAGGGTTCCGCGTCTTTCTGCATTGCACGTCCGCGTCGTGCCCAATCGGGGCCGCGATATCGCGCCGCTGCTGGTGACATTCCGCGATGAGATCACGGCCTTGGATATCGTCGGCCATATCCACACCAAGAAGTCGCTGTACACGGGCAGCGAGCAGGAGCAGTGGCGGCGCTACCTGCTGCGTTCGCTGCTGGGCAGCGAAACGCGGGTCGCCTGGATTCTGGGCATGTTCGCTGCCGAGCCGCGTCTGGGCATGGTCTACCCGGAAACCCATGAAAGCCTCCCGCCCTGGGCACACACATGGCTGAGCAACGCCGAGGTCTGCGCAGCATTGGCGGCACGGCTGGGCCTGGAAATAGACCGCACTGCCTACATCGATTATCCGGCAGGCTCCATGTTCTGGGCACGGGTCGATGCGCTGCGCCCCCTCTTCGCATTGAATCTGACTACCAGCGATTTCCCCGCCGAAACCGGCCAGGTGGATGGCACCCTGCAACATGCAGTGGAGCGCCTTCTGGCCACCATTACGCGCCACCAAGGTCTGCTTGTCGGTGTACTTGCCCCGGGCGATACACCGCACCTGATCAGCGAAGGGCAGCGCAACTGGACAGAGGCATTCGCCACACCGGTTGCCCCCCGCATCCAGCTCTCTGCGCTGGATGCGGACCTGGTCACTACCGATGTATTCGATACGTTGGTGACCCGTCCGTTCCTGTCACCACACGCCGCGCGCGACTACCTCTCCTTCAGGGCCCTGGCCCGGTTCGGCGTCGATGATTTCTCGGCGGCGCGCCAGCTCGCCGAGGAACGCGCGCGCATTTCGAGTGGGCGCGACCCCACACTTGATGAGATCTACGCGCACTTCCCTGCACTGGCATCCACCGTGGATCCGCAGGCGCTCCTGGAATTGGAAATCACCACCGAGCAGCGCCTGCTGCGTCCGCGCAAAGGTGTGTTGGCGGCCATGCAGGCGTTGCGAGGCAAACGCGTTGTAGCCCTATCGGACATGTACCTGCCGGCCGCAGTGCTCCGGCAGGTGCTGCCGCCCGCCGTGGTGGCACTCACATCGGAATGGTGGGTGTCGTGCGAGACAGCGATGCGCAAGGACGATCCCGCCACGTGGGCGGCGATCTCACAGCGCGAAGGCATTCCGATGAAACGCTGGCTGCACGTAGGCGACAACGAACACGCGGATGTGCAGATTCCACAGTTGTGCGGCCTCCTTTCCCCCGTCCATATCGTGCGCCCTTCAGCGTTGCTGGACATGGTGCCGGCACTGCGCCCGCTTCGACATCCAGCCGGGCTCAACGCACCGTGGCCCGAGCAGTTGTGGCGGGGTCTGCTAGCCAACCATTTCGCCGCAGTAGGCGATTGGACTCCGTCCCATCTCTCGCCGCGGCCCACACTGGATGCCTACAGTGCGGGCTATACGGTCTTGGGACCTGTCGTTCTGGATTACCTGGTGTGGCTGGCGAACCTCGCGAAAGAGCGCGAGATCGGAACGGTGCTCTTCCTCAGCCGCGAGGGATTCCTGCTGCAGCAAGCATGGGACGTCCTGGCCGGCAGCGCCCCGGCTCTGCGATCGCTGAGGTCGTCCTATCTTCTGGTATCCCGACGCGCCGCGGGCATGGCCAGCCTGCGTGAAGCGAACGATCTTGAGCGGCTCCTGCATGGTACGTACACCGGCCCCCTGGTGAACCTTGTTGCCTCGCGCTTGGGTGAAGAAGCCGCGGTGGCCGTACGTGAGCAGGTGGGCACCCTGGCAGACCGCGACATCTATTTACCTGAAATGCTGGATCAGGCCATCGCGACGCTGGCGCCGGCGCTCCCCTCCTTGCTCAACATCTCAGCACGCGAATGCGACGCCTACCTGGACTACTGGCGCGAGACGGTTGGCGACGATGCTGCCCTGGTCGCGGATATCGGCTATGCCGGCACTATCCAGACCTATCTGTCGAGCATCATTGACCGCCCCGTGGGGGGAGCGTACTTCGCATTACGTGCCACTGCGCGGAAGGTGGAAGGACATGGCTGGGCCGTGGCCCGGTATCACGATGGGCGCACGGTACCGGAGGAGGCATCCCCCATTTTGGCGCATGACCTGCTGCTTGAAGCGCTGCTGGCAGCACCGTCCGGTCAGTTCTGCGGCTTCCGCGGCACCGGCAGTGGACGCGAGCCGATGTTCGCGCCGCCCGAGCTGTCCGCCACGGGCCAGGCATCCCTGGCCCAGGTCCATCAGGGCGCATTGAGCTTCATCGCCGACGCGTGCGCGGCACTGGGAGAGGATGTGCAACACCTGAGCTTGGACCCCGAAGGTGTGCTGCTGCCGCTTCAGTGCCTGGCCAATGGCCATTGGTCAGCGGGCCCATGGCTGCAGACGCTCGCCACGGAGGACAGCTTCACCGGCCGCGGCAGAGTCGCGGCCGGTGTCGCCGGATCGGTCAATCGCTGAACGCCACGCCGGTCTTTTCCTTCAACTCATCGATACCCACACCCGGGGCAGCCTCGACCAGCACCAACCCCTTATCGGTGACATCGAACACGGCCAGTTCGGTGATGATGCGATCGACCACGCCCACGCCAGTCAGCGGCAGCGTGCACTCGGGCAGAATCTTGTGCTCGCCGCTCTTGGCGGTGTGCTCCATCAGCACCACCACGCGCTGCACGCCGGCGACCAGATCCATCGCCCCGCCCATGCCCTTGACCATCTTGCCCGGCACCATCCAGTTGGCCAGGTCGCCCTTGTCGGTGACCTGCATCGCGCCAAGGATGGCCAGGTTGATGTGACCACCGCGGATCATCGCGAAGCTGTCGTGGCTGCCGAAGTAGCTGGCACCCGCACGTGCGGTCACCGTCTGCTTGCCAGCGTTGATCAGGTCGGCGTCCACCTCGGCCTCGGTCGGGAACGGGCCGATGCCCAGCAGGCCATTTTCGGACTGCAGCCACACATCCACGCCGTCGGGAATGTGGTTGGCGACCAGGGTTGGCAGGCCGATGCCCAGGTTCACGTAGGCGCCGTCGGTCAGTTCGCGCGCGGCGCGCTGTGCCATTTCATCGCGGGTCCAGGCCATCTCAGTTCGCCTCCTGGCGCACGGTACGCTGTTCGATACGCTTCTCGGGATGCGGGTTGTGCACGATGCGGTGCACGTAGATGCCTGGCAGGTGGACCTGGTCCGGGTCGATGCTGCCCACCGGCACCACCTCCTCCACTTCCACGATGCACAGCTTGCCGGCCATCGCGCAGGCCGGGTTGAAGTTGCGCGCGGTCTTGCGGAACACCAGGTTGCCGGCCTCGTCGGCCTTCCAGGCTTTGACCAGTGCGACGTCCGCGCGCAGCGCGGTTTCCATCACATAGTGTTTGCCATCGAACGCGCGGGTTTCCTTGCCCTCGGCCACCACCGTGCCGTAGCCGGTTGCAGTGAAGAAGGCCGGGATGCCCGCGCCACCGGCGCGCAGCCGCTCGGCCAGGGTGCCCTGCGGATTGAACTCCAGCTCCAGCTCCCCGGCCAGATACTGGCGCTCGAATTCCTTGTTCTCACCCACATAGGACGAGATCATTTTCCGGATCTGACGGGTCGCCAGCAGTTGGCCGAGGCCAAAGCCATCCACGCCCGCATTGTTGGAGATCACGGTCAGATCCTTGGCCCCGGTATCGCGCAACGCAGCGATCAGGGCCTCGGGAATACCGCACAGGCCGAACCCGCCGACCGCCAACGTCTGGCCATCGGCGATGGCACCTTGCAGCGCCTCGGCTGCACTGGCGTACCGCTTGCCAGGTCGCACGGCGTTGTCTGGGGACTTGCTCATCTACGCCCTCACCTCGTTGATGTAAGCCGCCATTGTAGCCCCTCGCTGCCGCATGCCCCTCAGCGCGGTTGCAGGTGCGCCATTACCTGCGCAAGGCCTTCCTGCCAACTCGGCAGAGTGAGATCGAAATCTCTCTGCAGCCGCGATACGTCCAAGCGCGAGTACGCCGGCCGTGGCGCGGGCGTGGGGTACTCGGCGGTGGTGATCGCTTCCACCCGGGGAGCTCGCGGCAACACGCCCCTGGCGATGGCTTCGGCGAAGATCGCTTCGGCAAAGCCGTACCAACTCGTCTCACCGGTGGCGGTAAGGTGCCAGGTACCGGACAGGCGCCCGGCATGCCGCAACGCGTGCGCGGTGACATCTGCGATCAACGCTGCGGGCGTGGGGGTACCTATCTGGTCGGCGACCACGCGCACTACGTCGCGCTCGGCGCCCACGCGAAGCATCGTACTCAGGAAGTTGGCGCTGTGTTCGGCATATACCCACGCGGTGCGGAAGATCAGATGATGGCCGGCGGCAGCACGAATGGCGTCTTCGCCATCCCGCTTGGTCATCCCATACACGTTGAGCGGTGCGGTCGGCGCATCTTCGCGGTACGGCACGCGCGACTGGCCATCGAACACGTAGTCGGTGGAGTAGTGCACGTATGGCACGCCACGCCGCGCACACCAGCGCGCAAGCACGCCGGGTGCCTCGGTATTGGCGCGACGTGCCGCTTCCGGCTCCTGCTCTGCCCGGTCCACCGCCGTGTACGCGGCGGCGTTGACCACCACCGACGGCAGCAGGCGGTCCAGCAAGGACGCCAGCGACGCGGGCTCATCGAAGTCGGCCCTCTCGCAGGCAATGCCATCTGCGAGCAGACCGGTGCGGGTCGTCGGGATCACGGGGCCGAGCGGCGCAAGCGCGCGCCGCAGTTCCTGGCCGAGCTGCCCGTTGCCCCCCAGCACGAGCAGCGTCATGGCAGGTAGACCGGCAGACGTTCCTCCGCGACGTCGTTCAGAAACGGCGCCTGCTCATCCTTGGCTGACAGCGAAGGCGCGCTGATCGGCCAGTCGACCGCCAGGTCGGCATCGTTCCAGCGGATCGCCGCATCGGCGTCTTTGACATACACATCGGTACACAGGTAATTGAACAAAGCCGTCTCGGAGAGCACCGCAAATCCATGCGCGAAGCCGGGCGGTATCCACAACTGGCGGCGGTTCTCGCCGCTGAGCATGAACGCCTCCCAGCGGCCGAAGGTGGGCGAACCGCGGCGGATGTCCACCGCCACGTCGTACACCTCACCCTGCAGCACCGTCACCAGCTTGCCCTGCGGGCGCGGCCACTGGTAATGCAGGCCGCGCAGCACGCCTTTGGCCGAACTGGAGACATTGCTCTGCACGAACGTGCTAGGCAGCCCCTGCGCGGCATAGCGCTCAGCGTTCCACGTCTCGAAGAAGAAGCCGCGCGAATCCCCGAATACCGCCGGCTCGATCAACACGCAGCCTGGCAGCGAGGATGGAATGAGTTTCAAGGCACGACGCCCCGCTGCAGCAGTTTCTGCAGGTACTGGCCGTAACCGTTCTTGATCAGCGGCGCAGCCAGCGCTTCCAGCTGCGCGGCATCGATCCAGCCCCGCCCGAACGCGATCTCCTCGGGACAGCACACCTGCAGTCCTTGGCGTGTCTGGATGGTCTCGATGAAATTCGATGCCTCCAGCAATGACTGGTGGGTACCGGTGTCCAGCCAGGCGAACCCGCGCCCGAGGGCTTCCAGGTGCAGTTGCCCATCGCGCAGATAGCGCTGGTTAAGGTCGGTGATCTCCAGTTCGCCGCGCGGCGAAGGCTTGAGCTCGGCCGCGTACTTGCTGGCGTTGCCGTCGTAGAAGTACAAGCCGGTAACCGCATAGTTCGACCGCGGCTTCTCCGGCTTCTCGACCAGGTCCACCACTTTGCCATGCTTGTCGAATTCCGCGACACCGTAGCGCTCTGGATCGTTGACCCAGTACCCGAACACCGTTGCGCCCTGCTCGCGCTGGTCAGCACTGCGCAGTACATCGCTCAGCCCGTGGCCATGGAAGATGTTGTCGCCCAGTACCAGGCAGCTCGGCTTGCCGCCAATGAAGTCCTTGCCGATCAAGTACGCCTGCGCCAACCCGTCCGGGCTAGGTTGTACGGCGTATTCGATGTTCATGCCCCACTGCGAACCATCGCCAAGCAGGCTCTGGAAAAGCGCCTGCTCGTGCGGCGTGTTGATGATCAGCACATCGCGGATCCCCGCCAGCATCAGCACGCTGAGCGGGTAATAGATCATCGGCTTGTCGTACACGGGCAGCAACTGCTTGCTGACCCCCTTTGTGATCGGATACAAGCGCGTGCCCGAACCGCCGGCGAGGATGATGCCTTTACGCTGGGTCATATTGAATCCTTGGTTCATGCGGTGGTACCGATGCGCTGCAGCCGATAACTGCCGTCGAGCACGCCGTTCACCCAGTCCTGGTTGTCCAGATACCAGTTCACGGTGAAGCCGATGCCCTGCTCAAAGGTGTACTTCGGCTCCCAGCCCAGCTGGTCCTTCAACTTGGAGGCGTCGATCGCGTAGCGGCGGTCATGCCCCGGACGATCGGCGACGTAGGTGATCTGGCTGCTGCGCGGCTGGCCATCCTCGCGCGGGCGTCGCGCATCGAGCAGCGCGCAGATGGCGTGCACCACTTCGATATTCTCTTTTTCGGAGTTGCCGCCGACGTTGTAGGTCTCGCCCACCTGGCCCTTGGCCAGCACGGTGCGGATTGCTTCGCAGTGGTCGCTCACGAACAGCCAGTCGCGCACCTGCTTGCCATCGCCATACACCGGCAGCGGCTCGCCGGCCAGGGCCTTGGCGATCACCAGCGGGATCAGCTTTTCGGGGAAGTGGTACGGGCCGTAATTGTTGGAGCAATTGGTGGTCAACACCGGCAACCCGTAGGTGTGGTGGAACGCGCGCACCAGATGGTCCGAGGCCGCCTTGGACGCCGAGTACGGCGAGTTGGGGGCATACGGGGTGGTTTCGCTGAACTTGCCGGTCTCGCCGAGGGTGCCGTATACCTCATCCGTGGACACGTGCAGGAAGCGGAACGCCTGGCCCTTGTCGGCCGGCAGCGCCTTCCAGTAATCGCGCACGGCTTCCAGCAGTGCCAGGGTGCCGACCACGTTGGTCTGGATGAACGCGCCGGGGCCATCGATGGAGCGGTCCACGTGGCTTTCGGCGGCGAAGTTCAGCACGGCGTCCGGCTGATGCTCGGCAAGCAGACGGGAAACAAGCGCCTGGTCACCGATGTCGCCCTCGACGAACACATGGTCCGGATTGCCCTCCAGCGTGGCCAGGGTCTTCAGATTGCCCGCGTAGGTCAGCGCATCGAGGTTGATGACGCGCACGCCTTTGGCGACTGCTTCGAGGACAAAGTTACCGCCAATGAATCCGGCTCCGCCGGTGACAAGCCATGTGGGCACTACCCGTTCTCCTGTTCGATATGCGTGCAGGGGGCCTGCTGGCGCCCTGGCTCAGCGCAACAGGATACATGGCGGCCGTCGTCACGACTGCCCGTCCAGCGTTAACAGCAGGCGTCTTCCGTCGATTTCATGACGCGCTGCAGCACAACCATACGCATTCGCATGGTGCCCTTGCGCCAGTTAGAATCGCTGTCCCACCCCCGAACCGGTTGCTAGTCAAAGAACCGGACGTTCTCCCGTTATTGAAGGATCCAGCTCCAGATGAAAATCCTCGTCGCGTACAAGCGCGTGGTGGACTACAACGTCCGCATTCAGGTCAAGCCGGACGGTTCCGGCGTGGTCACCGACGGCGTCAAGCTGTCCCCCAACCCGTTCGATGAAATCGCGCTGGAAGAAGCGCTGCGCCTGCGCGACAAGGGCATCGCCACCGAGGTCGTGGTGGCCACGATCGCACCGGCCGATGCGCAGGCGCACCTGCGCAACGGCCTGGCCATGGGCGCCAACCGCGCGATCCATGTGGTGACCGACCAGGCCATCCAGCCGCTGACCGCTGCGCGCACCCTGCTCAAGCTGGTCGAGAAGGAACAGCCGGACCTGGTGATCCTGGGCAAGCAGGCCATCGATGACGATGCCAACCAGACCGGCCAGATGCTGGCCACGCTGTGGGGCCGCCCGCAGGCGACCTTCGCCAGCAAGCTGGACATCGCCGACGGCAAGGCCACGGTCACCCGTGAAGTCGATGCCGGCCTGGAAACGCTGGAAGTGGACCTGCCGGCCGTGGTCACCACCGATCTGCGCCTGAACGAGCCGCGCTTCATCAAGCTGCCGGACATCATGAAGGCCAAGGCCAAGCCGCTGGAGACCCTGCAGCTGGCCGACCTCGGCGTGGATGCCGCTGATACCTTCAAGACCACCCAGTACGCCGCGCCGGTCAAGCGCAGCAAGGGCGTGATGGTCAAGGACGCGGCCGAACTGGTCGCCGCACTCAAGCAGAAGGGGTTGCTGTAATGACCAAGATCCTCGTTGTCGCTGAACACCACGATGGCAAGCTCAATGCCGCCACCGCCAAGACCGTCAGTGCGGCCGCCGCGATCAGCGGCGCCAGCATCGATGTGCTGGTGCTGGCCGCCGATCCGGCCGCCGTGGCTGCCGAGGCCGCCCAGCTGGCCGGCGTCGCCAAGGTGCTGACCGTGACCAACGCCGCCAATGCCCAGGCGCTGGCCCAGGTGCTGGCCCCGCAGATCGCGCAGCTGGCCACCGGCTACACCCACGTATTCGGCCCCTCGACCACCTTCGGCAAGGACCTGATGCCGTGCGTGGCCGCCCTGCTGGGCGTCAACCAGGTCTCCGATCTGATGACCGTCGAAGGCAGCCACAGCTTCAAGCGCCCGATCTACGCCGGCAACGCCATCATCACCGTGGAGGTGCCGGCCGACCAGATCGTGGTCGCGACCGTGCGTGCGGCCTCCTGGCCGGAAGCGGCCAAGGGCGGCAGCGCTGCTGTGGAAGCGGCCAGCGTGGATGCGGCACTGCCGAGCCACACCCGCTTCGTCGGCCTGGCCGCTGGCGCGACCGACCGTCCGGACCTGCAGAGCGCCAAGCGTGTGGTCTCTGGCGGCCGTGGCGTGGGCTCGGAAGAGAACTTCAAGGTGATCTTCCAGCTGGCCGACAAGCTCGGTGCCGCCGTCGGCGCCTCGCGCGCCGCGGTCGATGCCGGCTACGTGCCCAGCGACCTGCAGGTCGGCCAGACCGGCAAGATCATCTCGCCGGAGCTGTACGTGGCCGTGGGCATCAGCGGCGCGATCCAGCACCTGACCGGTATCAAGGACGCCGGCACCATCGTGGCGATCAACAAGGACCCGGATTCGCCGATCTTCGAGATCGCCGACATCGGCCTGGTGGGGGACCTGTTCACGTTGCTGCCGGAGCTGGAAAAGGCGCTGTAAGTACTGCGTGAAGTCGGGGCCGCGCGGCGACGTGTCGCTGCGCGGCGTTTTGCTGCCGGGCCCTGGAAGGCCCTCTGCTGGAAAAAGCGACACGTTCCTCAGAACGCTGTCGCTATAATCGGCGGTCACCCCCGTAAGGATTGCATTGATGACGCTCCCCTGCTTCAAGGCATACGACATTCGCGGCCGCGTTCCGGAAGAACTGGACGCTGCCCTCGCCGAGCGCATTGGCGCCGGCACTGCGTCCCTTCTGGGACCTGGCCCCGTCGTTCTGGGACGCGACATCCGCCTCAGCAGCCCGGAGCTGCAAGCCGCGCTGGAGAAAGGCTTCACTGCGTCCGGGCGCGATGTAATCGATATCGGGCTGTGCGGTACCGAGGAGGTGTATTTCCAGACCTTCCACCGCCAAGCCGCTGGTGGCGTGATGGTTACCGCCAGCCACAACCCGATGGGCTACAACGGCATGAAGCTGGTGCGTGAGCACGCTCGGCCGATCAGCGGCGATACCGGCCTGTTCGACGTGCGCGATTTTGCCGCCGGCGATACCCCCCTGCCCTCCGGCACGGGACAGGTCCGCACCGATGCCGACAAAACCGCGTACATCCAGCACCTGCTGGGGTATGTGGATGTGAATCAGCTCAAGCCACTGAAGATCGTGGTCAATGCCGGCAATGGTGGCGCGGGCATCGTGATCGATGAACTGGCGCCCCACCTGCCCTTCGAGTTCGTCCGTATCCAGCACGAGCCTGACGGCTCCTTCCCGAACGGCATTCCCAACCCGCTGCTGCCCGAAAACCGTGCCGCGACCGCCGATGCCGTCCGCGCCCACGGCGCAGACTTCGGCATTGCCTGGGACGGCGATTTCGACCGCTGCTTCTTCTTCGACAGCCAAGGCGAGTTCATTGAAGGCTACTACCTGGTGGGCCTGCTGGCCGTGGCGCTGCTCAAGCGCGCCCCGGGCGGCAAGGTCATCCATGATCCGCGCCTGACCTGGAACACGGTGGAAATGGTGGAACAGGCCGGTGGCGTGCCGGTCATGAGCAAGACCGGTCATGCCTTCATCAAGGAGCGCATGCGCGCCGAAGATGCGATCTACGGCGGCGAGATGAGCGCGCACCATTATTTCCGTGATTTCGCGTACTGCGATTCCGGAATGATCCCGTGGCTGCTGATTGCCGAGCTGGTTTCGCAGACCGGCACCTCGCTTGGCGATTTGGTGGCCGACCGCATGAAGGCTTTCCCATGCAGTGGCGAGATCAACTTCCGCGTCGACGATGCCAAAGCAACCGTGGCACGCGTGATGGCGCACTACGCGGACCAGACGCCGGCGCTGGACTACACCGATGGTGTCAGCGTCGAATTCGACACGTGGCGCTTCAACCTGCGCAGCTCCAACACCGAGCCACTTCTGCGGCTGAATGTCGAAACCCGTGGCGACGCTGCGCTGCTGCGCGACCGGACCGAAGAGCTCACCGCCCTGATCGGCGGCCAAGCCCCCCAACACTGATTCAGGACGATTTTCATGTTGCCCATTCTCCCCGTCATCCTTTCCGGTGGTTCCGGCACCCGCCTGTGGCCGCTTTCGCGCGAGGCGTATCCGAAGCAGTTCCTGCCACTGGTGGGCGATGTCACGATGCTGCAGGCCACCTGGAACCGCGTGGCCGCCATCGCGGGCAAAGCCCCGATCGTGGTGGCCAACCAGGAACACCGTTTCATGGCCGCCGAACAGCTGCGCGAATGCAACGTGACCCCGCAGGCGCTGATCCTGGAGCCGATCGGCCGCAATACCGCACCGGCCATCGCCATCGCCGCGCTGCAGGCGCTGGCGACGGGTGAGGATGCACTGCTGCTGGTGCTGCCGTCCGACCACGTCGTGCGCGATGATGCGGCGTTCCATGCCGCGGTCGGGCAGGCCGCTATCGCGGCCGACGCCGGCAAGCTGGTCACCTTCGGTATCGTGCCGACGGCGCCGGAGACCGGCTACGGTTACATCAAGGCGCAGGCAGGCGTAGGCGTGCGCGCGGTTGATCGGTTCGTGGAAAAGCCCGATCTGGCCACCGCACAACAGTATGTCGCCTCCGGCGAATACTACTGGAACAGCGGCATGTTCCTGTTCAAGGCCTCGCGCTACCTGGAGGAGCTGGAGGCGCTGCAGCCGGCGATCCTGTCCGCCTGCCGAACCGCGCTGGACAAGGCCTCGCGCGATACTGATTTCATCCGCTTGGATGCCGACGCGTTCGCCGCCAGCCCCAATGACTCGATCGACTACGCGGTGATGGAAAAGACAGCCGATGCCGCTGTGGTTCCGCTGGATGCCGGCTGGAACGACGTGGGCTCATGGTCCGCGCTTTGGGAAGTCTCGGACAAGGACGCTGACGGCAACGCCTGCCATGGCGATGTGATCGCGCTCGACTGCCGTAACAGCTATGCCTATGGCACCCGCCTCATCGCAATGGTTGGGTTGCAGGACGTAGTGGTAGTTGAAACGGATGACGCGGTGTTCGTGGGCCACAAGGACCGCGTCCAGGACGTCAAGGAAATCGTTGGCCAGATCAAGCGTGATGGCCGCAGCGAAGCGGCCGCCCACCGCAAGGTATACCGCCCGTGGGGTGCCTACGACTCGATCGACAATGGCGCCCGTTTCCAGGTCAAGCGAATCACGGTCAAGCCCGGCGCGACGCTCAGCCTGCAGATGCACCACCACCGCGCCGAGCACTGGATCGTGGTCAGCGGCACCGCCGAGGTCACCCGCGGCGACGACGTGATCCTGCTCACCGAGAACCAGAGCACTTACATTCCGCTAGGCGTGACCCATCGCCTCAAGAATCCGGGCAAGCTGCCGCTGGAACTGATCGAAGTGCAGTCGGGCAGTTATCTTGGCGAGGACGACATCGTGCGTTTTGAAGACCAGTATGGGCGCAGCTGAGTGACTGGCCCCGTGCCGACAGTCAGGCAGGCTGACAACCAACTCGCACACGTTGCGATCATTGGGCGTGGCCTGCTTGCGCGCGCCTTCAATGCCGCCGAGCTTCAGCAGCTCGACACGACTGTGTTTGCATCCGGTGTTTCCAATTCACAGGAATCGGATCCGGCGCAGTACCAGCGCGAGGCCGACCTGCTGGCCGACGCGCTGCGGGCCTGCCCGGGGCGGTTCGTGTACTTCAGTACCTGCAGCGTCACCGATGATGACCGCGCGGGGACGCCCTACGCGGTGCACAAGCGGAAAATGGAGGCGTTGATCCAGGCGCGCGGCAACCACCTGATCCTGCGCCTGCCCCAGGTTGTCGGCAACACCGACAATCCGCACACCCTGGTCAACCACCTGGTTTCGCACATCCGCGCCGGTGATCCGCTGCAGCTGTGGTCCCACGCAGTACGCTGTTTGGTGGATGTCGACCACGTCGCCGCGATCACGATGCACCTGCTCAGGGGCGGGCTGGAGCGGGACCGTAAGCTCGACCTTGCGCCTCCGGAAAGCCTAACCTTGCAGCAACTGTTGCCGCTGGTGGAAGAAACGCTCGGTCAGCAGGCCGTATACACCCTGATAGATCGCGGCGGCGGCGCCACGCCGGATTCAGCGACCTTCTGCATCTACGCCGGGCCTGCGGGGATCGATGCCTCCCCGGGCTATACCCGCCGCCTGCTGCGCAAGTATTACGGAGCTGGACATGATTGATGTTTCGGTGGTGATTCCGGTCTACGGAAGCGCCCCTATCCTACCCCGCCTGGCCGAGCGCCTGGAACAGGCGTTGGATGCGCTGGGTCGCAGCTACGAAGTGGTGCTTGTCTACGATTGCAGCCCGGACGATTCCTGGAACGTCATCGCCGGGCTGTGCGCCAGCCGCCCGTGGCTGAAGGGCGTCCGCCTGCGCAAGAACGCAGGGCAGCACAACGCGATCATGGCGGGCCTTGGCGTCTGTGCGGGTCGCTACATCGTGACCATGGACGATGACCTGCAGCATTCGCCCAACGACATCGCCCGCATCGTCGAGGTGCTCGATGGCGGTGCCGATGTCTGCTACGTGCAGTTCAAGCGGCGCCGGCATGCGCTGTGGAAGCGCATGGGAAGCCGATTCAACGACCAAGTGGCCTCCTGGCTGCTGCGCAAACCCAAGGGCCTGTACCTATCCCCGTTCCGCGGTTTCGTCCGCGACATACGCGACGAAATGCTGCGTTACGAAGGCCCGTTTGTGTATCTTGATGGACTGATCGTGCAGAGCACGTCAAACATCGCCACGCTGCAGGCCGACCACCACGATCGCGACGACGGCAAATCAGGCTACAGCCTGTCCAAGTCGATTTCATTGTGGATGCAGATGGCGACCAGCTTCTCCATCAAGCCGCTGCGCGTGGCGTCGCTGATGGGCGTCGCAGCTTCAGGGCTTGGCTTCCTTGCCGCAGCCGGGCTCGTGGTCCAGAAGCTCATCTGGCCGCAGACTGCGGTCGGCTGGACGTCACTGATTGTCGCGGTGCTGATCATGGGCGGGATCCAGCTGCTGGCGCTCGGCGTGGTCGGTGAATACGTGGGCCGGGTGCTGCTCAATGTGAGCAACCGGCCGCAGTACGTGCGGGGCACGGTGTTGAACGGCACGGCCGATGCTGAGTCGGCCCGATGATGCAGGCCGACCGTGCGCTAGTCATGAAATTCCTGCGCTTCTGCGTGGTCGGGGGCATCAGCACTGTTGCTTTCAGCGTACTGACCTGGCTGGCGGTGAGCAGGCTCGGCATGGATCCCACCTGGGCCACCGTGGCGTGCTACCTACTGCTCGTTCCGCCGAACTTCTTCGCCCATCGCAGCTTCACCTTCGTTTCCAGCGGCCACATCAGCCGCGAAGGCATGCGTTTCATCTGCCTGCATGCGTTCAATCTCACGCTGTCCACGGTCGGCATGAAGCTGATAGCCGACGTGTTCGGCCTGGATTATCGTTGGGGCATCGCGTTCTCGGCGGTCATCGTTCCTGTGGTCGTCTTCATCGTGATGAACTATTGGGTTTTCCGGCCCCAGCGCGACGACCATGCCGTACCGCCCTCGCATTGAGCCTGCCCACTGCGCGCAGGCTGCATCACACAACCACAGGATGTATTCCATGATTTCTCCGACCGACCGTAGAGACACGATGAGGGCGGCGGGCTATTTCGCCCTCGCCTCCACCATACTTGTCTGCCTGCTATGGCTGCCCTTTGGCTTTGGCATGGTCGGCAACATCGAGGAGTGGGACATCCTTAGCCTGCTTACTCGCCATGGCGTGTTTTTCTTCGCCGGTGAAAACAGCCCGTTGGCCAGCCACCGGCTGCGACCATTGACCGCAGCACCCAACGCGGTTGCGTACCTCCTCTCGCCCGATTCCTTCGTCGGCATGCATCTGCTGCAGATGGCATCGCTGATCGTCAAGGGCACCGCTGCCGGCCTGATGGGTTATTGGCTGCTCAGGTCGCGCCTGTACGCGGTGATGCTGGCCCTGTTGGTGATCGTGCTTCCCGCAGACACCATGCAGCTTTCGTTCCGCTCGTTCCACATCAACTGTGCCGTTGCGCTTGGCATGGCGGGCGTGGCCGGACTGCTGTACGCCTATGAACGTCGGGAGGCTCTGGGCCGTGGCGGGCTGGTCCTGTCGCTGCTGTCCGCAGTCGGCCTGGGCGTTGCCATCCAGATCTACGAGGTAGCGCTAATCTTCGTGCCCTTCCCGTTCCTGATGCTGTGGGCACGCCATGGCGTTCGTGGCACCCTGCGCATCGCCTTCAAGCAGCTGCCAGTGACGCTTTGCTGGGGCTTGGCAGTCGCCGTCTGCCTCGGCTACATCTACACCGTCCTGGCGCACGGGTCGACCTACCAGAGCAGTGTCGTCGGTGGCCAAAGCACGAGCATGCAGATGGTCCAGGAACGGCTCTGGGTCCTGACGTTCACCGGGATGGGCCGGGCGCTGGTCGGTGGCTGGGTCGATGCGGTGATGATCCTGATCGAGGAGTTCAGGAACTACATCTACGTGGTCGTGACCGGGGCGATCATCGCCGCGCTCCTTGCCTATGCCGCTCGTCGTGGCCCGCCTGCCACGACCACGCCGGAACCGGCCGTGGCTATGCGTGGGTTGAGTGCGCGCGTGGTCCTGATCGGCCTGGTGATGGCGGCCTTCGGCTATCTGCCGTTTCTCTCCTCGCCCGCCCACATGGCCATTTCGCAGCGCACCTTCCTGTTTGCGACCTTTGGCGCTGGTCTAGCCACGGTTGGCCTGCTTGCGCTTTTGTTTGGCAACAGGCGTCCACGCGTCAGCCTCGCTGCGGGAACGGCGCTGGTAACGCTCGGCCTGGCGGCGCAGATGTTCCAGTTCCAGCACTACCAGAAACTCTCCGATACGGAACGTCAGGTACTGGCCAACGTCGTCACCACCGTACCTGCGATCGGTCCGGAAACCAATGTCGTGATCCTTGATGGCAGCGAACGGATCAGCAGCGTCTGGATGCTCCGCGACAACATGTTCCATGCGCTGACCTATCTTTACGGGGCGCCCGTCAATCTGGTGTACACCTGTACGGTGCCAGGCGATTACTGGCAGCGCCTGGATGCCTTCGGTCGTCCAGGCAGCTGTGCCCGATCGACCGATGGCTGGCTGTTCACCGATGGACCGACCGTCGCAGCGCCCGGACAGGGAACCCGTCAGCCGCAGGTCAGCATTAACGTCGCCGACCCCAACGCTGTCGTGGTCCGGGTCGACAAGGATGGCAATGTCGTGCCGGTTCCAGCACAGCTGGCCCGCCTGAAGCGGGGTGAGGACACCCTGTCGCGCCGCTATGCTAACGTTGTGGCTGACAGGCCGTGGCCGCTGGCTTTCCATCAGTTCCGCAGCCAGGAAGGGTCTGATTCGTTCCGGTGGGACTTCGGCAGATGGTGGAGCCTGGAAGCGGCCGTGCACGGCCGAGGCTGGCAGGACAGCCAATGGACCAATGATGGGAGGTTCAAGAAGGTCTCCACGGCGTGGGCTAATATGCCCGAGGCGTCGCTGGTGTTTAACATGCAACCTCGCAAGGCGCCCTATGTCGTCAAGGGGCGCGTCCAGGCCATTGCGGGCAACACCGATCGCAACTCCCTGACGATCTCGATCAACGGCAGCCAAGAGCACCCCTTGGTGTGGATTACCGACAACGAGTTCTATACTTATATCCCCGCTGGTGAGCTGGTGAATGGGCGGAACGAGGCCGTCTTCCACGTACCGGTGGACATGAATTTCTACGGCGTCGGGGTCGCCATGGATTGGGTCCGATTCTCCCCGCGCCATTAAGCCCAGCACGCCGGACACAGATCCGACCTCATCCCTCAAAAAAAGGAACCCGCATGACCCGCAGTATCGCTTCGCTCAAGTTGGCCCTCGTCGTCGCCGTTGCTGCGGCCACCCTTGCCGGCTGCTCGTCGAACAACGAAGAAACACCGATTGGCGCCAGCCCGAAGCCGGCCGCCCCGAGCAATGACAAGGTCAACACCCCGCTCAAGCCAGAGCAGGTCAGTGCGTCGGCAAGCGTGCTGGAAGGCCCGTACTATGACGCTGCGTCTGACCAGCTGATTGTGAAGATCGCCGTCAAGAACACGGGCAGTGTGGTGTACCCGGTGACCGGCATAAACGCTGTCACCCTGGGCGTGGTTCAGAAGGTGCCGGGCCAGGGCGGCCAGCCGGATACGCGAGCGAGCGATACCCGCGCTGCCTTCAAGGAAGATATCAAGCCGGGCGCCACCGGGGAAGCAGATGTCAGCCTTCCCGCTGATTTTGCCGTTGCCCACAAGGTCGAGTTCGAGCCGCTTCAGGAGAACGTCGTATGGTTCGGCTACGACCTGAAGCAGCCGACGGCGGTAATCGGTCCGTTTGCACGCTGCGCCGATGGCAAGGGCCTGTGCGACGGTCAGGGCAACCCCGTTCCCGCCAAGTAAGCCCGTATTCCCGGCATGCAATTGAAAACGCCCGGGTCGACTGACCCGGGCGTTCTTGTTTCCGACCTTGGCCTGCAGGCTCACCGGGCCTGCAGCATCCACTCGATTGTTTCGCGCAGAGGCCGGAACGCGTAACCGCCGGTCAATTGCAGTAGATGCTCGTTTGAACCTGCCAGCCGGTTCACCTCATTATCGCGAACGAACTCTGTATCGCTGTGGATCTCGAAGCGGATACCAGACAGTTCTTCGATCAGTGCGATGACCGCACGCAGGCTGACGGAACGACCACTGCAGATGTTCACTGCCTCACCGCCCTGCTTCTGTTCGATCAGAAGACCGTAGCAGTGGACGAGGTCGCGAACGTCGGTGAAGTCGCGCTCTACGTCCAGGTTTCCCAGCCGCAGAACCCGCTCCCCGCGCAGCGCGTGGTCAACGACCTTGGCGACGAAGAAAGACAGTGCCTGGCCGATGCCGATGTAATTGAACGGGCGCGCGATCACGATCGGTAACCGGTCCGTGTACAACCTGCATACGTACTCGGCTGCCACCTTGCTGACGGCATAATCGTTGAAGGGCGCCATCGGCGACTGCTCCGAAAGCAGCGTATGGGACGACGGCCCGTACACGAGCGCGCTGCTCGCCACCAGAACACCTGACGGCGGGCGCTGAAGTTGCGCGGCCGCATCGAGCAGGTTGCGGGTTCCTACCACGTTCGACTGGTAAATCGCAGAAACGTCGCGGTGCGCGACATTTGAGATCCCGGCCAGATGCACGATCACGTCGGGCTTGACCCGTTCCACTACGTGGGCGACGTCTTCGGCATCGAGAAGGTCCACTGCGGATACAGTTGCAGTCGACTCGCCGGAACGCCGCAGACCATGAACGCGGTAGCCAAGCTGCTCGAGTTCCCGGGCCATGTACGGCCCGGTGAACCCTTCGATTCCGGTGACCAGAGCAATCGGTGTCATCGGTATGGTTCTCTTGTTGTAGTGCAGGTGCCGCCCGCACGCCAGGCTGCCCTGGGGTAGCCCACATACAGGCCCTGCATCAGAACGATGCGCCGGCTTCGTTGCGACGCAGGTCGGCCTTTACCATCATTTCGCAAAGCTCTTCCAGTGTCGTGCTCGGCTCCCAGCCCAGCTCACGCTTGGCTTTCTCAGGATTGCCAATCAACAGATCCACTTCCGCCGGGCGGTGGAACTTCGGGTTGATCTTGACCAGAACCCTGCCCGATTGGGTGCAGGTACCGGTTTCATCCAGACCTTCACCAGCCCATGCGATTGTGATGTCAGCTGCCTTGAAGGCCATCGTGACGAAGTCACGCACCGTTTCGGTCCGGTTGGTTGCCAGCACGTAAGTGTCCGGCTTGTCGGCCTGCAGCATGCGCCACATGCCCTCGACGTACTCCTTGGCAAAGCCCCAGTCGCGCTTGGCATCCAGGTTGCCCAATTCGATCACGTCCAGCTTGCCCAGCTTGATCTTGGCTACCGAGTCGGTGATCTTGCGGGTCACGAACTCACGCCCACGCAGTGGCGATTCGTGGTTGAACAGGATGCCGCTGGACGCGAACATGTCGTAGGACTCACGGTAGTTGACCGTCATCCAGTGCGCGTAGAGCTTGGCCACGCCATAGGGGCTGCGCGGATAGAACGACGTGTCTTCGGTCTGCGGCACCTGCTGCACCAGGCCGAACATCTCGGAGGTCGAGGCCTGGTAGAAGCGGATTTTCGGGTTGACCGCACGGATGGCCTCGAGCAGGTTCAGCGCGCCCAGCGCGGTGATCTGCGCGGTCAGCACCGGCTGGTCAAAGGAGACGCCAACGAAGCTCTGGGCAGCGAGGTTATACACCTCAGTTGCCTGACTATCCTGCAGCAGGCGGATCGACGAACCCAGGTCCTGCAGGTCGTGCTCAACCAGGTGGAGGTTAGGGTGCTTTTCAATGCCCAGCTCTTCGATACGCCAGAAGTTTACGGAGCTGGTGCGGCGGTAGGTGCCGTAGACCTTGTAGCCCTTCTCCAAGAGCAACTGCGCTAGGTAAGCGCCATCTTGGCCGGAGATACCGGTGATTACTGCTGATTTCATGGCTTTTCGTTCCTCGAAAAAATGCGGTGGCGGGCATGCTGTCCTGTAGGGGTTCACAGGGAAAACATGCGCTCCAGGGTGTTGGTGACGTTGGCAGCAGCCTTGCTGTTGCCGGGCAGGCCCATTCTACCCAGCTCCCGGCCCAGTTCCTGCGCATTGAACAGGTAGGGCTCGGCTGCGATGAACCCGGGAATGACCTGCTCTAGGCCGTCTACGTAATTGGATGCGGAAAACTCACGGGCCGCCCAGGCCGCAGCGGCCAAACCTATCCTGCGGGCATGCTCGCGCTCGCGGTCAACGAACTGGAGGTGGCCAAGCAGTGCGCCTTCCGGCTCGTGAGTGCCCACCTTGAGAACGTATTCATCAGGCAATTCAGCGTAAAACCCAGCGTCGCTGACAATCACCGGTGCGCCGGATTGCATGCCCTCGATAGCGGACGCGGATGCGCCCTCAAGGGCTGGGTCGCGAAGGCAGCAGATAACATCCGCCTCCGCCATGCCTTCGTGCAGGCGTTCATTGCTCACCCTCCCTTCAAAGGTAAGGCCGGTGAACCCGACTTCACTACAGACCTGCTCAAGCCGTCGGCGTTCGCCATCGTCGACCGGGCCCAGCACACGATAGTCGGTGCGCGCGGCCAGCGCAGGATCACGCGCCAACGCGCGAATGACCCGGTCGATACGCTTGTTCGGATTGACCATGCCAAAGGTGCGAACCGCCAGCGGGCCGCCAGCAGGCGTTACAGCCCGGCTATCAAGGTCAAATGCCTCGACCGGGTATGCCAACGACAGTTTGTGCACCGGACCAGCACACGAGTTCCGCACCCGCTCGCCATAGAACTCGGAGTGGATGATGCAGCCGAGCGTGTCGCTGGTGATCCATTCGGTCAGTGGAAAGTGCTGGGTGGCGCGCTCAAGGAGGTTTTCCCACGTCGCAGTTGCGCACAACTCCCCGGCCTTCTCGCCGTACATCCCGGTGATCAGGCGCGCAGCGTGATGCGAACGATGATTGGCGAGCAGCCAACCCCAGAAGAAATTGAGCACGCACCAGTCGTGTAGTACCGCAACATAAGGTCGCTTCTGCGCAAGTTCGAACAGGCCACCGTGATAGGCAAAGTGATCGCCAACATTGGCAATCACCAGGTCCGCCTCGTGCAGCCAATGGTGTTCTTCCTCCGATCCGTGCACGAGCACGCACGCATTCTCACGCGGGGGAAGCTCCGCATCGGCACCGACTTCGGTGCGGTAGATCGCAACATGGTGGCCTCGACCACGCAACTCGGTAACCACCGCCTGGCTGTAGCGTGCGATGGCCGAGTGCTCGGAGTATGGGGTGGCCCAGATGATCTTCATCGGGCAAGCGCCTCCACGGTCGTCGTCCAGTTGATGTTCTTGCCTGTCCAGTGCGCATGCGCAGCATTGCCCAGCTCGACAGTGCGCGCGCGGTTGGCGAACAGCTCAGAAAGCGCCGCAGCAAGCTGGTCGGTATCATCGTCGCAGACCCACCCATGCACGCCATCATGGATGAGTTCGGTGAGGTCGCCTGAATCGTTGACGGTGAGCACCGCCTTGCGGGCTTGGCAGGCCTCCATCGTGACGTAGCCATAGGAATCCTCCGCGAACGGAAGATAGGCGCAGGCCAGCGCATTGTTCGCGTAGTCGGCAATCTTCTGTCGGGGCAGGAAGCCGATGTCCAAGGTGACCCGATCGCCCAGCCGATGCTTCTCAACCAAGGCCCGCAGACGATCAGCGTCCCCCGGTGTATCGGCCGGACCGGCGATCACCAGCCGCCCCGTGCCGGGCAACCGCGCCATGGCTTCAATCAAGCGGTGCTGGCGCTTGCCCGAGTTGATTCGTCCACCCGCAAAGACATAGTCGCCGTATGGTCCACCGGGATACATCGTCTCGTCGTTCAAGGGCGCGCGAAGTACCGTAGATTGCAGCCGGTTGTAGTGCAACAGCCGTTCCTGCACGGTGCGCCCAACCACGAAGATGTCCTTGACCGGCTCGAAAGCCGCGTTGTCGGCCTCCATGATGGCTGCACGGATCTGGCGCCCTTCCGGCGTGTCCGCGATGTTGCTTTGCCCCGCATCCCACAGGTCATAGGCCTGCCGATACTGGTGCGCCAGCCACAGCACTTTCTCCGGGAATGGAATCATGTATGCGGGAAACTTCATCGCAATAACACGGTCCACGTTGTTTATCTGCATGTTCCGGCACATCACCATCTCTTCGACGATGCGCTCGGCCGGCTCCCACGTGAACGGGACGCGCAACAATTCGGACTCATGGCCGGCCTTGCGCAGGTTGAGGACCAGTTGGTCCGCCAGTTCCTCCGCACCGCCACGCATGCCCGGAACCATATTGTTAACAACCAGAATCTTCATGACAGCAAGCGCTCCACCACATGGCTCCAGTCGATTTTCAGCTCGCTGACGCGGGAATGGGCCTCTTCTCCCATCGCCCGGGTTTTCTGGCGATCCGTCCACAACTGATCGATCGCCTCGGCCAAGGCCCGCGGATCCGGCTCTGCCACCAGGCCATTGCGTCCGTGCTGGACGAATTCGAGGACGCCGCCGGAGTCTGTGGTCGTCAGCAGAGGCTTGTGCGAGTGGGCCGCCTCGAGAGAGGGATAGCCGTACGAATCTTCGTCCTCGGGCAGGTACGCGGCGGCAAGCGCAGTCGACAGCCAGCCCGCCTTTTCATCCTCGGTGATCCAACGCTCAACGAACGTAACCTTGCTCTCCAGCCCATTCTCGGCAATGTACTGGCGCATAGTCTCGCCGTACGCTGGATTGCTGCCCGTTCCGCAGATTCGCAGCCGAACCGGCGTACGCACATGGGAAAAAGCCTCCAGGAGCAGGTGCTGGCGCTTGTGACCTTCGGTTCGACAGATGTAAACGATCTCGTCGCCTTGGCCGGCGTCGCTGAAACGGCGGGTGTCGTGCAGCGGCGGGTACAACACCTCCGGCTCCAGCCCGTTGTAGCGCTTGACACGGTCAGCAACGACCTGCGAGTTGGAGAACAGGCGATGCGCTTCGGACAGGCCCACGGTGTCAGCGCGAACGATTGCGTCGCGCAGGGCGCGATGGCGTGCGTCGTCCGGGAACCCGCGGTGTGGGGTTTCCCAAAGGTCGTAGAAGCGCCGGAAATGATGAATGAACCAGATCACCTTTTTGGGGTGCTGGATCAGGTGGGACGGTGGTCGCGTGGTGATGATGCGATCCACCGACTGACTCAGGTCCATCATCCGGTACGCGCTCATCTGGCGAAGCAGCGTCTCCGGACGCTCTTCGCTCATGGGCAGGTAGATCAGCTCCACTGTGTGCCCGTGCTCGCGCAGACGCTGCTCCAGCCATTCGACGATGAAACGCGCGCCGCCGTTGACGAAGGGTACGAACGATGAACAGATCGCGATACGCAACGTCAGCGACCTGCTTGGCGGATGGCCGATACCAGCGAGGCGACAATCCTTTCGATGTCCCCGGCGTCCAGCTGGGCATGAGTGGGCAGGTTCACGCCGCGCGCAGCGTGGTCATTGGCCACTGCGAATTCGGCGCCGTCCTGAAGGTAGGGAGGAAGCACGTGCATCGGGTAAAACACCGGTCGGGTTTCAACGCCATCTGCATCCATGAGGCGCATGACCTCATCGCGCTGGGCGTCGGACAGTCCCGTGAGCAGCACGGTATACATCCAGTACACGTGGTGGGCGTAACTGGCCACCACGGGGCGTTCGATGATGTTTGTGTGCGCGGCAAAGGCCTGGTCGTACCAGCCTGCGATCTTCTGGCGCGTTTCCAGCGCTTCTTCGATCCGCTCCATCTGCGCCAGCCCGATCGCCGCGGCGACGTTGGTCATCCGGTAGTTGTAACCCACCACCGGGAACCAGTAACGACGCTTGGGATCCATGCCCTGCCCACGATACAGGCGTAGGCGCGCGGCCAGATCGTCGTCATCGGTGGTTACCATCCCTCCTTCGCCGGTGGTGACAATCTTATTGCCGAAGAAGCTGAAGGTTGCGCAGTCGCCGATACCACCGACACGCTTGCCGTTGTACTCGGCGCCATGCGCCTCCGCAGCGTCTTCGATCACTTTGAGGTTGTGTCGGCGCGCGATCTCCATCACCGGGCCCATGTCCGTCGGGTGGCCATACAGGTGAACCACGATGATGGCCTTGGTGCGGGGCGTGATCTTAGCTTCGAGCTTAGCCGGGTCAATGTTCATCGTGCCCGGTTCGGAATCCACCAGCACCGGCTTCGCATTGCAGTAGGCGACAGCATTGGCGGTGGCGATATAGGTAAGGGTCGGGATCAGAACCTCGTCACCTTCGCCAATGCCCAGCGCCACCAAAGCCAGGTGAATTGCCGTGGTGCCATTGTTGATGGCTACAGCGTGGCGGACGCCGCAGAAGTCAGCGAAACTCTTCTCGAACCTTCCAATGAACTCGCCGGCCGATGAGATCCAGGTCGAATCGAGACATTCGTTCACATATTTTTTCTCGTTTCCGTTCAGACTAGGAACGGCAACGGGGATCCGCTTTGTCGACAACATTGGATCAATCCTTTTTCGAAATTTGTCGGGCCGGTACTCCCACCCACGTGCTTGGCGAGCCAATGTCCCGGACAACCACAGCGCCGGCGCCAACGATGGCACCTTCTGCAATGGTGATCCCTGGGATCGCGCGTGAACCGACCCCCATGAACACTGCGTCACCGACCGTCACGGTGCCAGCCAGCGCACTACCGGGGGCAATATGGGCGAATGCGCCAATCTGGCAATCATGATCGATTGACGCATTTGTATTGATTATAGCGAAATCGCCGATACGCGCATCCGCATTGATCACGGTCCCTTCCATGATGGCGCAGCCTTTTCCCAGCGACGCCGACGGGGAGATGACCGCGGTTTTCCCAATGGCGTTGACGATTTCAAAGCCCATCGCCTCCACTGTTGCAGCCACCTTGCGGCGCAGCCGGTTATCTCCTAGCGCGACGAAGGCAGCCGCAACTCCATCGGCGGCCAGCACGGGCAGTACGGCTGCCTCGGCACCGAGTACGGGCACCCCATTGACAACCTGGCCTTCCCGCCCGGCATCAAGGCAGGCAACCACCTCGTGCCCTCCCGCGCGCAGAAGATCGATAATGACCTTGGCATGCCCGCCGGCGCCCACCACGGCGACCCTGGTCATGTGCCCGCCCGACCGGGAATTCCGGGCCATGCCACATCGCTGCCATCACGACAGAGCAGAATGTTGGAACTTACTCGCCCCGCGAGTTCTCCGAACGCGGAGAGGCGCTGGCAGTGCCCATTCAGGTCGTCGATGAGATACAGCTCGAACCCATGCTCGGCACGCATCTGCTCCCAATGGTCGGGCGCCGTCCCCACGCGTGCGAGATGGGATTCCGCATATTCTGCAATGATGCCAACGTGTGGATTCTGCTCGATCAAACGGGTCATGCCGGCAATGACGTCCAGCTCGGCCCCTTCGACATCGATTTTGACCAACTTCACCGTACCTGCGGGCACCAATCCATCAAGGGTCCGGATGTCCACCCGTACCTCTTCGACGGTTTCCTCATCCAGGGGATACAGGGAGCTGTGCCCTGCCACAGATGCAATGTGGAATGCGTGACCAACCTCATCGCGGGCACCTGCTGCGAAGGGGAACACCGTGACCCGATCCTCCACTCCGCTCAGGCGCAGCGACGTACGCAGATGCTGCACAGTACGCGGCATCGCCTCCACCGCTACCACCCGTCCTTCCCTCCCGACGCGACGCGCCGCAACCACGGTGTGCAGGCCGATATTGGCGCCGACGTCCACGAAGAAATCGCCGGGGGCGAGCACTGCCTCCAGGAAGAGGCGAAGGCCCCGCTCCACGTCCCCGAACTCCGCCAGGCACATCGCCAAGAGGTCATCGTGCTCGTCGCATGAGAAGTACCCGAAGCCGGTCGCGATGAGCCAGCCATGCTGGGCACGCAGCACCCGCCTATTGCCTGTGGCATGGCTCGAAACCATCGCGGGCAAAGCTTCCAGCCCGCGACGCTGGGCATCGAGTTTTTCATGCGCAGCCACCAGAACGTCTACCGCTTGTGCCGTCTGCAACCCGATTGCATCCAGTTTTTCGTGGGCGGCAATGAACATCGCCGGCAGGCTGGCTGCCTCCGGGTCAGCTGCGCCACCGTGTGCAATCAGGTTGCTTAGCTGATCGGCCTGTTCCTGCAGACTCTCGCCAAGCCCCGTCTGGGCCACGGCGATTGAACGCACCAGGTCGTCCAGCCTGGCCAGTGCCGCAGCATCGTCATTCGAACGACCCTTGCTTATGGAGACATCAACCACTTTCTGCATCGAGTCGTGCAACGCCGCATGGGATTCACGCCAACGGTGGTCGACGGCATTCATGAGATCCAGAAGGTCAGCCTGGCGGGCAGTCAGCTCTCCCACACCCATCCCGAACCGCCGTTCGTGATCGGTGCGCAGCTGCGCCATACGCTCGTCCAACGTGCGCATGCGGGCATCCACGGCGTCGAAAGCTTCCACCAGGGCCTGCTGGGTCTGCTGTTTCTTGCGCAGTGTTTCGACGAACTGGTCGTAATTGCGCGCCAAGTCCGACGTACTGCTCGCAAGCGCGCCTAGCCCCTGGGCATGGTCCCCACGCGCGGTATCGATCGACATCAGGCGCGCGTGGTTCTGCTGCAGCTGCTGCATGATGGCATCGCCGCCTGACATGACGCGCTCATGTTCGGCCCGCTTGGCCGCCGCGTCGAGTTCAATCTCACTGACCCGTTGGGCCAGTTCGCGGGTCTGCCGCGCGGAATCCAGGCGAATCAGGTCCAACTGCTGCTGCATTCCCTGCAGTGAACGCGTGACGCGACGCATCCAGCGCGCGATTCGAACCAGCGGATTCCTGTCGATCAGAACCTTTCGCCATAGGGGACCACGGCTGGCCAGCGCATGGATCACCTCACCCGGCGAGCGGGGCGGCGACAGCTCTTCGACTGCTGCAGCGCTGGGAACGTCAACACCCGACGGGTTGACCACCGGCGCAGCATCCTCCTCCTCGTCCGACTCAGCACCCGCGGAAAGGCCGATGTCCACGATCCGAATGGACCTGAGCTTAAGCCCCAGCAATCGATGATCATCGCCCATGTTCAGTGCGTTGGGGGACATCGGATTGGCGATCTGAAACTCAATGGAAACGCCCGGTGACCGACCGACTTTGCCAAGTTGGCAATCGGCTTCGATCTGCATCCATCCGGCCCCGCTGCCAAGCACCTGGTTCGGCGGCCCGCCATTGACGCTGATCGCCACCAGCGCGCGATGACCGGGCACCTGGAAGAGCATGGCGCCTATCACAACGCGGTAGCGCCGATTGACCTTGGCAGCACGCATGCGGACGTCCACCCTGGCTACTGCCGCGGTTGACCATACGCCGTCTTCCTCCGGAACCGCGAAGCCGCGCATGGTCAATGCCTCCGTTCCCGAGTAGCGAGCATTGGAGATCTCGACCTCCTGCCCGGGCGCAAGGAAACCGTCGGTGGCGCGCGACTGCACCGCCTTGTCCGCCGCGGATCTGACCGCGTTACCCAGCCTGAGATTCAATGCCATAACCTTCCGTTGTCAGCTGTGAGACCGGGATTTCGCGAAGCGTGCCGTGGTTGAGCACGAATACGCGGTTGCAATATTCGGCGATTGTGTCCATCGAATGCGAGGCCAGGCAGAAGATCTGGGAGGACTTGATGAAGTTGTGCATGCGCGCCGAAGCACGCTCCTTGAACGCTTCATCGCCAACATCGAAAACCTCGTCAACGAGCAGGATATCGGGTGTGGTGCAGGTCGCCACGGCAAACATCAGGCGCATGGCCATGCCGGCCGAATAGGTGCGCACCGCCAGCTGGAGGAAATCGCCCAAGTCGGTGAACTCCTCGATTTCCGGAATGCGCGCGTTGATTTCCTTCAGGGTGAGCCCGAGCATCAAGCCCATCCGGCGGATGTTTTCATACCCGGACAGTTCCGGGTCCATGCCGGCACCGACTTCGAGCATGGTGGCGACCCGGCCAACGCGCTCGATACGGCCTTCCAGCGGGGTGTAGATGCCGGCCATGGTTCGCAACAAAGTGCTCTTGCCTGCGCCGTTGTGGCCGACGATACCAATCGCATCGCCCTGCTTGAGGGAGAAGGACACATTGTCCAGTGCGGTGACCTGGGTAATCTGACCACTGCCGGCCTGCAGGCGGCCACCGGTGGCGATGCCCATCATCTTCCGGCGCAGCGACAGGCTGTGCGAGTTGTAGATGGGATAGCGGAGGGTAACGTTCTCGAAATTGAGCTTGGCGGTCATCATCAGATCCAGAAAGGCAGGCGCAGCTTGGCTTTGTGCAGGAACCAGAACGCCACGATCCAGCCGACGACAGCGCCGACGACCAACACCACGTACGTGGTCAGGGACGGTACGTGACCCAGCATCGGGGCGCGCAGCACTTCGATCAGGTAAGTAAAGGGATTGAACTCAAGGATCATCGAGGAGAACGGAAGGTTCTCCAAGCGGTACATGACCGGACTGATCAGGAACAGCATCGGCATGATCGATGCCACGCCGTACTCGAGGTCGCGGTAACGAGCGCCCATCACGCCGAACGCGAACGAGAGCCAGAGCATGTTGGCCATGACCAGCAGCAGGCCGGGAATGAACAGCAGCGTGTTCCAGTTCACCTCGATCTTCATGAACACTGCCACGATCACGAAGACGATCAGGCTGTGCGCGAAGTTGACCACATAGCGAATCACGATGCTCATCGGATGGACCGACAAGGGCATGACCACGTTACGGATGATCGACGCCTGCCGGACGAACAGCCCGCAGCTTTCGATCAGTACCCCTGCCAGCATCTGCCAGATGATCAGGCCGGCGGTAAGGGTAGGAATGAATTTTTCCCGGTCAATGTTGAGCAGCTGGCTCCACAGCAGGCCCAGACCGACCACGCCGACGGCGGTGGCCAGCGACTGCCAGAACGGCCCTAGCACACTGCGCCGGTAGCGCGCCTGGATGTCCCCCTTGGCAATATGGAATGAAACTTTGGCCCCCTGGATACCTTCACGAAGGTCCTTGAAGGTGGCGGAATAGCTGTGCATCAGTTTGATCCTTCCTGGCGGGAGGGGGGAACGGTGGACGGGGTGGAGATCAGTCCGCGCTGCTGGTGGATCTGTTCGATCCGGGCGATAAGCGCGCGCGCTGCGCGTTCGGGCGACAGCGTCTGCAATACCGACTCACGGGCGCGTTCGCCCATGGCCAGAGCAAGCTGGGGCTCGTCGGCCAGCCGGCGCATCCAGCGCGCCGCGTCGACCACGTCCGCCGCTGCCCAGCGCTGGCCTTCATGGTGCGCATATTCGCCTTCCATGACCGGTACCAAGGTGTAGTCGACCAGAGCGCTGTTCTTGGCATCCATGAACTCCATGTTGCCGGACCAGCCAGTGCCGATGACCGGCTTGCCCTGGGCCATGCACTCGGCCAGGCCGAGGCCAAATCCTTCCGCATGGTGCAGCGATACATAGACGTCGGCGCAGCGCTGCAGCGCCTGCACGTCAGCGCGGTCAAGCACCTGGTCGCGCACCACGATGCGCGGATCGCCCGACGTCGCGTCCAGCAACAGCTGCAGGCGCTCGGGGCGACGATAACCGTTGCTGGTTTTGATCAGCAGCTGCACGCCCTTGCGCTCGGCCGGGAACGCCTGCTGGAAGGCCTGGATCGCAGCGAACGGGTTCTTCCGGTGTACGTAGGAGTTGAAGTCGAACGAAGTCAGGAACACGAAGTCGCCCGACGCAATGCCGAAGTCCTCGCGCTGCAGGCCACTGTCGCCGACATCACTGAGAGGCAGCGGAACGCACAGGATGGGCTTGTCGGTAACCCGCGCGAAGGCCTCGCCGACGTAGCGCGATGCAACTAGGACTTCGTCGACCTGCTGCAGCGCCGGCAGCCAGGTCGAGGGGATGTTCTCAAGTTCCCAGAACCAGCACGCAATGATGTAGCCACCCTCCAGGCGGGCCTTGCCAATCTGATCAAGTGCAGCGTCCAGGAAATCAGGATTGATGAAGACCAGATGCACCCGATGTGGCGCCGCGTCGCTGATGTATGCGTCGAGACTGCGATCATTCCAACCGTGCGGCAAGTTGATGTCCACGTCCACCAGCGCGGCGGGATAACGTGCCCCCAGCAGCGCGCGGGAGTACAGACGCGCGCACTCGGCCAGGCCGAATTGACCGCGCAGGTAGGCGAACACGTTGACACCGTGTCCCGCCCAGGCGGGGTCGGCCTGCCCGAAGAAGTGCACCGGCGCATCGGGAACCGCGTGCCGGCGCTGTTCCCAGCGGTCTTCATTCTCAAAGCGACAGTACACCGGCTCCGGGGGCGCCATCAGCCGCCCGGTCACCCGGTTGCGCAGCGCGGCCGGCACGAGCCGGTATATCGCCCTCAACCAGGCCTGGCTGACCACCCACTGCACCAGGCGATGGCGCAGCGGAACCATGACAGTGGGATCGGCCATCTCAGCCGACGCCGCCCGATCCGGCCGACAGAGCCGTCTCCAGATCCACCTGCAGATCACCCAGGTCTTCCACGCCCACGCTCAGCCGCACCAGCGCATCACTGATGCCCAGCTTTTCCCGACGTTCCACCGGAATCGACGCATGCGTCATCACCGCCGGATGATTCACCAGGCTTTCCACGCCACCCAGCGACTCGGCCAAGGTGAACAGTTCGGTCTTCTCGCAGAAACGCTTGGCCGCCGCGTAACCGCCCTTGAGGACGATCGAGACGATGCCGCCGTAGCCGTTCATCTGGCGGGTCGCCAGCTCGTGCTGCGGGTGCGAAGTCAGGCCGGGATAGATGACCTTCTCCACGGCCGGGTGCTTTTCCAGCCACTGGGCCAGGGCCAGCGCGTTGGCGCAGTGCGCCTTCATGCGCAGCGGCAGGGTCTTCAGGCCGCGCAGCGCCAGGAAGCTGTCGAACGGGCCCTGCACGGCGCCGATGGAGTTCTGCAGGAAGGCCATCTGCTCGGCCAGTTCGGCGTTGTCGCCGACCACGACCATGCCACCGACCATGTCCGAGTGCCCGTTGAGGTACTTGGTGGCCGAGTGCAGGACCAGGTCCGCGCCCTGCTCCAGCGGGCGCTGCAGCATCGGCGAGGCGAAGGTGTTGTCCACCACCACCAGCAGGTTGTGGCGCTTGGCGATCGCAGCGACTGCGGCGATGTCCACGATCTTCAGCATCGGGTTGGTCGGCGTCTCGATCCAGACCATCTTTGTCTGCGGGGTGATCGAGGCCTCGAACGCGGCCAGGTCGGTCAGGTCGACGAAACTGAACTGCAGGCCGGCGGTGCGCTTACGCACGCGCTCGAACAGGCGGAAGGTCCCGCCGTAGATATCGTCCATCGCCACCACGTGGCTGCCGGCATCCAGCAGCTCCATCACCGTGGAGCTGGCGGCCATGCCCGAGGCGAACGCGTAACCGCGGCTGCCGCCTTCCAGGGAGGCCACGCAACGCTCGTAGGCGAAGCGTGTGGGATTGTGGGTACGCGAGTACTCGAAGCCCTGATGCTCACCGGGGCTGGACTGGGCATAGGTGGAGGTCGCATAGATCGGCGGCATCACCGCGCCGGTGCTCGGATCCGGCGACTGGCCGCCATGGATCGCCAGCGTGGCCAGGGCGAGCGAGCGGTCGCCGTGCCCGGAAGAAGCGTGATCGGACATGTTGTTTCCCAGCAATAGAAGCCCCCATGGGGGCTCCGCAAAAGGAGCGGAAGTCTATCAGCGGCGGCTTAATCGGCCGTTGACGCGGATAAACAGGAATTCATTGCGACGCAGACGCTTACTGTACGCGCCGGCGCAGGTAGTTCAGCAGATCGATGCGGGTGATCAGGCCGAGGAAATTGGCGCCGTCCATGACGATGGCGACCTGGCCGCGGTCGAACACCGGCAGCAGGGCCTCGATCGGGGATTTCACGTCCAGGCGATCCAGCTTGCTGACCATCGCGGTGGCAACCGGGTCGCGGAAGCGGGCTTCGTCGCCGTACACATGCAGCAGCACGTCGCTTTCATCGACGATGCCGACCAGCTGGTCGCCGTCCATCACCGGCAGCTGCGAGACGTCGTAGAGCTTCATGCGCTGGTAGGCGGTGGTGAGTAGATCATTAGGACCGATCACGACGGTGTCGCGCTGCCCGTACGGGCGCAGGATCAGGTCGCGCAGGTCGCCCGACTGCGGGCGCTCCAGGAAGCCGTTGTCCAGCATCCAGTAGTCGTTGTACATCTTGGACAGGTACTTGTTGCCGGTATCGCAGACCAGCACCAGCACCTTCTTCGGGGTGGTCTGCTCTTTGCAGTACTTCAGCGCCGCGGCCAGCAGGGTGCCGGTCGAGGAACCGCCGAGGATGCCTTCCTTGCCCAGCAGCTCGCGTGCGGTATGGAAGCTCTCGGCATCGCTGATCGCGTAGGCCTTGGTGACGCGGCTGAAATCGGCGATCGAGGGCAGGAAGTCCTCGCCGATGCCTTCCACCAGCCAGCTGCCCGACTTGTCGTTGAGCACGCCGTCATTGATGTACTCGGCCAGGATCGAGCCGACCGGGTCGGCCAGGACCAGTTCGGTCTTCGGCGAGAGGGTGGAGAAGGCGCGCGACAGGCCGGTCATGGTGCCGGAGCTGCCACAGCCGAACACGATCGCGTCCAGGTCGCCGTCCATCTGCGCCAGGATTTCCGGGCCGGTGCCGAATTCATGGGCGGCCGGGTTGTCCGGGTTGCCGAACTGGTTGATGAAGTACGCGCCAGGGGTTTCCTCGGCCACGCGCTTGGCCATGTCCTGGTAGTACTCCGGGTGGCCCTTGGCCACGTCCGAACGGGTCAGCCGCACTTCGGCGCCCATCGCCTTGAGATTGAAGATCTTCTCGCGGCTCATCTTGTCCGGCACGACCAGGATCAGCTTGTAGCCCTTCTGCTGGGCGACCAGCGCCAGGCCCAGGCCAGTGTTGCCGGCGGTGCCCTCGACCAGGGTCGCGCCCGGCTTGAGGTCGCCACGCTGCTCGGCGGCTTCAATCATCGACAGGCCGATGCGGTCCTTGATCGATCCTCCGGGATTGGCACTCTCGAGCTTCAGGTAAAGCTCGCAGACACCGGTATCCAGGCGCTGGGCCTTGACGATCGGGGTCTGGCCAATGAGTTCGAGTACGGAGGAGTGGATTGCCATCGGTTCACATCGATTCGCGCCGCAAGGCGGCCGGACCGGTGATTATCCGACGGTTGGCGGCGAAAGTCAGGTTGCCGCGTTCATAAGCGGCGCGGACGGCACCGGTCGACGAGGAGACCGGAACCGCCCGCGACGTAGGGCGGTAAGGGGGGTCAGTGCACGGGGGAGGCGTACATCCGTTCCAGTCTCTGCTTGGCCAGCAGCTTTTCACGCTTCATCTGTCCCAGGGTGAGGCTGTCTATCGGAAGCACACCCAGCTCGGCATCCATGCACTTCTTGTTCAACTTCTGGTGCCGTTCGTAGAGCGCCTTGAATTCCGGATCCTGCTTGCGCCGTGCGTCGATATCGCTCTGGGGCTGACCTTCAAACATGATGAACCTCCTATCGCTTCTGCAGAAACAAGAACGCCCCGGCCTGACGGCACGGGGCGCTGCTTGGGGCGGAGTGACGGGCAACCCTGACCTGCGAACCCGCAGCGGCGTCCAGTAGCGCCTGGACCTGCGACTGCTGTGATTCGTGGCGCTGGTGCATTGCCGGCCCTCCTATCGTCCGGGCCGCGGAAGGCGACCCGGACAACTGACCCTACGCTTGCTTCGGGGCCGGTTCAACCCTTTCAAACGATATCGTCGGCCTCGCCTAAGCGGGGTTCAGGCTGAACGCGCAGAACAACGAAAATTAAACAAAAACAACCAGTTGCGTCATGACCCCCGATCATGACGCAGCACCGGCCCGGCATCAGGGCGCGATGATGACCTCCGCCGAGCGGGCCTTGGTCGCGGCGGCCTTCTTGCCGCTGACCTGCAGCCGGCTGGCACTGACACCGGCAGCCACGAGCGCATCGCGCAGCGCCTCGGCGCGCTGCTGCCCGACACCGGCCGCAGCGTCGTACGCCTCGATCCGGACCCGGCCCTTCTTGCCGATGTTCAGGTACTCGGCCAAGGCCTTGGCCTGGCCCTTGGCGCCGCCGGACAGGCTGCCCTTGCCGGCTGCGAAGGCGTCGCCATTGAAGGTGAATACTTCGCCACGGCTGTCGAATTTGGAGCCCGGCAGCTTGCTGCCTGCCACCAGCTCGGCTTCTTCGCGGGCCAGCTTGGCCGCGTTCTGCTGGGCCGCGCTCAGGCGGGCGGTCTGCTTGCCGGCCACGCTGGTCAGCGCGGTTTCGGCGTCCTGGCGGGCCAGGGCTTCCTGTTCGGCCGCCTGGCGCAGGCGTTCGCTTTCCTCGGCCTGGATCTGGGCCTGCACGCGCAGGCGCTCGGCTTCCTGGCGGGCCCGCTGGGCGTCGCGGCGGCTGGCTTCGATCAGCAGCTCGCTGCGGGTGCGTTCAAGCTGATCGACCTCACGCTGGGCCAGCGCGGCGCGGACGCTGGTTTCGGCGATCTCGACCCGGCGCTCGGCCAGGTAGCGGGCCTGGTCCAGATCCCGGCGCTTGGCCTTGGCCAGATCGGCCACGGCCTGCTGGGCCTGCAGGCGCTCGAAGGCGGCCAGCTGGGCCGCATCCGGATTGGCCTGGATCGCCATCAGGCGCTGGGTCAGCTGGGCCACGGCCGGGTCGTCGGCGGCCTGGACCATCAGCGGCAGGCTGAGGCTGGCGGCCAGCAGCAGGCAGGGCAGGCGCATCTTGGTGGACATCATCAGCGGTCTTCCCCGGTGGCGAGCTGGCGCTGCAGCTGGCTGACTTCATTGCGGCGCAGCTGCAGCTGGGCGGTGGCGGTGGCTTCTTCGCTGCGGGCGCGGGCCAGGTCGGCATCGACGGTGGCGCGAACGGCCAGCATCGGCGCGTTCTTGCGCTCCCGGCGGTCGCCAGCGGCACGCTGGGCCTGCTCGAGCCCTTGGCGGGCCACGGCGATCAGGTCCGGGGCGTACTGGTCGGCATCGGCCTGGGTGGCCTTGTCGACCGCCTGCCGGGCCTGCATCAGTTCCAGGGCGCCATCCTGCGCTTGTGCGGCACCAGAGAGCGCGAATGCGCACACCGTCACATACAGGGCCCGTCGTATTTGTGCGAAGCTAGGTTTCATTGGGGGTGCCGTCGCCAGAAGTTGTGTGCACGGCCATTGTCGGAAGCCTGCGGTGCGCTTGCAATGGCAAGCCGCTGATTGTTGGGGAAACATTTCGCATGGATATCGGCTATTTCCTGAAGCTGATGACCGAAAAGAACGCGTCGGACATGTTCTTGACGACCGGAGCACCGGTATACATCAAGATCGAGGGGAAACTCTATCCGCTGGGCAATACCGGGCTGCCGCCCGGGATGGTCAAGAAGATCGCCTACTCGTTGATGGATGAAGGCCAGGCCCCGCAGTTCGAGCGCGAGCTCGAGCTCAACATGGCCATTGCCCTGCCCGATGCCGGGCGCTTCCGCGTCAACGTGTTCAAGCAGCGCGGCGAGGTCGGCATGGTGATCCGTGCGATCCGCAGCAAGATCCCCAGCATCGAAGAGCTCAACCTGCCGCAGGTGCTCAAGGACGTCATCATGACCCCGCGCGGGCTGGTGCTGGTGGTCGGCTCGACCGGCTCGGGCAAGTCCACCTCGCTGGCCTCGATGATCGACCACCGCAACAGCACCACGACCGGGCACATCCTCACCATCGAGGACCCGATCGAGTACCTGCACAAGCACAAGATGTCGATCGTGAACCAGCGCGAGGTCGGGCTGGACACACATACCTTCCACCACGCGCTGAAGAACGCGATGCGTGAAGCGCCCGATGTCATCCTGATCGGCGAAATCCTGGATGCGGAAACCATGGAAGCGGCGATCGCCTTCGCCGAAACCGGGCACCTGTGCCTGGCCACCCTGCACTCCAACAACGCCGACCAGACCATCGAGCGCATCCTCAACTTCTTCCCTGAGAGCGCGCACCGCAACGTGCTGATGAACCTCTCGCTGAACCTGCGCGCGGTCGTGTCCCAGCGCCTGGTCAAGGGCAAGGACGGGCGTCGCCTGCCGGCCACCGAGGTGTTGATCAACACCCCGATGATCCGCGACCTGCTGCGCCGCGGCCAGGTGCACGAGATCAAGGCGGCGATGGAAGCCTCGCTGGAAGAAGGCATGGAGAGCTTCGACCAGTGCCTGTTCCGGATGGCCAAGAACGGCATCATCGAGCAGGAGGAAGCGCTGCGCGCGGCCGACTCGCGCGATGGCCTGGCGCTGAAGTTCCGGCTGTCCGAGGGCGGCAACGAGCACGATCCGTACGCGGATTACTCAGCCAGCTCGGCACCGGCGATCACGCACGGGTTCTGACGGTGTAGGCCTCCACCGTTGGTGGGGGCAATTGACACGGCGCATCGAGCAACGGTCGATGCCTGCCCCTCACCCTGCGTCGATCTGGTTCTCCGGCCGCGCCGCGTCGAATGCCGGTAACGCCAGGCACGCCACCTCGATCCGCTGCAGGGTCGGGTACGGCGCCAGCCCCAGGCCGAACCGGTGCGCGTTGTACAGCTGCGGCACCAGGCAGGCATCGGCCAGCCCGGGCTGCTCGCCATGGCAGAACGTCCCCGTCGCGGCATGGCCGGCCAGCAGCGTTTCCATCGCCGCCAGCCCCTCCGCCATCCAGTGCAGCGTCCATTGCGTGCGCGCCTCGGCGCTGGCCTGCAAGGTGCGCTCCAGGTACTGCATCACCCGCAGGTTGTTCAGCGGGTGGATGTCACAGGCCACCAGCTGGGCCAGCGCACGCACGCGCGCCCTGCCCTCGGCATCGCCGGGCAGCAACGGCGTGGCCGGAAACACCTCGTCCAGGTAGTCCAGGATCGCCATCGACTGCTGCAGCACCCGCTCGCCATGGCGCAGCGTCGGCACCAGTTCCTGCGGGTTGAGCGCGGCATAGGCCGCGCTGTGCTGCTCCCCGCCCTCGCGGACCAGGTGCACCGGGGTGATCCGGTGCGGCAGGCCCTTGAGGTTCAGCCCGATGCGCACGCGGTAGGCCGCGCTGGACCGCCAGTAACTGAAGAGTTCGATCGGTTCCATGACGGTCTCCGCCCCCGCGATCAGGGCTTGGCCGCCTGCTCGATGCGCTGCTCGATCGCACCGAAGATGCTCTCGCCGGCCGCGTCGAACATCTCGATCCGCACCACATCACCGAAGGACATGAACGGGGTGCTCGGCTTGCCGTCGCGCAGGGTTTCCACGGTGCGCTGTTCGGCGAAGCAGGAGGCGCCCTTGCTGGTGTCTTCGTTGGCGATGGTGCCCGAGCCGACGATCGCACCGGCGCCCAGCGGGCGGGTCCTGGCCGCATGCGCGACCAGCTGGGCGAAGTTGAACTGCATGTCCACGCCTGCTTCCGGCGCGCCGAACCAGGTGCCATTGATGTGCGTGACCAGCGGCAGGTGGACCTTGCTGTCCTGCCAGGCCTCGCCCAGCTCATCCGGGGTGACGAACACCGGCGACAGCGCCGAGCGCGGCTTGGACTGGAGGAAGCCGAAGCCCTTGGCCAGCTCGCCCGGGATCAGGTTGCGCAGCGAGACATCGTTGACCAGGCCGATCAGCTGGATGTGGCCGGCCGCCTGCTCCGGGGTCACGGCCATCGGCACGTCGTCGGTGATCACCACCAGTTCGGCTTCCAGATCGATGCCGTAGTCCTCGCTGACCACCTTGACCGCATCGCGCGGGCCGTAAAAGCCAGCGCTGGTGGCCTGGTACATCAGCGGATCGGTGTAGAAGCTTTCCGGCACCTCGGCGCCACGGGCGCGGCGCACGCGGGCCACGTGCGGCAGGTAGGCGCTGCCGTCGACGAACTCATAGGAACGCGGCAGCGGGGCGGCCAGTGCCTGCAGGTCGATATCGAACACGCCGTCGGCGTCGCCGTCGTTCAGCGATTCGTACAGCGCGTTCAGGCGCGGCGCCAGGTGACTCCAGTCTTCCAGTGCCTGCTGCAGGGTCACGGCGATGCCGGTGGCGCGCACGCCTTGGCGCAGATCGCGCGAGACCACGATCAGGGTGCCGTCGCGGCCGCCTTCCTTCAAAGAACCAAGCTTCATGGGTGGGTATCCGGGATCGCGAAAATAGGTTTCAAGTGTAATCAAATGCGCGGTCAATCCAAGTCGCACTGCGCCAGAACGACGATAGCTCATGCGAATGATGCTGACGGTGTCGCTTGCGAAGGCCGCCCGGCCAACGGCCGGTCGCTACGGATTGCTAGGGGTCCCGGGCAGATCCGGATACGTCCGCAGATCCTCCCAAGCTGAACAGGGGGGTTTGGTATGGGTCTCAAACATCCGTTAGACTATCCGGGTCTGCAGCGGCCGTCCGTTTCCCTTCGGGATCGCCGGCGATATGGATCAAACGATCCGTCGCCCGCCCCCACTCCGACGCCATTCGTCATGCATTCCAGTCTGCGCACCGCGTCGACTGCACCCAATTCTCGCAGCGCGGTTTACGGGAACGCTCCGAGTCAGCCGATCACATTGATCTGCCTCGCGTCCGGCCATTCGGCCTGGCGTTACTTTGTCTTTGGAGCTTCCACCCGATGTCTTTTGAATCCTTGGGCCTTGCCCCGTTCCTGCTGCGCGCGTTGGCCGAGCAGGGCTACGAAACCCCCACCCCGATCCAGGAGCAGGCCATCCCGCTCGCCCTGGAAGGCCGCGACCTGCTGGCCGGCGCACAGACCGGTACCGGCAAGACCGCCGCGTTCGGCCTGCCGCTGCTGCAGCACCTGGGCACCAACCCGCAGGCCGTCGATGGCCCGCGCCGCCCGCGTGCACTGGTGCTGACCCCGACCCGCGAGCTGGCCACCCAGGTGCATGACAGCCTGCGCGGCTACAGCAAGTACCTGCGGATCCCGAGCGCCTGCATCTACGGCGGCGTCGGCATGGGCAACCAGTTCGACGTGCTGCGCCGTGGCGTGGACCTGCTGGTCGCCTGCCCGGGCCGCCTGATCGATCACATCGAGCGTCGCAGCGTCGACCTCTCCGGCATCGAAATCCTGGTGCTGGACGAAGCCGACCGCATGCTCGACATGGGCTTCCTGCCGTCGATCAAGAAGATCCTCGCCAAGCTGCCGCGCCAGAACCGCCAGACCCTGCTGTTCTCGGCGACCTTCGAAGAGAGCATCAAGCAGCTGGCGCTGGAGTTCATGCGCAACCCGGAGCAGATCCAGGTCACGCCGAAGAACACCGTTGCCGAGAACATCAGCCACCGCGTGCACCCGGTCGATGGCCCGCGCAAGCGCGAGCTGCTGCTGCATCTTCTGGCCCAGGACAGCCGTGAGCAGACCCTGGTGTTCGGCCGTACCAAGCACGGCTGCGACAAGCTGGCCATGTTCCTTGACAAGTCCGGCATCAAGACCGCGGCGATCCACGGCAACAAGAGCCAGGGCCAGCGCCTGCGTGCGCTGGGTGACTTCAAGGCCGGCCGCGTGACCGTGCTGGTCGCCACCGACATCGCCGCGCGTGGCATCGACATCAACGAGCTGCCGAAGGTCATCAACTACGACCTGCCGATGGTGGCCGAGGATTACGTGCACCGCATCGGCCGTACCGGCCGTAACGGCTCGACCGGCCAGGCGATCTCGCTGGTGGCGCAGGACGAAGCCAAGCTGCTGCGCCAGATCGTGCGCCTGCTCGACAAGGACATGGACATCCGCGACGTGCCGGGCTTCGAGCCGCAGACCCCGATCCGCTGGGGCAACAGCGCGCCGGGCAAGGCCGAACTGCCGGGTGGCGATCGTTCGCCGCGCAAGCATGCACGTCGCCCGCACGCCGAGGCCCCGCGCCACGCCCATGCCGGCCCGAAGAAGGCCGGTGGCGGTCAGCGTGATGGCGCCGGCCGCGGTGCACCGCGCGGTGGCCAGCCGCAGGGCCAGCGTCGTGGCGGTGGCAACGCCGGCGGCGGTCGCAGCCAGGGCGGCGGTGGCGGCCGCGCCAGCTGATTCCTTCGGGCATCGCTGAAACGCAACAAGGGCGACGCATCTGCGTCGCCCTTTTTTTGTGTCGCTGCGTCAGAAGCTGTAGGCCACCGTGATCCGCGCATTGCGGCCCGGCTCGCTGTAACGGCCGATGCCTTCATCGTTGACGTAGCCGTAGAGCGTATTGCTGCCCTTGTTGATGTTGCGCACGCGCTGCCAGAGGTAGTACTCCTCGTTGGTCAGGTTGTAGAGGCCGGCGCTGAGCTTCCACTGCGGAGTGACGTTCCAGGTGCCGTACAGATCCAGCACGGTGTAGCCGTCGGCCTTGTCGACGAAGGCCGGCGTGGTGACCTTGCCGGTGGCGTCGGTGGTGTAGGCGTCCTTGGCCTTCTTGGCCACGGCATGGGTCACGCTGGCGGTGAGGTTCCACACCGGCGACGGTGCATAGCGCACGCCCAGCACGGCACTGGCCGGCACGATGCTCTCCAGCGGATCGCCGTTGCGCTTCTCGCCTTCGCTGTACGAGGCGGCCAGGCGCGAGGACCAGGCATCGCTGATCTGCCAGCGTCCTTCCAGTTCCACCCCCTTGACCGTCACTTCGCCCGCGTTGGTCGGCATCGTGTAGTTGCGCGAGTACAGCACCGGACCGGTCGCCGTCGTGCGGAAGCCACCCGGCACCGACTGCGCCAGGTTGGTGTACTCGATGAAGTTCTCGTAGCGGTCGCGGAACAGCGACAGGCCCAGCTGCGCCCGATCCGTGCTCCAGCGGTAGCCGAACTCGAGATTCAGGCTCTTCTCTGCGTCCAGGTCCGGATTGGACACGGTGTCGTTGAGCAGCAGCGGTTGGCCATTCTGCGCATTGATCACCTGGGTGGCGCTGGTCGGCGAATACATGTCCGCCACGGTCGGCGCACGGAAGCCGCGACCCACCTGCGCCCACAGCGCGTGGTCGGGCAGGAAGCGATACTCGACGCCGGCCTGCCAGCTCGGCGCGGCGAAGCTCACATCGCGCACGGTGCCGGTGCGATCCACGAAGGTGGCGTCCACCTGCGGCGAATAGTCGTAGCGGTCATAGCGTGCGCCGGCACTGAGGGTGAGCCGTTCGTCCAGCAGCTGCACGCTGTCGCGCAGGTACAGGTTCCAGGCGGTCACATCGGTCTTGGGGACCTGGCGCGGATCGATCTCGACCGAGGCCACGGCGCCCGCCGCATTCCAGCGCGTATCAACCGCGGTGAAGTCGATGTCGCGCTGCTGCCAGGCCAGGCCGTAGACGACATCATGGCGCGCGCCGGCGGTGGCGAACACCTTGCTGAAATCGGCCGCGGCGCGGTCCAGCGTCTGCTTGGTCGAGCGGTTCTCGCTGCGCAGGCAGGGCGTAGTACCGCCCGGGCAGCCGCTGCCGGCCACGATGGTGGTGATGCCACGGCTGTCGGTCACCTGGCGGTCCACCTGCGCATCCAGGGTATCGAACAGCGCGGTGTCGGCCCGCCACTGGTAGTTCACGCCGTAGCGGTCGCGATCGTTGGTGTCATGGCCTTTGCGCGACAGGTAACCCGGTGCATAGACGCGCGACAGGTTGTCCACGTCGTTGGTGGCGCGGCCACGCTCGTAGAGGAAGCCCAGCGTGTTGGCGTCGTCGAGCTGCAGGTCGAGCTTGCCGAGCAGGTTGTCGCGCGTGCTGTCGACCGGGTCCGGCGTGCGGCGGCCGACCCCGATGCGATCGTTCGTGGTGTCGTACCACGACTCGGATTCATGGCCTTCGCGACGGGTGTAGACCAGCATCGATTCGACGATGCCGGTGCGGTTGGCGAAGGTCAGCGTGCCCATGGTTTCGTCGTTGGCACCGGAGTACCCCGCCTTGAACCCGAGGTGGGTATCGTTGCCGCTCGCCTTGAGATAGTCAGCCGGGTCCTTGGTGGTGAACACCACCGCGCCGCCCAGTGCGCCGCTGCCGGCGCTGATCGAATCGGCACCCTTGATCACCGCCAGGCTCTTGAGCGTATCGATATCCACGTCGCCGCGGCCACCGCGGAAGAACTCGTAGGAGCGCGCGGTTTCCACCGATTCACCCAGGCTCAGGCCATCGACGGTGATCGCCACGCGGTCGCTTTCCAGGCCACGGATGTTGAAGCCGTTATCGCCGAAGCGGCCCATGTCCACGATGCTGACACCGGGGATGTAGCGGATCGCCTCTTCCATCGTGTTGGCCATCTCGTTGTCGAGATCGGCCGCGGTCAGCACGGTGACGTTCTGGTTGGCCGAGCGCGTTTTCCTGGCGCGCTCGGCCTGCACACGCACGGTATCCAGCGTGCTGGCATCGTTGAAGGTTTCAGCGTGCACGGTAACGGACAGGCTGGCGGCAACCGCCATGGCCAGCAGGGTGAGGGACGACGTCATGATCAGGCTCCGCAGGAGAGGTAGGGAATGGCGTGAGCGCCGCGGTTGGCGGCGGGCCGTTCCTGGCTGCGGCGATCGGTGGACCGAGCGGGGCTGGGAGGCGCAAGGACGCGCGGGGAATCGCGCGCCGGAATCATCGTTGGCTGATACGTGGGACGTTCACGGCACGTCCTGGCCGCTAGCGGTTGCCGTTGGCCGAGTGCGCGCCGGCGACCGGCTCGGGATCGCGTGCGTCGACGATGCCATCGCCGTTGCTGTCGGCACGATCAAACATGCGCTTGCCCGAGAGCTGGTACTCGGCGAACGTCATGCGGCCATCGGCGTCCTTGTCCAGCGAGGCGAAGCGCACGCGTGCCTGGCGCTCGGCATCGGCGCGCACGCGCTGGCGCTGCTGGTCCAGGCGGCCTTCGAATTCGGCGGTGTACTCAGCCAGCGACAGCTTGCCGTTGCCGTCGGTGTCGGTGGCGGCGAAGCTCGCTGCACGCACCGCGTCGAACTCCTCGCGATCCACCGCGCCATCCTTGTTGCGGTCGTAGAGTTCCAGCATGCCGTTGGCGGTATGCGAGGTCGGCATCTTCAGCGGATCGCGCGAAGACGCCGCGGCGGTCTCCTGCGTGGCGTTCTGCGACGTCTCGTAGCCGGCCCAGGTACGTTCGCCGGCGGCATCGTACTCGGCTCGGCTGACCGCGCCGTTCTTGTCGCGGTCCAACGCCTTGAAGCGGGTGTCGGTCTGGCGCAGATGGCCGGCGCGTGCGTCGGCCAGACGCACGTCGAAGCGCTGCAGGTACTCGTCGACGTATTCCTGTTCGTCGACATGACCGTCGTGGTTGCGGTCGGTCTCGGCATAACGCTGTTTACGGAAGGCCTCGAACTGGGCCCAGCTGACGCTGTCGGTCCCATCGGTGGCGAACTGCGTGAGGAAAGCGGTGGCGGTCGGCGAGGCGGTGGCGGTCTTGCTGGCCGGCTGCGCGAGGACGGCCGGGGCCCACACCAGTGCCATCAGGGCAGCGGTGAGCGGAACGATCTTCATGGTGGTTCCCCTGGAGGGACGGCTGCGGGTCGAGCCGGCGGGCGCCATCCTATGCGTATTGCGAATGATTCGCAATACGGAAATTTCACATAGGGTGTGATGGGTGTCTGACAAACGGAAACAGCCGACGTTGGTCGGCTGTTGTTTGGGGGTTGGAAGCCCCGCCATCAGGTGAGTGTGGCGGAGCGGCGCGTCGCGGTGGGAACGGTCCGGAGCCGGCCGGCGGCCGGCACTACCGGTACCCGGGGTGTCAGCCGCGCGGCTTGGTCGGGTTGAGCTGGTTGCCGAAGAAGATCGCGTTCAACAGCAGGCGCTCGGTGCCGTGCCAGTACTTGCGGTGCGCCGGATCATCGGCGAACAGCACCACATTGCCCTGCCCCTGCGGCGACACCACCAGCCACGCGGCACCGGCGACGCGGCTGCGGTTGCGCTCGGAGAGGTAACCGTTGACCTTGGGCGCCTCGTCGATGCGCACCACGGTGGAGAAGGGGTTGCGGCTGGGCTGGAAGCTCAGGCCGTTTTCCTTGTTCACCGCCAGCTGCCGACGCGGTACGCCGAAGCCCAGCGGATGCGTGTTGTCCACGTCCGCGCTGAGGATGTTGCCGCTCACCCGTTCGATCGCCGCGATGTCGCGCTGATCGCCGAACGCACGTCGGGCGGCTTCCGGTTCCTTCTCCTCCGGCCCCAGCACTTCGTCGCTGAGCTTCTGCTCGATCGCCCAGCGCGCGGCCGTGCCGTAGGTGATCAGCGAGCCACCGGCGTTGATCCAGCGCTTGAGCGCCGCCACGGCGGTGGCGTCCACGCCGGCATAGGTACCGCCGGCCAGGACAATCGTGGTGTAGCGGTCCAGCGTGATCTTGCCCAGTTGCGCCGGGTCGATCTTGCTGGCCGGTAACTGCACGTGCTGATCAAGCAGGAACCACGCCGAGCCGATCTCGGTGGCACTGACGCCCTCGCCCATCACCAGCGCCACCGCCGGTTTGCGCAGCGCCTTGACGCTGTCACTGCCCAAGTCGATGCCACCACGGCTCTGCCCGCTGGACAGCGCCTGGATGTGCACGCCACTGCTGCGTGCCACCGCATCGACCGCGGCAAGCAGCTCGGCACCGGCCAGCGGCTGTCCGGCGACCGGCACCACCACGCTGCCATAGCCGAATGACTGCTCGCCCTGGGCGGTGGCTGCGGTGAACGGCTGGAAAGCCGCTCGGGTCAATACACCCTTGGCCTGGAGCGCATACAGCGCGCGGCTGGCGTTGTAATCGCGCCAATCGAACACGTAGGCGTAGCCCGCTTGACCGCCGACCACGCCACCGTTGGCGGCCGGCACGCTGGCCACGCGCTCGCCACCGGCAATCCGGCCGCGGCTCGCGGCAAAGGCGATGCCGTAGGCCGGCGCGATCGCGTAGGAGGTGCTGCCGTAGAACACATCGCCCTTGATCGGTGGGGTGTCGGCGAAGATCGAATGCACGAGGCGGAACTGCGGCTGCGCGGCCTGGATGACGTACGCGCTGCCCGGCTCGAAGCGCAGCCCGTCCACGGTGACCGGGGCGGTCAGCGCCTGCACCGTGATCTGGTGCTGCAGCAGCAGATCCAGCAGCCGCTGGGTCAAGCCCGGGTCGGCGGCATCACCAAACACGAAGGATTTCACCGGCTGCTGGTTGGCCTGCTTCAGTGCGGACTGGAAGAACTCCTTCTGCAGCTTCAGCAGCCCGTCGCGCTCGGTCACTGCGCCACGCACCGTGCCCAGTCCGGTGGCGACCTGATTGCGGATGGTGAAGCCGAAGGTCAGCAGACCATTGACCGATTCCTGCACGCGGCCGCGGGAACTGGCCTGCTCCACGGTCACGCCGACCGCACCGTGGAAGTCCGGGTAGGTCGAGCCGTACACCGGCGAGAAGTTGTCGAAGTTCTCCCCGGTGTAATACAGCGAGCCCAGTGCATCCAGCGACTGGGCGTGGTATTTGGCCAGGGTCTTGTTGAAGTCATACGATGCCGCCGGAATCAGCGGGCTGTGCATGCTCGCCGGCGACGGCTCGAAGTAGTAGGTGCTGTCCTTGCCCATCTCGTGGAAATCGATCTGGACGTTGGGGTACCACTGGTGGAAATAGGCGATCTTCGGCCGCGTGTCCTGCTGGGTCAGCGCCAGCCAGTCGCGGTTGAGATCGGTGAAGTAGTGATTGTTGCGGCCCTGCGGGAACGGTTCGACATGTTCCTTGTCGGCCGGATCGGCCGAGGCAGGCGAGGATGCATAGGCGTTGTGCCAGCTCGCCGCGCGGTCGCGCCCATCCGGGTTCTGCGCCGGATCGAACAGCACCACCGCCTGCTGCAGCCACTGCGCGGTCTCCGCGCTGCGGCTGGCGACCAGGTAGTAGGCGGTGAGCATCGCCGCTTCACCGCTGGAGGTTTCATTGCCGTGCACGCTGTACCCCAGCCACACCACCACCGGGCTGCTGCCGGCGGCCGAGAGCGGCTGCGCCGGATCGGCCAGGGTGACGTGCTGGCGGCGCAGCGCGTCCAGGTTCTGGAGATTCTGCGCCGAGGTCACCGTGGCAATCAGCAGCGGGCGGCCCTCGTAGCTGCGGCCGATTTCTTCGACCTTGATCTTGTCCGAGTGTTTGGCCAGTTCGTTGAAGTAGGCCACCAGCTGGTCGTGCCGCGTATAGCGGCTGCCGATCTCATAGCCGAGGAACTGCTGGGGCGTGGGCACGGCGGGATCAAAATCACCACTGCCCGGAAAGAAGTACGCGCTCTGCGCGGAGACAGGCGCAGCGAACACAGACAGCACCAGCGCCACCCAGGCGATGGGAGAGAACAGACGACGTTGCAAAGACACAGCGATTTCCCGAAAGACGGGCCGGTTCCTTCCGGCCCTGTGGCTACGCACGCTCCGGTGCAGTGGATGAGGTCAGAAGCGGTAGTCGAAGCCGACCGTGAAGTAGCGACCACGCAGGTCGTACTGACTGAAGTCGTACGGCGCGCGGATGCCCGGGAACGAGGCGTCGTACGGCGGTTCCTCATCGGCCAGGTTCTGGATCTTCGCGTACACGGTCAGCTTGTCGATACCGGTGTAGCCCAGGTACAGATCGAACTGGTTGTACGCATCCACCCGATCCTGCACGGCAGTGGCCGCGGCGCTGGCCTTCTGGTCGTACCCGCTGGTGTAGTACCAGGTCAGCGCGGTGCGGAAGTCGCCATAGCTCCAGTCGAAGGTGGTGGTGGCCTTGTTCTTGGGCAGGGTGGCGCCGAGGTTGCTGCCGGCGTAATCCACCAGCGGGCCACCGACCACGGTGGGGCGGCTGTAGTCGCGCACGTGGGTGAAGGCGGTGCTCAGGCCGAAGTCGCCGGCCTGCGTGGTCGGGAAGCGCTGGCGCAGTTCGACATCAAAGCCGGAGGTCTTCAGCTCGCTCAGGTTCTGGTAGCGGTTGAACACCGCCAGCAGTTTGCCGCGCTCATCGCGGCTGACCGCACCCGGCACGTTGTCGGTGACCAGGGTCTGGGTGTTGTTGGTGCCCACCAGGTTTTCCAGCTCGATGCGGTAGTAGTCCACGCTCAGGCTGGTGTTGGACCACGGCGAGAGCACGATGCCGGCATTGAAGCTCTTGGTGCGCTCGGGCTTGAGATCGTTGTTGCCGACAGTGAAGAAGGTCGGGTTCTGCCGCGAGCCCGGCACGTCCGGGTCGCGCGGATCGATCACGCTGCCGTAGGCGATGCTGGTGCTGTTGGAGTTCTCCGACAGTGACGGCGCGCGGAAGCCCTTGGAGGCGGCGGCACGCACCAGCAGGATGTCCCACGGCTGCCAGCGCAGGCTCAGCTTGGGCGAGAACGCATCGCCGAAATCGCTGTAGTGATCGGCACGCGCCGCGGCCTGCAGTTCGAGGCGGTCGGCCAGCGGCACGTTCACTTCGGCATAGGCCGCGGTGACCTTGCGCTCACCGTGCACCTCGGCGATCGCCGGGCGGATCTGCAGGCCCGCGTCGATCTGCCAGGGGTTGTTGGAATCGAGCTTCTCGCGGCGCCATTCGGCACCGGCGGCGAACCCGATCTCGCCGGCCCAGGTATGGCCGACCGCACCGGAGATCTTGGCATCCACGCCCTGCAGCACCGACTCGGCCGGGCGCAGCGTGCTGATGTTGATCGCGTTGAGCACGTCCTGCGAGGTTGCCGACGGATTGAGCAGGTTGTAGCTGCCGGTGGCGAGCGCATCGGCCAGCGCATAGCGGTTGGCGAAGCCGCCGGAGACGGTCTCGCGCTCACTGCTGCGGGCGCCGAACGCACCCACTTCCCAATCCCAGCTCTGCAGGCTGCCGCGCAGCCCGACCAGGCCGCGGTAGGCCTGCGAGCGGTTGGTCTTGATGGTCGCACCGAGGTTGAAGAAGGTGTACTCGATCGGCACCGCGCGGCCATACGGGTTGTACGGGCTGCTGGCGGGCAGGTTGGACGACACCGGCTCGGCCAGCCCGGTATCGGCGTTGAGCGCGAAGCGGCCGCTTTCCAGGGTGAAGAACGGGCTGCTGCCGAACCAGGAGACGCCCTTGATGTCGCTGTAGAGCACTTCGCCGAACGCTTCGACGTTGTCGTTCACCCGGAAGGTGCCGTTGACGTAGGCCTGGTAGCGCTTGGTCGAGGGGATTAGCGTGGTGTAAGGCGCCTGGTTGAAGCCGCAGGTGTTGCCGGCCAGGCCGTCGATCGGTGCGCTGGCGACCAGGGTGGTGCCGTCCGGGCAGTTGCCGCTGGCATCGAGCATCGGTACCGACGTGCCATTGACCAGATAGCGTGCGCCCTTGGCCGACCAGCCGTTCCAGCGGCCGCCGGGCTTGTCGGTGTAGATGCCGGACTTGGTCAGGTCGCGCTGGTCCTGGTCCAGGCGCTCGCGGTTGTAGCCTTCCAGGCTGACCAGGATGTTGTAGCCGTCCGTGTCCAGATCACCGATGCCGCCGATGAACTTCAGGTTCTGCTCGTCCAGCCCGCCCTGATCGGCGGTGCCCAGGCTGCCACCGAGTTCGGCACCTTCGAAATTCTGCCGGGTGATGATGTTGACCACGCCGGCCACGGCATCCGAACCGTACACGGCCGAGGCGCCGTCCTTGAGCACTTCGATGCGTTCGACCGCAACCAGCGGCAGCGCGTTGAGGTTGACGAACGTGTCCGACAGGCCGCCGGCCGGGAACCCGTAGTTGGCCAGGCGGCGGCCGTTGAGCAGCACCAGCGTGTTCTTCTGCGACAGGCCGCGCAGGCCGATGCCGGCCGAACCGGACGCCCAGCCGTTGTTGGTGGTTTCGTTGGCGGCGTTGCCGGTGTTGGCCGAGATCGAGCGCAGCAGGTCGGCGACGGTGGCCTTGCCGGTCTCCTCCAGCTGCTGGCGCTCGATCACCTGCACCGGGTTGGCCGACTCGGTATCCGTGCGCTTGATGTTGGACCCGGTGACCCGCACGGCGGCGAGGGTCTTGCTGTCGCCGGCGGCGGCGGCATCGGGGGCGGCGTCGGCGAACGCGGTCAAAGGCGTTGCCAGAGCGACGGACAACGCCGCTACAAGAAGAGTGTGCTTGGGCATGAACTTCAGTGGGGTGGTGGACGACAAGTTCCGCAGTAGTCCATGCCTGGCTGAACCACGGCCAATAACATCTCTTCATACGGATATAAGAGAAACTAACATCTCTTCATCCGGATGGAAATGTTTTCGTTAGCAACAATTAACGCCCGACCCCTGCTGGAGCCCCGGCCCACCGCTACAATGCGGCCATGGAAATCTTCAAAGTCTTTACCCTCGAGGCCGCTCACCACCTCCCCAACGTGCCGCCGGGCCACAAGTGCGCACGCCTGCACGGCCACTCGTTCCGGGTGGAACTCAAAGTGGAAGGCGAACCCGGCGAGCAGACCGGCTGGATCATGGATTTCGGCGACGTCAAAGCTGCCTTCCAGCCGATCTACGACCGTCTGGACCACCACTACCTCAACGACATCCCCGGCCTGGAAAACCCGACCAGCGAGCGCCTGGCGATGTGGATCTGGGACGAACTCAAGCCGGCCCTGCCCGCGCTGAGCGAAGTCACCGTGCACGAGACCTGCACCTCCGGCTGCCGCTACCGCGGCTGATCCGATGGCACGCGGGCATCATACGGCGCGGTAGTGCCGGCCCCTGGCCGGCTCCGGGCCATAAGCTACCGCCCGAAAAACTGCGCAACCCATTGATATGTAAACCATTCGACTGAATCCGGACGACAACGGTCAACGGAATGTTGCAATGCAATATTTTCGGCGTATGCTGCATTGCATCAACGTTCTCGAGCCGTCCTGACCATGGCGTCCGCGTTCACCGATTCCTTCAGTGACTACACCCGCCAGTTGGCCGCCACGGCCACGCGTGCCAACCGGCTCGCACTGGAGAATGCCGAGAGCATGTTCGGGGTGCAGTTGAAGACGCTGGAAAAGAACATCACCGCCACCAGCGGGTTCTTCGGTGAAATGGTGCAGTCACAGGATGCTGGCACGCTGCAGTCGCTGCTGCCCAAAGGCGCGCAACTGGCACGTGACAACCTCGCCCGTTGGACCAGCGCCAGCCAGGAAGTGGCCGGCCTGGGGCTGAAGGCCTCCGAAGCCTTCGGCGAACTCGCCCGGCAGCCGTTCGCGGCCGCCACGCCCAGCGCAGGCAAGACCCGCGGCTGAGCCGGACAACATCGAATTTGCGTGGGTCCCTCCCCCCACGCAATCCCAGACCCGACAGAACCCTCCCTCTGTCGGGTCTTTTTTTGGGCGGCGATCAGGCCTCGGCAATGGCGCGCCGATGGCGCTCCAGCCACGCCTGGAACATCAGGATCGGCCACAGGTGGGTGTGCCACTTGCGCCGCCCCTCACGGAATTCGGCCCAGATACGCCCGACCACGGCCGCATCGAAGTACCCCTCCCGGCGCAGGCGTTCCTCGTCGAGCAGCGCGTCGGCCCACGGAAGCAGTGGGCCGGCCAGCCAGGCCGCCACGGGTGGACCGAAGCCCATTTTCGGACGGTGGACCAGGTGCTCCGGCAGATGCCGGCACAACAGCCGCTTGAGGATGCGCTTGTGCTCGCCACCGGCGTATTTGAGCGGGCTGGGGAGCGACCAGGCAAAGCGTGCGACGGCGGCATCGAGTAGTGGCGAGCGCGTGTCCAGCCCATGTGCGGCACCGGCACGATCGATCTTGGTCATGATCCCGTTGCCGAGATCCATCATGAAATCCAGGTACTGGACGCGGTCGGCCGGATCGCCCGCAGGGAGCCAGCGCTGGCAGTCGGTAAAGAGCGTAAGAGGCTCACTTGCATGCAGCACGGCACGGCAGGGATCGCGCCAACGCGATACGCGCAGCAGGTAATGTGCTTCCAGACTGTCTGCCTGCAGCTCCGAGCGCAGCGCGGGCCATCCCCCCAGCCGGGCACGCTCGCCGTCACGCTGCGGCCATTGCTGCAGCATCCGCCGCAAGGGCGCAGGCATGCGCGCCGTCCAGGCCGCATTACGCAGGGCCCGCTGATAGGCCCCATGGCCATGGAAGAGTTCATCGCCCCCATCGCCGGTGAACACGCTGCTGTGGTCTTTGGCGACCAGCGCGCACGCGAGCAGCGTCGGCATCTGGGAGGCATCGGCAAAGGGCTCACACCAGACGTCCGGCAGGGACGCCACCAGCGCCGCAGCCTCGTTCCAACGCAGGATGTGCCGGGTATGCCGCGTCCTCAGGCGTCCAGCAACTTGATCCGCCCAGTCCGATTCGTCATGACGCGGATCATCGAAGCCGACCGTGAAGGTCTCCACCGGCAGCGTGGATTGGGACTGCAGCACGGCGGTCACCAGCGATGAATCGGTCCCGCCGGAAAGAAATGCGGCCGCCGGAGCGCCGTGAGGCCTGCATCGCGAGACAGCCTGGTGCAGGAGCAGCTCCAGTTTTCCCGTCGCATCGTCGAAACTCAGTGTTGAGTAGGCCCGCTCGTCGATCGCGGCGCACATGTCCTCTCGGGCATCCCAGTAGCGGCGACCTCCTGCGTGATCGACATGCGCAGTTGCGCCGGCTTCGCGCGCGGCCAGGTTGAGACGGACCACGCAGCCCGCTGAAACCTTGAAAATGCCCTGTTGAATGCTGTGCGGGGCGGGGATGTAGCCATAGCGAAGCAACAGGGTGAGTGCATCGCGACTGATGGGCGCCTGAAAGCCGGGATAGCCGTGCAGCGATGTAACACTGGAGCCGAACAACACGTCGCCATGGCACCACCCGTAATAGAGCGGACGGCCCCCCACCCGGTCGCGGGCCAGCCAGAGCACCTTGTCCTGGCAGTCCCATACCGCCAGCGCAAGCGTGCCATCGCAATCGTGCAGCGTACGCTGCACCCCGCGCGCCGCGATGGACAGCAACAGCAGGGTCGCATCATCCGCACCTGGATGGACGCTCGTGGCGTACTCGCGCTCAAGGGCGGTGCGCACGTTCAACCTGCCATCCATGCACAGCACGTAGCGCCCGCACCGGGACCTGCGGGGCGAGCCATGCCGCGCCGGGCCGGCGTGCAACTGGGCCAGTGCCACGCCGTCATCCTCTTCACACCAGGGCGCAGGTGGCACGCTGTCACGATGGCGTGGTGTCACACTCATGGCTTGCACGTGCCGCGACAGTTCCGCTGCGCACCGTCCAGGACGCAGGACCGCGCCACAGATACCACTCATGGGTCTTTCTCCTACCGGGATGTGAGCGCGCGGCACTGCACCCGCTCACTTTGGGAAGCCGCCACCGATCCGCACGGATCGGCGGCGGTCGCTCGAATCAGAAGCGGTAGGACATACCCACGTTCCAGGTGTTCAGGCGCATTTTTTCGTCCCCCGAGGCCTGCGTCACCTTCTTGTTGACCGACTGTGGAATGCTGTACTCCGCGCGCACGGCAAGTGCCTCGGTCAGGTACACGTTGGCACCGACGCTGGGCGTGACGCCGAACTTGCTCTGGCGGATTCGCTTGGTATCCCCCACCGCGTTCTTGGGCGGGGCCAAGCTCTGCTGGCGACTGCCGACCGCTGCCTTGCCGAACACTTCGACACGGTCGCCAATCGGCAGCAATGCAAGCCCGCCGACATTGAGCGAGCGGTTCGTCAGTCGCGACACGTCCTTGCTGCGGCTGTTCTTGAGTGTGTTCTCGAACGAAGCTTCTGCGGCCAGGAATGGCCCGAAGCGATATCCGGCGCCGCTGGCGTAGCTGCTCCCCGAATCGCTCTGCTTGCGCTTTTCACCGGGCACCACGTCCGCTGCAGGGGTCTTCGACTTGACGTGCGTCTTGCCGAGACCACCGTAAACATAGGCACCTTCGCGATCAGGGGAAGAAGCGTGGGCGGTGGTGGCGACCAGGGCGAGCGACAGGGCAATGAGGGAACGCTTGATGTACATGGGTGACTCCGTGGTTGGGAGTACACAGCGTGGATCCCTGCCGGCCGCATGTCAGTGGCGTGCGCGTGTGCCTGTCGAAACCGTTGTCGACTGTGTGTAACCGCGCGTGACAACGTGCAGAATGCGACACTGCAGCAGTGTCCGTCCCGGATCCATCGCCGCACCACTGAAGCTGCTGTATACGCCACGGGCAGTCGTTGTCTGCACCAATTGACGTCCTTTGTTTCAGCGTGGCGGCACCACGGCTCACGAACGGCCCACCGCATTGCGTGTGACGGGCGATGCCTTGCCGTACTGCTTTACGATCGCGTCAGGTCAGGCAGGCGATGCAGCGATGGTCGATATCGTACTGGTGGAGGATGACGAGCGTCTGGGCAGGCTGGTGAGCGGCTATCTGGCCAGACACGGCTATGACGTACTGCATGAACTCACTGGCGAGCGTGCCGTGGAGCGGATTCCTGCGCTGGATCCGGCCGTGGTGCTGCTCGACGTGACCCTGCCGGGCATCGATGGCTTTGCGGTGTGCGCAGCGCTGCGTCCCCGCTATCCCGGCGTGATATGCATGCTGAGCGCCCGTACCGATGATATCGATCAGGTCCTGGGGCTTGAGCTGGGTGCCGACGATTACATCGGCAAGCCGATCGAGCCGCGCGTGCTGCTGGCACGTATCCGTGCGCATCTGCGTCGCGACAGCGGCCAACGACAGACCCGCCCGACACTGTGCTTCGGGCAGCTGCGCATCGAGCGCGATATCCGCGAGGTGACCCTGCAGTCCAAACGCATCGAATTGACGACGGCCGAATTCGATCTGCTGCTGTGCCTGGCCGAGAGCGCCGGAACGATACTCAGCCGGGACGATCTGTTGCGCGACCTGCGCGGCATCGGATTTGACGGACTGGATCGCTCGATCGATGCCCGCATCTCACGGCTGCGCCGCAAGCTCGGCGACCTTGGCGAGGTGCCGGATCGCATCAAAACGATCCGCAGCAAGGGCTATCTGTTCAACCGGGCCGGGTGGGACTGACCCGATGGCGTCCTCTGGTACGGCCATTCACCACGCCGGGCATTTCCGCCTCTTCCTGCGCTATTGCCTGGGCTTCGTACTGGCCTACCTCATCCTTATCGGCTCCGGACTGTACCTATGGGCCGCGCTCACCGAGCAGGGCGAAGACCAGCAGATCCGCACACAGCTGCAAGGCATCCATCATCTCCTGCAGGCTCGCTATGCCGATACCCCGCAGGCGCAATGGCCGCAACTGACCCGGCTGCTGCAGACGCAGTTCGCCTACCCAGTGCGGGTGATACCAATGGCCGAGGCACCGCACACGCTCTATCCCCAATCGCTGCAACATCTCGAACAGGGGGGACTCGTGGTGACCGACGATGCCCATTTCAGCTATCAGCGGCTGCCTGGCTCCAGCGAGGTGCTGGTGCTGGGCGATTTCTCCAAACCCGACAAGGCCGATGTCGCCTGGTACGACAGCCCGAGCGTGGACACGCTGGTAATGGTCGGCATTTTCGTCATCGCCATCGCACTGCCGCTCTATTTTCTGGTGTATCGGCTCTGGCGTGATGTCTATGCGCTGGGCCACATGGCGCTGGCGATACAGCAGGGCGACCTCGCCGTCGGTGCACCGGCGGTCGGCACGCACCTGGTGCGACCCCTGCGCGAAGCATTGTCCAGGATGGCCACCCAACTGCAGGACGTCATGGAAGGGCAGCGGATCCTGTCCCAGGCGGTTGCGCACGAAACCCGCACCCCGCTGGCGCGGATGCGTTTCGCACTGGCCATGATGCAGGTAGGTGACGAGGACCCGGAAGGCACTGAGCTGCTCGAAGGTCTGAAAGCCGATGTCACCCGGTTGGAGCAACTTGCCTCGGCTGGCGTGACCTATGCGCAGTTCGGGCGCAGCCTGCGGATCAGCACCCAACGATTGGAGGTTGCCGAGGTGTTCGACGCGCTCGACCAGCGTCTTCCGCCCGGCGGCAGGGTGCGGCGCCTGCGCTTCCTGCCCTCGCATCAACGCACCCTCGTCGCCAACCGCGATGCGCTGCTGCTGGCACTGGGCAACCTGATCGGCAACGCGTGCCGCCATGCGGCCAGCGAGGTGGTGGTAAGCGCATCCACGGTCGAGCAATGGGTGGTCATCGCCGTGGACGATGACGGACCTGGCGTCGCCCCGGCAGACCGCGAACGCATTTTCCAGCCGTACGTGCAGCTGCAGCGGCACCCCGATGGCTTCGGACTGGGGCTGGCCCTGGTCCATATCATCGCCATCAAACACGGTGGCCGCGCGGACGTCTGCGACTCGGTTCTCGGCGGTGCAAGGTTCCGGCTGTTGCTGCCAGATGCCTGACGCGCTCCCGCGGGCGCTCAGCGCGCGGCCGGCAACGAGAACACGAACAGCGCCCCCTCGCGACTCTCCAGCAGGCGTATATCGCGCCCATGCAGTTGCAGGATGCGATGCACGATCAGCAGGCCCAGCCCGCCGCTGTCCGGCCGCTGGCTGCCCAGCGCCGGCATGGCGGTGAACAATGTGTCGCGCCGCTCCGGGGCGATGCCCGGACCACTGTCGGCGATGCTGATCTGCACCTCGCCACTGGCCGCGCGCAGCGTCACCGCGATACGGCCACCTTCGGGTGTGTGGCGGATCGCATTGTCGAGCAGGTTGGTCAGCACCCGCTCGATCAACGCCAGATCCGCGATCACCGGCGGCACGCCCGCCGGAATGTCGGCACTCAACGTCTGCCGACGCGACTGCGCCGCCAGCTCGAACTTCTGGAACACATCCTGCACGAGATCGGGCAGCGAGAAGGTCTGGCGGTCCAGCACCACGCCGCCGTGTTCAAGGCGGGCCAGCTCGAACAGCGCCTGGGCCAGCCGGCCGACCTTGTGGCTCTGCGACAAGGCGATGGAGAGATAGCGCTGGCGCTCCTCGGCGCTGAGCGTGGCGTCCTTGAGCGCCAGGGTTTCCAGATACCCGTGCAGCGACGACAGCGGCGTGCGCAGATCGTGCGAGATGTTGGCGACCAGTTCGCGCCGCTGCAGATCCTGCTGGCGCAGCTGTTGCCACTGCTCGCCCAGGCGCTGGGCCATGTGCCCGAAGCTGTGCTGCAGGATCGCCAGTTCGTCGCGCTCGCCGGGACGCACCGGTGCCGGTGGCGGCGCGGCGTCCGGGGTAGCGCTATCCACATCGAAGGACTGGATGCGCCGGGTCAGCTGGCGCAACGGGCGGGTCACCCAGCGGAACGCGACCAGGCCAGCCAGCAGCCCCACCACGGCCACGATCGCCAGCGACCACAACGTGGTGCGCAGCGTACTGTTGGCCGCGATATTGGCGGCGAGCGCCTCGCGCTGTTCACCCACCAGCACCACGTAGATGTAGCCCGCCTGATGCCCCTGCACCCACAGCGGCGCCGCGTTGAACACCTTGCGGCCGGTCGCGCTGCGTGGGTCATCGCCGAGGATCGGCAACGGCTCGTCGCGCAGCAGCGCCTGCACAGGCGCCAGATCGACACGGCTGCGCTTGAGGTGACCGTCCGGCGCGTCATGGCCAAGGATGCGGCCCTGGTCATCGAGCAGATACACCTCCACGCTCGGGTTGACCGCCATCAGCTTGCCGAACAAAGCGCGCACTTCACCATTGCGCATGCCGCGACCATCCATCAACTCACCGCTGCGCGCGATGTGCTCGGCCAGCCCGCGTGAGAGGCGCTGCACGGTTTCCTGCTCATGCACAGTGGTGCTGCGCATCTGGATCCAGACCAGTGCGCCACAGCACAGCAGCAACAGCGCGAAGAACACCGCGGACAGGCGCTGGGACAAGGTGAGGCGGATCATGTGTCTGCCCCCTCGTGGCCATCGACCAGTTTGTAGCCGCGCCCCCACACCGTCTGGATACGCTGCGGGTTGGCCGCATCGCGCTCGATCTTGTTGCGCAGCCGGTTGATGTGGGTGTTGACGGTGTGCTCGTAGCCGTCGTGTTGATAGCCCCAGACCTGGTTGAGCAGGTCCATCCGCGAATAGACCTGGTCCGGATGACGGGCGAAGAAGTAAAGCAGGTCGAACTCGCGCGGGGTCAGTTCCAGGGGCCGGCCGTCGACCAGTGCCGTGCGTGCGACCGGGTCGATGCGCAGCCCGGCCACCTCGATCTCGCCGGCGTCGATGCGTGCGTTCTGCGCCATCGCCTCGACACGGCGCAGCAGCGCCTTCACGCGTGCCACCAGTTCCAGCATCGAGAAGGGCTTGGCCAGATAATCGTCCGCACCCAGCTCCAGGCCGAGAATGCGGTGCACTTCACTGGCGCGCGCACTGGTGATGATGATCGGGGTGTAGCGCGTCATCGCCCGGGCACGCTTGCAGATCTCCAGGCCGTCCACGCCGGGCAGCATCAGGTCCAGCACCAGCGCGCTCCACGGCTGCGCCTCCAGCAGGGCCAGGCCCTCATCGCCGGCGGCGGCATGGGTGACCTCATAGCCTTCATCGCGCAGGTGCATGCGCAGCAGGTTGGCGATGTGGACATCGTCTTCGACGATCAGGACACGCTTGGCACTGCTCATCGGCTCAGGGGGCGGCAGGAGGGCATGGCGGCATTGTCGACGGATCGCGACCTGAATGTGTCACGGAAAATTTAACCCTGCGTGAGGATTCGTTGACCGGGCCGGGCGCAGCATGGCCGCATCGTCCCCGTGCCCGGAGATCGGTCATGCGCTTCACACGTCGCAAAGTGCTTGGAATGGGTGGCATGACGGCCGCCGCCGGTCTGTTTGGCCTGACCGCCTGCAGCAACCCTGCCCCGGCGGCGCCCGCCGCACCCGCACGCCAGTTCGAGGTGATGCGCAGCGATGCGCAGTGGCGCGAGCAGCTCACGCCCGCCCAATACAGCGTGCTGCGGCGGCAGAGTACCGAGCGGCCGTTCAGCAGCCCCCTCAACAAAGAGCATCGGCGTGGCACCTTCAGCTGTGCCGGCTGCGCGCTGCCGTTGTTCTCCTCCTCCACCAAGTTCGACAGCGGCACCGGTTGGCCAAGCTTCTGGGCGCCGCTGCACGATGCCGTCGGCGAAGACCGCGACACCACCCTGGGCATGGTCCGCGTCGAGGCGCACTGCCGGCGCTGCGGTGGTCATCTCGGCCACGTGTTCGATGACGGCCCGCGGCCCACCGGCCTGCGCTACTGCATGAACGGCGTGGCCATGAATTTCGTCGCGGCCTGAGCGCCGCACTCCCCTGCGTCATAGAAGGACCTCTCCATGCTTCTGCTCGTGCTGGCCTACCTCGGTGGCGTGCTCACCATCCTCAGCCCCTGCATCCTGCCGGTGCTGCCGTTCGTGTTCGCCCGCTCGGACCGCCCGTTCCTGCGCAGTGGCCTGCCGCTGCTGATCGGCATGGCGTTGATGTTCGCCGTGGTCGCCAGCCTGGCGGCGGTGAGCAGCCAATGGGTGGCGCAGGCCAACCAGATCGGGCGCTGGATCGCGCTGGTGGTGATGGCAGTGTTCGCGCTGGCGCTGCTGTGGCCGGCGCTGGCCGACCGCCTGCTGTCGCCGTTCCAGCGGCTGGGCGCACGGCTCAGCGCCTCGGCCGATGCGGCCAGTGACGCGGGGCGGGGGGGCGTGGGCACCTCGCTGCTGATCGGCATCGCCACCGGCCTGCTGTGGGCGCCGTGTGCGGGGCCGATCCTCGGCCTGATCCTCACCGGCGCGGCGCTGCAGGGCGCCAGCGTCGGCACCAGCGGGCTGCTGCTGGCCTACGCACTGGGCGCGGCCACCTCGCTGGCCCTGGCGATCTGGATCGGCGGGCGCGTGTTCGCCGCGCTCAAGCGCCGCCTCGGCGTGGGGGAGTGGGTGCGCCGCGGGCTCGGCATCGCCGCGTTGCTGGCGGTGGTCGCCATCGCGATGGGGTGGGATACCGGCGTGCTGACCCGGCTCTCCACGGTCAGCACCGCCAAGCTGGAGCAGGGCCTGCTCGATGTACTTCCGGCGCAGCAGCCCGCGGCCGGTGCGGCGATGATGAGCACCGCCGGTGCCCCTGGGCAGCCGCTGCCGGTGGAAGGCACCCTGCCCTCGCTGGCCGGCGCGACCGGTTGGCTCAACAGCCCGCCGCTGGATGCGCAGGCGTTGCGCGGCAAGGTGGTGCTGGTCGACTTCTGGACCTACTCCTGCATCAACTGCCTGCGCGCGATGCCCTACGTGCGTGAGTGGGCCGAGCGCTATCGCGATCACGGCCTGGTGGTGATCGGCGTGCATGCGCCGGAGTTCGCCTTCGAGCGCAATCTTCCCAACGTGCAGCGGGCGGTAAAGGACCTGAAGGTCACCTACCCGGTCGCGATCGACAACGACTTCGCCATCTGGCGCGGCTTCAACAACAAGTACTGGCCGGCGCACTACTTCATCGATGCGCAGGGCCGGATCCGCGCGCATCACTTCGGCGAGGGCAACTATGCGCAGTCCGAGCAGATCATCCGCCAGCTGCTGCGCGAGGCCGGCAACACCCTGCCCGGTGACGATGCACCGGTAGCGATGACGCTGGACGGCGTGGCGCGCCAGGCCGACATGGGCAACCTCAAATCGCCGGAGACCTACCTCGGCCATGCGCGTGCCGAGAACTTCGCCTCGCCCGGTGGCCTGCACCAGGATAAGCCTGCCGACTACAGCGTGCCTGCCACCCTTCAGCACAACCAGTGGGCCTTGGCCGGGCGCTGGACCGTGGGCAACGAAGACGCCCGGCTGGAGACACGCGGCGGCCGCATCGCCTTCCGCTTCCATGCGCGTGACCTGCACCTGGTGCTGGCGCCGGGCGAGGACGGCAAGCCGGTCCGGTTCCGCGTGCGCATCGATGGGCAGGCACCCGGCGCTGCGGCCGGTGGAGACATCTCCGCCGACGGCGACGGCCGCGTGGATGAAAACCGTCTGTATCAGCTGATCCGCCAGTCCGGCGCCGTGCAGGAGCGCACCTTCGAGATCGAGTTCCTCGATCCGGGCGTGCACGCCTACGCCTTTACGTTTGGGTGAGGAGCCATCGCATGAAGATCGCAGTCGACAAACTCGTTGCAGGCGGCATCGCTGTCGCCATCGCGGCACTCACCGCCAGCGTGGTGCTGGGTCTGGATCGACCGGCACACGCCGCCGCAGCCATCACAGCCGCGGCGATGCCGCCACCTGCCGGCAAGGCCGACCTGCGCCAACCCGGTGTGAAGCGTGCACAGGTGGTATTCGCCGGTGGCTGCTTCTGGGGTGTGCAGGGCGTGTTCCAGCACATCAAGGGCGTGGACAACGCGCTCTCCGGCTACATCGGCGGCAGTGCGGCGAATGCCACCTACCCGCGCGTCGGCGGCGGCGGTACCGGCCATGCCGAAGCGGTGCAGGTCACCTACGATCCGGCCCAGGTCAGCTATGGCCAACTGATGCAGGTGTTCTTCTCGGTGGCGCATGATCCGACCCAGCTCAACCGGCAGGGCCCGGACCGAGGCACGCAGTACCGCTCGGCGGTCTATGCCGACGACGCGGCGCAGCGCGATGCCACCCGCGCCTATATCGCCCAGTTGCAGCAGGCCAGGACCTACGCCGCGCCGGTGGTGACCCAGGTCGATGGCGGCAAGCCGTTCTTCGCCGCCGAGGGGTATCACCAGAACTACCTCACGCTGCATCCGGAATCGCTGTACATCCGGATCAACGACCTGCCCAAGGTGGCCGCGCTGAAGCAGCAGTACCCGGCGCTGTACCGCGAGCAGCCGCGCCTGGTGAGCACCACCATTTCGGCGCGCTGATCACGCGGGGAACCAGAAGAAAAGACGCACGGCACACATCGCTCTGCCGTGCGCGAGGGAAGTCATCGAGCCCCATGGTAGGCTGCGTCCCGAGGCGGATACAGATGCAGATGGCTGGCATCCGCACGGTTACAGATACCCGTGGATGCAGATGCCGATGGCGACCAACCTCTACCAGTCCCTGGCCGATGAAATGGCCGATGCGATCCGCAGTGGTCGCTTGCCGGTCGGCACCCGGCTGCCGTCGCTGCGCGGCCTGGCGACACAGCGCAGCCTCAGCCTCAACACAGTGATCGCCGCGTATCGGCAGCTGGAAGATGCCGGGCTGGTGCTGCCGCGGCCCAAGGCGGGCTTCGTGGTGAGCCCGCGCCTGCCCGAACCGACCCAGTCGCTGCGGCAGGCACCCTCACCACCGACCGCACCCGCGCAGCAGGCGATGATGGCCCGCGTACTGGCCGCACAGCAGCAACCGGACATCGTCGATCTGGCGTTCGCCGGCCCGCGCGGCAAGCGTTTCTATCCCGGTGCCCAGCTGGCACGCACCACCGCGCAGGTACTGCGCCGGGCCGCCACCACGGTGGAGACCTACGCACGTCCCAACGGTGCGGCACGGCTGCTGACGCAGATCGTGCAGCGTGGGCCACGGCTGGGGCTGCACACCACCACGGACCGGCTGGTGCTCACGCATGGCGCGATGGAAGCCCTGCAGCTGGCGCTGCGCGTGGTGACCGAACCCGGCGATGCGGTGGCGATCGAAGCGCCCTCCTACTTCAACATCTACCCGCTGCTGCGCAGCCTGGGCCTGCGCGCGATCGAGCTGCCCACCCATCCGCGCGACGGACTCGATCTGGATGCACTGGAAGCGCTGCTCGCCGCCGGCGGCATCGCCGCGATCATGGCCATGCCGACCGTGCACAATCCGCTCGGCGGCAGCATGCCCGTGCCGAACAAGCAGCGCCTTGCCGCGCTGGTGAACCATTACCAGGTGCCGTTGATCGAAGACGCGGTCTACGCCGAACTGCAGTTCAAGGAACCGCTGGAGCCGTTGGCCAAGAGCTTTGACCGCGATGGCTGGATCATGGTCTGCAGCGGCTTCTCCAAAACGCTGGCGCCGGACTACCGCATCGGCTGGCTCGACGGTGGCCGCTTCGCCGCCGATATCCAGCTGCTGAAGTTCCACTCCTCCGGTGCCGAATCACGCCTGCTCGGCGACGCGGTCGCCGCGTTCCTGGAGGCCGGCAACTACGAGCATCATCTGCGGGGCTTGCGTCGGCTCTACAGCGACCAGGTCAGCCACGTGCGTGGCCTGATCGCGCAGCACTTCCCGCCCGGCACGTCGGCCACCCAGCCTACCGGCGGGTTCCTGCTGTGGGTGGAGCTGCCTGCCGCGATCGATGCCGGGGAGCTGTTCGAGCAGGCCTTGGCCGAGGGCGTGGTGTTCATGCCCGGCCAGGTTTACTCGCGCGGTGCCCGCTACCGGCATTGCCTGCGCCTGTCATGCTGCCAGGAACTCGACGCGCGTTTCCTCCGCGCGATCGCCACGGTCGGCCGGTTGGCGACCGCCCTGCAGACGCGCGCAGGCACCTGACACTCAGAACACCAGCCGGTCCGCCAGGCGGGCCGGGTCCACGCCCGGCGCATACGGCAGGCGCCCCCAACATGGCATCGGCAGCCGCGCGGTGAGCAGTGCGACGTTCTCGTCGCGGCGTGCCATGCTCGGGTCCACGTCGTTGGCAATCCAGCCGATGCAGCGCGCGCCACGGGCCGCGATCGCCTCGGCAGTCAGCCGCGCATGGTTGAGGCAGCCCAGCCGCAGCCCGACCACCATCACCACGGGCAGCGCCAGCGCGTGCACCAGATCACTCTGGTCCAGCCTGGCCGACAGCGGCGCCAGCCAGCCGCCGACGCCCTCGACCACCACCGTGTCCGCGCTGGCGCGCAGGCGCGCGAAGGCGGCCTCGATCGGCGCCAGCGACAGTTGCACGCCAGCCTCCGCCGCGGCGATCTCCGGGGCCAGCGGCTGCTCGAGCGCGAACGGGTTGAGGTCGTCATATGCGGGCATCGGCATGCTGGCGGCCAGCAGGGCCGTGGCGTCCTCGTTGCGCAGGCCCTCGGGCGTGCGCTCGCAGCCACTGGCGACCGGCTTCATGCCCACCGCGGTGCCGCCGTGGCGGCGCAGGGCATGCAGCAGCACACAGCTGCTGAAGGTCTTGCCGATGCCGGTGTCGGTACCGGTGACGAACAGGGCGGCAGGGCGCGGCGCAGGCAGGGGCATGGGGACGACCGGGGGCGGAAACGCGCCATTATCCGCCGTCCCGGCAGCGCTGCGGTGCGGTCCGCTGTGTTCGGCCGGCCCCGGGGGCACCCAACCGCTGCGCTTGGTAGACTGCGGCCATGTTCGATACCTCCACGCTCACCGGCAGCAAGCCGGAACAGTACGGCCAGCTGCTGGCCCAGGCCCGCGCCCTGGTGCACGGCGAGCGCGACCGCATCGCCAATGCGGCCAACCTGTCGGCGCTGGTCTACCACGCCCTGCCGCACCTGAACTGGGTCGGCTTCTATTTCTTCGATGGCAAGGAGCTGGTCGTCGGCCCGTTCCAGGGTCTGCCCGCCTGCGTGCGCATTCCACTCGACAAGGGCGTGTGTGGCGCCGCGGCTTCGCAGCGGGTGACCCAGCGTATCGAAGACGTCGATGCATTCCCGGGCCACATCGCCTGCGACTCGGCCTCGCGCTCGGAACTGGTGGTGCCGTTGGTCCACCACGGCGAGCTGGTCGGCGTGTTCGATCTGGACAGCCCCTCGCTGGCGCGCTTCGATGCCGAGGACCAGGCCGGGCTGGAAGCCATCGCCGCGGTGTTCGTCGAGGCTTTGGGATGAGTGGCGTCAAGCTGCGCAACATCGGCCCGAAGAGCGCAGCATGGCTGCGCCAGGTCGGTCTGCGTACGCCGGAAGATCTGGTGGCGGTCGGCGCGGTCGGTGCCTTCGTCAAAGTGCGCCGCGCCGGCTTCAAGCCCAGCTTGAACCTGCTCTACTCGCTGGAAGGTGCGCTGCAGGACTGCCACTGGCAGGAACTGCCGGAGGCGCGCCGCACCGTGCTGGTGGCCGAGTACGAAGCGATCATCGCCGACCAGCCGCTGAAGAAGGCGCCGCCCGCCTCCGGCCCGGTCTACGACCGCACCGTGGAGCATCGCGACGATGACGGCGACGAAGCGCCGCCGTTCGAGATGGACGATGACAACCGCTGATCCACGGCTACCGACACACCGTCGGTAGCCGCGCGCCTCATACCTGCTGCAGCTCCAGCAGTTCGCCCCACAGCCGGTCGTCCTCGCGCTCCACGCGCAGGCGCAGCCGCGTGCCGTGATCGATGCGCAGCGCCCAGCACATCGCCATCGGCAGGCCGCATACCTGCGACAGCACCATCCGCAGCGGTCCGCCATGGCTGACGATCAGGGTCGGGACCGGCTCGGGCTCATCCAGCAGCCGGTGCAGTCCACGCGCGATGCGGCGCTCGAAGTGGCCCCAGCTTTCGCCATGCGGCGGCGGGTTGGCGTGCGGGTCCAGATGGAACGCTGACAGCGCATCCATCGGCAGCGCCTCCAGCGCGAGCCCGTCCCAGTCGCCGAAATCCAGTTCTTCCCATTCCTCATCGGCCTCCACGTCCACCGCGTGGGGCAAGGCCAATGCCTCGGCGGTCAACAGCGCTCGCAGCCGAGGCGAGGACAGCACCCGCTGCCAGGGCAGCCCGGCGTAGCGCGCGCACAGGGCGTCGGTCGCGCCCTCGTGCAGCGGCGGATCGGTGCGGCCATCAAGATGATCGTCGCGGCCCGTGCTGGCGTGGCGGATCAGATCGAGGATCATGCCGCGCCCCGTCTGCTGCCCGCTGCGTCCGGCCGGTGCGGGTCACGGGCGTCGGTGCCGGGGTGCTGCAACCACGTTGGGGTCATGGAGATCACATCGAAAAAGCGAGGCGCATTCTAACCGGTGCGCGCCATGGGCCCGGCGGATGCCTTAGACTGCGCCCACTTTCAGGTGACCTGGGGCTGCAATGCCGCCAGGTTGAAACGGGAAGCCGGTGACGCGTCAGGCCCTGTGCCACGCCGCCACTCCGGCGCTGCCCCCGCAACGGTAAGCGTGGAAACACCAGGCAATACGCCACTGTGCTCCGGCATGGGAAGGCGCCTGGCACGATGGCACCGCCATCGACCCGCGAGCCCGGAGACCGGCCTGGAAGACGACTGGTTGCGATGCGGCGGGCATGGCGGCGGCAAGCTGGCGCCTGCGCGCGCCCGCCCACCGTCGAACCTCCCTGCAGCGCGATCATCCCCACCCCTTGCCGCGCGGGCGTGCGCGGTGCATGGAGTCATCGATGAAGCTGCAAACCCGCGTTCTTTCCCTGGCCGTGCTCTCGGCCCTGCCCCTGCTGGCCGCCGCACAGGACGACGCCACCGCGCTGGACCAGGTGCTGGTCACCGCCACGCGTACCCCGATCGCCCTACAGGACAGCATCTCACCGGCGCAGGTGATCGACCGCGCCGAGATCGAGCGCAGCCAGGCGCCGTCGCTGCAGGATCTGCTGCGCGGCCGTGCCGGCATCAACCTCAACAACAGCGGCGGCCTGGGCAAGCAGAGCTCGCTGTTCCTGCGTGGCACCAACTCGGCCCACACCCTGGTGCTGGTCGATGGCGTGCGCATCAACACCGGCGACCTCGGCCTGGCGATGATCCAGGATCTGCCGCTGGCACAGATCGAGCGCATCGAAATCGTGCGTGGCCCGCAGTCCAGCCTGTACGGCGCCGATGCGATCGGCGGCGTGATCCAGATTTTCACCCGCCGCAACGCCGGCCAGTTCGCGCCGCACCTGCAGCTCGGCGGTGGCAGCAACGGCCTGCGCGAGGCCAGCGGTGGCTTCGGCGGCAGCGGTGAGCGTGGCTGGTTCGGCACCGACATCGCCTACCAGCACACCGATGGCATCAACGCCTGCCGTGGCTCGGTGTCGCCCTTCGCCGGCTGCGGCGCCGACGAGCCCGACCGCGATGGCTACCGCAACCTGTCCATGAGCCTGCGCGGTGGCTATGCCCTGACGGACACGTTGAGCGTGGAGGGCACCGCCCTGCGCGCCGAAGGCGAGAACCATTACGACGGCTATTACAACTACTCCGAAACGCTGCAGCAGGTACTCGGCGGCAAGCTGCGCTACACGCCGAGCGAGCGCTTGAACCTGACGGTCAACGTCGGCCGCGCCGATAACGAATCGGACAACTTCAACGGTGATACCTGGCTGGGCAATGCACAGACCCACCGCGACAGTGCCTCGGTGCAGGCCGACATCAGCATCGCTGATGGCCAGCTGCTGAGCGCCGGTGTGGACTGGAGCCAGGACAACCTGGACGGCAGCAGCGCCGGCTACCTGGTCGACAGCCGCGACAACACCGGCGTGTTCGTGCAGTACCAGGGCCGCTTCGGCGCGCACCACCTGCAGGCCAGTGTGCGCAACGACGACAACGAGCAGTTCGGCAACCACACCACCGGCAGCCTCGGCTGGGGCCTGGAGCTGGGCAGCGGGTTCCGCCTCAACGCCAGCTACGGCACCGCGTTCAAGGCCCCGACCTTCAGCGACCTTTACGACCCGTGGAGCGGCGTGCCGACCCTGGACCCGGAAAAATCCAAGAGCGCGAACATCGGCATCGCCCAGCAGGGTAATGGCTGGCGCTGGGGCCTGGATGTGTACGAAACGCGCATCGATGACCTGATCACCTACGATGCCACCACCTTCATGATGTCGCAGGTCGAAAAGGCCCGCATCCGCGGCGCCGAATTGACCGGTGCGATCACCGTCGCCGGGTTCGACCTCAACGCACAGCTCAGCCACACCGACCCGCGCAACCGCACCGACGGCAGCGCGCAGTTCGACAACTGGCTGGCCCGCCGCGCACAGAACACCGCGCGTCTGGACGTCGATCGCCGTTTCGGTGACTTCCGCGCCGGCCTCACCGCCAACGGCGCCGGCAAGCGGTACGACGATGCAGCGAACACGGTGCGCCTGGGCGGCTACGGCACCGTGGATCTGCGCCTGGAATACGCCCTGACCCGTGATTGGTCCGTACTGGGCCGGGTCAGCAACGTGTTCGACCGCGAGTACGAAACCGTCGCCTGGTACAACCAGCCCGGCCGCGAGTACCGCCTGAGCGTGCGTTACCAGCCGAAATAAGGGATCTGGACGGCGGCACTGCCGCCGTCCCACCCTCGGTAGGTGCCGACCGTTGGTCGACACAATCATTGAACCTGGCAGGTGCCGACCGTTGGTCGGCACACGCTCGAACGCCTTACAACACCAGCAATTCCCGCAGATCATCCACCACGGCAACCGCCTCGACGTGGTCCAGGTCCAGCCCACGCGGATACCCATAGCGCACCAGCGCCACCGGCATGCCAGCATCCACGGCCGCTCGGTAATCCGTGATCGAATCGCCCACCATCAATGCGGCCTCGACGGCTACGTCGAAGTGCGCCGCGATATGCCGCAACGGCGCACCACTCGGCTTGCGCTCCGGCAGGGAATCCCCACCCAGCACCAGTGCGAACACGTCCTGCAGACCGAAATGCTGCAGCAGCGGCGCCACCAGTGCGGAGGGCTTGTTGGTGCAGATCGCCAGCGTCACCGAACGCTCGCGCAAGGCAGCCAACGTCTCGGTCACGCCATCAAACAGGCGCGGGCTGCGCAACAGGCACGCCTCGTAGTGCCGCATGAAACCGGGCATCACTTTGTCCAGATCGATATCACTGCCGGCCGCAGTAAACGCCTGCTCGACAAGCCGACGCACGCCATCACCGATCCACGTCAACACCGTCGCCTCCGGCACGCGCGGCAACTGCCAGTCCTGCAGCGTGCGGTTGAGCGCTTCGGCGATATCGGCCGCGCTGTCCACCAGCGTGCCATCCAGATCGAACACCACCAACGGATACGGATACGACAAGACGACACTCACTTCAACGACGTGGGAGCCCCATTGTACGGCGGCACCGCAACGGCTCTGCTCATGCGCCGTTGACCCCAGGCACTCAAAGCAACGCCAGAAACTGCGGGCTGCTGAAACGCTCCACCAGGAAATCCAGGAAGCTGCGCATGATCGTCGGCAGCTGCCGGCGCGAGGCGTACACGGCGTGCAGCCCCAGCGTCTCCACCGTGTAGTCGGGCAGCACGGCCACCAGCTCGCCCGAACGCAGCAGCGGCGCGATCTGGTACATCGGCAACATGGCGATACCCGCCCCGGCGCGTACGGCTTCCAGCAGCAACGATGCTTCGTTGGCGCTGATGTTGCCACCCACCGCCACCGCGATCTGCCGTCCGTCGCGCTGCAGGTGCCACACACTCTTGCCGACGTAGTGGTGGGTCAGGCAGTTATGCGCGGCCAGTGCATCGGCCGTGCCCGGCGCACCGCGCTCGGCCACGTACGACGGCGCCGCACACAACACCGACCGGCACGGCCCAAGATGGCGCGCGATCAGACTCGGGTCGATCGCACGCGAGATGCGTACGGCGATGTCCACCCGCTCTTCCACCAGATTCACCACCCGATCGACGAGTAGCAGTTCCACCCGCGTCAGCGGATGGCGTTTGACGAACTCGGCCACCGCCGCGGCCAGGTGGAGCTGCCCGAAAGAAACACTCGCAGTCACCCGGATCAACCCGTGAGGCTCGGGGTTGTCAGTAGCCAGCTCAGCGTGCAGTTCATCGCCGATCGCCAGCATCTGCCGGAAGCGCAGCAGCGCCGCCTCTCCGGGCCCGGTCAGGCTGATCCGGCGCGTGGTCCGGTGCAGCAGCCGCGCGCCCAGCCAGCGCTCCACCTCGGCCAGATAGCGCGTCACCATCGCCCGCGACATCTCCAGCGCCTCGGCCGCAGCGGTCAGGCTGCCACGCTCGGCCACCTCGACGAACACGTTCATCGCCGTCATCCGGTCCATTTGATCGATCCGTGCAACAAATTAGGCCGTTATACGCGGTTTTTCGTTCGATTCCAGGGGCATACGCTGGCCTTCCTTCCTCAACGGACCTTCCCCCATGAAAATCGCTCTCGTTGGTGCCACCGGCAACATCGGCCGTGAAATCACCCGCCAAGCCCTCGCCCGCGGCCACCAGGTCACTGCCATCGTCCGCCGTGAAACCGACCTCCCGGCGGAACTGGACGGCGCCCAGCTGGCCGTGGCCGCGCTGGATGACACCGACGCACTGGCCGCCGTGATCGCCGGCCATGACGTCCTGGCCAGCGCCTTCGGCCCGCGCCCGGGCGACGCCCCGAGCACGGTGACCACCACCAGTGCCGCCCTGGTCGCCGCCGCCCGCCAGGCCGGCGTGCCCCGCTTCATCATGGTCGGCGGTGCCGGCAGCCTGGAAGTCGCCCCCGGCGTGCAGCTGGTGGACACCGAGGGCTTCCCCGACGCCTACAAGCCGGTCGCCCTGGCCGCCCGCGAGACGCTGAAGCAGCTGCGCGCCGTCGACGACCTCGACTGGACCTTCTACTCCCCGGCCGCCGAAATCGGCCCCGGCCCGCAGCGCGGCGGCTTCCGCACCCAGGCGAAGAACTTCCTGGTCGGCGATGACGGCCACAGCCGGATCAGCTACCCCGACTACGCCGACGCCTTCGTCAGCGAGATCGAAACCCCGCAGTACCTGCGCCAGATCGCCACCGTCGCCTACTGAGCCCTGCCCGCCCCGGCGATCCCCGCCGGGGCCCTGGATGGAACCGCCCCCAATGCCCACGCTCTCCCGCACCACCCTGGCCCTCAGCCTGGCCCTGATCACCGGCCTCACCGCCCTCACCCCGGTCACCAGCCCTGCCCGCCCCGCCGCGAACGCACCCGCGCAGGACGCCCCCTTGGCAGTGCAGCCCTACCACCCCGGAGACGACGCCCTCTTCGCGGTTTCCTCCACCCTGATCACCGGCCGCCATGACGCCATGCTCGTGGATGCCCAGTTCGCCGCCACCGATGCCGCGCAGCTGGTCCAGCGCATCCGTGACTCGGGCAAACGCCTGACCACGATCTACATCAGCCACGGCGACCCCGACTACTACTTCGGCCTGGCCACCCTGCAGGACGCCTTCCCCGACGCCCGCATCCTCGCCACCCCCGCCACCGTCGCCCACATCAACGCCACCCAGGCCGCCAAACTCGCGTTCTGGGGCCCCCAGATGGGCGCAGGCAAGCCGAGCCGCATCGTCGTCCCCGAACCGCTGGACGGCGACACCCTCACCCTCGAAGGCCAACCGATCAAGATCATCGGCCTCACCGGCCCCACCCCGGACCGCACCGTCCTGTGGATCCCCGCCCTGCGCACCCTCCTCGGCGGCATCCCCATCGTCGCCGGCGAACACGTCTGGATGGCCGACACCCAAAGCGCCCAATCACACGCGCACTGGCTGCAGACCCTCGCCACCATCAAGGCACTGAACCCCACCCGCGTCATCCCGGGCCACTACGCAGCCGATGCCGCCCTGGACATCAGCGCCGTGGATTTCACCGCCAACTACATCCGCGCGTTCGACGAAGAAACCGCACGCAGAAAAGATGCCAACGCACTCATCGCCGCGATGAAAAAGCGCTATCCGACCCTGGCCGGCGAGAGTTCACTGGAACTGAGCGCGAAAGTAGCCAAGGGTGAAATGCAGTGGCCGTAAGGGCGCATTCGTAGAAGCCCAACGTCATTGCGCACATTGAAAAGCGCGAGGCGTTTCCTCTCTGCGCACCGACCTGTGTCGGGGGGACGACGCGGGTGGGGTATCGGGACCGTGTGTTGCCATGGATGGCAACACACGAGCTTACAGGGACGTACTTGCAGCGGGTCCCGGTACCCCACCCGCGTCGTCCCAAACCCTCATCACCCGAACACCAGCGCATCCGCCGTTGCCGTTGCCGTTGCCGTTGCCGCAAACAGTAAAACCGTCAGCCATCACCAAGATGATCAAACAACCCCGGCTGGCGCACCACCTCCCGCTCCCGGAATCCCCCCAACCCCACCCCCACCAACCGATACCGCGTCTCCAACGGCAACTCCACCCGCGCCCGCAACCCCAATGCAATATCGCGCAGCGCCTCCACCGAATCCGGCGGCGACTCCGGCGTAAAACTGCGCGTAATGATCCGGAACTGCGACGTCTTCAACTTCAACACCACCGTATGCCCCACGCGGTCCGTCCTGCGCGTCGCCAGCCAGGTCTTCTCCGCCAACTGCACGATCGCCGGCGCCAGATCCTCCAGCAGCAGATCCTCGGCGAACGTATCCTCCGACGAAATCGACTGCACCGGCTGATCCGGCTCCACCGGCCGCTCATCCACACCGCGCGCACGATTGAACAACCGTCCCCCAAACGTCCCGAACCGCGCCTCCAGTTCCTCCAGCGGCAGCGCACGCAGATCACCCACCGTCGCCACGCCCAGCTCTGCCAGCTTCGCTGCCATCACCTTGCCCACGCCCGGCACACGGTTCACCGGCAACGGCGTCAGAAACTGCTCGATACGATGCGGTGGCACCACGAACTGCCCGTCCGGCTTGCGCCAATCCGAGGCGATCTTGGCCAGGAACTTGTTCGGCGCGATCCCCGCCGACGCCGTCAGCTGCGTCTCCTCGCGGATCTGCGCGCGGATGATCTGCGCGATCTCCGTCGCCACCGTCATCCCGCCCTTGTGCTCGGTCACATCCAGATAGGCCTCATCCAGCGACAACGGTTCCACCAGATCCGTATGCCGCAGGAAAATCTCGCGTACCTGGCGTGACACCGCCTTGTAGCGGGCGAAATCCGGCGGCACGAACACCGCATCCGGACACAGCCGCTCCGCACGCACCGCAGGCATCGCCGAACGCACGCCAAACACACGCGCCTCGTACGAGGCTGCGCACACCACCGAGCGCATGCCCCGCCACGCCACCACCACCGGTTTGCCCCGCAACGAAGGGTCGTCACGCTGCTCCACGGACGCGTAAAACGCATCCATGTCGACGTGAATGATCTTGCGGGGGCGGGACACGGGCGTTGGCACTCGAATTCAGATGAACAAGATTACAGCCACACGCCGCAGTATGGTTGTTGGATAACAACAACATGCGTTTTTGAACCTGAAAACACTACGGCGGCGTACGGTTAAAACGTTTGATTGAATCACTTTTTCTCATGCACTCTTGAGCACTTGCTTCATGCAAGAGCAGTCGACCTGTGGTCGGCTCACCCCGATGACAACTTCCTCAGGATTGCGTTTTCCATGACTCGTCTCAACGCGTTCTCGCGCGACCAGCTGCTGGCCAGCGCCCGCGGTGAACTGTTCGGCCCGGGCAGCGGCCGCCTGCCCAATGATCCGATGCTGATGTTCGATCGCATCACCGATATCCGCGAGGACGGCGGCCCACACGGCAAAGGCATGGTACGCGCGGAACTGGATATCCGCCCTGACCTGTGGTTCTTCGACTGCCACTTCCTCGGCGACCCGGTCATGCCTGGCTGCCTCGGCCTGGATGCCATGTGGCAGCTGACCGGCTTCTTCCTGACCTGGATCGGTGCGCCCGGCCGTGGCCGCGCCCTGGGCTGCGGCGAAGTCAAATTCACCGGCCAGGTACTGCCGAGCGCCAAGCGCGTTACCTACGAAATCGACATCTCGCGCGTCATCAACCGCAAGCTGGTGATGGCGCAGTCCGACGCCCGCATGCTGGTGGACGGTCGCGAAATCTACTCTGCCAAAGACCTGCGTGTAGGTCTGTTCACTTCCACTGAGAACTTCTGATGCGTCGCGTCGTCATTACCGGAATGGGCATCACCTCGTGCCTGGGCAACGATCTGGACACCGTGTCCTCGGCACTGCGTGAAGGCCGCGCCGGCATCCGCCACCTGCCTGATCACGCCGAAGCCGGCCTGCGCAGCCACGTTGGCGGCAACATCGAGCTGGACCTGGACGCGCAGATCGACCGCAAGGTGAAGCGCTTCATGAGCGATGCCTCGGCGTATGCGTACATCGCCATGCGCGATGCGATCGCCGATGCCGGTCTGGACGAGGCGCAGGTCGCCAACCCGCGGACCGGCCTGATCGCCGGCTCCGGCGGCGGCTCCAGCCAGTGGCAGGTGGAATCGGCCGACATCCTGCGCGCCCGTGGCGTGCGCAAGGTCGGCCCGTACATGGTGCCGCGCACGATGTGCTCCACCGTGTCGGCCTGCCTGGCCACCGCGTTCCAGATCAAGGGCCTGAGCTACTCGCTGTCGGCCGCCTGCGCCACCTCCGCCCACTGCATCGGCGCTGCCGCGGATCTGATCCGCCATGGCGCACAGGATGTGATGTTCGCCGGTGGCGGTGAAGACCTGCACTGGTCGATGAGCGTGATGTTCGATGCGATGGGCGCCCTGTCGACCCGCTTCAACGAGACCCCGGCCTCGGCCTCGCGCCCGTACGACAAGGACCGCGACGGCTTCGTCATCGCCGGTGGCGGCGGCATGCTGGTGCTGGAAGACTACGACCACGCCGTGGCCCGTGGCGCACGCATCTATGCCGAGCTGGTCGGTTACGGCGTCACCTCCGACGGTGCCGACATGGTCGCCCCCTCCGGTGAAGGCGCGGTGCGCTGCATGAACATGGCGATGGAGCACATCACCGCCCCGATCGACTACCTCAACACGCATGGCACCTCGACCCCGCTGGGCGACGTCACCGAGCTGAAGGCGGTGCGTGAAGTGTTCGGCGAGAGCATTCCGCCGCTGTCCTCGACCAAGGCGCTGTCGGGCCACTCGCTGGGTGCGGCGAGCGTGCACGAAGCGATCTACTGCCTGCTGATGATGCGCGATGGCTTCATTGCCGGCTCGGCCAACATCGGCGAACTGGACCCGCTGGTGGAAGGCTTCCCGATCGTGCGCGAGACGCAGCCGGCACAGCTGAACACCGTGATGTCCAACAGCTTTGGCTTTGGCGGCACGAATGCGGCGCTGGTGTTCAGTCGCCTCTGACTGCAGCCCGTGTCCGCATGAAAAAGCCCGGCCATGTGCCGGGCTTTTTCGTGGTCCAAACGGGCAACGCCGTTCGTTACCGCGCGCCGGTCACCGGCAGCAGCGGCACCAACAACTGCCGTGCATCCAGCAGCGAATCCACGATGCGGTGCCCCAGCGCACGCAGTTCCTCATCCGGATGCACCAGGTCCGGCACCTGGATGGCGGTCATGCCCGCACCCACCGCCGCGCGGATGCCCGCCGGGGAGTCTTCCAGCGCCAGGCAGCGCGCCGGGTCCTTGCCCAGCTTCTGCGCGGCCAGCAGGTAGATGTCCGGGGCGGGCTTGGGATGGGACACATCGCTGCTGGTCACCACCACCTCGAAGAACGGCAGCAGCCCAGCGGCGGCCAGCTTGCGCGAGGCACGCGGCTGGCGGGTGGAGGTCGCCACCGCACGCGGAACGCCGTGCTCGTGCAGCAGCTGCAGGATCTCCAGGATGCCGGGGCGCAACGGCAGCCCCTGCTGCGTGCGCGCTTCGTACAGGTCGTGGCAGCGCGCGAACAGCGCGGCGACCTGCTCGGCATTCACCGTCTGCAGCAGCAGACGCTCGCAGTCGCGATCGCCCAGGCCCACCATGCGCAGCCAGAACCCCTCCGGGAACGGCAGCGCCAGTTCCTGTGCGGCCTGCGACCAGCACGCGATCGAGACCCGTTCGCTGTCGATCATCAGACCGTCCATGTCGAAGATGACGGCGTCGGGCAGGAACGGCAGCGCGGCGAAAGCACTCATGGGACGTTGAACAGCGTCTCGAGATCGGCCGCATCCAGCCTGCGCCACTCGCCTTCAGGCAGTTCGCCCAGCGACAGCCCGCCGATGCGGCTGCGGTGCAGCGCCTCGACGTGGTTGCCGACCGCCGCGAACATCCGGCGGGCCTGGTGGTAGCGGCCCTCGTGCAGGACCAGCTGCGCCTGGCGCGGGCCGTTCACGTGCAGCTCGGCCGGCAGCAACGGCTTGTCGTCCGATTCCAGCAGCAGACCGCCGCTGGCGAAGCGCGCGGCTTCATCACCGCGCAGGTCTTCGGCCAGGGTGACCTCGTAGGCCTTGTCCAGGCGCGACTTGGGCGACACGATCCGGTGCAGCAGCGCGCCATCGTCGGTCATCAGCAGCATGCCGCTGGTGTCGCGGTCCAGGCGGCCCACTGAAGACAACACCGGCGCGCGGTCGCGGTAACGTGGTGGCAGCAGGTCGTAGATCAGCCGGCCTTTGTCCTTGGTCGAACAGGTGTAGCCGCGCGGCTTGTGCAGCAGCAGGGTCAGCCCCTGCGGCGGGTCCAGCGGCTCGCCTTCGACCCGGATCGCCTCATGCGCGACCGCGTCATCGGCGTACAGCACCTCGCCCTCGGCATCGGTGATCAGGCCGGCACGGAACATCCCCTGCACCTGCTTGCGGCTGCCATAGCCCAGGTTGGCCAACAGCTTGACCAGCTTCATGCGCGGCCTCCGCGGCCCCACTTCGGCTCGGTGCTGCGCGGCGTGCGGACCGGCGTGGCGCTCTTGCTGGCCTTGGTGGCTTCGATCAGCTTGAAGCCATCGCGCTCGGCGGCCACGCGGACCTGGCCGAAGCTCTCGTTGAGGATCTGCTCGTACGGCAGGTGGCGGTTGGCCACCAGCCACATCCGGCCCCCGGGGCGCAGCGCCCGCGCGGCCACGGCGATGAAGCGCTGGCCGATGTCGGGGCGATCCGCGCGCGACGGGGTGTGGAACGGCGGGTTGGTCACGATGAAGTCGTACTCGCCCTCGATCCCGGCGGTGACGTCCTGCCAGTGATAGGCCAGCGCGGCCGGCTTGCCGAGCGCGGCGAGGTTCTCGCGGGCCAGCGCCAGCGCGCGGCCTTCGGCCTCATACAGGTCCAGCGCGGTCACGTTCGGGCAGCGCGCCAGCACTTCGGCCGAGAGATAACCGAAGCCGGCGCCCAGATCGGCGCCACGCCCGGCCAGATCGGCCGGCAGCTGCTCCACCAGCAGCGCCGAGGCGGGGTCGATGCGGTCCCAGGCGAAGATGCCCGGGCGGCTCTGGAAGCGGCCGCCAAGGATCGCGCGCGGCGCGTCCAGGGTTGCCCAGCGCTGCGCGAGCGCGGCGTCGTGCTGGCCGTTGAGCGGCGCCGTCCAGTAGGCACGGCAGTGGTTCTTGGTCAGCTTGCCGCCGAGGCCGGCCAGCTGCTGCAGGTCGCCTTCGCCGGAGCGGGCGCCTTCGTTGTTGTGCTGGCAGGCCACCACGATGCCGCCCGGGGCGGTCAGGGCCAGCGCACGGGCGAACAGGGCCTTGGCTTCCTCGCGCTGGCGCGGCGGCAGCACCAGCACCACGGCGTAGCGGGTGGCATCACCGGCCAGCTGCTGCTCGTCACGCACGGTCCAGCCGCTGGCTTCCAGGGCGTCGGCAAACGGACGGAAGCTCTGCTCGCAGACCAGCTGCGCCGGCTGGGCGTGCTCGCGCAGCGGTGCGCCATCGCGGGCGCGCAGGAACAGCACGGGGCCGGCCGGCCAGGACAGTGCGCCACTGGCGAACGGCAGGAACAGGGTTTCCAGGGGAGCGTCGTGCTGGGCAGCCATGCGGGGGCACATCTTGAAAAGAGGCCGCCATTCTACCGGTTCGCCCCGCCCCACCCGGATTTGCGTTTATTCAACGTCCTGTTGATGCCCTGACAACATCCAAACCGGCAGGGTGGAGCCTCACTTCCCGTGGAGATGGCTCATGCGTGCATTGTTTGTCGGTGGCGTAGTCGACAACAGCGAGATGGACATGGAGGGCAGCCAGCCACCGGTGCATTACCCCGAAGACACCGGCGGCGGCCATTCCCGCTACCGCCTGCACCAGGTCGGCAAGACCGCCGATGGCAGCGTGGCCTATGCGGTGTATGGCGCCCCGGACCTGGCCGATGAAGAGGTAGCCCGGATCGCCGATGAACGGGCCTACGCGCGCCGCTTCGAGGCCGAACCCAGCGAATTCACCCACTGAGCCCTGCCCCACCCGCACCTGCCCGCCGCGATCACTCGCGGTAGGGCAGCTGCCGGATGGCGGTGATCTGGTCCAGCCACACCACGTGCTGCTGCACAGGGGTATCCAGATCGTCCAACCGCAGTTGGCCATTGCTCCCTTCGTTCTCCTCGGCGTCGCGGTACTGCTGCAGCGTCGGCTGCACCGCGACGGTGCCCAGCAGGCGGCTGCCATCCTCAAGCGTGAGTTCGACCTGGGTCTGGCCGTGCAGCTGTGGCAGCAGGGCTTCCAGCGCCGCGATGGCGGCCGGATCGGTATGGATGCGGGGGGCGTAACGGGACATGGCGACTCCTGTGGCGTACGCCCCAGTGTGCCCGCGGCGGCGTCAACACGCCGCCAACGCAGGACTCAGCGCGTACCGCTCAGGACACCGCGTACAGCGGCGACCAGCTGCGCCACCGAATACGGCTTGGCCACATGCTCCTGGAAGCCCGACGCCAACGCACGCTTGCGGTCGTCCGCACGTGCCAGCGCCGTCACCGCGACAGCAGGCAATGCCTCCGGCTCGACGCCCATGTTGTCGCGCAGGGTGCGTACCAGCCCGTAACCATCCATGCCGGGCATGCCGATATCGGTCAGCAGCGCATCGATGCCGTCATGGCCATTCTCATTGAGCAGCGCCAGCGCCTCGCCGGCGGAGGAGGCCGTGGTGACCGAGGCCCCCTGCTCTTCCAGCAGCCGCCGCAGGTACTCCAGCACTTCGGGCTGGTCTTCCACGGCCAGCAGATGCAGGCCCTTGAGCGGATACGGCTCGATGATCTGCTCGGTGATCGGGCCGCTGAATACTTCGCGCAACGGGCGGCCATCGGCCTGCGGCTGATAGCGCGGCAGGCGCACGTTGAAGCTGGCCCCGTGCCCGTGGCCGTCGCTGCTGGCCGCCACCGCGCCGCCGTGCAGTTCCACCAGCTGTTGCACGATCGCCAGCCCCAGCCCCAATCCGCCGTGGCGGCGTGTGGTGGTGCCGTCGGCCTGGCGGAACCGGCTGAACAGATGGCGCAGGAACTCCGGCGCAATGCCGTCACCGGAATCGGTCACGGTGATCGACCAATGCCCGCCATCGGCAGCCAGGGTCAGCACCACGCGCCCCTCGGCCGGGGTGAATTTGATCGCGTTGGAGAGCAGGTTCCACAGCACCTGCTGCAGGCGGGTGGCGTCGCCGAGCACCAGGCAGGGCTCGTCAGGCATCACCAGCTCCATCGACAACGCTTTGCCTTCGGCGACCAGCTCCTGCGCGCGCATCGCCTCTTCCAGCTGCGCACGCAGATCCAGCATTTCCACTTCCAGCTGCACCTTGCCCAGCAACATGCTGCTGAGGTCCAGCATGTCCGAGATCAGCCGCTTCTGCGCCATCGCACTGTTGGCGATCACGCCCAGGCCCTTGTACATCGGGCTGGTGTTGTCGATGCGCTGCAGCAGCAGTTCGCTCCAGCCCAGGATGGTGGTCAGCGGGGTACGCAGCTCGTGCGAGAGCGTGGCCAGGAATTCATCCTTCAACCGCGCCATGTTCTCGGCCGCGCTGCGCGCCGCACGTTCGGACTGCAGCAGTTCCTCGCGCGCCATTTCGATCTCGCGGCGCTCGGTCACATCCGGACTGCTGCCGGCCAGGCCGATAAAACGGCCCATCCGCGAGAAGCGCGGCCGCGCGTTCATTTCCAGCCAGCGCCATTGGCCATCGGCGCGGCGGCCGCGGACCAGCGCATGCATGGAGCGCTGCGATTTCAGCGCCTCCTGCAGTTCGTAATCGAACACCGAAGCATCGTCGGGATGCACCAGGCCACGCCAGACATCATCCGGCACGCGCTGCTCATCGCCTCCAAAAAACTCGCTGAAGGCACTATTGACGAAGCGCGAATGGCCGCGCTCATCCAGCACCCAGACCGGCATCGGCAGGCCATCGGCCAGCGCGCTGAAGCGCGCCTCGCTTTCGGCCAGTTCCACCTCGATGTGCTTGCGATTGGTGATGTCGAAGAACACCACGGCCACCAGAGGCTCGTCCGGCTCGCCCACGCTGACCGCTTCCACCGAGTACCACCGGTTCAGCGCGCGCGCTTCCATCTCGAACTGCCGTGCCTGCCCGCTACGCGCCACCTCGCCATAGGTGCGGTACCAGTCGGATTCATGGCCGGGTTGCAGGCTGCTCATCCGCTGTCCGCAGACGTTGCTCAGCCCGGTATTGCGTGAAAAGGCCTCGTTGACCTCGACAAACCGGTAGTCCACACCCACCCCGGCATCGTCGAAGATCACTTCGATGATGCAGAACCCCGCATTCAGGCGCTCAAGTACCGTGCGATACAGGGCCGGATCCGGCGATGAAGCCAGGAAGGAGGCGCGTTCCAACGTAGAGGTGGGCAGGCTGGGCAAGGGCGTCAATGAGGCAACTGGCGAAACAGAGGAGGACAGGATCGGCCAACGCGCGTATTCGCAGCGTCAAGCGCCGTGGGTCGGGGGCGGCCTGGGTGAATTGGCGCCAACCGCAGAGGCGGAGCATACACGCGTGGATTGTCCCTCACCCGGATCAGGATCACACTGGGTGCCTGATCCCACTTGTGATCGCGACCCAGGAGTTGTCATGAACCGCACATCCCTGATCGCCGGGGCCCTGGCCGGCCTGCTGCTCATCGGCAGCGCCGCGGCGGCCCCGCGCACCGTGACCGACCCGCAGGCCCCGCGCGCCCTCAAGGCGGAGGGTCCTGTCCAGGTGACGTGGACCGACCCGGCCCAGTTCACCGAGATCCGCCTGAGCAACAACCGCTTTGAAGCCGAACGCGGTGACTGGGTGCAGCAGCTGGCCAAATACGTGCAGACCACCGCCAGCAAGGCGCTGCAGCCCGGCCAGACGCTGGAGGTGACCTTCACCGACATCAAGCGCGCCGGCGATTACGAGCCGTGGCACGGCCCGCGCGCCAATGACATCCGGGTGATGCGCGATATCTACCCCCCGCGCGTGACCCTGACCTACATCCTGAAGGATGCACAGGGCAAGGTGATCGGCGAAGGCGAGCGCAAGCTGCAGGACACCGGCTACCTGCACAACATCGGCCAGCAGAGCGACACCGATCCGCTGCGCTACGAGAAGCGCCTGCTGGATGATTGGATCCGGCGCGATCTGCGCAATGAGGCCACGGCGAATACCTGAGCCATCCCTCAGCCGGTGTACTCGCGCACCACCCGCTTCACGCCGCACGGCAGCTGGTAGGCACTGACCCCGCACAGCGGCGCCAGGGCCTCGATGCGCGGCGCATCGCCCCACAGTGTCACCGTGCTGCCGATCCCGGCCTGCGGCAGGTGGGTGAGATCCACGGTGAGCATGTCCATCGAGACACGACCGATCACGATGCCGGACTGGCCGTCGATGCGCACCGGGGTGCCGTTGGGCGCGAACTGCGGGTAGCCATCGGCATAGCCGAGTGCCACGACGCCGACCCGGGTCGGCCGCTGCGCGACGAAGCGCGCGCCATAGCCGACCGGCTCGCCGACCGCGATGTCGCGCACGGCAAAGATTTTCGACCGCATGGTCATCACCGGGCGCAGCCGCTCGGTCAGCGCCGTATGCGCCGGCATCGGGTTGATCCCGTACAGCATCAGGCCCGGGCGCACCCAGTCACTGCGCACCTCCGGCCAGCCCAGCAGCGCCGGCGAGTTGCACAGGCTGGTCTGCCCGGCCAGGCCTTCGATGGCGGCGGCAAAGACGTCGGCCTGCTCGCGGGTGCGCGGGCTGTCCAGTTCGTCGGCACGCGCCATGTGGGTCATCAGCACCATCGGCCCGACATGCGCCAGCGCACTGAGCGTGGCGTGCGCGGCGCGGAACTCGTCAGGCCACAGGCCCAGGCGATGCATGCCACTGTCCAGCTTCAACCACACGGTGAGCGTGGCGGTGGTCTGGAACGCGGCGACCGCCTCGACCTGCCACGGTGCGCCAACGGCGAACCACAGGTCGTGCTCGACGATCAGCGGCAGTTCGCCGGCATCGAAGAAGCCCTCCAGCAGCAGGATCGGGCCGGTGATGCCGGCCGCCCGTAGTTCCAGCGCTTCCTCGATGCAGGCCACGCCGAACGCATCGGCATCGGCCTGCAGCGCGCGCGCGCAGCGCACTGCACCGTGCCCGTAGGCATCGGCCTTGATCACGGCCACAGCCTTGCCGCCTCCCAGTTCGCGTGCCAGCCGGTAATTGCTGCGCAGCGCGTCCAGATCAATCAACGCACGGGCTGGGCGCATGAACTCGGCTCACGGTGACGGACGGACGCGGCATGGTGGGTGTAGCGGAAGATATCCAGGCCTTCGGTGCTGATCTGCGGCTGGCGGGCATCCATCAGGTCGGCCAGGTAGCGGCCGGAGCCGCAGGCCATGGTCCACCCCAGGGTGCCGTGGCCGGTATTGAGGAACAGGTTGCGGTACGGCGTGGCGCCGACCACCGGGGTACCGTCCGGCGTGGCGGGGCGCAGGCCGGTCCAGAACTCAGCGCGCGACAGGTCGCCGCCGTCCGGATAGAGGTCGCGCACGACCTTCTCCAGCGTGGCGCGGCGGCGCGGCGAGAGCGACAGGTCGAACCCGCCCACCTCGGCCATGCCACCCACGCGGATGCGGTCGTCGAAACGGGTCACGGCCACCTTGTAGCTTTCATCCAGGATGGTCGAGGTCGGGGCCATCGCAGGATCCGTGATCGGCAGCGTCAGCGAGTAGCCCTTGAGCGGGTACACCGGCAGCTGCAGGCCCAGCGGCGCAACCAGCGACGGCGAATAGCTGCCCAGTGCGACCACGTAGTGATCGGCGGTTTCCAGCCTGCCGTCGATGCGTACACCGGTGATGCGGTCGCCATCGCTCTGCAGGCCCGCGATGTCCTGGTCGAAACGGAATTCGACCCCGGCATCGACGCACATCTGCGCCAGGCGACGGGTGAACAGCTGGCAATCGCCGGTCTGGTCGCGCGGCAGGCGCAGCGCGCCGACCAGCTTGTCGGCCACGCCCGCCAGTGCCGGTTCGTAAGCGATGATGCCGTCGCGGTCGAGCACCTCATACGGCACGCCGTACTGGGCCAGCACTTCGATGTCCTGCGCGGAGGCATCCAGCTGCTGCTGGGTACGGAACAGCTGGGTCGTGCCCAGGTCGCGGCCTTCGAACGCGATACCGGTCTCTCGGCGCAGCTCGTTGAGGCAATCGCGGCTGTATTCGGACATGCGCACCATGCGCGCTTTGTTGATCGCATAACGCTCATGCGTGCAGTTGCGCAGCATCTGCGCCAGCCAACGGTACTGGTGCCAGTCCAGGCCCGGGCGGATCGCCAGCGGGGCATGTTCGGAGAACAGCCACTTGACCGCCTTGAGCGGCACGCCGGGCGCGGCCCACGGCGAGGTGTAGCCGAACGACAGCTGGCCTGCGTTGGCGAAACTGGTTTCCAGCGCCGGACCGGGCTGGCGGTCGACGACCGTGACTTCAAACCCGGCCTGCCGCAGGTACCAGGCACTGGTCGTGCCGATCACACCGCTGCCAAGGACTAGAACGCGCATGACACCCCTCCAACCCGATCATTCCCTGCGCAGGAGCACGCCGGGACCATAATTGAGGAAGTATAGTCAGCCGCAACCAATCAATTCGCCTGTTTTTCCAGCATCAGGCAGGGTATTGTCTCGCCAACATCCTCGAGAGGCTGACGCCGATGGCCACGCGCGCCCGCGAACTGGACAAGATCGACCGCAAGATCCTGCGCATCCTGCAGGCCGAGGGCCGGATCTCCTTCACCGAACTGGGCGAGCGGGTCGGGTTGTCGACCACGCCGTGCACCGAGCGCGTGCGCCGGCTGGAGCGCGACGGGGCCATCACCGGCTACTACGCCAAGCTCGATCCGCATTACCTCAAGGCCAGCCTGCTGGTGTTCGTGGAGATCAGCCTGGCCTACAAATCCGGCGACATCTTCGAAGAGTTCCGGCGCGCGGCGTTGAAGCTGCCCAATGTGCTGGAATGCCATCTGGTCTCGGGCGACTTCGACTACCTGCTCAAGGCGCGCATCAGCGAGATGGCCTCGTACCGCAAGCTGCTCGGCAGCACGCTGCTGACCCTGCCGCACGTGCGTGAATCCAAGAGCTACATCGTGATGGAAGAGGTCAAGGAAACCTTGACCCTGCCGATTCCCGATTGAGCCGGTCGCGTGCTGAGCTGCGTGGCTGAAACGCAAAAAGGCGGCGCGCATGTGCGCACCGCCTTCGTTCATTGCGCCAAGCGCATCAGCGCTGCTGTTTCTGGTCCTGATGCTTCTGGTCCTGCTGCTTGCCGCCCTTCTGATTCTGCTGGTCCCACTGCTGCTGGTTCTGCTGGCCGGGCTTCTGGTTCTGTTGCTGACTGCCCTGCTGCTCCTGCGGCGTCTTGCCGGGACTGCGGTTCTGCTGGTTAGCCATGATTGCACTCTTCTCGAAAAACCTCGGGGGATGCGCCTGTGTTGCGGCGCGTGTACAGGGTCCCGCCGATCCGGTTAATCACAGGCGAAAAAACAGTGAGGTCTTGCGTTGACGGGGATGACTGCGCGGGCAGCGATGTAAACCATTCATGTTGCCGGCCTGCCACTCCAACAGTCAGGGCTTGATCTGTTGACCGTCACCGCTGGGGACGGCGTCGTAATAGCGGCCGGTGCGGGTATCAAGCACGCGGTTCGGGCCTACCTGCTTGACCCCCGGAAGGATCCGGCCGTGGCGGTCGTAGACCTTGCTCTGCACGGCCGGACCCTGCATCGGTGCGGGCTGCGCCGGGCCTTTGCTTTGGATCGGGTGCGTGCGCAGTTGCTGCTGGGTCTGCGAGGACGACTTCACCGGGGCCATCCTGTCGGACAGGCTGTCGACCGGCACCGGTTGCACGGCCGGGGGCTGTGGCGCGCGCTGCGGCGTGACCACCGGCCGCGTCGCGGTGGGGGTGGGCGGCGGGCCGATCTGCGCGGCCGCGGTCAACGGCAGCAGCACCAGCAAGGCAGCGGCGAGGCGACGTGGGCGGTACATGGCGATCTCCCGGCGGCGGTTCAGGTCTTCACCATGCACCGCCACGGGTATCAGCACGATGAATGTCGCCCGCTTGGAACGCCCCGCCCACGACCCAATGTAGAGTGCATCCCCACGAGGACTGCCCATGACCGTTTTCGACCTTTCCCCGCCTACCGACGCCCAGCGCCAGGCCTTGGTGGCCGGCCTCAGCGCCGATGAGCAGCGCGTGCTGCTGCATCACGGCACCGAAGCACCGTTCTGCGGGGTCTTCCTGGACAACAAGCAGGACGGGGTCTACGGCTGCCGGTTGTGCGGCCTGCCGCTGTTCCGCTCCAGCACCAAGTTCGACTCCGGCACCGGCTGGCCGAGCTTCTTCGCGCCCTTCGATCCGGCCCATGTCCGCGAGATCCGCGACGCCAGCCATGGCATGGTCCGCACCGAGATCGTCTGTGCGCGGTGTGACAGCCATCTCGGCCATGTTTTCCCGGATGGCCCGCCGCCGACCCATGAACGCCACTGCCTGAACTCGGTCTCGCTATCGTTCACGCCCAACGGGCAGGCCTATCCGGATCCGTTGCAGCGCGGTGGTGCGGAAGCCGAGCCGGCCGCCTGAATCAGGAAAAGTGTGACATCGAGCGACCGCCCCCCTTCAGAAAAGGTGTGAAGGGGCCGACATGGAGGTATCCCCTTCCCGCGTCGGCCCCATGCTCATCATCGTTGGACTTCTCGTCGTCATCCTCAGCGTGCTGGGCGGCTATGTCGGCGCGCACGGCAAACTCGGCGCGCTGTGGCAGCCCTATGAACTGGTGATCATCGGCGGTGCGGCGCTGGGCGCGTTCCTGGTCGGCACCCCGGTCAAAACCGTGAAGCAGACCCTGCAGGCCACCGTGGGCGTGTTCAAGGGCCCGCGCTACAAGCAGCAGGACTACATCGACGTCCTCAGCCTGCTCTACGAACTGCTCAACAAGGCGCGGCGCGAAGGCTTCATGGCGCTGGAAGACCACGTCGAGCGCCCGGCCGAGAGCAGCATCTTCGCCAATTACCCCAAGGTGCAGGCCGACCACCACCTGGTCGACTTCATCACCGATTGCCTGCGCCTGATGATCGGCAGCAACATCGAGCCGCACGAGCTGGAACCGCTGCTGGAGCTGGAGCTGGAGAAGCACCACGGCGAGGCGATGCAGCCGGCCGCCGTGCTCAACAAGGTCGCCGACGGCCTGCCTGGCTTCGGCATCGTCGCCGCAGTGCTGGGCATCGTGATCACGATGGGTTCGATCGGCGGGGAAATCACCGAGGTCGGTGCGCACGTCGCCGGCGCGCTGGTCGGTACCTTCCTGGGCATCCTGCTGGCCTATGGCTTCGTCGGCCCGCTGGCCTCGGCCGTGGAAGCCCGTGCCGAACAGGACGCGCGCATCTACGAATCGGTCAAGACCGCCCTGCTGGCCTGCCTGCGCGGCTACAACCCGAAGATCGCCCTGGAATTCGCCCGCAAGACCCTGCCGTCCAACGTGCGCCCGGGCTTCAGCGAGTTCGAACAGCACCTCAAGACGGTCAAGTAAGGCAGCGCCATGGCCGAGACCAAACCCACCGTCATCGTCCGCCGGGTCAAGAAGGCCGGCCACGCCGCGCACCATGGCGGTGCCTGGAAGGTGGCCTATGCCGACTTCGTGACCGCGATGATGGCCTTCTTCCTGGTGCTGTGGCTGATGGCCGCCACCAGCAAGCCCGAGCGCGCAGCGATCTCCGAGTACTTCCGCAACCCCAGCCCGCTGGCCGGCAGCAGTTCCACCCCGGCCCCGGGCATGGCCGGCCCGGGCGGCGCCAGTACCTCGATGATCAAGCTGGGCGGCGCGACCGACATCTCGCGCGGCAACAGCAACGATCCCTTCCAGAACCAGCAGGCCTCCAGGCCGGTGCCGCAGGAAGACGAGCGCCAGCGCGAAAAACGCCAGCTGGAAGCGCTCAAGCAGGAGCTGGAAGAAGCGATCAGCAAGAGCCAGGCACTGGAGCCGTTCAAGGACCAGCTGCTGCTCGACCTCACTCCCGAAGGCCTGCGCATCCAGATCGTGGACAAGCAGAACCGCCCGATGTTCGACATGGGCAGCGCCTCGCTCAAGCCGTATACGCGCGAGATCCTGCGCGAGCTGTCGCAGTTCATCAATCACGTGCCGAACCGGATCAGCATCACCGGCCATACCGATATCACCGCCTACAACGCCGCCCACGGCTACAGCAACTGGGAGCTCAGTGCCGATCGCGCCAACGCCGCCCGGCGTGCACTGCTGGATGGCGGCATGACCGAAGACAAGGTGACCCGTGTGGTCGGCCTGTCCTCCTCGGTGCTGTTCGACAAGACCCAGCCGGACAACCCGATCAACCGCCGGATCAGCATCGTGGTGATGACCAAGGCGGCCGAAGCGGCGGCCCTGGCCGGTGCCGGGCAGGAAGTGGCGCTGTCGCCCACCGCTGCCGACGCCGATATCCAGGCGACGCTGGCGCCGGCTGTCGCGCCTTGAGCGGCGCGGCGGCAGCGGCAGAGGGAAATTCAGGGAATCCGTGGAGCCGGCCGGCGGCCGGCACTACAATGGGGTCTTCCTTTTGTAGATAGACCGCACCCATGTCCAAGCAGTCCAAGGCCAAGCGCGACAAGCGCAAGAAGCAGCAGCCCAAGCGCCCGATCAACCGCCTCAACGCCCAGCAGCCGGTGCAGAACCATGCCGTGCTGACCAACGAAGAAGGCCAGGTCGTCGCTGCGATCGGCCTGCAGGGCACCGAGTGGCTGCTGGCCATCGGCGGCCAGACCATGGGCAACGCCGACAACCCGGTCCCGATGCTGGCCATGCTCAAGCACCTGTCCAACGTCCAGGAAAAGGAAGGCCGCAAGGTCAACCTGGAGTACTCGACCCAGCTGCAGCAGCTGATCGACGACCTGGCCGCTGACGAAGGCAAGACCGCCGACGAGTACCTGTCGCAGCTGGTCTCCGAGTTCGAAGGCGTGGAAGGCGAAGGTGACGACGAGGCCGAAGACGCCGAGATCGTGACCGACGCTGCTGCCGAAGCCGATGGCGAGCCGGCCCCGGCCGCCAGCGACGACAAGCCGCAGGCCTGAGCCACGGCGATCCGGTGACGGTCTATATCGACGATGCGGTACATCCCTGGCGCGGCGAGCGCTGGGCGCATCTGATGGCCGACACCCTGCCCGAGCTGCACGCCATGGCGGCGCAGCTCGGGATTCCGCGGCGGGCGTTCCAGAACCGCCGCAGCGGGGCGCATTACGACGTGCCCGCCCCCTTGCGCCTGCAGGCGATTGCCCTGGGCGCACAGGCCATTTCACGGCATACGGACCGTGCGCTGGTCAAAGCCGTGATCTCAAACGCGCGCGGCCAGTATCAGGCGTAGGTGCCGACCGTTGGTCGGCACACGCAGACCGCAATCGCGCCCTCAGAACGGATCGCTGCCCGGCCGCACTTCCACGCCCAGCAGCGAGCACAGCGCCAGCATCGCATCGTCATCGCGGTTCAGCGCCATCCACCCGGCCAGGGTGTCATTGCCGGTATCCACGCTCCACAGCGCGTAGTTGTGCTCGCGCAGGCGGTCATGGGCGGTGCCCATCAGCATCGGGGCATCCACCCCGGCGGCGAAATCCTCATCGTCCAGGTCGCCGCCCCAGTCGATCTGCAGGTTCCAGCGCGCGGACAGCTCGTTGACCGCCGACATCAGCGCATCGGCATCGCTGCGCTCCACCTCGAACCCGGACTGCCAGGCGATCGCCGCCATCATCGGCGGCAGCCAGTCGGCGTCCTCATCGATGCCTTCGCCGCTCTCCAGCAGCGCCTCGCGCCAGCGGTTGAACTGCTGCAGGGCCAGTTCTTCATCGCCCGGGTTGATCAGCACGAACAGATTCCAGATCCGCGCCTCGAAATCGTCCTCGTCGAAATCGCGTTCCTCTTCTTCGAAGTCGAAATAATCGCTGTTGTCGGGCATGGCCGGTATTCCTGGAGACAGGGGCGCATTCTGCCGTGCAAGGGCGTTGGCAGGAAGCGAAATTCGGCGCAGGGCCCGCTGCGGTTTATCCTGTACGGCAGAAGGCGGCCTTGGTGGTCGTCAGCATCCTGTGACCATGAGCGATACCCCTCCCGATCACCTGGCGATCAACCCGGCCAGCCCCTTCCACGATGCCGCTGCGCTGGAGCGCGGCGTGGGCATCCGTTTCAACGATGTCGAGCGCGACAACGTTGAAGAGTATTCGGTCAGCGAAGGCTGGATCCGCGTGCAGGCCGGCAAGGCCCGCGACCGCCGCGGCAACCCGATGACGATCAAGATCAAGGGCACCGTGGTGGCCTACTTCCTGGATCAGAAGCCGGACGCCTGATCCACGTGTGCCGGGGTAGAGCCACCCCATGGGTGGCTGCCCTTCGTCCCGGACGCGTGGGTTCCAGTGGGTCCGCGCAGCCACCCATGGGGTGGCTCCACCCGTGGCACGGTGCGGCCTCAATCGCGTTGCCGCGTCTCCAGCAGATCCAGATTGCGGATCAGCCTGCGCGAGATCTCATCGGAGATCTTGCCGCGCCGGGTCAGGCGGAACAGCTCTTCGCGCTCGGCGGTGAGCCCGGCGGTGCGCAGCTGGCGGTAGCCCTGCTCCATCCGCTTCACCTTGTCCGGATCGGCATCCGGCCCGGCGTCCTTCTCCAGGTTGCGCTGGTACAGCAGGCTCACCCGTGAGGCGGCGTCGTTGTAGAGCTGCACGTTCTCGGTGGTCTGGTTCTGCACCAGCTGCTGGCGCGTGCGCTCCACACCGGCCAGCGCGGCCTTGGCGGCGAGCTTGCGGGCAAGATCCTCTTCCTTGCGTTCGCCCGAATCGGCCGGCAGTTCCAGCCCTTTGAGCAGGCGGGGCAGCGCGATGCTGGCGCCGACCAGCGAGATCAGGATCACCGCCGCGGCCAGGAAGATCACCAGATCGCGCGCCGGGAAGGCACTGCCATCGGGCAGGAACAGCGGCAGCGTCAGCACGCCGGCCAGGGTGATCGCACCGCGCACACCCGCCACCGAGGTGGCCACCACGATCCGCCAGGACGTGCCCTGCCGCGCCTCGCCACGATGGCGCGCGCGCAGCAGGCTCCAGCGCAGCGACAGCCACACCCAGGCCAGGCGCAGCAGTACCAGCGCCAGATTGATCACCACCACGTAGACCAGCAGCCACCACGCGCTGTGATGCCCGCTTTCGCTGACCGTCTTGATCGCGCGCTCCACGATGCCCGGCAGCTGCTCGCCGAGCAGCACGAACATGATGCCGTTGAAGCTGAACTGCAGCATGTTCCACACGGCCGTGCGCTGCACGCGCATGCTGCCGGACACGCGGCCGCTCAGTTCCACATAGCTCATCGTGATGCCGGCAGCGACCGCCGAGAGGATGCCCGAGGCGTTGAACTCTTCGGCCAGCAGGTAGGCCGCGAAGGGAATCAACAGGTTGACCAGCAGCGCCGCGCCCGGCTCCTCGCCGAAGCGCCGCCACAGCCAGCGCTGGAAGGTGGACACGCCCAGCGTCACCGCGACACCGATCGCCAGCCCAGCCACGGCCACCCACAGGAACGTCAGCGAGGCGGTGGCCAGCGAGAACGAGCCGGTCATCACCGCCGCCACCGCGAAGCGGAAGCAGACCAGGCCGGAGGCATCGTTGAGCAACGACTCGCCTTCCAGGATGTGCATCAGCCGTTTGGGGATCGGCGCGCGCGAGGCGATCGAACTGACCGCCACCGGGTCCGTCGGCGAGATGATCGCGGCCAGCGCGAACGCCACCGCCAGCGGCATCACCGGGATCATCCAATGGATCAGGAAGCCGGCCCCGATCACGGTGAACACCACCAACCCGAAGGCCAGCTCCAGGATCACGCCTTTATCGCGGAACAGGCCCTGCTTGGGGATGCGCCAGCCATCCAGGAACAGCAGCGGCGGCAGAAACAGCAGGAAGAACATCTCCGGCTCCAGCGCGTGGCCGCGGTTGAACACCCCGGCTATGACCGCGCCCAGCCCGATCTGCACCAGCGGCAGCGGCAGCGACAACGGCAATACGCGGACCAGGTAGCCGCTGGCGACCACCGCCACCAGCATCGCCAGGACGACTTCAATGGTATGCATGCATTTTCCAGTAAGCAGCGCGGGGGGGGGGGCTGCAGGCAGCCGGCGCCGGAAACAGGAAAAAACGTACCACACGTGCGCCGCCACGCGAATGCGCGGGGCGCGCCAGGCTCAGTTCGCGGACAGCACGGCACTCATGCGGCGCGCTGCTGCGCGTCGGCGCCGTCGAAGCGATAGATGTCCATCGCCAGGAAGCCGGCATCAATCCCGGCATCGATACGCTGCGCGCCGAGCGCATCGCCACCGGCCGCGCCCATCGCGACGTGCAGCGGTTGCAGGTGCTCGTCGCTAGGGTGCGCCTGCACGGCGTACGGGGCCTGACGGCGGTAGTCCAGCAAGGCGGCACTGTCATCGGCCTGCAGGCGCTGCTCCACCCACTCGATGAAGGGCCGCACATACGGCGCTTCCTTGCCGTCCGGGTAGCTGCGCCAATCGTGCAGGTTGTGGGTGATGCTGCCCGAGCCGATCAACAGCACGCCCTGCTCGCGCAGCGGTGCCAGCGCGCGGCCCAGTGCGAACTGATGGGCCGGCCCAAGCAACGGCTGGATCGCCAGCGGCACGACCGGGATCTCCGCCTGCGGGTACAGAAAGCGCAGCGGCACCCAGGCACCGTGGTCGAGACCGCGCTGCGGGTCGATCGCGGTCGGCAGGCCGGCCGCGGTCAGCCGCTGCGCGATCTCCTGCGCCAGCGCGGGGTCGCCCGGCGCCGGGTACTTCAGATCGAACAGCGCCTGCGGAAAACCGCCGAAATCATGGAGGGTGGGGGGCTGGGCATGCCCGCCGACCACAGGCTCATGGCTCAGCCAGTGCGCCGAGGCCATGATGATCGCCCGCGGACGCGGCAGGCGCGCCGCCAGGGCCGCCAGGCGCTCGCCGACCAGACCGGGGTTGAGCGCGGTCATCGGCGAGCCGTGGGAGATATACAGGGAGGGCAAGCGGGACATCACGGACTCCAATAGCGCGACGACGGCCCTGAGCTTATTGCGCGCAGCCTTACCAATAAATACGATGTATCGACGCTGTTTATTTCGGAAATAGAAACAATGGACACTCTGGATGCCATGCGTGTGTTTGTCGCCGTGGTCGAGCGCAACGGCTTCAGTGCCGCCGCGCAGGCCCTGGACCTGTCCACCGCGGGAGTGACCCGGCAGATCGCCGCGCTGGAAAAGCGCCTCTCGACCCGGCTGCTCAACCGTACGACCCGCCGCGTGAGCCCGACCAGCACGGGCGCGGCCTATTACGCCGAGTGCGTGCGGCTGCTGGCCGAGTTCGATGCGCTGGAGGCCGGCATCAGCGCGCAGGCCCTGGAGCCCTCGGGGCGGCTGCGCATCAACGCGCCGGTCAGCTATGGCATCGCCCGGTTGGGCCCACTGCTGGCCGGCTACCGCGCGCGCTACCCGCAGGTGGAGCTGGACCTGTCGCTGTCCGACCGCCTGGTGGACATGGTCGAAGAAGGCTACGACGTGGCGATCCGCATCACCCGCCAGCCCAGCCCGGCACTGATCGCCCGCAAGCTGGCCGACGCGCAGATCAGCCTGTGCGCGGCGCCGGCATATCTGGATGCGCATGGCCGGCCGCAGCAACCCGAAGATCTCGCCGCGCACGAGTGCCTGCAGTACAGCTACTGGGGCGGCGGGGATGCGTGGCAGCTGCAGGGGCCACGCGGGGAGGTCTCCGTGCCGGTACGTGGCGGTGTGCGTGCCAACAACGGCGATGTGCTGCGCGAGGCCGCGATCGCCGGGATGGGCATCATCGTGCAGCCGGATTTCCTGGTCGCCGACGCGCTCGCCGACGGGCGGCTGGAGCGCGTCCTGCCGGAGTGGACGGTGCCGGGCATCGGCATCCATGCGGTATACACCAGCCGCAGCCATCTGGCGCCGAAGGTGCGCAGCTTCATCGACTACCTGGTGGAAGCTCTGGGCGGATGATGCGTGGCGGCGGCCGGGCAACGCCCGGCGCACTACGCCTCCACCGCCTCCAACTGCGCGATGACGTTGGCCAGCGGCATCGGGCGGCCGAGCAGATAGCCCTGCACCTGGTCACAGCCATGCGCAGCCAGCCACTGGTGCTGCCCGGGGGTCTCCACGCCTTCGGCGATGATGGTCAGGCCCATGCTGTGCCCCAGTGACAGCAGTGCACGGCAGATCGAGGCATTACGCGGATTGGTTTCCACGTCGGCCACGAAGCTGCGGTCGATCTTGAGGATGTCCAGTGGCAGGTGCTGCAGGTAGGACATATTGGAATAGCCGGTACCGAAGTCGTCCAGCGAGATGCAGATGCCCTGCTCGTGCAGCCGCTGCATGGTCTGCTTGGCCTGGCCGGGTTTGCGCATCAGGCTGCTCTCGGTCAGCTCGACCTGCAGCGCACCGCGGGCCAGCCCGTATTCCTGGCTGGCGCGGGTGAACTCGGCCACCAGGTCGCTGTTGAAGAACTGCACCGCCGAGACATTCACCGCGATCGGCAGGTCCCAACCGGCATCGACCAGTTGCCGCTGTGCCTGCGCGGCGGCGCGGATCACCCAGCGGCCCAGCGCCAGGATCAGGCCGGTGTCTTCGCACAGCTGGATGAACTCACCCGGTGGAATGAAACTGCCGTCGGCCTGCGGCCAGCGCAGCAGGGCTTCCAGCGCGGCTGGACTGCTGTCGCCTGCGTGGCAGATCGGCTGGTAATACAGCTCGAACTCGGTGTCGATCGCGCTGTGGATGCGCCCGGCCAGGCGCAGGCGTTCGGACAAACGCGAACTCACCGTCGCGTCATACCAAGCGATCACGTTGCCTTCGTCGCGCGCCGCATGCGCGGCCTGCGCGGCCATGCCGATCACCTGCTCGGCGGTGCTGGTGCTGGTGTCGGCGTCGGCCTTGACCGCCACGCCAATGCGCGGCTCGAACTGATGCAGCCAGTCCTGCCCGCGCACCGGCTCTGAGACGGTCTGCACCAGCGTATCCAGCGCAGTCTGGCGTTGATGGTCGTCGCGGATGGCGAAGATGAAATCCTCGGCCGGCTGGAAGGCCAGCAGCCCATAGCGCACGCCGAGCCCGCCCAGGCGCTTGGCCATCGCCTGCAGCACTACGTCGCCGACCTCCCGGCCGAGCGTATCGGCGACCAGCTGCAGGCCACGGAACTGCACGTAGGCAATGGTGTACGCCCCGCCCTCCTCGTCCAGCTGCGCGGCCAGCGCACGCGTATTGAGCAGGCCGGTCGCCGGGTTGTGGGTGGCGTGATACGCCAGATCGCGCTCGTAGGCCAACCGCTCGCTGACATCCTCGGCCAGCACCAGGCAGGCCTGGCGCCCGTCGAAATCCAGCCGGGCCAGATGCGCGCGGACCTCGAACACGGTGCCGTCCTTGCGCTGGTGCAGGCGCACCTGCGCATCCTGCACGTCGCCGATGCGGGCCTGTGCAATCGCCCCGCGGATCTCCTCCCAGCCTTCGCGCGGGCGGATATCCAGGATGCTCATTGCCAGGAATTCATCGCGGCTGTAGCCGTACTGGCGCACCGCCGCTTCGTTGACTTCCAGGAAGCGCAGCGTGTCCGGATCGAACACCCAGAACGGCGCCGGGTTGCGGTCGAACAGCAGCCGGAACTGCCGCTCGGCCTGCTGCACCCTGGCCAGCGCATCGACCCGCTCGCTGACATCGGTCAATGCACCGATCATGCGGCGCTCACGGTCCACCACCGCCACCCGCTGGCCACGCGCGGACACCCAGCGGATCGCGCCCCCCGGCAACACCAGGCGGAACATTTCATCGAGCACGCCGCTGCCGGCAAACGCGGCGTCGAAGGCCTGCTGCATGCGTACGGTATCTTCGTGGTGCACGCGTGCGAAGAAATCGGCGACCGGCAGGCTCTCGATGTCGATGCCGAAAATCTCGCGCGCCAGCGGTGACCAGCGCAGCAGGCAGGCATCCTCATCCACGTACCAGGTGCAGACCTTGCCGACCTGGTGCGCCATGCGCAGTTCGGCATGGCCGGTGCGCAGCTCCTCGCTCAGCGTGTCCTGATCGCGGGTGGCACGGCGCAGGCTCACATACACCGCGCCGAACAGCGCCCAGTACAGCAGGTAGACGCCGATCGAGGCCTGCACATACGGCCACCACGCTGCCAGCACATCGCGCCGGCCCAACCCGGCGTAGACCGCCAGCGGGTACTGCGCCAGCGTGCTGAGGCTGGAAATCCGCTCGATGCCATCGACCGCGCTGATCTCGGTCCCCAGTGGGGTCAACGCGTCCCGGCGCAGCAGCTCGCGCTTGGCCAGGCCGAAACGACGCCCCACCACCCCGGCCGGGTCCGGACTGCGCGCCAGCACATAGCCATGCGGGTCGGTGATGGAGATCACGCCGGCATCGCCGGTGTCCATACCGCCGATGATCGACTGCAGTTCGGCCGTGCGCAGCCGCGCCAGCAGCCAGCGGTCGCCGCCCATGGGCAGCGCCAGCGGCAGGATCCACTGCGCGGCATCCAGCGCTTGGGGCGGGCCGAGGAACACCTGGCTGCCGTGGCCGCGGTTGTCATCCACCGCCCATAACGGCAGCTGCAGGTCGCCACTGCCACTGGTCAGGGCGCGCCCGTACTGGTCGACCACCACGATGCTGTGCAGTTCTGCATGCCGCTGCAGGGCGCCGGCGATGCTGGCATCGAGCAGATCGGGAGCCTGCGCCGGCACGCGCTGGAACAGCAACGCACCATCCCGGGAAATGCCCTGCATCACCCGCTCCAGATTGCGCAGCTCCAGCCGCAGCAGGCGCTGGGCGCCGGTCGCCAGCGCCGAACTCTGGCGCTGCGCGGCTTCCTGTCGGCGCTGGCCATCATTGACCAGTGTCGCCACCAGCCCGCCAGCCAGCAGCGCGCCCAGGGAAACCCCCAGCCACACGAACGTCCGCAGTGGCCGCGCCAGGGCACGGTTCAACGCGGGCATCGCAACCCTTTTCCCGAACGACAGGCTGACTTCATCTGTACACGCTTCCTGGTTTCCCCAAACCTGAGCGGCCGCTGCCCGGGATTCTTGACGCCATGATCGTCACGCGGGCGCCGACGGGCGCGCGCGGAATCCGTGCCGTACCAGCATGCACGAGCACGCGCAGGACGGGAAGCACCGCAATAGGCCGTTCACCTCGGTGAATCCGGGGACGGGCAGATCCGGTACCCGATGCCGCCGAAGCCGGCATAACCGTGCGCCCGGGACAGGATTAGACTTGGATGTTTCCGTTGCAGAGAAGCTCAATGTCCAAGCTGCGCCGCCCCACCCTGATGCTCGCCATTGCCGCCAGCCTGTCGCTGAGCCTGGCCGCCTGTGACCGCCAGGCGACTGCGCCGGCCGCGGCCGCGCCCGACGCCGCTCCGGCCGAACCGGCCGCGCCCAAGCCGCAGCTCGGCAGTTTCGGCTTCGACGCCGCCGGCATGGACCGCAGCATCGCCGCCGGCGATGACTTCTTCGGCTTCGCCAACGGCACCTGGGTCAAGAACACCGAGATCCCGGCCGACCGTTCCAGCTACGGCAGCTTCAACGTCATTTCCGAAAAGACCCTGGCCGACACCCGCGCGATCCTCGAAGGCGCCGCGGCCGATACCACGGCCGAGGGCGAGACCAAGCTGATCGGCGATTACTACGCCGCCTTCATGGACGAGACCGGCATCGAGTCACGCGGTGCCGCCCCGGTCAAGCCAGCGCTGGACGCCATCGCGGGCATCGGCGACAAGGCCGCGCTGGCCACCGCGCTGGGCGGCACCCTGCGCGCCGATGTGGACCTGCTCAACGCCACCAACTTCTACACCGACCGCCTGTTCGGCGTGTGGGTCTCGGTGGATCTGCTGCAGCCGGACCGCACCGCGCCCTACCTGGTGCAGGGCGGCCTGGGCCTGCCGGACCGCGACTTCTACCTGCAGGGCGGCCGCATGGCCGAGATCCGCAAGCAGTACCAGGCGTATATCGCCCAGGTGCTGCAGCTGGCCGGCGTCGCCGATCCGGCGGCCAAGGCGCAGCGCATCCTCGCGCTGGAGATCAAGATCGCCCAGGCCCACGCCACCCAGGAAGACACCAACGACGTCGCCAAGGGCGCCAACGCCTGGAAGCAGGCCGACCTGAGCGCCAAGGCGCCGGGGATGGACTGGAGCGCCTTCCTGGCCTCGGCCGGCCTGGACGCCCAGCAGGACTTCATCGTGTGGCAGCCCAAGGCCGTGGCCGGCATTTCGCGCCTGGTCGCGACCGAGCCGCTGGAAGTCTGGAAGGACTACCTCGCCTTCCATGCTTTGGACCGCGCCGCCCCGTACCTGCCCAAGTCGTTCGCCGATGCGCGCTTCGCCTTCCACGGCACCACGCTCAACGGCACCCCGCAGCAGAGCGAGCGCTGGAAGCGTGCGGTGGATGACAGCAACCATGCCGTCGGTGAAGCGATCGGCAAGCTGTACGTCGAGCGTCATTTCGACCCGGCCACCAAGGCCCGTGCGGACGAGATGGCCAAGAACATCATTGCCGCCTTCGCCAAGCGCATCGATGCGCTGGCGTGGATGTCGCCGCAGACCAAGGCGCGTGCCAAGGCTAAGGTCGACGGCCTGACGGTGGGCATGGGCTACCCGGACAAGTGGCGCGATTACACGGGCCTGGAGATCAAGCGCGATGACGCGCTGGGCAATGCCGAGCGTGCAGAGATGTTCGAGTACCGCCGCAACATCGCCAAGCTGGGCAAGCCGGTGGACCACAGCGAGTGGGCGATGCTGCCGCAGACCATCAATGCGATGAACGTGCCGCTGGAAAACCGCCTGGTGTTCCCCGCCGCGATCCTGCAGCCGCCGTTCTTCGACGGTGCGGCCGATGATGCGGTGAACTACGGTGCGATCGGTGCCGTGATCGGCCATGAGATCAGCCACGGCTTCGACAACGCCGGTGCGCTGTTCGATGAGACGGGCAAGCTGCAGAACTGGTGGACGGCGGAAGATCTGAAGAAGTTCAACGCGGCCGGGGATGCGCTGGCGGCGCAGTTCAGCAGCTACAGTCCGTTCCCGGGGGTATCGGTGAATGGTCGTTTGACGCTGGGCGAGAACATTGCGGACGTGGCGGGTCTGTCGACGGCCTACGATGCGTATCAGTTGTCGCTGCAGGGCAAGCCGGGCCAGACGCTGGAGGGCTTTACGCCGGATCAGCGGTTCTTCCTGGGCTTTGCGCAGGCGTGGCGCAGCAAGGCGCGCGAGCAGGCGTTGCGTAATTCGCTGTTGACGAATGTGCATGCGCCGGGGCAGTTCCGTGCGTTGACGGTTCGCAATCTGGATGCCTGGTATCCGGCCTTCGAGGTGAAGGAAGGCCAGAAGCTGTATCTGGCGCCGGAGAAGCGGGTCAAGGTGTGGTGAGGCTTTTCATCGCGTTTTGCTGAGATGAGAGAACGGGCGCTTCGGCGCCCGTTTTTTTTTGCTGTAGAGCTACAGAGCTACAGAGCTACAGAGCTGCAGAGCTGCAGAGCTGGAGCAGAGCCACGGCTGGGGTTTGCGTTTGCGCTGGTTTGGGTGGGCATGGGTGGGGTGCCGGGACCCGCTGCAAGTCCCGCTCCGCGGCCCGGCCCAGCCGCTGGCGGCTGTGCGTTCAGTCGCATGCGAGGCAGTGCCTCGCAAGCAATGCGCCTTCACCCAAGTAAGCTCGTATGCCGCCACCCCACCCATGTCCACCCTTTGACAGTGGGCTGGTGCGCAAGGGGAAGAGCAGGCGCGGGCTCTGCGGCTCCGACAGTGATGGTGTCGGCTTTGCTCTGTGGCTTTGCTCTCTGGCTTTGCTCTGTGGCTTTGCTCTGTGCTTGGCTACTCGGCTGCACGGCATCGCCTTGATGCTCTGCACTTCTGCTCTGAGCAGCTGCGTACTTCGCTGCTCAGCATCCGCACAGCGGATTGGCACTTGGACGTGCACCCCGGCGCTACCACTCAGCCTTGCCGCTCAGCGCTGTTCGCTGGCTTTTGACCTCAGCATGGCCACCAGCCAATTGTCAGGGGGCGGGCACGTGCAGGCTGGAGAGACCGTATGCCGCCATGGATGGCGGCATACGAGCTTACTTGGGTGAAGGCGCATTGCTTGCGAGGCACTGCCTCGCATGCGACTGAACGCACAGCCGCCAGCGGCTGGGCCGGGCCGCGGAGCGGGACTTGCAGCGGGTCCCGGAAGCCTGCACGTGTCCGACCTAACCATCAGACACAGGCACTCGCGAGTACCGACCAACGATCGGCACCTACCGCTTCAAGGCCAATCAGCAAGCACGCCAGCCGGCACATCCATACGCGTGCATGCGCGCGTCGCCAGGCCATCCTGCAGGGCACGTCGGAACAAAGGCGCCATGCCTCTCAACATCACCGCAGAGGCACGCGACTGCGCACGCTGCATCGGCGTGCGCGCCAGCATCGTCGTAGCCCAGTCCGGCAACAGCGCCGCGCCCGCACCGAGGAACAGCTCGCGCGACAACCCCGCCATCGGTACCGGCAAGCGGATGCCGGACAACACCGCCAGTACTTCTTGCGAACGGGCATCGAACACCAGCCCGGATTGCTGGCGCGCGAAGTACGCGTCGACCTCCGCTTCCGAGGCGGGTACATCGGTGGCGCCGAGCGCCTCGGCCACGCGCTTGTACTCGCGGTAATACCGGTCGGCGACCGCCGTGGGCACGTCGCGGCAATAGCGTCGGCAGCCCTGCAGGAAGCCGTAGGCTTCGGTGACGTGCACCCAGGTGAGCAGCGCCGGATCGTCGGCGGAATACGCGCGGCCGTCGGCGGTGTGCCCGCGTACCTGTGCATGGATGCGGGTCACCTTGGCGATCAGCGCCTCCACTTCCGCGCTCGGTGCGTACGTGGTGCCGGCGACGAACGCGGTGGTGCGGCGCAGGCGGCCCACCAGGTCATCGCGGAAGTTCGAGTGGTCGTACACCCCGGCCAGTGCCAATGGATGCAGGGTCTGCAGCATCAGGGCACACAGGCCGCCGGCGAGCATGCCGGGAAACTCGGAGTGCACGCGCCAGGTGATGCTGTCCGGGCCGAACCAGCCGGGATCGCCCAGCGGATGGTCGTAATCGATCCCGCTCTGGCCGCGGGGGAAGGCGCCCAGCACCCAGCGGCGGATCGGGGCGGTGGCAGGGCGGGCAAGCGAACGCAGCAGGGAAGACATCAACAGTACCGAGGGCGGAGCGGACCGGCGTTTCGCGCGGATGCGTCAATTCTGCGTGATACCGCCGGGGCTGGCGAGGGCACGGTGGCGCTGGGCCTGCGCATTGTGCAACTGCAGCATGAGAACCGGCGTCCGCGGCCTATTTACCCGGTGATTTACGTGCCGCAGTGCGCAAATCCGCTGCGAGTTTGCCCATTCAGGCAGGAATGACGCCGGATCTTTGCGCTTTGCCCATTGCCAAGCGCCGTGAAAGTGCTAGAACTGGTCGTGCCACAACGTCGTCCAATGCGCTGCCGCACGTTCCAGAAGGAGCTCGTCATGATCGCTTTGTTCAAAGGTTTGGGTTTGCTGTTGCAGGACAACGAGCTGTACAGCAGCCCGTTCGAAAAACAGGTCGCGCATTGGCGTAACAAGAGTGAACAGCAGATCCGCGAAGAAGTCGCGGTGCTCGCCAAGGCCAAGGGCCAATGGCTGATGGCCTCGATCGTCGGGTGGCAGGCGTCCTCGCTGCTGATCCTGGGCCTGATCAGCAACTACCTGTGGAAGGATGACTTCCATATCACCTTCACCCGCGTGGTGATCGTGTTCGGGTCATGGGTCTCGATCCTGTTCGTGATCTGGTTCATGGCCAACATGTTCGATCACACCGCCGGCTTCGAGCGCTGGATGAAGGCCTTCAACAGCCGCGCCCGGATCACCTCCGATGCCGATACGGTGGAATGCGTGGCCGAAGCGCTGGACATGGCCCATCACTATCCGGAAGTCCTGGATTACAAGCAGGCCGTGAGCGCCAAGCGCGAGCTGCGCCACGAGGACATCCGCATCATGCGCGAGATCGGCCGGATGAAGCAGCACACCGAACTGGTCGGGCAGCTCAACCACGTCGGCGAGCAGCCCAACGGCACCAACCTGCATCTGCAGCCCGCGTTCTGACCCTACTGAAAAGCGGGAGGAGCCACGATGCCACCGTGATCATTCACGGTGGCATTGTTCTTTCTGGACTGCGCTGACGCAGTGCCGGAAGCCGGCCGGCAGCCCGGCCATCTGCTCGGTCTTGCCGACCGCCACCGACAGCCGGTGCAGAGGCGGATAGGGGCAGTCGGTGTCCTTCCCGCAGCGCGCGTCCAGCACCAGGTAATGGCAGTGGCCGCTGCTGCTGGCGATGCAATCGAAGTTGGCCACCCCGTTGTCGACCGTGGTCTTGCTGTACAGCGTATCCACGCCATTGGCGCGGATGCGGGTGACGGAGGTGTTGCTCGATTGCTGGCAGGCAGCCAGCACCAGCACGCAGAGACTGGCGACAACGGCGATACGCATGGCAGGCTCCAGACGAAAGAAAAGGCGCGTTACATCCCGCGGAACAGACTCATGAAGGGCTGGCTGACATTGAGCACTTCGGCGCGGTGCTTCAAGCGCAGCTGGCCGCGGCCGGTGTCATCGCGGGTGACCGCGGCGACGGCTTTCATGTTGACGATGGTGGAGCGGTGGATCTGGCGGAACCGTTGTGGGTCGAGCGCATCGAGCAGTTCGCGCAGTGAGGTACGCAGCAGGCTTTCGCCCTGCTCGGTGACCACGGTGGTGTATTTGCTGTCGGCACGGAAGTAGATCACGTCTTCGAGCATGATCAGCTGCGTGTCGCGTCCGTTGCTGGCCGTGATCCAGGCCAGTGGCGGCGCGCTTGAGGCGGCGGCGGGCTGATTGCCGAGGCGCTGCAGCAGCTGCTCGAGCATCCCGCTGTCCGGTCGGCCCAGCTGCATGCGGGCCAGGATCCGCTCGCGCGTGGCGAGCAGACGCTCATCGCTGACCGGCTTGAGCAGGTAGTCGATCGCGCCTTGTTCGAAGGCATCGATCGCATACTGGTCGTAAGCGGTGACGAACACCACCTGGGTGCGCGGGCTGATCTCGGGCAGCGCGCGGGCCACCTCGATGCCGGTGATGCCCGGCATGCGGATGTCGAGCAGGGCCAGGTCCGGCTTCAGCTCGGCCAAGCGCTCCAGCGCACTGGCGCCATCCTCGCATTCGGCCACCAGCCGCAGCTCGGGCCATAGCCGCTGCAGCTGGGCGACCAGCGACTGGCGCAGCAGGTCTTCGTCTTCGGCAATGAGTGCATCAAGCTGCATGGATCGCCTCCCGGGCATCGCGCGGCAGGGTGATCGTTGCCGCCACGCCGCTGGGGAAATTGGACACGATGGCCACGCCGGCGCGCTCACCGCAGGTCAGACGCAGGCGCTCGCGCAGGTTCTTCAGGCCGATCCCGGTACCGCTGGTGCCCTGCCCGAAGCCGAGGCCGTCATCGGCCACGGTGAGGGTGACATGGTCCTCGAAGGCGCGCGCGATGATCCACACCGTGCCACCACCGGGCTTGGGTTCCAGCCCGTGTTTGATCGCATTCTCCACCAGGGTCTGCAGCGCCATCGACGGCAGCGGCAGGCTGGTCAGCGCCGGCGGCACATCCACCTGCAGGGCCAGGCGTGCACCCATGCGGATCTTGAGGATTTCCAGGTAGGCCTGGGTGCGCTCCAGCTCCACGCCCAGGGTGGACATCGATTCGTCCACGCTGGGCAGCGAACTGCGCAGGTACTGGATCAGGTGCCCGAGCATCTGATCCGCGCGCGGTGGATCGGTGCGAGTCAGCACCTGCGCGTTGGCCAGGGTGTTGTAGAGGAAGTGCGGCTCGACCTGGGCATGCAGCAGGTTGAGTTTGGCCACCGAGAGTTCCTTCTCGGTCGCTGTCTGCTCGGCGGCGGCCTGCTCATCGCGGCGCTGCTCGGCCACCCGACGGGTGATCGCACGGCCGACCGCTTCGGCGTTCTCATGGTTGCTGCCTTCGTCGACGGCGAGCAGATCGGCCCAGACCCCGGCATCGGGCTCGAACAGCAGCGTCACGCTGCTGGTGCCCTGCCCCGGCGTGACCGTGGCGAGCACGCTGTTGCGCTTGATTGCCAGCCGCGCAGGCAGGTTCCAGCGTGACGGCGGGCGGCCGTTGTAGGGATCCACGCGGCGCACGTAGGCACGGACCTGCAGGCTGCCCGGAGCGCTTTCGATGTCTTCCACCCGCGGCAGCTCGGCGATGGCGGCTTCGACCAAGGCGAAGGCGGGGCCCGCATCCATTGGGACCTCGATCTGGCGCCGCTGGCGGCTGGACAGGGTGGCCGCGTCCAGGCGCCCGGCCGCATGCTGGACCCGGCGGATATGGGCGATGCAGCTGCCCAGGGCCGTCACCATCACGAACAGGGCCAACAAGCCGAACACCCAGCCGGGGCCTTCGTCCATGCCATGGAAGAAGCCACTCCAGACAAACCCCGCCACCACGATGGCGGCGGCCCAGGCCAACAGAATGCGGAAGATCAGGGAGAGGCTGGCGAACACGGCGGCGTCATCACATAGGGAGTGAGGCGAGCATAGCCCTGCCGCGAGTGCGAACAAGCGGCATGCGACGAAGGCGGGGTTTGGGGGGATGAAGCCGCGTAGCGCCACCCCATGGGTGGCTGGCGTTCGTTCCGGGATCGCGAAGCCACGCATGACGTGGCTCTACATCGGGATCCGGGACTGCCAGCCACGCTTGGCATGGCGCCGGGTTGGGGGTCCGGCCGGCGATACCGGCCGGACGCGGTCTTACTTCCGCTCGGCGGCGCTGGCGTCACGCGGGGCGCGGAACTGGGAGTCTTCGCTCCAGTTCGGCCAGGCGCGCGAGTTGGCCAGCTGGTTGCCCAGCGTGTACAGCACTTCCAGATCGCGCGAGGCACCGGCGAAGGTCCAGTCCGGCTGCCATTCGTCACCCTGCTGGTGATAGCGCTTGGCGGTGTAGTCATCCGACGCCGCCTTGCCCGCGGCGACGCCGCCTTCCACCCAATCCTGGCCCGCCGAGTACGACACCGCCGGCACGCCGCGCTTGGCGAACGGGAAGTGATCGGAGCGGAAGAACAGGCCGGCTTCCGGCTTCGGATCGGGGGTGTAGCGGATGTCCCAGCCCTTGGCGACGTCCTTGAGCTGGTCCAGCAGTTCCAGCTTGGCCGAGCCGTAGATGCCGAAATCACGCGACGGGCTGAAGGGCGCCATGCCATCCATGTTGATCAGCGCCACGGTCTTGCCGAGCGGATACAGCGGGTGGCTGGCGTAGTACTCCGAGCCGAGCAGGCCCTTTTCCTCGGCGGTGACGGCCAGGAACAGCACCGAACGCTCCGGACGCTTGGCCTTGGCGAAGCCGCGCGCCAGCTCGACCAGCGAGGCGGTGCCGCTGGCGTTGTCCAGCGCACCGTTGAAGATGGTGTCGCCGTTGGCGTCGGGCTTGCCCACGCCGATGTGATCCCAGTGCGCGCTGTAGATCACGGTCTCGTCGGGATGCTTGCTGCCTTCCAGGCGCGCGGCCACGTTGTGCGAGGTGATCACCTCGGTCTTGACCGCGTACTTGGCCGAGAAGGTCTCGCCCTTCAGCTCGACCGGCTTGAAGTCGCGGGTCTGCGCCTGCTTCTTCAGCGCCTCGAAATCCAGGCCCGAGCGCTTGAACAGTTCCACCGCCAGATCGCGCTGGATCCAGCCTTCCAGCAGCGGATGCGCTTCGGCCGGGTTGTCGCGGACCACGTCGAACATGGTGTTGGTGTTGGAGCCGGCCACGGTGGCCCAGCCATACGAGGCCGGTGCGGTCTCGTGCACGATCAGCACACCCAGGGCGCCCTGGCGCGCGCCTTCTTCGTACTTGTAGGTCCAACGGCCGTAGTAGGTCATGCCCTTGCCGTCGAAATCGCCCTGGCCGGTTTCGAAGTCCGGATCGTTGATCAGCACGACCGCGATCTTGCCCTTCAGGTCCACGCCCTTGAAGTCGTCCCAGTTGCGCTCGCCGGCTTTGACGCCGTAGCCCAGGAAAACCAGCGGCGCGTTCTTGATGTCCACCTCGCTGGCACCGTTCATGGCGGCACGCACGGCGATTTCCTTGCCCTGGCTCAGCGTCTGCGGCGTGCCCTTGCTGCTCAGCGACAGGCTCGGGGTGCCGACGATATCGCCTTTGAGCAGCGGCACGGCCTGTGTCCACAGGCGCTTGCCGTCCTTGAGGTCGCCGCCCGGCTGCAGGCCGGCCGCGGCGAACTGCTTGCTCAGGAAGGCGATGGTCTTTCCTTCACCGGCCGTGGCCGGCGAGCGGCCTTCGTAGGCATCGGAGGCCAGCTCCTTGACGTCGGCGGAGATCCGCGCGCCGTCGAATTTGGGCGTCGCCGCCATCAGGGCGCCAGACACCGACAGGGCCAGCACGCTCAGTACTACTCGCTTCATCGCTCTCTCCACAACGGGACCAAACCTGGACCCCGAGTGTAGGCGATGCCGCAGCTGGACAGGCGCCGGGCCAAGGCCCGGCGCCATCGTTTACCAGTTCGGATCATCTGCCGGCTTGGCCGCCGCGGCAGGCTTGGCGGCACGGACTGGTGCCTTGCCGCTACCCGACGGCGCCGCAGCGGTCGTGGCCGGCTTCACCGCACCCAATTGCTTGCGCAGTTCAATGGCACCCGGGCGGAAGCCTGCGCCGCCGAGATCCGCACCTTCTTCCAGCGTCCCGTACGAGGTCTGCGCGGCAACGCGATCAATGCGGATCGTGCAGCACGGGGTCTCATTGCGCCCCAGCGAGCGGCCGGTCTGCGGGTCCTTCAGGGCCTCGCCCAGCATCACCGCCTGCCAGCGCTGGCCGACCTGCAGCGCGTCGCCGCCCTGGCTCAGCACCACCTGGTCACCGCTCAACGATACGACCGAGACCGGGAAGATCTCGGTGATGATCGCGGTCCCGATCTGGCCGGACAGCGAATCCATCATCGTCGCGGCCATGCCTTTGCCGTCCACCACACGCGGCAGCGTGCTCGGCCCGGTCGAGGCCAACTGGTGGTCGAAACTGTCGGACATCACCACTTCACCGGTGGCCGCGTTTATCAGCCGCAACGTGATGCGACCGCCGCCGGAGTACGAGCTCACCTGGCGATCGGACATGCGCAGCTGACGCACGCTGCGCGGGTACTCGAAACGCTCGATGCTCGGAATCAGGATCAGATCCGTCGCCAGCTGCTGGCCCAGGCGTGCGGTGTCCTGCAGGCGCACGTTGCCGCTGTTGATGTGATCGATCTCGGCCTGCATTTCATCGCCGAACTCACGATCGAGCACGATGAAACGCTTGGTCTGGGTCAGCGTGTCGGACAGGCGTGCACGGATGGCACGCGCCACCTCTTCGCTGCTTACCCGGCCATCGCCGACGGCATAGCTACCCGACCGGACGTGCGGCAGGGCGACGACGATCTTCGGCCGGCCCTGCTCGTCCGGTGCGCGGTACTTGGCGATGTCGGCACGGATGCGGACCTTCCAGTAGCTGCGCATGGTGCGATGGCTGACGTCGGACTCGTACGAACTCGCCCCCCGCTTGGCATCGACCTTCGCGCTTTCCTTGTAGCTTTGCTTGACGCTGGCCGAAGCCGAACCGCCTTGTCCGCTCGCGTCGGCCTGCGCCTGTGCCGAGCCACTGGCCGACGCCGAGGCGGCGTACGTGAAGCCGGCATCGCTGGCCCGCACGCGTTCAATCACTTCCTCATCAATCTGACGGATTTCCTCCTGCGAGAGGATCTCGTAGCCCAGCACGGCTCCCTGCGACGCCGCGATCGCCTGCTGGGCGAAGGCATTGGCCTGGAGGCTGCCGACGTGGTGACCGTCGACATCGACATCCAGACCGGCGCGGAGCGTCTGCATCTGGCTGGCGACACGGACGCCGTTGACCTGCGCCACGGCCGACTGCAGCGCAGCCAGTACAGCCAGTTCCGGCGTGCTGCCGATACCGTCGGCTTCCCGCGCGACCTGGGTGGTGCCGCCGAAATCAGGCGTACCGCGCAACGGCTCGGTGTCGGCATTCGCAGCCGAAAGCACCTTGGATTCAGTCTTGCTGGCAACCTCGTCCACCGGCGCCTCCTGCTTGCCGCACGCGGCAAGCAGGGTAGCGGCGATGGCCAGGCTCAGCAGTCGGGTAGAAATCTGCATGCGTGGCCGTCCCGGATCAGTTCAGGCCGTCGAGCATCGCATCTGCATTGCCCGGCACCTTGATCTTGCTGGCGCGGGCGAACGTCATCGCCGACTTGGAGGTGTCGTACAGGCCCTTGAGGTAGCCCGGGGATTCCTTGGCGACCCACGCACCGGCGACCAGCTTGCGGCCCAGCGTGGCCATCTGCGCCGCGCCGAGGTTCTTCATGCCACCGGCGAAGTTGCTGGCTTCGCCACTCAGCTTCTGGCCTTCAGCCGCCGAGGCGATCAGCGAGACCAGGCCTTCGGTGTAGTACTGCTTGGATTCGGCGCTGAGTTCCGGCTGCGCGGCAACGCGCTCATCGATCGCCGCTTGGGCGGCTTCGCTGACAGACACGGACTTCTTCATTTTGCTCACGTCCACCGCACCGGACGACAGCGCCTGACGCTCGGCTTCCAGCAGCTGCACCTGCTCGGCCAGACCGAAGGCCTTGGCGAAGGAGGTCTGCGCGGCCAGCGAATGCGACTGCGACGCGACAAAACGGCGCACCAGTGCGTCCTGCGCGGCTTCGTCCGGGGCGCCGGCGGCGCTGGCTTCGGTGGCGGTCGCGCCGCCGACCAGACCCTTGAGCTTGCTCAACTGAGCATGCGCGGGCGCGGCGAAGGAGGCAGCGACGGCGAGTGCGATGACGGTAGTACGGATCATGGGATGGGTCCTGTGTGAGGGAAGAACGCCCGTGCAGGCACGGGCGAAAAAAACGATCTGGAGGCAATGGGGCGTGCGGCGCACCGATGTTCGCCGCACGGCGTCAACGAACGGCTTTGACGTTCAGCTCGTTGATCATCTGCTGGGCGGCCTGTTCGGCAGCCTCGCGCAACGCATTGGTACGGGCGACGGTTTCGTTCGGGCCCAGGCCGGCGTACTGCACCGGGCCGACCGAAGAGACGGTGCGCGGGAAGCGGCCGGTCACGTCCAGCACTTTGCCGGTCACCGTGACGTACACGCGGGTATTGCCCGAGGCCGGATCGCGGTCACGCATGCCGATATCCAGGGTGCCGACCGCGATGTACGGAATGTTCGCGGCGCGGATGCCGTTGGCGGTATCACGCAGGGTGGCGGCAGACAGGTCGTTGCCGGTGCTGAAATCCTTGCGGATGCGATCGATGCTGAGCAGGCCGCCGCTTTCGCCTTCGACGTACTCCGCTTCAACCACTTCGTAGCCGGCGCTGCTGAAGGCACCGGTCATCGCGGTGTTGACCTCGGCGGCGTTGGCCACCTTCCAGCTGATGGTGTCGCTGCGCGCAGTGGTGCTGCCGCCGCTGGTCACCGACACCGACGCGTTCTGGTTGACGCTGCCGTTGGTGCTGACCGAGTTGCCACGGAAGGAGTCGCCTTCGCGGGTGTTTTCGTCATAGCTGCGGCTGGCGTCAACGCGGCGGTATTCCTTGTCCTGGAACGACTGCACGGTGTCCTGCGAGCGCGCCATGAACAGGAAGGTCAGCAGCGAGCGTTCGTTGCTGCGTGCGCCGGCCACGGCCGAGCCGGCATCCAGCTTGGTCTGCAGCAGCGTGGTGTTGATCTCGGCGCGAACGCTGATCGTGTAGGTCTTGGCCTTCTTGTCCTCGTTCTCCGACAGGGTCACGGTGGAGAGCACGAAGCGGTCGATCTCGCCGATGAACTCCGGACGGCGCGACTCGAACAGGCGCAGCTTGGCCGCGCCCGATTCGGCGATATAGGCTTCCAGTGCGTTGACCTTGGCTTTGTTCAGGGCCTGGGCACGGGTATCGGCGCTCAGGCGCAGACCATAGCTGGCCGAGCCCATGCCGCGGGAACTGGCGGTCTGCGCCGCGACCGGCGCGGTGACCATCAATGCAATGAGAATCAGCAGTACAGCACGAATCAACGACATGACTTGATCAACTCCTGGAGGGCCTGGATCTGTTGTTGCAGGGGGCGTCCGCCCGGCTTCTGCTCATCCAGCCAGGCGCGCGAATCCGCCCGTTTGGCAGCAGCGCCAGCGAACGCATCAAAGCCGGCCAACACGGTTTCGTAGTTGGCCGACCACTGGTCCACCCGCCACTGCGTGACCGGCACCACCTTGGTGGCACCCTTGCGCAGGGGCTGGTCGAAATACACCTTGCCGGAGAAGGGCTCGGTCACCTTTACCTGGAAGAACGCGCCGAACAGCATCGTCTTCATGGCCGCGGTTTCATTGACGACGCCGCTCTTCATTGCGTCGAGCGTCAGCGTGACCACGTAATCGGGTTCGGGAATCTTGAGCTGATACACCTTTCCGTCGGCAAAGCGCGCGGCCATCGCACCGCCGATCGCTTCCCCGGTGGCCGGTGGCAACAGGCCGATACCGGTGTTGGACGACAGCGTCTTGGACAGCTCATGGGCCAGCGTGGCGCGCAGGGTGCCTTCCATCGCAGGGTCGGGCAGCTTGACCCGGGCCGCATCGGACAACGTCACCCCACCCACCTGCAGCCGCCGCATCGAGGCGTTGGGAAGCTGCGCGTTGGCCAGGGTCTGTGCGAGTACCTGCGGCAGTGCGGTGGCAGCAGTGCCATAGAGCAGATCGGCGATGATCGCGTCGATATCCCCTTCGGACGGGCGGTCGTCCTGCAGGTCGATACGCTGCAGCGTCACCGGGTAGGAGGCGATGACCTGGCGCTCGCGGAAATCGAAGAACAGCGCCTGCAGTGCTACCTCCACCAGCACCTTGTACTGCTCGCCGATCGGCTCGACCGAGACCAGTTCACGGTCCAGCGCCGCGGCGAGCACGGTGGCGCTGGTGGTGCCATCCAGCTTGGCAAGCTGGTCGCTGATCAGCTGCAGGTGACTCGGCGGCTGGCGGCGCAGGGCACCGGCAAGCTGTTGGTTCAAGGCCTCCGCACCGCGCCGGTCGATGACCCGGGTGCTATGAGGCGCAACCTCGCTGCGGGCAGCCTGCTCGCCGGTATAGGCGAAGCCAGCCCAGTACGCCTGCTGTACCTTGTCGGCCGCATGCGCGAACGGGGTGATGAGGAACACGCACAGCAGCAACCACGCGCGCATCGCGCGTGGCGGTTTCTTCCCTGACGGCATCAGCCTTTGTCCCTGTGGTTGCTGACCGGGGGTCAGCCCCAGTCATGCTTGTGAAGGGCGCAACGATAGCCGCAACCATGCAGACCGACAAGATGAGATTGCGTCAGCCTTGTGCCAGAGCCTCCGCGCGCGCCTGCAACAGCGCGCGTTCGCGGCCGTTGGCGGTCAGCGCTGCTGCCCGCTCGAACGCCGCCCGTGCGTCGGCCGCACGGCCCAGCTGGGCCAGCAGGTCGCCCTGCACTACGGCCAGCGGCGCATAGTCGCGAAGGCGCGCATCAGCGCTGAGCTGCTCGACCAGCGGCCAGGCCGCCGCAGCTCCCTGCGCACGCGACACGGCAACGGCCCGATTGAGGTCCACCACCGGCGAAGGCTGCACCTGCGCAAGCCGCGCGTAAAGCGCCGCCATCCTTGCCCAATCGGTGTCTTCGGCGCGGCGTGCGCGTGCGTGGCACTCGGCGATGGCCGCCTGCAGTGCATAGGGATCGTCACCACCACCGAGCGCAATCGCCTGCTGCAGGGCCGCCTGGCCACGAGCGATCTGCAGCCAGTCCCAGCGCGTGCGGTCCTGGTCGGGCAGCAGGATCGGTGTGCCGGTCGCATCGGTGCGTGCGGCGGTGCGCGATGCCTGCAGTTCCATCAGGGCGAGCAGTCCGTGCACCTGTGGCCAGGTCGGCAGGCGGCTGGCCAACACGCGGCCGAGCCGCAGCGCTTCATCGCACAAGGCCGGGCGCATCCAGTCGTCGCCGGCGCTGGCCGCATAGCCTTCGTTGAAGATCAGGTAGACCACCTCCAGTACCGAAGCCAACCGCTCCGGCAAGGCGGCCTGGCGCGGCACTTCGAACGGGACCTGCTTCTGCGCCAGGGTGCGTTTGGCACGCACGATGCGCTGGGCGATGGTCGGCTCCGGGGCGAGGAACGCGCGCGCGATCTCCTCGGTGGTCAGCCCGCCGAGCAGCCGCAGCGTCAACGCCACACGCGCATCGGCGGCCAGCACCGGATGGCAGGCGACGAACATCAACCGCAGCAGGTCATCGCCGATATCGTCTTCCAGTGCGTCGCTGTCGTCCGGCGCCGGCAATGGCAGCGGCTCCAGCGCACTGCCGTACTGCGCATGCTGGCCGGCGACGCGCTGGTGCTGGCGCAGCACATCGATGGCGCGGTTGCGCGCGGTGGTCATCAGCCACGCTCCGGGGTTGTCCGGCACGCCCTGGCTGGGCCAGCGCTCCAGCGCGTCCAGCCAGGTGTCCTGGACCAGCTCTTCGGCACGGCCGACATCGCCGCCAAGCAGGCGGGTCAGGCGGGCGGTCAACACTGGCGATTCCATGCGCCAGATCGTCTCCAGTCGTTGCGTCAGTGCCGTGTCCATGCGGCCGATCAGAGCACCGGTGCGGCCGTGGCACAAGCCGCACCGCGGCGTGCCGTCACCCGGGTTCGCCCTCCATGTGCGCGATCTCCCACAGGTGCCCATCCAGGTCCTGGAAGCCGCGCTGGTACATGAAACCGTAGTCACGCGCGGGCTGCGGCTCACGGGCACCGGCCTTCAGCGCCGTGTCCACCAGCACATCGACCGCCTTGCGGCTCTCGGCCGACAGGCAGGTGATCACCTCGGTCTGGCGGCGTGCATCGCTGATCGGTTGGGTCGTGAACTGCGCGAAGAAGGTCTCCACCAGCAACATCACGAAGATGCTGTCGCTGATGATCATGCAGGCCGCTTTCTCATCGGTGAAAGTCGGGTTGAAGGTGTAGCCGAGGGCGGCGAAGAATGCCTTGGAGACCTCCAGATCACGCACCGGGAGATTGACGAAGATCATCTGCTGCGTCGCGTTGGACATGTGGACGGTTCCTGTTGAGCGGAAGAATCAAGGCTGCTTCATGCAGTTGACCATCCACGGCTTGCCGTAGCGGTCGATCAGAAAGCCCCAGCGATGGGCCCAGAAGGTTTCGGTCATCGGCATCTTGATCTCACCCCCGTCGGCCAGCGCCTTGAATACGCGCTCGGCCTCGTCGATCGAGTCGACCTCGATGTTGATCGTGGTGCTGCCCTGACCGTCCGGCGACGGGCCATCGGCGGCCATCAGCACCGCCGAGCCAACCTCCAGCTGGCTGTGGGCAACGTGGTCCAGCGTTTCCGGCGGCATCTCGCCACAGCCCTCCTTGCTCTCCATCGGTGGCATATCGCGGTACTTCATCTCCGAGGTGACCTTGCCGCCGAGCACCTGCGCGTAGAAAGCCGTGGCCTCATGGGTCTTGCCGTTGAAGCCGAGGAACGGAATCAGTTTCATGGGAATGCTCCAGGCATGCGGGATGGATCAATCGGCCGTGCCGATCTGGTCGCGCAGACGTTGTTCCTGCGCCTGTAATTCAGGAGTGAAGGCATCGCCGAAATCCTCGGCGCTGAGAATCGGGCGGAGCTCGACCACATCGCCCGGGGCGAACGGGGCGCGCTTGAGCCATTCGGTGGCCTCGTCCAGCGAGCGCACCTGCCAGAGCCAGAACCCGCAGACGAGCTCGCGCGTTTCAGCGAATGGCCCATCGATGACCCGCGGCGGTTCGCTGCCGAACGCCACCCGGCGGGCGCGCGAGGTCGGGTGCAGGCCCTCGCCGGCCAACATGATCCCGGCCTGGACCAACTGCTCGTTGTAGGCGCCCATGGCGCGGATGTCCTGCTCGGTAGGCAGTTGACCGGCCTCGGTGGCCGGCGTCGCCTTGACCAATACCATGACTTTCACGGGGTGCTCCTGTGTGCCAGCCCGTAACCCGGGCCGTTCACTGGATACAACGTGCCGGCGAGGCGGAAATCGACAGGCCCGACCGATTTATTTTTCCATCGCTGAACAGGGCACCGCTGCGGCGTTGCAACACGCCACGGGCGCGGGCTGGGGCATCATGCGGATTCCCCCGCCCACCCCGGTCCGGCCATGCAATTTCTTCTGCTGATCTATATCGACGAGGGCCTGTTGCACGCCCTGCCCGGCGACGAATACGACCGCCTGATGCACGACTGCCTGCAGCACGCCGACCGGTTGCAGGCCGAGGGCACGCTGGTGCTCGCGCAGAAGCTGGAACCGGTCGACAGCGCGCGCACCGTACGTGTGCGTCAGGGCCAGACCCGGATCACCGATGGCCCGTTCGCCGAGACCCACGAACTGCTGGCCGGCTTCAACCTGATCAACGCGCCGGACCACACCGAGGCGATGCGCATCGCCCAGCAATTCCCGTGGTCGCGTTTCGGCAGCATCGAGGTGCGGCCCCTGGCCGACATGGACGCCGAGCGCGTGCGCGTCGGCGCCTGATGTCGCTCAGGGAAGCAGCGTGATCTTCAGATCGCGCGGGCCGACCGCCTCATTGCCACTGTAGTCGCGCGCACTGGCACGCAGGGTGTACTCGCCGGCCGGCAACGCATCCGGCTGCCAGCGCCCGGTCTCGACCAGCCCATCGCGCACGGTGTTGGTGACCAGATAGCGGAACCGGGTGACCGCGCTGCCATGCACGGTGATGCCACTGTCCGGCGCATAGGCCACGCGGGTGGCGCTGTCTTCGCGCGGCATCCGGTTGAACACGATGTTGAAGCGCGGCTGCTCGTAGCCGGCCAACGGCTGGCCCTGCGCATCCAGCACTTGGTAGCCGACCTGGTACAGCCCCAACCGCCGCCGTGGCAGATTGCGGTCCACCTGGTCCCACGCCTCCACGACGATCTGCACGCCCGGGCCCTGGCGCGGGACCGCAACGCGGCCATCGGCGCCGGCCTGGATCGGCTGATCCAGATCGTCCAGCACGGCCACCTCGGTGATGCGCGGCGCGAAGGTGTCGGCGTAATCGATGAAGCCCAGCGCCACCGCATTGCGCTCGAAGCCACTGGCGCCCACGCTCAGGTGGACATGCGCCATGCGGTTGATGCTGCCCAGCGCTTCGCCGGCGGCGAAACGGGTGCCGCGACGCACGCGGATGCGCTCCAACGTGCCGTCCTCACCGGACACCTGCTGCCAGCGCGGATCGAACGGACGATCGCGCGGGTCACGGCCGACCTTCATGTGGATGTACTTGAGCCGGCCCAGCGAAAGGCCTTCGGCCTGGCCGCCGACCGACCACGCCGCGAACGGCGTATCGACCTTGCCGTCGGCAATCGCCAGCACCGGCTGACCGACATCGCCGCGGATGTCGAAGCCACCGTGCAGGTGGTGGCGACTCTCGCCCTTGAAATCCCCGCGCACTTCACCCAGCGTGCCGACCACCTCATGCCACCCGTCCTGCGGGGCCAGTGGCCAACGGCCGGCGGTGTCGGGCAACGGCGCGTCCGGTGCCGGGCCGATCAGGGCCGGCGGCGCAGTCTGGCCCGCGGCCAGCGCACGCAGCCGGTGCACCCGGTAGGACGCGGCATCGGCCAGATACAGCCCGCCATCGGCATCCAGTGCGAGTGCGGTCGGCCGGGCAAAGCGCGGCTGCGGCGGCACACCCGCCAGCGCGAGCTGGTGGCCCTGCGCCGAGATCTGCACCACCTTGCCGTTGATGTCGCTGGCGTAGATCACCCCGTCATGGGTTACTGCCACGGACAGGGGCCCACTGAGCAGACCGCCGTCGGCCACGCGCGTGCTCAGCGTGCCATCCGGCGCAAGCTGGCGGATCGCGTTGTTGAACAGGTCGGCGATCAGCAGGTTGCCCTGCGGATCCAACGCCAGCGCCACCGGCGTATCCAGGCGGGTGGCCGCGCCGATGCCCTCCACCAGCCCTGGGCGCTCACCACCGGCGACGGTATGCACCCGTCCGTCGGGTTCGATGACGCGGATGCGGTCGTTGTAGGTATCGGCCACGTACACGCGGCCGCCGGCATCCACCGCCACGCCCATCGGCCCATCGAAGCGCGCCTGCGCGGCCGGGCCATCGACGAACCCCCGCTGGCCATCACCGGCCAGCGTGCTCACCGTGCCGTCCACCGCGATGCGGCGGATCACGTGATTGCCGGTATCGGCGACGAAGACGTTGCCGGCCGCATCCAACGCGATGCCGGACGGTGTATTGAACTGCGCCTGCAGCGCGGCGCCATCGCGCCAGCCCTCGCCGTGCCCGGCCAGCGTGTCCACGCGGCCGTCGGGGTGAACGCGGCGGATGCGGTTGTTGTCGCCGGCATCGGCGATGTAGACCACGCCGTGCGCGTCCACCGCCAGCCCGTAGGGATCGGCGAAGCGCGCCTGGGCGGCGGGGCCTTCGGTGCTGCCACCGACACCGTCGCCGGCCAGCACGCTGAACTGCGGCGTCCAGCCGAGCACGGTCGCCACCGGGCCCGGCGGCGGCGCGGGCGCGGCCGGTTCGCGCAGGAAAGTCCATGCCAGGGCCGCCGCCATCAGGGCTGCTATCAGCACCACCATTGCCCATCGTCCGCGCGTCATCGCTGTCCTTGCCTGCTGCTGTTCGGGACACGACCTTAGCCGCTCGTGGCGTGCCTGCAAACCCTGCGCGGCGACAGCGACCTGTGTGGATGCCTCGTTCCTGTTTCAATACGGGCTGACGCCATGGAAGGACGTACCGCATGAAACCAGTGATGTGCGGCACAGCGCGTGCCCAGCGCGGACGTTCCGCCCTGAAACGCCGCGCTATTTCGCCGGCGTTTCCACCTTGAACCCCATCGCTTCGCGGTAGCGCACGTACAGCGCACTGACCTTCTCCACGTAGGCCAGCGTTTCCGCATACGGCGGCACGCCCCTGTAGCGCGTCACCGCACCGATGCCGGCGTTGTACGCGGCGGCCGCCAGCACGCGGTCGCCCTTGTAGCGGCGCAGCAAGGCCTTCATGTAACGCGCGCCACCGCTGATCGACTGTTCGGCCGAGAGGGGATCGGCCACGCCGTATTCGGTGGCGGTATCGGGCATCAGCTGCATCACGCCCTGGGCGCCCTTGGGCGAGATCGCGCCCGCATCGAAGCCGCTCTCGGCATGGGCGATCGCGCGCAGCCAGGCATCGTCCACGCCGGTGGCCTTCGCGGCCGCCTTGAACTGCTTGGCATGCCGGTTCAACTGCGGCGTGCCGACCTTGCCCAGGCCTTCGTGCGCCGGCTCGCCCGGGGGCGTGGCCACGGTGAACTTCAGGAACACGCGCGAGCCGGGCAGGTTGCGGGTGGAGTAGACCAGCGCACCGTCCTGCTCACGCTCATACAGCGTGCCGCTGAAGACGCCCATGTTGCCCCACAGGTTGGGGGTCTGCACGGCGTTGTCGTCGATCTGCTGCGGCGTGCATCTGGAGCCCGGTTCCGGTGCGGTGGCCAGGCTGACCGTGTTGCTCTGCACGCAGCGATAGACCGTGCGCGCCGATGCCAGGCCAGGCAACAGCAACGACAACAGGGCCAACGCGGCAGGCAGGGTCGGATTCATCGGGCTCGGATCGGGGCACGGAAGGGTGCGGCGCGATGATCCGGCCGGGGGCGCGAACCGAAGGTGAATACCGGGTCGCTATGCCGGCAAGCGCCGGCGACCTGCCCAAGGGTGACGGATTCAACCCCTAATGGAGCGTCCCGCCTCCTATCCCGCCCGTCCCGGCGCGCGGCATTGTTTCAATCCCCGCGCACTGATGGTCATATAGCGGCTCGGGGCGGTGAGTCCCCTGGCCCGCCGGGCTGCCATGGAACCCCTTTTCGACTAGGCATCGAGGTCTGCTTGAACCGCGTCAGGATCATTGCCGTCACTGTAGTGCTCGCCCTGCTTGGCGCCCTGGTGCCGATCGCCACGGTGTTCTATTTCACCTGGAGCCGCGCCAGCGAGTTCGAACAGGTGCGGCTGCAGACCACCGCCGAGCGCACCCTGCAGCGCGCGCACCGCGCCTACGAGGGCGCGTTGAACACCCTGCGTGAACTCAACCGCAGCACCCTGGTGCCCTGCTCGCCCGAGCACCTGCAGGTGATGCGCGGACTGGTGATGCGCACCCACTCGGCCGAGCAGATCGGGTACTTCGAGAACGGCCGGCTGGCCTGCACCTCGTGGGGGCCGATGGACCCCGGGGTCGTGCAGCCCCCACCGACCTATGTCACCGCCGAGGGCGCCGGCATTACGCTGGACATCCGTCCGCTCGCCGGCACGCCGCAGCAGCCCTTGATGGCCCTGAGTTACGGCCACTACGACATCCTGATGGATCCGGCGCGGTTGATCGATGTGATCGTCGATCCCAACGTGCGGCTGGCCGTCGCCAGCCCCGACGGACGGCTGATCGCCCAGCAGGACATCCAGGACCAGGCCCTGCTGCAACGGCTGTTGCGCGAGCCGGCAAGCGGTATCGAAGGGCAGACGCTGTATGCCACCGCGCAGGACCAGGAATGGCTGGCCATCGCCACCGCCCCACGCACCGATCTGGTTGCCGCATTCCGCCACCAGATCGGGCAGTTCATTCCGCTGGGGGTGCTGGGCGCGCTGGCGGCGATCGGCGGCGTGGTGTGGCTGTCGCGGCGGCGGCTGTCGCTGCGAGGCGAACTGGCCACAGCCGTCCGCAGGCGTGAGTTCTTCATGCACTACCAGCCGATCATCGAGCTGGATACCGGCATCTGCGTGGGCGCCGAATCGCTGGTGCGCTGGCGCCGTCCCGACGGCAGCCTGGTGCGGCCGGATCTGTTCATCCCGCTGGCCGAGGAGGCCGGGCTGATCGAGGCGCTGACCGACCAGGTCATCGACCACGTGATCGCGGACATGCGCGCGTTGCTGGTGCAGGACCGCAGCGCGCACATCGCGATCAATCTGGCCGCCGAGGATGTCAGCAGCGGACGGGCACTGAAGGTGCTGAGCACCAAGCTGCACGGGACAGGCATCCATCCCCAGCAGATCTGGCTGGAGGCGACCGAGCGCGGTTTCATCGATATCCGCCGGGCGCGCACCAGCCTGGCCAATGCACGGCGGATGGGGCACTGCGTGGCGATCGACGACTTCGGTGTCGGCTATTCCAGCCTGCAGTACCTCCAGCAACTGCCGCTGGATGCGCTGAAGATCGACAAGTCGTTCATTGATGCGATCGGGACCGACAGCGCCACCAGCCCGGTCACCTCGCACATCATCGACATGGCCAAGACCCTCGGGCTGTTCACCGTGGCGGAGGGCGTGGAAACCCCGGCCCAGCTTGCCTACCTGCAGGCGCGCCAGGTGGAGTTCGGGCAGGGCTGGCTGTTCTCCAAGGCCCTGCCGCCGGCCGAGTTCATCGCGTTCCACCAGCAGCGTCAGCAGCAGTACGGGCAGGCACCGGAGGACATGCAGAACCCCAACAGCGACACGCCGGCCTGAGCCCTTGCGTTATTCCGCCTCCAGGCCGGCCAGCGTCATCACCCACGCCGGTACCTGGGGCTCGCCTGCGTAGAAGGCCTTCGGTGCGTTCTCCGCCATCGCCCAGCGCTGGATCCAGCTGATGCCGCCGGCCCCGTTGTAGCCATCGGCATGCTGATACGCCGGATCCTGCAGGGCCACCTCCAGCGAGATGAAGCGATAGCCGCGCCGGCGCGTGGCTGCGACCAGTTCTTCCACACAGTCCGCGCTGAGCGCATTGGCGTGGATCAACCACACCTGTGCAGGCAACCGGCCCAGCAATTGCTGCCCCTGCTGCTCGTAGTAGTCCAGCTTGTTGAGCATGTAGGGCACATAGCCACGGCGCAGCTGGCGCAGGCGGGCCTCCCGCGCGATGGGATCGCTCTCGGTATCGCGCACGTGATCGTAGGCGAACGCCCAGATCCACTCGCTGTTGTCGACCGTCACCGGCGCGACCTGATAGCCGTGCTGCTGCAGGAACACGCCCAGCGCAGCACGTTCTACCGGGGATTGCCCGGCACGCAGATAGGGATGCCGGAACCAGCGCGGTGCCTGCCCGGTTTCGGCCAGCAGTGGGCGCAGGGTAGCTTCACCGCGCAGGATGTCCTGCTCATACGCGGGCAAGCCGATCGCGTGCAGATCCACATGGCCGTAGGTGTGGTTGCCCAGTTCGAAACCGGCATCGCGCCAGTCGCGCAGCATCTGCACGCGCGCAGGTTGCACCTGTCCATCCACCTCGAGTTTGACCTCATTGACGAACCCCACCACCGGCACGTCGGCCCGCTTCAGGGCTGCGATCAACTGCGCATGACGGGCGGCAAGCGCGGGATCGGCGCGTTCGTCCAGACGCTGCCAGGGCAGATCATCGATCGTCAGCGCGATGCGTCGCTCCGGCTCGACTGCGTACGCGCTGCCGGCCACGCACAGCAGTGCCAGCACACCCCATCGAACGAATCCCTTGCGCACCCGCTGCTCCCATCGCGATACCCGGCCCCAGCATAGCGCCGGGTATCGCGGCCCACCTTGCCGTGTGCGGCGGCTGGGCTCAGTGCGCGATCGGGGCCCACGCACGCGGCTGGCGCAGCACCGCCACCAACGTGGCCAGCAGCAGCACCAGCAGGACCGCGGGCAGCCAGCGTTCACCGACGGTTTCCAGCATCACGCCGCCGACGATGCCCGCCAGCGCGATGGCCAGATTCCAGCCCGTCACCACGAACGACTGCGCGATGTCCCCGGCCTCATCGGCACGACGCGCCACGGCAGTCTGGAACAGCGTGGGGACGCCACCGAAGGAGATTCCCCAGACCACCGTGCCGATCACCAGCACCCACGGCGAGCCCGGCCACAGGCCGAACGCCACGGCCGAGAGTGCAAAGGCTACCGTGCTGGCGACCACCAGCGCGCGCAGCCAGCGGTCCACCAGCAGCCCGGTGATCCAGATGCCGACCAGCGCGGCCACGCCGAACACCAGCAGCAGGCGATCCAGCCAGGCCGCCGCGCCGGACAGCGCCGCAAACGGTTCGATGTAGGTGTAGAGCACGTTGTGCGCCAGCACGTACAGGAACATCGTCAGCAACGCGGTGCGCATGCCGCGCAGCCGCAGTACGTTGCCCAGCGGCTGCTGGGCCGCCGCGCCCGGGGCCGGCAAGGGCGGCAGCACCAGCCGCGCCCACACCAGCAGGCCGACGCTGAGCAGCGACATCAACCCGAACGCCCAGCGCCAGCCGATGGTCTGGCCGAGCAGCGTGCCGGCGGGGATGCCCAACGACAGTGCCAGCGGCGTGCCGACCATCGCCACCGCGATCGCGCGGCCCTGCAGCTGCGGCACCACCATGCGGCTGGCATAACCGGCCACCAGCGACCACAGCAGGCCCGCGCTGATGCCCGCGCAGAAGCGCGCGACCAGCATCAGGCCGTAGTGGTGCGTCATCGCGGTGATGGTGTTGACCACCACGAAGCCGGCGATCGCGGTCAGCAGCAGCGGGCGGCGCGGCCAGCGCCGGGTCAGCGCGGTCATCGGCAGCGCGGCGACCAGCGAGCCCAGCGCGTAGATCGTGACCAGCTGGCCGACCAGCGCGCGGCTGACGCCGAGATCGGCGCTCATCGGCGAAAGCAGGCCGGCCGGAAGCGCCTCGGTGAGGATGGTGATGAAACCCGCGCAGGCCAGCGCCAGCAGCCCGCCGAACGGCAACCGGCTGGCGGCGTTGGGCTGGGGGATGGCGGTGGAACCGACCGCGTGCCCGCTCATGGGCGCGCCTGGGTGGGTAGCGCATCGAAGGAGGTGGGCTCGCGGAGCTCTGGTAGGGAGGACATGGGGGCACCAGCAGAAGGGGGAGCGCCACGGTAGGCGTTGAGCCGCCAGGGAAACAGCCGGTTGGCGCTCCGCACATTCCGGACCGGCCAGGCCGCAATCGGTGAAGTGCCCTCCCGCCAAGGTCTTCGGCCGGAACCAAGCACCGGCGCACCGCAGTGTTGCGGGCCGATGCCCCCGCCTCCCGCCCCGCCAGCGCTGCCGACCGCTACAGTTCCCCCCTTCCCCCCCCGTGCAACCGCCCATGTCAGCCTTGGACAATCTCGGCAACCTGCAGACCTTCGTGCAGGTCGCCGACACCCGCAGCTTCGTCGAGACCGGCCGCATGCTCGGCATCTCCGCCTCGGCGGCCGGCAAGACGGTGTCGCGGCTGGAGCAGGCACTCGGCGTGCGGCTGTTTCATCGCAGCACCCGCAGCGTCACCCTCACCGCCGAGGGCGAGCGCTTCCTGGTCCGGTGCCGGCGCATCCTCGATGAGCGTGACGCCGCCCGTGACGAGCTGGTCCAGCAGACCGAGGCGCCCACGGGGGTGCTGCGGGTCAGTCTGCCGCTGGTCGGCGACATCTCGCTGCCGCTGCTCACCGAGTTCATGGCCGCGTATCCCGGCATCCGCCTGGAGCTGGATTTCGATGACCGGCTGGTGGATGTGATCGAGGAAGGCTTCGACGCCGTGCTGCGGGTCAGCGAGCCGACCGACTCGCGCCTGAGCGCCCGACAGCTCGGCGTGTTTCCGCGCTATCTGGTCGCCTCCCCGGATTACCTGGCCCGCCGCGGCACCCCATGCGCGCCTGAGGATCTGTTGCACCACGACTGCCTGCACTACCGCTTCCCCAGCAGCGGCAAGCTGGAGCCGTGGCCGCTGCCGCAGACGCCGGGCGCCGCGCCGCTCGCACTGCCGGTCTCGATGGTCAGCAATACGATCGAAGCGCGGCTGGCCTTCGCGCTGGCCGGGCGCGGCATCGCCTACATCCCCGAGCACTCGGTGCGCGAGGCACTGGCCGACGGCCGCCTGCAGCGGGTGATGGCCGACCGTATCCATGCCTGCGGCACCTTCTACCTGCTGTGGCCCTCCGGCCGCCATGTGCTGCCCAAGCTGCGGGTCTTCATCGATTTCATCAGCGCCCGGCTGACCGGCGTCAGCTGCTGAGCAGGCGGCGTTCATCGCCCTGCCGCCGGGCGGTTTTATACTGGCCGCGCGGCAGTCAGCCGCCTTTGTTGCCGAGGTAGGCCTACATGCGCCATTGATGCCGCCGTCGTCTGACGGCCCGTCTCCACCCACCTGTTCCGCAGGAGGGGAGTCTTTGGCATCCAATGGAGGTCGCATGACCGCATTCGCTCTCACGCTCGATCGCGTGACGCATACCCTGCCCGACGGCCGGGTTCTGTTTTCCGAACTGTCCGCCGCGTTCGACGGCACCCCGACCGGCCTGGTCGGGCGCAACGGCGTGGGCAAAAGCCTGCTCGCGCACCTGCTCAGTGGCGATCTCACGCCCACGGCCGGCCGCATCGTGCGCAGCGGGCCGGTGCACCTGCTCACGCAGCACAGCGGCGTGCCCGCAGGCCGTATCGCCGATCTGGCCGGTGTCGGCGCAGTGCTCGACGCCCTGCACCGCATCGAAGCCGGCAGCGTCGATCCGGACGACTTCACCCGTGTGGGGGAGCGCTGGGACCTCCGCGAGCAGTTGCAGGCGCAATGGCAGCTGCTCGGGCTGCCCGCGCTGGATCCCCTGCGGCCGGCGGCCACGCTCAGTGGTGGCCAGGCGATGCAGGTCGCGCTGGCCGGTGCGTTCCTGTCCGGTGCCGAGGGCCTGATCCTGGATGAACCCAGCAACCACCTTGACGCCGCCCATCGCGCACGCCTGATCGAGGCGCTGCAGCGCTGGCACGGCGGCCTGATCGTGATCAGCCACGACCGCACGCTGCTGCGGCACATGGCGCGCACCGTCGAACTGTCGCCCGGCGGGCTGCGCCAGTACGGCGGCAACTACGATCTCTACACCGAACAGAAGCAGGACCAGCGGCGCAGCGCGGATGCCCAACTGGCCCTGCGCAAGCGCGAGCGCCGCCAGCAGCAGACCGAGCTGCGCGATCAGCGCGAAAAGATGGCGCATCGGCAGGCGCGCGCCACACGCGAGGCACGCACCGCCAACCAGGCACCGATCCTGCTCGGTGGCATGAAGAACCGCAGCGAGCACAGCGCCGGCCGCTTGCAAACACAGCAGCACGAGCGCCGCACCGAACTGGATGCGCGCGTGCGCGAGGCTGCCGGCGAGGTGGAACAGGACATCGAGATCGCCCTGCTCGCCCCGGTGATCCACCAGCCCGGGCCCCAGCGCGTGGCCGAGCTCATCGCCGCCGAACTACCGTGGGTGCAGGCACCTTGGATGACGCTGGACCTCACGGTGCAGCGCGGCCAGCGGATCGGCGTGCAGGGCCGCAACGGCAGTGGCAAATCCACGCTCTTGAAGGTGTTGGCGGGCACGTTGCAGCCGGTGTCGGGGCACGTCGATGTGGCGGCGAGCGTCGCCCTGCTCGATCAGTCGCTCACGATGCTGCCCGGCGACGCCTCGGCCCTGTCACTGCTGCAGCGCGCGCATCCGTTGGCCAGCGAAGGCACGCTGCGCACGCAGTTGGCCCTGCTCGGCCTGGATGCCGAGCGCAGCCTGCGGCCGTTGGCCACGCTCAGCGGTGGCGAACGCCTGAAGGCGGCGCTGGCGTCGGTGCTGTACGCACAGACGCCGCCGCAACTGCTGCTGCTCGACGAACCCGGCAATCACCTCGACCTGCCCTCGCTGGCCGCGCTGGAGCAGATGCTCCGCCAGTACAGCGGCACGTTGATGATCGTGTCACACGATGACGCGCTGCTGCAGGCGGTCGGCTTGAGCCATACCCTGCGCGCATCCGATCAGGGGTGGCAGCTGACGCCGGTGTAAAGCGTTCGGCTCATGCGCGCGCCCACGCCGGGAACGCATCCGGCAGCAACTGCCACAACAGCGGTCCGGCGCGCAGTTCCTCATCGTTGAGCAGGCAGGCATCCAGCTCGGCACGCACCGCGTGCTCGTCCATCGCCACGCCGATCACCGCCAGCTCCTGGCGGCGGTCGCCCCACCACGGATGCCACAGCCTGCGCATCGCCTGGTACTCGCCCGCATCGCCGACCTGATCCACGGTGGGCAGCGGCGCGGTCCAGCACGACGCCTGCTGGCGTGCCCAGCCGATATCCGTGTAGGGCACGCGCGTGGGCGGCAGCTCGGGCACGGTGTTCTCCAGGCCCGCCTCCATGCGCTCGCGCGAGGCGTACCAGACCCCCGCGACCGAGGTCTGCGTGGCCGCACCGACACTGGAGAGCTCGCCCACCGAGTCCATGCGGTTGGCCAGCCAGAAGAAGCCCTTGCTGCGGATCACGCTGCCCAGCCCGGTCTCCAGCAAGCGCGCAAAGCGTTGCGGATGGAACGGCCGGCGCGAGCGGTAGACGAAACTGGTGATGCCGTATTCCTCGGTCTCCGGCGTGTGCTGGCCACGCAGCGCCTGCATCCAGCCCGGTGCCAGCTGCGCTTTGACGAAGTCGTAGCGGCCGGTATCGAGCACCTCGTGCAGCGGCACGTTGCCGTGTTCGGACAGCACCAGCCGCGCATCGCGGTTCATCGCGCGCAGCACGGCCAGCGTGGATTGCAGCGTGTCGTCGTCGATCAGATCGCACTTGCTCACCACGATCACGTTGGCGAACTCGATCTGTTCGGCAAGCAGATTGACCACGCCACGGTCGTCGTCCTCACCGGCCTGCTGGCCGCGGTCGATCAGCCGGTCGCTTGAGCCGAAATCCTGCAGAAACTGCGCGCCATCGACCACCGTCACCAGCGTATCCAGCCGCGCGATGTCGCTCAGACTGAAGCCATCCTCATCGCGTACCGAGAAGGTCGCCGCGACCGGCATCGGCTCGGCGATCCCGGTCGACTCGATCAGCAGGTAGTCATAGCGCCCCTCCGCCGCAAGCCTGCGCACCTCGTGCAGCAGGTCATCGCGCAGCGTGCAGCAGATGCAGCCGTTGCTGAACTCCACCAGCGTCTCCTCGGTGCGGCTCAGCGCCGCGCCGCCATCGCGGACCAGCTGCGCATCGACATTGATCTCGCTCATGTCGTTGACGATCACCGCCACCCGGCGGCCCTCGCGGTTGCGCAGCAGCTGATTGAGCAGGGTGGTCTTGCCGGCACCGAGGAAGCCGGACAGCACCGTCACCGGAAGACGGGAATCATGAAGGGCAGCAGAGGCAGTCATGGCGGAGCAGGTCTGGAGGGGAAGTGAAATGTTACTATATAACATTCACAGACCAAGACCCCCACGCCCCATGAAGCGATCCTCTGCCCTGTTGGATGCCGGCGCCATCGCGCTGTCCGGCCTATGCCTGCTGCACTGCCTGGCCCTGCCGCTGCTCGCGGCGATGCTCCCGCTGATGGGGGTGTGGGCCGAAGCCGAGTGGGTGCATGCCCTGTTCGTAGCGATTGCCGCGCCGGTGACCGGCTTCGCGCTGTGGCGCGCGCACCGCCAGCACCGTCTGCCCGTGCTGGCGATGGCCGCCGCGTTGGTCGGGCTGCTGTTGCTGCTGGCCGGCGCCATGGGCTGGCCGAGCCACGAGGCCGAAACCCCGATGACCGTGGTCGGCAGCCTGCTGTTGGCCAGCACGCACGTGTGGAACGCCTGGCGGCGGCACCGGCACTGAGCCGGCGCGAGCGCTGCGTCGCCTACTTGCCGTAGGCGCGCAGCAGCTTGACCAGCACCTGGGCCTCGGCCGCGCGCTCGACCGGATCGTCTGGGCCGACCACGTGCTCCTGCAGGTGCTCATCGAGCAGCGCCATCAACAGTGCGTGTGCCGCCCCGCGCACGGCCGAGGCCTGCATCAGGACATCGGTGCAATCGGCCTCGGCCGACTGCAGGGAGGCTTCGAGTGCGGCGACCTGGCCCGCCATGCGGCGGACCCGGGCGAGCAAGGGTCTGCGGTGGTGTTGAACGTGCGACATGGGGCCGGAGCATATACCCTATGGGGGTATAGTCCAATGGTTGGATTGCCCCATGATCCTCAACGCTGCCGCCGACGCCCGCCGCCACACCCATCGCTTCGACGGTGGCAATCCCCTGGCCGAGCGCAGCACGCAGCGCGCGCTCTGGCTGACCACGGCGATGATGATCGTGGAGATCATCGGCGGGTGGTGGTTCAACTCCATGGCCGTGCTCGCCGACGGCTGGCACATGAGCTCGCACGCACTGGCGCTGGGGCTGTCTGTGTTCGCGTACGGTTTCGCACGCCGCCATGCACACGACCATCGCTTCACCTTCGGCACCTGGAAGGTCGAGATCCTGGCGGGTTACACCAGTGCCATTGCCCTGCTCGGCGTCGCGCTGCTGATGGCCGTGCAGTCCGGGCAGCGGCTGTTCGTGCCCAGTGCCATCCACTACAACGAGGCCATTGCGATCGCGGTGGTCGGGCTGGCGGTCAATCTGCTGTGCGCATGGTGGCTGCGCGACAACCATGACCACGGGCATCACCCGCATGGCCAACACCATGGGCATGGGCACCACCACGCGCATGAGCAGAGCGGTCACGGCGGTCACGCAGACCACCACGACCACGGTCATGGCGCCCATGGCACACAGGACCTCAACCTGCGCTCGGCCTACCTGCACGTCATCGCCGACGCCGCCACCTCGGTGCTCGCGATCGCCGCCCTGATCGGCGGCAAGGTCTGGGGGGCAGCGTGGCTGGACCCGGTGATGGGCCTGGTGGGCGCAGTACTGGTCACCGTCTGGGCGATCGGCCTGCTGCGCGACACCAGCCGCGTGTTGCTGGATGCGCAGATGGACGCACCGGTGGTGGCGGAGGTACGCGAGGTGATCGAACAGGGGCCGTGGTCGGCGCAGCTGTCCGACCTGCACGTCTGGCAGGTAGGCCGCGGCAAGTACGCGGTCGTGGCCAGCCTGGTGAGCGCCGATCCGCTCAGTGCCGATCAGATCCGTGAGGCGCTGTCTGTGCATGAAGAGCTGGTGCACGTGACCGTGGAAGTACACCGCCTGGACGCAGCGCTGCCTGCTTGATCGACGCACCACCGCACGGAGTGGCCACGTCGGCAGCCGTGCCTCACTGGCTGCCTCAGTGCTTGAACATCATCCCGACCAGGAACAGCACCAGCGGCGCAGCACTGAGCACCGCGCCGATGATGCCCAGCCACGGCCAGCGCTCCTGACGGACGCGCGAGCCCACCGTGGCGATCAGACCCACGGCGGCCGAGGCGAGTACGCCGATGGAGACGCCTGTGGTGCTGGCCCCCGCGGTGACCCCGTGGTTGGCAGCGGTGGCGATGTGGGCGGCGGCGGCACCGACGGGGAGGCCGAGGAAGCTGACCAGGCCGAGCAGCGGCAGTCGCTGGGCCGAGATCGGCACCGTCGACGGTGAGCGCGGCGCTTGCGGAGAATCGGGCAGCACGGGGTGTCTCCTGAGAATCGCATCACCGTACACCATCGCCCGCGGTACACACAGACGGGATCTTTTCATGCCGTGTTGGACAATGCCGTCAACATCCGCCGACAGGAACCGCCATGCGCTTGTTGCCCAGCTTGTTCTCCAGCCTGCTCCTCCTGTCCCCGCTCTTGCTGACCGGTTGCGGCAACGACAACAGCGCCGGCGTGTTCTCCTCCGATCCAATGCTCGGCTGCTATGCCACCCACGCGCGCAAGCCCGCGGAGTTCCGTATCGAGCAGCAGCAGGGCCAGTACTACGTGTCCTTCAACCGCGATGAGCAATGGCAGCGCGACGCCACGCCGCTGCAGGAATCCAGCCGTGCCGAGATCGCCCAGTTCTTCCGCGACGAAGCCGACCAGATCAATAAGGCCCTGGTGCGCCCCGGTGGCGGCTTCGGCATCTTCAAGTTCAACCCGGGCGCCACACTCAAAGGCAAAGCAAAGGACAGCGACTACATGGCACTGGTCCTGATCGGCGCCGGGCCGGTCTTTCCGGTGAAGTGCCCCTGATGGCCAATGCCTGTTTCCCCCTCCCACCGAGCCACTGATACCGGCGGCGACCGACCGACCGCCCGCACCGGTGGCCCGGCCCGCAACACCCATCCCCTGCATCGCCCCACCCGCAACCCCACGCAGGCGGGGATCCCATCCCCGTACTTCAACATGGCTCTTCCGACTCGCGGCGGCCGCGATGGATCGAGCTGTACGGCCATTGCGTCGCGTCACGCACATGCCCGTGCTTGACCGGGTTGTGATGCACATACGCCACATGCCGCTGCAGGTCCTCGGCATCTACGATCCGATGCTCGCGAAAGGCGTTGTGCCAAAGCGGCCGCAGGCTGCGATCACGCCGGAGCTGCAGCCGTGGATCAGTCATCGGCAGCTGGCGGTCGAAGATCGCCTGGATCTGCGCCCAGCGGCGATGGCCCTCCTCGTCGCCCTCCGGCAGCGTCCACACGCCGTGCAGATGGTCTGGCAGCACCACGATCGCGTTGATCCGGAACGGCCGCGCCTGCTGCGCCACCCGGAACGCCAGCCGCAGGATCTGCGCCTGTTCCACCAGCAGGCTGCTGCTGCGATCGCGCAGGTGCGCGCTGAAGAAATAGGTGGTACCGGTCGGCCAGAGGATGTGGTCGTAGGACATGACCCAAGTATCCGAAGCGTCCCTGCGCAGTTCGATCAGCGCACTCCCCGCCGGCGCCTCGGATACCCGCCCACACGTGGGTCGGAATCCCCGCAGCTCGGGGCCCCATGACGGCCGGCCAGCGGCTTCTCAGGTACGATGCCCACCCCTGACTGCCATACCGTCTGGCGCTCGCGCCGCGGACTTAGATCCCGTGCCCCACTACACCGGCCCCCTGCTGACCCGCCCGCTCGCCGAGAGCCTGACCCGCGCCCGCGATGCCGGCACCGGGGAATGGACCGGCTCGCTCGACCTCGGCCGCTCCACCGGCACCGCCACGCTGGCGGCCGACCACTGGCAGTGGAAGGGGGAGACCTATGCCTATCCCGGCAAGACCAAGGACCGCACCCTGTACTACTGGGATGGCGAGGAGTTCCTGGCCATCTCGCGCTTCGGCTCGGCGTTGATCAAGCTGGTGCCGACCGACTGGGACGCGCCGACGTTCGAGATCGACGGCATCAAGATGCTGCCCAGCGCGCAGGTCTCCCCGTTCGAGGATGCCCGCCGCAAGGTCGCGCTGATCGCGCCGGCCGGCAAAACCGTTCTGGATACCTGTGGCGGCCTGGGCTACTTCGCCGCGTGTTGCCTGGAAGGTGGGGTGACCCGTATCCGCTCGTTCGAGAAGAATCCGGACGTGCTGTGGCTGCGCACGCTCAACCCGTGGTCGCCGGATCCGGACGCGGAAAGCAGCGGGGGTCGGCTGGCGCTGAGCCAAGGTGACGTGTCGCAGGAGATTGAAGGGCTGGAGACTGCCTCGGTCGATGCGATCCTGCACGATCCGCCGCGCTTCGGCATCGCCGGTGAGCTGTATTCACAGGTGTTCTATGACGAGCTCGCACGCGTCATCCGCAAGGGCGGCCGGATGTTCCACTACACCGGTGCGCCGAACAAGCTGACCAGCGGCCGCGATGTACCGCGCGAGGTCGCCAAGCGTCTGGAAAAGGCGGGCTTCAAGGCCGAGCTGGCGATGGATGGCGTGCTCGCGGTCAAGCGCTGAGCAGGGTGCTGATTAACTGCCGCGTGGCAGTTTGGCCGCCCACATGTTGTCGAGCAGATTGGGATTATCTTTACAACAGAAACAATAGATAGGTCTTAGTGCGTTACGTCTGTCTAATGCGTAGAGCAGCGCACAGTTCAAGAAAATGATAGTGGGCAGCATGATCTGACCGAGCTGAGCTCGTTCACCAGAGAACGCCGATGCCCATGTTTATTCTTCTGCTTTCCGCAGCAGTCACCATGCCGGTCACGCCCCCGCCCGCTGCCTATCGTGATGAACACACCCAAGAGCGCGACGGCACCAAGCGCATCGTGCGCACCGCACAATGGTCTGATCTGGACGGCGGTTTACTCCCTGTGGAGCAGAAGCTTCGACCCAATCCAGATGGCTCCTTTTCCTATTTTTTCTCAGAGCAATCAATCGCGACCCAGTTGTACCACCACGCACTATGTGAGCAGGATGGAATGACAGCGGGCCAAGGCGAAGGCATTTTAAGCGGCCCCGATGCAATCGGAGGTTGGTCATGCGAACAAGACGACGACGAAGATCTCCCCGTGCCCCGACTGGAGCAGGATCCAGAGTCGACATCATCGTCAGAAGGAACGCTTTTGCATGACGACCGCTCAGCGGACTACGTGTTCGCCTACGCGCCGTCTGGCAACGTGGGAGTGAGTGAGAACTTCCGCGCTCACGGTAGCGTTCGTTTTCGCACAACCCGCGCCGGCAACGCGGAGGCCCTGATTGGCGTCGACAACAGGCGTTGTGTCTACAGAGTATCTCGATACTACTCGGCAGGTACAACCGGAAGCTTCGCACCTTGGGTGAATTGCATCGTACATGTACCCACTACTGTCCCCACAGAGACAGTCGGATGTATACCTTGGGGATGCGCCACCGACCGTGGACGGGTTGTCGCCTATTAGTCAGCTGTGCCACAACGAGAAAGCATAGAAGCGCGAGCGATCAACTGCCGCGTGGCAGTTTAGCCGCCCACATGTTGTCGACCAGATTAGGATAGCGCCGCCCGTTTTCCTCGGCGCGCTGACGGGCCGCGCTCTTCTGCGCCTCGGAGAGCGGCTGCGACTTCTTCTTCCCATTGGGACTGGGCTTCTTCCAGGGCGGTGTCTGGGACTGGCGCATGGACGATCTCGTATGGGCGGGCGCTGGATTCCAGCTCAGCGGGTACAGCGTACAAGAACGCCCGACACGTGATCTCAACGTGCCGGGCGCGCATGGCGGAGAGCGACCTGCGACTTACTTCTTCAGGAAGTCCAACAGTGCCTTGTTGAACGCATCGGCATGGCTGGCATTGCAGCCGTGCGGCGCGTCCTTCAGGACCACCACTTCACTGCCCGCGATGGCCGCATGGGTGCGCTTGCCCGAGCCCTCGAACGGGACCGTGCCATCGCTGTCGCCGTGCAGCACCAGGGTCGGCACCGTGACCTTCTTGAGGTCGCCGCGGAAGTCGGTCGTGCCGAACGCCTTCATGCAGCCCAGCGCGGCGGTCTGGTCGGACTGCTGGCACAGCTTGATCGCGGCCTGGCGTTCTTCTTCGCTGACCTTGAGCTCGCCGTTGGCACTGAAGAAATCCTTGGTAAAGCCATCGAAGAAGGTGTCGCGGTCCTTCTCCAGGCCTTCGCGCATCTCATCGGCCTTTTCCTGGGTCAGCGGGCCCTCGGGGTTGTCGCTGGTCTTGAGCATGTAGGGCGGCACCGCCGAGGCGAACACCACGCTGTGCAGGCGCGATTCGCCGTGCTTGGCGACATAGCGCGCCACTTCACCACCGCCCATGGAGAAGCCGACCAGGGTGGCGTCCTTCAGATCCAGATCCTCGATCACACCGGCCAGATCATCGGCGAGCGTGTCGTACTCGTAACCATCGGACGGCTTGTCCGAGCGCCCGAAACCACGGCGGTCGTAAGCCACCACGCGGTACCCCGCCTCGCGCAGCGCGGGGACCTGGGCCTTCCACGATTCGGCCGACAGCGGCCAGCCATGGATCAGCACCACCGGGCGGCCGGTACCACCGGAATCTTCAACGTGCAGACGAACGCGGGAAGCAGCCATGGGAACTCCTTGGAGCGATGGGGAAGGAATGTTCGATCCTAGGGAGAGGGGGTTGGGTGAGCCGTGAAAGAAAGCGCGATGTCGCTGACGTGACGTGCACGGGGCTGACTGATACCGGCCGGGGTGTTCAGCGGTGCGATGCTGGATTCACTCGGCCACGATCTCAGCATCTGAGACGGCGGCGGACGATAGTTGCCATGGGGCATCGTCGACGCTGGGAACCGGTACATGGACTGTCATGAGATCACACCGGAAGCTGCGCAACGTGGGAAGCCAAGCGCGTCCGGAAGCGTCTGCTGTGGGCTGGCACTTACGTTGTTGTTGCATGGCCTTGGTGCGCATCCTGCAGCCCATGCGGCATTGCGTGCTGCTCTGCGGCAGAGGCCGCTGAGCGAGTGCTGTGCCAGCTGTGGGCTGTTGCGTGGCCATGACGATTCATAGATACGCGCCGGCGACGTGGCATGCGCGGCGCCATCGTCCACCGTGCAGGCCGGCCATTACTAATTACATAGTTGACACGACCGATTCGTCGGGCGCACGATGCGGCCATCAACTAACGAACCAGTAGATAGCCATGGCCCGCCCCGTATCGCCTGCCCTGACCGACGCCGAACGCCGCATTCTGGAGGTGCTCTGGAAGAAGAAGGAGGCGTCCGTGCGCGAGGTCGCCGACGAGCTGTCCAAGAAGAAGCCGGTCGCCTATACGACCGTGCTGACCATGTTCAAGGTGCTGGACAAGAAAGGCCTGGTCCACCATCGCAGCGAGGGTCGCGCCTTCATCTACAGCGCCGCGATCACCCGCAGCGAGGCGCGCAAACAGGCGTTGGAGAATCTGCTCAAGTCCTTCTTCAACGATTCGCCCAGCGTGCTGGCCCAGCACCTGATCGATGAGCACGACATGGACGCTGACGAGCTTAAAGCGCTCCAGCAGCGCGTGGACGACGCATCTCCTTCGAGGACGCCCAAATGACCGTGCATTGGACCCAGGCCCTGGCAACGATGGCCGCGCAACATCTCTGGCAGAGCGCCCTGCTGTTCGCACTTGCGGCCTTGGTGCTGGGGCGCAGCCGGCTCAGTGCGGAAGCGCGCTCCTGGGCGCTCTGCGCGGCCTTTGTGCTGGCCGCGGCGTCACCGCTGTTGGTCCTGCTGCCTCGCACTGCACCGACGACTGTTGAGGTCGCGCAGCAGGCCCTACCGCCCTCAGCGACTGGGGCTTCAGTGCGGGTTGTCGCGCAGAAAGTGGACGGCATCACCAACACGATCCCCGCCTCCACCACGCCTACCCTGCTGCACGGCGCCGTGCTGATCTGGTTGCTCGGCACGCTATGGGGCCTGACCCGCTTGGGCCAAGGCGCATGGCAAGCGCGTCGCCTGCATCGCTGCGCGCGGCAGTCGCCCCAGCACGAAGCACTTCTGGGTGAAGAACTGCCTGCGGGTGCCAGCGTTGCACTATCCGATATCGCCCCGGGCCCGATGGTGGTTGGCCTGTGGTCGCCGCGCATTCTGGTGCCGACCACGATGGCATCCACCCTGCCCCCGGCCGCGCTGCATGATCTGCTGCTGCATGAAGCCGCGCATATTCGTCGGCATGATCTGTGGATCACGGCTGCACAGCGTGCACTGCTCGCCGTGTACTGGTGGAGCCCGTTCCTGCACCTGCTGGGCCGTCGGCTGGATCTCGCACGCGAGATGGCTTGCGATGAGCAGGCGGCCCTGCGCACCGGCAGTGGCCGCGGCTATGCCGATTCCCTGCTGACCGGTATCGCCGGACTGATGACACAGCGCGGGCGCAGCGCGCCTCTGGCCGTCGGCATGTCCGCCACCCGCAGTGGCTTGAGCCAGCGCATCGATGGGCTGCTGCGCCTGGACACGCGCTCGACCCGCTGGACAACGCGCTTCGGCTGGGGCGCACTGTGTGCGGCTGCGCTGGTCGCGCATGTTGGTGTCACCGTGGCCGCTACGCCGCGGTTGGGCAACGCGATCATCGTTGCAGAGAACGAAACCGCCACTACGTCGCGTACCGTTTCGCCGCACGCCGAGCAGCTGCTCAGCGCGGCCGGCAACGGCGACATCTCCCGCGTGCAGCAGCTGGTCAAGATGGGTATTGCCGTGGACACGCAGGTCGGTGGCGACGGCACCGCGCTGATCATCGCCGCCAAGCACGGCGAACTGGCGATGGTCGACGCCCTCCTCGTCCTAGGCGCGCAGCCCGACCTGGCCTCGCGCGGCGATGGCAATCCGCTGATCGCTGCGGCACGTCGCGGTCATCTGCCGATCGTCGAGCGTCTGGTCGGCGCCGGGGCCGACGTCAACCGTATCGTCGCCTTGGACGAAACCCCGCTGATCAATGCCGCCCGCTCCGGTGACGTCGACACCGTGGCCTATCTGGTCGAGCAAGGTGCCGACGTCAACCTGGGCGTGGTGGCCGACTTCGGGCAATGGCGCTCGCCACTGAACCAGGCACGCAACGATCGCGTCCGTGACTACCTCACCCAGCGTGGTGCGGTCGCCGGCAGACGCTGAGCGGACGCATTGCCCAAGGTTGACGCTGATCGGTGCGATGGCCTTCGTCGCCATCGCCCGCCACGCAGTTCCCTCTTTCGCTGCACCGTTTCGCCCTCTCTTCGGCGTGCACGCGCACGCCTGTCTTTCGCGCATCGCCCCCTCATGAGGTATCGCATGGCTTACGCATCCACTCCGCAGGCACCAACCCCATTGCGATTCAACCGCGCTCAGAACGGCCTGCTGCGCGCGTCACTGTGTGCCGCGATGCTACTGCTGCTTGCCGGCCCTGCAGCGGCGGCGGACCGCGAAGACGCGACGATCCGCACGGCGCTCGCCTCCGGCCTGCGCCCCACCGTGGTGCCGGCCGATACCGGGCTGCCGCACTGGTCGCTGCAGGAACGCATGGCCCAGCACCATGTGCCCGGTGTGGCCATCGCTGTCCTACGAGATGGCAAGCTCGTGCACAGCGCCGGCTACGGGACGCGCGAGGTGGGCAGGCAGGCTGCCGTGAATGCCGACACGTTGTTTTCGGTCGGCTCGGTCAGCAAGGTGGTCACCGCCGCCACCTCACTGCGCTTGGCCGCCGATGGCACCCTCGCACTGGACCAGGACATCGCTACCTACCTGCGCAGCTGGAAAGTACCCCCCACCGTAACCCTCCCAGCACCGCATCTGACGCTGCGCATGTTGATGTCGCACACGTCAGGGCTGGGCGTGCACGGCTTCGCCGACTACCTGCCCGGCGAACCGTTGCCCACACTGCTGCAGACATTGGACGGCGTCGCCCCGGCCAAGAACAAACCGGTACGTCTGATCCATACGCCCGGCGAACGGGGCGACTACTCTGGTGGCGGCGTGATGGTGGAACAGCTCGTGCTCGAAGACGTGACCGGCCAGCCGCTGGACACGCTCGCACGCAGGCAGGTCTTCGAGCCACTGCATATGCAGCGCAGTCGTTTCACCGATCCGCCCACCACCACCGACAACATTGCCAAAGCGCATGACGGCGACGGCAAGCCCACCGCCCTGCCGCGCGGCTGGCAGTCCTTCCCCGAACAGGGCGCCTCCGGCCTGTGGACCAACGCCAACGACCTGGCCGCGTTCGTCGCCGCCCTCACAGCCAGCTACCGCGGCCAGGGCGAGTTCCTGCCGCGGCCCATCGCGACCGAGATGATGACCGAGGTGTCGCCAAGCTGGCACGGCCTTGGCCCGCGCCTGGACGGTGCCGGGCAGACCCGGATCTTCCACCATGGTGGCTCCAACGACAGTTACCGGGCGTGGATCGAGGGATATCTGGAGACGGGCGATGGCTTCGTCATTCTTACCAACGGGGAGAACGGCGCTGCGCTGGCGACGGAAATCCGCAATGCGCTGTCCGATGCAATCGGGCGTGGGGTGAATTCTGCCGTGCGTACGGTTGCGCTGGACCTGCGCGAGCCGCGCTACGCGGACTACGCCGGGGTCTTCGAACAGGACAAGAACGTGCCGATGGCGCATCGCCGCGCGTTGGCCGACATCTTCGATGTGCCCGCGCTGCAGGTGAAGGTGGCTGATGGGGAGGTGCGAGTGGGTGTGGTGGGGACGAAACGCGATGGTCGCGTGTTGCCGGTATCACCGAATCGGTTTGTGTCGCCGGATATCGATGGGCTGGAGATCGAGTTCCATCGGGATGCGTTCGGGAAGGTGGATGCGTTGAGTGTGGTGTTTGGGGAGGGGCGGGGGTATTACGTGCGGCGGAAGCGGGATGCGCATTGACGTCTGACGCCTGCGTCATTCTGCCCGTACTGCAGGCGGTGCCTTCCACATGCCGACATCGATCCTGATGCTGCGGTCTGGTTGCACTGTCGCGGTGGAGTACACGCCATTGGCATGCAGCAGCACGCGCGTGCCTGGGGCGATGCCTGGATAGCGGGTCACCGCCTGATAGTCGCCATAGAACGCCGCCCACCTCGCCAAGCCCTCGACCGCTGGCTGATACACCCGCAGGTGGTCGTGCGGCAACGCCAACCCCAGCAGTATCCCGAAACCGCCGAGCAGGTGCGCAAAGTTGCGGTGCATGCCTTTGGCAGCATGCTGTGCCCACCGACGGACAATCGCCGAGGGCACCACTTTGAGCACGCTGTGCAGGATCATTCTGGCGAAGACAACCACTTGCCAGATCATAACGCCCAAGCCAGCCACCACAACAAACACCCAAAGCCACGCGAATGGATACAGCAGGAGAGACAATGCACTGGTCCCGAGCGTGAAGTCCTGACCCGGTAAGCCAGTGGCGCTGGTCATCAGGTTACGGGCGTACATCGCGGCAAGGACGAGCACGCCGATATGCCCAAGGAACACTAGTCGGCGGACAACCACGCTCTTCCAGGCCCGACGAAAGGCCGGTACGAGACGGACCAGCAGGCCGGCGCCCATGAAGACGACGCCAGCAAACACCACCACCTGCCCCCATTTCCCCCATTTCCCCCATTGCATCATCGGGCCAAAAAAGCCGATAAGCATGAGCGCGGCGCCCGTGATGTACAGCGTGGAATCCGTCCGCCACCTCCGGTACCAAGGCGACGAGGAATCAGGGGTCGAGTCGGTTTCCATTCGCGGGCCCAGTGAGAGGTGAAGGGGCGGTGTGGCCGATCCGTGGCGACGCCGGAATCAGAAATACACGAATCGACGGGTGGACATTCTGCTCCCAGATCAGAAGCTCCACATCAATGGCTTTCGGTGCGAACCCCAATGGATAACGCTCTTTCGAAGAGACGGGTAGATCGACTGGGAGATCGGAGTGGCCGAAACCAACAAGAGGCTTCAGGGCAGCCCCTGGTTGGTCAGGCACTGCCATAACCTTCCAGCGCCAGCCGCAGCTCCTCAGCAATTTCCTCGCGCAGGTGCACTGGCGCCTCTACCTGCACATGGCGGCCAAAACCCATCAGCCACCAGCGCAACGATTGGTCATCCTCTACCGTCGCTGTCAACCGAACCTGGTCGCGCTCTAGAACTTCAATTACCTGGTCATCCGACAAGGGCGTGTCGCGCAGGTGCTCGGCGGCCGTCGCATGAAAGCGAACAACCAGCGACACCTGTCCGCGACCCTTGAACGATGTCGCCACAGTGGACGCATAGCGCTGGAACTCAAAATCCACAGGCGGCTTGGCATCCTCGTCCAGCACCTGCGTGCGGGAAAGCCGATGCAGCGCAAGGTGTCGCACATCTGGATAGTCGCGCAGCGTGCACACGAGATACTGCGCCGGGCCCCTTACTATCAAGCCCAGTGGGTGCATTACCATTTCCTTTGGCTCATCAGTCCCCTTGCTGCGGTACCAACCCATCAGACGCCGCTGCAACAGGAGCGCCCGGTGAACATCCACCTGTACGTTCATTGCCACTTCCGGCGCTTTTAGCGGCATACCCGTTGGGAGAATGGCGGTCCGGCGGTGCCACTCGCTCCAGCCGGTGGCGGCAACCTCGCCACGCGCCATGTCGAACACGGGCATCAACTCGTTCATTGCCGTAGCTGGAAGCAAACTGCGAAGGTGAGCTTGCGAGAGCAACAGAGCGACGCTCTGCGTGGTGGACAATCGTGGCGTAAAGGCAAAGTTCGCGTTCTTGGCCCAGCTCCAGCCGAACGGCTTCTCCGCCTCGTCCACTACCAGCTGAAAGCGCGATGAGAGGTTCTGCAGATCCCGCTCAATTGTGCGACTGCTGGTCGTAAAGCCCAGTTCAACCAGCGCGTGACGGATCTGTTTAACTGTTATGCGCCTGGGCGCACGCGGGATCAGCCGCAGCATCTCCCACTGGCGCATCAACGTGTCGCTGGAACGATCCTTCATTCGTGCAACCTTTGGCCCAGCCGTGCCGCATGGCGGAACGGCAGTACGAGTAATGAGAATGTGAGCGGGAACCAGGCGCTCAGCACATGCCGATGCGCCCGGATGCCATCTGTCAGGCTGCCGTCGGCGAAGCCTGCTGCTGCAACTGGACGATCACACCATCCACATCACGCACCGTCTTCTCGGTGGAAAGCACCAGCGCGCCGTCCTTATCCAGGATCGGCGTATCGACCATCAGCTTGATCAACTGAGCGGTCTTGACGGCGCGGAAGATCTTCTCGCGGGTCTGCTCGGGATAGTTGCTGAAGTCCGGGCCATACTCACCGATGGCGGCACGGATGTCTGCAACGCCGCGGCGCAAAGGTACGCCGAGCTTGGAGAAGGTCTTGTTCGCAAGCGTGGTCACCACCTGGACCGCTGAGAGGCGCTCTGCAGCCAGCACGGCTTCGTCGTAGTGCGTGCGTGCCACCTGCTTGTTGCGTTTGGCATTGGCCAGGGTCGCTTCCGCCTTGGCACCCACCACAAAGCCAAACACGGCCAATGCCGGGCCCGCCACCAAGCCGCCGAGCACCATGGTACCGCCGGCCATGCCAAAGCCGCCCGCCGATAGTGCGCCGCCTCCCAGCCACGCCAACGTTGCGTTGGTTGCCGCTGCGCCGCTCAATGTGGAAATTGCGGTTCCCGTACTCGCGCTGGCCAGCAGGAAAGTGCCGTTGTAGGCGCCAAATGCCAGGGCTGCGCCACTGCCCAGCCCGGCGCCAACGCCCAGCCCGGATTCCATCAGCAACTGATAGTCACGGCGCAGGCCCTCCAGGGAAACAACGGAGAAATCACCATCCACCAGCCGTTCCAGCTCCGGCGACCTCAGACTCTCCACATTCTTCAGCTGACCGAACGCTTCGACGAAGTCTTTTATAGGACCATTGAAGGAGCGAAGCTTGCGCGCACCGTAGTCCTCCAGCACAGCATTGGTTTTCTTGCGCTGGTCGTCCAGCAGGCTGGTGCCGCGGCTGATCAGCTGACCAGCATCGGCATTTGCAACGTTCGCATCCTTGTGGTCAGACACGGCCTTGCCGCCCTTGTACAACCCGTAGATCGCGCTGGCGGCCATGGCCGCGCCCACAACAATAGGAATCATGTTCTGCTCCGGTTACTCAAGGATGATGGCAATGGTTCGGCTTGCTTCGGCGCTGATGCTCTTCGCGCGCTCCAACAGATCGGCATAGGTGTATTCGTCGATACCGAACTTATCTGCGAGCCATCGCAGCTGCGCCTCCTCCACAAGGGAGACTTCGCCATCGGCGAGGGCGAGTAGCATCAGTTCGTACAACATCACCTTCGGCACCGAAGGCTGAACGGAGTCGGCCAGCGCTTGATCAACCAGTGTGCCAAGGACTTCACATGCCACCCGCGCGCGCTCAGCCGGTTCAGCCTGTCGCACCAGTGGCAGCAGCTTCAGGCGCGACAGCAGCTCTTTGGTAACGCCGTCCGAGCGGTACACCTTGCCGCACTCACGCGCAAAACTGTCGAAGATCGCACGCTCGTGCTCGGACTCGGCCAGCGAGACGTTGCTCAGATCTGTGTCGCCAGTCAGTTCATCGTGGGCCTTGCCATCCCACAGCATCGGGTTGTCACTGACGCTCATCAGACGAGCAACCTTGAGGAAGGTCGCCTGCTCGGCGTCGGGCAGCAAATACAGGAACATCGTCTCTCCGGAATTTCTGGATAACGCGCAGGAAATGTAATGGCGGCCAAGGCGCGTGTATATTGACCGCCCGAAAGAGGATTCGGGTGCGGTCAGAGCCTAAGTGGGCGGTCACTGGCCATGAAGCATTCGAACTCGCCCACGCAGCTGAACTCCAACCTCGCGCCTAGCAGCGTGGCGTAGCTGTTGATCGCAACAGCGAATGCATCTGCCTCCAGGGCGGCTTCTGTAGCGTCCAACGCTGATACCAACTCGGCGGTTGCACGCTGCATCGCCGGAAGTTCGGCGGCCATGAAGTCTGCGAGTGCAGTGCGTTGCCGCTGTACCTCCTCGCGCGCTGCCTCATGCAGTTCAATCGCCAGGTCTAGAGCCTCCTTGGCCAGCGTCGCATTCCGCCCCGCCAACATCGATTCGCGATAGAACATCGATGACAACGTGCAGCCAATCATGCCGCCAATGGCAGCCCCAACCAGAGGAATCGGAATGGCAATCTGCCCGAGGGCTGCCATCATCCCGGCGGCCAACATGCCGCTCCCCTTCTCACCAATCTCCTCCATGAACTCCAAGCCATCGATCTCGCCGTTGGCGTAGCGCTTGATGCTCACGCCCATGGTGATGCAGACGTTGACCACCATCGCCGGCGCAGCGGTGCGCGAGAGCGTTTGCAGTCCTTGATGACCAGACTGCTGCATCACCGAGGTCAGCGTTGAGCCAGCGGAGGCGGAGGCATAGCCCATCGCGCCCGCCTTGACGGTGTCCATGGCCACATTCGTCATGGCTGCGCTCATCTGCTGGCGCTCTGTGGCCACCAGAAAGGCACTGGTGGCCAAGCTGATGGCAGCACCGATCACGGCACCTCCCTTGGCGCCCTCAACACCGGCCCGATGGCTGGTGTGTGCCATATCCCGCAGCGTGGCGATGCGCGGGTGCGTGCGGTAGAAAAGCGCGTCTTCGCTGGTCAGGCCGGAATCTTTCAGGTTCGCGGCCAGCTGATCGTAGTTGTCGGCATGTTCGCGCAGGCGGGCCGCCACGTCAGGCTTGCCCAGCGCATCAACGGCCTCCGCATTCGTGCGCAGCTTGGCGGCTTCCGTGCGGCAAGTTGCCTCGGCTGAGGCCATCTGCTCAGAGGGCAGCTCCAGCTTAATGCCTCGGTAGCGCGCGAAATCGCCGTCCGGCTTTGCAATCTTGTTCAACAGCGCATCGCAGTTCTTGCCTGCAACGAACTTCATCTGACCCTCGCTGCCCATGACTACCTGGCCATCAAGCACTTGCAAGCGATCCACCACATTGTGATTGCGCTTGTAACTGGGGTGGTCGTCGCTACGTACAGTACGCACGGGTGAGCCGTTGATGATCGCTTCAGCATTGTCGCGGCTGGTAGCCGCCACTTCGGCAGCATACCCAGCCTGGCTAGCCAGAACCTTGGCGGCATGTTCGGCCGGCACTTTGTACCCGGCGATGGTCTTCAGCCCCAGTGCAAACTTCTGGCCGGTGAGCGCGTCCTTGCCGGTATAGCCCTTGATGTACTCGGCGCCGGCGTTGCCATAACGCTGCACCACTTCGATCGTCGAAGCCGCCACGGCGGCGTTGAGTGATTCCTTGCTCACGGGCGCTGCGGCCTGATCGCTCTCGTCCTGTTCCATTTGCCGAGTCCTCCATGGAGCGTGGCATGTTGCGGGAGTTCCATCTTCATCGTGCATCGCGACAGTTGGTGTCGCAGCACGCCGTACCACGTGTAATCGGCAGGTCTCTTGTGATCTTTAGAGTGAATACCAGATGTCCGCTTCACTTGCATCGGTGCGACATGGCTTGTCGCACGGAAGAGAAGAATGGCTGTGGATGGAGTAGCGCTGGGCAGGGATGCCCCTTTTCTTAGACACTCTTAAAGGACGACCATGTTCAAGATCATTGGTGCGGTAGTTGTATACGGCTTTGCTCTGTATGGACTGGGGCAGTGGGTGTGCGATCAACAGGACGCTGCAGAGCGCCGTCACTAACGTTTCAGTTTCCTCAGTTCAGCTGCATCTCGGAGGTTGGCCTCTGGCTACCGTTGGTGCCGTACTCGCCAGGATGAATGCCCTTGATTCCGTTGCATTCTGCCAGTTGCCATCAGGCTGATTCTGGGACACGGCAGGGCGTGCGATTAAGTATATTCGCACACACTTTGCTGAGGAAACGCACAGCGTCACGCTTCTCAAGACGCGTTGAAATTATGTCACTCGAGCCGCGCCGGGACGCACTGTCCGGCGCCATCTCGGCGATGGAGTTTATCTGTACTTAGGTCAATTACGACATGCGAGTTAACTGATGCGAGTGCTCATGGTTTCTTCGGCGACAATGGGCAGGCAGCTACCAAAACGACAATTCAATGCGACCACCGTCTTCTGCAGCCCCGGCACGCCGGTAAGAATGGCTATCTGCATGGCCGCAAGCATTGCGAGGCCGTTGCTTTGCCTCACCGTTGCAATTGCCAACTCCGAGGGATAGCCATCGGCTTGACGGCGAAGTGGATGAAGGCCCGAATGGACGTAGGAATTCAGTGCCTTCCACGAGTGCAGTTTGAATTCCGAAAGGCACCTGACGGCTTCATTGGCCACCGGAACTTTGCCCAGCTGATCCAGCATGGCCCCGACGGCTGGCAACGAACGACTGGCATCAGCCGACTCGTTATCCAACGGCTTATTCAACGATTCCAGTTGCGCTTCGCTTGCACAGTAGAGAGACCAAATGCCTCTTGCCAGCGCTTCAAACTGACATCGCAGCATCGCTGGCGCACTGAGCGTCATGCCACTGCAGACGAGCACTCTCACAGCGGCAGCATGCTCCAGACTCAGACACGTTGCCTGAGCAGAGACACCAAGGCGTGTACTGTCATCGTAAAGAGGATGCGCCAGCAGCTCGCTCAGGTTCTGCATGAGGAGCTCGGAGCGATTGACCAGCCGTTCAATCTCCATGGCCGCACGACCTTTCGTCTGTGACGTTTCCTCCAGTGTGCGGACATTACGACGATCTGTGAAGACGCCGCCGTCCGGTGCCATGAGGCTACCGGACGGCTTCAGCCAGGTGAGCCTTACAGCGCAATCCGCGCAACAGACTCTTCGCTGCCCTTCGGCTCGCTGTCACCGTTCTTGACGGTCACGTACAGCACGTTCTTCTTGGCATCCAGCGCCAGGCTGTTCGGGTGGGTCGGCACCGCGTACGTGGCCACCTGCTTGTAGGTGTCGCTGTTGTATGCGGTGACAGTGCCACCATCGCGATTGGTGACGTAGAGACGCTTGCGCGGCGCATCCAGCAGGATGCCCAGCGGGCCGGCGTCGGTCGGGATGCTGGCCAGCTCCTTGCCGGTGGTACGGTCCAGCACCAGCACGCGCTGACCCGGATGCTTCGATTCGAAGCCCGAGCTGCTGGCCTGATACTTGCGGATCATCTCCGAGCCCTGGTCGGTCACGAACAGGCGCTTGCCGGCCGGATCAAGCGCGATGTTCATCGGTTGCTCGGCACTGACCTTGAAGCGCTGCTCGACCTTACCGCTGTCGGTGCCGACGGTGACGACCTCGGCCAGCAGGTTGGAGGTGTACACGCGCTTGGCCTTGGCATCCAGCGCCAGACCCGGTGCCTTGGCGTTGCCCAGGCCCGGAATGGTGTTGATGACCTTCAGCGACTGCGTATCCACCACGAACAAGACGCTGCCCTCACCCGAGTGACCGGTGACGTACAGGCGGCTGTTGGCGCCATCAACGACCAGCTCGCGCAGATCGTGGGTGTAGGCCGCCTTGCCATCCTTGCCGACCTTCTTTTCCATCAGCTGCACGATGCCGACCGATTTATTGGTGGCAGTGTCGACCACGGTGACCGAGGTATCGACCGTGTTGCCGACGTACAGGCGGTTGTTGGCATCGTCCAGCACCACACCGAACGCCTTGCGCTCCAGCGGGATGGCGGTTTCGACGGCCAACGTTTCCGGATTCAGGCGCAGGACCTGGGACGGACCGGCGGCGTCACCGAAGCCGCCCGAGGAGGCGACGAACACGGCGTTCTGCTTGGGGCTGAAGGCCAGCTCATAAAGGCCCTGGGCGACGGCTTTGCGCTGGACGGCGGCGGTGCTGGCGGATGCGGTCGTCTGGTCAGCGGCGAACGCGGACGGCGCGCCAAGGGTCAGGGAGATGGCGACGGCCAGAGCGGCCGAGCGGATTACGGAATTGCGGAGCATGCGAGCTTCCTTGAAGGGGCACGGGAGGGTGTCCTGGCTCGCTGGGCCGTACATGTGACGGCCGGCCCCGCATCTGTCTGCGCTGGGTGGGCTGGCTGGGTTTGCGGGGGAATGGTATCAGGGCGGGAGGGCGGGTGCAGCCACAGGCCATGTAGTCGCCAGGACGGGGCCGCGGCTGCCATGCAGCTTGAAGGTGGTGTCAACGGAAGAGCGCTTGTGCTTCGGGAAGAAGGCAGGATCGCCGACGCTGACTACTGCTATTACGCTGATGCCAGTGAAGAGGGAACCGGTAAGCACTGCTGCCGCTGCTAGTGCTACCGGCCACGATGATTGCAAGGGCCGACGCGCCCGAGTTTGAGTAGCGGAACAATTTGGAGTCCAATCCTCAATGACAGGGAGATTGGACATGAAGAAAGCCTTTCCCAGGAACAGATCATCGGCTTCGTGCGCGAAGTTGAGGCGCGCATGGCCATCAAGTCCTGTGCCGCCAGCACGGCTTCAGCGAGGCTTCGTACTATCTGTGGCGCAGCAAGTTCGGCGGCATGAGTGTGTCGACGCCAAGCGGCTCAGCCGCTGACTCCTGCGGCTCAGGCATTCGGCAATTGCTCCTACGGGCACCCGGCGCGACTAAAGAATCAGCGACAGGGGCTTCTACCCTGGTATGATCCCGTCAGGCGTCGGGGGGCGCGGCTCAGGCATTTAGAGTGGAGCACAGAACCCTGCCGCAGACAGATTGGGGCCGACATCCTGGATCAGGAGCGACGCCCTTTTTGAACGCGAAAATGACCAAGGGAATGATCGTAGACAGATGGATTTTTCACGACTGACCACCATCCAAGTCTCCACAGATTACTGTGCCGTCGCTGGTCCGGATCTCTATTCCCTTTCGGTCACTGGATATCCATTCCGAAAGGCAATCACTCGCGGCACTGGAGTCGAGTCGGATAGCGCACTCCCATACAACTGCCACGCGCCAGCTCATGCCCAGAAGCGACCTGACTACCGCCAGGTCGCGCTGTCGATTGGCGGAGAGTTTTGCATCCCAGAAGTCTGCTCGTGTCTCCGGCAGTCTGAAGAGAGGGCAACCCTCATGGCGATGCCAGAAGCATCCGTGTACGAACACCGCGGCCTTCCATTTTGGAAGCACAAGGTCAGGCTTTCCTGCGAGGCCCTTCGCATGAAGTCGAAAGCGGAACCCACGCGCCCAAAGTTGCCTTCGGACAGTGACCTCCGGCTTAGTGTTCCTGGCCCTGATTCTCGACATCAGCGCTGATCGAACAGCCGGGCTCATCACATCAACCATCTAGCAGAGACTCCGTCTTGACCGCAGTACGTAAGCCCATCGGTGTAATTGACATCTTTGCCGGCCCCGGTGGCCTCGGCGAAGGGTTCAGCAGCTTCAACCCCGAAGAAGGTGCCAAGTACCCCTTCGAACTCGCGGTATCCGCTGAAATGGAGAAGTCTGCGCACTCTACTCTCCGTCTCAGGGCCTTCTATCGCCTACTCATCCGGCAGGAAGGCCAGGTCCCGAGAGAGTACTACGACTATCTGGATGAAATTGCGAAGGGCGAGGCCCTTCCTCCGGCAGCACATTTCGGAAACGGTCGATGGAGCGACCTGTGGGCTGAGGCCGAGCGGGAGGCGCTCAACCTAACCCTTGGAGAAGAACGGGACAATCAGGCCCTCTATTCACGGATCAACGAGGTCAAGGATCAGTACGAAAAGATGATCCTCATCGGAGGCCCCCCGTGCCAGGCTTATTCCGTCGTGGGCCGGGCTCGCCAGCGGCATGTGGAGGGATTCTCCTCAAAAGGGGACAAGAAGCATTTCCTCTACAAGCAGTACCTGGGTCTTCTTGACGAGTTCTCCCCCGCTGTCTTCATTATGGAGAACGTCAAGGGAATCCTGACTTCCAAAGTTGGCAACAAGGAGATGTTCGCTGCAATCATGCGCGATCTCTCCGACCCTGCTGCAGCCCTGAAAAGGGAAAAGAAGGAGGGAAAGAACGGGTATCGCTATGTGCTTCTTCCTATCCACGTTGAGGAGAATCAGAAGCGGACCAGCGAACTTGTCGCACAAGATCCCTCTGCATTTATCATCAAATGTGAGAACCACGGAATTCCTCAGGCGAGACACCGGGTCATCATCATGGGCGTCCGGGAAGACCTTCTTCCCTGCGGAATCGAGGACTTGCCCGGCCTCAATGCCGCAGAGCCAGTCAGTGTCAAGAAGGCCCTCGCGGGGCTTCCCAGGCTAAGAAGCGGACTGAGCCGCAAACAGGACGATCCCGACGAATGGCGAAAGGCCATGGAATCGGAAAGGGATCGCTTGGTCCGGATTCTGGGTAACTCCCATCCAGAGCTGATCGCCAAGCTCAGCTCAATTTTGCCTTCCGGCGGGCTTCCGCGCGGCTCGATCAAGTACACCCAGGACAGCAATCCTTACGTTAAGCAACTCAGGAGCGACTCTCAGAAATCCGTGCTAAACCATGAGACTCGGGGCCACATGAAAACCGACCTCGGACGCTACCTTTTTTGCGCGACCTTTGCCCGGGAGCACGACAGATCACCGACCAGCCGTGACTTCCCAAAGAAGCTCGCGCCTGATCACTTGAACTGGGAAAGTGGTTCGTTCTCGGATCGCTTCCGCGTTCAGCTCAAGGCCAAGCCGTCAAACACGGTTACTAGCCACCTTTCAAGAGATGGTCACGCGTTCATCCATTGGGATCCTCGCCAATGCCGAAGTCTCACCGTCAGAGAGGCCGCTCGGTTGCAGTCGTTCCCCGACGACTATGTTTTCCTCGGCAACAGGACTCAACAATTTGTACAGGTCGGAAATGCAGTTCCGCCTTTGATTGCCAGACAGATCGCCAGAGTCGTGTGGTCGATACTCAGCTAGGCGAAGGGTTCAACAGGGGGAACCAATGAATCAAGGGGAAATGGAGTCCCTGGGCTCTACAGGTACCCGGGCTGGCAGTGAAGCCAGCGCCGGGGAAGAGCGGCATTCATCGCTGAAGCCACTCCTTCGACTCGCCGCGCTTCGCGGCGATGCGGAGCATGTGTTGCGCTACCTACAACTTGGGGGTGACGTGGAGGCACGTGACCAGCAAGGGCGGACACTGCACATGCTTGCCGCTTCCAAAGGGCACGTGGATCTCTGCCGCCTGATTTTGGAGCACTCTCTCGAGATTGAGCGGCTGGCACTCCAGAAGAACGTCGATTCAGCAGCCACGCTGGACGGGGCCCGGAGCAATGAGCGCGTCGGTGTAGCCGACAACTCTGCTCAAATGCCAGCGACTGATTCCACACCGAGCTCCTCTCCCGAAGGTCACGAATTCGAGCCCGAGTTCTTTGCGGCCTGGGAGGAAGAAGTCGCAACCGAAGTGCCAATGGAGGATCCCACGCTTCGATCGACAATACAGGTCGTGCAGGAAGTTATTTCCAAGCACGTGATTGTCGATAACGATGAGGACTGGAATGATCTGGCGAAGCAACTCCCAAGTCACGCCGAAATCTCACTGATCCGGGAGCTAAATCACAGTTCAACCCATGCACTCTTCGAAGCGGTAGTCCACCGCGGCCAAGTGGAGGGCAACTTCAGTTCTCAGGACCTCGAGGTCATCTCTCGTGAGATTAAAGGCGATGAGAACGGCGATTTACTTCGCCAGCTCACCATCCTCATGGGCCAGATTGACGCCGTACCAGAAGAGGATGATGGGTGGCTGCTTCCTCTGCATCTACAACAGGATAGCGAACCAACATCGGATAGCGATATCGGTGAATTGGAGCAGTACATGCAGGATCTCTCGTCCACAACGAACGATCCCTACTTCCACTTCGCAAAGATTGCCCAGTCGTCTGTTCTGCTGGACCGTATGGGCGAAGAGCGTATTGGGCTTCTGCTGGACTTGTCCCTCAAGGACGCGTATCGAGCCATCGCTGAAAGCCCCCACGCTGTCGCGTCGATAGCAGGCCTAGCGACAGACTTTGAGCGGGGACGCGTCTCCGTCGGCCAGATCAGCCACATCAGCAGCGAGGACGATGAGCGCGCCAGTGATCTTCTCGATGCCTCGGATGACGCCGATGATGATGTCCCCCTGGCCCGGCCCGTCACTGGACTGAACCTGAGCGACATGCTGGACAGGGCACGCTGCGTATGTTTTGCCTTCCAGGAAAGTCCAGACAACCAAGGCCTGGCGAGGAATGCCTTGGCCGCAGTATCTGCGTTGGAGCTGAGCTCATCAACCGTTAAGCGATTTGACAAGGAGTTCGACGCGGCTGGGTGCACAAGCGCACTACTGCGTAGAGCAGTGCAGCGTCTATCACGCCTTGAGCTCGAGATGTTCCATGCCAACGTTCGACTCGCGGTGCACGTGGCAGACAGCCACGCGTGGAGCACCCTGTCACGTATGGATCGCATTCAGGAGTCCCTGATCGGCCTGCTCAAGGCCATCGACAGATTCGATTACGCGAGGGGCAACAAGTTCTCTACCTACGCTATGTGGTGGTTGAAACAGTCCGTTGGACGGGCCATCGGTGACACGGCACGTGTCATAAGGTTGCCCATACACGTCATGGAAAAGATCAACAAGGTTTCAAAGGCAGTCAGAATCCTCCGTGAGGAGTCTTTCGATGACATGCGCGCCGAGGACATCGCCAAGAACTGCGATCTCTCAGTCGGGGATGTAGCAAAGTTAATGAATGTGGCGCACGACGCGGTCTCTTGGGATCAGCAGCACGAGATAGCGGATCTGGTCCTCGCCACGCCAGACACCTTCCAGTCGCCGGAGGAAGTCACGGATGTCTACCTGCGTAAGCGAGCAATCGATGAGTGCCTCAGCGCACTCGGCTCAAAGGAAGCCGAAGTCATCCGACATCGGTTTGGGTTGATCGACGGCAACGACAAGACGTTGGAGGAAGTCGGCCAGATCTTTGGCGTGACTCGAGAGCGGATACGTCAGATTGAGGCCAAGGCGCTGAGACTGATGCGCCATCCGGCGCGACGTCTCAGGGAGTTGGTCAATGGAAAGCCGGAGGCTGACGATGCAGCAGAGCAGTAAGGGAAGGCCACAAGGAAGAAATGCTCCCCCCAGGGCTGACGCCATGGTTGAGGCCCTGCGCGGACTGGGCTACACGACGGCCACGGCACTGGCAGACCTGGTGGATAACAGCATTTCCGCTGGCTCCGGCCAAGTGGAAATCGGGTTCAATTGGTCGGGCGTCGACAGCTGGATTTCCATTGCAGATGACGGCAGAGGCATGAACGATGATGAGCTCTTCAGCGCTATGCGCCTCGGCGACCGCAACCCCTTGGACGTACGGGGGGCCTCGGACTTGGGTCGCTTTGGCTTGGGATTGAAGACAGCATCGTTCTCACAGGCCAGAAGGCTGACTGTTCTGAGCATCAAGGATGGTCAATCGAGCTGCCTGCGCTGGGATCTGGATGTCCTGGCTTCCGATCCGAACGGCGAATGGCACCTTCTTGATGGGCCCGACTCATCCTCCGAGGCACGCCTGGTCCAGCACAATGCTCAGCCATCAGGAACAGTGGTCCTGTGGGAACAGCTTGATCGGATTATCACTGAAGGCTTCTCGGCCAGGCATTTCCTAGACCTCATTGATGACGTGGAGCTCCACCTCGCAATGATCTTCCACCGCTACCTTGACGGCAGCGGCCCCGGCATTAAGCTGCGGCTCAACGGGAAACCTGTCAGGCCATGGGACCCATTCCTATCGTCGAATCCGGCGACCTGGAGGTCACCCGAATCGAGCGTTGGCGAAGGTAGCCTGAGAATCACCAGCCAGGCTTTCGTACTTCCACACAAGGACCGCCTCAACGACAAGGCCTACGCTGAAGCGGGCGGAATCGAGGGCTGGTCAAGCCAGCAAGGCTTCTACATCTATCGGGGACGGAGACTCCTGGTTGCAGGCAGCTGGCTCGGCCTTGGGCGTGGACGCTCCTGGTCCAAGGACGAGGCCCACAGGCTCGCACGCATCCGGCTGGACCTGCCCAACGATCTTGATGCGCAATGGAAGATCGACATCCGCAAATCATCCGCCCATCCTCCCGCTGCACTGCGGGATCAGCTCTATCGACTAGCCGAAGACGCCCGAGATAGAGCGCGCAAGGTTTTCCTGCATCGCGCGCATTCGAATTCATCGCTGGGCCGCCGCGACGAGGTCGTACCCGTTTGGCAGTCGAGAGAGACGGCCACAGGGCGGCGCTACCGTGTCGACCGTACACATGCGGCGGTGAAAGAGCTTCTGGATGACTCCGCGTACGGCACCAAGGTTGAAGCGATGCTGCGCGTCCTCGAAGAAACCATCCCCGTGCAGAGAATATGGCTTGAAGCTGCGGAAAGCGGAGAGCATGCAAAGGGGGGATTCACAGGGGAGCCCGACGATTCAGTTCGAGAGGTTCTCAATGTGATCTACCGGAGCCTGGTGGAGAAGAAGGGAATGTCGCCAAGCATGGCAAAACGACAACTTCTAAGAACCGAACCCTTCGATCTCCACTCAGATCTGGTCAAGAATTTGCCGGACAACATCTCCAAGGACTGAAGAGAGACCCATGAGTGACTCAAGCGAAAGCAGCGTTATCAAGATTGTCCAGGAGCTTTTGGCTGGCGAGAAAGATTCAGGACCGATCACTCCCGCATTGATTGACGAGAAGATTAGCCTGGTGCTGATGATGAATCGAAAGTGGGCAGCCGACCTTGATCGTGACGCTGTTACAGACGAGCTTATCCGTCGATTCAGTGTGTGGATCGGTGATGACGTCAGTCTCTCCGACGATCGCGGTCATGAACCCTGGCTCGACTCCTCTAGGAAAGAGGACTGGCGTTACTGGCAGCGGTACCGGGAGATGATCGAGAAGGACTTGTCTTGGGACATCGCTGACAAACTGGACAAATCAACCGACAAGATTCTGGGGATGCTTGAGGATCCTCTGCGTTCTGGGCAGTGGAGTCGCCGGGGGCTGGTTGTCGGGCACGTGCAGTCGGGCAAGACAGCGAGCTATACCGGCCTCGTATGCAAGGCGGCGGACGCGCAATACAAGATAATCATCGTCCTCGCCGGTCTTCATAACAACCTGCGATCCCAGACCCAGATACGTCTTGAGGAAGGCTTCCTGGGGTATGAGACCAACTCTACGCATGATGCACTCAAGCGCGTGGGCGTCGGCTTGATCGATAGCGACATGTCCATCAAGCCCAATTGCGCTACAACACGAGCTGATAACGGTGATTTTGGTGGGCTAGCTGGAAAACAATTTTCGATCAGTCCCGAACAGCGGCCTTGGCTTTTTGTCGTCAAGAAGAACAAGTCGATACTTGTCAGGCTTCTCAAGTGGATTCAGTCGCACGTCGCCGACGCTCCTGTTCCAGGCGCGGAGCCGGCCTCCGCGAACACGAAAGAACTCCCCATCGTGGCCAGAAGAGCTACCAAGTTCCCATTGCTCATCATTGATGACGAAGCTGACAATGCCTCGGTTGACACAGGTGAAATGGTAGTCGACGAAGAAGGGAAGGCCGATGAAGAACATGACCCAACAACGATCAACAAACTGATCCGGCGCATATTGAATTCATTCTCGCGCTCAGCGTACGTGGGCTACACCGCCACTCCTTTCGCAAACATCTTCATTCATGAGCGCGGTGAGACACGGAACGAAGGCCCTGATCTCTTCCCCTCCGCGTTCATCCAGAATCTGGCGGCACCGGACAATTACGTCGGCCCTACGACGATGTTTGGGCGCGCGTCCCCGGAGGGTCGCAAGGGACAGCTTCCACTGACCCAACCTGTGGGTGACTATCAATCAGACGACAAAACAACGGGATGGATGCCTGCGGGCCACAAGATCGACCATGTTCCGGTGTGGAGCAATGAACACGCGCTGCCACCAAGCCTAAGAGAGGCAGTCGACTCCTTTATCCTGGCATGCACTGTCAGGAAGCTCCGTGGCCAAGGAAAGAAGCATAGCTCGATGCTCGTTCACGTCACACGATTCAACAACGTCCAGAAGGTGGTAAAGGCTGACATTGACGATTACGTCAAGCATGCCCGACAAGCGATTGGGCGCGGGATTGAACACGCCGACGCCCTATCCAGCCTGCAGGACCTGTGGAACCGTGACTTCCTTCCTGCTTCTGCCGCGGTTCGTGAGCTTGGGTTGGGTGACCTTCCCAGCGCAGATGCTACTTGGCAAGACGTCGCGTCTGCGCTACCGGGAGTACTCGATGACATCGAAGTTCGAATGATCAACGGAACTGCCAAGGATGCCTTGGATTACGAGCAGAACAAGGACCGAGGCCTCAAAGTCATCGCCATCGGTGGCGACAAGCTTGCGCGCGGCCTTACGTTGGAGGGCCTCTGCACCAGCTACTTCCTGCGCGCATCAAAGATGTACGACACGCTGATGCAGATGGGGCGGTGGTTCGGATACCGTCCGGGCTACCTTGATCTCTGCCGTCTCTATACATCCCCGGACCTCATCCGCTGGTTCAAGCACATATCTGATGCATCAGCAGAGCTGAGAGAAGAGTTCGATCTCATGGCCAACTCTGGGGCCACGCCGAGGGAGTTTGGCCTGAAGGTCCAGTCGCATCCCGAGATGATGGTTACGTCGCAGATCAAGATGCGGAGCGCGAAGACACTGCACCTTTCGTACAGTGGTGAGCTTGTTCAGACAGTCAGCTTCCCGACTGATCAACCGACTCTGAATCGAAACCTGGATGCAGGTAATCGACTTGCTGTGCAAATGGGGAAACCTGACGAGAGCAACCCCATAAAGGCGGCATACCAAGGGGGCTCCAAGGAGTGGCAGGGGCATCTCTGGCGAGGTGTCGACTTCACAACCATAGCCGACTTCCTTGACAGCTACAGCACGCTGTCAGCCGCCCACCGGGTGAACAGCAACGTGCTTGCTCAGTTCATCCGCAAGATGGCGGGAACAAATGAGCTCACGGAGTGGACAGTGGTTGTTTTGGGGACTCAATCGGGTGAGCCCTATGAGCTTGCTCCAGGGATCAGTGTTGGCATGGCGCGCAGAAAAGCGGATTCGATGGAGGGGAGCCGATACTCGATTGGCGTCCTCCTTGATCCAACCGACGAGTCAATTGACGTAAGCCAGGATCAATGGGACGCCGCACTGGCGCTCACCGTGTCCACTTGGGAGAAGAAGGAGGAGAAGAAAAGTGCTTCGCCTCCGGACACCCCCAGTGGCGTGGCACTGCGCCGAGTTCGAGGCAAGGGAACTTCAACCGTAACGGCGGAACCAGAGAAGGGCCTCCTGATTCTGTATGTTCTCGATCCAGCTCGTGCGGGTGCCAAGATTGGGGAGGATTGGGAGCGCCCGAAGAACCTTGCAGGCGCCCCACCCGTGTTGGCGTTTGCCGTGAGCTTCCCTGGAAGCAGCTCCGATATCAAGGTTCCCTACAAGGTGAACAACGTCGGTTGGGAGAGCGAGTATTCCGACATCCCCGAGTACGTCATCAACAATGTAGGCTGGGAGGATATGAATGCTCCGCTCCGGCAGTGACACAGAGCTGGTCACCGCGTGGCGCGCCCTGAGCGGCATTGCCACAGGGGATGGCTGGAAGGTTATCGAGCTTTTCAGTATCGGCAACTGCTGCGTGATGGCAGGCCGTCGTGGCGCGCGGAATGAAGAGAGCGTCTTGGTCGGCATCAGGGGAAACGTGCCATCCCAGCCATTTCAACTCCCGCGCGGCCAGGGGTTCAGCCTCATCAGCACTGAGCTTCAGGGCTACCCTGCGGGCCACTCGTGGTTTGCCTTGGTTCGACAGGAATCGGGATCGCTTGAGCTTTTTACGAAAGTGGCGGTAGATCTTGTGAACCTTATGGAGAGCACGTCAGTTCAGGATGGTCTGCGAATTCATAGTGCAATGATCTCCAGGATCCGTGCCTGGCAAGCCTTCATGAAGCGCGACAGCGATGGCGTTCTTTCCACGGAGGAAGAGATTGGGCTCTTTGGAGAACTCTTGGTTCTTCAGAACCTTCTGGACGATGGAGTTTCAGAGTTCGACGCTCTCGACAGCTGGGCTGGGCCTGACGACGGGCTGCACGACTTCCTGCTTGGTGATGGCGCAATCGAAGTGAAGACAACCTTGGCACCGGCAGGATTTATCGCAATAATTTCCAACCTTGATCAGTTGGATGACAGCCTGCACCAGCCCCTCTTTGTTGCGGCGGTTCGTCTGGCTCAACTGAGTGAGGGATCAACCCTTCCCGACCTGATTGACCAAGTGGCTGGACGAATCCACGATCCTGGCGCATCTGCCTTGCTGAACAGTCGGCTCGTCTCGGCTGGCTACATGGACATAACTCGAGCCGAGTACACAAGGCGCTTCCGGTCCAGTGAGCTCACATATCGAATCGTATGCGCTGACTCGCCTCGCCTCACTCGTTCCAGCGTGCCCGCAGCAATCCATGAGGCACGTTACTCGCTCGATCTGGATGCATTTCCGATTGCGGCGTCCACTTACGCTGAAATTTCGACTAGTCTTGGAGTGAAGAATCAATGGAATTGACCGATTTCCTTTCGCAGATTCGCGCGGAAGTACAGGATGAAATAGAGGATCGCATGTCCGTTTCGGGGGCCGCCTATCCCTATCCGGAGCTGGTTTTCGCCGAGATTACGATGCGCCACATGGAAGAAGTGGGCATGACGTACGAGCCACAGGTCTGCCACGTCGATACACGCGTCCATGTGGGAAACATCAGGCTAAGCGGATACTCCATCTCTGAGGACGGGGAACGCCTTGACCTGTTCGTGACGTCCTACAAGGATTCGGACATGGTCCAGGCGGTTCCGGACTCTGAAGCAAAGCAAGCAGCGGAGTACTGCTTCCGATTTCTTTCCCAATCTGCCCAGGGAAAAATGACGAAGACGCTCGATCCATCGAACGATGCGTACGAACTCGCGGTGCATATTGAGCGTGGCTATCGGGACTTCGAGGAAATCCGGATCTACGTGCTGACGGATGGCCAGGTAAAGACCAAGAACTTCAAGTCGCAGGAGGTCGGAGGCCGGACCGTACGACTTGAGGTGATGGACATCGAGAGGCTCAACCGCCACCTGTCAGAGGGAAAGCCGAGGGACGAGCTGGTAGTCAATTTTGCAGAAGTAGCAGGCACCCCGCTCCCGTGCGTCTATATCCGGGGCGAGGAGGACAGCTATGACTACGCGATGACGGTATTCCCGGCCGACGTGCTTCGCCACCTGTATGACAAGTACGGCGCCCGTCTTCTTGAGGCAAATGTGCGCTCATTCCTGAGCGCCACTGGAAAGGTCAACAAAGGCATCCAGGCCACGCTACGCTCAGAGCCAGAGAAGTTTGTCGCCTACAACAATGGCATTGTGGTGGTCGCCGACGAAGTGAGCCTTGGAAAGACCAGCGATGGTGGCCCTGGCATTGCGTGGCTGAAGGGCATGCAGATCGTCAACGGTGGTCAGACCACTGCATCCATCTACTTCACGAAGAAGAAGTTTGCGGACACAGACTTGTCAAAGGTTCAGGTTCCGGCGAAGGTCGTAATTCTTAAGACTGAAAACTCGGCTGCGGAAGAAGCGCTTATCAGCGACATCTCGCGGTTCGCGAACAGCCAGAACACTGTCAAGCAGTCCGATTTGTCTGCAAACTCGCCATTCCACGTTGAACTCGAGAAGCTGTCGGATACCGTCTACCTCCCAGATGGTGTCGGCCGCTGGTTCTATGAACGTGCGTCAGGTAGCTACAACACCAAGCTGGCACGCGAAGGCAGTACGCCCGCCAAGTACCGGGCCCTCAAGACCGCAGTCATTCCCCCGGCCCGGCGCTTGGTCAAGACAGACCTCGCCAAGTTCCTGAACTCTTGGGATGGGCGACCAGACCAAGCTAGCCTCGGCGGTCAGAAGAACTTCGCCCGCTTCATGGACGATGTGAAAGAACGGGAAGAGCATGGAGAGTCCGTGGTCCCGGATGCAACCGGGTTCAAGCAGATGATTGCCAAAGTCATCATATTCAAGCAGGTTCAGTCGCTGGTACGTCCGCTACTTCCTGCGTTTCAAGGCAACGTTGCCATCTACTTGGTCGCACTGCTGTCGCGGCAGCACGGTTTGGATATTGATCTGATGAGGGTCTGGGAGCAACAAGGCCTCTCTGATGCCTTCAAGGATCAGATCCGGATATGGGCCAAGGAGGTGAATGCGGCACTACATTCCTCGGCGAAGGGAAAAATGATCAGCGAGTGGGCAAAGAAGGAGGAGTGCTGGCTGGCTCTTGAGAAACTACCCCTCAGCCAGCTCGTCCAAGCGCTGCCAGAACTTAAGCAGCGGGAGTAAACAGTGCAGCAAAGAGAGGGAGCTGAGTCTGAAGACAGAGGGGATTTTTGGATATGTCCACAGCCTGCGCCTCTGGCGCAAGCTGTGGAGGAATTATCCCAGCATATCTCGGATCACCAATGGATAACGATCACTTACGACCTGAGCAGTCGCTAATCTCATCGAAACGCTTAACGGGAAGACCTTCCGAATGACTATGATCCCAGAATCTCAAAAAATCAGATACGGTTTCGGAGCGTGAGGATGTCTTATTGGAGCTGCCACACCTGGCAGGTGTATATCGACCTGCTGCCAAAGCTGACCACAGCAAGAGAGAGCACTGAATTCGTCACACCCCTGAAGCGCCTCGTCGAAGACCTCGATTAATTTCTCGCATTCCACCTTGAGCCAGACAATGAAATCAGCAGCGCTTTCTGCGCACTGTACGTATTGAAAGCGCGACTTGATTTCGGCAAAAATACTACAGAATCCGGGAAGGAAAGAAGGATGGTCGCTGGGTGCAGTGACCGCGCACCTATATCCGATCCAAGTGGCGCCCGCCACGGCCGCTGCTACGCCAAGTTCAAGTGAAGTGTTGCAGGCCCATGCGAACACCCGTCGTCCTCGCAAATCTTCGCAATCGGTAACCGCGAAGGCATGGCTCGCAGAGTTCTCAAACACCGCTTCCCTACTACCATGGGCCATCAACAGCACAGCCAATCCACGATTGTCATCCATCGCGGTCAATAATGAGTGCCGCGTAGCGTCCTTGCCGATCAGGGCGATATCCAAAAGCGACACAAGGCCGCGAGCAACTGCAGCATTTGCGGCTGTTGCCTCATCGTGCTCGGTAGCAAATACGATGGTACTCATTTCTTTCGTGCCGACCTTGCAATCAGGTCCCGTGAGACGCGGAGAAGCTCCGTAGAGTATTGCATTCCTATTGGGGTGCCTTCGGAAATCTCGATAGCGAGATCTGCCGCGTTCAGCGCCTTTCCACCCACTGTCTTCCATACAAGTGAAGAAGCCGGAAGCTCTCGAACGATCGATGAGATCGCGTCGCGGCTTATACTTGCCGAGAGGGATTTCTCTCTAATTTTCGACTCAATTCCGAGCTCATCGAATATTCCAGCCACAAATGCAGCAAAGGAGGGACTTCTTCCAGCCGCCACGGTCAAGTCAATCGCGCTGGCGATACCCGCAGGGTAGACGCTCGCCCCTCCCTTGAAAATCTGACGGGCAACATATTTCGGATACGGAATGAGGTCGGGTAGAGGGAGGCGCTCGGCGGTCTGCCGCGCCAGCTTGGATCGCGCATACATCTTGGGAACCTGGGGATCCGCAAAGAGCCAGGCCTCGATAGTCGGAACCGCGCAAAATACCGGCCCGCACTCGGCTCTCAACTGGATACGCGCCAACTCAACCGAGTCTGCTACTGAAACTTGATCGGCATCTACCAATGCGGCCACGCGCTGACCCTGCTCTCTCAGGAATGCGAACCGTTCAGCAACCTTCTGCTTTCCACCACACGCGATCACGCCAACTCGATCACCGACGCTTGCGATTTCGCGCAGTATATCCTCTACAATTATCCGATCGGAATCAGCCTCCACTAAAATCAATAATTTCCCCCCAACCTCATCATTCGCTGTGGTCATGATTTATACCCCGTGTTGCAGTACGGGTGCGTCATCTGCGCGTTAGCTGAATTACCCATTCCACCCTCACGTTTACGACGCTTATGATCAAAGGAAACGGATTTTGTTGGCATCATGTATCCAGAGCAAATCGGGCATTTCAGCGCAGACTTCAGAGACTCGGAAATAAAAACCTGCACCTTAACTTCGTCACTGAATGACGCGCCTTGAGCCTGATCACCGAGATCCAACATTCGACCTCGAACCTGAATATGCTCCATGACAATATTAAGGGCGGGAATCCCTTTGTTAAGGTAATAATATTGGACGAGAAAATTAAAGAGCTTTTGCATCCTAACGATTCGCTGATTCTTATTGGTATTCTGCAGAATCAAGCCCAAGGTATTCTTGTTTTCGATAAGAAATGCTTCCACACCGCTTCTAGCTTCAGTAAATCGCTTAAAAAACTCTCCGTTTGAGTTTTTTACTGCGGCCGAAATCACAGTCGCGAAGCCTAGGAACAGAAATCTGTTGTAACGCCCCTTCTCGTTGTAAAAATAAACTGCAGGGTGCACCCCAAGACTTCCCGCGCTATTCCCTGTGATGCGACTTGTCACATCTTTGGCACGCCGAAGGATGTCCACGACCTTGTTCCCCACCAAATCCTCAGTTTGGGCATCTATAGGGTCCGGAGTGGAGCTGGGACTACCAGTGATGGAAAGGTAGTCAATCAATAGTGCGTGTGCGTCAACCGGAGAAACGGATCCTCCAAACGGCACCTCCAACGTTCTAATTGGAGGAACGGCTTCAGGCTGAAAAAGAAGCTTGTAAAGCTCCTCGGCCGCGGATTCAATTTTACTCCTCACCTTTTCCTCGAAGCCGGACCAGTACTGATGGCCCGTGCCAGCCCGCAGCACTGCCCGCGCGGCAATAGCAGTGGGCTTCCTCCTATGCCTAATGAGCAACTCTTCGATGTCATCGAGAGGGGTGCCTTGGGAGTTAATCTTAAAGAAAGAGGTTTCCGCAGTCTCCGCGCTCCCTTGCACCCATTGAAGATTAAGGGGCCGGGTGGCAAGGCGTCCAGCGCGGATTTTAGACCTCTCTTCCCCTACATTGGGCTGACCAACTAAACCTGCTAGCGACGTATATCTGCCAACCTCCTTCTCAACTAGCGCTCGCGTTCGCCTTGCGACCGCGCGTTGCTCTGCAGAGATTTCACCCTTATAAAATTCATAGGAGATCGCCCCGTCACCGTAGTCGTCTTCAACCCACGCCCTGAGCGCACTCAGTCTATGACCGCCATCAATAACAAATATGTAAGTCGGCGACTTCCATAGAATTAGAGATGGAATAACCTCGTTGTCCAGGAAGCTGGCGATGAAAGTTGATAGCTGATCCGGGGTCCACTGATTCGTTTCCCGCTGAAAATCTGGCTTTCGCAACATGCGCAAGATGTGTGAGCCAGGCGCGAGATTGGCCAGCGGAAAATCCCTAATTAGCTCGAGCTCAAAGTTCTCATCTGCCACAGCAAAGTCCGCACGCTGAATCATGGCATCCAATGTAACTTTCTTGGCCATTTAACATCCCTATCTATTGTCCAAAAAAAAGCCCCCTCGATGAGGGGGCTTCGACTTCAAACCCCTACAGGGTTAGCCTTCTCAGGATCAATCTTGTACTGCTTGATCGCCCGGGCCACATCCTTACCCGTCATCTTCCCTTCCTTCGCCAGCGCCGCAATCGCGGCATGCGCGATGTAGTACCGGTCAACCTCGAAGAAGCGACGCAGGTTCGCACGGGTATCCGAACGACCAAAGCCATCCGTACCCAGCACCGTGTACGACATCGGCACGAACGCGCGGATCTGGTCCGCATACGCACGCACATAGTCGGTCGCGGCAATCGCCGGGCCCTGGCGGCCTTCCAGCAGCTCGGTCACGTAGGCCTTGCGCGGTTCGGCTTCCGGGTGGAAGCGGTTGTAGCGCTCGGCATCGAAACCATCGCGACGCAGTTCGTTGATGCTCGGGCAGCTCCAGATATCGGCGGTGACGCCGAAGTCCTTGTCCAGCAGCTCGGCGGCAGCAATGGCTTCACGCAGGATGGTGCCCGAACCCAGCAGCTGCACGCGCAGCTCACCCTTCTTCGGCTTGCCGGCGTCGGTGAGCAGGTACATGCCCTTGACGATGCCGTCGGCCGCGCCTTCCGGCATTTCCGGGTGGGTGTAGTTTTCGTTCATCAGGGTGATGTAGTAGTACTCATCAATCTGATCTTCCATCATGGCCTTGGTGCCGTGCTGCAGGATCACCGTCACTTCGAAGCCGAAGGTCGGGTCATAGCTGCGCACGTTCGGGATGCCACCGGCGACGATATGGCTGAAGCCATCTTCGTGCTGCAGGCCTTCACCGTTCAGCGTGGTGCGGCCGGCGGTGCCGCCGAGCAGGAAGCCACGGGTACGCATGTCCGCAGCCTGCCAGGCGATGTCGCCCACGCGCTGGAAGCCGAACATCGAGTAGTAGATGTAGAACGGCAGCATCGGCACGTTGCTGACCGAGTAGCTGGTACCGGCGGCCATCCAGGAGCTGATCGCGCCCGGCTCGCTGATGCCCTGCTGCAGCACCTGGCCGCTCTGGTCTTCGCGGTAGAACATCAGCTGGTCCGCATCGACCGGCTTGTACTTCTGGCCGAACGGGGCGTAGATGCCGATCTGGCGGAACAGGCCTTCCATGCCGAAGGTACGGGCTTCGTCGGCCACGATCGGCACGATGTGCGGGCCCAGTTCCTTGTCGCGCAGGGTGATGTTGAGGCTCTGCACGAAGGCCATGGTGGTGGAGTAGCTGCGCTCGCCGCTGCTCTTGAGCAGGCGCTCGTAGCTTTCCAGCTTCGGTGCGTTGAAGCTCTTGGTCGCCTTACGGCGGCGCTGCGGCAGGTAGCCACCCAGGGCGGCGCGGCGTTCCTGCAGGTACTTCACTTCCGGCGAATCCGGGCCCGGGTGGTAGAACGGCACCTGGCCATCGGCCAGCTGCGCATCGGTCACCGGGATGTTGAAGCGGTCGCGGAAGTGGCGGACGGCATCGTCGTCCAGCTTCTTGGTCTGGTGGGTCGGGTTGAGTGCTTCACCCGCGCTGCCCATGCCGTAGCCCTTGACCGTCTTGGCCAGGATCACGGTCGGCATGCCCTTGGTGTTCACGGCCTGGTGGTAGGCGGCGTACACCTTGTGCGGATCGTGGCCACCACGGTTGAGGCGCCAGATGTCGTCGTCGGACAGGCCGGCGACCATCGCAGCGGTTTCCGGGTACTTGCCGAAGAAATGCTCGCGGGTATACGCGCCACCGAAGGCCTTGCAGTTCTGGTATTCGCCGTCGACGGTTTCCATCATCAGCTTGCGCAGGACGCCATTGGTGTCCTTGGCCAGCAGGGCATCCCAGTAACCGCCCCACAGCAGCTTGATGACATTCCAGCCGCCACCACGGAATACCCCTTCCAGTTCCTGGATGATCTTGCCATTGCCACGCACCGGGCCGTCCAGGCGCTGCAGGTTGCAGTTGACCACGAAGATCAAGTTGTCCAGGCCTTCGCGGCCGGCCAGCGCGATCGCGCCGAGGGTTTCCGGCTCATCGCTCTCGCCGTCGCCGATGAAGCACCACACCTTGCGGTCGGACTTCTCGATCAGGCCACGGTTTTCCAGGTAACGCAGGAACTGCGCCTGGTAGATCGCGGCGAGCGGGCCCAGGCCCATCGAGACGGTCGGGGTCTGCCAGTAATCGGGCATCAGCCACGGATGCGGGTAGCTGGAGAGGCCACCGCCGTCGACTTCCATGCGGAACTTGTCCAGCTGGGCTTCGTCGATGCGGCCTTCCAGGAAGGAACGCGCATAGATGCCCGGGGCACTGTGGCCCTGGATGAAGAGCAGGTCGCCCGGGTGGTCTTCGCTCGGGGCGCGCCAGAAGTGGTTGAAGCCCACGTCATACAGCGTGGCGCCGGAGGCGAAGGAGGCGATGTGGCCGCCCAGGTCGCCCGGCTTGCGGTTGGCGCGCACGACGGTCGCCATCGCGTTCCAGCGGATGATGGAACGAATGCGCCATTCCAGTTCGGCGTTGCCCGGGCTCTTGGCCTCCAGGGTCGGCGCGATGGTGTTCACGTACTCGGTGGTGGGAGAGAACGGCAGGTAAGCACCCGAACGACGGGTCAGTTCCACCATGCCTTCCAACAGCTGATGCGCGCGCTCGGGGCCCTCGACATCAATTACGGCCTTCAGCGACTCGATCCATTCCTGGGTTTCCACAGGATTCGGGTCGTTGTTCAGCACCTCGTTCAACCAGTTCATTTGCGCTCCCATGACCGCACGCACGCGCGCGACTGTTTTAGATTTCTAGCCGCAAAGTGTAGCGCACCAAGGGGTTTGCTTACTTCGCTACGGTTGCGTATGGAACCATCCCGGCGTGTCCGGAAGGACAGCAGGCGACAGCGCGAGGGCCGCGCCGGAAGGTTCCACGCTGCATTTCAGCCTGCCCGGTGGCGATGACACCGGCGCGTCAGCAGGACACCGATGGACAGCGCAGCCGCTGCGGCGCAGGCGATTGGCGCGGAACGTGCGCGAAGCGACGGCGTTGGAGCGCCCATCGGCGTGGATCATCGGTGCTCTTGGGAGGCGGCAACCGGGTGCAGTGTTCCACCACAAGCACGCACCGTCACAGGAGAAATAGACCTGAACGCATCCCTGCCATGCGCGCGCAGATGCTGGCCGAACCGGAGTTTTCGATATATCGTTCCGCCACTGCATTCGATATATCGAAATGACCTCTCCGCGCGACCTCGACCGCCCTGCCCGGCCGCTGACCGCCCGGCCCCTCAGCCGTGGCGACCTGCGCCTGCTGGTGCTGTCCCTGCTCGCCGACCAGCCGCGCCACGGCTATGAGCTGATCCAGCTGATCAGTGACATGTTCGTGCGGGTCTACACGCCCAGCGCCGGCTCGATCTACCCGGTGCTGGCGCAGTTCGAGGCGGCTGGCTGGGTGGGCGCAGTCGAGGACGGTGGGCGCAAGCGTTACGCGCTCAGCGCGCTGGGCCAGGCCGAGCTGGAGGCACAGCGCGACGAGGTCGATGCCGCGGTGCACCGGGTGCGCGACAGCGCGCGCACGATCACCAAGGCCAACCTGCCGCCACCCGTGCGCGATGCGTTGCGCGAGCTCAAGCACGCGCTGGGCCTGTGCCACGGCCGCTGGCAGGACGACAACGCCGCGGCCGTCGCCGAGGCGCTGCGCGAGGCCGCCGCGCGGATCCGTGCGCAGGGCCGCTGACCTCCCTTCTTCCTTTCAGACCCAGCCAGCCACCGCCCGCCAGGTCCTTCTCTCTCAACGCCGCGCTGCGGCACTGATCCAGGTATTCCCATGGCTCTGCATGAAAACCGACTGCTCCGTCATACCGTGAAGTTCCGCCCGCTGCAGGTGCTGCGCACCGAAGAGATCAGCCCGTGCATGCGCCGGGTGATCGTCGGGGGCGAGGCGCTGGAAGGCTTCGATTCGCCCTCGCCGGATGACCACGTCAAGCTGTTCTTCCCCAACGCCGAGGGCCAGTTCGTGGTCCCGACGATGACCCCGGAAGGCCCGCGCTACCCGGACGGGGAGACGCCCTCCCCCTCGCGCGATTACACCCCGCGCTGGTGGGATCTGGAGACCCACGAGCTGGCGCTGGATTTCGTCATGCACGGTGACGGCCTGGCCTCGACCTGGGCCGCCAACGCGCAGCCGGGCGATGCGATCGCCGTGGGCGGACCGCGTGGCTCGCACATGACCGCCGATGACTTCGATACCTACGTGCTGATCGGCGATGAAACCGCGCTGCCGGCGATCGGCCGCTGGCTGGAGACGCTGCCGGACGGCGCGAATGCCGATGTTTACATCGAGATCCCCGAATCCGGCGACCGCCAGGAACTGCCGGAGGACGACCGCATCCGCATCTCGTGGCTGGAGCGCAACGGCTTCGACGCCGCCAGCAGCACCCTGCTGGAGGACGTGCTGACCGATTTCGAGGAACCGGACGGCGACACCTTCTACTGGATCGCGGCCGAATCGCGCCGGGCCCGGATGATGCGCAAGTACATCGAGGGTCACCTGGGTGTGCCCAAGGACTGGATCCGCTCGACCGGCTACTGGAAGGCCCACGGCAGCGAGCACCACGACGACTGAGCCCGCGACGGGCACCGGCCGCGAATGCGACAATCGCGTTTTGTGCCGGTGCCTTTCATGCAAGTCTCTCCTCTTTCGGCACTGACCGATCTGATCGACCGCGCCGAGCGGGCCGATCCCGCGCTGGATGCCGCCCTGGCGGCGCTGGCGCCTTCCGTGGGCGAGAACATCGCCCCGCTGCGCACCGCCCTGGTGCCGCTGGCCCGCGCGCAGGCGGCGCTGGTGCAGGCGAACATCGATATCGACCTGGTCGCCGATGACCTGCGCCGTTACCAGAAGTACGCGATGCCCGGTAAGCCGAGCCTGCAGATCGTGCAGCTGCGCAAGCAGCAGGCCTCGGTGAAGCAGGCCGCGCTGCTGGCCCGCCAGGCGTTCGCGCAGGCCACCCATGCGTTCCTGCGTGAGAGCGGCTTGACCGCGCCGGCACGGCGCACGCCGACCGATTTCACCACGCTGTGGCTGGGCAAGGTGAGCGCGCAGGTGGCGGCGGGTTGATCAGGTACGGTAGTGCCGGCCGCTGGCCGGCTCGCCCTATAAAGAAAGCCCGCCAATTGGCGGGCTTTCTGCCTTCTCACGACGAGTGAGGAGAAACTCAGGCAGCCGGCTTCTCGCCAGTGGCCTCGGTGGTGATGCGGATGTTCACTTCATCGCTGACGTTCGGGGCGTACGCGCCGACGCCGAAGTCGCTGCGCTTGATGGTGGTGGTGGCATCGAAGCCCGCCGCCGGCACCTTGGCCATCGGGTGCTCGCCGCCGCCATTGATGGTGACATCCAGGGTCACCGGCTTGGTGATGTCCTTGATGGTCAGATCGCCGGTCACGGTCAGCTTGTTGGTGCCGTTGGCCTCAACCTTGGTGCTCTTGAAGGTGGCGGCCGGGAACTTGGCGGCGTCGAAGAAATCGGCGCTCTTCAGGTGCTCGTCGAACTTGGCGGTGAAGCTGTTCAGGCCGGTCAGCGGCAGCTTCACTTCCACGGTGGACTTGGTCACGTCAGCGGCGTCATACACCAGGGTGCCTTCGGCGCTGCCGAAATGCGCGGTCGGGTGCGAGAAGCCGAAGTGGCTCCACTGGACCAGCACGTCGGTGTGGGTCGGGTCGAGCTTGTAGGTGCCCGAGGCGATCTGGATGGCCTCGGCGGCCGGGGCGGCAGCCGCGGCGTCCGCAGCCGGGGCGGCGGTTTCGGTGGCGGCCGGCGCGTCAGCAGCCGGGGCAGCGGCTTCGTCGGCCGGCTTGGAGCAGGCGGCGATGGCCAGGGTCAGGGCGAGCGGCAGCAGCAGTTTGCGGGTCACGGTCATGTCAGGTCTCTCTCGTAATCGAAGGGAAAAGAAAAAAATTCATGCAGCCCATCCGCACGGACGGGCCACGATCCGGCGGTAACGCTTATGCGATGCGGGCGGCTTCGTCGAAGGACAGGCGAGGCAGCCGCGGGAACAGGCCCGAGGCGTCACCGTACCCCAGGTTGACGAGGAAATTCGACTTGATCGCGGTGCCCTTGAAGAAGGCTTCGTCGACCTTGGCGTTGTCGAAGCCGGACATCGGGCCGGCATCCAGACCCAGCGCGCGGGCGGCCAGGATCAGGTAGGCGCCCTGCAGGCTGCCATTGCGGAACGCGCCTTCGGTGCGGCCTTCACGCGGGCCGTCGAACCACGCCTTGGCATCGGTGTGCGGGAACAGGAACGGCAGCTTCTCGTGGAAGTCTTCGTCGAAGGCGACGATCACCGTGACCGGGGCGGCCAGGGTCTTGTCGTGGTTGCCTTCGGACAGGGCCGGGGCGAGCTTGGCCTTGGCTTCCGGGGATTTCACGAACACGAAGCGCGCCGGGCTGCCGTTGGCGGCGGTCGGGCCCCACTTCAGCAGCTCGTACAGCGCCTTCAGCTGGCTGTCGTCGACCGGCTTATCAAGGAAGGCGTTCTGGGTGCGGGCGGTACGGAACAACTGATCGAGCGCAGCATCGTCAAGGACGTGGGACATGAAGCCTCCGGAAACAAGGGGAATCGTTCGCGCATCGGCTACCGTGGCAGGGCGACCGCGCGATCGGCGAAGGCTGGCAGTGTAGAGTGTCGCGACAGTTGCAACACCCAGCCTGACTGAAACGAATTAATGCCATACGTGAAACGATGGAGTCCGCCCTGGACGATCACTGACGGCCGTGCCGGCAATGTGCGGCAGGCGGTGGCCCTGGCCACGGCATTGAAGCTGGGGGCGCATCGTCCGCTGGTGCTCACCCCGCGCGCGCCCTGGCGCTGGCTGGCCCCGCGGTGGCTGCCCGGTGCCGCCAAGGGCTACGGTGACGCTTTCGCAGCCCTGGCCACCGACGCCCCTGAGCTGGCCGTCGGTTGTGGCCGCCAGGCGGCCGGTGCGCTGCGCGAACTGCGCCGCCGTGGCACCAAGGTCGTCCAGATCCTCGACCCCCGCCTCAGCCCGCGCCACTGGGACCTGCTGGTGGTGCCTGAGCATGACCGGCTGCGCGGCAGCAACGTGCTCACTCTGCTCGGCAGCCTGAATCCGGTCAACGATGACTGGCTGGCCTGCGGCCGTGCCGCCTTTGCAGCATTCAGCGCCCTGCCTGGCCCGCGCACCGCGCTGCTGGTCGGTGGCCCTACCCCGCATGCCCCGTGGCATGAGCCGGACATGGTGCAGGTGTTCCAACAGCTCGCCTCCCAGCTGCGCGAGGAAGGCGGCAGCCTGCTGGCCACGACCTCGCGACGTACCCCACCGGCCCTGGTCGGGGCGCTGCGCAGTGCGTTTGCCGATGTGCCGAATGTGATCTGGGGCGATGGCGGCGACGGCGTGAACCCGTATGCCGGGCTGCTCGGCTGGGCCAACCGCGTGGTGGTCTCGCCGGATTCGGTGAACCTGCTCTCTGAAGCGTGCGCCACGCGCATGCCGGTCGCCGTGGCCCTGGCCGACCAGGCGCAGGGACGGCTGGCGCACTTCCAGCACGCGCTGCGCGACCGTGGCCGGTTGCAGGCGCGCTGGCTGGACTGGCAGACGCAGGGCCGCATCGAGCCGCTGCGCGAGACCACGCGCGTTGCCGAGGACGTACGCGCGCGGTTGGAGATTCAGGCCTGACGGCATCGCACAGCGTTATGATGCGGCCGCGGCCGGTGCCGCCGGAGACTGTGTGACATGGATGTACCCTTCGCTGCACTGATCAAGCGCCTGCACCCCGTTCTGCTGTGTGGTGTATTGCTGGGCGCTGCGCTGACCGCACACGCCGAACCGCAGTGCACCGAACGCTATCCCACACCGGCTGCGTTGGCCTCCATGTTCGATGTGGCCCTGGCCACCACCGACGCATTGGATGCACTCGATGGCGTGGACGTGGTGCTGATCGCCCGCGGTGGCCAGGACCTGAGCAAGTACGGCCTCCGCCACAGCCATCTGGCCTTCCTGCTGCGCGAAGACGATGGGCAGTGGCGCGCGGTGCACCTGCTCAATCCGTGCAAGACCGCTGAGTCGCACCTGTTCCGCGAAGGGGTCGCCACCTTCATCGGCGAGACCTCCAGCCATACCGACCTGCGCATCGGCGTGCCGACGCCTGCGCTGCGCGATGCACTCAAGGCGATGCTCACCCAGCCGGCGATCCAGGCCAAGGCGCTGCATGAAGCGCGCTACAGCGTGGTGGCGTATCCGTTCCGCACCGAGTACCAGAATTCCAACCAGTGGATCCTGGAAGTACTGGGCGCGGCGATGGCGCAGGTGGAAGAGCGCACCCTGATTGTCAACCGCACCCAGGCGCAGCAATGGCTGCAGCGGCACATGTATACGCCCAGCACGCTGCACATCGGCGTGGCCAAGCGGCTCGGCGCGCGCTTCTTCGTGCCCAATGCGGCCGTTACCGACCACCCGGCCAGCGAGCGCATTTCCGGCAATTACTCGGTGGTGACGGTGGAATCGATCTTTGATTTCCTGCAACTGCGCAGCAGCCTGCAGCAGGAGCTGGCCGTGCCGCATGTACCGGTGAAAGGCATTACCGCCCCCAAACCGTGAGTCAGCAGCGGGCAGCCCGCCAGCGGGCATACTGCGGACCCAAGTTGAGACATCAGAAGGATCTTCGATGACACGTGTTTCGCGCAGAGTCGTTGCACCGCTGCTGGCCATTGCCGTGTGCGCGGCCAGCCTGCCCGCGCCCGCGCAGGTGGTGGGCATCAATCACCCGGTGACCAGCAGCGTCATCGTCACCTCGGTGGTGAGCGTGGTGGTGGTGACCGCACCGGTGTGGCTGGTCTCGGCCGGCCTGAGCAAGGCCAGCGACGCTTCGGCCCGACGCAGCCGCGCGGCCAAGGACGCACGTGGCAAAGCCGGGCCGCTGCCGCCGCTCACCGTGGAGAAGGTGGAGCACACGCCAGAAGGCGGCATCGAGATGGCCCTGCAGAATCCGCAGGCACCGGACGACCTGGCCGTGATTGCCTGGCCCGCGCGCGAGGACAACCCGGCAGCCGCGGTGGCGGTGGGCGACGTACTGGCGCTGACGCCCACCCAGGGCGGCGCCGGCTGGACCGTGACCACGGCCGAAGGCACGGCCTTGGCCTTCCTGCCCATCGATGCGGCGGCGGCGCAGCCGAGTGCACGTTGGTAACCCCTTGCTGTCCACCGTCTCGCGGAGCTATTGAATGAACCGGATATCCCGTCCTGCCGTTGCGCCACTGCTGGCGCTGGCCTTGCTCGCGACCAGCCTGCCGGTCAGCGCCCAGAACCTCAGCAATGCCTCGCCGGTCACCAGCAGCGTCCTCACCACCTCGGTGGTGAGCCTGGCGGTGATCACCGCACCGGTCTGGCTCAGTGCGTTGGGGGTCAGCGAACTGCATGACGCCTCCATGCCGCACAACCTGACCGCCCGGGCCGCGAAGCGGCAGAAGGCCGGCCCGCTACCGCCGCTCACCGTGGAGCGCGTGGCGCACCAGCCCGACGGCAGCTACCAGGTGGCGCTGAAGAACCCGCAGGCCCCGGATGCACCGGCCGTGGTGGCCTGGCCGGCGCGTGCCGACAACCCGGCGGCAGGGGTGAAGGTGGGCGATGTGCTGGCGTTCACGCCGACCCCGGCCGGCGCGGGCTGGATGGTGGCCGATGCCAAAGGCGCCGCGCTGGCGTTCCTGCCGACCCAGGATGCGGCGGCCACCAGCATGAGCGAACGCTTCTGACTGAACCGGTCCGGGCTGGCCCTGGGCCGGCCAAGCCCGGATAATCCGCCGCTTCCCCCGACTTCCCCGGCTCGCCATGTCCGCGCGTCCTGCCATTGCCTTTGCCCCGTTGACCCCGCGCTCGCTGCTGCTGGCGGTGCTGGCCATGGGCGCGGTGGTGCTGGGCTCGAACGTGCTGGTGCAGTACCCGATCAATGACTGGCTGACCTGGGGTGCCTTCAGCTACCCGGTGGCATTCCTGGTCAGCAACCTGATCAATCGCCGCTTCGGCCCGGCGGCGGCGCGGCGGGTGGCCTGGGCCGGGTTCGCGTTGGCGGTACTGCTGTCGATCTGGATCGCCACGCCGCGGATCGCGGTGGCCTCGTGCCTGGCCTTCATCGCCGCGCAGCTGCTGGACATCACCGTGTTCGACCGGCTGCGCCGCGGGCACTGGTGGCGCGCGCCGATGGTCGCAACGACCTGCAGCGCGACGCTGGATACGACGATTTTCTGGAGCATCGCCTTCGCCGGTTCCAGCCTGCCGTGGGTGAGCTGGGCGCTGGGCGATCTGGCGGTGAAGCTGACGATCGGCGTGTTCCTGCTGGCGCCGTTCCGCGCGTTGCTGTGGAAGATGGCACCGCGCGCGGTGTGACATCGGGCGCCGATCGTCCGGTGTAGCGCTGGCGGTCGGGTATCACCCTGGGTCGGGCATCGCTCTCGGCCGGGTATCGCTATCGGTCGGGCATCACGATGGGTAGTGCCGGCCGCTGGCCGGCTCAGCAGAGTTCATGGGAGCCGGCCAGCGGCCGGCACTACCGGTGCCAGAGCGGTGCGAGGTCGATGACGGTGCAAACCGCCGTCAGCTGACGACATCGATCCGTTGTTGGAACGGCAACCCCGCCGCATCGCTTGCGGCGGTGATCATCGCGCGCGCCGCCTCCAATGCAGGGGTCGGTGGCGCCAGGCGCGGGCGGCGGTCCAGCGTGCAGGCCAGGCCCACATCCAGCAGCGCTGCGTGCGCCTCGTGCAGACCATCGCGGGTGCCGCCGGGCAGCCAGGCGATGTCGGCGAGTACATCGATCAGGCTGGGGGTATCCCGCGGCAGCACCGCCTGCGGATGTGTGCCGGCGCTGTCGAGCACGCCGGTCTGCAGCAGGAATTCGAGATCGACAATGCCACCTGCGCCCTGCTTGAGATCGAGCCGTGCGGCATCGCTGCGGTCCAGTTCGGCACGCATGCGCGCCCGCATCTTCAGCACATCGGTGTAGAGCACGGTGTTGTCGCGCGGGCGCGCCAGCGTCTGCGCGCGCACCCGTTCGAAGTCGGCCAACAGCGAGTCATCGCCGGCGATGGCACGGGCACGCACCAGTGCCTGGTGCTCCCAGGTCCAGGCGCGTTCGCGCTGGTATTCGGTATAGCTGGCCAGCGAGGACACCAGCGCGCCTTTGCCGCCATCCGGGCGCAGCCGCACGTCGATGTCGTACAGGCGGCCGGCGGCGGTGACCGCGCCGAGCATCGCCATCACCTTCTGCGCCAGGCGCGCATACCAGCGGCCGGGGTCCAGCGGGCGTGGACCGTCGCTGCTGTCCTGATCGGCCGGGTGATCGTGCAGGAAGACCAGATCCAGATCCGAGCCGAAGCCCAGCTCCAACCCGCCCAGACTGCCGTAGCCGATGATGGCGAAACGCCCGCCGGGAATGCCACCGTGCTGGCGCTGCATGTCGGCCTGCACCAGCGCGAGTACCGTGACGACCACCGCCTGCGCGAGTTCGGCCAGTTGCCGGGTGGTGTCGACGGCGCGCTGGCGACCATCCAGCGTGGCCATCGCCATGCGGAAGCTCAGCGCCAGCCGGATCTCGTTGAGCAGCCGCAGCGCGGCTTCGGGATCATCGATGGTCAGCGCGACAGCGCACTCGGCCTGCATGCCCGCGGCGTCCGGCATCGGGCCGGAGACGCGCACGTCCAGCAGTTCATCGAGCAGCAGCGGATACGCCGCCAGGCGCTCGGCCAGCAATGCGCTGCGTGCAAGTACATCGACCAGGCGCGCCAATGCGCTGGGCTGTTCGTCGAGCAGGGCGAGATAACTGGTCCGGCGCAGGACCGCCTGCAGCAGGCCGAGTACGCGCTTGAGCGCGGCATCCGGCTGCGGTGAGCGCGTGGCGGCGTGCAGCAGCGCCGGCAGCACGCGGTCCAGGCGCGCACGCGCGGCATCGGACAAGGACTTCACCCCGGAGCTCTGCGCGAAGTCGCGCAGGGATTGATCGGCGCTGCCGGCATCGAAGAAGCCGGCCTCGGCCAGCACCTCGGCGCTGCCGTTGTCGGGCAGGCCACGCCAGTAGCTGGCCAGTGCATCCGGCGCGGCCTGGCCCCGGCGCGGTGCGAGCAGCGCGGCGAACTCGGTGCTGACGCGCTCGCGCTGCACATCCAGCGCGGCAACCAGCGCGTCCCAGTCGTCGTAACCGAGTCCGCTGGCGATGCGCAGGCGGTCAGTGGTGTCGGTGGGCAGTGCATGCGTCTGTGCATCGCGCAGCATCTGCAGGCGGTTTTCCAGGCGACGCAGGAAACCGTAGGCATGCAGCAGGTCGGCGCCGTCCTGTTCGGCCATCTGGCCGGCGGCGACCAGCGCGGGCAGCGCATGCAGCAGGCGACGCTCGCGCAGCGGCGCTTCGCGGCCCCCGCGGATCAGCTGCAGCGCCTGCGCGAGGAACTCGATTTCGCGGATGCCGCCGGGGCCGCGCTTGATGTCATCGTGCATCTCGCGGCGCGAGACCTCGGCGGTGATCGCGGCCTTCATTTCGCGCAGGCCATCGAGCGCGGTGAAATCCAGATAGCGGCGGTAGACGAACGGGCGCAGGGTCTGCAGCCACGCTTCGCCGGCGGCGATATCCCCGGCGACGGCACGCGCCTTCAGCCAGGCATAGCGCTCCCAGTCACGGCCTTCGCGCTGGAAGTACTGGTCCATGCCGGCGAACGACAGCGCCACGCGCCCGGCATTGCCGAAGGGGCGCAGGCGCAGATCGACGCGGTGGCTGAAGCCATCCACGGTGGTGTCATCGAGCAACCGCGCGAGGCGCTGGCCAAGGCGTGCGAAGTATTCCTCGGCGGCGAGCGGGCGCGCGCCATCGGATTCGCCGCCCTGCGGGTAGGCGTAGACCAGATCCACGTCCGAACTGAAATTGAGTTCCCCACCGCCCAACTTGCCCAGCCCGAACACGACCAGCTGCTGCGCGCTGCCGTCCGCCGCACGGACCACGCCATGGCGGCCGGTGAATTCCTGCTCCAGCGCGGAGAGCGCGAGCTGCAGGCACTCCTCCGCCAGGCGGGTGGCACCGGCAAGCGTGGCAGGCACGTCATCCTGCCCGGTCAGGTCGCGCCAGATCAGGCGGGTGGAGGCGGCGGTGCGGTAGCGGCGCAGGCGCTGCTGCCATTCGCTGGGCTGCAGCGGGTCCAGTTCCGGCAGGGGCAGCGGTGGGCAGCCTTCCTGGGTGAGATGCGACAACAGCGCCGGCTGGCGGCACAGGGTGTCGATGGCGAAATCGCTGGTGACGGCCAGCGCGTGCAGGGTCGCCAGTACGGGTGCCGGAGGCGGCCAGTGGCCGCCATCGGTCAGCGACAGGGCCAGACGCGCCAGGGCGCGATCAACCAGGGGAACAAGGGCGTCGGGGACGCGCGCGGGCGCGGCGAGGTCGGAAATCGGCATGAGGGGATTATGTGGCATCGCGGCGTGGTGTTTCCCGGCCAGGCGCCATGCCGGTGACGCGCGGGAACCAACGGACGCGTAGCGAGGCATCGGGCGGAGCGGAGCGGCGTGCCTTTGCCCGAACGGCGAGCATAAAAAAGCCCGCTTGCAGCGAACTGCCAGCGGGCTCTGCTCCCTCCCCCACGTCGGGATGCAGGTCGATCTTCTAGGGTCGGCGACGAACTTGCACGCTGCACTGCAAAACAATACTTGCGGGTACAGAAGTAGGCGGCAAACCTGAACAGGGAGGCGCCGATGTGAAAACGCCATCCCACCAAGGTAGAACCCCTCCCGCTGCATGGATCGCCGATAATGGCGATCCCCCCAAAAACGTTGTCGTCATGTCTGTCGATCGCATTGCAAACGCGCGTCTGCGTGACCGCGTTGTCTCCGCTGAAGCCGCCGCCGCCCTGATCCAGCCGGGTGAAACCGTCGCCATGAGCGGCTTTACCGGTTCAGGTTATCCCAAGGCGGTGCCGGTCGCGCTGGCGCAGCGCATCGAAGCGGTGCACGCCCAGGGCCTGCCCTTCCAGATCAGCCTGATGACCGGCGCCTCGACCGCGCCGGAGCTGGATGGCGCGCTGGCCAAGGCCGATGGCATCGCGATGCGCATGCCCTTCCAGAGCGACCCGGATGCGCGCAACCGCATCAACGAGGGCAAGCTGGATTACATCGATATCCACCTCAGCCATGTCGCCCAGCACGTGTGGTTCGGCTTCTATGGCGATATCGATACTGCGGTGATCGAGGTCTCGGCGATCCGCGAGGACGGCTCGCTGGTGCCCTCCACCTCGGTCGGCAACAACAAGACCTGGCTGGACCTGGCCAAGAAGGTGATCGTCGAGGTCAACGAATGGCAGCCGGCCGGCGTGGACGGCATGCATGACATCTACTACGGCACCGCGCTGCCGCCGCACCGCAAGCCGATCCCGCTGGTGCACGCCAACGACCGCATCGGTGAGACCGCGCTGCGCTGCGACCCGGACAAGATCGTCGCCGTGGTGCGTACCAACGGCCCGGACCGCAACAGTCCGTTCAGCCCGATCGACACCACCAGCGAGCAGATCGCGCAATACCTGATCGAATTCCTCAAGCACGAAGTGGCCAAGGGCCGCCTGCCGGCCAATCTGCTGCCGCTGCAGAGCGGCGTGGGCAACATCCCCAACGCGGTGCTGGCCGGGCTGGCCAAGAGCGGCTTCCGCGATCTGAGCGCGTTCACCGAGGTGATCCAGGACGGCATGCTCGATCTGCTGCGCGATGGCGTGCTGAGTTACGCCTCGTGCACCGGCTTCGCGCTGAGCCCGCAGGCGAACGAGACCTTCAAGGAACACATCGATTTCTACCGCGAGCGCATCATCATGCGCACGCAGGAGATCTCGAACCATCCGGAGCTGGTGCGCCGCCTGGGCTGCATCGGCATGAACGGCATGATCGAGGCCGACCTGTACGGCAACGTCAACTCGACCCACGTGATGGGCAGCCGGATCATGAACGGCATCGGCGGCTCGGGTGACTTCGCGCGCAACGGCTTCCTGTCCGCGTTCCTGAGTCCTTCGACGGCGAAGAACGGCAGCATCTCGGCGATCGTGCCGATGGTCAGCCACGTGGATCACACCGAACACGATGTGTCGGTGATCGTCACCGAACAGGGCCTAGCCGATCTGCGCGGGCTGACCCCGCGCAAGCGCGCGCGGGTGGTGATCGACAACTGCGCGCATCCGGATTTCCGCGATCAGTTGAACGATTACTTCGACCGCGCCAGCCGCGAGAGCTATGGCAAGCACACCCCGCATCTGCTGCCCGAAGCGCTGTCGTGGCACCAGCGGTGGCTGGATACCGGAACGATGAAAGCCTGAGGATGCACGGTACCGACCGACGGTCGGTACCTGCCGGGACGTTCTGTTTCCGGGTAGTGCCGGCCGCTGGCCGGCTCCTTCCGTCAGCCGCCCCGCAGGCTTGCCAGCGATTCGGCCTGCAGCCGCGCGTAGATCGCGAACTCGTCCTCCACCGTCATGCCCAGCGCCTGCTCGAAGGCATCGCGGTTGGCATGTGCGGCGTAGGCGCGCTGTTCGTCGCCGCCGAGATTGGACTGGAAGATGCCCGCGGCGCTGACCGGCAGGAAATCCTCGTAGACGATCGGATCGGCACTGGCCAGCCCGGCGGCAATCAGCGCTTCGGCCGGCAGATCACCCACCGCACCCGGGTTGGCGCGACCGGCGTCGGTCAGCGCGTAGCGGTAGTACCCCAAGACCTCGCGGCGCAGGGTGTCGTGGTCATCCGGAAAGGCGGTGAAGGCCGCGGCCAGACGCGTCGGGTAATCCTGGCCGGTGCTGCCGGCACCCCCACTGTCTCGCGCCTGCGCAAGCAGCTGGTCGTATAGCGCGCGCCCTTTGGGCGTCAGGGCGAGGCCGCGCTGTTCGATCTCACCGAAACGCGCGGTATGCGTGCCGGCGTCCGCTGCCTCCCCCGAGGGGAAGTGCACGGTTTCTTCCAGCGCCTTGAAGCTGGTCTGGCGCAGCAGGATCGGGCAGCGGCGCGGTGGCGGACCTTCGATCACGGCCTTGGCGTCGATGCCACGGGCCAGCATGCCGTCCTGCGCAGCGTCGATGTCCAGCGTGCGCGGGGTCAGGTGATTGATGTGCGGGCCGCGGAAGCTGACCACATCGGCGATCAGCCGGTGCGCGTCATGCAGCGCGTGATAGGTATCCAGTGACACCGTGGCGTCGCCATGCCAACGGAAGGTCTCCAGTGCTTCGATGACGAAGCGGCGCGCATCGGCCTCGTCGAGGCCACCCTCGCGTTCGGCCTGCGCGATCAGGGCCAGCGCGGTGTCGGTGAAGATCCGGCGCTGGGCAAGAATGGCAGCGGACTGCTCGCGCAGCGCGGCGTTCTCGATCAGCTCCAGCCGCAGCAGCGAGGTGAACACGCGGAACGGATTGCGCGCCAGCGCCTGCGCGGTGCGCGGGCGGAAGGCGGTGGAATGCACCGGCACGCCGGCCACCGAGAGGTCGTAGTAGCCGATCGGGTACATGCCCATCAGCGCGAACAGGCGGCCCAGCGTGGCCAGTTCTTCCGCCGTGCCGACCCGGATCGCACCATGGCGTTCGTGGTCCAGCCGGGCGCGTTCATCGGTGCGGTCCAACTGCTCGGCCAGCGCCGGAGTGGCGGTCAGCACGGCGTCGTTGATCTCGGCCACCAGGTCGACGAGGGTGCCGTACAGCGGCACCTCGGTGCGGTACATGGTGGACATCGCCTGGGCGAACAGGCTGCGGATATCGTCGGGTGAAACGAAACAGTCGGCGCTCATTACGTACTCGGCAACGGATCACGAGGGGGGCAGCAATCGCGCATTGTCGCCGAGCGCGGGGGTTACCGCGATCTGCACAGCAGCAAAGAAGTCCCTCAGCGCGCAGGTGGCGTGGGACTGCTCGCCGTGCGCTGGCGCTGCTCGCGGTTCCCCAGCTGGCGCTGCAGCGTCGCGTCCAGCTTCACCGGGCGGTCCCAGTGGTCGTGGCTGGCCACGATGGCGTGGCGCAAGGCGCGCCAGTGCAGGTTGGTCGGCGTGACCGGCAGCTGGGCCACCACCGCTTCCCAGCGTTTGGCCTCGCCCTCCTCCGGTACCGTACGCGACCACGTCTGCACGCTTTCGCGGCAGGAACGTTCGATCACATGCGCCCAGAAACAGGCGAAGCAGATGTCGCCGGCCTGCCAGCCGTGGGTGTGCATCAGCGCGGCGATGTAGCCACGCGAGACGCCGGCATAGCGCGAGACTTCATCCAGAAAGCTGTCCGGGTAGCGCTCGGCGTAGTGGTTGATGTCCTTCAGCTGGGTGTCCACCCAGGCATCGCCGGTGTCCACCACGTAGGCGGCGGACTTCTCCGGGGTCTGCTCGGCCACGGCTGCCCAGGGCAGCATCAGCAGCAGCGCGAGCAGGCCGGCGCGCATCATCCGGCCTGTGCGGCCTTGGCTTCGATGGTCCGCAGCGCCTGCGGCCAGTCGAAGGCGGTCGGTGCATCGACCATGCGCGGTTCGTCGTCGGCCACGCCGTGCTGGGTTTCGTGCGCCCAGGTCACCGCGTAGGGAGTGTGGATGCCCCAGCCGCCGAGGGTGACCACCGGCTCGATGTCCGAGCGCAGCGAATTGCCGACCATCACGAAGCGCTTGATCGGCAGATCGAACTCCTCCAGCACGCGGGCATAGGTTTCCGGGTCTTTCTCGGAGACGATCTCGATGCGCGGGAACAGGTCGCGCAGGTTGGCCACCTTGATCTTGGCCTCCTGATGGAACAGGTCGCCCTTGGTGATCAGCACGACCGGGTAATCGCGGGCGATCTCGGTGACCGACTCACGCACACCGTCGATCAGCTCGACCGGGTGGCGCAGAGTGTCGTGGCCGATGTCCAGCATCTGCTGCAGGTCGCGGGCGCTGATGGTCTGGTTGGTGATCTCGATGGCGGCTTCCACCATCGACAGGGTCATGCCCTTCACGCCGTAGCCGAACACGCCGAGGTTGCGCTGCTGCACTTCCAGCAGATGGCGCGCGGTCTGCGTGTCATGCACGTCGATGTAGCGCGACAGGATATCCAGGTAGTCCTGCTCGGCCTTGCGGTAGAAATCCTCGCTCTTCCACAGCGTGTCATCACCGTCAAAACCAACCAGGCCGATAGCGCCTTGCGGCGTGGGCAGGGAAGTCATCATCGGCCAAGGATACCAACAGCGGCCCAGCGGCCCCACCCCGGCAGCGCAAAAAGAAAGGGCGGCCGAAGCCGCCCTTTCCCCCTCACTGCGCTACCGGTGTCCCCGGTCCTTACTTGCTCTGCTGGGCGCCGTTATCGGCGGCCTTGCCCTGCTGGGCGGCCACATACGCCTTGTATTCATCCGGCGAGAGCTCGCCGTCCTTGTTGGTATCGGCCTGGTCGAACACCTGGGCAAGGCCCGCGTTGACCTGCGCCTCGGCCTTGCTGATGGTGCCGTTCCCGTCGATATCGACGCTGGCCCACGTCTGGCCACCGCCACCATTGGCCTGCGCGGAGGCCTGCGCAGCGGCATTGGCCGCGGTATCGGCTGCGTCACCGGCCTGCGCCGCCGCCTGCTGTGCCTGGGCGGCCTGATTCTGCGCCTGCGCGGCACTGTGCTGTGCCGACTGGGCCATCGCCGGCATGGCCAGCACACTGCCTGCGGCGACGATCAGGGCGATCAGGGGCTTGCGGATGCGAGTAGTCATTGGGGTGGTCTCCTTGGTAGGTATTGCGCGGCCTGTTGTTTCCGCACGGCCCCACACTGCCACCCCGTTTGTGAATCGATATTGCCCCTCGACCGCGCTGCGCACGCGGCCTTAACCACCTGCGCGAACGTGTGCATTACCGCAGTGGTTAGCCGCAGGTGAGCAGTTGGTAACACGCCCATTCATTGGCCGGGCATTTAACCGGATGCGAACGCAATCTCACGCGGTGTTGCTGTTTTTTTCGCCTGAGCGGGAGCTGAACAAAAGCCACCCCAGCGCCACACCGCCGATCGCACCGGCCACTTCGAGCACCACGCGCGAGCCCAGCTCGTTCGGATCATGGATACCGGCGAGGAACAACCGCGCATACAGCGGCGACTCCAGCCGCATCATGCCCATATAGAAGAGATTCCACGCATCGATGCCGGCCGAGGCCACCACCGCGATCACGCAGGCCCAGCCGATCGCATGCCCGTCGGTCCAGCCTGCCCAGCGGCACAGGCGATGCCACAGCGCATACACCAGCAGCCCGACCAACAGCGCGATCAGCCCTGCCTCCAGCGTTCCCAGCAATCCAACGTGCAGCGGCAGGTTCATCGTGGTCCGATCCGGCGGTCAGCGCACAGTGTAGCGGTGCGCCTCAGCGGACCGGCACGTCGTAGGCAGTGGTCGGTGCCGGCTCGGGCTGCAGGGTGAAATGCCACCACTCCATCGGGTAGTTGGCGAAGCCATGCCGCGCCATCGCCTGGCGCAGGTGCTGGCGGTGGCTGCGCTGCGCCGCGCTGATCTCCGGCGCATCGGTATGCGCGCGCGGGCCGAAGAAATCGAAGTCGGTGCCCATGTCCACGGGCGCGCAGGGGCCGGTGCGGCAATCGAGCAGGGTCAGATCGACCGTGGCAGCGCGGCTGTGGCCGGAGGTCTCGGCGATGTAGCCACCGAGCAGGGCGGGCTTGTCGAGGTCCGGGTACTGCTGCGCCTTGCGCGACTGCTCGTGCGGATCCTGTGCCCAGGCGACGAAGGCCTTCACCGCGTGGGCCGGGCGGTAGCAGTCAAAGAGCCGCAGCGCGAAGCCATCCGCACGCAGGTCGGCCTCCACCTGTGCCAGTGCAGTAGCCGCCGGGGCGAGCAGATAGCACTTGGGCGCGTCATAGCCGGGCACGCGCTGGCCAGTGAAGTTGTCGGGGCCGGCGTAGCGGATGTCCTGTTCGATCGCCGGTGTCAGCGTGCGGATGTCGACCAGTCCGGCCTCAGCCACATCGCGGGCGGGCGAGATCGTCACCGCTGGCGCTGCCGCGTGGGCACTGCCGGCCAGCAGTGCCAGCAGCAGCGCGCTACGGGCAATCGCCGGTGCGGGTGAAGTGCAGGTCCTGGTAGTCATAACTGAAGTCGATCTCCGGATCGATCGCGGCCAAGGTCAAGGCGGGCGTCGCGCCTGGCTGCAGCTGCAACCACGGCTCGGCATCGGCCCCGAGCGTATCCCACTGCACCAGCCAGCGCTCACCGAGCTGCATGACCTGGCCGCGCAGCATCGGCGACTTGGCCACGCTGAAACGCAGCACGCCCTGCTCCGGGCAAAGCAGCGCCTCGCCCAGCCACGGATCGCGATAACGGCCGTGCGCGGCGGCGGTCGTGCGAAGCGAGGCGGCCCGGCGCGCGCCGGTATCCGGGCGCACCTGCCCGGCATCGCGGCGGCCAGTGCGCTCCTGGCCCAGCAGGGCCAGGTAGTGGCTCACGTCGGCCGTCTCCTCCGGTGCGGTGTAGGTCTTCAACGCGGCCTGCATCAGCGCGATGCGTGCATCCTCGGCGTCGCTGTTGATCAGGATCACCACGCCGACCTTGCGGTCCGGCAGCAGCGCCAGCGAGGAATACATGCCTGACAGCGTACCGGTGTGGGCCACCTTCCACTGGCCGTCCATATCCGACACGCGCCAGCCGTAGCCGTAGGCGGACACATGTGCGTTGTCCCAGCGGCGTTGGCGCTCGCCCAGCGGCATCGGCATGTGCGCGGTCCACAGCGCGCGGCGCTGCGCCGTGCTCAGCCAACCGAGCACGAGCGCCGGATCGAGCAGCACCTGCATCCAGCGGGTCATGTCGCGCAGGCTGCAGCGGATGCCGCCGGCGGCCATCGAGGTCAGATCGGCGCTGGTGTCACCATCGGCACCACGCACCACGTTGCGGCCGTCCTTCCGCGTGTGCGGCTGGGCGACGTTGCCCACCGCTGCGACCGACCACGCGCCGACCTGGCAGCGATCCATGCCCAGCGGCGAGAAGACTTCCTCGCGCAGCAGTTGATCGTACGGTTTGCCACCGGCTGCGGCGGCGACTTCGCCGGCGACCACATACATCAGGTTGTCGTAGGCATAGCCGCTGCGGAAGCTGGTGACCGGCTTGAGGTGGGCCAGCCCGGCGATGATGTCCTGGCGGGTGAACCTGTTCGGCTCGGGCCACAGCATCAGATCGCCCGCGCCAAGGCCCAGGCCGCTGTTGTGGATCAGCAGATCACGCACCTGCATCTGCTGCGTGACCCACGGGTCGTGCATGCGGAACTGCGGCAGGTACTTGATGACCGGGTCGTCCCAGCGCAGGAGACCGCGGTCGACCAGACGGGCGAGCAGCGCGGCGGTCATCGCCTTGCTGTTGGAGGCGATCTTGAACAGGGTATCCGCATCGATGGCCTCGCCCTGCCCGGCGCGGCGCTCGCCACGAGTGCCGATGAAGACGGGGTTGCCATCGTCGACGACGGCCATGGCGATGCCCGGCAGCTGTTCGTGGGCGACGGTCTGATCGAGCAGGCGATTGAAGGTGTCGGTGGGCTCGGCTGCCCGTGCGCTGTGGGCGATGGCCAGGGTGCAGGCCAAGCCAAGCGTGAGAAGGCGGGATCGACTGTGTGTTGAAGCGCGTGACGGCATGGGTTCCCTCGTCATGACCGGAGGACGTGCAACCGAAGCCGCCCGTGGAAGGCACGTACCGACCACCGGTCGGCACCTACCGTATGGCGGTGACGGCAGGTGCCGACGCACTGTCGGCACCTGCCACGCACGGGACGGATCAGAAGTTCCAGGTCACCATCAGCTGCGTGTAACGCGGTGCCTGCCAGCGGGTGCCGGTGTTGAAGGTGTTCTCACGCACCTGGCCCGGCTGGGCTTCATAACGCTGGTGCACGTTGATGACGGTCTGGTTGTTGAACAGGTTGTAGACCGACAGGCGTGCGCTCAGGTCGATGCCCTCCACCGGCAGCCGCCAGGTGACGTTGGCGCCCATGGTCCAGGTCCACGGCAGGCGACCGAAGGCGCCGCGTGGGCTGTACTCGAACTGGCGCTGGTTGTACGCGCCCGAGCAGTTGGCCACGCACAGCCAGCCGGTACCGCCGCCGCTGCCTTCACTGGAGGTGCTGCCGCCGGCCACGGTGTCGTTGGGCCACATCACGCCGAAGGCGGTGATCGGGCCACCGGACAACACCTGCAGCGTGGTGCCGAACGACCACTGCTCGTTCAGCGCGTAGGCGGCGCGGAACTTGAACTGATGGCGGAAGTCGTTGAACAGCGGGCCATAGCGCTGGTTGTTGGACGGATGATCCCAGTGCTGGACCATGCCGGTGTCGCCGTAGTTGGTATCCGAATTGACCGGACCTTCGAAGTTGCCATCGCTGCGCGACCACAGATAGGACGCGTTGAACAGCCACTTCTCATCCCACGCGCGGTCGATCTGGAATTCCAGCGCCTTGTAGGTGCGCTTGGGCTTGGAATAGCCCACCACCTCCAGGCTGCCGCCCTTGCGGTAGCCATCCTTGGAGGTATCAATGGTGATCCAGCCCTCGGTGGCGCAGCCGATGCTGGAGTCGCCCCAGATCGTCAGGCTCTCGCCCGGATTGGCGATCGGCCACAGGGTGGTGCCGGTCGGCCCGCACGGGGTGTGGTTGATGCGCATGTCATCCAGCGCGCGGTCCATCTTGCGGTAGGTGGCGTTGACGCCCCACGACCAGGCCTGGTTGATCATGGTCTGGAAGCCGAGGATGTACTCGTCCTGGTAGACCGCCTTCAGATCCTTGTCCACGCTCTGGCGCAGGTCGGCCGCACCGGTGTTCATGCGGGTATCGACCGGGCCGATCTGCTGGCCGATGACCGGGGCCATGTACGGCGCACCGGTGACCGGGTTGGCCTGCTGCTGCCAGCCGTTGAGCACGTAGTAGGAGTACTCGTCGGTGAGGCCACCGGCGAAGTTGACGTTGATGTTGTTGGTCACCGGCAGGTAATAGCGGCCGGCGTTGCCGAACAGCTTGGTGCTGCCGTCGCCCTTCATGTCCCACGAGAAACCGAAGCGCGGCGCGATCAGGTCGTCCATCTTGATGAAGGCATCGCCGTCGGCAGTGCGGTTCTCGAAGCGGTCCCAGCGCACGCCGAGGTTCAACATCAGGTTCGGGGTGATGTTCCAGATGTCTTCCAGATAGAACGCGTTGGCTTCCGTCTCGAAGGTGCCGCCGGACACGCGATTGCGTGCGCGCAGCATCTCGGTCACACCGGCCGGCACATAGGCGTTGGCGCCATCCCACACTTCATCGCCCGGCCGGGCGACGTAGGCGGTGTAGCTGAGCTGGGTCGGGCCCGGGTACCGCGTGGACTGCTTGGTCGTCATCAGCTCGCGGTCCACACCGAAGCGCAGCAGGTGCGTGCCCAGCTGCCATTCGAAGTCCAACCGCGCGACTTCGCGCGTGTCATCGCGCTCGGCAACGGCGGCGCCGGTGGGGTGGCAGCCCGGGCGCAGGCCGTTGAGCTTGCCCAGACGTGACGCATAGCTGGCGTCGGTGAACACCGGGCTGCACGCTTCATCCAGCGAGGAGTTGGTGAAGGCGCGCTGGTTGTTTTCGCCCACCATGGCACGCGCGGTGAAGTTCTCGCCGAAGTGACCGGTGTAGGTTGCCGACCAGTTCTTGCCACCGGTCTCGGTGACTGAATCGCCGCCCCACGCACCGATCTGATCATCATCCCAATCGTAGTTGTACGCGCCGTTGGTGATCTCACCCTCATCGGAGAACGCCAGCAGCGCCAGGCTGTGGTTGTCGTTGATGTTCCAATCCAGCTTGGCGCCCCAGAAGCCGTTGTCGCTCTTGTTCTTGAACCAGCTCAGTGCGTCGGAGGAGGTGTTGTGGCCGGTGTCGTCGCGGTCTTCATACATCGCGAACAGGAACAGCTTGTCCTTGATGATCGGGCCGGAACCCCAGACGTTGGTCTTCAGGAACGAGCTGTCGTCGCGGCTGGCATAGGAATGCGGCGTGCCGTCGCGATGGAAGTGGTCACGTGGGCTGGAGCGCAGCGCGCTCGGTTCGGCAGTGACTTCCACGCCGCCTTGGAACTCGTTGGTGCCCGAGCGCGTCACCGCATTGATCACGCCGCCGGTGGAACGCCCGAATTCCACCGAGTAGCCACCGGTCTTGACCTGGAATTCGTTGAAGAAGCCGAACGGCGCGCTGGAGAAGCCACGACGGGTGTACATGTCGGTGACGTTCAAGCCGTTGATGAAGACCGCGTTCTCTGCCACCGAGGAACCGGCGAAGGACAGGCCACCGAACGAGGAATTGCCGCCCACCACACCGGGTGCCAGCAATGCCACTGCCGATAGATCCTGCGCCACCGGCAGACGCGACAGCTCCTGGCGGTTGACGTTGAACGAGGTCTCGGTGGAATACACGTCCACGCGGTTGACCACGCGGGCACCGATCACCTGCAGCGCATCGAGGTTGACCACGTCACCGCTGCTGGCCAGATTGACGGTGGTGGTGCCGCCGACTGCCACGCTCACCGCGAACGGCTCACCCAGCTTCTGGCCATCACGGCTGAGCTGCAGCTGGTAATCGCCGACCGGCAACTGACCCAGGCGGTAGCTGCCATCGGCACTGGCGGTGACCGTGCGGGTCAGGCCGGTGCCGTTGCTGACCACCGTCACCTGGTCACCGGCCGTCGCACGGCCGGCCACGGCACCACTGACGTTCTGTGCCGAGGCGCCTATCGGCACCAGGCTGCCCAGACACACCCCCAGCGCGGCGTACAACGCCGCACGCTTCAATCGCTTTGCATTCATTCCCTGCTCTCTCCTGCAGATGTGGAATCGTGGATACCGCTGTTTACCGCGTTGCCTCCAGTGGCACCACGTGCGACTGGACGTCGTAATTCCATTGATCGAAGTACAGGTTGCCGCCGGACCACTCGGCCTCACCGCGCTGGGAATCCACCGTGTCCGAGCGGACGTGCTGCTTGGCTGGCACCAGCGGCTGGCCGTAGTCGTCGTTGAAGGCGATGCGATAGGCATCCAGCCCGCCCAGATAGAAATCGCGCAACGCCGGCTGCGGGCTGTCCAGCCGGCCGGTGGTGACATCCATCGGCACCCAGCCATATGGGGCCAGATACACCGCGCCCCAGTCGTGCAGGTTGTTGTAGCCGACCGCATCGTCCGAATAGACCATGCCGGACTGCCAGCGCGCGGGAATCCCGTTCAGGCGCAACAGGGCGATCAGCAGCAGCGTCTGCTGCCCACAATCGGCATGGCCGGCGTGCAGGGCGTAATCGCTGATGTTGGCGATCGTCGCGTACTCGCGCGCACCGGCCCACGGAATGGCGTCCACCGCGTCGAACAGCTTCTGCACGATCCGGTACGGATCGGTCTCCGTCCCGACTACCTTCGTCGAGAACGCGCGCAGCGCCGGGGTGAACACGATGTGCGGCGCCTGCTCGGCGAGGTACGGCTTCAGCGCAGGATCCTGCGGCGTGGGCTGGACCCTGGCCGGATCGACCTCGATATGCCGGGCGTACACAGTCACTGCGTAGCGGATCTGGAACTCCGTGGGCGTGCCGGCCACCGCCTTGCGCTCCAGGTAGGCGGTCCGCTGCAGGGTGGCTTCAGGCGCCACCTGCGCGCCGGCCGGTGAACCCGCGATCCAGGTGATGTCTTGCTGCTGCCCGGGGATGGCGCGCGGGTACGGAATCCACGCGCGGATGATTTCGCCGGCAGGCACGGCATCGGGCTTGACCACCAGCGACTGGGTCACCTCGATGCGGCGCGGCACCAGGCTGGTCGCGCCCGTAGCGCGGGCCGCAGCGACGATCTCCTCGTGGTGCGGGTGCAGGTGCTCGTAAGGGCCATCCTTCGGCACCGGGGCATCGGGTGCCCGCCGCGCGCGTGCCTCGGCGCTGATCCGGAACAGATTGGACGGCGCGCGTTTGAAGTAGCGGCGCTGGCCATCGATATCCAGGTGTTCGATCAGGCCGGCCGCCTCCCAGCGCGCGAACTCGTCCTCGCGAAGGTCGGGGATCTGCTTGCGCAGCTGCGCTTTGGCAGCCGACGCGTCCAGGGTGAAGTCCAGTCGCATGCGACGCATGCGTTCGCGCTCGAAGGCATAGGCCTGACGATCGGCTGCCGGCAGGCGCGGATCCTGCAACGCCGCCGCGATGTCGGCCTCGGCCTGCGCGAACGCACCGCGGTCGATCCCGGCTATCACCGTCGGCAGCGCGGCCGGCGCAGCGGCCAGCCCCCACGGCGTTGCCAGCAGACCAGCGCACAGGCACCAGACAGCAGGCAGAGGCAATCGCGGTTTGCGCATCACAGGATCCACGGCGACACTTCCCAAGGTGCGGGTGGGGTAATCGCTGTGTAACACGGGCCTGATAGCCGGTCAATAATTTATTCTTGCTTTCGTCGAAAAAAGGAATAAATATTCCTGATGCTTCCGAGGAGGGTGACCGCGTGATGATCCTGGCTTCCCCCCACCGCCCCGTGCGGTCCCGCTGGCTTTCGCGCACTTTACTGGCGGCGGTCCTTGCGACGACGCTGGCGCCGGCATGGGCCGAGGCGCCGCGTGCTGCGCCCGCCGCCGATTTCGGCGGGGTCATCGCCCTGCGCGAGGCCTATCTCGCGCCCGGCTTCTGGGCCGATCGCCTGCCCGATCCGGACCGCGTGATCCTTGATCGCGCAGCTATCGCCGCGCAGAACGCCCGCATGCGTGCCGAAGACGCCTCGATCCACGATCTCCGCGCGCTGCCGGCGCAGCTGCCCCGCGCTCAAGTGCTGGGCAGCATCCAGTCCCTGTCCACGTGGCCACAGCGCACGCTGTATGGCCAGGATGGCAAGCCCATCAGCGACGGGCAGCGCAGTGAGACGCTGGCCAATCTCGCGCTGGACGCGATACCGGCGCAGCGCGCCCTCCAGTACGGCCTGGTGACCCATCGTGCCGCGCTGCGGGCGTTCCCGACCGCGCTGCGGGTGTTCAGCAGCCAGGGCGACACCGATATCGACCGCTTCCAGGAGTCGGCGCTGTTCCCCGGCGATGCGGTGGCGGTGCTGCATGAAAGCGCCGACGGGCGCTGGCTGTTCATCACCAGCGAACGGTATTCGGCGTGGATCGAAAGGCGCTTCGTGGGTATCGGCGATGCGGAGACCGTGCTCGGCTACGGTCAGCACGGTCCTTACCGCGTGGTCACCGGCGCCACGGCGTTCACCGCCTACACGCCCGAGGAACCGCGCGTGTCGCGGCTTCAACTGGACATGGGCGTGCGCCTGCCGGTGATCGCCGACTGGCCGCTGGAGAAGACCGTCAATGGCCAGCAGGCACATGCCGCGCATGTGGTGCGGCTGCCGGTACGCGAAGCCGACGGTCGCCTGGCACTGATCCCGGCGCTGCTGCCGCGTTCGCAGGACACTGCGGATGACTACCTGCCGCTGACCCCGCGCACACTGCTGACCCAGGCCTTCAAGTTCCTCGGCGAACGCTACGGCTGGGGCCACGATTACGACACCCGCGACTGCAGCGGCTTCGTCTCTGAGATCTACCGCAGCGTGGGCGTGCTGATGCCACGCAACACCAGCGCGCAGGCGATCAGCCCCGCGCTGGACCGCATCGCCTTCACCGCGAAGGACGGCAAGCCCACGCGCGACGCCGCCGTAAAAGAGCTGCAGGTCGGCGATCTGGTCTACATCCCCGGCCACGTGATGATGGCGATCGGCCACATCGACGGCCGCACCTGGCTGATCCATGACACCGCCGGCGGCGGCTGGATCGGCGCGGACGGCAAGCGCGTGCAGGCCCATCTCAACGGCGTGTCGGTCACTCCGCTGGAGCCGATGATGGCCAGCGATACCGTGAGCTACATCGACCGCATCACCAACATCCAGCGCCTTCGGCCACAGACCCCCTGAATGAAGATCACCGACATCGAACTCGGCATGCTGCGCGTGCCGCTGAAGACCCCGTTCAAGACCGCGCTGCGCACCGTGGACACCGTCGAAGACGTAGTGGTGCTGGTCCGCACCGACAGCGGCCACACCGGCTACGGTGAGGCGCCGGCCACGGCGGTGATCACCGGCGATACCCACGGCTCGATCATCGAGGCCATCGACAGCTTCATCAAGCCGCGCCTGATCGGCGAGGACGTGGCCAACCTCAACCGGCTCTGCGGGCTGATCCAGACCTCGATGGAACGCAACACCAGCGCCAAGGCGGCGGTGGAGATCGCGATCTACGATCTGTGGGCGCAGCTGCACAACGCGCCGCTGTACCGCATGCTCGGTGGTGGCGACCCGGTGATCACCACCGACATCACCATCAGCGTGGACTACATCGACAAGATGGTGGCCGACTCGCTCTCGGCGATCGAACGCGGGTTCGAGTCGCTGAAGATCAAGGTCGGCAAGGACATCGGCCTGGACATCGAACGGGTCAAGGCGATCCACGCCGCGGTGCAGGGCCGCGCCCTGCTGCGGCTGGATGCCAACCAGGGCTGGACCGCCAAGCAGGCCGTGCACGCGATGCATGCGCTGGAAGAAGCCGGCGTGGTGCTGGAGCTGCTGGAGCAGCCGGTCAAGGCCGCCGACATCAGTGGCCTGAAATACGTCACCGATCGCGTCAACACGCCGGTCATGGCCGATGAAAGCGTGTTCAACCCCGGCCAGGTATTCGACCTGATCCAGCAGCGCGCCGCCGACATCATCAACATCAAGCTGATGAAGACCGGCGGGTTGTCCAACGCGATCCGCATCGCCGACATCGCCGCGATCTACGGCGTGCCGTGCATGATCGGCTGCATGATCGAATCGAGCATCTCGGTGGCCGCCGCCGTGCACCTGGCCGTCGCCAAGAGCGACATCATCACCAAGGTGGATCTCGACGGACCGTCACTGGGCCAGTTCAACCCGGTCACCGGTGGGGTCAACTTCAACGAATCGGAGATCACCATCAGCGATGCGCCCGGGCTGGGCATCACCGAGGTGCGTGGGCTGGACATGATCACGCCGCGGCGGTGGTCCTGACCCCGTGCCCATGCCGCCCCTGGTGAAAATCCGCTCCGAGCGTGACCACATGTCGGCGATCGAACGTCGCATCGCCGACTTCATCCTCGACAACGCCCACCTCCTGCGCGATTACTCCTCCCAGCAGTTGGCCAGTGCATTGGGGATCAGCCAGTCCAGCGTGGTCAAGTTCAGCCAGAAGCTCGGCTTCAAGGGCTACCCGGACCTCAAGTACTCCATCGGCGAGGCTGTCGCGCGCGCCGGCAATGACCCGCACAGCCGGCCACCCGCGCCGGAGGCGGCCGACGGCTTCACCCAGATCGCCGAGCGGCTGCGCGCAAGCAAGGCCGCCGCCGAAGAAGAAACCTGGCTGGCCAATCCTCAGGCCGACATCGAAGCCATCGTGCAGCTGATCGACGGGGCGCCCAAGGTGTTCGTCTACGGGTTGGGCGATGACGGCCTGTACGCGCGTGAGTTCGCCATGCGGCTGTCGCTGCTCGGCATGCTCACCGTGCACCACGCCGACCCGATCCTGATGATGGCCAACCTCTCGGCCGCGCGACCCGGGGATGCAATGCTGGTGTTTTCCGAGTTCGGCAAGCTGCCGCAGTTGTTCCAGCTGTCGCGCCAGTTCCAGGACATGGGCGGCAAGGTGGTCTCGATCACCCGCCACAGCGCCAACCCGCTGCGCGCGCATGCCGATGCCAGCCTGGTGCTGTGCGCCCACGACCCGGCGCCGCACGTGGCGCAACTGCTGTACCGTTCCTCATTGCAGTCCCTGCTGGATGTTGTCTTCGTCCTGCTGTGCCACGCCAACCCGGACCGCCACCGCCAGCTCGGGGTGAACCTGGAACGGATCGAACACCTGATCGACAGCTGATCCCTGGAGTCCGCCACGATGATGTCGCTGTTCCGTTCCGTCACCGCCGCCTTGTTGCTGGTCGTGAGCGCGCCCGTTTTCGCCGCCACGCTGGAGGGCAGCACGCAGCTGGTCGTGGTCACCACCGAAGGCTGGGAGGCCACCCAGGGCAGGCTGCAGGCTTTCGAGCGCACCGACACGGGCTGGCAGCCACATGGCGCCGCCTTCGATGTGGCCGTGGGCCGCAGCGGCAGCGCGTGGGGCGAAGGATTGCACCCGGCCCAGTCCGCAGCCCCGCAGAAGCAGGAAGGCGACGGCCGCAGCCCGGCCGGCATCTTCGCGATCGGCCCGGCGTTCGGGTATGCGCCCGGCGTCACCAGTGGCCTGCCCTACCAGCCGATGCGCGATACCAGCTACTGCATGGATGTACCGGATTCGCCGTACTACAACCGCATCGTCGATGCGGAGGTGGTCGGCGCCGAGGCCGTGGAGGGCTCGACCGAGCCGATGCGACTGGACCTGCACAACAAGGGCGACGTGCGCTACCGCGAGGGCTTCGTCATCGAGCACAACCCCAGGGCCACGCCCGGCCGTGGCAGCTGCATCTTCGCCCACCTGTGGCGCGCGCCCGGTGAGGCCACCGCCGGCTGCACCGCGATGGAGCCTGCACGGATGACCACGCTGCTGGCCTGGTTGAATGCCAGCGCGCGGCCGCGCTTCGTGCTGCTGCCGCGTGCGGAGTACCAGCGCCTGCAGGCCGAGTGGCAACTGCCCGTACTGGCGGGGACCGTGCAGTGAGTACCGCACCGCCGGATCCGCAGCTCGAACGCGCGGTCAGCCGCTGGCAGATCGTCGGGCTCTCGATCAACGATGTGATCGGCAGTGGCATCTACCTGCTGCCGGCCGCCACCGTTGCCCTGCTCGGCCCCTTCAGCCTGTGGGGCGTGGTCGCCGCCGGCATCGTGGTCGCGCTGCTGGTGCTCTGCTATGCGCAGGCCGCCAGCTACTTCGACGAGCCCGGTGGCAGCTATCTGTATGCGCGTGAGGCGTTCGGTCGGTTTGCCGGGTTCGAGATCGGCTGGATGATCTGGCTGACCCGCATCAGCTCCGCCGCCGCGCTCAGCAATGCACTGGCCGATGCGGTGGCACGCTTCTGGCCGTGGGCCGGGCATGACATCGGCCGCGTCGCGATCATCGTCGTCTCGCTCGGTTTCCTCACTGCGGTGAACGTGGCCGGCGTGCGCTCGGCGGCACGCACGGGGGTGATTCTGGTGATCGGCAAGCTGCTGCCGCTGCTACTGTTCGTGGCGATCGGCGTGTTCTACGTCGATACCGATCTGGCCTTCTCCGGCGTGCGCCCGGACCCGCACGATCTGCAGCGCATGGGCGAAGCCGCGCTGCTGCTGCTGTATGCCTACGCCGGCTTCGAGAACATTCCGGCCGCCGCCGGCGAGTACAAGAACCCGCGCCGCGATATTCCGTTCGCGTTGATCACCATGATCATCACCGTCACCGTGATCTACGGCGCGGTGCAGTTCATCGCGCAGGGCACGCTGGCCGGGTTGGCCAGCTCGCCGACGCCGCTGGCCGATGCCGCCGCCAGCTTCGGTGGACTCACGCTCGCCTTGATCCTGACGGTGGGCGCGACGATCTCCATCCTCGGCACCAACAGCAACACGATGATGATGGGCCCGCGCTTCCTGTTCGCCTTGGCACGCGATGGCTACGGGCCGAAGATCCTGGCCCAGGTGCACCCGCGCTTGCGCACACCGGCGGCGGCGATCATCGCGCAGGGCCTGATCGCGCTGGCGCTGGCGTTGTCCGGTTCGTTCGTGCAGCTGGCGCTGTTGTCGATGACCACGCGCCTGTTCGCCTACATCGGCACGGCCGCCGCGGTGCTGGTGCTGGCGCGTCGTTTCCGTGATCGCCCGGGTGCACTGAAGCTGCCGGGTGGCCCGTTGATTCCGATCCTGGCGCTGGTGTTGTGCCTGGCCCTGTTCGCCAGTGCGAGCTGGCAGAACATTGCTGCGGCGGGCATCGCGTTCGCCGTCGGTGCGGTGATCTACATGTTCCCGCGCCGCGATCACCCGGGCTGAGCAGATGCGCAGGTGAATGGCGCTTGATGTGTCATTCACCTCGCGGGCCCATGACGTTAACCCGGCTTTGGGTACGGTGAAGCCTCACCCAACCGGAGCCAACACATGAGCACTGACTATCAGATTCCCGGCCGGGTGCCGGAAGACGGTGTCCCGCGCCAGGCCGTATCGGACTATTGGCGTGAGCGCTTTCCAAGCGAACCGTACTACGACAACAATCAGTTCTTCGATGATTACGAGCCCGCGTATCAACTCGGTCATCGCACCCGTGCCGACGATATGATCCGCGCGTATGAAGAAGTGGAAGCCGAGCTGCAGTCCCGTTGGGCGCAGGAACATGGCCAGAGCAAGCTGAGCTGGGAACAGGCCCGCACTGCCGTGCGCCGCGGCTGGGATGAATCCACCGCGCTGCGCCAGGCGCACCTGGACAAGGGCGTACCGCGCGGCACCTGATCGCGCTTGCCCGCAGAGCAACGGCGCAAACGACAACGGCGGCCTTCGGGTCGCCGTTGTCATGTCTGCAGGACCTCTGGTCCACGCGGCGTTGATGGCCATGGTGTACAACAGGGGCTGGCCATCGCCTCCCCGACGGAGACTTCCATGACCCGCAAGCTGTTGCTCACCCTCGCCATCAGTCTCACCCCCGCCTTGTTCACCACCGCCTGTGTCGCGGCAGACACGGCCAGCCCGACCGCACCGGTCCTCAAGAAAGCCCAGTGGCCATTCGCCGCCACCGAGTTCGCCCGCTTCGACGAACCGTGGGCGATGAGCTTCCTGCCCGACGGCAGCCTGCTGGTCACCGAGAAGAAAGGCGCGCTGAAGCACTTCAACGTGCAGACCCGCAAGACCGCCACCATCACCGGCGTGCCCGAGGTGGCCTACGGCGGCCAGGGCGGTTTCGGCGATGTGCTGCCGCACCCTGACTTCGCGACGAACCAGCTGATCTATCTCAGCTACGCCGAGGAAGGCGACGGCGATACCCGCGGTGCTGCGGTGGCGCGTGCACGCCTGGCACTGGCGGCCGATGGCAGCGGCAGGCTGGAAGACCTCAAGGTGATCTGGCGCCAGACCCCCAAGGTCAGCGGCAAGGGCCATTACGGCCACCGCCTCGCCTTCGGTCCGGACGGCAAACTGTGGATCACCTCCAGCGAGCGCCAGAAGTTCGACCCCGCCCAGGATATGAGCGGCAATCTCGGCAAGCTGATCCGCCTCAACGACGACGGCAGCGTGCCGGCCGACAATCCGTTCGCCTCGCAGGGGGGCGTGGCCGCGCAGGTGTGGTCGCTGGGCCATCGCAATGCGCTGGGCATCGCCTTCGATGCACGCGGCAAGCTGTGGGTGCACGAAATGGGCCCGGCCGGCGGTGACGAGTTGAACCTGATCGAACGCGGTGCCAACTACGGCTATCCGGTCGTCTCCAACGGCAGCCACTACGACGGCCGCGACATCCCCGACCACGACACCCGTCCGGAGTTCGCTGCACCCAAGGTGACCTGGACCCCGGTGATCTCCCCGGCCGGTTTCATCATCTACAACGGTACGCAGTTCCCTGCGTGGAAGGGCAGCGGCTTCATCGGCGGCCTGTCGTCCAAGGCGCTGGTCCGCGTGGCCTTCGACGGCGACACCGCCCGCGAGGCCGAGCGCTTCGACATGGGTGAGCGCATCCGCGAGATCGAACAGGGTCCGGATGGCGCGATCTGGCTGCTGGAAGATGGCAGCAACGGCAAGCTGCTCAAGCTCACGCCGAAGGCCTGAGCCTTGGCAGGCTGCCGGCGCATCGCCGGCAGCCTGCACAACTCACGCGCGTTCCGGCGCTGCACCGGCTTATTGGATCGTCACGACCTTGACCTCGGTGCGGCTGCACGCCTGATCCAGGCAGGTGCCGTTGAGCCAGACCTGACCGTCGCCGATCATCACGCCCTGCTGGTTGACCATGACGTCGTCGAATTTCTGCGCCGCGATGGCCTTGCGCACGGCCGGGGTCAGGATGCGCTCGTAGTTGCGCTGGAACTCGCCGGGGCCGGTGATCCTGGCGCCGTTGGCGATGTTCAAGGGGAAGCGAACCTCCTCGACCACCGCGGCGCGATCGCCGCCATTGACGGCTTTCTGGAAGGCGTTGAAGACCGTTTCGTACTGGGCAGAATCGCCGAGGACCTGATCGATGCGCTGACGGACATCGCGGGTGCCAGCGCTGGTCGGCGCGGCGGGTGTGGCGGTGGCGTCCGCAGCAGGTGTCGTGGCACCGCCCGAAGCAGGCGCAGCGGCATCCGGCGCGGGGCTGCCGGCAGTGACCGCATCCGGCGACAGGCCGGACGACGGCACAGTATCACCGGGCGTCGGGCGGCCTTCCGGAATGGTCGTGGCCGGCCCCTGGGCGGGATCGGCGGCGGCAGTCTCGGCCGGCGGCGGCGCCGACGGACTGCAGGCGGCCAGCCACAACGGGCTGGCCAGGGCCAACAGCAACGGGGTACGGGTCAGGCGCATGGGGGGCTCCATCGGTTTCACGAGGGAGCCAGCGTACCCGCCGAAACGTCAGCCGCCGATGATGGCTCACGGTGGTGCCGGCCAGCGGCCGGCACTACCGGATGACGCCAGGCCGGCTCAGGCGGCCAGCAGCTCGAAGATCACCGGCTCGCCGCTGACCGACGATGCGCACACCCACAGCTCGAACTGGCCCGGCTCGGCGCGGAACACGCCATCGCGACCGGTGAAGCCCAGCGCATGGCGGTCCAGCGTGAAGTGCACCTCGGTGCTCTCACCCGGCTGCAGGGCAATCTTGTCGAAACCCTTCAGCTCGCGCACCGGCCGCACGCGGCTGGCCACGCGATCGTGGATGTACAGCTGCACCACTTCCTCACCGGCCACCGCGCCGGTGTTGGTCAGCGTGGTGGTGATGGTCAGGGCGTCGTCCCAGCCCAGCTGCGCGTTGCTCAGCTGCGGCACGCCATAGGCGAACGTGGTGTAGCCGATACCGTGGCCGAAGGCGTATGCCGGCTCGTTCGGAATCTCGCGCCAGCGTGCCTTGAACTCGGACATGGTCGGCAGCTCCGGGCGACCGGTACGCGCGTGGTTGTAGAAGTACGGCTGCTGGCCGGAGACCTGCGGGAAGCTGACCGGCAGGCGCCCGGACGGGTTGTAGTCACCGAACAGCACATCGGCCACGGCGTGCCCGGTCTGGGTGCCCAGGTACCAGGTGATCGCCACGGCATGCGCATTGCGCACGGCGCCCTGCAGGGCCAGCGCGCGGCCATTGCGCAGCAGCACCACCAGCGGCTTGCCGGTCATCGCCACTGCCTCGGCCAATGCCTGCTGCGCGGGCGGCAGCGTGATCTCCACGCGCGACTGGGCTTCACCGCTGTACCGCTGCGGTTCGCCCAGCGCGAGTACCACCACATCGGCACGCAGCGCGGCAGCGACCGCCTGTTCGATACCGTCCTGCACGGCCGCTTCCAGATCGCAGCCCGGCACGATCTCCAGCAGCGCTTCATCGCTGATCGCCGCGCGGACGCCGGCTTCCAGGGTGACGTAGCGCGACTTGTCGCCGAACAAGGTCCAGCAGCCTTCGATGTTCTCGCGGTCCTGCACGAACGGCCCGATCAGCGCGATCTTCTGCCCGGCCTTCTCCAGCGGCAGCACCGACTCGGCGTTCTTGAGCAGCACGATCGAGCGGCGCGCGGCATCGCGCGAGAGTTCGTCATGCGCAGCGATATGCGAGGTGTCCGCTTCGCGTGCCAGATCGAGCGAGCGGTACGGGTCGTCAAACAGACCGATCGCGTCCTTCAGGCGCAGGATGCGGCGCACCGATTCGTCCAGGGTGGCCATCGGCACTTCGCCGCTCTCGATCAGGCCCGGCAGGTGCTCGGCGTAGAAGCCGCTCTGCATGCTCAGGTCCAGGCCGGCAGTGAAGGCCTTGGCGGTGGCGTCGCGGTCATCGGCGGCATAGCCGTGCGCGACCAGTTCCATGTCGGCGGTGTAATCGGAGATCACCACGCCCGGGAAGTTCCACTCCCCGCGCAGGATGTCGGTCAGCAGCTCGGCGTTGGCGCTGGCCGGCACGCCGTTGATGTCGTTGAACGAGGACATCACGGTCAGGGCGCCGGCTTCGAAGGCGGCCTTGAACGGCGGCAGGTGGACGTCGCGCAGGGTCTGCGGCGAGATGTCCACCATGTTGTATTCCATGCCGGCCATCACCGCGCCGTAAGCGGCGAAATGCTTCGGCGTGGCCAGCAGCGCATCGTCGGCGCGCAGGTCCGGGCCCTGGAAGCCGCGCACACGGGCGGCGGCGAATGCACAGCCCAGCACCACGTCTTCACCGGCGCCCTCGGCGCCACGGCCCCAGCGCTGGTCGCGGGCGATATCCACGGCCGGCGCATAGGTCCAGTGCAGGCCGGCGGCGGTGGCTTCCACCGCGGTGGCACGTGCGGTGCGCTCAGCCAGATCCGGCTCGAAGCTCGCGGCCTCGCCCAGCGGGATCGGGAACACGGTGCGCATGCCATGGATCACGTCCGCAGCCAGGATCACCGGGATCTTCAGGCGGCTTTCTTCCAGCGCGACCTGCTGGATGCGGCGGCCGGCTTCCACGCCCACGCCATTGAACAGCGAGCCCACCTTGCCCTCGCGCACCTGCTGCAGCACCTGGTCGGCGTTGCTGACGTTGGCTTCCGGATTCACATCCGGCGCGAACGGGCGGACCATGTCGGCGAACACACCCAGCTGGCCGACTTTTTCAACGACGGTCATCTGGGCAATGAGGGTTTCGATACGATCGGCGGCCACCGGCTGTCCTTATGAAAACGTTTACAAGCCCGGGATTCTAGCGTTCCCGAAGCCGTTGTGAATGACTTTTGCGTTCATTTTTCTTCCCCGGAGGGAGACCCCCGCCGCCGCGCGGGCGGCGACGGAGGCACAGGAGCTTACTCCGCAGCGGCCAGGCGCTGCTGCCCCGCCATCAACATGGCATCGCTGGATTCCTGGAAAACCCGCAGCCCGAAGGCCGGGAGGATCGCCAGCAGGTGATCGAACACGTCCGACTGCACGCCCTCGTACTCACCCCACGCCGTGCTGCGGGTGAAGCAGTAGATCTCCAGTGGCAGGCCCTGTGTGGTGGGCTGCAGCTGCCGTACCAGCAGGGTCATCTCCGTATGGATGCCCGGATGGTGCTGCAGATAGCGCTCCACATAGGCGCGGAAGGTGCCCAGGTTGGTGACCCGGCGCGCATTGACGGCCGCCACGCCCTTGGCCTGGAGTTCGGCGTTGTACTGCTGCAGCTCGGCCTGCTTGCCGCGCAGGTAATCGCCCAGCACCGCGAACTGCTCCAGCTCGGCCAGCATCGGCGCATCGACGAAGCCGACACTGTGCTGGTCCAGATACAACGAGCGCTTGATCCGGCGCCCGCCCGCTTCCTGCATGCCGCGCCAGTTCTTGAACGACTCGGTCACCAGCTTCTTGGTCGGGATCGTGGTGATGGTCTTGTCGAAGTTCTGCACGGTAATGGTGTGCAGCGCGATATCGATCACATCGCCATCGGCGTTCTGGCTGGGCATTTCGATCCAGTCGCCCAGCCGCACCCGGCCATCGCCGCTGATCTGCACGCTGGCCACCAGCGACAGGATCGTATCCTGGAAGATCAGCATGAGTACCGCGGTGGCCGCGCCGAGGCCGGTGACCAGCGGGCCGAGCTTCACCCCCAGCAGGGTCGCCACGATCGACAGGCCGGCGATCACGAAGACGATGATCTTCACGACCTGCAGGTAGCCCTTGATCGGCTTGTTGCGCGCATCCGGGCGGCGCTCGTACAGATCGTTGGCGGCGTCCAGCGCATGCGAGACGGCCAGCGCCACGGTCAGCACCGCCCACGCCCGGCACGCCCCGATCACGAACTCCACCAGCTCCGGCGGCAGGTCGGGCACGATCCGGATGCCGGCGGCGATCACCATGCTCGGCACCACGTTGGACAGCCGCGAGATCACCCGCAGGTTGTTGCCACCTTCATTGCCCGCGCTGTGGCCAGGCAGGCGGTTGACCAGCTTGCGCAGACCGCGCAGCAGGATCTTCTTGGTGACGAAGTTGGCCAGCCAGGCCGCCAGGGCCAGCGCCGCCAGCACCAGCAGGGTGTAGGCCCAAGGCCAGGGTTCCAGGGTCCGCTGGACACTGTCCAGCCATCGGGTTGCCACTACCGCATCCAACATCGTGTATCGCTCTCCTATCAGGGGTATCAGGGCGTTGCCAGGTCCTGCGCGCTGCGCTCGATGATCACGCCGACCGCGCGCGCGCCGCGTACCGCGCCGGGCTTGCTGAGCTTCAGGCGCAGCCACTGCACGTTGAATTCACGCAGCACGATCTCGGCGATGCGCTCGGCCAGGGTTTCGACCAGGCCGTAGTCCGAGTCACGCACGAATTGCTCGATGCGCTTGCTGACGGCTTTGTAATTGAGGGTATCGGCGATGTCGTCGCTGGCCGCCGGGCGGCGGTTGTCGAAGCCCATTTCGAGATCGAAACGCAGGGTCTGGCGGATCCGCCGTTCCCAGTCGTAGATCCCGATCAGGGCATCGATTTCGAGCCCTTCAATGAATACCTTGTCCATAGCCATGCCACGTGGAAGATGGCGACCATGGTAACGGGGCTGTCCGGAATGTGCCGGGAACCGGGGTGAGTGGGCGCGCCCTACACCGCCGGCAGCGTCGCCATATCCCAGCGCGGCGTGACCTGCACCTGGGGCGGAGTGTGCTGGCCCGCTTCAAGACGCAGCGCGCCAGCGAAGGCGATCATCGCGCCGTTGTCCGTGCACAGCGCCGGGCGCGGGAAGCAGGCGCGGCCACCACGGCGGGCAGCCATCTGCTGCAGCTTGGCGCGCAGGCGCTTGTTGGCCCCGACCCCGCCGGCCACCACGATCACATCGGTGCCCGCCGCCTCCAGCGCGCGCTCGCACTTGATCGCCAAGGTGTCGACCACCGCATCTTCAAAGCCACGGGCAATGTCGGCGCGGGTCTGCTCGCTCTGGTCGCTGTCGCGCCAGGCCAGCAGGACCTGGGTCTTCAACCCGGAGAAGCTGAAATCCAGCCCGGGGCGGTCGGTCATCGGGCGGGTGAACTTGAACCGGCCCGGCGTGCCGCGCTCGGCCAAGGCGGCCAACTGTGGGCCACCGGGGTACGGCAGGCCCATCAGCTTGGCGGTCTTGTCGAAGGCCTCGCCGGCGGCGTCGTCCAGGGTCTCGCCGAGCAGGCGGTACTGGCCGATCCGGTCCACGGCGACCAGCTGGGTATGCCCACCGGACACCAGCAGGGCCACGAAGGGCGCCTGCGGCGGGTCGTCTTCCATCAGCGGGGCCAGCAGATGCCCTTCCATATGGTGTACACCGACCGCCGGCACCTCCAGCGCCCAAGCCAGCGAACGGGCCACGCCCGCCCCGACCAGCAGCGCGCCGACCAGGCCGGGGCCGGCGGTATAGGCCACCCCGTCGATGTCGGCCACGGTCATGCCGGCCTCGGCCAGGGTCTGCCGGATCAGCGGCAGCAGCTTGCGCACGTGGTCGCGGCTGGCCAGCTCGGGCACCACCCCGCCGTACTCGGCGTGAAGGGCAATCTGGCTGTAGACCGCATGGGCGCGCAGGGCGTCGATCCCGGACAGGGAGGTGTCATACACCGCCACGCCGGTCTCATCGCAGGAAGATTCGATACCAAGGACTCGCATAATGGGTATTATGGACCTCTTCAGGCCCCGGCAGACGTACGCTGGCCTGTCTGCGCATCACCCGTGGCCAAGAAGTTCGCCGGGGTGGGTTGCAACTTCTTTTCTCGCCGCTATAATGTGCGGCTCTCACCGGGCGTGACCCGGTTCTACTGTGTCCCGGAGATTCCATGCCCAGCGTTAAAGTCCGCGAGAACGAGCCCTTCGAGTTTGCGCTCCGTCGCTTCAAGCGCACCTGCGAAAAGGCCGGCGTGCTGGCCGAAACCCGCAAGCGCGAGTTCTATGAAAAGCCGACCCAGGAGCGTAAGCGTAAGGCTGCCGCTGCTGTGAAGCGTCAGCTGCGCCGTTCGTCGCGCGACGTCACCAAGCGTCAGCGCCTGTACTGATCGGACGCAACTTCGATACGGCAGGCCTTGGCCTGTCGTGACGGAGCCGAAGCCGGAACGCGCGAGCGTTACCGGCTTTTTGCGTTCCAGCGCTTCGGCGCCCCGTTTTCCTTTTCCACCGACACGAGGTGTTCCCATGAGCCTGAAGCAGCAGCTCACCGATGACATGAAGGCCGCCATGAAGGCCGGCGAGAAGCACCGCCTGGGCGTGATCCGCCTGATGAACGCCGCGATCAAGCAGCGCGAAGTCGACGAGCGCATCGAGCTGGACGACGCCTCCGTGCTCGCCGTGCTGGAAAAGATGGTCAAGCAGCGCAAGGACTCGGTCACCCAGTTCGAAGCCGCCAACCGCGAAGACCTGGCCGTGATCGAGCGCGAGGAAATCGTGGTGATCGACCAGTACCTGCCGGCCAAGCTGGGCGAGGCCGAGATCGTGGCCGCCATCCAGGCCGCCATCGCCGAAACCGGCGCGACCACCCCGGCCGACATCGGCAAGCTGATGGGCGCCCTCAAGCCGCGCCTGGCCGGTCAGGCCGACATGGGCCTGGTGTCCAAGCTGGTCAAGCAGCAGCTGGCTGGCTGAATCCCGCCGCCACGCCGCAGTGAAAAGGCCCGCATCTCGCGGGCCTTTTCCGTTTCAACAGGTCCGTTGTTACGAGGCCTGGCGACAGTTGCGCAGCGTCATCGAGCTTTCCTCGATCGAACTGATCTCGCCTTCCAGCTTGGCCCAGTCGCGCTCGCGCAGCATGGTGAAGTTGGCGGCCTGGTCCGACGCGAATTCGCAGCGGATGGTGTAGTTGTTGTTGTTGAACGTGTCGTTCTGGCGGACGCGCAGCAGGCCGCGGGTCGGGGTGACCAGATAGTTGATCGAGCCGACCTCGCCGGGCTTGGTCGAATACGTGTTGGTGTTGACCGTATAGATCTGGCCGTCGATCTGATAGCGCCGCCCCACGTACTTCGCGTACAGCGGCAGGAAGGTGGCCGAGCGATCGCCCTTGTCTTCCTTGTTGGTGGTGGTCCCCAGCAACATGTCCTTGAAGGCGCCGGCACTGCGGTACAGCGCCATGGTGTCTTTCACTTCCTTGCCCATTTTCTTGGACAGGTCCGGTGCGGCCACCGTCTCTACCGCCGGCATTGGATACTGCGAACGCCCCGCCGCAGCGAGCGCATCGCCCTGGCTGCCTGCCTTCAGCTTGCCGAGCATCTCGCACATCGACTGCTTGGCCGCCTGCGGCTCGATCGTCTGGCCGCGGGCCAGCTTGGTCGCCAGGGTGACGCGGCCGGTGCGGTCGGCCGTCGCAACCATCACCAGCGGGGTGCGCAGGCCTTCTCGCTGGATCAGGTACTGATCGCCGCTGTCGCCGTCCACCAGCTGGCCGCCGACCTCGAACTTGTCATCGCCGCCGATCTTGCGCAGCTGGTCCAGCGCGCTCTGAACCTTCAACCCCGGCAAGGTGAGATCGGCCATGTAAAGGGCGCCGTTGCGCGGATCCCCTACCGTCTTGAAGGCCTTTTCGCAGGCCGGGGACGCCATCGCTGGCCCTGCAGCGGCCAACAGCACCATCGTCGTGTAGACCATTCCTTTCATGAAGCGTCCTTTCTGCTGTGAAGGTGGAAAACCGGGCAAAAGGATAACGCGATATCCGTCAAGATCTTGACCTGATCGAACCACTTCACCCGGCTCAACCCGGCGATTTGCTAGAACGGAGGCCTCGCTCCCGATCTGACGCCGTCCATGCCGCATACGCGCCCTTCCCTGTCCACCGTCCGCAAACACCTGGCGCGGCTGGAGCAGAGCTTCCCCGCCGTGCTGCTACGCCGCTTCATCGATGCAGACGTGATGACCCAGGCCGCCGCGCTGGCCTTCTACGCCCTGCTCTCGATGGCGCCGCTGCTGGTGCTGCTGCTGTGGCTGACCGCCTCGCTGTACCCCCCGGCGCAGCAGGCGCTGCTGGGCCAGATCAATGATGTGGCCGGCACCAGCGCCGCCTCGGTGGCGGAGACCGTGCTCAGCAACGCCAACAACCAGCCGGACATCGGCACGCTGGCCGGCGTGTGGAGCACCCTGCTGCTGTTCATTGGTGCCACGGCGGTGTTCGCGCAGCTGCAGAACGCCCTGAACCTGATCTTCAACACCAGCGGCGAGCGCCTGGACGGCATCGTGGCCTGGTTGCGCAAGCGCGTGTTTTCGTTCGGCGTGGTGCTGGCGCTGGGCTTCCTGCTGATCCTCTCGATGACCGCCACCACGATGCTGCAGGTCGTGTTCGCGCACCTGCCCTCGGTGCTGCCGGCGATCGGCTATCTGACCAGCCTGGCCCTGTACACCGTGGGCTTCGCCTTCCTCTACCACTACCTGCCGGACCGCCGCGTGGCGTGGCGCCAGGCCTTCATCGGTGGTGCGATCACCTCGGCCCTGTTCGCACTGGGCCGCTATGGCATCGGCCTGTACATCGCCACCGTCGCACCGGGCAGCGCGTATGGCTCGATGGGCGCGCTGGTGATCTCGCTGGTGTGGATCTACTACGCCACGGTGGTCTTCTTCGTCGGTGCACTGATGACCTCGGTGATTGATGAGCGCCTGCGCGCCCATGCCGTCCTCGCCGAGGCTGGGGTGGAGCCACCGAAACCGGGCGAACCGGCCGGCAGCTAGTAGACTAGCGGTACCCCCGCTTCCGTGCGTGGCCGTGAGCGGCCATGCCCCCGCCTGCTGCCCATGGCCCGTATCCCCGACGCATTCATCGACGACCTGCTGGCCCGCTCCGACATTGTCGAGGTGGTGGGCAGTCGCGTGCCGTTGAAGCGCCAGGGCAAGGAATACGCAGCGCGCTGCCCGTTCCATGACGAGCGCTCGGCCTCGTTCACGGTCTCACCGACCAAGCAGTTCTATCACTGCTTCGGCTGCGGCGCGCATGGCACGGCGATCAGCTTCCTGATGAATTACGACCGCCTCGAGTTTCTCGACGCGGTCGATGAGCTGGCCAAGCGCGTGGGCATGGAAGTGCCGCGCGATACCCAGCCGCGCACCGCCCAGCAGCAGGACGACAGCCGCGATCTGTACTCGGCGCTGGATGCGGCCACGCGCTTCTTCCAGACCGCGCTGAAGGGCAGCGACAAGGCGCGCGCCTACCTGGACCAGCGCGGAGTCGATGAAGAGAACCGCGAGCGCTTCGCCATCGGTTACGCACCGGATGGCTACAGCGCGCTGAAGGATGCCCTGGGCAAGGACGAGCGGCGGATGAAGCTGCTCGACCGCGCCGGCCTGTTTTCCAAGAACGACCGTGGCCACGTCTACGACAAGTTCCGCGACCGGGTCATGTTCCCGATCTTCGACCGCCGTGGCCGCGTGATCGCCTACGGCGGCCGGGTGATGGAAAAAGACGACGGCCCGAAGTACCTCAACTCGCCCGAAACCGCGCTGTTCCACAAGGGCCGCGAGCTGTACGGCCTGTGGCAGGTGCGCCAGGCCAACCAGAAGATCGAGCGGCTGATCGTGGTCGAGGGCTACATGGACGTGGTCTCGCTGTTCCAGTTCGGCGTCACCCAGGCGGTGGCGACACTGGGCACGGCGACCACGCCGGACCACGCCGAGCTGCTGTTCCGCAATGCGCCGGACGTGTTCTTCTGCTTCGATGGCGATGCCGCCGGCCGGCGCGCCGGCTGGCGTGCGCTGGAGTCGGTGCTGCCGCGCATGAAGGACGGCCGCCAAGCCTTCTTCCTGTTCCTGCCCGATGGCGAAGACCCGGACACCATCGTGCGCAAGGAAGGCCGCGAGGGCTTCGATGCCCGCCTGCAGCAGGCCACGCCGCTGTCGCAGTTCTTCTTCGACGAGCTCACCCGTGAGGTCAACATGGGCACGCTCGACGGCAAGGCACGCCTGGCCGAACGGGCCAAGCCGATGCTGGCGCAGATTCCCGATGGCGCCTTCGGCGACCTGATGAAGCAGCAGCTGACCACGCTGACCGGGCTGGGCGCCAAGCCCGGTGCATCCGCGCAGCCCTCACGCCAACCGCAGCGCGCGGTGGCACCGGCACAGCGCCGCAGCCTGGTGCGCGCGGCCATCGCGATCCTGCTGCAGCAGCCCTCGCTGGCGATGACGCTGGAAGGCCACCACTTCACCGGCCTGCGCCTGCCCGGCATCGAATTGCTGACCGAACTGCTGACCCTGGTCGAGCAGCGCCCGGACATCAGCACCGGGGCGTTGCTGGAGCACTTCGAAGGCCGCGAGGAACAGGAATCGCTGCACAAGCTGGCCGCGCAGACCCTGCCCGGCGATGAGGCGATGTGGACCCAGGAGCTGCATGACGCGGTGGCCCAGCTGGAGAAACAGCTGCTGATGCAACGTCTGGATGAGCTTCAGGCAAAGCAGAGCCAGCAGGGTCTGGACGATACTGACAAGTACGAGCTGCGCGAACTGCTCAAGGCGCGCAGCACCCTCCGCTTCTGACCAACGGAGCCGCCGTGGCATCCCACCTCGCCCGTCCCGCTGCATCGATCCTCCGCTGGCTCCGCGCTGGCGTCATCTCCGCACTGCTGGCGCTATGCATGCCCGCCTGGGCCGCGGAGCTGCCCTTCGCGCAGCCACGGCCGCAGCTGTACACCGCAGGACAACCCAGCGCCGCTCAGCTGCAGCAGGCCGCCGCGGCCGGGGTCACGACGCTGATCGACCTGCGCCAGCCCGACGAAGCGCGCGGCTTCGATGAAACCGCCGCGGCCGAACGCCTGGGGCTGCGCTATGTGCGCATCCCCGTTGCCGGTGCCGCCGGCCTGACCGACGCCAATGCGCAGGCCCTGCGTACCGCGCTGGCGCAGAGCCAGGGCCAGGTGCTGCTGCACTGCGCCTCCGGCAATCGCGCCGGTGCGCTGCTGGCACTGCTGCAGGCGCATGACGGTGCCTCGGTGGATCAGGCCCTGCAGTTCGGCCGCGCGGCCGGCATGACCTCGCTGGAAGCGCCGACCCGTGCCCTGCTGGAGCAGGACGCCGCGCGTTGACCCTGCTCTTCTTCTCCCGCTTACTTCCCTGCTCTACAGGAGCCTGCCCACCATGACCCGCTGGTGGTCGCGCCTGCGACCGGACAACTTCACCCTCGCCCTGCTCTGCACCGTGCTGCTGGCGTCCTTCCTGCCGATGCACGGCGCCGCCGCGATGGTGCTCGACGATGTCACTGACGTCGCCATCGCCGCGCTGTTCTTCCTGCACGGCGCGCGCCTGCCGCGTGAATCGATCGTCGCCGGCCTGCTGCACTGGCGCCTGCACCTGACCATCCTGGCCTGCACGTTCGTGATGTTCCCGCTGCTGGGCCTGATGTTCAAACCGCTGGATGGCTGGCTGCTCACGCCCGAGCTGTACATCGGCGTGCTGTTCCTGTGCGCGCTGCCGTCCACCGTGCAGTCCTCGATCGCGTTCACCTCGATCGCCCGTGGCAATGTCCCGGCGGCGGTGTGCAGCGCCTCGCTGTCGAGCATCCTCGGCGTCTTCCTGACCCCGCTGCTGCTGGCCCTGCTGGCCGGCACCGAAGGCGGCATGCACAACCCCGGCCAGGCCATCGTCAGCATCATGCTGCAGTTGCTGGTGCCGTTCGTGGCCGGCCATCTGCTGCGCCCGTGGATCGCCCGCTGGGTCGAGAAGCAGCGCGCGCTGCTGCGCTATACCGACCAGGGCACGATCCTGCTGGTGGTCTACTCCGCCTTCGGCGAAGCGGTCAGCGAAGGGCTGTGGAGCAAGACGCCGCTGTTGTCGCTGCTCAGTGTGGCGGTGGTGGCGGCGGTGCTGCTCGGCATCGCGATGCCGCTGATCCGCTTCATCGCGCGCCGGCTGGGCTTCAACCGCGAAGACGAGATCACCATCCTGTTCTGCGGCTCCAAGAAGAGCCTGGCCACCGGCGTGCCGATCGCCAAGGTGCTGTTCGCCGGCGGCAGCCTCGGTGCGATCGTGCTGCCGATCATGATCTACCACCAGATCCAGTTGATCGTCTGCGCGATGATCGCGCAGCGGTATGCACGTGACCCGGCCACCCCGCGGTAGGGTCGCTCGACAGACGACCGCCGATATCGCAAGTCATCTGTCGAGCGACCCTACCGGAGGACAGCCCGTGGAAGCGTTGCGCTGTTATCGCCGTCGTATCAATCTTTCACACCAGCGGCGATCTGTTGCAACACGATGGCTTTTTGCTCCACGTCGCCTTCCCCGATAGCGATCAGCGAGTAGGCCTTGTTTTCCCCTGCCCATTCCAACGTTGCGCGGCTGCGCCCAAGATCATCCGAGACTTGTTCCAGCTGCGCAGGCACACCGTTAACGCGGATGTTCTGAAACTCTGCGATCACCTCTACTTTGCTGCCTGGGGCACGAAAGTTGTGTTCATTGAACTCGACGATACCCAAGCCATTCACGCGATAGAAACGGGTTAGACCGGTGGATTTGAGCCCATCCAGTGCGCCGCTTGGCTCCATTCCGATCAGCTCCGCCGCACCGAGAATTGTGCGTTGGAGATCGGATGGCGGCGAAGGCAATCGCCGACGCAGTTCTGCGTTGGAACGTACGGTTCTCGGAAGCGAAGAGATCAGCTGGCCCTGCGATGGGATCTCGCCATTGGAAACCCGTCGCACTCCGGCTCGACTTAGCGCTATTTCGGCACGGAAGTGTTGCTTGACTTCTTCGGGTGCATCCAACTCAGACAGGGGAATGACCTGATAGGTACCCTGCTCCGACGAGCGGCGCACTCCATTGCTGCTGTCTTCCATTGCGGCGCGCATGGTTCGCTCATTCAACCACTTTCCTACCGCATCCACGTCGTTCTGGGCACTGAAGCTCGGGGCACTGTACAGCGACGCGACAATCAGCAACGACACGGCCAAAGAATTCATGAAGGTCACACCTTGCGCATGATGTGTGCTCGCGGCTGATCCCGGCATTCTCCTGAAAAGCGGCCTGTCATACGTGATTGATTCATTGACGGACAACAGACAGTTGGCACGACTCAGGGTTTTCATCGCAGCAGATGCTTCTGCACTGATGAGCAGGCCAGTAGCCGTAGCGGCTACGACCCCGATGTCTCTTATGGACGTCACTTGAGCACCATGAGATTGAGCGAGCAAAGTCTCGCGACGTCATTTCTACGGGGTTGTTTCTGATGAAAGTGAGCGCTGTGTATCGTTGCAGGTCGTGCAATCTGTCCCCCCCCCTCGACGCGGGGGTTCCTTACAAGAGACCGTGCCTCAAGCGCCATCCATGTGAGGGGAGTGCCGGGAGGTCGTCTCCCAGATGACACCGCGCATGGATGCAGCGCGGCGCGGTCGCAGGATGCGGAGAAGCGCCCCGCCGGTATCGATGATTGGCGGAGGGTAAGCGCGGTCGCAAACGTAACGGCGCTTACAAAGCCGAACTCCGGTAAAGGTCATGCCTTACCGGGCTGGTGGTGTCTGCGTGCGGTCATTTGGGAAGCGACCCTACCAGGGCACCGCATCCTCGGCATTCGGCCTCGCTACGGGTCCGTCAGCGTCCCCACGCTCAGCGCCGGCAGATGCACCCACACGTCGTAGGACCGTTCCGGATCCGTTTCGACGACCGGATCCTGCGCCGGCAATTCACGCAGCGTGAGCGCGCGGCAGGGGTTCATGCAGCCCCAGAACTGCCCACGCAGCGCTTCCACGCGCACGCTGTACAGCGGAAGGTCCAGCAGGTACGACGCCATGGTGCGGTGCTTCATCTCCGGCGGCGCGTCCGCGAAGGGGTGGCGCATCGCGTGCACGTTACCAGTGAGCACCACCATCCGCGCCCCGGCCGGCAGTGCGTTGAACTGCTGGCGCAAGTGCGTGGCCATCGCAGCGTCGCGATCCATATCGCTGTCGTACGTACTGATTTCAATGTCATAGCCGGCCACGCCTATGTCGCGCCCCTGCAGGCGCAGCACGCGCAGCGTCTCGATCAGCGCCAGCATGTCCCGGCTGCGGCGCCCGTCGTGCTGGTCGTCCTTTACCTGCCAGAACGGCGAGGTGCGCAGTGCCGCCCGCGCATCAGCATCGCCGCTGGAGCGCAGGTAACGCGCCAGCGCGGCGTTCTCGCTCATCGGCAGTTCCAGGCCCAACCGCACCGGTGCGGTGTCGCGGCTGTAGCGTTCCATCAGGTCGGCCACGAGCAGCGGTGTCTCGGCGGTGCCGTGGTATTCGCCCAGCATCACCAGCCGGTGGTTGCCCGCCAAGGTCACTATCTGCGTTGCGGTGTCAGCGACACTGCCTGCCGGCACGGCAGCGGCTGTGCCGCACACCATCGAAGCCACCATTACAGCCATCCAGAGCCATCGCTTCATACCGTCACGTCCTGTTGGGGTCATGAAAGCAATGGCGATGCTGTGGCCCGTTTCAAGGCCGGCGCAGGAAGCTCACAGGAACGGCAACATCCAGTGGTCCACCATCAGGAAGGCGAACAGCGCCATCAGGTAGACGATGGAGTAGCCGAACATCTTCATCGAGAACAGTTCGTCCGGCGGATTCAGCATGCGCCAGGCGTACCAGAGGAAGACCGCGTTGAGCACGATCGCGCCACCGAGATAGAACATGCCGCTCATGCCGACCACGACCGGCAGGAGGCTGACGATGGCCAGGGCGATCGAATAGACCATGATCGACTTGCGGGTGTAGGCCACGCCGTGGGTTACCGGCAGCATCGGGATTTCCGCCTTGGCGTAATCCTCGCGGCGGAAGATCGCCAACGCCCAGAAGTGCGGCGGGGTCCAGATGAAGATGATCAGCACCAGCAGCGACGCGTAGGCCCAGTCCCACGGGCCCTGCATGCCGGTGATCGCGGCCCAGCCGAGCATCGGCGGGGTAGCACCGGCGAGGCCGCCGATGACGATGTTCTGCGAGGTCGCGCGCTTGAGGTACACGGTGTAGATCACCGCGTACCCGATCAGCGAGGCGAAGGTCAGCACGGCGGTGATCACGTTGACCCAGACCACCAGGATCGTCATCGACAGCGCGATCAGCAGGCCCGCGAAGACGAGCACCTGCCAAGGCTTGACCTTGCCCACCACCAGCGGGCGCCACGAGGTGCGCGCCATCTGCGCATCGATGCGCGCGTCCAGCAGCTGGTTGATCGCTGCGGCGGCCGAAGCGGCCAGCCAGATGCCGAGGAAGCCGAGGGCGCCGTCCAGCGCCTGCTGCGCGGTCGGCACCCCGGGGATGGCCAGGAACATGCCCACCAGCGCGGTGAACACGATCAGGGCGACGACCTTGGGCTTGGTCAGATCCCAGTACTGACGGTAACTGGCCATGCCGTCAGCCTGCCTGCACGGCAGTGGACGCAGCGCTGGCCTTGCCACCCTCGGCATCCGGCGCGCGCAGGCGCGCCAGCAAGGTCACCAGCACGAACAGCAGGGCCACGGCGCCCCCGCTGTGCGCGACGGCCACTTCCAGCGGCACCGCCAGCTTCACGTTGAGGATGCCCAGGGTGATCTGCAACACCACCAGCAGACCCAGGGCACTCGCCCAGCCGCGCATGCTCGGCAGGCGGAACAGGCGCACCGACAGCCACAGCAGGTACACGGCGACCACGATCGCCATCACGCGGTGCGCCATCTGGATCGCGATGCGCGAGGCGCCGTCGAGCACGCCCCCTTCGTAATCCACGCCGATGCCACGCCACAGGGTGAAGCCTTCCTTGAAATCATGCGGCGGCCACCACTGGCTGACGCAGCGCGGGAAATTGTCCAGCGAGGCGCTGCCGCCACCGCAGGCGAGTGCGGCGTAGTTGGCGCTGACCCAGCCGCCGAGGGCGATCTGCGCGACCAGCACGGCCACGCCGGCGCGGATCAGCCACTTCAGCCTGGGCGCCTCGGCCAGGGTGATCGGCATATGCGTGGCGCGCCACGCCATCCACACCAGTAGGCCGAACATGAGCATGCCGCCGAGCAGATGGCCCATGACCACGATCGGCTTGAGCAGCCAGGTGACCGTCCACATGCCGAGCAGCGCCTGGAAGATCACCACCGCCAGCGTCAGCAACGCGGCGCGGGCCAGGTCGATGTTGGTCCAGCGCAGCGCGGCGATCAGCAGGATCGCTTCGCCGATCAGGGCGATGATGCTCGCGGGGACGTGCATGCCCATCATGTACAGCGGTATGCCGGTCGCCACCAGCACACAGGCGGTGATCACCGCCGTGTTGCCCCAGCGACGACGACGCGTGGCCAGCAGCGCCAGGGTGAGGATCTCGATGCCGAGTGCACCGGCCAGGAAACGGTGCACCTGCTCGCGCCACGCCTTGTGCGTTTCCAGCGGGCGGATCTTGGCGGCCTCGTGGCCGATCACTTCCTCGGCGTGCTGCGGCCAGGTGACACGGCCATAGCAGGTCGGCCAGTCCGGGCAGCTCAGGCCCGCATCGGACAGGCGCACGAACGAACCGAACATGATCGTGCTGGCGGTCATGATCAGCGCAAACCACGCCAGACGGTGGAAATTGCGGTGCAGCACCGGGCGTGCGGAGAGGCTCATCTAAACGGAACTCACTTCAGTTTCAGCAGCGTGGCCAGGTCTTTGCGCAGACCGGCCATATCGAATCCCGGCGCGTACCGCATGATCACGAATCCGTTGGGATCGATCACATACACAGGCGTGCCGGCGGCGTCATCCACGGCGGGCAAAGCGGCACGCAGGTCCGGTTGGGCGCGCAGCGCGCGCAGTGCGGGCATGCCCTGGACCTCGGCCGGCGGCGTGCCCAGCCACAGGATCTCGACATTATCGGCGTTATGGCCGAACAGCTGCCACACCTTGCCCAATCCCTGCGACAAAGTGACGCACTCGCTGGTACAGCTGGCAGACGGGGCCACCAGGATCCGCCAGGTGCGATCGTTGGGGTTCCACGGGTACGGCTGACCATCGGCCAGGGTCGGCGGCAGTGCGCGCAGATCGGCCGGCGGCTGCAGCAGCTCCCCGGTATTGCGGTGCGAGGTCGGCTGCCAGCCGGAGAAGCGCAGCACGCCCGCCAGCGCCATGGCGCCGAAGAACACGCCGAACAACGCGATCAGGGTCCAGCGGCCGCGTGAACGGGACGGCAGCCGGGCCGGGGAAGTGGCATTCATGGGCGGCATTTTCTCATGTTGAGCCGGTCAGCGCCGGGGAGTGCCACGCCGGCGGCGATGGCGACGGAATTCCAGGACCAGCGCGACCACCAGCACGGTCAACGCCAGGCCGAACCATTGCACGGCGTAGCCCAGATGGCGACTGGGCGGCAGGGTATTGGGCAGCAGCTCCAGATCGCGCGCGTAACCGCCTGGCAGTGCCGGATCGAGCCGCAGCACGCGCGCGCCAAGGCTGCCCGTCGGCAGTGACAGCGCGCGGGCCAGGTCGTCGGGTGGCATCCGGCTGGCCAGCCAGACGCCCGGCTGTGGCGCGGACGACAGCGCCGGCCCCAGGGCCAGCCCGGTGGCCGGTGACGGCGCCAGCAGGCCGCTGATGGCCGTATGGCCGGCAAGCGGTGTGATCGGTGGGATGACACGATCCGGCGGCATCGGCAGCCAGCCCAGATCGACCAGCACGCGTGCGCCGTCGTCACTCTGGAACGGCTGATACACCTTGAGGCCGGCGCGGCCTTCGCGGGTCTGGTTGTCGAGCAGGATCGTGCCGGGCAGGAAGCGACCGTGATCCTCCACCCAGCGCAGCAACGGCGGGGCGGCCTGGGCCTGGCGCAGCGTGAGCGACTGCGCGCGGGCGGGCACCTGCTGGGCCAGCAACGCTTCTTTGGCGTGCATGCGCTGCAGTTGCCAGCGGCCCAGCTGGCAGAACGCGAGGATGACCAGCACCGCGGCGATCCAGCCGATCAGGCGTGTGTGCTTGCGCATCATGACAACGCCGGCAAAACGCGGTGATATAGGCGCACCCGCCACGCCATCGAGCCGCGCATGAATGATTCGTTGAAGACCCTGCTGGTAATCGCGTTTCTGATCGTCATCGTCTGGAATCTGGGCGCCGGGCTGTATTACCTGCTGGTCGATCGCGGCCAGACCAAGCGCACCGTCAATGCCCTCACCCGCCGCATCGCGGTATCGGTGGCGCTGATCGTGCTGGTGGTCATCGGCATCTACAGCGGTTGGATCAAGCCCCACGGCATCGGCGGCTGAGGCCGCACCGGCGTCGATGCGGCAGGAGGTCGCACCGACGCTACAGCACGTAGACGAACAGGAACAGCATCAGCCACACCACGTCGACGAAGTGCCAGTACCACGCGGCGGCTTCGAAGCCGAAGTGATTGTCGCGGGTGAAATGCCCCTTCGACGAGCGCAGCCACATCACCGCCAGCATGACCGTGCCCAGCAGCACGTGCACGCCGTGGAAACCGGTGAGCATGAAGAAGGTCGAGCCGTAGATGCCCGAACCCAGGGTGAGGTTGAGTTCCTTGTAGGCGTGGATGTACTCCTCCGCCTGCAGGGTGAGGAAGCCCACGCCGAGCAGCACGGTGATGCCCAGCCAGACCAGCAGCTGGCGGCGGTGACCGGCCTTGAGCGCGTGGTGCGCGATGGTGAGGGTGACGCCGGAGGTGAGCAGGATCAGCGTATTGATCAGCGGCAGGCCCCAGGCCGGGATGGTCTGGAAGTGCCCGCCGATCGCGCCGGGGCCATTGGTCGGCCACGCCGCCGAATAGCCGTCCCACAGCAACTCATTGGTCATCACGCCATCGCCCGCCCCGCCCAGCCACGGCAAGCCCAGGTTGCGGGTATAGAACAGCGCCCCGAAGAACGCGCCGAAGAACATCACTTCGGAGAAGATGAACCACACCATCCCCATCCGGAACGAGCCGTCCACCTGGCGGTTGTAGCTGCCGGCCTGCGATTCGCGCACCACATCGCTGAACCACCAGAACAGGGTCAGCACCAGCATCGCGATGCCGGCGTAGAAGGTCCACTTGCCCCAGCTGGAATCGTTGAGCCAGCTGGCCACGCCGACCATGGTCACCATCATCGCAATGGAACCGATGAACGGCCATTTGCTGTGCGTGGGCACGAAGTACACGTTCGCATCGGGGCTTTGCTGGGCCATGGTCTTGGGTCCGGTCCGGATCAGGGAGCTGCACGCGCGCCGGTCGGCAGGCTGGCCGGGGCCAGCTGCGCGGACAAGGCGTCGTTCTTGTAGAAGGTGTAGGACAGGGTGATCGTGGTGATGTTGGCCGGCAGGTCGGGATCGACGATGAAGCGCACCGGCATGTCGCGCTTCTCACCGGCCTGCAGGGTCTGCGCGGTGAAGCAGAAGCACTCGGTCTTGCTGAAGTAGCCCGACGCCTTGGCCGGTGCCACCGACGGCACGGCACTGCCGACCAGCGCGCGATCGCTGTCATTGCGCGCGTAATACAGCGCCTCGTTGAGCTCGCCGGGCACCACGTCCATCGTCAGCTGTTCGGGATGGAACGCCCACGGCAACTTGGAATTCACGCCGCCATCGAACTCCACCCGCACGGTGCGCTTGCCGGTGGCAGCTGCAGTGCCTGCCGCCGCCCCGGGGCCACGCTCCAGGCGCACGCCGAACACCTTCTCGCAGGCGATGCGGTACAGCGGCACCAGCGAGAAGGTCAGCACGAACACCGCCAGCGCCACCCCGATCAGGCGGGGCAGGCCCGCATGACGCGCGGGTGCCGGGCGCGGATCGCTCATCGCCCGATCACCCCGCTGAGGATGAAGCCGCCATAGACCATCAGCGCGACGATCCCGACCGCCCACGCGGTGCGATGCGCGCGGCGACGTTGCAGGGCCTGCTCATCCGGCGTGCGGGTGGTACTGGTCATGAGCGGCCTCAATGGGTGATGTCGTCATGGGCCAGATCACCCGGACGAATGGTCGGCGGCGTGGTGAAGGTGTGCGCCGGTGCGGGCGAGGGAATCGTCCACTCCAGGCCCCGTGCGCCTTCCCAGCAGCGGTCGGCGGCCTTCGCGCCGTGACGCAGCGAGTGCCACAGGATCGCGGCCATCATGAAGGGCGTGACGAACATGCCGAACGCGCCGATCGAGCTGATCAGGTTCCAGTCCGCGAAGGCCACGCTGTAATCGGGAATACGCCGCGGCATGCCGGCCAGGCCGAGGAAGTGCTGCGGGAAGAACAGCAGGTTCACGAACACGATCGACCACCAGAAATGCACCTTGGCCCAGGTTTCGCTGTACATGCGCCCGGTCCACTTCGGCCACCAGTAGTACACCGCCGCGATCAACCCGAACACCGCACCGGTGACCAGTACGTAGTGGAAATGTGCAACCACGAAGTAAGTGTCGTGGTATTGGAAATCGGCCACGACGATCGCCAGCATCAGGCCGGAGAACCCGCCGATGGTGAACAGGATCACGAAAGCCACCGCCCACAGCATCGGCGCTTCGAAGGTGAGCGAGCCGCGCCACATGGTGCTGACCCAGTTGAACACCTTCACCCCGGTCGGGATGGAGATGAGCATCGTGGCGAACATGAAGTAGATCTCGCCGCCCAGCGGCATGCCCACGGTGAACATGTGGTGGGCCCAGACGATGAAGGACAGGAAGGCGATCGCGGCGATCGCGTAGACCATGGCCTGGTAGCCGAACAGCGGCTTGCGGCTGAAAGTGGGGATGATCTCGCTGACCACGCCGAACGCCGGCAGGATCATGATGTAGACCTCCGGGTGCCCGAAGAACCAGAAGATGTGCTGGTACATCACCGGGTCACCGCCACCGGCGGCGTTGAAGAAGCTGGTGCCGAAGAACTTGTCGGTGAGCAGCATCGTCACCGCACCGGCCAGCACCGGCATCACCGCGATCAGCAGGAAGGCAGTGATCAGCCAAGCCCAGCAGAAGATCGGCATCTTCAGCAGATCGATGCCGGGCGCGCGCATGTTGAGCACGGTGGCGATAATGTTGATCGCGCCCATGATCGAACTGATGCCGGCCACGTGGATGGCGAAAACGCTGAAGGCCACGTTGTAGCCCCCCTGCAGCGACAGCGGCGGGTACAGCGTCCAGCCACCGGCCGGTGCGCCGCCGGGCAGGAACAGGGTCAGCAGCAGCAGGCTGAAGGCCACCGGCAGCAGCCAGAACGACCAGTTGTTCATGCGCGGCAACGCCATGTCCGGCGCGCCGATCTGCAGCGGGATCATCCAGTTGGCCAGGCCGACGAAGGCCGGCATCACGCCACCGAAGATCATCACCAGCGCATGCACGGTGGTCATCTGGTTGAAGAACTCGGGCTTGACGAACTGCAGCCCCGGTTGCGCCAGCTCGGCGCGGATGATCACGCTCATCGCCGCACCGATGATGAACATGATGAAGCTGAAAAGCAGGTAGAGCGTGCCGATGTCCTTGTGGTTGGTCGAGAAGAACCAACGCTCGAAGAACCCCTGCTGATGCCCGTGATGCCCGTCGTGGTCAACTGCGGAATGCGCCATCGCAACTACACCTCACTGTATCCGGTGGTACCCGCATCCGCCGGCTGGCGGACGCGGCTCGATTTCAGGCGTTGCTGTCTGTTGCTGCCGCGGCAGGCTCAGCGGCAGGTGCCGGGGCCGCCTCGGCCGGGGCAGCCGGCGCGGGCGCCGGAGCGGCCTGCGGTGCAGGGGCCGGCGCAGGCTTTTTGGAGGCCAGCCATTTCTGGTAATCCTCCTTGGAGACCGCCTCGACCACGATCGGCATGAAGCCGTGATCCTTGCCACACAGCTCGGCGCACTGGCCGCGGTACACGCCGACCTGTTCGATGTTGGTCCAGGCCTCGTTGATGAAGCCGGGAATCGCATCCTGCTTCCAGCCCAGCGCCGGCACCCACCATGCGTGGATGACGTCGTCGGAGGTGATCACGAAGCGCACCTTGGTATCGACCGGCAGCACCAGACGGTTGTCGACATCCAGCAGGTAATGCGGATGGCTGTCCCGGGTCGGCACCACGCCACTCTGGCGCACGCGGTCGGACTCACGGTCCAGGCGGCTGGTGAAGCTGACGTTCTCGCCGAGGTAGTCGTACTTCCACATCCACTGATACCCGGTGACCTTGACGGTCATTTCCGAATCGCGGGTGTCGTAGAACTTGATCAGATTGGCCGTGGCCGGCCAGGCCATCACCACCAGGATGATCACCGGGATCACCGTCCAGATGACCTCGGCCTTGGTGTTGTGGCTGAAGGTGGCGGCCACCGCGCCCTTGGATTTGCGGAATTTGAAGATCGCGTAGAACAGCGCGCCGAACACCAGCACGCCGATCACCGTACAGACCCACAGCGAGAACAGGTTGGACTCCCACGCCAACCGCGAGCTCTGGGTCACCCCCTTGCCCATGTTCAATTGCCACGGTTTGGGGTCGGCCGCCTGGGCCCACGCCATGGCCGGCGCCAGCAGCGCGACCCCGCTCAACACTGACTTCCCGAACGTCCTGCCCCACTTTCTGCATTGCTTCATTGCCTAGACCCTTAGCGTCGTCGGTTGCGGCCGTCATTGGCCGCGAGCAAGCCTTCTAGTTTCTGAGCCAGTACCTGGCGTTCGGCCGGTGCGAGGAAACTCCCCACGTCCACCTGCCGACCGCTGGATGCCAGCCGGACTCTGCGTTCGTCGGCGATCAGCCTCACCCAGTGCGGGTGGGCGCTGAACACCGGCGAATGCCCGGGTGCGGGAATCACTTCCACACACGCCGGCACCACCCGGATCTCTTCCTGCCGTTCTCCACTGCGCCACACCGTGCGCAGCGCCACTGCCAGCAACACGCTGTACAGCAGAGCAAACACGGGGGCGAATACATTGCCGGTGAACCAGCCCAGGCCGGCCGCCAGCCACATCACCCCCGCCAACACCACAAACAACAGGACGAACTGCCGGGCATCGAGCGCCCGTGGGGGGCGCAGCCGCAGTTGCGTCCCTGATCCGTCCGGAGCGATGAGCACCTCGATCATGTCGCAACCGCGTTTTTTCCTGCCGCGGGAAACGTCTCGATGGTAGCCCCGCTCTCCAGCGAGTAGCAAGGGTCCATTCACAGTTTCAGGAATGTTGCAATACAGCATTGCCTGCGGCGGCGGTTTTGACGAAAACAGCATAATAAATGGCAGCCGGGTCGAATCCGCCGAATCCCCCTGTATGAAAGGCTATGCGCCGCATGGGCGCGACCATGAAAACCCCTTGACTCGCCAAAAAAACGATTAAAATGGTCAAGTTCTCCACGAGCCGACCGGCATGACTGCATCCTCTGTCCTTCCCCCTGCCCCGGCATCGTCCGGCGCCGCCCGCCCGCCGCTGCTGTCCCCCGAGCTGCCGGCCGTTCCCGACGCGTTCCGCCAGGCGATCACCGATGCCTGGTTGAAGGACGAGGCCACCCATGTGCGCGAGCTGCTCGAGCAGGCACGCCTGCCGGCCGCCGAGCAGGCCAAGGTGCAGGCCACCGCTGCCGACCTGGTCAAGCGCGTGCGCGTGCGCGCCCAGGACCAGGGCGCGATCGAAGCCTTCATGCGCCAGTACGATCTGGGCAGCGAGGAAGGCGTGCTGCTGATGTGCGTGGCCGAAGCCCTGCTGCGCATTCCCGACCAGGAGACCGCTGACAAACTGATCCGCGACAAGCTCGGCGAGGCCGACTGGAAAAAGCACATGGGCGGCAGCGACTCGGTGCTGGTCAACGCTTCCACCTGGGGCCTGATGCTGACCGGCCGCCTGGTCCAGATCAACGATGCCACCCGCGCCGATGTGCCGGGCGCGTTCAAGCGCCTGATCGGCCGCGTGGGTGAGCCGGTGATCCGCCTGGCCGTGCGCCAGGCGATGAAGATCATGGGCCACCAGTTCGTCATGGGCCGCACCATCGACGAAGCGCTGTCGCGCTCGCACAAGGGCGACAACGCCAGCTACCGCTATTCGTTCGACATGCTCGGCGAAGGCGCGCTGACCATGAAGGATGCCAAGCGTTACCTGGAAGACTACCGTCGCGCGATCCACTCGATCGGCGGTGACCACAAGGCCCGCGGCGGCCGTCCCGATGGCGACGTCAATTCGGCACCGGGCATCTCGATCAAGCTCTCCGCGCTGTACCCGCGCTACGAGCATGCCAAGCGCGCACGCGTCATGGCCGACCTGGTGCCGGGCGTGCTGGAACTGGCGCAGCTGGCCAAGTCGTACGGCATCGGCTGCACCGTCGACGCCGAAGAAACCGACCGCCTGGAACTGTCGCTGGACATCATCGAGACCGTGGTCAGCGATGCCTCGCTGGCCGGTTGGGAAGGCTTCGGTGTGGTCGTGCAGTCCTACCAGAAGCGCACCCCTTACACGATCGACTACCTGGCCGACCTGGCCCGTCGCATCGGTCGCCGCCTGCAGGTGCGCCTGGTCAAGGGCGCGTACTGGGATGCGGAGATCAAGCGCGCGCAGATCGACGGTCTGCCGGCCTACCCGGTGTTCACCCGCAAGCAGAACACCGACGTCTCCTACCTGGCCTGCGCCAAGCGTCTGTTCACGCACAGCGATGCGATCTACCCGATGTTCGCTACGCACAACGCGCACACCATCGCGGCCGTGCAGGCGATCGCCAAGGGCGGCCAGTACGAGCACCAGAAGCTGCACGGCATGGGCGATGACCTGTATGCCGAAGTGGTGCCGGCCGACCGTCTGAACGTGCCGTGCCGCGTGTATGCGCCGGTCGGTTCGCATGAAGACCTGCTGCCGTACCTGGTGCGTCGCCTGCTTGAAAACGGCGCCAATTCCAGCTTCGTCAACCGCATCACCGACGAGAACGTGGCCATCGACGACCTGATCCGCGATCCGGTCGAGGTGGTCTCCTCGTTCGCGTCCATTCCGCATCCGAAAATCCCGCTGCCGGTCGATCTGCTGCGCAGCCAGAACCATGACAGGAAGAACTCCATGGGCGTCAATCTCGCCAACGACAACGATCTGCGTGCCCTGGCCGAGCAGCTCAACGCCGCCGTGCCCGCGCCGGGTAAGAGCGGGTGGCACGCCGCGCCGCTGGTGCCGGGTGCCAACCCGACCGGCGCACTGTTGAACGTGACCAACCCGGCCGACACGCGCCAGGTGGTGGGCCAGTGGCAGCCGGCCGACAGCGCCACCGTCGAGAAGGCGCTGGCCAATGCCGTGGCCGCGCAGCCGGCCTGGAACCGCACCCCGGCCGCCAGCCGCGCGGCGATCCTGGAACACGCCGCCGACCAGCTGGAAGCGCGCATGCCCGAGTTCATGGCGCTGTGCGTCAAGGAAGCCGGCAAGAGCCTGCCCGACGGCATCGCCGAAGTGCGCGAAGCGGTCGACTTCCTGCGCTACTACGCCAAGCAGGCGCGCGAGCAGTTCGGCCACGCCGAAAAGCTGCCGAGCCCGACCGGTGAATCCAACGAACTGCAGCTGCACGGCCGCGGCGTGTTCGTCTGCATCAGCCCGTGGAACTTCCCGCTGGCGATCTTCCTGGGCCAGGTCAGCGCCGCGCTCGCCGCCGGCAACAGCGTGATCGCCAAGCCGGCCGAGCAGACCAACCTGATCGGCTATTACGCAGTGAAATTGCTGCTCGATGCCGGCGTGCCGGAAGGCGTGCTGCAGTTCCTGCCGGGCGACGGCGCGACCGTCGGTGCCGCATTGACCGCCGACCCGCGCGTGGCCGGCGTGGCCTTCACAGGCTCGACCGACACCGCCCGTGCGATCAACCGCGCGATGGCCGCACGCGACGCTGCGATCGGTGTACTGATCGCCGAGACCGGCGGCCAGAACGCCTTCATCGCCGACTCCTCGGCGCTGCCGGAACAGCTGGTCAAGGATGCGATCGGGTCGGCCTTCACCTCCGCTGGCCAGCGCTGCTCGGCCGCACGCGTGCTGTTCGTGCAGGACGACATCGCCGACAAGGTGATGACCATGTTGTCCGGCGCGATGGCCGAACTGAAGGTCGGTGACCCGGGCCTGCTGTCGACCGACGTCGGCCCGGTGATCGATGCCGATGCACTGCAGATCCTCAAGGATCACGCGGTGCGCATGGAGAAGGACGCCCGCCTGATCGCCGCTGCCACGCTCAGCGACGACGCCGCGCACGGCACCTTCTTCGCACCGCGTGCCTACGAGCTGAAGAACCTGGACCAGCTGCACAAGGAGATCTTCGGGCCGGTGCTGCACGTGATCCGCTGGAAGGGCGACCAGCTCGATGCGGTGATCGACCAGATCAACGCGACCGGCTACGGCCTGACCCTGGGCGTGCATTCGCGCATCGATGAAACCGTCGACCGCATTTCCTCGCGCATCAACGTGGGCAACGTGTACGTCAACCGCAACCAGATCGGTGCGGTGGTCGGCGTGCAGCCGTTCGGCGGCCAGGGCCTGTCCGGCACCGGCCCCAAGGCCGGCGGCCCGCACTACCTGCTGCGCTTTGCCACCGAGAAGACCGTCACCGTGAACACCACGGCGGCCGGCGGCAATGCCTCGCTGCTGACTCTGGGCGACTGATTCCGGGCGTCCTGCGGTAAACAAAAAACCCCGCGAACGCGGGGTTTTTTGTAGGTCACGGGCTTTCGATGGACTCGATCTGGTCCTGCATCAGCAGCTCGCTACCCATGTAACGCTCGAACTTGATGCGGCCGAAGCCGGCGGCATACCACGCCTCGATGCGGCTGTCTTCGAAGGTCGCGGTGACGTGGCAGGTGTCCTTGAACGTGCGCGGCTGGTTGTCAACGTCCGCTTCAATGTCTTCGAAACCGACGAAGGTGTAGTCGGAGAAACCGTCGTAGTCGACCGGTTCAACGGTTTCGTCGACATGGTTCGTGCGCTCGCCCGCGCCAGTGAGCTCGAAACGATCGCCCGGCTTGGCGCTCTGCGGGAACGTCGGCGCCGGCTTGAAGGTATCGGTCCGCGTGGGGCCGTCGCTGGACATGCTGTAACGCTCCTGGCCCAGCAGCTGGCGGCCGCTGATGTCATGGAACGTGGCCATCCCGATGCCACCACCGGCACTGTGCATCTTGATGGCGTTCTGGCCAGCGAAGGTCACTTTTTCGATGGTGAGCGTTTCATCGGCATTCGACCAGGACAGACCCGGGGTCAAAGTGAAACAGGCGGCGAACTCCGGCGCGGCAATGGCAGGCAGCGAGAGACCGGCCAGACCCATGGCGAGCGTGGAGCGCAGCAACAGAGACGACATATACAGATCCTTGTCAGTAATCACGGGACGGCAGGGCGCAGTCCGGGCGGGGATTGTACGTCGTGCTGGATGTCATTCCAGTGTTCATCGTTTCGGCCGCGCGGCGCGCGTGATCATGCCGATGCGAGCTGCGATTGCAGATGCGCGTAACCGGCCGCCTGTACGAAGTCGTTCAAGTGCCACAGCCGGCCGTTGGCCGCCCAGTGGCCATCGGCGATATCGGTCATCACGATCGAACTCAGCAGCACGCGGGGATCCTCCGGCCGCAAGCAACCGGCAATGGCCTCGTGCAGCTGCCGGGCGTAGTCGGCGCGCTGACGTGCGTCCAGCACGCCGTGAGGTATCCGCACCTCGACCTGGCAGGGAATGCAGTGCGCACCGATGTCCTGACCACCACACAGCCAGTGGCCGGCCGCGATCTCCTGCAGCATCACCCAGCACAGGCGCTGCTGGGCTGGCTCGGCACCCAAGCCGCTGGCGCGGACGGCGGCGCCATGCACCGCCTGTAGCAGGCGTTGCCGGGTAGCGGCGTCGAACGCGTTGGCGGGAAGGATGAGGGTGATGTTGGGCATGGGGATCGACCGGTTGCGCAAAGGGACTCCATTGGAGCCGAACGCCGCCCCGGGCAACATCGGCCGATCCGACATCTTTCGTGCACAATCAGCCAATGCACGATTTCACTGTCATCGTCCTGCCGGGCGCGTTCGCCTCCAGCGTCGCGCTCACCTTGGACATCCTCACCACGGCGGCTACCCTCGCCCCGCGCCTGGGTCTGCCGGTGCCGCGCTGGCAGGTCTGCAGCCCGGCACGCGGCGCTGTCCGACTGGGCACGCACCTGCAGCTGCGTGCCGCGCCGATGCCACGCGTCGCCGATGCGCAGGCGTGCTGGATCGTGCCAGGGCTGGGCGTGGAGGATCCTGACGCGATCGCACAGCGGCTGGGCGAGCCCGACATCCCGGGTGTGGTGCGGGCGCTGCGCGCGCATGTGGCGGCGGGCGGGCGTGTCGCGGCCTCCTGTGCCTCCGTCTTCCTGCTGCACGATGCCGGGCTGCTGACCGGGCGCAGCGTGACCACCACCTGGTGGCTGGCCGGCGCGCTGCAGCGGCAAGCCCCGGAGTGCCGGGTCGATCCAGACCGGATGGTGATCGACGACGCGCCGCTGATCACGGCCGGTGCTGCGCTCGGGCACACCGACCTGATGCTGTATTTGCTCCGGCAACGCTTTGGCCCGGCGCTTCCCGATGCGGTGGCACGGGCGCTGCTGCTGGATCGCCGGCAACTGCAATCGCCGTTCATGGTCCCGGCGATGATGGCGCAGGGCAACGCGCTGATCGCCTCACTCACCGCCCACATCGAAGCCACGCTGCCGGCCACGGTCAGCGTCGGTGCGCTCGCCAAGTACGCCGGCATGTCCACGCGCACGCTGTCGCGGCAGGTGGGCAAGGCAACCGGGCAAGGGCCGCTGCACCTGATCCGCAGTGTGCAGTTGAACCAGGCGCGCACCCTGCTGGAGAACAGCCGCTACTCGGTGGAGACCGTGGCCGAGCGCGTGGGCTACCGCGATCCCACCGCCCTGCGCCGGCTGATGCGCAAGCGCCTCAACGCCACGCCGCGGCAGTTGCGCTGACCGCTTTCGCCTTGTCTGCAGGCAACAAAAAACCCCGCTTTCGCGGGGTTTTCTGCTGCTGCGTTCAACCGATCAGTGCTGCGTTGATCAGAACTTGTAGTTGAACGAAGCGGCCAGCACGTCGCCACGGACCTTGTACTTGCCGTTGAGCGAGTTGCCCTGGTTGCCCTGGGTCGGCTTGACCAGGATGTTCGGCTCGCTGGTGAACAGGTGGGTGTAACCGAAGTTGTATTCGGTGTTCGCCGACGGGGTCCAGCCCACGCCCAGCGACAGCCACTTGCGGCTGGTATCCGGCACGCGGACGTCGCGGTGCGCGTCGGTGGTCGGGGTCTGGTCAAGCGCCACACCGCCACGCAGGGTCACGGTGTCGCTCAGCTTGTAATCGGTACCCAGCGAGACGAAGGTCGTGTCGCGGTAACCAAAGTTCAGGTCCGAGTTCGGCTGGTTGGAAGCGAAGTCGATGGTGACCGTGTCGAACGCGGTCGACCACGCGGTGCGGGTCACATCACCCATGACGGTCCAGCGGTCATTGATGTTGTGGGTGACGCTCAGGGTGGCCGAGGCCGGCAGGGTCAGCGTGGCCTTGCCGCTGGTGTTGACGAACACGCCCGGCTGGGTCGCTGCCAGGATCGTCGCCGTACGGCCACCATCGCTGGGCAGATCAAAGTTGGCATCGCCGCCGGTGATCTTGTGCTCGACCTTGGAGCGGTAGCTGATGCCGATGTGGGTGTTCTCGTCCGGGCTGAACAAGCCGCCGACGGTCCAGCCCACAGCGTTGTTGTCACCCTTCACGGTCGACTTGCCATCGGCGCTGCCCGGCGCGTAGCCCGGCACGCGACCGGCAAAGAGGGCGCCGAAGTCGACAGCCTGGCTCAGCTCGATGGTCAGGTGCTCGACGAACACGGACGCGCCGAAGGACACGTACGGGTTGACGTCGTAGGACGCGGCAAAGCCCAGGTCGATGGCCTTCATGTCGGTCTTCAGACCACTGTAACGGCCGACCCAGCCATTGTCGTAATCGGTCTTGAAGCCGAACGGGGCGGTCAGCGAGACGCCGAAGTGGGCCTGCTCGCCGATCGGCATGTGGAAGTACGCGGCCGGAACCGGGGCGATCATGCCGGCGTCGCCGCCGTTACCGCCCGTCTGCGGCTGACCTGCGCCATTGCGGCCGGTGCCCTTGTACTTGGCCGAGAAGCTGATGGCGCTCAGGTCGCCCTGGACCTGCATGCCTTCGAGCTGGCGCATGCCGGCCGGGTTGACGGCCATGATCGAGGCGTCGCCGGCGGCGCTGCCGGAACCGGCGAAGGCGCGGCCGAGGCCCTTGGCGCTGTTTTCCTTCAACTGGAAGGCGGCAGCGTTGACGTGGCCCACGGCCAGGACACCGGCGATGCCGACGGCCAGGGCGGTGACGCGGGCAAGAGTGGAAGCGGTATGCATTGTTGGTTCTCTCCGGAAAGCGGTGATGTTGGCAACGCGCGCCTGCGCCGCCCCTCCCCTTGATGGGTCAGGACAACGCGCCGGATTCCCCTCCCGACATACGACGCCGTATGCGAGTATACCGAGAGCGGTTAATGAAACAATAACGTAAGTCGCCCTTGTGGCTATTCATGCTGAACGCGACATATCCCCGTCAGCTCAGCCTCCGCGCTAGGCTAGTGCCCGCATGTTCGTGTCGACCCCCTCCCGCAAGAAAGCCGCCTACCGCTGGGCCACCCCCCTGCTGTTCGCCGCGCTGTGGGTGGCCTTCCTGTGGTCGATCTCGCGGCCGGACGATGCCCGCCGCAGCCTGTGGATGGACTGGGGCGCTCTCTCGACCGGCCTGACCCACCCGCTGGACTGGTGGGCGACGCTGCAGGATGGCAGCGTGCTGCGGCTGTTCACTGCGCTGTTCCTGCACGCGGACTGGTCGCACCTGCTGGGCAACCTGGTGTTCCTGCTGATCTTCGGGCTGCCGGCCGAACGCGTGCTGGGGCCGTGGCGGCTGATGCTGCTGTTCCTGGTCGGTGGGGCGATCTCGAATCTGACCGCCATCTACACGATGGGCAGCCCGGACCAGATCATCATCGGTGCCAGCGGCGCGGTGTCGGCCTTGATCGGCGCCTACCTGGCCCTGTTCCCGGGCGCGCGGCTGGGCGTGGTGATCCCGCTGGGCCTGTTCCTGGAATTCGTCCGCGCCCCGGCCTATCTGCTGATCGGGGTCTGGGCAGCGCTGCAGGTGGTATTCGCCTACATCGGCCCGACCTTCGGCATGGTGGCCTGGTGGGCGCATATCGCCGGCTTCGTGTTCGGCCTGGGCTACGGCGTGTATGTGCGTGCGGCCATCGCGAGACGGCTGCGCAAGCGGCATGGGTTCTAAGCGAACACCCATCGCGCTGTGGTAGTGCCGGCCGCTGGCCGGCGCCACGTACGGTTGGATTTCTGCTGAGCCGGCCAGCGGCCGGCACTACCGGTCAGGGCTTGATCGGCGCCGTCGACGCCGGTGCATCCGGCTTGGCAGGCGCGGGAGGAGCCGGCGCAGTCGCAGGTGCTTCCGCCGGCTTCGTTTCTGACGGCTTCGCATCTGATGACTTCGCGTCGGCCGGCTTGACCGCGGCCGCTGCCGGCTTGGCCGCCGGCTTCTTCGCCGCGTCCGCCTTCTGCCTGGCCAGCACCGAACCGGGCTGCTTCAACTCGGCCAGCGCGTCATTGATCGGGCCATCGCCCGGCAGCACATCACCGGCCTTGTAGCCTTCGGTGCCTTCTTCGTCACCGCGCAGGTGGCCGGGCAACGTGGCTTCGCTGTAATCGGTCAGGCTGGCCGGCAGCTCGTCGTCACCGGCGCGCTTCTCCGGCTGCAGCAGCACATCGGGAATGATGCCGGTGGCCTGGATCGACTTGCCGCTCGGGGTGAAGTACCGCGCGGTGGTGAGCTTCACCGAATCGCCGTTGTCCAGCGGCAGCACGGTCTGCACCGAGCCCTTGCCGAAGGTGCGGCTGCCGACCACGCGGGCGCGGCCGTTGTCGCGCAGCGCGCCGGCCAGCACTTCGGAAGCACTGGCCGAGCCGGCGTCGGCCAGCACCACGACCGGCGCGCCCTTGAGCAGATCGCCCGGGGTCGCATCGAAGCGGGCATCGCTGATCGAGATGCGGCCACGGGTGCTGACGATGTTGCCCTTCTCGAGCAGATCGTCGGCCACCTGCACGGCAGCGGTGAGCAGGCCACCCGGGTTGCTGCGCAGATCCAGCACCAGGCCCTTGAGCTTGCCCCCGGCCTGCTGCTGCAGCTGGGCAACGTGCTTCTGGAAATCGGCACCGGTGTCGGCCTGGAAGGTGCTCAGGCGGATGTAGCCATAGCCGGGTTCCAGCATCCTGCTGCGCACGCTGGTGACGCGGATGGTCTCGCGGGTCACCGTGACATCGAACGGCTTGGGCTTGCCTTCGCGCACCAGGGTCAGCACCACCTTGGTGCCGGCCACGCCGCGCAGCGGTTCGGTGGCTTCGATCGCGCTGATCGGCTTGCCGTCGATGGCGATGATCAGATCGCCGGCGAGAATGCCCGCGCGTGCGGCCGGGGTATCGTCGATCGGCGAAATGACTTTCAGGCTGCTGTTGTCGGGCTGCTGCTGCAGCTCCACGCCGATGCCGTCGTAGGCGCCGTTGGCCTGCTCATCGAAGGCTTCGGCGTCTTCCTTGTCGAAATAGGTACTGTGCGGATCCAGGTCCAGCAGCAGGCCGCGGATGGCGGACTGCATCAGTTTCTTGTCGTCCACCGGATCCACGTAGGCGGCGCGCACCGCGTTGTAGACGGCGACGTAGCGGCGGATCTCTTCCAACGGAACCCGTGAGGTCACCGCTTCTTCCGTGGTGGCCGCATCGGCCCCGCGTGCCGGCGCTTCGGCGGTCTGCTGCGCCCAGGACACCGCGGGCAACAGGGCCAGCAGCAAGGTGGCGGAACGGGCTACGCGCATGAAGCACTCCAGGGTGAGCGGGGGACGGTTGACCACGCACGGGGTGCGTCGCCCGATTATGCGCGAAGCGACGATAAATTCCCGTTGAACCCCGTGCCTGGCGGCGCGCCCGTGTTGGGCGCGGTTTATCGCCGCTGCAGCCAGCTGCCCGGGTCCACCGGCTGTCCGTTGCGGCGCAGTTCGAAGTACAGCGCGGTCACGCCCTGGCCACCGGAATTGCCGACCTTGGCCACCGCCTCGCCCTTCTTCACCGTGGCGCCGGCATCACGCAGCAGCGTGTCGTTGTGCGCATAGAGGCTCATGTAGCCGTTGCCGTGATCGACGATCAGGATCATGCCGTAGCCGGTCATCCAATCGGAAAACACCACCGTGCCATCTGCGACGGCGGTGATGGTGCTGCCGGCGGGCGCGCCGATCAGCACGCCACTGCTGGTGCGGCCATCGGGCAGCTTGCCGCCGTAGCGGGCGAGCAGATTGCCCGACAACGGCCAGCCCAGACCGCCCACCTTGGGCGCAGGCGCGGAGGCAACCGCAGGGGGCGTCTTGGTCGCGCGCGGCGGTGGCCGGGTACCATTCGCGGCGGCGGCCCGGTCCGCCTTCTCGGCGGCCGCCTTCTCCGCGGCGGCGCGGCGCGCGGCAGCACGACGCTCTGCTTCGGCACGGGCGGCGGCGGCGCGCAGATTGGCCAGCAGGGTTTCCAGCGCCTTGGCATCCTGGCCCAAGGCTTTTTCGCGTTCGCTGCGGTCTTTGTACCGTTCGTCCAGCGAGGCGACCGTGGCCGCCCGCTCGCGACGATCGTCGGCCAGCGTGGCGACCTGCTGTTTCTGCTGTTGGCGGGTGCCTTCAAGTGCCTTGCGCCGTTCGACGATTTCCGTCTCCACGCGCTGCAGTTCGGTGAGATCAGCCGTCAGGGACTGGATACGCTGCGCGCGCTCGCGCTGCAGATACCGGTGATAGGCCAGGCTGCGGTTCGCATCGGCGACACGGTCCTGCGACAGCAGCAGCTTCAACGGCGCGTTGTTGCCGATGCGGTACGCCGCGCGCAACAGCGAGGCCAGTTCCGCCCGCTGCTGTTCCAGGCCGGCCTGCAGCGCATCGCGCTTGGCCTGCAGTTCGTTCATGGCGCGGGTCTCGCGCTGCAAGGCGGTTTCGGTCTGGGCCAGCACGCGCCCTGTGCGGGCGACCTTCTCATCGGCGTCGCGCAGCTGGCGCGACGCCTGCCCGCGCTGCCCTTCCAGATTCCGCCGCTCCTGGGCCACGCCCTTGAGCTCGCTGCGCAGCTTCTGCAGCTTGCGTTCGGCTTCCTTGGAGGATTGTGCAGCCAGCGGGCTGGCGCCGAGAACGGCCACGGCCAGCAGCAGCGCACGCAACGCTGGGGTCAGCCACTGCGTGCGACCGCGTCCGTCGGTCGGATTGTTATCCCGGCGTGAGGAAAAGGCGTTGTGGCGCAAGGGCTTTCCAGTGACTTCAGGCAGATGCGGATTGCAACGATGCATGGTGACATTCCTGCAGGCGGCCTGCCAGCCGCGCTCCACCATCGAGGTTCCCATGAAACGCTCCCTGCTTCCGCTGCTGCTGGCCCTGACGCTGCCCTGTGCGCCGGCCTTCGCAAGCGACAACATCAGCAAGGTCAACGGCAGCATCTCCGCCGAGGCCGGCCAGAGCTACGGCAATCTGGAGACGGTCAACGGCGGCATCAAGGTCGCCGAAGGCGCGGTCACCGGTCGCATCGAAACCGTCAACGGCGGCATCCGCGTGGCCGATCGCGCGCGTACCGGCGGCATTTCCACGGTCAATGGCAGCGTGCGGGTCGGGCGCGAAGTGGTTGCCAGTGGCGGCGTGGACACCGTCAACGGCGGCATCTTCCTGGATCGCGGCACCCAGATCGACGGCGGGCTGGAAACCGTCAATGGCAGCATCGGCCTGGTCGAAACGCGCGTGGCGCGCGGCATCGAGACGGTCAACGGCGACATCACCGTCGGCGTGGGCTCGCAGGTCGAGGGCGGGATCGAGGTCAAGAAGCCGAACTTCAATCTGTCGCTGACGCCCGGCCGCAAACCGCGCGTGATCATCGGGCCGAACGCGTCGGTCAACGGCTCGCTGCAGTTCGAGCGCGAGGTCACCCTGTATGTGCACCGCACTGCCCGCATCGGCCCGGTCAGCGGCGCCGTGGCAGTGCCCTTCGATACCGACACCGCGCCACAGGATTGATATGGTGGCCACTGGTGCGCTGCGCACCCGCCTTTCCCGTTCCAGGAACCGATGATGCCCCGCAAACTTCTGTTGTGCCTTGCCGCTGCCGCTGCGTTGACCGCATGCAAGGGCGAATCCGCCGCGCCCACAGCGGCGCCTGCCACCGACGCGGCACCGACCGCACCGGGCCATGCGTTCTCGCCCGAGATCAATGCCGGCGACTTCGCCGAACTGGTCAAGACCTTGGCTTCGGATGCGTTCGAAGGCCGCTCCCCGGGCAGCAAGGGCGAAGAGCTGACCGTCAATTACATCCGCGACCAGATGCAGCGCATCGGCCTGCAGCCAGGCAACGGCGACAGTTGGTTCCAGGACGTGGCGATGACCGAGACCACGGCCGATGAGTCGACCGTGCTGACGCTGGACCAGGCCGGCAAGACCCGCGAGCTGACGTTCGGCACCGACATGGTGATCGGCACCCGCAGCGGCCAGCCGGACGTCAAGGTCGAGGCCAGCGACCTGGTGTTCGTCGGCTACGGCGTGGATGCGCCGGAGCAGAAGTGGAACGACTATGCCGGCCAGGACTGGAAGGGCAAGACGGTCGTGATGTTCGTCAACGATCCCGGCTTCCACGTCAACGACGAGAAGCTGTTCGACGGCAAGCGCATGACCTATTACGGGCGCTGGACGTACAAGTTCGAAGAGGCCGCACGCAAGGGCGCCGCCGCCGCGCTGATCGTGCATGACACCGCCGGTGCCTCCTACGGTTGGGACGTGGTCAAGAACTCGTGGGCCGGCCCGCAGTACGACCTTCCGGCCAAGGATGACCCGGAAGCGCGCCTTCCGGCACAAGGCTGGCTGAGCGCCGACGCCGCCCGCCAGCTGTTCGCCGAGGCCGGCCTGGATCTGGACAAAGCGTACAAGGACGCCAGCAAGCGCGGCTTCAAGCCGGTCCCGCTGAAGGCCAAGGTGTCCTTCGATCTGAAGAGCACCATCGCCGAGAAGAAGTCGCGCAACGTGGTCGGCGTCCTGCCGGGCAGCAAGCGTGCCGATGAAGCCGTGCTCTACATGGCGCACTGGGATCACCTGGGCAAGCACGAAGGTGAGCAGGGCGACACCATCTACAACGGTGCCGTCGACAACGCGACCGGCGTGGCCGGCATCCTGGAAGTCGCCGATGCGATGGTGCACCAGCAGCCAGCACCGGAGCGTTCGGTGGTGTTCCTGGCAGTGACGCTGGAAGAGTCCGGCCTGCTGGGCTCGAAGTACTACGTCAGCCACCCGACCTTCCCGCTGGACAAGATCGCCGGTGTGATCAACATCGATGCGATGTCGGTGGCAGGCCGTGCCAAGGACATGACCGTGACCGGCTTCGGCAGCTCCGAGCTGGAAGACATCCTCAAGCCGCTGGCCGCGAACCAGGGGCGTACGCTGCACGGCGAGACCGCGGTGCAGAGCGGCTTCTACTTCCGTTCGGATCACTTCAACTTCGCCAAGGCGGGTGTGCCGGCGCTCTATGCGGACGGTGGTGAGGATCTGCGCGACGGCGGTGTCGAGGCGGGCCGCAAGGCGGCCGAAGACTATGGCAGCCACCGTTACCACGGCCCGAAGGACGAGTTCGATCCCGCAACCTGGAAGCTGGATGGCACGGTTGAGGACCTGCAGCTGCTGTACGGGGTTGGCAAGGAACTGGCTGGCGGCGACCGGTGGCCGAACTGGTACGAGGGCAATCCGTTCAAGGCGGCACGCGATGCGATGATGAAGGGCAAGGGCGCTGAGACGCCGGCCGCGGAGTCTGCACGCTGAGCGGTTGATTGCTGTGACGTGATCTTTGCTTCATGAAAACGGCGCCTTTCTAGGCGCCGTTTTTTTTGGGTCGGCGGCTGGGTTGGTCGGGCTTTGGGGCGCGATACCCTTGCCGGTAACGCCCCCGGCCGCCGCCTTGCGGCGACGCCCTCCTCCTTGATTTCGCCCACAAGGGCATCGCGACCCAACGTATCCAGACAACTGGCGCCGCCCAGCATCAGCGCGACAGCGAGTGCCGGGATTGATCTGGTCAGTCCGCACACAGCACGCGAAGCCTCGTAGCGGCCGGTAGGCGCCTGGGCAACATCAAGGAGGAGGGCGTCGCCGTCAGGCGGCGGCCGGGGGACATTTGCCGAGGGGCCTGCCGGCCGCTACGGGGCCCTCACGCTCGTGGAAGATGCAAGCGGAGACGCCACCATCCCCAAAACGCAGAACTACCCAACGACACCCGCCGCACTGGCCGTACCGTCCGCACGCGCACGACCGTACGCGTCTGCTGCGGCAGTTGTAATGAAACGCTCCCCGTCCGTTGGGAGACGGACAAAAAAAACCCCGCTGCGTGAGCAGCGGGGTTTTGGGTGTAAACCCTGGCGATGACCTACTCTCGCATGGCTTAGGCCACACTACCATCGGCGCAGCTGCGTTTCACTTCCGAGTTCGGGATGGGATCGGGTGGTGCCACAGCGCTAATTTCACCAGGGAGACGGTTGGAGCAGCGCGTTGCGCCAGCTCGGCAGAGGTCTCTTCCGAGAAACAGATACCTGTCAAAACCAGGTGCCTGCAATAAAAGAAAACCCCGCTGCGTGAGCAGCGGGGTTTTCGGGGTAAAAACCCTGGCGATGACCTACTCTCGCATGGCTTAGGCCACACTACCATCGGC
>NZ_RCDC01000005.1:381028-528142 GCF_003651185.1 Stenotrophomonas rhizophila | reverse complement strand
GGCAGTGCTCGCCTTGCCGGTGCGCGACAGGTGCCAGCCCAGCAGCTGCCGCGTGCTGCAGTCGATCACCAGCGCCAGACTCAGCCAGCCGTCCTTGCCGCCCCATACACGGCACAGGTCCGTGGCCTATCGCTGGTCGGGTCGTTCGGCACGAGAGACCTTTGCCTGGATCCTGGGCCGTTGCCCAAGTGCGCGCTTGCGCACCTGCCAGCCCTTGAGCTGGAAGATCCGCTGGACGGTGTTCTTGTTCATGCCCAGCAATGCAGCCACCGTGCGGTAGCCGAACGACGGCTCCGCCTCGATCATCTCCTTGATCGGCTCGGCAAGCTCCGCTTTGACCTTTGCAGGCGAACGGGTCGGCTTGTAGTACGTCGTCCGCCGCGCCACGCCGAACCACTGGCACAGCTTGGTCATCGGTATCGCTACACCTTCGTCCTTCAGCCCCTGCTGGACCGAGAGCATCAGCTCTCGTCCTTTCCCAACAGGGACGCCAGCTTTTTTCGGGCGCGGATCTCCAGCATGGCCTCGCCGTAGGCTTCCTGCAGGTCTTTGAGCTGGCGCTCATACTGCTCGCGCACGTCCTCCGGCTTGGCCCGCAGCGCGTTCTCCATGCCGCGCTTGCCATCGTCCACCCAGCTCTCGATCTCCGCCGGCGTCAGGTCGAACTGGCGACTGGCCGCAGCCACGGTGGTCTTGCCCTGGATGATCTCAAGGACCAGTGCCGACTTGCGACGGGCCGTCCAACGCTTGATCTCTTCTTCCATCACTTCGCTCATCGGTGTCTCCTTCGGGGAAAGTAACACCTGAGCAGGAAATCAGTGGGTCATTACAGAAGCTCGGACGCCTCAAGCCCGCCGTACTTGCTCTTCCACTGGTAATACGTCGCCGTGCTGATGCCGGCCTGGCGACATAGATCCTTCACCGCAAGCCCGGCATCGCCCTGCTTGAGGATCGTGATGATCTGCGTCTCGGTGAATTTTGATGTGCGCATGCAACCTCCTGGCTGGTTAAAGATGCCAGAAAGTTCTACTTATCGGGTGTCTGGCTGCCGGGGGAGCTTACGCGGAACGCCGACTGCCGTGCTCTTGCATGCCATGTAAGCAGAAAGAACAAGGAAGCCCGCATTTCTGCGGGCTTCCTTGTCGGTCAGGGCAGCTGGATACCAGCCAATGCTGGACCCGTACTCACTCCCACTCCATCATCAACGCGGCTCGTAAGCCCACGTGGTTAAAGGGATTGGCTGTGATCGACATTGGCCTCTACCGTCACCTCTACCGTCAGAAACACACATCTTTTGCTGACGCGGGAGATGGAGCGATCTGCGTAGAAGCAACACTTTCGGGCGAATTGTCAATCGAGCTTCATCTTAGCGCAGCGCACACTGTCTGAGAACACTTGATTCAATGCCGTAGACCTGCCCTGCCGCTACCTTCATATATTGCCACCTACGCCCTTAAATTTTTCAACAAAAGCAGCGATCTTTTGAAAAGCATCTTGCTTCTTCTTGAGATATTTCGGATTAAGCGGGCTCATTTTTGGCAAGATGGCATTAAGCTCAGTTCCATTATCGCTAGCAAACTCCCGTTTCAATGAAGCTGCAATGTAGCGTTTGGCCGCCTCTTCATTCAGTTCCTCGTCGCCGATCAGCTCCTGCACTTCGCGCTGCTGCTCTGACTGGGCGAAAGTGAAGAAGGCATCGATCACGCTAGCCTTGTCACCAATCCGATCCAGATCGGTCTGATTGATGAAGTCGACCACTAGGCTTTCCTTGGCGCGGTTGCCTAAGCTGGCACGAATCACCCGGCGCATCTCTTCGACCAAGGACGCCTTGTCTTTGACCTTCTTGTTCTTTTCGAAGAGCAGTTCCAGGATGTAATCTAGATTGATTTCCTGCGATTTGAGCAGGTCCACCTCAAACACTACGTCATCCCAGTCAACGATGGACTCGCTTTTCTCGTTGCCTGCTTTCTCACGTCGCAACCAATCACGGATATCATTGTAGGTGGAGCGATAGTCCTGAATCTTGCGCTCGGCTGGCAAGCGGATAACCTGCAGCTCAGCTAGCTTCTCGTCATCAAGATGGTGGTCAGCCTTGAATGTCTCGACAGCCTGCGGGTCGTTCATATCGACGTTCAGCAAGGCCTTCAGGCTGGCGTACTCATCGTAGTTCTGCAGCACGTTTTCCACGCGCAGATATTCCCCGAACAACTTTGCGAAAGCCTTTTTTTCTGACTCCTTGACGATGTTGGCGGCCTCGGGGAAGCGTTGCTCCAGCTCAGTCACTACATCCACGAAACCGCGCCGCGCCTCCCCGGTCAGCGCGTCAGTGAAGCCCTCCATGTACTCCTTGTAGCTCTTCTCCAGCACCACGTTGCGCGTGTTCTTGTCGCCGAATAGAGTGATGGCATCGACGGTAGCCTGCTCCAGATCGCGGAAGGTGATGATGTTGCCAAAGGTCTTGGTGGCATCAAAGATGCGATTGGTGCGCGAATAGGCCTGAATCAGGCCGTGATAGCGCAGATTCTTGTCCACGAATAGGGTATTCAGCGTAGGCGCATCGAAGCCTGTCAGGAACATGCCCACCACGATCAAAATATCGATTTCCTGGTCTTTCACGCGCTTGGCTAGGTCGCGGTAATAGTTCTGGAAGCCCTTGCTGTCCACACCAAAATTGCTTTTGAATAGAGCGTTGTAGTCGTCAATTGCAGCGCTTAAAAACTCCTTGGCACTGCTGTCCATCGCGGACACTTCAAAGCTCTCATCCACGATATCGCCAATAGCATCCTGCTCTTCATTGGGCGCGAACGAGAAGATAGTGGCGATCTTCAACGGCTTGTCACTGCCTTTCTGCAGCGTCTTGAACGACTCGTAATACGCCTTGGCGGCATCGACGCTACTCACCGTAAATATGGCGTTGAAGCCCTTGCCTCTGCCCTGCAAGCGATGTGTTTTCTGGCGGAAATGCTTCAGAACGTACTGCGAAATTTCCCGGATGCGTATGGGGTGCAGCAAGGCCTGCCTGTTCTCTGCAGCGCTGAGCTTCTTCTCGTCCTGCTCGGTTTCGAGGGCTTTGAACTGCGGACGTACGTCGTTGTAATCCACCTTGAACTTGAGTACTTTTTCATCCCGGATGGCGTCGGTGATGACGTAAGAATGCAGCTCACGGCCGAACACGCTGGCGGTGGTATCCGCACCCAGCGCATTTTTCGGAAAGATAGGCGTACCGGTGAAACCGAACTGGTAGAACTTCCTGAATTTCTTCTTCAGGTTCTTCTGCGCCTCGCCGAACTGGCTACGGTGGCACTCGTCGAAAATGAAAACTACCTGCTGGTTGTACACCGGCAGGTCACTTTCGCTCTTCATCAGATTATTGAGCTTCTGGATTGTGGTGACGATGATCTTGTTGTCATCCTTGTCCAGATTGCGCTTAAGTCCGGCGGTGCTCTCCGAGCCGTTCACACTGTCGGGCGAAAAGCGCTGGTACTCCTTCATAGTCTGGTAATCCAAATCCTTGCGGTCCACCACGAAGAACACCTTGTCGATGAACTCCAGCTCGGTAGCCAGGCGCGCCGCCTTGAAGCTCGTAAGGGTCTTGCCTGAACCGGTGGTGTGCCAGATATAACCACCGCCCTCAGTACTATTCCAGCGCTTGGCCTGATAGGCGCACCTGATCTTCCACAGGATGCGCTCGGTGGCGGCGATCTGGTACGGACGCATAACCAGCAGAGTGTTGCTGACATCGAACACCGAATAGGTCAGCAACACATCAAGCAGGGTGCGCCTCTGGAAGAAGGTCGCCGTGAAGTCCTTCAGATCCTTGATCGGGCTGTTGTCGGCCTGCGCCCAGTTCATGGTGAAGTCGAAACTGTGCTTGTTGCGCTGGGTGGTATTGGCGAAGTAGCGCGTATCCGTGCCGTTGGAGATGACGAACAGTTGCAGATATTTGAATAGCGAATGCTCGGTATTGAAGCTTTCCTTGCTATAGCGGTGCACCTGATTGAAGGCTTCGCGAATCGCCACGCCGCGCTTTTTCAGCTCGACCTGCACCAGCGGCAGGCCGTTTACCAGAATCGTCACGTCATAGCGGTTGGCCTGGCTGCCAGCCTGCTCGAACTGCTTAATGATCTGTAGCTTGTTGCGGGCAAGGTTCCTCTTGTCCAGCAGGTAGATGTTCTGGATACGCCCATCATCGAATACAAAATCGTGGACATGGTCATCGTGAATCTTGCGAGTCTTATCGACGATGCTGTCACTGGGCTTGTCCAGCCAACTTTCCACGAAGCGCGCCCACTCACCGTCCGAAAATTCGACGCTATTCAGAGACTGCAACTGCGTGCGCACATTGGCCAGCATCGCCGCGGGCGTTTTCAGGCCCGCTGGAAGCTCATAGCCCTGATTGATCAGATCCTGGATGAACTCACGCTCCAGATCACCTTCGCTCTGGTAGCTTTCGGCGATCTTCCACTCCTTGGTGTATTTGTCGAGGACGATGAAGTTGTTCGACTCGGCGATGGTCTTGTAATCAGTCATTGCTTGGGAGGCCCCCATTCCCCTGTACGAGATCGCTTTCAATTCCCCCTACTGTCGGCTGCTTCAGCAACTCGGCATTCACCGCCATTACCGCGCGGCTCTGGGAGGTCTGGATGCGCTGCTTCATAGTGACCAGCGCTCGTCAGTAATCGCTGTAGCGAGTGATCTCAAAGATGCCTTGCCACTCCCAAGATTCACAACGATAGAGATCATCAAGCCATCATGCATCACGCGCCTCCTCTTGCTTCCAATAGCCATAGTTGGCGACTAGATGATCCAGCAGGAATTTGACTGTCTGCTTCTCCTGCAGGGTTGGCTCGGTAACGCTCTCGTTGGACAGCGTGCTGTGACTGGTGAACTGAATAATGCGGTTCAGGTAGGCCTGCTTGTCATCCGGCAAAAGTCCTGACCACTGCGGGTAGCCTAGAAAGCTAGCGGTTTTCTCGTAGAGGTTGCGCAGCAGGGTAAAGTGATAGCGTTGTATCTGGTCAGAAGCAATCGCCTGCTCAAGAACCTGCCGCAGATGGAGGTGGTAAGAAAAGCTCTTGTTAGAATCACCATACTTGACACTCAGATCAAAAGTGCCGTCTTCAAGACGATCCAGCAAATAGCAGCCCTCTTTCTTACCACCTTTTTTGAGGTCAAGCTCATTGTGCAGCACGTTGTAGAAAAGCGGGCTGTGGGTGGTGATGACGAACTTCAGGTCGACTGGACTAGCCTTGATCAGCCCTGCCAGATTGACTGCCAATTCGATGAGATGGTTCTCGTCCAGTGAACTCACCGGGTCGTCAATGAAAACATATTCGATCTCGTCAAACTCCCGCGTTTCGCGGTCCTCCGGCTCGGGCACATTGCGCGTGCTGATGACTTGATCCAGCAGCGTATAAAAGATGCTCCAGATGAAATTGCTTTCTTCGCCCTTGGAGATCTTGAGGTTTCCGGAGCTTTCATCATCACCTCGTTCAAGCGAAAACGTGACCTCTGAAAAGTCTTCGTTGAAATGGGGGGTCAGCTTGTCGCTGGCGTAGTGCTGGAAATAGCGGATGATATTGCCGTCCTGCCCCAAGTCCCGGAGCACCATGAGCAGCCAACTCGTAAATGAGTTTGGTTGAATCCGTAGTTTGGGCTGCGCATCCAGCGTCAGGTCGTTATCCCAATAGAACAAATCTTCAGTAAAAGCATTGAAGTAAAGAATTTTGGTGCGCGACAACGCTGGCGGATCGGCTTCCTCATCGCCATAGCCCTTCGGTGCGATCAACTGTTTGAACTCGCGCGACAGGCGTGTCTTGCCCGTGCCGTTAAAGGCGTAGATCAGTTGCACCTTTTTGCTGGCGTCTTTCAATTGCTGGGCGATCTCGGTCAGCGTCTTGCTCATACTAGGCCGCCACCTCTTCCGGCTTGGGGAAGCTCAGCAGTAGGGCGCGGTAGTACTCGTATTGCTTCTGGCGCAGCTCGATCTCGCGGGGCAAGCCTTCGCTGATGGATTTGGTGAGCGCATCGAACCTATCGAGAATGGCGACGATGCGAGTCTGTTCCGCCAGCGATCTTTCAGGATCATCGGGATATGGCACAGGTATTTCAATCTTTGAAAACCCATTGATCAGCAAGGTTTTGACCTTGGTTCTGGCCACATACTTTCCCTTCTTGGCGATAAAAGCCTTCGTCTGCATGCAATAGGAAACAAACTTCGGGCTCATGGAGTGCCGGAATGCATAACAGTGATCGTGAATGGCGACCTTTTCATCCCCGAGCCACGCTACTGCTTTACCGACATCATCAACTGTTTCGCCAACATCAGTTAATATCACATCCCCCGGCTCGGCATAGCGCAGCGACCCAGCCATGTCGACTCGCACCTTGGAAAACGCATGGTCGGCCCAAACACCATATCGGGTATAAATTTCACCGTAGTGGATGACGCTAATACCTTCTTCGACGTAGTCAGCCTTGGTAAATCGCTTCCCACGAATAAACTCACCAATATCGCCCAGCGCCTTCCACTCCACTTCCCCTCCCATCTCTTCAAAACTCAACAACTGCTCGCGATAGTAATTGTATTGTTCTCTTCGGGCGGTCAGCTCGGCGGTCAGCTCGGCGGTCAGCTCGGCGGTCAGCTCGGTAAAGGTGTCCAGTATGCGGACAATTTTGGCTTGGATTTCAAGTGATCTTTTGGTGTTTTCTGGGCAAGGGATAGGGACCTTGTAAGTCGAGACCGCCTCTGTTGGCAAATGTGCTGGAATGGCGTCCGTAGCCAGTGATTGGATGTCGTACTGATGTCTTTTTAAGTAATAAAAAAGATATTTGTTGTTGAGTGCCACGCCTGGCTTTATGCAATAGCAGACATCATTTGCCCAGAAATCTTCCTCAATGAGATTAACAAACCCAGCAGTGCCATACTTAACAATGGTTATCGTATTCTTTTTTTGATTGAAGTCATCGTAAAACCCCATGGGGGTAACACCCCCGCTAAAAACGGGGTACCTCTTTTCCGGACTCAATGCACTTTTTGTCACGCGACGACCTCTTTCGATAGTCGCGCATGATTCCAACGCCTTCCACTCCACCCTAACTCCGTCAAGCAGTTTCTCCAAGAAGCTCACGCCACTCATGCGCCAAACTCCTCACCTTCAATCTCCGCCACGATGGCATCAATATCCTTGCGCAGTTGGTCGACGCGGGCCACGGTCGTGTTCAGCGCGATGTTCAGCTGGGCAATGTCCACCACTTCACGGGTGTCCTGGGCTTCCACATAACTGCTGACCGACAGGTTGTAATCGTTGGCAGCCACCTTCTCGAACGGCACTGAAAGCGCGAAGTGCTCCACATTCTCCCTGCTATCGAACACCTGCATGATCCGCTCGATATGCGCGTCTTCCAGCAGGTTGTTGTTGGTGCCCTTCTTGAACAACGCGCTAGCGTCGATGAACTGGGTGGTGGTGTCCAGCTTGTGCTTAGACAGCACTAGGATGTTGACGGCGATCGTGGTACCGAAGAACAAGTTTGGCGCTAGCGAGATCACAGTTTCTACATAGTTGTTGTCCACTAGGTATTGGCGGATCCTCTGCTCGGCGCCGCCCCGGTAGAAGATGCCGGGAAAGCAAACGATGGCGGCGCGGCCTTTAGCGGAAAGGTAGCTCAGCACATGCAGCACGAAGGCGAAGTCCGCTTTGGATTTGGGCGCCAGCACACCGGCCGGGGCAAAGCGATCGTCATTAATCAGCGTGGGATCATCACTGCCGATCCACTTCACCGAGTACGGCGGGTTGGAAACGATGGCATCGAAGGGTTTGTCATCACCAAAGTGCGGATGACGCAGTGTGTCGCCCAACTGGATGCTGAACTTGTCGTAGTTGATGTTGTGCAGAAACATGTTCATCCGCGCCAGGTTGTAGGTAGTGTGGTTCACCTCCTGACCGAAGAATCCATCCTCAATAACGTGAGCATCGAAGTGCTTTTTGGCTTGCAGCAGCAGCGAGCCGGAGCCGCACGCCGGGTCGTAGATCTTGTTGACGCTGGTTTGCTTGTGCATGGCCAATTGGGCGATCAGCCTGGACACATGCTGCGGGGTGAAGAACTCGCCGCCGGACTTGCCCGCATTGGCGGCGTAGTTGGAGATGAGAAATTCGTACGCGTCGCCGAATAGGTCGATATGACTGGCATCGAAGCTACCAAACTCCAGCTTACTCACCCCCTTGAGCACATCCGCCAAGCGCTTGTTCTTGTCAGCGACGGTATTGCCCAGGCGGTTGCTAGTGGTGTCGAAGTCGGCGAACAGGCCTTTGATGTCCTGCTCGGAGGCGTAACCATTGGCGGAACTCTCGATGGCGGCAAAGATGCGTGCCAGATCGGTATTCAGACTATCGTTGGTGCTCGCCTTGCCGGCCACGTTGCTAAACAACTGACTAGGGTAGATGAAGTACCCTTTGGTCTTGATGGCATCGTCTTTGGCGGCGGCTATCAGCGGCTCGTCATCGTCCATGGCAGCGTAATCGACTGCTTCATCACCACCGGCGATGTAGTCAACGAAGTTCTCGCTGATGAAGCGATAGAACAAGGTGCCGAGCACGTACTGCTTGAAATCCCAGCCGTCAACTGCGCCACGCACGTCATTGGCGATGGCCCAGATCTGACGTTGCAGAGCGGCACGTTGTTGGGCACTGGTCATACGGTTTTCCTATTTCAAAGGTTCTGGCTCAGATGGGAGTACGCGCCAGAAGAAATTATGTGCGTAGCGTCAAGCAGGCCAAGACAACCGCTTCAAAGGAACGATTCGCTTGGTCTCGGCGTCGGTGGCGTCGTAGTGTTCGATCAGTGCGCGGACCACATGGTCCAGTGTCCACATAGCCACCGGTATGGAGGCGCGGTCCGCTTCGTATTGAGCATCCTTGGTGAAACCGCCAGTACTGACATACAGCCCGCGATCATCCTTGTGGCGGCCGCCGAGGAAGCTGCGGATCTCCTGGCTACCCATCTGTCCCTTGCGATGCTTGACCTCTACGACGATGCGCGGGTGTTCGAAGCCGAAGCCGTCCGGCGAGGCCACGATGTCCTTCCCACGGTCGGAGCCAGGCGGCGAAACCTGGGTCTTGTAGCCCATGGCGCGCAGGATGCCGGCAACTAGCTGCTGCATGTCATCCCACTCCAGTTCGTTGACCCGATCCTTGATGCGTTCCAGCGCCTGAGACTCAATGTCGGCCAGTGGATCGGCGATGACCTCCTCAGCCTCCTCTTCCACTGCTGGCACCGGTTTGCCCTTCAGTGCGGCCAGCACTTCGGCTGCCGCGCTGGACGGTACCTCGAAGAGGGTCAGGGTCGAACCCAGGCTGTTTTTGCTGCTCGTGCCCAAATTGTCGCGCGATAGTTCCTGCGCTTGCCATTGCACCTTGCGCACCAGGGGCATGCCTTGCTCAGCCCACTCGGGGTGGTGCTCGGCAGGTCCAGCGACATTGCCGATTGAGTACAGACGATTGGCGGGCGAATAGGTGATGACCCAGTCGCCCTCCTGAATGTCGTTGACGAAGCGCCAGACCTGGGATGCCCCCGAAACCACCGTGCCTTGTTTTGCTAGGGGCTCGGCAGATTGGTACAGGGCGATCAACTGCTTGCGCCCGAGACCGGGCTTGGCATGAGCCGCCAACTGGTTCCATCCCACGGCAGCCACGCCACGTTCCCGAAAAGCGTCGTACAGGCTGCCGCCTTCGCCACGCACCATCCACATACGCTCCATCGAGCTCCCTCTTGGTCTGAAAGCCATCAATCCAGCCCGACCACAACCCAGTTGCCGACGCGACGGGTTTAATACCTCGAGTATTGCAACTCTGCGAGTCAGGAACGTATGGGGCGAGCTACCGGCGACATTGTATCAGCGCCAGATCACCGTCAAGCACCCTCTGCACGCGCTAAGTCCTGACCCGAACAACGACCTCCTTCCGCAATAACAAGGGCGCCTCTCGGCGCCCTCGTTCTTTCAACTCACTCCCACTCAATCGTCGCCGGCGGCTTCCCCGAGATGTCATAAACAACCCGCGACACCCCCCGCAACTCATTGATGATCCGGTTGCTCACCGTGCCCAGGAAGTCGTACGGCAGATGCGCCCAATGCGCCGTCATGAAATCGATGGTCTCCACCGCACGCAGCGCAATCACCCACTCATACGCGCGCGCATCCCCCACCACGCCCACCGACTTCACCGGCAGGAACACGGCAAACGCCTGGCTGGTCTTGTCGTACAGATCCGCCTTGCGCAGCTCATCAATGAAGATGGCATCGGCCTTGGCCAGCAGCTCGGCGTATTCGCGCTTCACTTCGCCCAGGATACGCACACCCAGCCCCGGGCCCGGGAACGGATGGCGGTAGACCATGCTGCGCGGCAGGCCGAGCTCAACGCCGAGGCGACGCACTTCGTCCTTGAACAGCTCGCGCAGCGGCTCGACCAGGCCCAGCTTCATGTGCTCCGGCAGGCCGCCGACGTTGTGGTGGCTCTTGATCACATGCGCCTTGCCGGTCTTGCTGCCAGCCGACTCGATCACGTCGGGGTAGATGGTGCCCTGCGCCAGCCACTTGGCGTTCTTCAGCTTGGTGGATTCTTCATCGAAGATGTCCACGAACAGGTTGCCGATGATCTTGCGCTTGGCTTCCGGGTCGCTCACGCCTTCCAGCTTGGCGAAGTAGCGGTCGGCCGCGTTGACGCGGATCACCTTGACGCCCATGTGCTCGGCGAACATCGCCATCACCTGGTCGCCTTCCTGCCAGCGCAGCAGGCCGGTATCGACGAACACGCAGGTCAGCTTGTCGCCGATCGCCTTGTGCAGCAGCGCGGCCACGACCGACGAATCGACGCCGCCGGACAGGCCCAGGATCACTTCGTCATCGCCCACCAGCTCGCGCACGCGGGCGATCTGGTCGTCGATGATGTTGGCGGCGGTCCACAGGGTCTCGCAGCCGCACACGTCCACCACGAAGCGGCGCAGCAGCGCCTGGCCCCGCAGGGTGTGGGTGACTTCCGGGTGGAACTGCACGCCGTACCAGCGCTTCTCTTCGTTGGCCATCGCGGCCACCGGGATGCGATCGGTCACGGCGGTGACGGTGAAGCCCGGGGGCGCGACGGAGACGTGGTCGCCGTGGCTCATCCAGACATTCAACTTCGGCTCGCCGCCGTGGTCGCTCAGGCCCTTGAACAGCGCATCGGGGGCGACGACGTTGACTTCGGCATGGCCGAACTCACGCTGGTCGGCCGCTTCGGTGGCGCCACCGAGCTGGGCGGCCAGGGTCTGCATGCCGTAGCAGATGCCGAAGATCGGCAGGCCGCTGTCGAACACTTCCTGCGGTGCGGCAGGCGCGCCCGGCAGCGTGGTCGATTCCGGGCCGCCGGACAGGATGATGCCCTTGGCGCCGAACGCGGCGATATCGGCCGGGTTGTGGTCCCATGCCCAGATCTCGCAGTACACGCCGAGCTCGCGGATGCGGCGCGCGATCAGCTGGGTGTACTGGGCGCCGAAATCGAGGATGAGGATCTTGTCGTTATGGATGTTGGTCATGGTGCCCGGGCAATGCAGGAGTAAATACGGGAAACACAGCGTCGTTACCGGCGGCGGATAGAGAAAGAGGAACGGGAATCAGCTTCCTCGTTCCTCTTTGCTCATGCCGCATCAGGCGCGGTAGTTCGGCGGCTCTTTGGTGATCTGCACGTCGTGGACGTGGCTCTCACGTTGGCCGGCGCCGCTGATCTTGACGAACTTCGGCTTGCTGCGCATGTCTTCGACGGTGCCGCAGCCCACGTAGCCCATGGTGGCGCGCAGGCCGCCCATCAGCTGGTGGATGATGCCGCCGACCGGGCCGCGATACGGCACGCGGCCTTCGATGCCTTCGGGCACCAGCTTGTCGGCGCTGGAGGCGTCCTGGAAGTAGCGGTCCTTGGACCCCTTCTCCATCGCGGCCAGCGAGCCCATGCCGCGGTAGCTCTTGTAGGAGCGGCCCTGGAACAGCTCGGTCTCGCCGGGCGATTCCTCGGTACCGGCCAGCAGGCCACCGATCATGATGGTGGAGGCACCGGCGGCCAGCGCCTTGCCGATATCACCGGAGTAACGGATGCCACCGTCGGCGATCAGCGGGATGCGGTCCTGCAGCGCCTCGGCCACCAGATCGATCGCGGTGATCTGCGGCACGCCGACACCGGCGACGACGCGCGTGGTGCAGATCGAGCCCGGGCCGATGCCGACCTTGACCGCGTCCGCGCCGCTGTCCAGCAGCGCCAGTGCGGCTTCACCGGTGCAGATGTTGCCACCGACGACCTGCACCTGCGGGAAGTGCTTCTTGACCCAGCTGACGCGGTCCAGCACGCCCTGCGAGTGGCCGTGCGCGGTGTCGACCACCAGCACGTCCACCCCGGCGGCGACCAGCGCCTCGACCCGGCGGTCGGTATCGCCACCGACGCCGACGGCCGCACCGACCAGCAGGCGGGTGGCGGTGTCCTTGGCGGCATTCGGGTAATCGGTGTTCTTCTGGATGTCCTTGACGGTGATCAGGCCGCGCAGGGCGAAATCATCGTTGACGACCAGGATCTTCTCGATGCGGTTGCGGTGCAGCAGCTGCAGCACTTCATCGGAGGCCGCGCCTTCTTTGACCGTGATCAGGCGATCCTTCTTGGTCATGATGTGGCGGACCGGATCGTCCAGCTCGGTCTCGAAGCGCATGTCACGGTGGGTGACGATGCCGACCAGCTGGCCGCCGCCGTCCACTACCGGCACACCGGAGATGTTGCGCGCCTGGGTCAGGGCCAGCACGTCGCGGATGGTGGTTTCCGGGCCGACGGTGATCGGGTCACGGATGACGCCGGCCTCGAACTTCTTGACCTTGGCGACTTCGGCAGCCTGCTGCTCGACGCTCAGATTCTTGTGGATGATGCCCATGCCGCCGAGCTGGGCCATGGCGATGGCCAGGCGGGCTTCGGTGACGGTATCCATGGCAGCCGAGAGGATCGGAAGCTTCAGCCGCAGGTCGCGCGTCAGGCGCGTTTCCAGACTGACATCCTTGGGCAGGATGATGGAATGAGCGGGGACGAGGGAGACGTCGTCGTAGGTGAGAGCTTCAGCCTGGATGCGCAGCATCGGCATACCCGAGATGTGGGGAAGCGCGACATTTTACCCTGATTCGGGCGTCATTGGCAGGGGGCAGGTGCGACGCTGTGTCGCGCCGGCAAACGTCGGTTCAGGACGGTGGAAGGCGACCGATGAATCCGCCAAAGCCAACCCGCGGTAGTGCCGACCGCTGGCCGGCTCCCATGTAGCCCCGCCGTACCCCATGAGGTTGCCGGCCAGCGGCCGGCACTACCGGGAAGCTTTACGGGCTGCCGACCAGCGGTCGGCACTACCCGGGTCAGAAGGCTTCGGCCGCCTCGATGGTGTTCTGCATCAGGGTCGCCACGGTCATCGGCCCTACCCCGCCCGGGACCGGGGTGATCCAGCTGGCGCGCTGGGCGGCGGCCTCGAAGCCGACATCGCCGACCAGGCGGCCATCGTCCAGGCGGTTGATGCCCACGTCGATCACCACCGCGCCCGGCTTGACCCATTCACCCGGGACGATGCCCGGGCGGCCCACCGCGACCACCAGGATGTCGGCGTTGCGCACCGACTGCTCCAGCACGTCCTTGGGGGTGAACTTGTGGCAGCTGGTGACGGTGCAGCCGGCGATCAGCAGCTCCAGGCCCATCGGGCGGCCGACATGGTTGCTGACGCCGACGATGGTGGCGTTGCGGCCGCGCACCGGCTGGTCGGTGTGGCCCAGCAGGGTCACGATGCCACGCGGGGTGCACGGGCGGAGGCCGAACTCACGCAGGGCCAGATGGCCGACGTTTTCCGGGTGGAAGCCGTCCACGTCCTTGCGCGGGTCGATCCGGTGGATCAGGCGGTTGGCATCCGGGATGCCCGGCAGCGGCAGCTGCACCAGGATGCCGTGGATCTTCGGATCGGCGTTGAGCTGATCGATCAGGGTCAGCAGCTCGGCCTCGGTGGTGCCGGCCGGCAGATCGTAATCAAAGGCTTCGATACCCACTTTCTCCGCCGCGCGGCGCTTGTTGCGCACGTACACGGTCGAGGCCGGGTCGCCACCGACCAGCACCACGGCCAGGCCCGGACGGCTGCCACCGGCAGCCAGGCGGGCATCGACCCGGACCTTGAGGCTGTCCAGCAGGTCTTCGGCGATGCGGCGGCCGTCGAGAATGCGGGCGGAAGAGACGGTGTCGGGGGTCGGTGAGCTCATCGAGGGCGGCAGGCGTGGGGCGACGGTCGTCTATTGTCCCTGATTCGGCCCGTGGCGGACACCGGTCATGCCCGCCGACACCGGCATATCGGCCGGCCCTATCGGGTTGCCGGCCAGCGGCCGGCACTACCGAAGCCTTATTCCTCTTCGGGCAACTCATCCGCGTTGAGCGTGCGCGCCTTGCGCTTGGGCGCGGTGAACGGCGTGGGCGTCGGCACGCCCGGCAGGGAACTGCCGTAGACCATATGCGCCCCGGCGATCAGCCCACCACCGGCCATTTCCAGCTCGAAACGCTCGGCATCGCGGCGGCGGATTTCGCGCGCGATGGTCGCGGCATCTTCTTCGTCCAGGCCGAGCTCGATCAGCGCAGCCTCACCGAAGGCCACCGCGGATTCAAAGGTTTCGCGGATCTGGAAATCGACACCGGCGTGTATCAGGCGCAGCGAGTGTTCGCGATCGAACGAGCGCACCAGCAGCTTGGCCTGCGGGAATTCGTGCGCGACCAGTTCGACGATGCGATCGGCCTGCGCACTGTCGTTGACGCACACCGCGATCGCCCGCGCGACACCCGCCCCGGAAGCATGCAGCACATCCAGCCGCGTGCCATCGCCGTAGTAGATCTTGAAGCCGAACTTCTCGGCGCTCTGGATCATCTCGATGTCGTTGTCGATGATGGTCACATCCACATCGCGTGCCAGCAGCGACTGACTCGCCACCTGCCCGAAGCGGCCAAAGCCGATCAGCAGCACGCTTCCAGACAAACCATCCGCTTCCTCCACACCATCCAGCGAGACTTCACGATCCGGCATCAGCTTGTCGTGCAGCAGCACGAACAGCGGCGTCAGTGCCATCGAAAGCACCACGATCGCGGTGAGGTTGGCGTTGACCTGCACATCGATGACACCGGCCACCGCCGCGGCGGAGAACAGCACGAAGGCGAACTCGCCGCCCTGCGCCATTACCACGCCACGGTCCAGCGCCTGACGATGATCACTGCCGAGGATCCGCGCGACCACGTAGATGCAGATTGCCTTGGCAAACATCAGCGCGAACACGCCGGAGACGATCAGCGGCCAGTTGTTGGCGACCACGGTGAGGTCCAGCGCCATGCCGACGCTGAGGAAGAACAGGCCGAGCAGGATGCCGCGGAACGGCTCGATGTCCGCTTCAATCTGGTGGCGAAAGGTGGATTCGCTGAGCAGCACGCCCGCGAGGAACGCGCCCATCGCCATCGACAGCCCGCCCAGCTGCATCAGCAGCGCGGCGCCGAGCACGACCAGCAGGGCAGCGGCCGTCATCACTTCGCGCGCTTTGGCGGCGGCAAGGATGCGGAACAGCGGATTGAGCAGGAAGCGGCCGACCAGCACCAGGCCGACGATCGCACCGGCGGCGATACCCACGGTGACCCAGCGCGAGCTCTCGCCCGCATCGCTGTGCACCGGCGCCATGAACGCGACCACAGCCAGCAGCGGCACGATCAGCAGATCCTCGAACAGCAGGATCGAGACGATCTTCTGGCCGGTCGGCAGCGCGATGTCGCCACGTTCGGCGAGCAGTTGCATCACCACTGCGGTGGAGGTCAACACGAACCCGGCGGCGCCGATGAAGGCCACCGGCAACGGGAAGCCGAGCAGCATGCACACGCCGGTCAGCACCGCGCCGCAGACCACGATCTGCAGCGTGCCCAGGCCGAAGATCTCGTTGCGCAGACTCCACAGGTGCGAGGGCCGCATCTCCAGGCCGATCACGAACAGGAACATCACCACGCCGAGCTCGGCGGTATGCAGGATGGCCTGCGGATCGGAGAACCAGCCGAACCCGAACGGGCCGATGGCCAGGCCCGCGGCGAAATAGCCCAGCACCGAGCCCAGCCCGAGCCGGCGGAACAGCGGCACCATGACCACTGCCGCACCCAATAGGGCGACCACTTTCACCAGTTCACTGGCACCTGCTTCCACCGCCATGCGGTTGTTTCCCCGGACTGCACAAGATGGGTCAACGATAGGGCAAAGCGGTGAAGGGCAATAGCGCGGATGCTGCGTTTTATCGTACTGAATTCAGAACGATGTTGAATCTGGACGCCACATCGTCCCGAAATCGCCGCCATAACGACACCGGAACCCGGCCCCTCAGGCGCTGCAGAACGCCGCGTAATCGATGTAGCCCGGAAATGCGCGCCCGGGCGCGCAGAGCGGACAGGCCGGGTCCGGACGCAGCCGCGTCTCGCGGAAGCGCATGGCCAGCGCATCGAAGGTCAGCAGGCGGCCGATCAGTGGCTCGCCGATGCCGAGCAGCAGCTTGAGCACTTCGGTGGCCTGCAGCAGGCCGACCATGCCCGGCAGCACGCCGAGCACACCGGCCTCCGAGCAGTTGGGCGCGAACTCGGGCGGTGGCGGCTCGGGGAACAGGCAGCGATAGCAGGGCGCGGTGCCACGCTGGCGACCGGCATCGAACACACTGACCTGGCCGGTAAAGCGCTCCACCGCGCCATACACCATCGGGATGCCGTGCTGGAGGCAGGCATCGTTGAGCAGATAACGCAGCGGGAAATTGTCCGAGCCATCCAGGACCACATCGACGCCCTCGAGCAGCGCATCGATATTGTCCGAGGTGACCCGTGCCTGCACGGCCTCCACATCCAGCGAGGGATTGAGGGCGAGCAGGCGCGCGCGGGCGGAGAGCACCTTGGGCTCGCCGACGCTGGCATCGGTATGGATGATCTGCCGGTGCAGGTTGCTGCGGTCCACCACATCGTCGTCAGCGATGCGCAGGTGCCCTACCCCGGCCGCAGCCAGGTAGAAGCTGGCCGGTGCACCGAGGCCGCCGGCGCCGAGTACCAGCACGCGTGAGGCGAGCAGCGTCTTCTGACCCTGGACACCCACCTGCGGCAGCAGCAGATGACGCGAGTACCGCTCGTTGAAGTCACGCTCGGCATCACTCTGCATCGGCTGCACCAGCGGCAAGCCGTCGGCGCGCCACGCGGTGGTGCCACCGTGCACGGAGGCGATGCGGGTGTAGCCGAGGCCGGCCAGGAAGGCCGCGGCCTGCATCGAGCGCTTGCCGCTCTGACAGATCAGGACGACCTCGCGGTCGATCGCCGGCAGGTGCGTGCTGGCTTCGGCCTGGAGATCGCCCTTGGCGATGCCGAGCGCACCTTCGGCCATGCCGGTGGCACGTTCGTGTGCCTCACGAATGTCGATCAGCAGCGCGCCGTGGGCGAGCCGTTCGCGGGCCTGCGCCGGGGTGAGTTCGGGGATGCTCATGCGGAGGATTATCGCGCACGTGCGCGCCGGCGGTCGGTTTGTCCGGGTTGCCGGCCAGCGGCCGGCACTACGGCTGCGTGCGGCCACTGGCCGGCCGCGCCAATGAAAAGAGCCGGCTTGCGCCGGCTCTTCTTTGCATCACTTGCCCTTGACGTGCTTGATCAAGCGCCGCTTGCGCTTGAGCTGACGTTCGGTGAGCACGTTCTTCTTGCCTTCGTACGGGTTCACACCCTCGCGGAAGATGAACTGCACGGGCGTGCCGACCAGCTTGAAGCGCTTGCGGAAGAAATTCTCCAGGTAGCGCTTGTACGACTCCGGCAGGTCTTTCAGACGGGTGCCGTGGACGATGAAGGTCGGCGGATTGGAACCGCCCGGATGCACGTAACGCAGCTTGGACACGTGACCACGGATCGCCGGCGGCGGGTTGGTCTCGTAGGCCGTTTCCAGCGCCTTATTGACTTCGCTGGTGCTGAACTCGTGCGTGGCCGAGGCATGCGCGGCATGGATGCAGCGGAACAGCTCACGCAGGCCCGAGCCGTGCTTGGCCGAGATGCGCACCACTTCCGCCCACGGCACGAAGCCGAGCTTGCGCGAGACCAGCGCTTCGGCCTGCTCACGCTGGTAATCGGTCAGGCCATCCCACTTGTTGATCGCCACCACCAATGCACGGCCGGCATCAAGCACCGCACCGAGCACGCTGGCGTCCTGATCGGTCACGCCTTCAGAGGCATCGAGCATCAGCACCGCAACCTGGCACTGCTCGATGGCCTGCAGGGTCTTGATGACGCTGAACTTCTCGACCACTTCCTCGACACGCGCCTTGCGACGCAGGCCAGCGGTATCGATCAGGCGGTATTCGCGGCCGTCGCGCTCCATGTCCACCGCGATCGAGTCACGGGTGGTACCGGGCACTTCAGAGGCGATCATGCGCTCTTCGCCGAGCAGACGATTGACCAGCGTCGACTTGCCCACGTTGGGGCGGCCGACGAAGGCGATGCGAATGCGGTTCGGATCGGTGTCCAGGGTCTCGGTGGTGCCCTCTTCCGGCAACCGTTCCACGACCTCGTCCAGCAGATCATCCAGGCCCTGGCGGTGCGCGGCCGAGACGGTCAGCATTTCGCTGAAGCCGTAACGGGCAAATTCCGAACGCACGGTGTCTTCGTTCATGCCATCGATCTTGTTGATCAACAGCAGCGTCGGACGAGCCAGTCTGCGCAGCCAGGACAGGATCTCGTCGTCCATCGGGCCCTCACGGGCATCGACCACGAACAGGATCAGGTCCGCCTCGGCGGCGGCGGCGCGGGCCTGGCGGGCGGTAGCACCGGCCAGACCTTCTTCTTCACCGGCGATACCGCCGGTATCGACCACCAGGAACGGGTGGTCTTCATCAAGACGACAAACACCGTAATTACGGTCCCGGGTCACGCCGGGCTGGTCATGGACCAGCGCGTCGCGCGTACGGGTAAACGCATTGAACAGCGTGGACTTGCCGACATTCGGCCGTCCAACCAGGGCGACCAAGGGCAGCATCGCGGTAACTCCTTATTGTGCCAACCGGAACGCGGTCAGCTTTCCATCAACGTTCTGCACCAGCAGAATCCCATCGGCAGCTACCGGCTGTGCCAGGAGGGCGTCGCCGCCACTCTTGGCGCGCGCCGCGAACTCACCGTTATCGGTCCGCAACCAGTGCAGATACCCCTTGTAATCACCGACCACAACGTAATCGCCGTGGATGACCGGACCGGTCAGCGAACGACGGGCCAAGCCCGTCTGCGACCACATGGCCGAACCGCTGGCCTTGTCCAGGCCGAACACGCCGCCCTTGTTGTCGGTGACGAACACATTGCTCGAGGTCAGGGCCACGCCACCGGCGCCACCATGATCACGTGCCCACAGCGGACGGCCGGTCGGGCCTTCGATCGCCATGGTCTGGTTCTTGAAACTGCTGACGAACAGCGTATTGCCTTCCAGCACCGGGGCGCCGTCGATATCGGCCATGCGGTCCAGCTCGGTACGGCCTTCGCCGTTGCCGACCATCTGGTCCCACAGCGTGCGGCCGTCCTGCATGGCCAACGCGGCGATGGAGCCGTCGTCGTTGCCGATGAACAGCACGCCCGGGCCGGTGACGACCGGTGCGTTGCCACGCACGGTCAGTGCCGGCAGCTCGCGCGGGTTGAACCAGCGCTGGGTGCCATTCTCGGCATCCAGACCGGTCACGCGACCGTCGTTGCTGCGCACGAACACCATGCCCTGGCCCACGGCCGGCGCGGAGATCACTTCACCCGGCACCTTGGCACGCCACTTCTCAGTGCCGTCGGCCGCGTTCAACGCGATGACTTCGCCATCCAGGGTGCCGATGACGACCAGGCCGTCACCCACGCCCGGGCCACCGGACAGACGCAGCTTGGGCTGCTTCTTCACCTTGGCCGGTTCGTAGGTCCAGATCTTCTTGCCGGTCTGCAGGTCGATGGCATGCACGCCACCGTAGATGGCGGCCGCGTACACGCGACCATCGGCGACCACCGGGCCCTGACGGACACCGATGCGCTTCTCACCCTTGCCGACGTTGGCCGTCCAGATCTTGTCGACCTTGGCAGTGGCATCGAACTTGACCAGCTCGGCCGGTTCCAGTGCCTTCTTGGCCGCGGCATCTTTGCCGGCGAACCAGCCCTTCATCGTGCTGCAGCCGGTCAGGGCCATGCCCAACAGGGCAACCGTGGCAACGCGCTTGATCATGACCATCTGATTCATTACACCGACTCCGCAGGATCGGTGACGGTGCCACCGGCATCCGTCAACTTGGTTTCCAGCAGGCGCCGCTGGGGCGCTGCCACGTCCAGCGTCTTGAGCGCCTTCTCATACTGCTCGCGGGCGGCATCACGCTTGCCCTGCGCCATCAGTGCGTCGCCATGGATTTCCAGGCTGGCGCTGTCGGTTGCGGTGCCGAGCTGCTTGATCGCATCCTCGGTCTTGCCGGTGGCCACCAGCAGGCGCGCAACGCGCTGCTCGATCACCGGCTTGAATTCGGGGTCGGCCTTGATCGCGCGCAGGGTCGCCAGCGCATCTTCGTTCTTGCCGGCATCGACCTGGGCCTTGGCCAGCTGCAATGCGGCCAGATCGGCATAGATGTTGGCCTTGCCGCTTTCCAGGTCCTTCACACCCTTGGCGGCCTGCTCCAGATCCTTTTCTTCCAGGCTCTTGAGGACGATCTGGTATTGGACGTTGGCGCCGGCCAGGCTGTTGCTGTGCCGGGTCTGCCACTCTTTCCAGCCCCAGATGCCACCGATCGCGATGGCTACGCCAGCAAGGATGCTGACACCATTCTTCCGCAGCCAGCCGCGGACGCGTTCACTTTGTTCGTGCTCGTCGAGCAGGTCGTCGATCGCCATGCGTACTCTCGCCCCGCCCATGAGGAGGAGCTATTTGAATTGGATTGGGGAAACGCGGTTCAGTGCGAAACTGGGACCACGGAGCCGTCAGAGGATACCGTAAAGCGTGCCACGTTGGCTCGCTGGTACGGCGAAAGGTCGACGATAGTGCCGGCCTGCTGAACCTCGACCGCCGATGCATTGCCCAGCACCATGCGGGCCACCTGGCCTGGCGCGAAGCTGCGGGTCTCGCCCGACTTGATCAGGGCCTTTTCGACGGTGGTGCCGTCAGGCCCGGAAATGTCCACCCAGCTGTCGCCTTTGAACTGCAGGCTCAGCGCGCCGGCCTGCGGTGCCGGCGCAGCGGCCGGACGCGGAACCGGGGTCAGCGATGCCAGATACGGCGCCGCCGGTGCCGAGGGCTTGGCCGCTTCGACCGCCGCCGGTGCGGCCGGGTCCGGGGTGTCCCCACCGGCCACCGGTACCGCCGCCGGGATCACATCCAGCGAGGCGGTGTTCGGGGTGGTCGCCGTGCCATCGAAATGGCCACGGGTGGCGAACCACACCGGGACGGCCAGAACCGCGGTGATGCCGACATACAGGACACGACGCCCCAGGCTCTCGGCAATGCGCCGGGCCCGCGGGGTATGGGTGTGGCTGACCAGCTGCGGTGGCACGATCGGTCCGATATGCGCCTGCTCGAGGATCTCGCCGATGTCCACCTTCAGCAGACGGGCATAACTGCGCAGCTGGCCGCGCACGAAGACCGGCGCGCCGAGGCGCTGCCACTGTTCTTCTTCGAGGGACTTGAGTACCTGAACGGGCATGTGCAGCTGCTGCCCCACCGCCTCCAGGGTCAGTCCGGCCGCTTCTCGGGCCTGGCGAAGACGAGCTCCGCAACCGGCCGCAGTATCAAAAGCGTTCACAGTCTGGTCATCAATCACAATGCTTCAACCCCGGGGATTAGGTGCCGCATCCTGCGGAAATTCGTCATGAATTCGCTGCAGATAGCGACCGGATGCCACGCTGTCGCCAAGCCGCGCCTCGATTTGAGAGGCAAGTTGTAACACGGAACGTGTGGCCGGTGCAGCCGTCAAACGCCGTTGCGAAAAGGCCCGGGCCTCGAAATAGCGCCCTTGGGCGTACTCGTTGCGGGCCATCGACTCGAGCGCATAGGCATTGACGGGATCTATCTCAAGTGCCCGTCGCAGGTCCGGCACGGCCCGTTCGGGCTGGCCGGCGTCCAGTGCACAGCCACCGGCATTGGCCAGGGCGGACGCGGGCGTGGTGTAGCCCGGCGCCTGCAGCGCCCGGTCGAACCAGACCAGCGACTCGGCCGGCCGGCCATGAGCACATAGCCACGCGCCATAATTGTTGAGGACGTCGCCGCGCTCCGGGCCCAGCTCGGCGGCCTTGGCGTACAGCTGCCCGGCTTCGGCCTGGTTGCCGCGCTGGGCGGCGATGGCTGCCAGCAGCATGTAGGCCTCGGGACGCCGCGCATCGATCTTCATCGCCGCCCGCACCCGCTTCTCGGCGGCATCCGGGGCACCCGCGCGCAGCGACTCGCCGGCCAAGACCATCTGGTCCTGGTAGTTCACGCGTTTGCGGATCTCGGGGTTGTCCCGGGCCTCGTAGGTTGGCGCGACCTCGAGGGGACCGGACGGCGGTTTGATGCCTTGCTTGCCACAGCCGACCACTGCCAGCGCGAGGAAAACAACGGCTGGCAATCGGCAATCAGGCAGCGGCATTCCGGTCTTTCCCGTCCTGCAGCGTTTTATTGAACTCGGCCTGGCGGCGTGTGCGATCCATCACCTGGCCCTTGAGCTGGCCACAGGCGGCATCGATATCGTCGCCGCGGGTGCGCCGCACCATCGTCAGCACCTTGGCATCGAGCAGGATCTTCTGGAAGGCGCGGATCTCCGTTTCGCCGGAGCGCTCATAGCGCGTGCCCGGGAATGGATTGAACGGAATCAGGTTGACCTTGCCCGCGTTCGAGGCCTGCACGGCGTTGTCGAACTGGCGCATCAGCCGCGCCAGCTGGCGGGCGTGCTCGGGCTGGTCATTGATGCCCTTCATCAGGGTGTATTCGAAGGTGACCGATTCGCGGCGCTTGTTGGCGCGCAGGTAACGTGCGCACGAGGCCATCAGCTCGACGATCGGGTACTTCTTGTTGAGCGGGACCAGGGTCTCGCGCAGTGCATCGTTGGGCGCATGCAGCGACACCGCCAGCGACACGTCGCTCTCGGTGGAGAGGCGGTCGATCTGCGGCACCAGGCCGGAGGTGGACAGCGTCACGCGCTTGTTGGCCAGGCCGTAGCCCAGATCGTCGCGCATCACGCTCATGGCGCGCACGACGTTGTCGAAATTCATCAACGGCTCGCCCATGCCCATCATCACCACGTTGGTGAGACGACGCTGCTTGTGCGGAATGTTGCCCAGATGGCGCGCCGCGACCCACACCTGGCCGATGATCTCGGCGGTGGACAGATTGCGGTTGAAGCCCTGGGTGGCGGTCGAACAGAAGGTGCAGTTCAGCGCGCAGCCGACCTGCGAGGACACGCACAGCGTGCCGCGGTTCTTGTCCGGGATGTAGACCGCTTCGATCGCATTCTTGCCGTCGGTGCCCATGGCCAGCAGCCACTTGTGGGTGCCATCGGCGGAGGGCTTGTCGAACACGATGTTCGGGACCAGCACCTCGGCATGCTGCTTGAGCTTGGCGCGCAACGCCTTGCCGAGGTCGGTCATGTCATCGAAATCGGTGACGTAGTGATGGTGGATCCACTTCATCACCTGGTGGGCACGGTAGCGCGCTTCGCCGAGTGTCTCGGCGAAGAAGCGCTCCAGACCCTCGCGATCGAGGTCGAGCAGGTTCTGCTTGGCCACAGCCGGGCTCGAGACGAGCACGGATGGGATGGCGGTTGGCTGTACGACCTCGTTCACGGCATCACTCTCAGCGCGAGACGACTTCAGTCGCGGCGAAGAAGTAGGCGATTTCGATCGCGGCATTCTCAACCGAGTCCGAGCCGTGGGCGGCATTGGCATCGATGGATTCAGCGAAGTCGGCGCGGATGGTGCCTGCGGCGGCTTCCTTCGGGTTGGTGGCGCCCAGCAGGTCGCGGTGGGCCAGCACGGCGTTCTCGCCTTCCAGCGCCTGGATCATCACCGGGCCGGAGATCATGAACTCGACCAGCGCGTTGAAGAACGGACGCTCGCGGTGCACGGCGTAGAAGCCTTCGGCTTCACGGCGCGACAGCTGCTTGTACTTGGCGGCGACGACCTTCAGGCCGGCCTTTTCAAAGCGGGCGTAGATTTCGCCGATGACGTTCTTGGCGACGGCGTCCGGCTTGATGATGGAAAGGGTGCGCTCCAGCGCCATGGGAATACTCCGTTGGGCGGGCCACTTGATCGGCCCGAGGTTAGCATGAAAAAAACCCGCGTCAAAACGCGGGCTTAGCCTGATATACGTGCGCCAATTCTAACGTGTAACCCCGCCGTACGGTAGTGCCGGCCGCTGGCCGGCAACGCCCTGTGCGCCTCGGGTGATCGGCCTGTTCAGGCAATGGCGTGGTTGCCGGCCAGCGGCCGGCACTGTCGGGAGCGCGGATGAACGAACCCCCGTTTCTGCTGCGCCGCACAATGCAGCGGCGCGGCCACAGGTCTAGTATCAAACAATCGTTTGATTGAACTGCCCTGCCCCATGGCCAAACCTGCCCACTTCTCCACCAAGGACCGCATCCTCGGCGCTGCCGAGGAACTGTTCGCCCTGCACGGGTTCGCAGGCACGTCGCTGCGCCAGGTCACCAGCCAGGCCGATGTGAACATCGCCGCGGTCAATTATCACTTCGGCTCCAAGGAGAACCTGGTCAACGAGGTCTTCCGCCGCCGCATGGATGAAATGACCTCGGCCCGGCTGGGCCAGCTGGAGGCTGCGCGCCGTGAGCACCCCGGTGAGCTGCGCCCGGTGCTGGCCGCCTTCGTCGAGCCGGCCCTGGCGATGGCCCAGGACCGCCAGACCGGCGGCGCGTTCGTGCGGGTCATCGCCCGCGCCTACGCCGAAAAGAACGACAACCTGCGCAAGTTCCTTTCCGACCATTACGGCCACGTCCTGCGCGACTTCGGCAAGGCGATCTCCGCCTGCGTGCCGGGGCTGAGCAAGGAAGAGCTGTACTGGCGCCTGGATTTCCTCGCCGGCTCGCTGACCTACGCGATGGCCGACTTCGGCCTGATCAAGCGACCCGCCGGTGTCACCGAAGCGGCGCATCGTGCCCATGCCGCCCAGGAACTGATTCATTTCGCCGAAGCCGGATTCCGCGCCAGCGCGGCCTCGAGCGCTTCGACGACCTCCCTTTCCACCCCGTAGAGCCGGGCGCTGACCGGCTTCCAGACAACAAAGGCTTATCGACATGTCCAATTCCCTGCTAGTCCGCCGTGCCGCCGTGCTGGGTGCCGGCGTCATGGGTGCCCAGATCGCCGCCCACCTGACCAACGCCGGCGTCGACACGGTGCTGTTCGACCTGCCCGCCAAGGAAGGTCCGGCCGATGGCATCGTGCTCAAGGCCATCGCCAACCTGGGCAAGCTCAGCCCTGCCCCGCTCGCCAGCAAGTCCTACGCCGAGGCGATCACGCCGGCCAACTATGAAACGGGCCTGGAGCAGTTGCGCGACTGCGACCTGATCATCGAAGCCATCGCCGAACGGATGGCCTGGAAGCAGGACCTGTACAAGAAGATCGCCCCGTTCGTGGCCGATCACGCCGTGCTGGCCTCCAACACCTCCGGCCTGGGCATCAACAAGCTCGCCGACGTGCTGCCCGAGCAGCTGCGCCACCGCTTCTGCGGCGTGCACTTCTTCAATCCGCCGCGCTACATGCACCTGGCCGAGCTGATCCCGGCGACCACCACCGATGCCGCCGTGCTGGAAGGCCTGGAAGCGTTCCTGGTCACCACCCTGGGCAAGGGCGTGGTGTATGCCAAGGACACCCCGAACTTCATCGGCAACCGCATCGGCGTGTTCTCGATCCTGTCCACCATCCACCACACGCAGGCCTTCGGGCTGGGCTTCGATGAAGTGGACGGCCTGACCGGCCCGCTGGTTGGCCGCCCGAAGTCGGCGACCTACCGCACCTCCGACGTGGTCGGCCTGGACACCATGGCGCACGTGATCAAGACCATGGGCGACACCCTGCCCAACGATCCGTGGCATGAATTCTTCACCTCCCCGACGTGGCTGGACGCGCTCATTTCCAAGGGCGCGCTGGGCCAGAAGACCGGTGCCGGCATCTTCCGCAAGGTCGGCAAGGACATCATGGTGCTGGACCTGGACAAGCAGGACTACCGCCCGGCCGACCGCACCGCCGCGCCGGAAGTGGTCGAGATCCTCAAGATCAAGAACCCGGCCGAGAAGTTCGCCAAGCTGCGCGAGAGCCAGCACCCGCAGGCGCAGTTCCTGTGGGCGACCTTCCGTGACCTGTTCCACTACAGCGCCTACCACCTGGCCGATATCGCCGAGACTGCACGCGACGTGGACCTGGCCATCCGCTGGGGGTACGGCTGGTCGCTGGGCCCGTTCGAAACCTGGCAGGCTGCCGGCTGGAAGCAGGTCGCCGAGTGGATCGCCGATGACATCGTCGCCGGCAAGAGCATGAGCAATGCCCCGCTGCCGGACTGGGTGTTTGATGGCCGCGACGGCGTGCACGCCGCCGAAGGCAGCTACAGCCCGTCGCGCAATGCCAAGCTGCCGCGTTCGGCCCTGCCGGTGTACCAGCGCCAGCGCTTCCCGGATCCGCTGCTGGGCGAGACCTTCAGCCCGGGCGAAACCGTGTTCGAGAACGACGGCGTGCGCATGTGGCACGACGGCGACGGCATCGCGGTGGTCAGCTTCAAGACCAAGATGAACACCGTGTCCGACCACGTGCTCAACGGCCTGCAGGAAGCGATCAAGCGCGCCGAGCAGGGCTATAAGGGCCTGGTGATCTGGCAGCAGAAGGAACCCTTCTCCGCCGGTGCCGATCTGTCCGGTGCGCTCGGCCTGCTGCAGGCCGGCAAGGTGGACCAGTTCGAAGAGATGGTGCACAACTTCCAGCGCACCAGCCAGGCGATCAAGTATTCGCTGGTGCCGGTGGTGACCGCCGTGCGCGGCCTGGCCCTGGGGGGCGGCTGTGAGTTCCAGATGCACAGCGCCAAGAGCGTGGCCGCGCTGGAAAGCTACATCGGCCTGGTTGAAGCAGGCGTAGGCCTGCTGCCGGCCGGCGGTGGCCTGAAGGAACTGGCCGTGCGCGCCTCGCAGGCCGCAGGTCCCGGCGGCGACGTGTTCGCCGAGCTGAAGAAGACCTTCGAAACCGTCGCGATGGCCAAGGTCTCCAACTCGGCGGTCAACGCCAAGGAACTGGGCCTGATGCGCGCGACCGACAAGGTGGTGTTCAACAGCTTCGAGACGCTGCACATCGCCAAGGCCGAAGTGCTGGCGCTGGCCGAAGGTGGCTACCGTCCGCCGATGCCGGCCCGCCGCATCCAGGTCGCCGGTGACGTCGGCATCGCCACGTTCAAGATGATGCTGGTCAACATGCTGGAAGGCCGCTTCATCAGCCCGTACGACTACGAGATCGCCGTGCGCATCGCCACCGTGCTGTGCGGTGGCGAAGTGGATCGCGGCACGCTGGTGGACGAAGAGTGGCTGCTGACGCTGGAGCGCAAGCACTTCGTCGAACTGGCCCAGCAGGAAAAGACCCAGGCCCGCATCGCGCACATGCTCAAGACCGGCAAGCCGCTGCGGAACTGACGGAAGAGAACGGTAGTGCCGGCCGCTGGCCGGCAACTTCTTCCAGACCCCATTCAAGAGATCACTGCAATGACCAAGCAAATCCAGGACGCCTACATCGTCGCCGCCACCCGCACCCCGGTGGGCAAGGCGCCCAAGGGCGTGTTCCGCAATACCCGCCCCGACGACATGCTGGCCCATGTGCTCCGCTCCGTGGTCGCACAGGCGCCGGGCATCGACCTCAACCGCATCGATGACGCAATCATCGGCTGCGCGATGCCGGAAGCCGAGCAGGGCATGAACGTGGCGCGCATCGGCGTGCTGCTGGCCGGCCTGCCGGACACCATTGCCGCGCAGACCGTCAACCGTTTCTGCTCCTCCGGCCTGCAGGCCGTGGCCATGGCCGCCGACCAGATCCGCCTGGGCAATTCGGACCTGATGCTGGCCGGTGGTACCGAATCGATGTCGATGGTGCCGATGATGGGCAACAAGATCGCGATGGCCCCGAGCGTGTTCGACAACGACCACGTCGCCATCGCCTACGGCATGGGCATCACCGCCGAGAAGGTCGCCGAGGAATGGAAGGTCTCACGTGAGGAGCAGGACGCCTTCGCCCTCGCCTCGCACCAGAAGGCCATCGCCGCGATCCAGAACGGCGAGTTCAAGGACGAGATCAGCCCGTACGACGTGCGCACCCGCCAGCCGGACCTGGCCGACGGCCGCCGCATCATCACCCGCGACAAGATCGTGGATACCGACGAAGGCCCGCGCCTGGATTCGTCCGCTGAAGGCCTGGCCAAGCTGCGCCCGGTATTCCGCAACGGCCAGTTCGGTGGCACGGTCACCGCGGGCAACTCCTCGCAGATGAGCGATGGCGCCGGTGCGGTGCTGCTGGCCTCCGAGCAGGCGATCAAGGATTACGGCCTGACCCCGCTGGCCCGCTTCGTCAGCTTCTCCGTCGCCGGTGTGCGCCCGGAAGTGATGGGCATCGGCCCGATCGCTGCGATCCCGAAGGCACTCAAGCAGGCTGGCCTGACCCAGGACCAGCTGGACTGGATCGAGCTCAACGAGGCCTTTGCGGCGCAGTCGCTCGCGGTCATCCGTGATTGCGGCCTGGACCCGTCCAAGGTCAATCCGCTGGGCGGCGCGATCGCCTTGGGCCACCCGCTGGGTGCGACCGGCGCGATCCGCACCGCCACCCTGCTGCACGGCCTGCGCCGTCGTCAGCAGAAGTACGGCATGGTGACCATGTGCATCGGCACCGGCATGGGCGCGGCGGGCATCTTCGAGTCGCTGTAAGGCATTGATCGGTGCCGGCCGACGGGTCGGCACCGGTGCAGTGGGTGTCACCGGTGCAACCCGGTGGCGCCAATGCAACGGGTAGACACCGACCGCTGGTCGGTGCGCAGTCGGAAACGAAAAGGGCAGCCTCGCGGCTGCCCTTTTCTGTTCTGTCGGGAGCCGGCCAGCGGCCGGCACTACCCTCGCTGCTTGATGAGCCGGCCAGCGGCCGGCACTACCACCGCTGCATCGCGCGGCGGCAGCCCGTCCTCAGCCTTCGGCCAGCATCTTCTGCAGCACTTCGCGCGCCGGGCCGGCCAGCTTCTCGTTGTCGAGCGCGAAGCGGATCGTGGCCTCGACCAGGCCCAGATGGGTGCCGCAGTCGAAACGGCGGCCCTCAAAGCGGAACGCGTCGACACGCTCACTCTTGAGCAGCTCGGCGATCGCATCGGTCAGCTGGATCTCGCCGCCTGCACCGGTCCCGGTCGCTTCGAGCAGCTCGAAGATCTTCGGGCTGAGCACGTAACGGCCGACCACGGCCAGGTCGCTGGGGGCGTCTTCGGGCTTGGGCTTTTCGACGATCGCGTTGATCTTGCCCTGGCGGCCATCGAAGGCCTCGGTGGCCACGATGCCGTAGCTGCCGGTCTTGTCATGCGGCACGTCTTCAACCGCGATGATGCTGGCGCCGGTGGCTTCATTGGCATCGGCCATCTGCTTGAGGGCACCGTTGCCGCGGTTCCAGATCAGATCGTCCGGCAGCAGCACGGCGAACGGCTCGTCACCGACAATCGCCTTGGCGCACAGCACCGCATGGCCCAGGCCCAGCGCTTCCGCCTGCGTCACGAACACCGCGCGAACGCCGTTTGGCAGCACGTGACGGACCAGTTCGAGCTGTTCCTTCTTGCCGGCGCGCTCGAGCTTCTGCTCCAGCTCGTAGGCTTTGTCGAAGTAATCCGCGACCGCATGCTTGTAGCGGTTGGTGATGAAGATCAAGGTGTCACAGCCGGCCTCGATCGCCTCATCAACGGCGTACTGGATCAACGGCCGATCAATGATCGGCAGCATTTCCTTCGGAACGGTCTTGGTGGCCGGAAGGAATCGCGTTCCCAACCCTGCGACAGGAAATACCGCCTTGCGAATACGCTTGCTCATCAGAACCTGTTGGCCTCACGCGCGGGAAAGGCGAGAACTTTAGCAGAGCTGACGTGATCATCCTGTTGCAGCGGCGAGAACTCCGGCATGGTCGAGAACAGAATGCTGTTGATCGCATCAGTGTCGTAGGTGGCGATCGCCTCGCGCAGTTTCGGCACGTTGGCCAATACCTGTTCGCGCGCGAACGTGCGTACGCCGGCTTCGAGAATCTTCGGGTGTGCGGTAGGACGATAATCTTCGTCCGAATAGAAGAGCGTCTCGTGCAGTTTCTCGCCCGGGCGCAGGCCCGTATAGACGATGGCGATGTCCTTGTACGGCTGTTTGCCGGCCAGGCGGATCATCTGCTCGGCAAGCACCCGGATCGGCACCGGCTCGCCCATGTCCAGCGTGTAGATCGCCCCATGCGAGGCCGACGCGGCCGCCTGCAGGATCAGCTGGCAGGCTTCGGGAATCGTCATGAAGTAGCGGGTGACTTCCGGGTCGGTCACGGTGACCGGGCCGCCTTTGAGGATCTGCTCGCGGAACACCGGCACCACGCTGCCAGCCGAGGCCAGCACGTTGCCGAAGCGCACGGTCACGAAACGGGTGTGGCTGGTCTTCTGGTCCAGGCTCTGGCAGATCATCTCCGCGTAGCGCTTGCTGGCGCCCAGCGCGTTGACCGGATCGACCGCCTTGTCGGTGGAGATGAAAACGAAATGCTCGATCCGCGCTTCGACGCAGGCGCGGGCCACCGTTTCGGTGGACAGAATGTTGTTGCGCACCGCTTCGCGCAGCTGGCGCTCCAGTACCGGCACCTGCTTGTAGGCGGCGGCGTGGAACACCGAGTCCACCCGCGACAGCGACAGCGCATGGCGGATCACCGCGGGGTCCCCGCAGTCACCCAGCACCGCCTCCACGACCAGATCCGGGAAGCTGCGCTGCAGCTCGGCCTCGATGGTCAGCAGCAGCAGCTCGCTCATTTCGACCAGGACAATCCGCCCTGCCCCATGGCGGGCACACTGGCGGCACAGTTCAGAGCCGATCGAACCACCTGCGCCCGTGACCAGCACGGTGCGGCCACCCAGCCAGCCGCGGATCAGCGCCCAATCCGGCAGGATGGGCTTGCGGCCGAGCAGATCCTCGATCGCCACTTCCTTGAGCTCACCCGGCAACGAGTGACCCAACAGAATGTCGTTGAGCTTGGGCACCATGCGGAACGGAATGCCGGTGCTCTCGCAGATGGCCACCACCCGCTGCATGCCGACGGCATCCAGCGACGGGATGGCGATCACCAGCAGCTTGGCGGCGGTCTCGCGGACCACGGCGGGCGCGTCTTCCAGCGTGCCGAGGATCGGCAGGCCCTGCAGCTTGGCGCCCTGCAGATGCGGGGCATCGTCAAGCAGGCCGACCGGCTCGAAATCGCCGGAGCGGCGCAGGTCACGCACCAGGGCTTCCGCTGCCTGGCCGGCACCGAGGATCAGCACACGGCGGGCGGTGACGTCCGACTGCAGCGCCTGGTAGTCCTTCCACGCGCGATACAGCAGACGCGGGGCGCCCAGCAGCGCCGACAGTGCGAAGGGATAGATGACCAGCACCGACATCGGCACGCCTTCGAAGCGCTTGTACGCCAAGGCCACCACGATGGCGAGCAGGCCGATGAAGCTGGCTTTGAAGATGTTGAGCAGATCGGCGACGCTGGCAAAGCGCCAGAGGCCGCGATACAGGCCGACCCGCCAGAACACCACGGCCTGGATGACCAGCACCAGCGAGGTATCGATGTTCCAGAGCGGCAACGCCGGCGCATCGGCCAGCATCGAGTAGCGTCCCGCATGCAGCAGCTGCCAGCACGCCCAGACCATGAAGAGATCGTGGGCGACGATGGCGGCACGGGGCACCAAGCCGGTAAATCGGTCCTGCCAAGGCGTCATAAACAACGTAGTCCTTCTAGTTGCGCATTCCCTTGCGCAGGAGCAGCCAAAGGCCGGTCGCGAGGATCAACCACGCGATGGCCACGGCAGCCTCCCACCTCGGCTGCAGATTCGTGCATGCATTAAACACTGCCGCACTGAATATTCCAAAAACAAGATACATCCCGGTGACGAAAGTGTGGCTTGCACCACTTTTCACCGCGCGCTGATAGAGATGCTGCGTGTGGGGTTCCATCCAGCGCTGTCCGGACAGGATGCGCGAAAGCAATGTGAAGCCTGCGTCCACAAGAAAGGCCGAAAGCGGCACCAGCAACAGCAACCAGTGGATATCGGTACGCACGCTGACCAGGCAGACCAGGGCCGCGATCGCATAGCCCAGCGCCCCGCTGCCGACGTCCCCCATGAAGATGCGCGCCTTCGGGTAGTTGAACGGCAGGAAGCCCAGACAGGCCAGCCCCAACACCACGCCGGCCAGCCCGTAAGGTGGCGGCAGGACCAGGGCGAAGGCGAGACCGGCCAGGATGGCCTGCGTGGTCGCGATGCCGTTGATCCCATCCATGAAGTTCCAGATGTTGATCAATGAGGTGGCAAACAACAGCGCCAGCAGCGCCTGCCAAGGGTTGCCACTGGCATGCCAGACCAACCCCGCCAGAAGCGCGGCCGCGATGGCATGGACCAACAGGCGACGAACCGCCGGCAGGGGCCGGTGGTCGTCCCACCAACCAATCCCCGCGACCAGCACCAGCCCCAGTGCGAATACCGCCAGGGTGAGGCCGGCCTTGGGCCAGATCACCGCAGCGACCGCGCAGGCCAGCAGCAGGGTCAGCACGATCGCGATGCCGCCGCCGCGTGGCGTCGCCACCCCGTGGCTGCGGCGCTCGCCGGGCTCATCCAATAGATTGCGGCGCAGCGCATAGGCGCGGGCGCCCCAGGTGAGGCCCGCCGATACCGCCAGCACCGCCAGCAGCCCCGCCATCCAGGCGACCATCATGGTTCAGAGCACCGCGTAGTTGAGCAGCGGCTTGACGGTGCCCCATTCCTTGCAGCTCGGGCACTGCCAGTGATGCGTGCGCGCGCCGAAGCCACAGCGGGTGCAGCGGTACGCCGGATTGCGCACCAGCAACTGGTCGGTGATGTGCTTGAGGTCGTGCAGGGTCGCGGTGGAATCGGCGCCCTCGGCCAGGGTCAGGTCGATCAGGGCCGACTCGCCACGCACGGAAGGACGATCCTTGAGCTGGCGGCCGAGGTAGGCGCGCGCCGGAGCCACACCCTCCTGCTCCTCCATCAGCTGGGTCAGCGCCAGCACCGGGGCGATGCCGCGGTAATGTTCGGTCATCTCAGAGAGAAACGCGCGCGCGCCACCGAGGTCGCCGACCTTGCGGTAGTTCTGCATCAGCGCCTGCAGCACTTCCGGCAGGTACTCCGGATCATTGCGGGCGGCACGTTCGAAGGCACGCACGGCGGCTTCGGCATTGCCGGCGTCGTTCTCCAGGCGCCCTTCAATGATGCCGGCACGCACCGACATCGCATCGGCCTGGTAGGCGCGCGCGATGGCCGCGCGGGCCTCTTCGATCTTCCCGGCGCCACGGTAACGCTCGGCCAGCTCGCATTCGAACTGCCCGATCAGCTTGCCCATCGGCTCGCCGGTGACCTCTTCGAAGCGGCTGGCGTTGTCGATCGCCTTTTCCCAGTCGCGCTCGGCCTGGTAGATGCCGATCAGGTGCTTGAGCGCCTGCGGTGCGCGCTGGTCGATCTGGGCGAGCTCGGTGAACACGGTTTCGGCGCGATCAAGCAGGCCGGACTTCATGTAGTCCTCGCCCAGCGCCAGCAGCGCCTGGACACGCTGCTGATCGCTCAGGTCCGCGCGGTTGACCAGGCCCTGGTGCAGGCGGATCGCACGATCAACCTCACCGCGGCGGCGGAACAGATGGCCCAGCGCGACCTGGGTCTCGAAGGTTTCCTTGTCCAGCTCGGCGATGTGCAGGAACAGCTCGATCGCCTTGTCCGGCTGCTCGTTGAGCAGATAGTTCAGGCCGCGGAAGTACGTGCTGGACAGATGGCTGACCTGGTTGTCGCCATGGCGTTGACCGCCGCGACGCCCGATCACCCAGCCCGACAACGCGGCCAGGGGCAGGAACAGGAAGAACCAGAACCACTCGGAGACAAATTCCATCGGCGCTCAGCGTCCGTCGAATGTAGAAGAAGAAGGGGGTGCCACGACCACGGCAGGCGCGGCTTTCTGCGCGCGGCGCAGTTTGGCGTACAACGGGATCACCACGCTGGCGAGCACCAGGCCGCCGCCGATGAGCGCACCGGACAACAAGGCGATGATGATCGCCACGCCGGTGGTGGAATTAATCTGGGTAAAGCCCAGGCTGATGATGATCGGCTGCGAGTTGAGGGCGCCGATGATGAGACCCACGACCAGAACCGCCAGCAGGATCAGCAGACGTACGATGTTCATGCAGCAGCTCCAGTTCCGTAGGGCTCAAGAGTAGCGGACTAACACTCCGCTCTACCAGCCGACTCCGTGGAAATCACGCATCCGCCCCTTGGCGGATGACACTCAGGCAGGATCGCTTTCCAGCGGTACCACGGCGCTGACGCGCTCGCGCAGTTCCTTGCCCGGCTTGAAGTGCGGGACATGCTTGCCCGGCAACGCGACCGATTCCCCGGTCTTGGGATTGCGCCCCAGCCGTGCCGGCCGGTAGTGCAACGAAAAACTGCCGAACCCGCGGATCTCGATGCGATCCCCGCCGGCCAGCGCCCCACCCATCATTTCCAGCAACGACTTCACGGCCAGATCGACATCGTCCGACTTCAAATGCGCCTGTCGGCGCGCCAGGATTTCGATCAGCTCGGATTTGGTCATTACGGGCTCTTGGGGAGGAACTCAGACCCTGAAACGGCCCGGACTGATGTCCGGGCCGCCCAGGAAACTACGACAGCGACAGACCGATTACTCGGACTTGTTGCCGTTCAGCTGTGCACGCAGCAGCGCGCCGAGCTGGGTGGTGCCGCTCGAGGCCGAAGAGGACTGGTATTCCTCCAGCACTTCGCGCATTTCCGCGTCGTCCTTGGCCTTGATCGACAGCTGCAGGGTACGACCCTTGCGATCCATGCCCACGAACTTGGCTTCCACCTTGTCGCCGACCTTCAGGAACTGGGTCGCGTCGTCCACGCGCTCGTTCGCAACGTCGCGAGCGGCCACGTAGCCTTCGATGCCGTCAGCCAGTTCGATGGTAGCGCCCTTGGCGTCCACTTCCTTGACCACGCCTTCGACCTTGGAACCCTTCGGGTTGGCCGCCATGTACTGACCGAACGGATCCTGCTCCAGCTGCTTGACGCCCAGGCTGATGCGCTCGCGCTCCGGATCGACGGCCAGGACGACTGCGTCCAGGTTGTCGCCCTTCTTGTAGTTGCGGACCACGTCTTCGCCGGTGGTGTTCCAGCTGATGTCGGACAGGTGCACCAGGCCATCGATACCGCCGTCCAGGCCGATGAAGATGCCGAAGTCGGTGATCGACTTGATCTGGCCCGACACCTTGTCGCCCTTCTTGTGGATGGCAGCGAAGGTTTCCCACGGATTGGCGGCAACCTGCTTCATGCCCAGCGAGATGCGGCGACGCTCCTCGTCGACGTCCAGGACCATGACTTCAACTTCGTCACCGACCTGCACAACCTTGGACGGGTTGACGTTCTTGTTGGTCCAATCCATTTCCGACACGTGCACCAGACCTTCGACGCCCGGCTCGATCTCGACGAATGCGCCGTAATCGGTGACGTTGGAGACCTTGCCGAAGACGCGGCTGTTGGCCGGGTAACGACGGGCGATGTTGTCCCACGGATCCTCGCCCAGCTGCTTCAGACCCAGCGAAACGCGGTTGCGCTCGCGGTCGAACTTCAGCACGCGCACGTCCAGCTCGTCGCCGACGTTCACGACTTCGGACGGATGGCGCACGCGCTTCCAGGCCATGTCGGTGATGTGCAGCAGGCCGTCGATACCGCCCAGGTCCACGAATGCGCCGTAATCGGTCAGGTTCTTGACGACACCCTTCAGGATCGCGCCTTCCTGCAGCTTGTCCATCAGCTGCTCGCGCTCTTCCGAATGCTCGCTTTCGACGACTGCACGACGGGACACAACGACGTTGTTACGCTTGCGGTCCAGCTTGATGAGCTTGAATTCCAGCTCCTTGCCTTCCAGGTAGGCCGGGTCGCGCACGGGGCGCACATCCACCAGCGAACCGGGCAGGAACGCGCGGACATCCTTGATGTCCACGGTGAAACCACCCTTGACCTTGCCGCTGATGCGGCCGGTGATGGTTTCGTTCTTTTCCAACGCTTCTTCCAGCTCGTCCCACACCATCGCGCGCTTGGCTTTCTCACGCGACAGAACGGTTTCACCGAAGCCGTTCTCGATGGAATCGAGGGCAACCTTGACGACGTCGCCTTCAGCGACATCGATCTCGCCAGCGTCGTTACGGAACTGTTCGATCGGCACGATGCCTTCGGACTTCAGGCCGGCGTTGATCACCACGACATCGCCGCGGACTTCAACAACGACACCGCTGACGATCGAGCCCGGCTTCAGCTTGGCCAGATTGGCCTGACTGGCTTCGAACAGCTCTGCAAATGATTCGGTCATTAGATTTACTCTGTTGGACACATGGGCATTGGCCCCCGAAGGGAACCGCTTACTGCCCGCCTGTTGGTCGACCCCGGTAACGCAGGTCGTGTGTTAAGTAGGAAAACCGCCACGCATCATTGCGGGACGGAGCTTTTGTTGCCTTGCGATGGTGCGACACCGTCGATGGATTGACGGCCTCCTTTACAACGGATCAGGCACCCGAAACCGGAAGCAGATCCAATACCTTGGCAACGACAGCGTCGATGCCAATACCACTGGTGTCGATGACGACGGCATCGTCTGCCGGCTTCAGGGGCGCCACTGTGCGCTGTGCATCACGGGCGTCGCGGGCCATGATCTCGCGCAGGAGGTCGTCAAAGTTAACCGAAACACCCTTGTCTTTCAACTGCTTATGCCGCCGCTCGGCCCGTTCCTCGGCGCTGGCGGTCAAAAACACCTTGAATGGGGCGTCCGGGAAGATGACCGTGCCCATGTCCCGTCCGTCGGCGACCAGGCCCGGCTCCATCCTGAATGCGCGTTGGCGCTCTTTCAGCGCCGCCCGGACCTCCGGGATGGCGGCAATGGCCGAGGCCAGCGCCCCGGTGGTCTCCAGGCGCAGCTCGTCGGTGGCATCGGTCTCGTTGACCAGCACCCGCAGCCCGCCATCGGCCGATTCCACGAAGCGCACGTGGGTGTCGAAGGTGCAGCGCACCAGCGCCGAGGCGTCTGAGGTATCGATATCAGCCCAGCTGGCGGCCACGCCCACCGCCCGGTACAGGGCGCCCGAATCCAGGTAATGCCAGCCCAGGCGGCGTGCGACAATGCGGCTGACAGTGCCTTTGCCGGCCCCGGAAGGACCGTCGATGGTGAGCACGGATGGAAGCTGATTCATGGGTTTCCCGGTAGATGTGACCGCCCATTCTAGCCCCTGCCCGGGGCGGCTTGAGACTTTTTTGGCCCAACCACTTGAAAGGATGGGAAAAAGCCCGGTAGAATGGCGGGCTTGAACGGGCGTCACCTGCCGATTGTCATCTGCATATCGCGGCCGCGCTCCAACCGAATCCAACGTTTACGCCGAGGTATGCAATGAAAGTCCTGTCTTCCCTGAAGTCGGCCAAGACCCGTCACCGCGACTGCAAGGTCGTCCGTCGCCGCGGCAAGATCTTCGTGATCTGCAAGTCGAACCCGCGCTTCAAGGCTCGCCAGCGCTGAGCCGGCTGGCCTCACGGCCGCCATCGGTCCCTCACCGGACCGGGTGATGAACAAAAAGCCGCCTCCGGGCGGCTTTTTGCTGCCATTTTTGGTGTAATCGCCGGGTAGCTCACGACCGTTGGCCGTGGGACCTTCCGCATTCTTGACCACTGGGGAGTAGATCGAGATGAAGCGTTACCTGACCACTTTGCCGTTGCTGGCCGTGCTGGCCGTTTCCAATGCCCACGCCGACACCCTGCTGATCGACCGCAGCCGTGAAAAGCCCGCCGTCGCCCTGCCCGTCCGCGGCCAGAGCATGCAGCAGGTCCAGGCCCAGTTCGGCGAGCCGGGCGAGCGCCTGGATCCGCGCGGCGGGCAGAAGCGCCAGTGGCCCACGATCAACCGCTGGGTCTACCCGCAGTTCACCGTGTACTTCGAAAAGCAGAAGGTGATCGACGTGGTCGCCAACCGCGCCGACGCCAACGAGATCGGGCCGAAACCGCCGATCCGCTGACCCCTTTCCCTTTGCCCGCCAGCCGGCGGGCCATCGCACTGAGATCATGAACGACACGCTCCGCTTTCCGGCCGAATGGGAATCCCAGTCCGCCATCCTGATCGCCTGGCCCCACGCCGACACCGACTGGGCCGACCGCCTGGGTGACGTCGAGGACACCTACATCGCGCTCGTCGCGGCCATCACCCGCTTCCAGCCGGTGGTGATCATCGTCGCCGACGACGACCTGGAGGCGTACGCCGATGCGCGCCTGCGTTCGAACCGGATCGACACGGATCGCGTGCGGTTCGTGACCGCCCAGTACGATGACACCTGGCTGCGCGACTCCGGCCCGATCACGCTCAAGCGTGCCGATGGCGGCTTCCGCCTGCTGGACTTCCGCTTCACCGGCTGGGGCGGCAAGTTCGACGCCAGCCTGGATGACCAGCTGGTGGGTGTGCTGCACGCGGCCGGCACCTTCGCAAACGCCGAACTGCAGAGCATTCCGTTCGCGCTGGAAGGCGGCGGCATCGAGACCGACGGCGCCGGCACCCTGCTGACCACCTGGCAGTGCCTGCACGAGCGTCATCCGGACCGCAGCCGCGAATCGCTCAGCGCCGACCTGGCCACCTGGCTGGCCCAGGACCGTGTGCTGTGGCTGGACCATGGCTATCTGGAAGGCGACGACACCGACGCCCACATCGATACCCTGGCCCGCTTCGCCTCGACCGACAGCATCGTCTACCAGGCCTGCGATGACGCCGGCGATTCGCACTACGCCGAACTGCAGGCGATGGGTGCCGAGCTGGCGGCGCTGCGTACGACCGACGGCCAGCCGTACCGCCTGTTCCCGCTGCCGTGGGCGCAGCCGGTAATCGACGAAGGCCGCCGCCTGGCGGCTTCCTACGCGAATTACCTGATCCTCAACGGCGCGGTGCTGATGCCGGCCTACGGCGATGCGGCCGACGAAGCGGCGCGTGCGGTGTTGGCCCAGGCTTATCCGGACCGCGAGATCGTGCCGGTGCCGTGCCGTTCGCTGATCTGGCAGAACGGCAGCCTGCACTGCATCACGATGCAGCTGCCGGCGGGGTTGCTGGCCTGACAGCAAAGCACGCGGCCTGAAGGCTGCGGAGGCTGGGCTGGCGGGGGCGGAGGTGCGGGACGCGCCGTAAACCCATCCCTGGGGGCTCGTGGGCGCCATCCATGGCGCCCTGACGGTCCCGCACCTCCGCCCCCGCCATCCCTTCGACAGTGCACGGGCGGCCAACGGAAGAGCGACAGGTCACGCCGATGCGCCTGGCCAGTGAACTGTTGCCCGGAACATTCTGCGGAGCCGGCCAGCGGCCGGCACTACCGACGCGCGGGTGTTGACCATTTAGCAGCCAGCACGCTGCGTGCACCCATCCGCGATAAACTGCGTTTTTCCCCTTGCAGGACCGTCTCCGGATGAGCTCACGCCACACCCTTTCCGTCGCCCTGATCCAGGAGCGCAACCACGGCGATGCCGAGGCCAATCTGGCCGTCATCGAAGCGCGCGTGGCTGAAGCGGCCGCGCAGGGTGCCAAGCTGATCCTGCTGCAGGAACTGCACAACGGTGCGTACTTCTGCCAGCACGAGTCGGTGGATGAATTCGATCTGGCCGAGCCGATCCCGGGCCCGAGCACGGAGCGCCTGGGCGCGCTGGCCAAGAAGCACGGCGTGGTGATCGTCGGCTCGCTGTTCGAGCGTCGCGCTGCCGGGCTGTACCACAACACCGCGGTCGTCTTCGAGAAAGACGGCACCCTGCTCGGCAAGTACCGCAAGATGCACATCCCGGATGATCCGGGCTTCTATGAGAAGTTCTACTTCACCCCGGGCGATCTGGGCTTCACCCCGATCGACACCTCGGTGGGTCGCCTCGGCGTGCTCGTGTGCTGGGACCAGTGGTATCCGGAAGCGGCGCGCCTGATGGCGCTGGCCGGCGCGGAGCTGCTGCTCTACCCCACCGCGATCGGCTGGGATCCGGACGACCAGCGCGACGAACAGGGCCGCCAGCGCGATGCGTGGGTGCTCAGTCACCGCGGCCATGCCGTGGCCAACGGCGTGCCGGTGTTGAGCTGCAACCGCGTCGGCCATGAAGCCTCGCCGATGGGTGCCTCGGGCATCCAGTTCTGGGGCAACAGCCACGTGCTGGGCCCGCAGGGCGAGTTCATCGCCGAAGCCGGTGGCGAGCCGACTGTGCTGGTCTGCGATGTGGACCTGCAGCGCAGCGAACACGTCCGCCGTATCTGGCCGTTCCTGCGTGATCGCCGCATCGATGCATACGGCGATCTGCTCAAGCGCTACATCGACTGACCGACCAGGACACCCCACCGTGACCGTGCACCTGCGCGACGCCACCGATGCCGATATCGCGGCCATCACCGCGATCTATGCGGTGGAAGTGACCGACTTCGTCAACACCTACGAGTACGAGATCCCGGAGGCGGCGGAAATGCGCCGCCGCATGCAGGACATCGTCGGCCGCGGCTTTCCATACATCGTGGCCGAAGTCGATGGCCAGGTGGCCGGCTATGCCTACGCCAATACCTACCGCGGCCGGATCGCCTATCAGTGGACCGTGGAGAACTCGGTCTATGTGGATGCGGCGTTCCAGGGCCGTGGTGTCGGCACCGCACTGATGCAGGGGCTGATCGATGCCTGCGTCGCGCGCGGTTACCGGCAGATGGTGGCCGTCATCGGCGAGCCCACCAACACCGCCTCCATCAAACTGCACGAGCGTTTCGGTTTCCATACCGTCGGCGTTTTCCGCGGCCTCGGCCGCAAGCATGGCCGCTGGCTGGATACCGTCCAGATGCAGCGCGCGCTCGGCGATGGTGCCGACAGCGCCCCTTCGAATGAATGATGCAATGACCGATACCCTGATTGACGCCGGCGACACGTTGTTCGCCGGCCAGCCCGTCCGCATCGTCGAACGCGATGGCGTGCGCTACACCCTGCTGGGCACCGCGCACGTCTCGCAGGCCAGCGTGGAAGCGGTGGAACGTGCGATCGAAAGTGGCCGCTTCGATGCGGTCGCGGTCGAACTGGACGCGCAGCGCCTGCAGGCACTGACCGACCCGGATGCGCTGGCCAAGCTCGACCTGGTCGAGGTGATCCGCAAGGGCCGCGTCGCCCTGTTCGCGGCCAACCTGGCCTTGGCCGCCTACCAGCGCCGCCTGGCCGAACAGCTCGAGATCGAGCCGGGTGCCGAGCTCAAGCGCGCGGTCACCCTGGCCAACGAGCGCAACCTGCCCGTGCATCTGATCGACCGCGAGGTCGGGCTGACCTTCCGGCGTGCCTCGCAGCGCCTGGGCTTCTTCGGCAAGATCAAGCTGGTGATGGGCCTGGGCGCTGGCCTGTTCGCGTCCGAGGAAGTCGGCGAAGACGAGATCGAGAAGCTCAAGCAGGGCGACATGCTCGAAGCCAGCTTCGGCGAGTTCGCCAGCGAGAGCCCTGCCCTGTACGAAACCATCATCGGCGAGCGCGACCGCTACATGGCCACGCGCCTGCGCGAAGTGCATGATCCGGCCCAGCGCGAAGTGCTGGCCGTGGTCGGTGCCGGTCATCTGGCCGGTCTGGCCAAGTACCTGGAAACCGACACCGACGCGCCGGGCCCGCTGCGCGAGTCGCTGGAAGACGTGCCGAAGAAGCGCAACATTCCGTGGATCACGCTGGCGATCCTGGCCATCGTGCTGACCGGTATCGGCGTGGGCTTCTATCGCGGTGGCCTGGGTGTCGGCAGTGAACTTCTGGCGGTCTGGGCGATGTACACCGGCGGCTTGGCCGGCCTGGGCTGCCTGCTGGCCGGCAGCCACCCGCTGAGCATCCTGACCGCGATCGTGGTCGCGCCGTTCAAGCCGTTCCGGCTGAGCATCCCGACCGGTGCGTTCTCGGCCCTGGTGGAAGCGCGCCTGCGCAAGCCGGCCTACGAGGACTTCCTGAAGCTGCGCGACGATGCGCAGAGCGTCAAGGGTTGGTACCGCAACCGGGTGACCCGCGTGGTGCTGACCTTCATGCTGACCAACCTGGGCAGCATGCTCGGGTTGTGGCTGACCGGGTTCCAGGTGTGGGGCAAGGTCGCGGGGTGATTCCCGCGCCGGCTGTGAATCGAAAGGCCACGCAATGCGTGGCCTTTTTTGTGCGCGAATGTGGGAGTCGCGGGTAATGCACGCGTGGGTGCGGTCCGCGAAAAAAAGGAGGTCCGCCCAACGGGCCTCCATGCACCCTCAAACCGATTCTGCGCCCGGTTCTACCACCGGAGCATCCACGCCGCGGCCACGCGCGCGCAGGATGATCCGCGACACCGCGGTGCTCATGTCATCAAGCATCGCGTAGATGGTCGGCAGGAACAGCAGGCTCACCACCGTGGAGAACGCCAGGCCGCCGGCGATGGCGCGGGCCATCGGGTAGTACGGCGGGCCATTGCCGAGCAGCTGGGTGTCGGTCATGGAGATCGGGATCATCGCCAGGATCGCGGTGCCCATCGTCATCATGATAGGGCGCAGGCGCTCGCGCGAGCCTTCCACCAGCGCCTGGGTCCGGCCCATGCCACGGCGGCGCAGGTTGTTGATGTGCTCGATCATCACGATGCCGTTGTTCACCACCACGCCCATCAACACCAGGATGCCGATGAAGGACATGATCCCGAACGAGGTGCCGGTGATCCAGAACAGCCAGAACACGCCGAAGATCGAGAACAGCACGCCGCTCATGATCGCGGCCGGGAACAGCAGCGACTCGAACACGGCGGCCATCACCACGTAGATCATCACCAGCGCGATCACCAGATTGAACATCATCTGCGACATCGCCTGGTCGTCGTCGCCGTAATCCCCGCCGTCGAAGCTGAAGGTGTAGCCGGCCGGGAAACTCATCGGCTTGAGCGTTTCTTCCATCGCCTTGCGGCCGTCCGGCACCGTCACCTTCTCGGCCAGGTTGGCCTTGATGGTCAGCGTGGTCTGACGGTTGGTGCGGCCGATCTGGGTGGCCGACGGCTTGATTGCCACATCGACCAGGCTCAGCAAGGGCACCGAGCGGCCGTCGCCAGTGCGTACCGTGTAGCTGGCCAGGTCCTCCGGGCTGCTCTGCTCGGCACCGGCGAAGCGCACCCATACCGGCACTTCGCTGTCACCGCGGCGGAACTCGCGCAGCGGCGCGCCACGCAGGGCCAGGCCGACGAAACTGGCGACCTGCTCGGCGTTGAAGCCGAAGGCTGCCGCGCGCTCCCGGTCCACATGGATGGACAACTCGGTGCCCTTTTCGCCGTTGTCGATGCGAACGTCGCGCAGCTCCTTGCGCTGGGCCAGCAGCGGCACCACTTCCTCGCCGATCTCCTGCAGCATCTTGGTCGAGTCGCCGACCAGTTGCACCTGCACCTGGTTGTTGCCGCTTCCGCCATTGCCCTCGCCCGAATTACCGACCACGTAATCGGCACGCGCCGAGCGAGGCAGCCCCTTTCGCAGTGCTTCCTGCACGGCCGGCATGTTCTTGGCGTGCGCGGTGTCGAACGTCACGATCGTGCTGCTGCCTTCCTGCTCGCTGTACCAGGAATACACCTGGGTGATGTGCAGCGCCTGCCGGTTGTCGTCCAGGTAGCGTTCGACGCGCGCCACTTCCTCGGACATCTGCCCGAAGGTATAGGCGCCCTTCCAGTTGTACCCGATGAACACCTCATGGCCCCCCTCGCCACCGAACATGTCGATCTTGGTCAGCTTCATCGGCACCAGACTGATCAGGATCACCATCGCGATGCCGAACACGCTCCAACCGCGGTGCTCCAGGGTCCACTGCAGCAGTGTGGCGTAGCGGCGCTGCAGGCGTGCGATCACGCCGCTGTCCGAATGCACCAGTTTGGGCGTCTGCATGCGCGCGGACAGCATCGGGATCAGACTCACCGCGACCAGCCAGGAGGCCAGCAGCGAGACCGAGATCGTGATGGCGATCTGCGACATGAAGATGCTGATGTTGTTGGTCTCGCCGAACAGGTTCGGCACGAATACGATGCAGTGGCACAGGGTGCCGGCGCTCAGCGCGATGGCCACGTTGCGGGTGCCGATGATCGAGGCCAGCCGCGGCTGGTCGGGCATGCGCTCGCGTTCCTGGTAGATGCTTTCCACCACCACCACGGCATTGTCCACCAGCATGCCGACCGCCAGCAGCAGGCCCATCATGGTCAGGATGTTGAGGGTGACGCCGGCGAAATACATGAAGCCCAGCGTGATCACGAAACAGATCGGGATCGCCAGGGTCACCATCAGCGTGGACGGCCAATGGCGCAGGAAGAAGAACAGCACAGTGATCGACAGCAGCAGGCCGACCGCACCCGCCTCGGCCAGTTCCAGCAGCGAAGACGTCACCATCTTGCCCTGGTTGTCGATCACCTTGATCTGCACATCGCGCATCGAGGGCTGCGTGCGGATCGCCTCCACTTCGGCCAGCGCGGCACGCGACACCTCCACCAGGTTGGCGCTGCGCTCCTTGTAGATATCCAGGCCGACGGCCGGGTTGCCATCCAGGCGCCGCCCGTAGTTCATGCGGGTGGGCTTGAGCCGGATCTCGGCGATGTCGCCCAGGCGCAGGCCCTTGTTGTCGATCACCAGATCGCGCAGTTCCTGCAGGTCGGTGATCTCGCCTACTGGCTGGATGCGTACGCGCTGGCCGTTGTCGTCGATCTGCCCGGCCGAGATCGAGAAGTTCAGCGTGCGCAGGCGATCGCTGAGCTCGTTGATGCTCAGGTTGTGCGCGGTCAACCGGTCCGGGCTGATCGCGATCTCGACCTCGTTCGGCGGGGCACCGGAGATGTTGACCCGCGCCACGCCCGGGATGCGCTCGATCCGCCGCTTGAACTCGCGGTCGAGCATGTCGTAGGCGCCGGTCAGGTCGGTGGCACTGGCCAGGCGCACCTTCAGCACCGGGTCGTCGCTGCTGGACCACTTGAACACGTTGTAGCGCTGCAGGTCGTCGGGCAGATCGCTGCGGATCGCATCGATGCGCTCGCGGGCGTCCGAAGCCGCGATGGCGATGTCGCGGTCCCAGTCGGTGAACTCGATGAAGATGCTGGCGCCTTCGGAGGTGGCCGAGGAGCGCATGCGCTTGATCCCGGTCATCGTTGCCAGCGCTTCTTCGGTCGGCCGGATGATGTTGCGCTCGACCTCCTCCGGGGTGGACCCGGTATACGGCACCTGCACGAACAGGAACGGCGCGGAGATGTCCGGCAGCGCTTCCAGCGGCAGCCGGAACGAGGCGATCAGGCCCACCACCGCCAACGACACAAAACACATGATCGTGGTGATGGGCCGGCGGATGGAGAACTCGGCAATGCTCATGCCGGCTCCCGTGCGGTGTCATGGCCGGCATCGGCCAGCGGCGTCTTGAGGTGGCGGCCACGCTCGCGGTAGTAGGCGTCGCCACGACGATCCAGCAGGTCGTACACCACCGGGATCACCACCAGGGTCAGCAGGGTGGAGACCAGCAGGCCACCGATCACGGTGATCGCCATCGGCGCACGCACTTCCGCGCCCTCGCCCATCGCCACCGCCAGCGGCAGGAAGCCGAACAGCGTGCACAACGTGGTCATGATGATCGGCCGCAGGCGGGAACGCGCGCCCTCCACCAGTGCCTCGCGCTTGGGCACACCGGCCTCGCGCAGCTGGTTGACCTTGTCGATCAGGATGATCGCGTTCTTGGTTACCAGGCCCACCAGCAGGATCAAGCCGATGAACACCACCACCGAGATCGGCTTGCCGGTCAGCATCAGCGCCAGGATCGCGCCGACCAGCGCCAGCGGGATGGTGAACAGGATGACGAACGGGTGCAGCAGCGACTCGAACTGCGAGGCCATCACCAGATACACCAGGAAGATCGCCAGGCCGAAGGCGAAGATCAACGAGCGTGCCGAGTCGGCCAGCTCCTCACCCTGGCCGCCGATGTGCATGCCCACACCCGCACCCAGCGGCTGCTTGGCGACCATGTCCTGCACTTCGCGCACGGCGCCGCCCAGGTCGATGTCGCGCAGATTGGCAGAGACCACCGCCACGCGGGTCTGGTCGGCGCGATGGATCTCGCTGGGGCCGTTGGTGGCGACCACCTCGGCCACCGAATCCAGCGTCACCGGCCGGTTGCTGCCCGGATTGACGATCAGCCGGCGGATGCTGTCCACGCTGGCCCGGTCACCTTCCTGGGCACGCACCAGCACGTCGATCTTGCGGTCGCGGAAGCTGTAGCGCGTGGCCACGTCACCGCGCACCTTCTTGACCACCACATCGGCAATCTGCCGCGTGGTCAGGCCCAAGGCACCGGCGCGCTCCTGGTCGAAGCGGATCTGGATCTCCGGGAAGCCCTCTTCCACCGTGGATTTGACGTCAGCATAGTGCGGGTTGTTGCGCAGCATCGCGGCCAGCGCCTTGCCGGCCGTCTCCAGCGTGGCCATGTCCTGGCCACGCAGTTCCACTTCCAGCGGGGTGGAGAAGCTGAAGAGCGCCGGGCGGGCGAAATCGACCTGCACGCCAGGGTGCTGCTGCATCGATTCACGCAGACGCTCGGTGATCGCCGCTTCGGTGCGCGCGTTGCCGCCGCCGGCCATGACCACCGTCAACTTGCCGATGTTCTCGCCACTCTCGGTCGGGCTGGCATCCAGGCGGGTGCCGCTGCCACTGACCCCATACAGCGAGGCGATGCTGTCATCCTTGGCATGGGCCAACTGCATCTCGCGGACCAGCGCATCGGTCTGCTTCAGCGGTGTACCGGCCGGCAGCTTGGCGGTCATTTCGAAGCGGTCCTGGGCCAGCTGCGGGATCAGATCCGCACCCAGCATCGGCACCAGCGCCATCGTGCTGACGAAGGCCAGCGCGGCCAGACCGAGCACCTTGCCCGGGTGATGCAGCGCGCCCGGCAGCAGCTTCAGGTAACCGCGCTCGGCACCGGCGTACGGCTTCATCGCCACATCGCTGGCCTTGCGCATCACCGGGCCGACCACGGCCACCAAGCCGCGCCAGACGCGGATCACCGACCAGGCCATCCCGAAGCAGATCCAGCGCACCAGCGTGCCCACGCCACGACGGCTGCCGGCGACCGGCTTCAGCCAGCGGCTGTCCGGCTGCCACGGTTGATGCGTGGGTTCTTCCGGGAAGGCCAGCGGTGGGCGGCCCTTGAGCGAGCTCAGCATCGGGATCAGGGTCATCGAGACCAGCAGCGAGATCGCGATCGCGATCGCCACGGTCAGCGCCTGGTCGCGGAACAGCTGGCCGGCGATACCGTCCACGAACACCAGCGGCAGGAACACCGCAATGGTCGTCAGGGTCGAGGCGACCACGGCCATGCTCACTTCGCGGGTGCCGACGATGGCGGCCTGCAGGATGCTCAGGCCACGCTCGCGCGCCTTGGCGATGCTCTCCAGCACCACGATCGAGTCATCCACCACCAGGCCGGTGGCCAGCGCCAGACCGCCCAGCGACATCACGTTCAAGCTCAGGCCGAGCTGGCCCATGAAGAAGAACGTGGTGATGATCGAGACCGGCAGGGACAGGCTGATCACGAACGTGCTCCAGCCATCGCGCAGGAACAGGAAGATGATCAGGATGGCGAGGATGCCGCCGATCACGGCGTCTTTCTTGACGTCGCTGATGGCGTGTTCGATGAAGCGCGACTGGTCTTCGATCGTGGTCAGCTCGGCATCGCCGGGCACCTGGCCCTTGATCTGCTCCAGGCGCGCACGCAGCGCTTCAGCGGTCGAGACCGTGTTGGCATCGCCCTCCTTGTAGATCGCCAGCTCGACCGCTTCCTTGCCGCCCAGGCGGATGATCGCTTCGCGTTCCTTGTAACCCTGGCGCACGGTGGCGACATCCTTGAGCCGCACCGGCACGCCGTTGGCGATGTTGGTGGAACTGCTGCTGGATGCGCTCTGCGCGGCCGAGGCGGCGGCCACGGCGGCATCCGAGCCGGTCGAGGCGGCGATGGCGAACATCTGCTGCATCGCTGCATCGGCCGCGCTGCCGTTGCTGCTCTGGGTGGTCACCAGCAGGTTGCGGATATCCTCCAGATCGGCGAACTGGTTGACGGTACGCACCAGGTAACGCTGCGAGCCTTCCTCCAGGCGACCGCCGGAGATGTTGATGTTCTCTTCCTTGAGCCGCTTGATGACGGTGTCGATCGGCAGGTTGAGCTGGGCCAGCTTCTGCTGGTCGATGTCGACCTGGATCTCATCCTCCAGACCGCCGCCGACCTTCACCGCCGCCACGCCGGTAACCGGCTCCAGCTTCTTCTTGAGGTCTTCATCGGCGTAGCGGCGCAGCTCGGTGAGCTGGCGCACGGCCTCGGCATCGCTGGCTGGATCGGTTTTGGCCGAGATCACCAGACGCATGATCGGTTCGGTGGACGGATTGAAGCGCAGCAGCACCGGAGACTTCGCCTCCAGCGGCAGGTTCAGCGCTTCCATCTTGTCGCGCACCTCCAGGCTGGCCTGGTCCATGTTGGTGCCCCAGGCGAACTCGAGCACGACATCGCTCTGCCCGGTACGCGAGATCGATTTGAGTTTGCGCAGGTTCTTGACCACGCCGACGGCCTCTTCGACCGGCTCGGTGATCAGCGTTTCGATTTCCGCCGGCGCTGCACCGGTGTATTCGGTGCGCACGGTCAGGGTCGGGTAGCTCAGGTCGGGCAGCAGGTTGACCTTGAGATTGCCCAGCGCGATGAAGCCGAACAGCATCAGCGTGACGGTGAACATCGCGATGGTGACGCGGCGGCGGGTGGCGAACTCCACCAGGCCGCCGCCGTGGGCACCGGGGCGATCGCCCTGGTGCGGATCGTTGCCGTGGTCGTTGCCGGCCGCTGTCATTGACGGCTCTCCGCCTTGGCCGGCGCCGGCGTGGCCGCGGCGGTGGCGGCCGGCTTGGTGCCGATCACCTGCACCGCGGTGCCATCACGCAGCGCCACCTTGCCGGCGGTGACCACCTGATCACCGGCGGCCAGGCCTTCGCGGATTTCCACCCACGGGCCTTCGGCGTAGCCGAGCTTGACCGGCACGCGCGCCGCCTTGCCCTCGCGCACGCGGAACACCGCCGGTTCACCGTCATCAAGCAGCGCCAGGCGCGGCACCACCAACGCATCGGCGCGCTGGTCGTAGTCGATCCGGATGCGGCCGAACATGCCCGGCTGCAGGCCTTCAGCATCTTCGCCGAAGCCGCTGACCACGCGGAACGTACCACTGCCTGCATCGACCACCGGCGAGATGCGGTCCACCGTGCCCGGGAAGGTCTTGCCCGGCAGCGCATCGGCGATCAGCGTCACCGGCTGGCCCGGGCGCAGCGTGGCCAGCTCGCGCTCGGGCACATTGAGCGTGGCTTCCAGGCGCGAGGTGTCGACGATGCGGAAGATTGGCGTGTTGATCTGCACGAAGTTGCCGGTCTTGATCGAGCGCGAGGCGATCACGCCCGAGATCGGCGCGATCACCGTGGTGTAGGACAGTTCCAGCGTGGCCAGCCGGTACTGCGCGCGGGCGTTGTCGAGGTCGTACTTGATCTGGTCGACATCGGCGGCGCTGACCATCTGCTGGCCCACCAGCTTGTGGGCGCGCTGGTAGTTGTTCTCCAGCTTGCGCATCTGCGCTTCGCTCTGGGCAACCGCCAGGCGCGCACGGTCCGGATCCAGCCGCACCAGCGGCTGACCGGCACGTACCTGCTGCCCTTCTTCGACCAGAACGACCAGCGCGACGCCGGAGGTCTTGGCGACCACCTGCGACTCGCCCCGCGGTTCCAGTGCGGCCGTGCCGGTGTAGCTGGCGGCGACGGCGCGACGGCTGGCGGCGACGGCTTCGACCGGTACCGCATCGACCTTCTTCTCGGCCTTGCCGTCCTTTTCAGCAGCGTTGGCTTCGGCGGGGCCGGCGCCACCGCAGCCGCTCAGCAGCAGGGTGGAAGTGATCAGCAACGCGGCGGCACAGCGTCCGGTGCGGCCGAGCAGGAAAGAATGTCGCGACATCGTCGTGTCCCTAAGGATGCGTGGGCAGGTGTGGTAGCAAAGTAATGCACCACGTCACGACCACACCATATCCCAAAGGTCATGGTGACCTGCGGCGATGGCTTCCGGGGGCCGGTTTCAGCTAGATGAAATGGCAGGCTATACTCGGCCCAGTTCCGTACCCCACGCCGGAACGACCAGACCCGTTTATCGGAAAAGGACATCATGCGCCCGCAGCCGCTCGCCGCTTGTCTCGTTCTGGCCGTCCTCCTGCCCCTCGGGGCCGCCGCACAGGCCGCAACACCCGCTCCTGCTGTACCTGCCACCCCCGCTCCGGCCGCCACTGCGCCGGCGCCCGCCGCCGTCACCGGCCGGTTCGACAATGGCCGGGTCCTGGCCTACACGTGCCAGGGGTGCCACGGCATCACCGGGTACAAGAACGCCTACCCCAGCTACAAGGTGCCCAAGATCGGCGGGCAGACCCGTGAGTACCTCAGCCAGGCGCTGACCGAGTACCGCCACGGCAAGCGCAAGCATCCCACGATGCAGGCGCAGTCGATGAGTTTCAGCGAACAGGAGATCGCCGATCTCGCTGTTTACCTGTCCACCGTCAAATAAGCGCGCTCATGTCGAAAGCCACGCCACTCCAGCGTTATGCCATCGCCCTGTCCGTTGCCCTGCTGATGACTGCGTGTTCGCAGTCACAGGTGGAGAACAGCGCAGATTCCGCCGCCGATCCGGGCCACGCCAGTGGTGAACACGGGTCCGGCTCCTCCGCCGGCCTGCCGGCCGGCCGCATCGCCGCCGGTGAGGCGCGTGCCCAGGTCAAGGGCAAAGCCACCGGCCAGAGCTGCATCGACTGCCACGGGGCGGACGGCAACAAGCCGATCGACCCGACCTATCCGAAACTGGGTGGGCAGTACGGGGATTACCTGGCGCACAGCCTGCAGGCCTACCGCGCGGGGGATCGCCAGCACGCGCTGATGACCCCGCAGGCGACCGACCTGAGCGATCAGGACATCGCCGATCTGGCTGCATATTTCGGCTCACGACCGACCCAGCTGCGGGATCTGCACGGCTTGAAGTGACGACGGTGGAGCCGACCAACGGTCGGCTCTACATCGATCGCTGGATCAGGCGTCCAGCTCTTCCCAGCGCGCGTACGCGGCATCCAGCTCGGCCTGCACCTTGGCGAGCTTCGCATTGTGCGCGGCCATGTCGGGCGCGCTGCGCTGATAGAACGCCGGGTCGTTCATCGCGGCGGTGAGGCCTTCGACGTCCTTCTCCAGCGTTTCGATCTTCAGCGGCAGCTGTTCCAGCTCGCGCGCGTCCTTGTAGCTCAGCTTGCGCTTGGGCTCGGCCGGCGCGGCAGCGGCAGCAGCCGCAGCAACCGGCTTGGCCGCCACCACCGGTGCGGACGCAGCCGCGGCGGCCACGCGTGCGGCGTGGCGCTGCCAATCGGTATAGCCGCCAACGTACTCGCCGACCACGCCGTCGCCTTCCATCACCATCGTGGAGGTCACCACGTTGTCCAGGAAGTCACGGTCATGGCTGACCAGCAGCAACGTGCCGGTGTAATCGCTCAGCAGCTCTTCGAGCAGCTCGAGGGTTTCCACGTCCAGATCGTTGGTCGGTTCATCCATCACCAGCAGGTTGGACGGCTGCGCGAACAGCTTGGCCAGCAGCAGGCGGTTGCGCTCACCACCGGACAAACGGGTGATCGGCGCGCGGGCACGCTCGGGCGAGAACAGGAAGTCCTGCAGGTAGGCATGCACGTGCTTGCGCTTGCCGTTGAACTCGATGAAGTCGCGGCCCTCGGCCACGTTCTCGATCGCGGTCCAGTCTTCGCGCAGGACCGCACGGTACTGGTCGAAATACGCGATCTGCAGGTTGGTACCGGCGCGCACTTCGCCGCTCTGCGGCTGCAGGTCGCCCAGCAGCAGCTTGAGCAGCGTGGTCTTGCCGCTGCCGTTCGGCCCGATCAGGCCGATGCGGTCGCCGCGAAGGATGACGGTACTGAAATCCTTGACCATCACGCGCTCGCCGAAGGCGAACGAGATGTCCTTGACGTCGATGACCTTCTTGCCGGAGTTCTCCGCCTGCGCCGCTTCCATGCGCACGTTGCCGCCGAGTTCGCGGCGCTGCGAGCGATCGTTGCGCATCGCCTTGAGGCGGCGCACACGGCCTTCGTCGCGGGTGCGGCGGGCCTTGATGCCCTGGCGGATCCAGATTTCTTCCTGCGCGAGCAGTTTGTCGAAGCGCGCGTTTTCCTGCGCCTGCGCGTTCATGCGCTCTTCGCGGCGACGTTCGTAGTTGGCCCAGTCGCCCGGCCAGCTGGTGACCTGGCCGCGGTCGATCTCGACGATGCGGGTGGCCAGTGCACGCAGGAAGCGACGGTCATGGGTGACGAACACCACGCTGCCGTTCCAGTTCTTGAGGAACATTTCGAGCCAGTCGATGGCTTCGATGTCCAGGTGGTTGGTCGGTTCGTCGAGCAGCAGCAGATCCGGCGAGGACACCAGCGCGCGGCCGAGCAGCACACGGCGCTTCATGCCGCCGGACAGGCGCGCGAATTCGGCATCGCCGTCCAGGTCGAGCTTGGTCAGGGTCTCGCTGACGCGCTGATCCAGGCCCCAGCCGTTGGCGGCATCGATCTTGGCCTGCACGGCCGAGAGCGCATCGCCGTCGAAATCCTCGGCCATGCTCAGGTGGTGGAACTCGGCCAGCCACTGGCCCAGTTCGCCCAGACCATCGGCGACCACGTCGAACACGCTGCCGGCGGCACCGTGCGGAACCTCCTGTTCCAGGCGGGTGATGCGCACCCCCTGCTGCACGCGGACTTCGCCGTCATCGGGCTTGTGATCGCCGGACAGCAGTTTGAGCAGGGTCGATTTGCCGGCGCCGTTGCGCCCGATCAGGGCGATACGCTCGCCCGGCTCGATCGACAATTCGGCTTTTTCCAGCAACAGGGGGCCGCCGACGCTGAAGTCGACGTTTTGCAGAGTAATCAGAGGCATCCGACCATTGTACGGTCTGGCGGCAACCGCGTCGCTTACTCCTGACCGAACGCGTCCGCGGGCAGCGCCAGCAGCGCCCGCAGCGCCGCGGGCACCCGCTTGCCCGGATGACGTACCACCCACAGCTGGCGCGACATCGGCGGCACCGGCGTTTCCACGACGCTCAAGCTGCCCAGCGCGAGCAGATCGGCCACCGCATGCCGCGACAGGCACGCCAGGCCAAGCCCGGCCGCAGCGGCCTGCTTGATCGCCTCGGTGCTGCCCAGCTGCATGGCGCGGGCAAAGTGGTGCAGGTGCGGCAGCAGCGCCTGCTCAACCGCCTCGCGGGTGCCCGAACCCGGCTCGCGCAGCAGCCAGCGGGCCTGCGCCAGCGCCGCGACATCCATGCAGGTGGGCGTCGTGCCCGGCGCGGCCACGATGACCAGATCATCGCGCTGCCACGGCAGCACCTGCAGGCCGCTTTCATGGCACGGGCCTTCAATCAGGCCCAGATCGACCTCCAGGCGCTGTACGGCCGCGACCACATCTGCGCTGTTGCCGATCCGCAGGTCCACCTGCGCCTGCGGGTTATCGGCCAGCAGCGCGGCGACGCGGGATGGCAGCAGGTAGTTGCCGATCGTGGTGCTGGCCCCGAGCCGCAGCAGCAGAGGCAAGACGCCGGCATTGGACTGCCCTGCGCCGGCCAGCCGCTCCAGATCGGCGGCGGTGACCAGCAGCGCGCGGGCCGGATCCAGCAGCGCCCGTCCCTGCGGGTTGAGCACCAGCCGGCGCCCGATCCGGTCGAACAGTGGGCTGGCCAGCTGGCTCTCCAGTTCATTGAGCGCGGCGCTGGTGGCCGACTGCGATAACGCCAGCTGCGCGCCCGCCGCAGCCGTGGTGCCGGCGTCGGCAATGGAGACGAAAACCTGCCATTGACGGAGGGTGAGGTGCATGACGCCAATTAACGCACTAAACAGGTCGAAATTACAGGAACAATGCGTTTTACAGGTTCATCAGCAACGCGCAGGCTATGCCGGTGCTTTGACTGGAGACCCTTGTGAACACCTCTGCCGCCGCCCTGCCTTCACCCACCACCGCGCAGCGCTGGCGCAGCCGCCTGCCCGGGCTGCTGCTGACCGGCGCCGTTGCGGCTACGGCCATGGGCCTGGCGCCGCTGCCGTGGCTGCAGGCGCACGGCATCAGCGCGCTGACCCTGGCCATCGTGCTCGGCATCGCCGTGGGCAACACTGCCTACCCGCGGCTGGCGGCCCATGCCGGCGCCGGGGTCGGCTTTTCCAAGCATTGGCTGCTGCGGGCAGGCATCGTGCTGTACGGCCTGCGCCTGACCTTCCAGGATATCGGCCAAGTCGGTATCAGCGGGGTGCTGATCGATGCGCTGGTGCTGACCAGCACGTTCGCGCTGGCCTGGTGGGCCGGCACGCGCTGGTTCGGGCTCGAGAAGGAAAGTGCCCTGCTGATCGGCGCGGGCAGCTCGATCTGCGGGGCGGCGGCGGTGATGGCGGCCGAGCCGGTGGTGCGCGGGCGCGCCGAACAGGTGACCGTGGCCGTGTCCACCGTGGTGGTGTTCGGCACGCTCGCGATGTTCCTGTACCCGCTGCTGTACCAGCTCAACCTCGCGCACGGGTGGATCCCGATGACCGCGCAGGGCTACGGCGTGTTCACCGGCTCGACCGTGCACGAAGTTGCGCAGGTGGTCGCCGCCGGCCGCGCCGTGAGCACAGCTGCCGCCGACACCGCCGTGATCGCCAAGATGGTGCGGGTGATGATGCTGGCACCGTTCCTGATCGGGCTGTCGATGCTGCTGGCACGCGGTGGTACGCCGGGGGCGCCGGGCCAGCGCGCCAGGATCGTGGTGCCCTGGTTCGCGTTCGGCTTCGTCGCGGTGGCCGGGCTCAACTCGCTGCAGGTGCTGCCGGCGGCCATCGTCAGCGCGGCGATCGAACTGGACACCGTGCTGCTGGCGATGGCGATGGCCGCGCTCGGTCTGACCACGCATGCCTCTGCGCTGCGCAGGGCCGGGATGAAGCCGCTGCTGCTGGCGCTGCTGCTGTTCGGCTGGCTGTTGGCGGGTGGGTTGGGGATCAACCTGGGCGTGCACGCGCTGCTGGGCTGAGGCACGCCGGGCGGACTTCTGCGACACTACCGCATGTCTGAATTCTCCTCCCTGCCGCTGAAACCAGCGCTGCTGCCCGGCATCGATGCCATGGGCTATACCTCGCTCACCCCCGTGCAGGCCCAGAGCCTGCCGGCCATCCTCGAGCGCCGCGATGTCATCGCACAGGCCCCGACCGGCAGCGGCAAGACCGCCGCCTTCGGCCTGGGCCTGCTGCAGGCGCTGGACCCGTCCGTGACACGCGCCCAGGCGCTGGTGCTGTGCCCGACCCGCGAGCTGGCCGATCAGGTCGGCAAGCAGATCCGCAAGCTGGCCACCGGCATTCCCAATCTGAAGCTGCTGGTGCTGACCGGCGGCATGCCGCTGGGCCCGCAGCTGGCCTCGCTGGAAGCGCACGATCCGCAGGTCGTGGTCGGCACCCCCGGGCGCATCCAGGAACTGGGCCGCAAGCGCGTGCTGCATCTGGGCGGCGTGACCACGCTGGTGCTGGATGAAGCCGACCGCATGCTCGACATGGGCTTTGAAGAGCCGATCCGCGAGATCGCCGGACGCACCAGCAAGGACCGCCAGACGCTGCTGTTCTCGGCGACCTTCCCGGATGAGATCCGCGAGATCGCCCGCGTGCTGCTGCGCGACCCGGTGGAAGTGACCGTGGAAGGCGCCGATCACGCGCCCGCGATCCGCCACCTGTTCTGCGAGACCGAGCTGGCACTGAAGCAGAAGGCGCTGGCCGGCCTGCTGCTCAAGTACACGCCGGAATCGGCCGTGGTGTTCTGCAACACCCGCCGCGATGTCGACGATGTCGCCATTTCGCTGCAGCAGTTCGGGTTCTCTGCGCTGCCGCTGCACGGCGAGATGGAACAGCGCGACCGCGACGAAGTGCTGGTGCGCTTCGCCAACCGCAGCTGCAACGTGCTGGTTGCCAGCGACGTCGCCGCGCGTGGCCTGGATGTGCAGGATCTGGCCGCGGTGATCAATTACGAGCTGCCGACCGATATCGAAACCTATGAGCATCGCGTTGGCCGTACCGGCCGCGCCGGTGCCACGGGCCTGGCGATCAGCCTGGTGACGCACCGCGAGCGCAACCGCGCCGATGCGCTGGAAATGGCACAGGGCAAGCCGCTGGACTGGCAGAAGACGCCGCTGGCCACCGCACGCCCGCCGGTGCTGCCGCAGGCCGCGATGACCACGCTGCGCATCGATGGCGGCAAGACCGACAAGCTGCGCCCGGGCGACATCCTCGGCGCACTGACCGGCGATGCCGGGCTGGCGGCCAAGTACATCGGCAAGATCGACATCTACGCCACGCGCTCGTACGTGGCCATTGCGCGCGAACATGCCGGCCGGGCGATCGGCCAGCTGGAGGCCGGCAAGATCAAGGGCCGCCGGTTCCGCGTCCGCAAGATGGATGTCTGAGCGGTAGAGCCGACCGTTGGTCGGCTGCACGTTCCTCGAGGCGTTCGAGGTGCCGGCCAGCGGCCGGCACTACCGGTGCCGGCACGCCCGCGCGGATTCCCGGATCAATAGACCAGATTGGCCAGCAGCGGGACGTCACTCGTCCAGCGGTCGCGGCCACCGAGGCCGGCCAGTTCCACCAGCACGGCCGCACCGACCACCTCGACCTGCAGCTGGCGGGCCAGCGACAACGCCGCCAGCAGGGTACCGCCCGTGGCGAGCACATCATCGATCACCAGCACGCGTGCGCCGGCCGGCAAGGCATCGGCGTGCACTTCGATGCTGTCGGTGCGGTATTCCAGGGTGTAATCCTGGCGCAGCACCTTGCCCGGCAGCTTGCCCGGCTTGCGCACCGGCACGAAGCCCACGCCCAGCACCCGCGCCATGGCCGCGCCGAGGATGAAGCCGCGCGACTCGATCCCCATCACTGCCTGCAGGTTGGCATCGCGCCAGGGCGCAACCATCGCATCGATGGCGGCCGCGAAATCCGGGCCGTCGGCGAGCAGCGGCATGATGTCCTTGAACAGGATGCCCGGCTTGGGGAAATCGGCGATGTCGCGCAGGCGGCCGGCCCAGGCGGGCGTGGCGGAAGACTCGGTCATGGGTCTGGGAACGAACGGGGTGGCATAGGGTAACCGAGGCGCTTACGAGCTGCAGGACAGCATCGAGCAGCCGGCCTTCACGCGCGCCCACTCGGGCCGCTTGGCCGCGAAGTGTTCGCGCCCCGGCTGCGTTTCATACGGCCGCCGCAGCACCTCCAGCAGCGTATGCACGCCGCTGAGGTCGCCCTGCTCCGCCTGCTCGATCGCCTCCTGGGCCAGCCAGTTGCGCAGCACGTAGCGCGGGTTGGCGCGGCCCATCTGCTGCTGACGCGCCTGTGCACTCAGGCCATCGCCGCGCAGGCGCGTCGCGTACTGCTGCAGCCATGCCTGCAGCGACGGCAGCACCGCGTCGCGACGGGCCGGGCTGTAGAACGCCTCCTCCAGCACCACCACGGAAGGCGATGCAGGATCGAGCGCCATCAGCCCACGGAAGGCCAGGGTCATGTCCATCTCGCCCTCGTGCAGGATCTCCAGCCAGGCGGCCATCAACGCCACATCCTCATCGCGGCAGCTATCCAGGCCCAGCTTCGCGGCGATGTCGGCGCGCTCGCAGGCCGCGTGCACCTGCTGGAAACGCGCCAGCCCGTCATGCAGCGGGGTGACATCCTCGAACAGCGGTGCCAACGCCTGCGCCAGCCGGGTGAGATTCCAGTACGCCACCTGCGGCTGCGTGCCGAAACGATAGCGTCGGCCCTGCGCGTCGGTGGTGTTGGGGGTCCACTCGGGATCGTAATCCTCGACCCAGCCATACGGGCCGTAATCGATGGTGAGCCCGAGGATGGAGAGGTTGTCGGTGTTCATCACGCCGTGCACGAAACCCACGCGCATCCAATGCGCGACAAGCACCGCGGTGCGCTCGCAGATGTCGGCAAACCAGCGCGCATGGCGCGCCTCGCCCGCCTCTGCCAGCGCAGGAAAATCGCGCGCGATGCAGACATCGGCCAACTGCCGCAGCAACGTCGTGTCACCGCGCGAGGCCGGCAGTTCGAAGCTGCCGAAGCGGATGAACGACGGCGCGACGCGACACACGATCGCGCCGGGTTCGGCTTCAGGGTGACCGTCGTAGAACATGTCGCGCACGACGGCATCGCCGGTGCCGACCAGACTCAGCGCGCGCGTGGTCGGCACGCCGAGGTGATGCATCGCTTCACTGCACAGGAACTCGCGGATGGACGAGCGCAGCACCGCACGCCCGTCGGCGCCCCGCGAGTACGGTGTGCGCCCGGCGCCCTTCAACTGCAGCTCCCAGTGCGCACCGTCCGGGGTGAGCAGCTCGCCCAGCGAGATCGCACGGCCATCGCCGAGCTGCCCCGCCCAATGGCCGAACTGATGGCCACCATAGTTGGCCGCCCACGGTGCCATCCCGGCATACAGCGCATTGCCGCCGAACACCCGTGCGAAATCCTCGCTCTCGATCAGGTCCTCGCCGATGCCCAGCAGCGTGGCCACCTCCGGCGAGTACGCCAGCAGCTGGGGCGCGGCGACCGGCGTCGGCATGACCGACGACCACGCAGCCTCGCGCACCTCGCGCACGCGCGGGCCGGTTTCCGGGTCGCCGGGCAGGTCACGGATGAAACGGTTGTCGAAACGCAGGGGCTGGGTGCTCATCGGTATGAAATGGGGGCAGACCGGCTGCCCCGCAAGTTCAGCGCGAACCGCCGCCGAGGTTCAACGGACCGCCGCGCTCCACCGCACGTTGGTAGGCCGGGCGCTGCTCGATCCGGGCCAGGTATGCCTGCAGCCGTGGGTAGGCGGCCATGTCGCCACCGCGCGCGGCGGCGGCCTGGATCGGGAAGCTCATCTGGATATCGGCGGCGGTGAAGCGCTCACCGGCGAACCACGGCGACTGGCCGAGCTCGCGTTCCATCCAGTCCATGTGCAGCTTCACCTGCGGACGCACGAAGCCGTTGAGCGCCTTGTCGGCGATGGAGCGCGCGATCGGCTTGGCGAAGAACGGCATCGGCGCATTGCGCAGCCGCGAAAACACCAGCGTCATCACCAGCGGCGGCATCGCCGAGCCTTCGGCGTAGTGCATCCAGTAGCGGTAACGCACGCGCTCGGGGGCCTGGGCCGGCATCGGCTCGGGGGAGAGCTGGCGGCCGCTGTCGTAGCGGTCGGCGAGGTATTCCAGGATCGCGCCGGATTCGGCCAGCACCAGCGCGTCGTCCTGCAGCACCGGCGACTTGCCCAGCGGGTGCACGTCGCGCAGCGCCTGCGGCGCGAGCCAGGTCTTGGGATCGCGCTGGTAGTTGACGACCTGGTACGGCAGGCCCAGCTCTTCGAGCATCCACAGCACGCGCAGCGAGCGCGAATGGTCCAGATGGTGCACCTTGATCATCGAGGGTTCCGCAGGGTCAAAGCGGCATCGTAACCGGGCGACGGGAACGATGACGTCTTCAACGGGATCTGCGTCGACGATGGCCGAATGCCGCCCAATAAAAAACGCCGGAAGCTTTCGCTTCCGGCGTTTTAGGCGACCTTACGGTTGCGGGGGGTCGATTAGACCGCCTGCACCTGGTCAGCCTGCATACCCTTCTGGCCCTGCACGGCGACGAAAGTCACCTTCTGGCCTTCCTGCAGCGACTTGAAGCCGGTGCCCTGGATCGCGCGGAAATGCACGAAGAGGTCCGGGCCGCTTTCCGGGGTGATGAAGCCGAAGCCCTTGGCGTCGTTGAACCACTTCACGGTGCCCTGCTGACGATCAGACATGTACTAACTCCTGAAACAATAGTTGAAATAATCGCGGCCGCCGCGTATCGGAGCCGAGACTGAGTTGCAGGCGTTGGTAAAGCGGATCGATGAGCAGATCGTGAGATCAACTGCACCAGGCCACGATTCACGGTGACCCTAGCAAACACAGTGTGGGTGACGATACTCGTGTTTTACCGAAAAAGCGATAGCTGGTTGATTCAGCCATCCTCCCCCTCCCGCCTGACAGGACAAGGGGTCGGGCGATCCTACACGAAATCGCACCCCCTATTCAGATTTTTCCTACCTTAAGATCAGCCAAATGACTGATGCCCCGACCCCTAAAGTTCACATCTGGGTGGACGCCGACGCTTGTCCGGCCGTCATCAAGGAGATCCTGTTCCGTGCCGCAGAGCGTGCCGGGATCGAGATGACCCTGATCGCCAACCACTGGCTGCGGACCCCTCCGTCCCGTTTCATCCGCTCCATCCAGGTTCCGCCGGGCCTGGATGTGGCCGACAGCGTGATCGTGGAACGGGTCCAGCCGGGCGATCTGGTCGTCACGCAGGACATCCCGCTGGCGGCCCTGGTGTTGGACAAAAAGGCCGTCGCATTGAACCCGCGCGGCGACCTGTACACCCCCAACAACATGGCCGAGCGGCTGTCGATGCGCAATTTCATGGAGGAACTGCGCGGCTCGGGCGTTCAGACAGGCGGCCCTCCGCCGCTGCATGCGCGCGACAAGCAGGCCTTTGCCGCGCAACTGGACCGTTGGCTGGCCAAACGTTAAGGCTGATGAACCGTCAGCACCCTGATGAACCGCTGGCCGGCTGAGGGTTCGGTGTGGAAAGGGTCCGGCATGGCTGAGGGGCCGGTGTCGGTAGAGCCGGCCGCTGGCCGGCTCCTCCGTCGCATCTGGTGACCACCACAGATCCCGGCAGCCGGCCAGCGGCCGGCCCTACAGGTGAAGCGACAACCCGCTGGCGAACGTGCGCCGCTCCCCGGTCAACGGGTCATCGAACGCCAATTCCTTGGCCAGCAGCTGCAGCGGCGCGTCCGCCGGCGCATCCGCGTGCAGCTCCGGGTACAGGTCGTCCCCCAGGATCGGGGCGCCCAGCGCGGCCATGTGCACGCGCAGCTGGTGCTTGCGGCCGGTCACCGGGTGCAGTCGGTAGCGCCAGACCGGTCCGGTGCCGTCGATCACCTCGATGCGAGTCCGCGCATTGGGCTCGCCGGGCTCCTCGGCCATGCGGAAGAACGGCTCTCCCGGGACCAAGCGGGTCTGCCGCTCCAATGGGAACGGCAGTTCGGGCAGTCCCGGCGCCAGCGCTTCGTACACCTTCTCGATGCGCCGCTCGCGGAACAGGCGCTGGTAGGCATCGCGGCTGTCTGGCCGGGTGGAGAACAGCACCAGCCCGGCGGTCAGGCGGTCCAGGCGGTGCAGCGGCACCAGATCCCGGTTGCCGGTGCGCGCCACCAGCCGGGCCAGCAGCGTCTCGCGCACGTAGCCGCCGGCAGGGGTGACCGGAAGGAAGTGCGGCTTGTCGGCCACCAGCAGGTGCGCGTCCTGGTGGACGACGGCCTCGGCGAAAGGAATCGCCGGCTCATCAGCCACCTCGCGGAAATACACGATCTCCAGCCCCACCTGCCAGGCCTGATCCGGCGCGAGCGCCCTGCCCTGCGCGTCCTGCACCCGCCCCCGGGCGAAGCGGTCTGCCCACTGCGCGCGGTCGATGCGCGGAAAGCGCGCGCACAGCCCGTCCAGCAGGCTCGGCCAGTCGCCGGGGGGCAACTGCAGGCGGCTGGGTGCGGGGGCAACGAGGATCGGATCGGACGGGCTCATGGCGAACCATTATCATGGCGCTCTTTGTTTCAGGTATCCCCATGGCCCTCACCGCCACCATCCGCAAGGCCGAACTGCAGATCAGCGACATGGATCGCGGCTATTACGCCAGCCATACGCTGACGCTGGCCCAGCACCCGTCCGAGACCGATGACCGCCTGATGGTGCGCCTGCTCACCTTCGCGCTGAACGCCGATGACCGGCTGGAGTTCGGCCGCGGCCTGAGCGTGGACGACGAGCCGGACCTGTGGCGCCGCGATTACACCGGCGACATCGAGCTGTGGATCGAACTGGGCCAGCCCGACGATTCGCGCCTGCGCAAGGCCGCTGGCCGCGCGCGTGCGGTGCAGCTGGTCACTTACGGCGGCCGCGCCGCCGACATCTGGTGGGACCGCAACGCCTCCGCGCTGAAGAAGCTGTCCACGCTGGAGGTCATGGACCTGCCGGGCGAGTTCGTCACCGAATGGGGCGCGCAGATCGAACGCACGATGCAGTGGGACGTGCAGATCCAGGACGGCGAAGTGCAGTTGACGTCCGACAAGGCGCAGCTCAGCGTCATCCCCACCTGGCGCAAGCAGAAGCCGCAGGCGTGAGTGTGATCCGCTGTGATGTGCTGGTCATCGGGGCCGGTGCTGCCGGGCTGATGTGTGCGATGACCGCAGGCAAACGCGGGCGCCTGGTGCAGGTGATCGACCATGCCAACAAGGTTGGCAAGAAGATCCTGATGTCCGGCGGCGGGCGCTGCAACTTCACCAACACCGGCACCACGGCGGCCAATTTCCTGTCGGCCAATCCGCACTTCTGCAAATCCGCGCTGGCCCGTTACACGCCATACCATTTCATCGAGATGGTGGAGCGGCACGGCATCGCGTATCACGAAAAAGAGCTGGGCCAGCTGTTCTGCGATATCTCCTCCAAGCAGATCGTGAAGATGCTGGTGGACGAATGCCTGGCCGCCGGCGTGCAGATCCGCACCGACTGCGGCGTGCAGAAGGTGGAGCGCGGCGCGGACGGCTTCCACGTGCACACCACGCAAGGGCATTTCCATGCCGCCTCGCTGGTGGTGGCCACGGGTGGCCTGTCGATCCCGAGCATGGGCGCGACCGGCGTCGGCTATGAGCTGGCCCGCCAGTTCGGTCATGAGGTCCTGCCGACCCGCGCCGGGCTGGTGCCGCTGACCCTGAGTGGCAAGCATCAGGAGCGCTTCAACGACCTCTCCGGCGTGGCCCTGCCGATCGAAGCGCGCTGCAACGGCACCGAGTTCCGCAACTCCATGCTGATCACCCACCGCGGCATCAGCGGCCCGGCGATCCTGCAGATCTCCTCGTACTGGCAGCCGGGCGACGAGCTGCGGCTGGACCTGCTGCCGGGCCAGGACGCGCTGGAGTGGCTGCGCAGGATGAAGGCCGAACGCGGTGCCGCCGAACTGCGTACGGTGCTCTCGGAGGTGTTGCCGCGCCGGCTGGCGCTGCGCCTGTGCGAGCACTGGCTGCCGGACCGGCTGGTGCGCCAGATCGACGAGCCACAGCTGCGCGAGGCGGCCGAGCTGCTGCAGAATTTCCCGCTGGTGGCCAGTGGCACCGAGGGGTACCGTACCGCCGAAGTGACGCTGGGCGGGGTCGACACCCGCAAGGTGTCCTCCAGTACGTTTGAATCGCACGTGGTTCCCGGCCTGCACTTCATTGGGGAGGTGCTGGACGTGACCGGCTGGCTGGGGGGCTACAACTTCCAGTGGGCCTGGGCCTGTGGCCATGCCGCGGGCAGCGTGGCCTGAGCCGGAACCAGCGTGCCATGATCGGCTACCGTTTGCCGCATGGACGTAGTCACACGCATCGTGTATCAAGTTTGCAGTCCGGGGAGTAGTGAATGCAGAACGCGAATGACATGACGGTCCGCCTGCTGATCGTGGACGACAGCGGCGAGAACGCCGAGACCATCGTCAGCACGCTGCGCAACAGCGGCATCGCGGTGCGCCCGACGCGCCCGCAGCACAGTGAGGAACTGGCCCAGGCACTGGGTACCCAGCCGATCGACCTGGTGCTGGTCGCCGCAGCGCAGAGCATCCCGCTGCTGCACGTGACCCAGCAGATCGCGGCCAGCGGCAAGGACATCCCGATGATCCTGCTGGCCGAATCGATCAACGAAACCGAGTGGGTCGAGGCCGGGGCCAATGGCATCCGCGCCATCGCCCTGCGCCACCGCCCCGAGCACCTGCTGGCGGTAGTGCGCAACGAATGGACCGATCTGCATGCGCGCCGCGGGCTGCGCCGGATCGAGGCGCAGATGCGCGAGACCGAGCGCCGCTGCGACGCGCTGATCTCGTCTTCGCGCGACCCGATCGCCTACATCCATGAAGGCATGCACATCCGGGCCAACGAGGCCTATCTGGAGATGTTCGGCTACGAAACCTTCGACGATGTGGAAGGCATCTCGCTGCTGGACATGGTCGCCCCGCAGCACGTGGACGGCTTCAAGCAGCTGCTCAAATCCATGAGCAAGGGCGATGCGCCACCGCCGCAGTACCAGGTGGATGCGCGCAACCAGGACGGCGCGGTGTTCCCGGCCACGATGGAGTTCACCCAGGCCAGCTACGAGGGCGAATCCTGCCTGCAGGTGGTGTTCCGCCGGCGCATGGAGTTCGATCCGGAACTGGCGCGCGAGGTGGAGGACCTGCGCCAGCGCGACCAGGTCACCGGCCTGCTCAACCGCCCGACCTTCATGTTGCACGTCGAGCATGCGGTGGCCCAGGCCGGCCGCAGCGAGGGCCAGTTCGGCCTGCTGCTGATCGAGCCGGACCATTACGCGCGCCTGCTGCCGGAGATCGGGCTGGACTCGGCCGATGCGCTGATCGGCGCCCTCGCCCGCGTGCTGGCCCAATCGGTTGGCGACACCGCACAGGTGGCCCGCTTCGGCGAGCACAGCTTTGCCGTACTGACCGAGGCCCCCTACGCGCAGACCGTCGCCCTGGCCGACCATATCCGTGAGGCCTTCGCCGCGCAGGTGTTCAGCATCGGCGAGCGCTCGGCCACCGTGACCGTCAGCGTGGGCGGTGTGCAGGTGGGCGAGAAGATTGCGAGCATCGGTCAGGTGCTGGCGCGCGCGACCGAGTGCACCCAGGCCGCCCTGGAACTGGGCAACACCACCCGCGTGTTCGATCCGGCCGCGGTGGATCGCGTGGAAGAAGAGCGCATCCAGCACTGGGTGGCACGCATCCGCCAGGCCTTGGCCGGCGATGGCTTCCAGCTGCATTATCAGCCGGTGCTCAGCCTGCAGGGCGAGGCACTGGAGTTGTACGAGGCCTACCTGCGCCTGGACCACAACGGCGAGCTGCTCAGCCCGAACGCGTTCCTGGGCATCGCCGAGGACCATGGCCTGCTGGCCGACATCAACCGCTGGGTGGTCACCCACGCGATCGGCATGCTCGCGGCGCGCAAGCGCGAGGGCCATGTGACCCACCTGATGGTGAAGATCACCCCGGAGTCGTTCAACGACCCGCAGATGATCGCCACGCTCCGGCGCGAACTGGAGGCGCAAGGCGTGCCGGGCGAACAACTGTGGCTGCACGCGCCGGAGGCCAAGGTGTTCACCCACCTGCGCAATGCCCAGCAGTTCCTGGCCGCGGTCGCCCCGTTGGGCTGCCGGATCGGCCTGGAGCAGTTCGGCTCAGGACTGGATTCGTTCCAGCTGCTGGCGCACTTCCAGCCGCAGTTCCTCAAGCTGGACCGCGACTTCACCTCCGACTTCGCCCGTACGCGCGAGCACAGCGAGAAGATCAGCGAGATCACCGCGCGTGCGCAGGCCGCCAACATCCGGACCATCGCCGAATTCGTCGCCGATGCCAACTCGATGAGCCTGCTCTTCAGTGCCGGCGTGGATTACGTGCAGGGTGAGTTCGTCGGCCCGGCCGGCCCGGTGATGAATTTCGATTTCAGTTGACGGGATGCGTCACGACCCACGGTCGTGACCTGCCGTCTCCCGCGCATCAGGAGCCGCACCGCCCGGGCATCAACGGACGCGCCGCGCGGCCATCCGGGCACGCACCGCACCGGTAGATGCCGACCGTTGGTCGGCATCCCTCCTTCCGATCAGGCCATCTCGACCAGGTTCGGAATCTTCACATCGGTGGCGACATCGGCGTCGTAATCCACGCCCTCCACGCCGAACCCGAACAGACGCAGGAAGTCGGCCTTGTAGCCGGCCAGATCGCTGATCTCGTACAGGTTCTCGTTGGTCACCTGCGGCCACAGCGCGACCACCTCGCCCTGCACCTCCGGTGCCATTTCCTTGTAATCCGCGCGCAGGCGGCCGGCGTCATCGATCAGCGCGACCTTGCGCCCGCCATCGGCGACCAGATCGTGACGCAGGCGCTCGGATGCGGTGCCCGCGTCCTTGCCGCCGTAGAGGATGTCGTACAGGGTATCGAGCTGCTCGATGCAGCCTTCGTGCGTGCCCTTGGCCTTCATCACCTTGAACAACAGCGACAGGTACAGCGGCATGGTCGGGATCGCCGAGCTGGCCTGGGTGACCACCGCCTTGAGCACCGACACGCGCGCATCGCCACCGATCGGGGCCAGCTTCTGGCGCAGGCCGACGACCTTCTCGTCCAGGTCCTTCTTCGCCGCACCGATGGAGCCGTTCCAGTAGATCGCCTGGGTGATCTCCTCACCGACGTAGGTGAAGGCCGTGGTGGTCGCGCCCTCGGCCAGCACACCGGCCTCGAGCAGCGCATCGATCCACATCTGCCAGTCTTCGCCGCCCATGACGGCGACGGTGCCGGCGATCTCTTCCGGCGTGGCCGGCTCGATCGTGGTCTCGGTGATCACTTCCTTGTCCGTATCCAGGCCACGCAGCGTGATCGGCGCACCGATCGGCTTGAGCGTGGAGCTGATCACTTCACCGGTCTTGGGATGCTTGCGGCGCGGCGCGGCCAGGCTGTACACCACCTGGTCGACCTGGCCGAGGTCCTGCTTGATCAGCTCGATGACCTTGGCCTTGACCTCATCGGAGAACGCATCGCCGTTGACGCTCTTGGCGTACAGACCGGCCTGATCGGCGTACTTATGGAACGCGGCGGTGTTGTACCAGCCAGCGGTGCCGGGCTTGGTCTCGGTGCCCGGGCGCTCGAAGAACACACCCAACGTGGCGGCATCGCTGCCGAAGGCAGCGGTGATGCGCGCAGCCAGCCCGTAGCCGGTGGAGGCGCCGAGCACCAGCACCTTCTTCGGGCCGTTGGTGATCTTCGGCTTGGACTGGATGTAATCGATCTGCTGCTTGACGGCCGCATCGCAGCCGACGGGATGGGTGGTGACGCAGATGAAGCCGCGCACACGCGGTTTGATGACCATGTAAACCTCGAGGGGGACTGGCGCAGGGCGGACCGGCGCGATGAAAAGGGAGGTCGCGCGCCACCGGAGCGGCTGCGCGGAACGCAAGGGATCGTAGTGCGCAGCGCTGCGGAGTACAACCGACGGGGGTGTATGGCGCCGTGTTGTTCCCTGTAGGCCTGGGACCGGTGAGGGCAGACCGGGACGCGCCGTGAATCCGTCCCTGGAGGCTCGACACCCGCATCCCTGCGGGTGACGGTCCCGCCCTGCCCTCACCGGCCCCTGCCTGACACACGGCCGCTGCGGACGGGAGAGCCGCCACGCATGGCGTGGCTCTACACGGAACACCTGGCGTTATGACGAGTGCATTGGATGCTGAATCCTGGAGATTGGCCGACTGTCGCCGAACCAGGATCGCGCGTGTAGAGAGCCACCAACGCCAAGACCGATGCTTGCCCCGCGTAGATCCACGCCAGCGCGGGTGCCGTTGCTTTGCTTTGCGTGACTTTGCGTGGCTTTGCCTTGCTTCGCTCTGCCCTACCAACCGCCATCCAGCCCCCTGTCTGGAGGGTGACGGATAGCGCTGTGCAGGACCGTTGGAGCGCCATGGATGGCGCTCACGAGCCCCCAAGGATGGGTTTACGGCGGGTCCAGCACAGCGCTATCCGTCGCCCTCCAACAGTGAGCATCCAAGGCGCCGCCCTGGCTCTGGCTCTGGCTCTGGCTCTCGCTTCGGCTGCGGCTCTGGCTCTGGCTCTCGCTTCGGCTGCGGCTCTGGCTCTGGCCCTGAACAAAAAGAAAGGCCGCGCAATGCGCGGCCTTTCAGATGTTTCAAACCACCAGCAACCTTACGGACGACGCTCCAACGCTTCCACGTCCTTGGCCTTCGGCAGCAGATCCTGCTTGGTCACCGCCAGCGCGCCCATGGTCAGCAGCGGGCAGGCAATGAAGATCGACGACAGCGTACCGATCACCGCACCGATCATCTGGCTCAGCGCCAGCCCTTCCAGCGAACCACCGCCGTACAGATACAGCGCCAGCACCGACAGGAAGAACACCAGCGAAGTGATGATCGTGCGCGACAGCGTCTGGTTGATCGAACGGTTCATCACTTCCAGCGGCTCCACACGCAGGCTGCGGAAGTTCTCACGCACACGGTCGAACACCACGATGGTGTCGTTGATCGAGAAGCCCATCACCGACAGCAGGCCGGCCAGCACGGTCAGATCGAACTCACGGCCACTCAGCGAGAAGTAACCCGCCACCACCAGCACGTCGAACAGCGTGGTGATGATCGCCACCATCGCGAACTTCCACTCGAAGCGGAAACCGATGTAGATCAGGAAGCCGATCAGCACGAACAGCGCCGCGTACAGGCCGTTCAGCGCCAGCTCCTTACCGACCTGCGGGCCGACGAACTCGGCACCCACGATGGCGGCCTGGTTGCCCTCCATCGAGATCGCCTTCTGCACGGCTTCGGCGGTGCGGTTGTTGGCCTCACCGGCGTTCTCGCCTTCGGCCATCTCCTGCGGCTGCAGACGGATCAGCAGATTGCTGCCGCTGCCGAAGCTCTGCACCTGGGCACCGGCATAACCGGCACCTTCCAGATGCTCGCGCACGGCATCGACGTCAGCGGGCTTGTCGAAGCGGACTTCGACCACGGTGCCGCCGGTGAAGTCCAGCGCGTAGTTGAAGCCCTTGAAGGCAATGCAGCCGATGGCGGCAATGAACACCAGCGCCGCCAGACCGATGGCCACCCAGCGGGTGCGCATGAAGTCGAACTTGGTGTCGTTCGGGATCAGATGCAACGGGAAAAGTTTCATGGTTTCTATTCGCTTCCCGTCAGATGGCCAGGGTCTTGAGCTTCTTGCGGCGGCTGTAGACCAGCACGGCAAGGGCACGCGAGACGGTAATTGCAGTGAACATGGAGGCCAGGATGCCGACGATCATGGTCACGGCGAAGCCCTTCAACGGACCGGTACCGAACGCATACAACGCCACACCCGCCAGGATGCCGGTGAGGTTGGCGTCCAGGATGGTCCCGGAAGCCTTCTCGTAACCGGCCACGATGGCCGTCTTGGGTGGCATGCCGGCCCGCAGCTCTTCACGGATACGTTCGTTGATCAGCACGTTGGCGTCGACCGACAGGCCGATCGACAGCGCCAGACCGGCGAAGCCGGGCAGCGTCATCGTCGCACTGAACAGCGACATCACCGCCACCACGATCAGCAGGTTGAACAGCATGGCCACCGAGGTGATCACGCCGAACATGCGGTAGTACACGGTGAAGAAGATCAGGGTGAACAGGAACGCGAAGCCGACCGCGGTCACGCCGCGCTCGACGTTCTCCGCACCCAGGCTCGGGCCGACGATGCGTTCTTCAACGAAGTCCATCGGTGCAGCCAGCGAACCGGATTTCAGCAGTTTGGCCAGATTTTCCGCCTCGGTCTTCTCAAGGCCGGTGGTCTGGAAGTTCTTGCCGAACACGCCGTTGATATTGGCGACCGAGATCACTTCTTCCTTGACGCGGAAGCTGCGCACTTCCTTGCCATCGACCACGTTCACGGTCGGGATGCGCTCGGTGTAGACCACCGCCATCGGCTTGTTGACGTTGGCGCTGGTGAAATCGAACATGCGCTGGCCGCCGACATTGTTCAGCGTCACGCTCACCGCCGCGGCGCCGTTCTGGTCGGTGGTGGCCTGTGCGGCGACCATCTGGTCACCGGTCACGATCACGCGCTTGTTGAGCAGGATCGGGCCGCGATTGTCACGCTGCTGGTAGACCTTGGCCTCCGGCGGAATGCGGCCACTGGTGATCGCGTCCTGGGCATTGCCCTCGACCACGGCGCGGTATTCCAGCGTCGCGGTGGCACCGATCATGCGCTTGGCTTCGGCGGTGTCCTGCACACCCGGCAGCTGCACGACCACACGGTCGGCACCCTGACGCTGGATGATCGGCTCGGAAACACCGAGCTGATTGACACGGTTGCGCAGCGTGTTGACGTTCTGCTCGATGGCGCCGTTGGCGATCGCGGTCAGTTCGGCCTCCGGCATGCTCACGGTGATGCGGTTGCCCGCCACCTCGTAGCCCAGCGTCGGCTGCGCCTTGACCATCACTTCGCGGGCACGCGCGGCGGCATCGGCACCGGCGGACGGGCTGATGCTCGCCACGATGGTGTTGTCGCCACGGCGTTCGACCGACTGGTAGGCGATGCGGGCATCGCGCAGGCTGGTGCGCACGTCTTCGGCGTAGGCGTCCAGACGCTTGTCCAGTGCGGCCTTCTGGTCGACCTGCAGCACGAAGTGCACGCCGCCCTGCAGATCCAGGCCCAGCACCATCGGCTTGGCGCCGAGGTCGCTCAGCCACTCCGGCACGGTGGAGGCAAGGTTCAGGGCAACCACGTAGTCCTCGCCCATCTCGTCGCGCAGGGCGTCGTTGGCGGCGGTCTGCGCCTGCAGCGTCGGCAGGCGCACGATCAGGCTGTCGCCTTCCTTGGCCACCGACAACGGCTCCACGCCGGCCTGCTTGAGGTCACCCAGCACGCGGTCGCGCAGGGCGTCGTCGATCTGCCCGCCACGATTGGCGGTGATCTGCACGGCAGGGTCCTTCTGGTAGATGTTGGGCAGTGCGTACAACGCACTGACCGCCAGCACGATCAGGATGAGGAAATACTTCCAGCGTGGAAATTCGAGCATTGCTTGGGTCCCGCGCGGTGCCCGTCCCGGCACCGCGGTTGAACGGAAAGGAGGTGGATCAGTTGGCCGACTTCAGCGTGCCGGTCGGCAGCACATTGCCCACGGCGCCCTTCTGCACGCGGATGCGCACGTTCTCGGCCACTTCGATGGTGATGAAGTTGTCGCCGATGTCGGTGACCACGCCGGCGATGCCGCCGTTGGTCAGCACTTCATCACCGCGCTTGACCTTCTCCAGCATGGCCTTGTGTTCTTTCTGGCGCTTCATCTGCGGGCGGATCATCAGGAAGTACATGATCGCGATCAGGATGATCGGGAACAGCAGGGTGGTCAGGCCCATGCCCTGCGACTGGCCACCGGCGGCCTGGGCGTTGGCGGTGGGAATGAGGAAGGCGAGCAGGTTCATAGTGTGTCCTTGGGTTGGGAGGCGCCCTGCCCCTTGAAGGGTCAGGGAGTCGCCGCGAAACGGGGGTCAGCCTCGAAGTATGCCATGGCCCCGGGAGTTCGTCCTTGGGCCGTTTGGCAGGGTCGGCGCGCCGGATCGGCCGGCGGGGGTCACTTTACAGCGCAGGCGTGACCGCTCCACGAGCCGCGTAGAAAGACTCGCGGAAGGCGGTAAAGGTTCCCGCCGCGATCGCGGCACGCATGTCGGCCATCAACGTCTCGTAGTAATAGAGGTTGTGGATGGTGCCCAGCATCGGTGCCAGCATCTCGTTGCAGCGGTCCAGATGGCGCAGGTAGGAGCGCGTGTAGCCGCTGGTGCAGGCATGGCAGCCGCAGCCCGGCTCGATGGTGTCCATGTCGCGCTCGTAGCGGGCGTTGCGGATGCGCACCGTGCCGAACGAGGTGAAATAGTGGCCATTGCGGGCATTGCGGGTCGGCATCACGCAATCGAACATGTCCACGCCGCGGGCGACGCCTTCGACCAGGTCCTCCGGGCGGCCGACGCCCATCAGGTAGCGCGGCCGGTCGGCCGGCAGGATCGGGTGCATATGGTCGAGCATGGCGTTGCGTTCGTGCTCGGGCTCGCCCACGGCCAGGCCGCCGATGGCGTAGCCGTCGAAGCCGATCTGCTGCAGGCCCTCGGCCGAGCGGCTGCGCAGGTCGTGATGGACGCCGCCCTGGACGATGCCGAACAGCGCCGCGTCGTTGCCCAGTTCATCGTGCGCGTTGCGGCTGCGCTGCGCCCAGCGCAGGCTCAGCTCCATCGAGGTGCGTGCGACCGGCTCGGTGGCCGGGTACGGGGTGCACTCGTCGAAGATCATCACCACGTCCGAATCGAGCACCTTCTGGATGCGCATGCTCTCTTCAGGGCCCAGGAACACGCGGGCGCCGTCGGTCGGCGAGGAAAAGGTCACGCCCTGCTCGGTGATCTTGCGGCGGTGGGCCAGCGAGAACACCTGGAAGCCGCCGGAGTCGGTCAGGATCGGGCCGTTCCAGCGCGCGAAGCCATGCAGGCCGCCGTGGTCGGCGATCACGTCCAGGCCCGGGCGCAGGTAGAGATGGAAGGTGTTGCCCAGGATGATTTCCGCACCCAGCGCGCGGATCTGCTCCGGCAGGATGCCCTTCACCGAGCCATAGGTGCCCACCGGCATGAAGGCCGGGGTTTCCACGGTCCCGCGCGGGAAGGTCAGGCGGCCGCGGCGGGCGCGACCGTCGGTGGTCTGGAGCTGGAACTGGAGTCGGGACATGGAGCGGTCATTCGGGCAGATAGTCTGCCATTGTCGCCGAAAACGGCCGCGCCTGCCCCGCTCTCTCTCACTCCCCCTGCGGGAACAGCAGCATCGCATCGCCATAGCTGAAGAAGCGGTACTTTTCCGCGATCGCGGCCTGGTAGGCCTCGATCACCCGGGCCTGGCCGGCAAACGCCGAGATCATCATCAGCAGCGTGCTTTCCGGCAGATGGAAGTTGGTCACCATCGCGTCCACGCTGCGGATCCGGTAGCCCGGGGTGATGAAGATCTGGGTTTCCCCGGCGTAGGGCAGCAGTTCGCCGTCGCGCATGGCGCTTTCCAGCGCACGCACCACGGTGGTCCCGACGCCGATCACCCGGCCGCCCGCAGCCCGGGTGCGGCGCACCTGCTGGACCAGCTCGGCGCCGACGTTCAGCCACTCACGGTGCATCACGTGTTCTTTCAGATCGTCCACGCGGACCGGCTGGAAGGTGCCCGCGCCCACGTGCAGGGTCACGTGGCCGAAATCCACGCCCTTGTCCTTCAACGTGGCCAGCAGGGCCTCATCGAAGTGCAGGCCGGCGGTCGGGGCGGCCACTGCGCCGATCTCGCGCGCGAACACAGTCTGGTAGCGTTCGCGGTCGTCCATACCCGGCTCGCGCTGGATGTAGGGCGGCAGCGGCAGCCGACCCGCGTGCAGCAGCCATTGCTCCAGCGCCTCGGGCACGTGGAACTGCAGCACGTAGAACTCGCCATCGCGGCCCAGCACCTCGGCCTCGCCACCGGCGTCGAGCGCGATGCGGCTGCCCGGCTTGGGCGACTTGCTGGCGCCAACCTGCGCGCGGGCCTGCTGGCCACCGAGCAGGCGCTCGATCAGGATCTCGACACGGCCGCCGCTGGCCTTCTGGCCGAACAGACGCGCCGGGATCACCCGGGTGTCGTTGAAGACCAGCAGGTCGCCGGGCTGCAGCAGGTCGGGCAGATCGCGCACCTGGCGGTGATCAAACGCGGCCGGGGCCGGCGGCACCACCATCAGGCGGCTGGCCGAGCGCTCGGCGAGCGGAGCCTGGGCAATCAGTTCAGGCGGCAGGTCGTAGTTGAAATCGGACTTCTTCAAGGGAGCGCACGGCAACGTGTAGGCAATGTCGGCCATTGTACGACTGGCCCTCGGTGGCAACGAAGGATTCGCCAAACGTCGCGCAAAATGCTGCTTTGCAACAGTTTTTGACGGGGTTATCGCGCGAAAAACCGCGTGCTAGCATCGAGCCGGAAGTCTGATGCACGAGCAGGAATGCCCGAAGCGCGCGCGAATAGACGCGCGTTTTGCTTTTCCGCCGTGCCGCCATCGTTTCAGGAGATCTGCAATGAGCTTCATCGAACGTCTCGCCCCGCTCCGCGCCCAGCCCGGCACCCGCCTCACCTCCGGCCTGGATGACGCCACCCTCGAACGCCTGGCCGCCGGCCACCCCGCCCTGGTCGCCGCCATCGACGCCGCCGCCGTTGAATTCGAGCGCGTGCGCGCCGATCTTGGCGGCCTGCTGGCACTGGACGAGCGCGCCCAGATCGATGCGATGCAGGAGGGCTTCGTCAATTTCTATGCCGATGATGCGGTCACCCCGTACGTTGCCCTCGCCGCCCGTGGCGCATGGGTGGTCACCCTGAAGGGCGCGGTGCTGTACGACGCCGGCGGCTACGGCATGCTCGGCTTCGGCCATACCCCCGAGGCGGTGATGGAGGCCATGGCGGCCCCGCAGGTCATGGCCAATGTGATGACGCCCAGCCTGTCCCAGCAGCGCTTCATCCAAGCCCTGCGCAAGGAGATCGGCCACCGCCGCGGCGGCTGCCCGTACAGCCACTTCATGTGCCTGAATTCGGGCTCCGAAGCGGTCGGGCTGGCTGCCCGCATCGCCGACGTCAACGCCAAGCTGCAGACCGATCCGGGCGCCCGCCACGCCGGTGCGAAAATCAAGCGCGTGGTGGTCAAGGGCAGTTTCCACGGCCGCACCGACCGCCCGGGCCTGTATTCCGACTCCAGTCGCAAGACCTACATGCAGCACCTGGCCAGCTACCGCGGCGAGGACACGGTCATCGCGATCGCGCCCTATGATGAAGTGGCGCTCAAGCGCGTGTTCGCCGAGGCCGAACAGAACCACTGGTTCATCGAAGCGGTGTTCCTGGAGCCGGTGATGGGCGAAGGCGACCCCGGCCGCTCGGTGCCGCCCGCGTTCTATGCGCTGGCCCGCGAACTGACCCGCCAGCACGGCAGCCTGCTGCTGCTGGACTCGATCCAGGCCGGCCTGCGCGCGCACGGCGTGCTGTCGATCGTGGATTACCCGGGCTTTGAAGGCCTGGACGTGCCGGACATGGAAACCTACTCCAAGGCGCTCAATGCGGCGCAGTTCCCGCTCTCCGTGCTGGCCGTGACCGAGCACGCCGCGCAGCTGTATCGCAAGGGCATCTACGGCAACACCATGACCTCCAACCCGCGGGCGCTGGACGTGGCCTGCGCCACACTGTCGCTGCTGACCCCGCAGGTGCGCGAGAACATCCGCGTGCGCGGTGAGGAAGCCGTGCGCAAGCTGGAACAGCTCAAGACCGAGCTGGGCGGGCTGATCACCAAGGTCCAGGGCACCGGCCTGCTGTTCTCCTGCGAGCTGGCCCCGCAGTTCAAGTGCTACGGCACCGGCTCCACCGAAGAGTGGTTGCGCAACCATGGCATCAATGTGATCCATGGCGGTGAGAACTCGCTGCGCTTCACCCCGCACTTCGGCATGGACGGCGAGGAGCTGGACCTGCTGGTCGGCCTGGTCGGCCGCGCGTTGAAGGAAGGTCCGCGCCGGGAGCAGTCGCAGGCGGCCTGAGGCCGGCTTCCTTGCGGGTGTGAACCCGCAGGGGGTCGCCGACCGACGGTACGAGAAACGGCAGGCGACCAACGGCCGGCTCTGCCCCGGTGCGCCATCCCGGTGGAGCCGACCGTTGCTCGGCCGTCGTCACCGATGGCCGATTGGCCCCCGCGCCCGAAACGCGCGATAATCCGCCACCGCACCTGCGGAACGACACCCCGTCACGAGACCAGCGCACCGGTCATCGGCGGGGCTTTTTCGTTTCCGGTCGCTACAGATTCGGACAACAGGAAGATCCAATGAAGTCGATTTGCGTTTACTGTGGTTCCAACCCCGGCAGCAAGCCGGTCTACACCGAGCGCGCCATCGCGTTGGGTGACCGCATCGCCCGCGACGGCCTGCGCCTGGTCTACGGCGGCGGCAACGTCGGCCTGATGGGCACCGTGGCCAACGCCGTGCTCGCCGGCGGCGGTGAAGTCACCGGCGTGATCCCGCAGCAGCTGGCCGATTGGGAAGTGGCCCACCGCGGCCTGACCGAGCTGGAAATCGTCGGTTCGATGCACGAGCGCAAGTCGCGCATGTTCGACCTCTCCGATGCCTTCGTCGCCCTGCCCGGCGGTTTCGGCACCATGGAAGAAATCTTCGAGATGCTGACCTGGCGCCAGCTGGGCATCGGCAACAAGCCCTGTGCGTTCCTGGATGTGGACGGCTTCTATGCCCCTCTGATCGGCATGATCGATCGCATGGTCGAAGAGCGCTTCCTGCACCCGGCCCAGCGCGCGGATCTGTGGTATGGCTCGGACATCGATGAAATGCTGGCCTGGATGCGTGCCTACGAGCCGGCGCAGGCCTCCAAGTGGATCGACGAAAAGCGGGCCAACGCGCTGCGTTGATCCCTGCGGCGCCGCGACGGTTCAGGCCGTCGCGGTGGTTGCCATCGGGGCCGGCCTGCCGAGCAGATAGCCCTGGCCGTAATCGCAGCCGAGCTGCAGCAACGTGTCGTGCTGGGCCTGGGTTTCGATGCCCTCACCCACCGTTTCGATGCCCAGCGTGCGCGCCAGTGACAGCACGCCCTGCACCAGCGCATGCGTGCTCTGCATGTCCTGCCCGTGCAGGCCGGCGATGAAGGACTGGTCGATCTTCAGCGTCGAGATCGGGAACCGGTGCAGGTAGGACAACGCAGAAAAGCCGGTGCCGAAATCATCCAGCTGCACCAGCACCCCACGCTCACGCAGGGTCTGCAGGATGCGCAGTGTCCGCGGGCCGTCATCGAGCAGCGCCACCTCGGTGATCTCCAGCCGCAACCGGTGCGGATCGGCACCGGCCGCTTCGATCAGGCCGAACAGGCGCGTGCTGAAATCGGCCGAGCGGAAGTGGCGCGGCGATACGTTCACCGAGAGATAGCCACGGCCACCGCGCGCGAGCTGGGTGATCACCTGTTCGTACAGCAGCCAGTCCACCTGTTCGATCAGGCCGCTCTCTTCGCCCAGATCCAGGAACGCACTCGGCAGCAGCAGCCCGCGGCGCTCATGCTGCCAGCGCAGCAGCGCCTCGTGGCCGACCAGTTCGCCGTCGCTGAGCCGCACGATCGGCTGATAGAACGGCATGAAATCCCGGTTGATGATGGCCCGCCGCAGGTCCGCCTCCAGATCCAGGCTGCGCAGGGCCTGCTCGCGCATCGCCTCATCGAATACGGCGCAGCGATCATTGCCCTGCGCCTTGGCGCGGTACATCGCCGCATCCGCATCGCGCACCAGTTCCTCGCCGTTGCGGTAGCGCGGGTTCCACATGGCGATACCCAGGCTGCCCGAGGGGAACAGCTCGCGCCCCTTCACCCACATCGACTCTTCCAGCGCCACCAGCATCCGCTGGGAAAACTCCAGCGCCGAGGCCAGGCCATCACCGCACTGGAGCAGGATCGCGAACTCATCGCCGCCCAGCCGCGCGACCACGTCCTGCGCGGAGATCATCGAGACGATGCGCTTGGCCACCTCCACCAGCATCTGGTCACCGGCAGCATGGCCGATGCTGTCGTTGACCAGCTTGAAGCGATCCAGGTCCAGAAACAGCACGGCAAAGCCCTGGCTCTCGTTGGCGCGCGCACGCACGATCGCGTCTTCCAGCCGATCCAGCAGATGCAGGCGGTTGGGCAGCCCGGTCAGCGCGTCGTGCATGGCCTGGTGGGTGAGGCGCTGTTCGGCACGCAGGCGCTCGCCGATCTGGCCCAGCAGTCTGTCGTTGACGTCGGCCAGCTCGCGGGTGCGCTCGTCCACGCGCTGTTCCAGATCGGCATGCGCATTGCGCAGCCGCTCCTGGTCGCGCTGGCGGGACAGCCCGTTGCCGATGTTCTGTGCCACGAAGGTGAGCAGCCGCTGGTCGTGCACGGTGAACACCACCTCCGGCGAATAACTCTGCACCACGATCACACCGACCACATCGTCATCGCTCAACAACGGCACACCCAGCCAGCAGTTCGAGCGCGCGCCGAACTCGCGCACCACGCCACTGTCGCGCAGCGCATCGATGCGCTCGCGCGTGGCCAGCAGCGGTTGCCGGTTGCGCACGATGAACTCGGTCAGGCCTTCACTGAAGGGGCGCGGTGCGCGCGAGGGGTTGTACTCATCCACCGAGTACACGAACTCCAGCCCATCCCCCCTTTCATTGACCAGCGCGATATAGAAGTTGCGCGCATCCAGCAGCGTGCCCACGACCCCATGCACCTGGCCGTAGTACTGCGACAGCGATTCAGCGCTCATCGCCAGCTCGGCGATGTTGAACAGCGCCAGCTGCAGTTTTTCGGCACGGCGGCGCTCGACCACCTCCTCCTGCAGGTTGCGGTTGGCGCGCTGCAGTTCGACCGTGCGGCGCTCGACCTGGCGCTCCAGCTGCACCTGCGCCTGGCGCCGGTCCATCGCGGTCAGGATGTGCTGGGCGACATAACCCAGCAGGGTGCGGTCGGCCTCGCCATAACGCGCCCGGTGCTCGTAGCTCTGCACCACGATGGCACCACAGACCCGCCCATCGCGCAGCATCGGCACGCCCAGCCAGTCCAGGCTTTCCGGCCCACGCTCGGGGTCGTGCTCGTCATCAAGGACGGCCAGCAGCTCCCGCGAGGGCCCGCTCAATGGCTCGCCATGCCGCAGCAGCGCGAAGGTGAGGCTGCGCGGCATTTCGTGTTCTTCGTAGCTGCGATCCGGGTCAGCAACGAAATCATCTTTCTGGTCGGCGAAATACAGGAAGCGGACCCGGTGGCGGATGTCGTCGTATTCGACGATGAAACAGTTCTGCGCGTACATCAGCGAATTGAGCACGCGATGGAAGTGGCGCAGCATCTCGGCCATTTCCAGATCCGCACCGGCCAGATCGGCGATTTCATAGAGCGCCTGCTGCAGGCGTTTGGACTCCTCCAGGGAGGCGATCTCGCGGCGCTGCCTCGCCAGCAGCAGGGTGCTCTGGAACAGGGAGCGCGCCAACGCCCACCACGTGTCCGGCGGTGTCGTCCCGGCGGCCAGGGTCACCTCCAGCGTCAGGTCGGCGCCGCTGTGGCTCCAGCGCTGCTGAAACGCCATGCCGGCCGAGGCCGCCTGACGCCGCGCGGGAACAGCGTCCGCCGGCGGGGTGCGGCCCTGAGGGTGGTCCAGAGCGCCCTCGCCCAGCACCGGATCCGACCAGGCTAGCGTGATCGCCGCCCCGGCCGGCAACAGGGCGCACAACGCCGTGGCGACCGCGGCAGGGATCACCGCATCACCGTCCCGTTGCACTGAAGAGGTCACCATCTGGCTGGACACGTCGCTCGTCTCTCGGGCGCCGGCTGCCCGGCACCTCCCCTGTCCTGCGAGCATAACGCGCAGACCGGGGGGCAATGGAAGCGCTTCAACCCCATCCGGCGCTGCTGGACGTTGTTACTGCCGTGCCCCAGGTCATCGCCATGCCATCCCGCTCCGCCGCCGCGCGCGCCGTCGACTATGCGAACACCCCCGCAGCGCTTACTCTGTGCGGCGTGGACGCCCTTGCCCTGCCGACCGATGAAGCGCTGATGCTGGCCTGGGCCGGCGGCGACCTGCGTGCGTTCGAGGCGCTGTATGGCCGTCATCGCAGCCGTCTGTACAGCTTCCTGCTGCGCCAGCTGCGCGATGGCGCGCTGGCCGATGAGATGTTCCAGGATGTCTGGCAGCGCGTGATCGCCGCGCGCGCCGGCTGGCAGCCGGACGCCGCCTTCACCACCTGGCTGTTCCGGATCGCCCACAACCGCCTCAACGACCACTGGCGTGCGGCCAGGCACCGGCCTGCGGCCCCGATCGACGCCGATGAGCGGGTCGCGGCGATCGCCGATGCGCGCACCCCGGAAACGCAGCTTTCAGAGTTCGAACAACGCCGCCAGCTGCAGCTGGCAATGGAGCAGCTGCCGCCGGAGCAGCGCGAGGTCCTGCAACTGCGTCTGGAACAGGAATTGAGCCTGGAAGAGATCGCCGAGATTACCGGCGTCGGCCGTGAGACAGTCAAATCGCGACTGCGTTATGCCATGGACAAACTACGCGCGGGGTTGAGCGGATGAACCGCCCGGATTCGCTGACCCCGGAAGAACGCGAACTGGCCCGGCTGCTGGGTCGGCCGAGCGCGACCGGTCCCGCACCGGCGATCGACGAGGCCGTACTCGCGGCCGCGCGTACCGCCGTGGAAGCACCGGCTGCGGACGCTGCTACCTGGAAGCTGCCGCCGGCTGCGCCGGTGCGGGCAACGCGCCCGCGTTCGCGCCTGCCGGCGGTGTTCGGCCTCGCCGCCTCGGTGATCTTCGCGGTCGGCATCGCCTGGCAGCTCAAGCCTGAAGAACCACCCGCGCCACCGCTGGCCGAACCGGTTGCCGCACCCGTACCGGGCGCCGCCGCATCGAGCACGGCAAGGACGGAGGCTGCGCCGGCGCTGGACGCCGCACCGCCACCGGCCCCGGTCGCTGCACCGCCCGTGGTCCAGCAAGCGCGCATGGCGAAAGACACAGCGGCCGCCACCGCGCCAACCGGGGCGCCTGCGCCCGAGCATGCGCGGACGGCCGCCCCGCCCCGCCCGGAAGTGATCACGGCACCCGCGCCGCCTGTTTCCGCACCAGCGCCGGCCCCGGCCCCGGCGCCAATGATGCCGGCACCGGCACCGGAGGCGGCATCGGCGTATGCCATGGACACAAGCGAACCGGCGCTGGACAGCGTCGTGGTGACCGGCTCCACGATGGACCGCGAAGCACCACGTGCGGCGCTAAAAAGCGCAGCGCCAGCCAAACCCGCGCCCAGCGCTCCCGGCGTGATGCGCCGCGCCGCCGGGCCGATGGCGGCGCCCGCCTCGGCAGACGAGGCGGTACGTGCCCTTCACCAGGCCGTCGCTGCCGATGCCGGACTGCCGCGCAAGCAATGGCTCAAGCGCATCCGCGAGCGACGCGATGCCGGCGATGTGGATACCGCACGTGCCAGCCTGGAGCGTTATCTGCAGCAGTACCCGGAAGTGCGCATCCCGCGCGATCTCCGCCAGCTGCTCGAGAACTGACGCGGCGCGTACGGTGATCAGGCATCCCCACTAGAATGATGGGAATGCCCGATACGCTCGCCACCCCCGTCAGCCACAGCCTGGAGATCAAGCACAGCCGCTTCATCGCCCATGCCGCGCCGATCCAGAATGCGGCGGCCGCGTTGGAGTTCCTGCAGCAGGTCGCCGTCGCCGATGCCACCCACAACTGCTGGGCCTACCGCTACGGCAACGACTACCGCTCCAGCGACGATGGCGAGCCATCCGGCACCGCCGGCCGCCCGATCCTGGCCGCCATCGATGGCCAGGGCTTCGATCGGGTGATGGTGGTGGTGACACGCTGGTACGGGGGCATCAAGCTCGGTGCCGGCGGCCTGGTCCGCGCGTATGGCGGTACCGCCGCCGAGTGCCTGCGGCTGGCACCACGGCTGCCCCTGATCGCCATGGCCGAGCTGGACGTGCAGGCCGGCTTCGAGGATCTGGGCCCGCTGCATGCCGCCCTGGGCGCCCATCTGGCCGAGAAAGTGGACGAAGCGTTCACCGCCGACGGCGTGAACCTGCACCTGCGCTTGCCGGCCGATCAGGTCGAACCGTTGAAAAACCGCCTCCGCGACGCCACTCGTGATCGTGTCCGTATTGAATCCCGCATCGAACCAGGCCCATCGAATGACTGACGCACCCGTTCCGAACGACACGCCGATGCGCCGATTGGGCAGCTTGAACACCTTGTGGCCGTTCGTCCGCCGGCACGTCGGGCTGTTCAGTGCCTGGCTGGTGGCCTTGGCGGTGTCCTCGGTGGCCACCCTGAGCCTGCCGGTCGCGGTGCGCCAGATGATCGACCACGGCTTCACCAGTGGCGGCCAGATCAACAAGGCCTTCGCCCTGCTGTTCCTGGTCGCGGTGGTGCTGGCGCTGGCCACCGCCGCGCGCTTCTTCTTCGTCTCGCTGCTGGGCGAAAAGGTGGTCGCCGATCTGCGCAGCCGCCTCTACGCCCATCTGATCACGCTGGGTGCCGGCTTCCACGACCGCAGCCGCAGCGGCGAGCTGGTCTCGCGGCTGACCGCCGACAGCGAACTGCTGCGCAGCGTGATCGGCTCGACCATGTCGGTGGCCCTGCGCAGCAGCGTGACCGTGGTCGGCAGCCTGGTGATGCTGTTCGTGACCAGCCCGCATCTGGCGGCGTGGTCGCTGGTCGGCATTCCGCTGGCGGTATTGCCGATCATCATCGGCGCCCGCCGCCTGCGCAATATCGCGCGCGCCAGCCAGGACCGCATCGCCGATGCCAACAGCCTGGCCTCTGAAACCCTGGGGGCGGTACGCACCGTACAGGCGCACGCGCGTGAGCCGTATGAGCGCGGCCGTTTCAATGCCGCGCTGGGCGATGCGATTAGTGCCGCCCGCCGCCGCATCCGCGCCCAGTCGATCGTCACCGCCAGCGCCATCGTGCTGGTGTTCGGTGCCATCGTCGGCGTGCTGTGGCTGGGCGCGCACGAGGTGATCGACGGCAACATGAGCGCCGGTACGCTGGGTCAGTTCGTGCTGTATGCGCTGATCGGCGGCGGTTCGGTCGGTGCGCTGGCCGAGGTCTGGAACGAGCTGCAGCGTGCGTCGGGCGGCATGGGCCGCATTGCCGAGCTGCTGCAGGAAGACGTGGAGATCACCGCCCCGGCCCATCCCACCCCGTTGCCGCAGCCACTGCGCGGCGAGATCCGTTTCGAGGATGTGGTGTTCCACTACCCGCAGCGCCCGGATACCGCTGCGCTGGACCATGTGGATCTGCACGTGCGCCCGGGTGAAACGGTCGCGCTGGTCGGCCCGTCCGGCGCCGGCAAGAGCACCATCCTGTCGATGCTGCTGCGCTTCCACGATCCCGCGGCCGGTCGCATCCTGGTCGATGGCGTGGACCTGCGCGAGGTCGATCCGGCGCAGCTGCGCGAACAGCTGGCGCTGGTGCCGCAGCAGCCCACCCTGTTTGCCAGCAGTGCGTTCGAGAACATCCGCTACGGGCGCCTGGAGGCGACCGATGAGGAGGTGCAGCGCGCGGCCGAAGCCGCCGAGGCCGATGAGTTCCTGCAGGCACTGCCCGAAGGCTATGCCAGCGAGCTGGGCGAGCGCGGTGCGCGCCTCTCCGGTGGCCAGCAGCAGCGCATCGCGATCGCCCGCGCCCTGCTCAAGGACGCCCCGATCCTGCTGCTCGACGAAGCCACCAGCGCCTTGGATGCACAGAGCGAGCGCGCCGTACAGCAGGCGCTGGAGCGGTTGATGGCCGGCCGCACCACGCTGGTGATCGCGCACCGCCTGGCCACCGTGCTCAAGGCCGACCGCATTGTGGTCATGGACCACGGCCGCATCGTCGCCCAGGGCACGCATGCCGAGCTGCTGGCCGAGGGCGGTCTCTACGCCGAACTGGCGCGCCTGCAATTCATCGATTGATGACGGGCCGGTAACACCGGCCATCGCATCCTGCAGCCCTCACTGGATGCGCTGCAGGAGGTGTTTCATGTCGTTCCGACAGTTCCCCGCCACGGATGCCAACGGCGACGATTACGTCATCATCGAGTTCAAGGATGAGCAGGCCGATGCCGCTGCAGGCAGCGGCCAGAGTGCGCGTTACGAGCTGGCCGATGGCCGCCATCTGATCCGCGACGGCCGCGAGTTCCGCACGGCCGGCGGCGAGCTCACGCTCGTCACCTGAGGCGTTGAAAAAAAGTTACGCGGATGTTGGTCAATTTTTGACCAAGTATCTTGACAGCCTTTTGTCGCAAGGCGCGCCCACACTTATCCACACGTTTGTGCGCAGATCATCCACACCCCCTGTGGATGAATGCTGCAGCGCACCGTGTCAACGCACCAGCACGCGGCCGATACCGGAGGCATCGATCTCGATGGCCGCCGCCTGCAGTGCGAGGGCATCGCTGCCTGCCACGAAGCCCACCCGGAAGTGCACCTCACCGGCCGGCGTACGCGATGAATGGATCGAAGCCAGGCTGACCCGGTGCCGCTCGAACACGTGCAGCAACTCGCGCAACGAGCCGGGCCGGTCTTCGGGCAGGTGCACACTGATCGCGTTGCGTTCGGTGAGATCGGCCAGCAGGTAGCCGACCCGCTCAAAGGTGTAATTGCCATCGGCCAGCACCTCCGCGCCCAGGCTGTCGCGGTTGTCCAGCAGCAACTGCTGGCGGAACGCCGCGCGTGCCGCGTCATCGCCCTTCTCCAGCTGCGATCGCAGCTGCTGCAACTGGGCCAGCAACCGGTCCAGCATCGGCGCCACATGCGGGTTGCCGAACTGGATGTCTTCGTAGATCGCCGGATTGAGCGAAAGGATGCGCGCGATGATCGCGGTATCCAGCTCGAACGAGGCCGAGCGATACGGCATCAACGCCGGCAAGGCACCCAGGAGCGGCGCGTACTCACGCAGCACACCGGCCTGGGCCAGATGCGTGGCATGCACCATCGCCTGCACCAGCGCCATGACCTGGTCGTGGTGCTCGGGCGTGGCACGCACGCACTCCGCTTCCAGTGCCTCGCACAGCTGCTGCACGAACGGCTGCCACCGCGACAGGCGCGCCTCGCAGACCACCATCACCCTGCCCTTCAGCGTCGGCGCCTTGGGCGGGGCCGTCATCGGATGCAGGCCCACCACCTCGGCCTGCGAGGCGAGCATCGCCTCCACCGGGGCCGATTTCACCGAGGTGACATCCAGCCACAGGCGACCGGCTTCACGACCGGCCGAGCGGGCCACGTAGTCGGCGATCAGCGCGGGCGTGTGCCGGATCGGTGCCGAGAAGATCAATACCTCGGCGCGATCAAGCAGCGTTTCCGGATTGTCCGACGATGCGTCGGCCGGGTCATGGCCGATCACGTCCAGCCCGAGGCGCTGCTCCAGGAACCGGCGCAGCCAGCGCCCGTAGGCACCGTCGCTGCCGACGATGCCCACCACCGGCGTCAGACTCACGCCAGGCGCTCGGGAACGAAGCGATCCGGCAGTGCCAGCGCCGCCGGCGCCGCGGCCAGAACATCGAACTCTTCGTGGCCGTTGGCCAGCGTGGTCTCCAGCGCGACATGCACGCCGGCGATGGCGCGCGAGATCGCCTGTTCGAAGGTTTCTCCCCGCAGCAGGAACGCCACCAACAGCGACATCAGCACGTCGCCGGTACCCGCCACGTCCACCGGTAGATGCGGGGAGGACCAGCGCCAGATCGCGTCGCGGCTCACCGCGAGCGTGACCAGCTGGCCCGGATCGCCGCCGACGCTGTGCGCCAGCACCCACTCCGGGCCACGCGCCAGCAGCGCCTGCGAGGCGGCGATCGCATCGTCCTGGGCCAGGCTCGGCATGCCGGTCAGGCGGCCCAGTTCAAAGGCATTGGGCGTCACCAGCCAGGCATGCGGCAGCAGACGCTCGGCGAAGACGTTTTCCAGGCCCGGCTCGACGTAGGGGCCGGTGTGGGTGTCGCCAATGACCGGGTCCAGGCAGTAGCGCAGCTGCGGCGAGGACGGCAGCACTGCATCGAGCCAGTCGGCGAAGGCCGCACCATTGCCGACGCTGCCGAAGTAGCCGGAGACCAGCATCTTCGCCCGCTGCGGCAGGCCGCGCTCACCGGCGCCGAGCAGCAGGTCGGCGAACCAGTCCGAGGGCAGCACGCGGCCGCGCGTGGTTTCATAGAACGGCGCGTTGCTGAGCAGCGTGGTCGGGATTTCGGCCACGCGCACGCCCAGCGCGCGCAGCGGTGGCACAGCCGCGCTGTTGCCGGCATAGCCGTACACCAGCTGGGACTGGACCGAGATGACGTCGACCGGCGACGGACCGTCCGGGCGCTGGCGGCGGCCGTGGACCAGGTGGCTTTCGAGGGATTCGTTCATGCCGACATTTTACGCCTGCGAGTCTCTCCAGGCGCGGCGGAAGGTGGGTCGAGCGGGGGACCGTGTCGAGAGCACCGGCGGACCGGAGAGGCCCGCTTTTCCGCGCGCGGACCACACACCGCCGTCCGCGCACAAAAAAGCCCCCTGTGTCCAGGGGGCCTTCGGTAGTTCACAGGAACCCGTGACGCTTACGACGTCATCCGGTCCCAGAAGCCCTTCACGCCATCGATGAAGGTCGCCGACTTCGGCGAATGCTTGCGCGCTTCCTCACCGGTGAAGGTGGTTTCGAACTGTTCCAGCAGCTTGCGCTGCTCCGGGGTGAGGTTGACCGGGGTCTCCACCACCACGCGGCAGTACAGGTCGCCTTCGCTGCGGCTGCGCACCGAACGCACGCCCTTGCCACGCATGCGGAACAGTTTGCCAGTCTGGGTCTCGGCCGGGATGCGGATCTCGGCATAACCCCCCAGCGTGGCCACACGGACGGTATCGCCCAATGCCGCCTGCGAGATGCGGATCGGCACTTCGCAGTGCAGGTCGTCGCCGTCGCGCTGGAAGATGGCGTGCTCGCGCACCCGCACTTCCACGTACAGATCGCCTGCCGGGGTGCCGGCCGGACCGGCCTCGCCTTCACCGGACAGGCGGATGCGGTCGCCGGTGTCGACGCCCGCGGGCACCTTGACCGACAACACCTTGTCTTCCTCGACACGGCCATTGCCGTGACAGGTCTTGCAGGGGTTCTGGATGATCTGGCCACGGCCGTTGCAGTGGTGGCAGGCCTGCTGCATCGCGAAGATGCCGCGCTGGATGCGCACCTGGCCCTGGCCACGGCAGACCGAGCAGGTCTCGACCTTGCCATCTTCCGAGCCGCTGGCGTTGCAGTCATCACACTCGACCAGACTCGGAATCTCGATGCGGCGCTCCACGCCCATCACCGCTTCTTCCAGGTCCAGCTCCATCACGTAGCCGATATCGGCGCCACGACGGGCCTGGCGCGGACCACCACCACCGGCGCCACCGCCGAAGATGTTGCCGAAGATGTCACCGAAAATATCGCCCATGTCCGGGCCACCCGGACCACCGCCACCGCCGCCCATGCCGTGCTCGAACGCCGCGTGGCCGTGGGCATCGTACATCCGGCGCTTGTTGCCATCGGACAGGGTTTCGTAGGCTTCCTTGCACTCCTTGAAGGCGGCCTCGGCCTCGTTGTCCCCCGGATTGCGGTCCGGATGGAACTTCATCGCGCAACGGCGATAGGCCTTCTTCAGTTCTTCATCGCTGGCGGTGCGGGACACGCTCAGCACTTCGTAGTAATCGCGCTTGCTCATAACTTGAATCGGGTTCCGGAAGTCGGGATTCGTCAAAACGGAAGAGCGGCACCAGGTCCGCTCTTTCGCCGGGCGCCCCGACAGGCCGGGATACGGCTGTCAGGACCAGAAGGGGGATACGACAACGGGACGTTGCCTGCGCAACGTCCCGTGTCATGGCCGGATCAGGACTTCTTGTCGTCCTTGACTTCGGTGAACTCGGCGTCGACCACATCGTCGTGCGCGCCGCTGTTGCCACCGGCATCCGGGCCCGGTGCCGCGCCACCCTGCTCGGCTGCCGCGGAGGCCGCGAACAGGGCCTGGCCGGCTTCTTCCAGCACCTTCGACTTGGCTTCGATCTGTGCCTTGTCATCGCTCTTCATCGCGATTTCCAGATCGGCCAGGGCCGACTCCACCTTGCCGATCACATCGCCACCGACCTTGCTGCCGTGTTCGGTGATCGCGGTACGGGTACCGTGGATCAGCGCGTCAGCCTGGTTGCGGGCCTGGACCAGCTCATGGAACTTCTTGTCTTCTTCGCGGTTGGCTTCCGCGTCGGCGACCATGCGTGCGATCTCGTCCTCGGACAGACCCGAACCGGCCTTGATCTCGACCTTCTGTTCCTTGTTGGTCTTCTTGTCCTTGGCCGACACGTGCAGGATGCCGTTGGCGTCGATGTCGAAGGACACTTCCACCTGCGGCAGGCCGCGCGGCGACGGCTCGATGCCGGAGAGGTCGAACTTGGCCAGCGACTTGTTGAAGCGGGCCTGCTCACGCTCACCCTGCAGCACGTGCACGGTCACGGCCGACTGGTTGTCCTCGGCGGTGGAGAACACCTGCGAGGCCTTGGTCGGGATGGTGGTGTTCTTCTCGATGATCTTGGTGAACACGCCACCCAGGGTCTCGATGCCCAGCGACAGCGGGGTCACGTCCAGCAGCAGCACGTCCTTGACGTCGCCGCCCAGCACGCCGCCCTGGATCGCAGCACCCAGTGCCACGGCTTCGTCCGGGTTGACGTCCTTGCGCGGTTCCTTGCCGAAGAACTCGGTCACGGCCTGCTGCACCTTCGGCATGCGGGTCTGACCGCCGACCAGGATCACTTCACCGATGTCGCTCGAACGCAGGCCGGCATCGTTCAGCGCGATGCGGCACGGCTCGATCGACTTCTTGATCAGGTCTTCCACCAGCGCTTCCAGCTTGGCGCGGGTCAGCTTGATGTTCAGGTGCTTCGGACCCGACGCGTCAGCGGTGACGTACGGCAGGTTCACTTCGGTCTGCTGGCTGGTGGACAGCTCGATCTTGGCGCGCTCGGCGGCGTCCTTCAGGCGCTGCAGGGCAAGCGGATCCTTGCGCAGGTCGATGCCCTGGTCCTTGTTGAACTCGTCGACGAGGTATTCGATGACGCGGTTGTCGAAGTCTTCGCCGCCCAGGAAGGTGTCACCGTTGGTGGCCAGCACTTCGAACTGCTTCTCACCGTCGACGTTGGCGATCTCGATGATCGAGACGTCGAAGGTGCCGCCGCCCAGATCGTACACAACGATCTTGCGGTCACGGCCGTCACCCTTGTCCAGGCCATAGGCCAGGGCAGCAGCGGTCGGCTCGTTGATGATGCGCTTGACTTCCAGACCGGCGATGCGGCCTGCGTCCTTGGTGGCCTGGCGCTGGCTGTCATTGAAGTAAGCCGGCACGGTGATCACGGCCTCGGTGACGGTCTCACCCAGGAACGCTTCGGCGGTCTTCTTCATCTTCTCCAGCACGCGGGCGGAGATTTCCTGCGGGGCCATCTTCTTGCCGTCGCTGGTCTGGACCCAGGCGTCGCCGTTGTCATGGGCCAGGATGCCGTAGGGCACGTGCGCGATGTCCTTCTGGACTTCAGCGTCGGTGAACTTGCGGCCGATCAGGCGCTTGACAGCGTAGAAGGTGTTCTTCGGGTTGGTCACCGCCTGGCGCTTGGCCGAGGCGCCGACCAGGACTTCGCCGTCCTTGGTGTAGGCAACGATGGAGGGCGTGGTGCGATCGCCTTCCGAATTTTCGATGACGCGGGCCTTGCCGCCGTCCATGATCGCCACACACGAGTTGGTGGTGCCGAGGTCGATACCAATGATCTTGCCCATGAGGGAGACTCCTGAAAGTTCTGGGTACATCCGGCAGCTGCCGGGTTATGAATGGGATGTGTGGGACGCTGCGGACACTTTCAAGCCGTCCATCAAACACAGTGTCCGATGGCGACCCAACGCGTTCAGCGTCCGGTCGAACCGCCGGGCCTGGCCCGGCGGACCGACCCGTGGGTCAGTCGCGGGCCACCACGACCAGCGCCGGCCGCAGCAGGCGGTCGTTGAGCAGGTAGCCCTTCTGGAACACCTGCACCACGCTGCCCGGCGCCGCGCCGGGCGCGTCGACCTGGCTGATGGCCTGGTGGTGGTCCGGGTTGAAGGTCTGGCCGGTCGGGTCGAGCAGGGTCAGGCCATTGTCGGCGGCGACCTTGAGCAGCTGCTTGTAGGTCAGTTCGAGACCTTCGCGCAGCGGGCTCGGCTCGCTGCCGGCGGCATTGAGGCCGGCATCGAGGCTGTCGAACACCGGCAGCAGCTCGCCAAGCAGCTTTTCGTTGGCGAAGCGGCGCGCCTGTTCCACGTCGCGGGCAACGCGCTTGCGCTGGTTGTCCAGGTCGGCGCGTTCGCGCAGCGACTCCGAACGCAGCAGGGCCAGCTCGTTGTGCAGGCTGTCCAGCTGCTGCTGCAGGGACGGCTCAGCGCCCGGCTCGCCGGCGGGATTCTGGGATGCGATATCTGACTGATCTTGGTTCATTTCCGGATCCTTGGCGGTGACTCTCCGCCTCCACCCACCCCTATGTGGGCGCGGCTACGGGATTCAAGAGTCCAGGGCCGCTTTATGCGCGATCGCGGGACAATCCGCCGCCCGCGGGCGAGCCCAGCGCGGCCCCCAGCACCTGGGCGGTGGCTTCCACCAGCGGGATCATGCGGTCGTAGGCCATCCGCTTCGGGCCGATCACCCCCAGCACGCCCAGCACTTGGCCGTCGGCCGAGTATGGGGCGGTGACCAGCGAGACGCTTTCCAGCGGCATCACCCCGGTCTCCTCGCCGATGAAGATGCGCACCCCCGGGGCCTCGATGGTGCGCTCGAGCAGCTGCAGGATCTCGCGCTTGCTGGCGAACACATCGAACAGCTCGCGCAGGCGCTCCAGATCGGACAGGTCCTGCACGCCCATCAGCCGGGTCTGCCCGGCCAGCACCATGTCATCGGCCGGCGGCACCATCGCCTGCTCGGCCAGTTCGATGCTGTGCGCCAGCAACTGCTCCATTTCCGACTGCGCATCGCGCAGCTCCAGCAGCAGGCGGGCCCGGATCTCGGCCAGCGGCCGACCGGCGCAGTTGGCATTGAGGTAGTTGGCGACCTGCTCCAGCTCCCCGGGATTGAAGCCGCGGCGCGGTTCGATCACCCGGTTCTGCACCTCGTTGTCGGCGAACACCAGGATCGCCAGCACCCGGCGCGCGTCCAGCGCCACGAAATCGATATGCCGGAACGCGAACTGCTCCCGGCGCGGGGCGCTGACCACCCCGACGAAATGGCTCATCGCCGAGAGCAGCTCCGAGGCACTGCCGAGCAGGGCCTGGGTGCCGGTGCCGGTGGCCAGCTCGGTGCGCAGGCGGCTGAGCTCGCCCTCGCCCGGCGGCTGCATCTTGACCAGGCTGTCCACGAACACCCGGTAGCCGTGCGCGGTCGGCACCCGGCCGGCCGAGGTATGCGGCGAACTGAGCAGGCCGAGGTCTTCCAGGTCGCCCAGGATGTTGCGGATCGTGGCCGGGCTGACATCCAGGCCGGCATGCCGGGCAAGGGTCTGCGAGCCGACCGGCTCCCCATCCTGGATGTGGCGCGCGATCAGCGTCCGCAGCAGATGGCGGGCGCGCGGGGCGAGATGGGACGCGGAAGGATGCATGGAATCAGCCTGTGAGACGCCCACTTAGATAATGGCTGCACGGGGCGTTGGCAAGTCATTGGAGACGCCCCCGGCCCATGCTAGCGTGCGCGGCTTGGAGACACCCCTCGTGTACAACGTAGACCATGCTTAGACATCTATCGATCAAGGATTTCGCGGTCGTCCGCGCCACCGAGCTGGAATTCGGCGCCGGCATGACCGTGGTCTCAGGTGAAACCGGCGCGGGCAAGTCGCTGATGGTGGACGCGCTGGGCTTTTTGTCCGGGCTGCGCGCCGACAGCGGCGTGGTCCGCCACGGTGCCGCGCGCGCCGAGCTCTCGGCCGAATTCGCGCCGCTGGCCGACGCGCCGGCCCGCCAGTGGCTGCGCGACAACGAGCTGGACGACGAAGAACAGTGCCAGTTGCGACGGGTGATCCGCGCCGACGGTGGCTCGCGCGCCTTCATCAACGGCCGCCCGGTGACGCTGACCCAGCTCACCGAGCTGGCCGGCATGCTGGTGGAGATCCACGGCCAGCACGAACAGCAGGCGCTGCTCTCGCGCCCCTCGCAGCTCTCGCTGCTGGATGCCTTCGCCCGCAACGACGCCGAGCGCGCCCAGGTCCGCCAGACCGCGGCACGCTGGCAGACGCTGGTCGATGAAGCCGAGGCGCTCTCGCGCCAGGGCGACGTGAGCGACCGGATCGGCTACCTGGAGCACCAGCTCAGCGAGCTCAAGCGTGAGGATCTGGACCCGGCCTCGATCGCCACCCTGGGCAGCAGCCACCGCCGCCAGGCCCATGCCAGCGCGCTGATCGGCGCCTGCGACGTGGCCGTCAGCCGCCTCAATGGGGATGACGAGGTCTCGGTCCTGCAGCTGCTGCAGCAGACCCGCCATGACCTGGCCCGCGTGGCCGAACACGACAGCCGACTCGGCGAGGTGGATGCCCTGCTCGACAGCGCCGCCATCCAGCTGGACGAAGCGCTGTCCCTGCTCGATCGCGTGCATGACGACCTGGATGCCGACCCGGAGCAGTTCGAGGATATCGAGCGCCGTCTCGGCCGCCTGCACGACCTCGCCCGCAAGCACCGCGTTCCGATGGAAGCGCTCGGCGAGCACCGCGACGCAATGGAGGCCGAAGTCGAGCAGCTGCGCGGTGCCGACGAGCGCCTGCAGGCCCTGGCCGGCGAGATCGACCGTGCCGCCGGCCAGTGGAAGACCGTGGCCGAGGTGCTCAGCGCCAGCCGCCGGAAAGCCGCCAAGGCCCTGTCGGACACCACCACCACCCTGATCGGCGAGCTGGGCATGGGCGGCGGTCAGTTCCTGATCGATATCGAGCCGCAGACCGTGGCCAAGCCGGACCCGAACGGCGCCGAGCGGGTCGAGTTCCTGGTCGCCGCCAACGCCGGCCAGCCACCGCGCGCCCTGCGCAAGGTCGCCTCGGGTGGTGAGCTGTCCCGTATCTCGCTGGCGATCGAAGTCGCCGCGCTGGGCCTGGATGCGGTGCCGACCATGGTCTTCGACGAGGTCGATTCGGGCATCGGCGGCGCCGTGGCCGACATCGTCGGGCAGAAGCTGCGCGCTTTGGGCGAGAAGCGTCAGGTGCTGTGCGTCACCCATCTGCCCCAGGTCGCCTCCAAGGGCCACGCCCACTACCGGGTCAGCAAGGCGCCGGTGGACGGCATGACCCAGAGCGCGGTCGAAAAGCTCGATACCAAGGCCCGCGAAGAAGAGCTGGCCCGGATGCTGGGCGGCGTGGAAGTCAGCAAGGAAGCCCGGGCGGCGGCGCGCAAGCTGCTGCAGGCCTGAGGCCCCCGTGATCGGCTAGTGCCGGCCGCTGGCCGGCGCCCCGCCGGAACCGGCGCCTCCCCCTGAAAACGAAAACCCCGGGCATGCCCGGGGTTTTTTGATCGCATCCGGGCGGCCTGCAGGCCGTTACCGACGCTTCTTGCGGACGTAGAGCACCAGCGAGTGCTCTTCCAGCTCGTAGCCATGGTCGGCCGCGATCTTGCGCTGCAGCTCCTCGATCTCATGGCTTTCGAACTCGATGATCTTGCCACTGTCGACATCGACCATGTGGTCGTGGTGGCCACCGCGGTCCAGCTCGTAGACGGCCTGGCCACCTTCGAAATTGTGCTTCAGCACCAGGCCGGCGGCCTCGAACTGGGTCAGCACCCGGTACACCGTGGCCAGGCCGATCTCATCCCCGTGCTCCAGGAGCTGGCGGTAGATGTCTTCGGCGGTCATGTGGTGACTGGCATTGCGCTGCTCGAGCAGCGCCAGGATCCGCATACGCGGATGGGTCACCTTCAGGCCGACTTTGCGCAGGTCGTGGGTTTCCATACTTCTCCGTTCATTGGCGATTTAGCGCCAGCTGCCTCGGATTGGGTCGCGGCGACACGTCAGGAGTGTATCATCGACTCGATTTCCCCAAACGCCATTCCCCGATGCGCAATCTCCTGCTGGTCGCCGCCGTTGCCCTGTCCACCACGGGCTGCGGCATCATTTACAAGCAACCCATCTATCAGGGCAACCTGATCCGGGAGCAGGCCGTCGGTCAGCTGCAGGTGGGCCAGAGCAAGCAGCAGGTCAGTGCCCTGCTCGGCACGCCCTCCGTCGCGGACCCGTTCCATGCCCAGCGCTGGGACTACACCGCCAGCCAGCGCGTGAACCGCGTGGGCAAGACGGACGTGAAGAACTTCACCGTCTACTTCGAGAACGACGCGGTCACCCGCTGGGACGGCGAGTACTTCGCCAGCGATGATGCCCAGCTGGCCCGCAGCACGGTGCGCCAGTTCGGCCGCAACCTGCCCAAGGACAAGAAGAAGCGCGGCCGCTGAGGCCTGACTTCTTCACTCAGCCGCCGGCGCGTGCGCGCCGGCGGCGGTTGTCTTTCGGGTCGGCCAGCAGCGGACGCAGCAGCTCGACCCGGTCGCCCTCGCGCAGCACCTGATCCGGCTTGGCCAGCAGGCCGTGCACGGCCACTGCCGGGCATTGCGCGCTGCCGTCAATGGCGGCCACGGCGATGGCCTGGGCGATCGTAGTGCCTTCGGGCAGCGACAGCACCCGCGACGCGGCCCGATCGGGCCAGGCCAGCACCACCTCGACGGTGATCACGGCTCAGTCCTGGGCGTCGGCGACGCGGACGAAATCATTCACCATGCGGTCGGCCAGGCCCTGGAAGCCCAGCGCCAGGGCCGGACCGAGCAGGCGTGAGGTCGGCTCGAACTCCAGCGTCAGCGTGACCTTGCAGGCGTCCTCGGCCAGCGCATGGAATTCCCAGCGCCCGTGCAGGCGCTTGAACGGCCCGTCCTTGAGCTGCATATCGATGCTGTGCGGGCGCTGCAGCGTGTTCTCGGTCATGAACCAGGTCGAGAACGACCCAAAGCCCAGATCCAGGCGCGCAACCAGGCGGTCCGGGCCGGACTCCAGGATCTGCGAGGCCGAACACCAGCGGAAGCGGCGCGGATAGGCGTCAATATCATTGACCAGGTCGAACATGCGGGCAGCCGAATGTTCGACCAGGGCACTACGTCGGATAGTTGGCATGCGATACAGATGTCTGATGAATCGACCGGGCGTGCCCGAATCGGAGACAATAGGGAAATGAGCAAGAACAGCGGCAAGGATAAAGCAAAGGACGCGACGGCCAACAAAACCATCGCGCTCAACAAGCGTGCCCGTCACGAGTACCACATCGAAGATCGCTTCGAAGCCGGCCTGGCCCTGCAGGGCTGGGAGGTGAAGTCGATCCGCGCCGGGCGCGGCAACATCATCGATGCCTACGCCTATGTGCGTGATGGCGAGATCTACCTGATCGGTGCGCAGATCACCCCGTTGATCCAGGCCTCTTCACACATGGTGGCCAACGACCGTCGCGAGCGGAAGCTGCTTCTGCATCGCAGCGAGATCGACAAGCTGATCGGCAAGGTGCAGCGCGATGGCTACACGATCGTGCCCACCGCGATGTACTGGAGCAAGAACAAGATCAAGCTCGAGATCGCGCTGGCCAAGGGCAAGCAGACCCACGACAAGCGCGATGCCGAGAAGGACCGCGACTGGGCGCGCGAGAAGTCGCGCACGATGCGCCGGCACAACCGCGACGCGTGATGGAACGCGTGGCGGGCCTGTATCTGCGCAAGCGGCGGTAATGCCCTGCCCGCGCGGTCAGCGCTGGGTATCGTCCGGATCCACCTGATACGGTCGCATCTCCACCGGCGGCGGGTCCACACCGTGCTTCTGGCGATACAGCGCATTGAGATGCAGATTCAGGTGCAGCGCCTCGGCCTCGGCCAACAGGCGCTGCTCGCTGGTCAGCCGCCCACCCAGCATCATTTCCCGGTGCAGCGCCGTGGTGAGGTCGCCGCGCATTTCGGCCACGCGGGATATCGCGTAGGCCTCGGGAATCCCGGCCGCATGGGCGCCCGCCTTCCAGGACGACAGCAGGCTCAGCGCGAACAGATCGCCTTCCGCGCCTGCGGCCAGCAGACGGCTTTCAGCCGTCGGATCGGCGCCCAGCCGCAGCGCATCGCGCATCGTGGCCGCCACCGTGTCGCCTGCCCGTGCCGCCTGGTCAAGCTCGGCATCGGACGCCCGTTGATAGCGGGTCCACTGCGCGCCATTGGGGAAACCGTGCTGGTCGAGCCAGCGCCGCTCCTCCGGGTGACCACTACTGAAGGGGTCTTGGGCGATTTCCAGGCCCTCCCGCGAGCGGCGGAGATCGGGGAAGGGATGCGGCGGCTTGGCCGACGGGGTCGCCGCCGCGTCAACTGAAGGGCTGGCCACCTGTCCTATCGGTTTTGACGCCTGCCCTGCCCCGCCTGGCGCCTGTGCCCCCGACATCGACAGCCACACGCTGGCTGCCCCGAGCATCGCCGCCACCAACACCGCCACTGCGATCCACACCTGCTTTTTCAACACGCCATCCCTGTCTGCAACCGCTCTTCCGGGGCCGGATTGTAGTCCGCACGTGCCCCAGGGCGCCTGCCCCACCTGACCCGCGGACGCCAGCGGGACAACGATCTTTCCCCGCCAACCCCGCACAACTGTCAGAATCCCCGCATTGATACGGAAAGGATCCGCGCGTGACTCTCGAAACTACCCCGGCACCCGCACTGGCGGCGGACGAACTGACCACCCTGCGCGCCGACGTGGCGGCGCTGGAGTTCATCTTTGACGAACTCGCCCGCGCCATGGACCCGGCCGCGCTGCTCAAGGTGCTGACCTACCTGATCCGCAACGCCAAGCGCGTTGCCTCGGAAACCCAGAGCTACGACAGCCTGGAGCACCGCCGCCTGGTGGCACAGGTGGAATCGCTGATGGCCCGGGTCGAACCGCAGGCCAAGAAGCAGGCGATGACCGTGCGTAACGAGCACAACCGCCTGAAGAAGGAAAAGGCCCGCCACAAGGCCGACAGCCGCCGCCAGCTGCAGAAGTAAGCCCTTGGCGGGCAAGGTGACTGTTCAGCTGGATTGGAGTAGCATCCAACCCGTCAAGTAGAGCTCCGGTGCTGTTTTCCGGATGAAGTACGGTTCTTGAAGAAACCGGGGGTGCATTGGTTTCGACGGGGGTTGTGAAGTTACTTGGTGCATGCCGAGGGGGCAGCTTTCCTCGTTAATCCAGCAGCAAACTTTTAGTTGCCAACGACGACAACTACGGTTCGAACGACTTCGCAATCGCTGCCTAAAAACAGCTTTAGCGTTTAGTTCTACAGCCGCCTTAGGCGAACCCCCGAACCTACTTGTGCCCGTGCTCGTAGATGTAGGGTCATTATCACGGAACCGGTTGTGATGGCTGCCTGTCAGTCACGACTTAACTAAAGCAGGCTGGTCCTGGGGTGCGCTTTGCACACCGTGCTGCCACAGGATGAGATTCAACGGTGAGCTAAGCATGTAGTACCGGGGATGGAGTGCCTTCGGACGGCGGTTCAATTCCGCCCACCTCCACCATTAGACGGTCCCACAAGGACCACAGAAAGCCGGAACCTCCCGTCAAACAAGGGGTTCCGGCTTTTTTGTTGTCCGGGGTTGTCCGGCCTGTTCCGTTGCAGCCTATGAGACGGTGGGGGTATATCTAGGGGTATCCGCCCTACCCCAAAACCCGATACCCCCATGCCTTTGACCGACGCTGCCATTCGTCGCGCCAAGCCTGCCGACAAGCCACAGAAGCTTGCTGACGGCGGCGGCCTGTTCCTTTTGATCACTGTTGCAGGCGCCAAGAGCTGGCGCTGGAAGTACCGCGTCGCCGGCAAGGAGAAGCTGCTGACGCTGGGCCTCTACCCCGACGTCAGCCTGGCCAAGGCGAGAGAGGCACGAGAGGACGCGCGGCGCCTGCTGGCCAGCGGCGTGGACCCGAGCGAGCACCGAAAGGCCGCGACCGCCTCCCGGGCCGTGGCGGACGGCGAGAGCTTCGAGGTCATCACCCGGGAGTGGCTGGCTGGCCGCCCCTGGGTGCCGGCCTATGGCAAGAAAGTCATCGCCTGGTTGGAGAACGACGTGTTCCCATACATCGGCGCCCGCCGCGCTCGGGACCTGAAGGCGTCGGACTTCCTGCAGGTGGCCCGACGGATGGAGGCCCGGGAAGCGTTCGAATCCGCCCACCGGGTGATGCAGAACTGCGGGCAGGTCATGCGGTACGCCGTGGCCACCGATCGCGCCGAACGCAACCCGGTCGCAGACCTGCGCGGAGCGCTGGTGCCCGCGCCGGAGAAGAACCATGCTGCCATCGTCGATCCTGTCCAGCTGGGAGGCCTGCTGCGCGCACTGCACGCCTATCACGGCACGCCGGTGGTCCAGGCCGCTCTGAAGCTGGCGCCGATGGTGTTCGTCCGGCCGGGAGAACTGCGGCAGGCGGAATGGACGGAGGTCGACCTCAACGCAGCCGTGTGGAGCATCCCGGCCGCACGCATGAAGATGCGCCAGGCGCACATCGTTCCCTTGGCCAGGCAGGCGGTAGAGGTGCTGAGGGAGCTGCAGCAGATCACTGGCCACGGCCAGTACGTATTCGCCGGCGGGCGCACGGATAAGCGGCCCATGTCGGAGGTGGCCGTGCTGGCGGCGCTGCGCGTGATGGGTTTCGACAAGGACACGGTCACTGGCCACGGCTTCCGGGCGACCGCGCGCACGCTGCTGGATGAGGTGTTGGGTTACCGCCCGGACATTATCGAGCACCAGCTGGCGCACGCGGTAAAGGATCCGAACGGCCGGGCCTACAACCGCACGACCCATATGGCCGAGCGCGTGCGCATGATGCAGGAGTGGGCGGACTATCTTGACCAACTCCAGATAAGCGCCAGCCCATCGACACCCCTGCCCGGACCAAGACGGGCCTACCCAGTTGATGTAAGCTCCGAGGCCTAAGGAGAGGTCATGAAAGACGGGGAACTAGTGCCACCTGTGGAAGATGGTGTACACGCTCTGCAGCAACGTCCGCCTAGGCCAACGCCCGAGCCTAGCCCTCCGTTTCATGACGCTATGGCGCCAACTCTTGCCGATCTCTCCAGACAAGGACGCGGATTGGGCGATGCTCGCCTGAATGCACTGGTGCCCGCACTGTTCCATCAACTAGAGACCCGAAACAGGGAGCTCAAGGATGTGGCGGAAAGACTTGGAAACGACAAAGACTCAGCCCGCGACAAGCTCAGCGAGGCTCGAGAAATGCTCGCACGTAGGGATGGCGAAATTCTCAATTTGGAGGCTGAAGTTCTTCGGCTTAATCAAGCACGAAAGAGCGAAAGCCAGCTCACCAAGCTGGCACTGAGCACCGCCGCATTCTTGATACCCATCGGATATCAGCTTCTTGGTGATCGGCCGCTCATTGGAGGCGGTCTCATCGCCTTTGGAGCACTTGCGGCGATCGCGGGGCTGTACCCAAAGACGCTTCGAATTTTTGGCTTAGGTGAACAGCAATGATTATCGGAATGGCCCCATTGGTCGACCTCTCAATTGACAGCGTACTGGCTCGCGGCCTACCCAACCAAGAGCGTGTCGTCGTGCGAGCGACAATGGATTCTTACACCGCAAACGTAGGGTTGATGCTGGGCTACCGGGATGGGTCTGGAGAATATGTCCCAATTGCCGATCGGCTCTTCTGGCTGGGCCCGTCCTGGTTGCTCGCAGGCAGCGTCCTGAACATCTATACCGGGATCGGACAAAACATGAGTTTCCCGGTTGGGAACGGGACTACAAGCCATAGCTTGTTCTGGAACATGCCATTTGTGGCGTTCGATCGGCCTGAAATCGAGCCCATCCTGTTCCGACTGGGCGAGGCTTCCGTTGGCCAGTCGAACATCCATTCCACCAAGGCGATACCCGGCCCTCAGATGGCTCTACCAAAGCCGCTGGGTCACCTTTAGCAGTACTGCCCTCGTGGCGATCTTTTAAGTTCTGCGCCGAATCAGTGTGGATCACTATCAGCTCCATACGGCCTGCTCGTCGTCGTAGAGGTGTAGCCGGTTGGCGATACCTTCGAACCGCGAGGCCTCGGCGCGGAGCCGATCAGCGACGCGGCGGCGAGTCGCCCTCGCCGGCCAGTCGCCGCTGTGATTCCTGTCCAGCTCGTCGGCCTGCCGCCATAGCGAAGCCGCCCTCGCGCGCGCCCAGCGCGCCTTTCCGATGCTCTTCTGACCCATACAGCAACTGTGGCCGCCGGCGGTCGCACGCGCCGATACGGAGGCAACGCCGGCGGACTGCCTGCCAGGTCCGGTTCTTTCGCTGGGCCGTGCGGGCCACTTCGCGCTGGTCGATCTCCAGGCGAAGCCGCTGCTGATGCCTTACCGCCCACAGTTCCGACCCGATTACGCCCTGCTCGTAGCTGGTGCATAACCGGCGGCCGCGGTGCTGGTCGTCAAGACGACGATCCACCTCGACCCACCAAACCTTATCGTCCACGCGCTGCGATAGCCGCAGCACCTCCGTCGTGCCGCAGTAGATGGCATCGGGTAGCTGGTCAGGGCGGCTGGCGACCGAGCGCCATCGGAAGTCGGGAGGAAGCATGCGCGCAGGATATGGCCAACCGGTCGCAGGTATTGATACAACGAAAAAGCCCCGCCTAAGCGGGGCTCTGGATCAGGTGGACTGAGCGGTCAGGTCGCGGCCTCTTTGCGGTCTTCGACCGCAGTGAACTTGTAGTTGCGCCCGGCGACAACGCCTGCGGCGGCCGCCGCCACCGTGCTGAGCGGGTCGAACTTTGTCCGACCCGCAAATACTTATCAGCAGTCCGACTCTACTGAATATTCAAATTACCCTTCTTATATTCGTAGCCGGAGAGAGCCCAAGAACCGCCACCGGCACTACGGCTGTTCCAAGTATAGGTCCAAGACTCAAACCCACCATTTGCAAACGTCGAAATGATAGTAATCGTCTGTCCGGGCGTACCCGAGGTGGGGAGCGGCACAGGTGGAGATGGCAGTGCAGCGACGGTAGCCTTGTCGCTCGAAACGGTAGTAGTGGTTACTGAAATCTCAGTGCCAGTTACGACAGGAGCATATTCAGGAGACTTGTCCCGGATCCAAGCATAAATGGAGGAACTCTCGGCTGACCCGGGTGCATACACTTTGGTCGTGGTTACCGTACTGGCATTTTGCCGCGGAGCGGCTGATGCATCTGAGCAAATCCATGCTCCACCAAACATCAAAGATACCGCCAACAGGGCATTCAAAGCGTTCGTCTTCACGTACTTCATCCTTTTCCGTGGTTGAACAAGTTGGATTACACGGCGAACCCATCCTTCATGCCGTGCGGTTCCATTACATGGCGCCGATTCTCGTCTGTCAAGCTCAACGCTAGGCCAAGGAACTACCGAGCACAATAGTTTTTAGGTGCCCGGCAACATTGAGCGGCGGAGCACCTTACCGTGGAAGGTCTCGAGGTATTGGCCAAGCGGGTGAAGCAATCGCGGACCATAACCCCACCCTGCTCAAGTCGATGGCGTGATCAGGCAGCAACCTGCTCCTGATCTTCCACCGCGGTAAAGGCATAGACTTTGCCCAAGGTCCAAGCAGCCTACGACGGGACGGCGAGAGACTCGCCCTCACCGCTGGTCTGCTCGTCAACAGGCGCCGTCTCCGCATCCCACACGCGCTCGGTCGCCGCCTTGATCATCGCCATCAGCTTCCAGCCGGGCTCCACCAGCTCTTCGCCGGTGAAGGGGTCGATGATGGCGTATTGGCCACCGATCAGCCCCGCTATGTCGTGCCGGATCGTCCGCTCATACCCGCGCGTGTTGACCATTCCGGTCTCCCGATCCCAGTCCACTCGCTCGAAGTGGAAAAGCACCGGGCCGGTGTTGGTGCGGAAGTCCCACTGCACATCGATGCGGGTGGCGAACATCTCCACCGCGTTGTTGCCGCTTTCCGATTGGATCAGAGACACGTCGGTTACTCCATGGATTCGATGGACTGATACTGAGATTGGAGAGCCAGCGGCGTTGGACCGGGATTGCTGACGCTGTGTTCACGTCGGTCGTAGCTCAGCACACGCGTGCGGAAGCTTGTCTGGCGGGCGCTCGCCACGTCGGTGGCGAAGATCTGTCCGCTGATCGTCTGAGTGATGAATGACGCTGCCCCCTGCTCGTTGAACACGTCATCGCTCCCGCCCAACGTCAACCGCGACAGCTCTGTCCAAGTGGGGTCGCCGGCGAAGTTGCGTTCCAGCACGACCACCGCCGAGGTGCTGCCTGGCCCCAGGGTGATCACCGACGACGCGCCGTTGTACTGCTGCTGGTATTGGTACTGGAAGCGCCCACCCACCTGCACCTCCCGGCCCAGCCGGCCGAGATAGCCAGTTTCCACCGCTACGCCCTGCGCCACAGTGGTGCTGCTCTTGAAACCGCGCGAGATGCCCCCGGTGTAGAGCGCGCCGGCGATGAAGACGTTGCCGGCCGTATCCAGCGCGAACTTGGCATTCGCCTTGACCACCGTGGCCGGGTCGCTGCCCTGCCCGTAGTACATGACCAGGTCGCCCAGGTTTCCGAAGGGCTTGCCTTGAACCAGGATATAGCCGCTGTTGGCCCAGCGCGTGACCCAACGCCCATCCTCAAAGGTGGTGCTGCCGGTTCCGTTGGGATCGCTCACGTTCAAGGCGTCGGCAACGATGTCGAAGATGCCGCGCTTACCGTCGTTGTTGGCCGCCCAGCCGATGACACGGTTGTTGACGTCCACCAGCACGCCTGCGCGCCCCATCAGAACGGTCTGGCCATTCTCCAGCTGCACGGCACGGGCTTCGAGGATCTGCGTCGCGGTCGCCTCCAGCTGAACCGCCGTATCGTCGGTCCAGAGCGTTGGGGTCAGTCCAAGCTCCAGCTTCATGCGCCGGATCGAGTTGTTGGCGTTGGTGTTCTCCCAGATGGGGCGGCAAACCAAGTACGTCGTCCCCGGAGGCGCGGCGATGGCGATGTAGACCTGTTGCCACTGTCCGACGATCGATGGATCGCTGAGAGCCGAAACCGCTCCGATGTAGCCATTCGCGTTGTACGCCGCGACTTCGAGCCGAACCGTGCCGGCATTGCTGTTGCGGTACACCTCGCCGCTGAACACGTAGACGCCTTGGCCCGTCTGCACCGTCTGCGGGCTGGCCGTACCGCCCGAGATCGGGGGAGCGTACATGTAGTTGCCGTAGCGCGGCTCATTGACGATGCCGAGCCCACCCGGCTGTGCCCAATAGGTGAATCCGCGCGCAAAGGATGAGTCCTTCAGCATGTTCGGCGTGCCACCGAGCTGGGCTTTCACCTGCGTTAGCGCCGTGCCCTGCGCGCTCACCGTCCCACCGAGCTGCTCAACATTGGACTGGATCTGCTGCACCGTTCCGGCCTCGGCCTTCCCGGCCAGAACCGCATTGGTCTGATCGATCCGTCGGCCCAGGGCCATGGCCACGTTCGTCTGTGCCTCGTCCAGCTGCCGCACGTAGGCATTGGTTGCCAAGCCCGGTAGCGCCGCCTCCAACACGTTGGTTCGCTGCGCAATGGCCTCCACCCGGTTGGCGACCACATTGATCTGCTCGGTTACGCTCGCCGCCGTCGCCAAGGTGCCGTTCCCGGCCGGCATGCGGACCAGCAGTGCATCCAGGCGCGCGGCCTCGGTCTGCAGGTCTGTAGCGTTCTGGGTGGACATGCTGATGGCGGCGGCCAGCGCCTCACCTACCGAGGTGTACTCGCCGATCGCCTGCCACACCGCCGGATCACTGCCAGGCTCCACACCGTTGTTCTCCACCAACGCCCGGTACAGCACGCCAGCTCGGCGCACGAAATCACCGACCGGGTACTCAGCGTCGGCAGCCCATTCGTCGGCACCCACGATGTCTTCCAGAATGCCGTTGAGCGCGGCCACCTGGGCGTCGGTGTAGGCGCGCGCCGCCGCTACGGCTTCATTGGCAACGCGCAGATCCTCGGCGATGCGCTTGAGGATCTCCTCGGTGATTCTGTTGTTCGCCGCTAGCGCCTGCTCGTAGGTCTCATCAATGCGGCCGTCCAACCCGTCGATGACCTCGCCCAGGTTCGCCTTCAGCTCGACCTGAACCGTCCGCGCCTGACTCGACAGCGTGCTGGCCGTGTTGCGCGAACGACAGGCAAAGGTCCACAGGCCGGCAGCGGGCAATACCGCCTCAAAGGCCGCAGCGTGATACCCGTCATCGCCGAGCGGAGTCATCTGCTCCCAAGCGTGTGGCTCGGTGCCGGCGTGATACCGGATCTCAACGCCGGCAAAGTTGGCCGACTGGATGGTGTCGCTGAAGAAGCCCCACGTGTAGCGGCGTACGCCGCCGCTCAGCTGTTCTACGTCAAAGAAGTCCACCAGCACAGGTGGCGCATCGGCGCCCTGTGTGGTGTAGATCAACGAAGCTGCAACGCCGGCGGCACCGTCGGGGCTGTAGGGCCGCACGGCGATCGGGTACGTGCCGGCCCCGGGAATGCGCCACGCCGCGGTGCGGGTGACCGTGCGTGCCACCTCTTCCAGCTCCCCGTTCCCGTCGATGTCGCTCAGCACCCTCGAGTCGCCCACCGGGCCGGACACCGCGAAGGTGGCCTGCAGCTCGGTGTACTCGGTGTCGCCCTGCACCACTTGGCGCTCAGTGATCATGAGTTCGCTGGCCACCGGCCTGGTCTGCAGCAGCGAGTCGTTTGGCGAGGGAATGTACTCGCCGGTCTTCACGTAATGCCAGAACTCGCGGCTCTCGGCCACGACTTCCACGGCTGCCCCCTTCAAATCGCTCTCCGGCCGAATGCCGGTCACGCGCACGCGCAGGCCCGGGGTCTGTTTGAAGTCGTAGATCCAGATCGTGTCCCATGCCGGGTTGGCCTCGCTGTCGCCCGGTACTGCAGCATCGCGCGGCCACGGATCCACCAGTGTCAACTCCTTCGCGGTGCCCGTGAATGGCCTCACGCGCATCACGCGGTACACCCGCTCGCCGGGGATGCGCAGACCCACGAAGGCGCTGCCCTGGGGCGGGGCCGGGACCGGCTCATCCAGCTGCAGTACCATGCGGCCGCCCACCTCGACAGCACCCATGATCCGGCCGCCGAAGCCCCACTGGGTCATATCGTGCTGCAGCGCCAGCATCGACATGCGACTGTAGGAAAGGTGCTCAATGTCCGTGCTGTAGCCGATGGACTTGTACTGATAGAGGGTCTGCGCGAGGTGCCAGCGCGCGAGCATGGCCGCGTGGGCCTCTGTCGTGACGCCCTCCCCGGTTACCTGAGCCGGGTTGAGCATCGTGGTGACGCCCGGCGCCGGCACGCGCAGCGTCTTTGCCTCCCAGGTCGCACCGTCCAGGTAGGAGTACTCTATGCCGTCGGCCGTGTTGGCCAGCATGTAATCGACCTGGAACTGCCCCTTCTTGATCGTGGCCATATTGACCACGCCGGACAGGGGCTGCTCGTCCGCCGCCCAAGCCACAGAGAGCCGGCCGCGCGGCCAGCACACCTGGCCGAAGCCAGCGAGTGCGACCACGTCCAGCACCTGCTGGTGGCTGCGCACGTCGGTGACCCAGTGGTTATAGGTGAAGCCTTCCGCCTCACAATGGAGCATGAAGGCTTTCAGTCCCTCGATGTCGATCTGGCAGTCGGGCAACGCCATGCCGGCCAGCAGCGTGCCATCGAGGGCGTAGATCCCGCGCGCGTACGCGAGGATCTGGGCGCCCGGGTTGCTGCTGCGCTCAGTAACCCACTGGTCACCCTTCCACACCGGGACCGGGCGCGCGTGCACAACGGTGCGCAGCTCGTCGGGCGCGCCGTTGAGCTGGCCGGTGGCCTTCATGCGGACGCCGATGCGCGCAATGCCCGAGTAGGTGGCCGTGTCTCGCTGGATGCTGGTCAGCGTGGTCCAGGTGAAAGAGGCTTGGGCGCCGCTGCCGTCAGTGTTCTGACCGGCGACCCGCACGCGCACATCGTACTGCCCCTCGGCCACGTCGATCGCGTAGCTGGCGCGCTGAGTCTTGGCCGTGCTGCCGCGTACCGCGTAATTGCCGAAGTTCTGCCAGCCCGTCGTACCGGTGGGGCGATACTGGATCTGGATCTGTTCTCGGTTCTCCTTGTCCTTGCCCTTGCTGGTCTTGTCGTACAGCTGAAACTCGATCCCCACCATCAGCCGCACGGCACCCGCCGAGCTGGAACGCTGCACCCAATCGCCCGGCCTCCCCTTGGGATCGCTGGAGGTGTCCAGCAGCGTGCCGCCATCGCGTACGTCGGCGTTGCTATACAGCGGTAACTCTTGGTTGGGCATGCCGGGGAAGCCGTTGTGCCAGACCTGCACGCCGTCGTAGCTGGAAAGCAGCACCTCGCCGTTGTAGATCGCCTCCACGCTATCGACGTTGATCCCCGGGGTCAGCACCATCGACAGGTACTGATCATCGCCCTCGTAGTGGGTATAGGGCTGGCTGATCAGATCCGGCGCGATGCGGATGGATCCGAAGGCCAGGCCATAGGGCTCATACGCGCGGGCGCGGTTGCGCCCGGCACTGATGGAGTAGCTCGTCGGCGCAGCCTGGCTGGCCTTGGGCTGCTTCGGCGCCAGCACTTGGTTGATCAGCACCGCGCCGGCCATGTACACCGCTGTGGCGGCCAAGGCCCCGTAGGTCGAAGCAACGGCTCCCGCGCCCCACATGCCGGCAGCGGCCGCCGTGCCGATGCCGAAGGTGAAATACGTCAGCGCGATCATCGCCACGATCGCGATCGCGGCTTTGCCAACGCCGCCACGCAGCTCGATCAGCTGGCCATGCTTCGGGAACACTTGGTGCCACAGGTGCCGCGGCACCGCCTTGCCCCCGATGGTGACGTCCCATCGCTGCCCGTCGAGATCCTCCACATGCCGCATCAGGAAGCGGAACAGCGACTCGCCCGGACGGAGATCGGCGACCACGTTGCGCTGTCCGTCCACCAGCACAGGGTGGGGGGTGACGATCAGGCGGCCGGCGGCGGGGTTGCTCATCAGAGCCATTCGTAGAATCCTTCAATGCGCAGGCCGAAGCCATCAATCTCGCGAACGCGATGGAGAACGCTGCACGCGTTCTGTTCGTTGCTGTGAAGAACCCAGCCTTCATGGGCCAGGAAAAAGAAAACCCCGGCATGGCCGGGGCTGCGTTGTCCGTGGTCGAACATGAGCACGAGGTCGCCGTCCTGCGGCGGCCCCTCGCGAAGGCGTGCATAGGGAGCGGAGAGGTCACCCAGCTCGGCAGCGCCGCGCGCGCCGCGAGGGCGCCGCCCTGGCATCACCACAGAGCGCCCGAACAACTCGCGCTGCACCAGGGCGACCAGGTCGGCGCAATCAAATGTGTCGGCGTCGTACGGGATCGCGGTGAACCGCTCAACGTCAGCCAGCCGCATCAGAACAGCCCCGGCGACGTCTGCGGGTTGAAACGCAGACGCACGGCCTGTTGGCGGGTCAGATAGTCAACACCGCATGCAGCCGTGGCCGTCTGGGTGTTCACCGAGACGCTTGTCATAGGCAGGTAGTGATCCTGTTCGATGAGGTTGGGGTCGGCGCGGTCCGTGATCATCAGCCTCGCAGTGACGAGCTCGCCCGGAGCGAGCCGCTCCAAGTCCTCCGTGATTGCCCGGCCCACGTTGCTGAGCACGAGCTGCGCCCGTGGCGCCTGGCCACTCACATCGTCCGGCAGTTTGAACCCGAACTGCACGCCGGTGTAAACCATCCCGTTGCTGACCCAGTCCTGGGTGTCGTTGACGATTCGAAGTACCTCGGCAAATGACGGGGCAGACACTTCCAGCAGCACCAGCGTGCCGGTGGTGTCGGTCACCCGCTGGCGGCGTTCGGCGAAGGTGCTCATCGCAGATACTCCAAGGTGACTTGTCGCTGGGAATAGAAGCCCCGAGGCGCCTGTGCAGTGAGAGTGCCGATCTGCCCTCCGACGAACCGGACCGTCAGGGGCTCCCCTGTTCTGGGATGCGCGAAGGTGAACCAGCCGACCCGGCCCAGCTCACCGAAATACCATTCCTCGAATGCAGAGATGTCCTCGGGGGCCTTAAAAAGCACAGTGGCGGTAATCGTCGCCATAACCTGGCTGTTGATGACACGCTGCTTGGGCACGCCGCGCTCCATCTCCACCCGCTCCACCGACGGGTCTAACTCCTCGGAAAAGCCGGAGAGCCTGATTATCGCGTTGTTCGGAAATACGGCCATTGTTCGTCGCTCGGTTGCAGGGGTGTGAAGTGATTGCGCCGCTATACGCGAGCAGCAACGTCATATCGGCCTTCAAGTGCACTGTTTAGGGGGCTCACGCCTTGGGCGAAGTTGCCAGCAATCCGTCCTTCCATCTGATCCAGCATTACCTCAATGTCGGCCCCGCCGCTTTGGTTCGGCTTCGCTGTGGCGGTCCCTCCACCAGTCGCGCCGTTGATGGTGATGTTGAACTGCGGGGTAGGTGCAGCGGCACTGGCACTGCCCGTGGACGTTGGCGCGGCCGGCACCACGTTCCCGTTGTTCCCGGGGATCAGGTACGTTCGTCCGCGGCCATCGTTGAACAGTTCCGGCTTGCCGCCCTCGCCCACTTCGTACAGCGTGGACCCGCGCACGGGCCCGCCATTGGCTCGACCACCGCCGAAGCTCATCAGGTTGTTGCCGAAACTTCCGATGGATCCCGCTCCAGTTCCGCTACCCGTGTAGGTGCTGCCCCCACCCCACGCACCCGCTACCGCATTGAAGAGGCCTACGGCCGCTTGCTTTGCCGCAATGCGCGCCAAGTCCGCGATGATCGAATTGGCCAGGGAGGTGAACGACAGCTTCCCGGTCTGCGCGAGCCGGACCAGCGCATCCTCCATTCCGCTGAGGCTGTTGGACACCAAGCTGCCGGCCTGATCCGAAGCGTTGCCGGCGGCCGACACGTAATCCGCCCATACGCGGTTTACCCCGGTGCGCCAGTCGCCGAGCATCGCGGCCCGGCGTTCTTGGTAGTTCCGCTCGATGTCCAGCGAGTTGTTGAGGCTCGTCTGGAGGGATGCCGTGTCCTGATCGTACTGAGCCTTCCTGATGACGGCTGCCTCTGCGGTCAGCGACAACCGATCACTGTTGTATGCCTTGTCCAGCTTCTCCTGCTCCCGCAAGAACTGGCGCTGGATGTCCAGCTGCCGCTGCAGCATCTGGGTAGCGTCCCCTCCCCGACCGATCCCCATGAGGTCGATGTCCGCCTGCTCCTGCCTCTGTTTCTCCAGCTGCGTCAGCCGCTCGGTCAGCGCCAGGCTGGCCTGCATACCGCGCTGCCGTTGCACCTCGGCTTGTGCCTGCGCATCGCTCGCCTCCAACTGCGGGATCATCGCCTGCAGCAATGTCCTGGTCGCCGCGGTCATGTTGTTGGTCTTGTCGGCCAGCATCTGGCGCGCCTGGATCACCATGCGGTCGCTCGCCGTGACCTTGTCTCCGCTGTCAGCCAGCTGCTGGTTGGCCGTGATCTGCCGCTCGACATTGGCGATGAAGGTCTGCACCGAGTTGTCGTCGGCGTTCTTCTTGCCCAAGCCGTCGCGCTTGTTGAACTGCTTGTCGATGTCCGCATTCGACCGGGCGATGAGTCTCTCCATAGACCCATCCAGCAACCTGCTATCCGGCGGAAGTTTCTTCCCGTTGATGTCGTAGGCGTCCACATCCAGCTTGTTGTAAAGCTCGATGATCTTGTTGCGCGCCAGCAGCTTGGACGCTTCTCGGTCCAGCCCCGCCAGACGTCCCTTCAGCGCCTCGTCGGCGGCGGCGCGCTCCCGCGCCATGTCCCGCTCGGTGACCACTACGTCCTTGCCGTGCTGGGCGATCTGCCCGAGGATCTTGGCGCCGTCGTCCAGCTCCTGCTTCCACTCGCTGAGCTGCTCGATGCGCCTCTGCATCTCCTGCACGCCAGCATTGCCTCGGGTGGCATCGCCGGGGATGGGGCTGCGCTGCAGGGTCTGGAAGAACGCCAGATCATCCTTCAGGCGCCCGATCTGGCTATCCAGGTCGTTGCGACCGATGGACTTGATCTCCTCCATGGTGCCCCGGAAAGCGGCCAGAGCGCCCTTCCATGCCCGTTCCACCACACCAGCGCTCTCGGCCATGTTCTCGGCACGCTCGTTCATCACCTGGTCGAACTGCTCCAGAGCGGACTGGGTGGCGGCGTAATCACCGCGCTGCTCGCGCACCGCCTCGATGTGTCGATAGATCTCCGGGGTCAGGAAGTTGTAGCGGTCGTTCAACTTCACCAGCGCGTCGGCGCCGCCCGTGGCCAGCGCCTCGATCTCGTTCACCGTGCTGCTGATGGAGCTGCCGGTGAGCGTGGACAGGTTCACCGCCGAGGACGCGATCAGCTCCAGCGCCTGGCCACTGGCCCGTCCTTCGGACACGAGCATGCTGATCGCTGCGGTGGCGTCCTTGTAGTTGCCGGTGGCGCTGCCCAGTTCGGACCGCATGTGCATCAGTTGGTCGGTGGTGTATCCACTGGCGTTGCCCGTGGCGGTCACGATGCCCTCCAGCTGCCGCATCTCCATGTAGCCCTTGGCAGCGACCACAGCGACGCCAGCGATCGCTGCGACCGTGCCGCCTACGGCGAGGCCGGTCAGGGTGAAGGCGCTGCTGAGCGCCCCCGTGCGCGCCGTGAGTGAGGTGATCGACGACTGCGCTTGGCCGATATCGCCGGTGGCCAGCGACCTGATCAGCGACACCAGCGACTGCTGCGTCTCCACGGAACGCAGGTTCAGTTGCCCGAGCTGGCCAGACAGCGTGCCGGTGCCCTGTGCTGCCGCGAGCGTCTTGGCGCGGGTGGCCTCCAGCTGCGCCTGATACTGCTGGAACACCTGCGGCTTGATCAGCCCAAGGTCGCGGGCCTTGGCCAGCCGGTCTTCCATGTCCGCGAGGCGGTTCAACCCGGCCACAGTCGGATCGATCTGGCCCAGCAGCTTCTTCAGGTTGAGCTCCTGCGCCTGCGTGGCACGGGCTGCGTCCTTGGCCTGATTGGTGGCACGGGCTTCGGCCTCTTGCAGGCTCTTGGCACGAGCGGCCAGGCGCTCCTGCTCCGTGCCCATCCGTGCCGTCACAGCAGCGCGGGAGTCATACGCCGAGGTCGCCTCGCGTGCCGCCTCCGCCAACGCACGATCGGACAGGTTGGCGCCTCGCGTGGATTCGGCATAAGCAACGGCCTCACGGGCAACCGACCGGTACCGAGCCTCCTGCGCCGCAAGGTCCGTCTCCAGACGCTGGCTTGCCGTGGCCGTGGAGGTGACGGCAGCTGCTGCCTGCTGCCCGGCCGCTTCATAGGCCTTCAGCGCCGAGGCAGTGCCAGTCAGCCTGGTGTCCAGGCCACCCAGTGCCGCCAGCACCTCGCTCTGCGTCCTGTTGAGCGTCTGCAGCTCAGCAATCACGCTGCCGGTACCCACGCCGATCCGGTCGAGCGCGCCGCCGAGACGGTCGCCCAGCGCCTTCGAGGACTGGTCGACCGTCCGCGACATCGACTGGTATTCCTTCTCCAGCCGTGCAGCGGCATTGCCGGTCTTCTCGGCCGCCGCAGCGTTGTCGTCCAGGGCCTTGGTGCCCTCGACCAGCCCGCTGCTGTCGACCTTGTAACCGAGCTCGGCAATATCAGCCATGTTCAACGACTCCCGTTGTTCTGTGATTCGAGTGCGCGGGCCCGGGCCGCGTCCTGGTCCTCTCGCACCGCGCGGAGGTACTGGTCATCCATCGCCATCAGCATTTCCACCTCCTGCGGAAGGAGGTCGACCATCACCAAGCGCTGCCATTCGCCGACGTCAGCAAACGTCAACGCTTCCGGGCCAGAGCGGCGGCGCGCTGAGAGAGCCCAGAACCAGTCCCAGACGTGGGCCCCTTCCATGGGGACCTCCACGTCGGGGGATTTCTCACCGAAGCGCTCGTTGCGCTGACGGCGTGTTTCACCGTTCTCGTCCGCCATGTCATAGCGGACGGTCTGGTATGTGGTTTCAGCCAGCCTGTTCTTCAGGCTCGCGAAAGAACTCGGCGCGCTCGCCCAGCTCCTGATCGATCTGGTCCTGGATCCACGGCAGGCGCTGGATCACCTTGCGCAGGTTGGTGTCGCTGAAGTCCGGCTTCTCGCCTTCGAAGGTGGCGTCGCCCTTCCATTCCCAACCGCCGATGCTGGCGACCAGCATGGACAGGCGGCTCTCCTCGATCTTCTCGGCGGTCACCTTGCCCTTGCCTTGCAGGCGGTCGTTCAGTGCCTTGCGAGCAGCCTCGCGGACCTTCAGGTGGGTTTCCGGCAGGAGGGTGAGGCGGAGGCCAGTGGCTGTGCCGTTGACCGGGTGGTTGATGTCGATGACGCGCTCGGTGGCAACGATGGTGCTCAGGTCGTTCATGTCGTGATCCTTTGGTGCGATCCGAAAAGGAACCGGCGGGGAAGCTGTCGGATCAGGCAGCCTTTCAGGCGCGCGCCCTACCCCGCCGGTATTCGGTTACGGGACGACCGGGGCCGGCACCACGATGGGGACCTGGTTCAGGCCCAAGATGTAGGTGTTGAGCACGAAGTCCTCGTTGCGGCCACCCGGGGAGTTCGGGCCAGCCACGAGGCCGCGCAGGTACTCGATGGAACCGTCGGCGCGCTCCACCTTGAAGGCGTAAGCATCGGCGACGTTCGGGGCGCCGGCGGCGCGCATGGCGATCTGGCCGGGGTCGGTCAGGTCTTCAGCCACTTCCACCGGCGGGTCACCAGCATTGGTGATGCCCTTGCCCTTCAGCGACACCAGCGTGTCCCAGGTGTCGTAGGTAACGATGTTGGTGTTGATGCCGCGCTCGCCCACGCTGCCGACCTTCTTCACCTGCACGAAGGTCAGTGCGGTGAATTCCGCCTGCGTGAGGTCGGCGTTCTTGGGGGTAGCGCAGATGAAGAGCTTGGAACCTGCGTTGGTCTTTGCCTCGGCCATGGCCGTTCTCCTGTGGGTGGGCAATAAAAACCCCGCCACGGGGCGGGGTCTTGGGAAACGAAAAAGGCCCGCTAGTGGGCGGGCCTATTAGGCTGATCTACTGGGGTTTAACAATATTCCATAAGGCCTTTAGGGCCTCGTCTCCTTTGGGCGTCCGCGCATATATAACTGTGCCAGCCTTAGAGATTCTATAGTTCTGGTGGTAGTCGTCCTTAATAGCAGCTGCTGCAACATTAAATTTGCATTCCTGCCTTTTTTTTAGCCGCGCAGTGAATGCTGCGACCACGACCAAAGGTGGAGGATCCCTATATCCATTCTGATGTGCTTTGACCCATGAGACCCAGTCCTGCAATGGCCTTGCCAATTCATTGAACTCCTTCCGCCGATCTCGCCCCAGCGCCAGCCAGTGACCGAGAATCAAGCCAAGGAAAAAGCTCAACGCACTCCATGCGTATGGCGAAACTGACATCTATCTGCTACCAGGATGAAGTTTGGCCGCCACCAGCTGCATGGCCTGCGGCCGGGTAAACCCCGCTTCCACATAGGCTAGGAACTCTGAGCGCACGAACAACGCCTGCTCCCTGTTGAAGGCATCCAGCAGCGTGCGGTTCCGTCGCATCCGATCGACCGCCTCTCGCAGCTCCGCCAGCTCGCCCTCGGTGGGCGGCGCGTCGCTTCGGACCAGGTGCAGGTTGGGCGGCTTCGGGCTCATGGCCGGATTCTACCCCGACACGAACCCCTGCCACCTGATGGTCACCGGGTGCATGATCCGCTCCGGATCCTGGATCAGGGCGGAGGTCCACGGCTTTCGGTACACCCGCATCGCGGCGAAGGTCGTGCCCTTGGCGAAGGCCGCGATGATCTGGTCGGTGATGCGCGTGCCAACCATGATCCCTTGCCCGGGCCGGTAGCAGGCCGAGAGCTGGCCGAACCCTTGCATCAGGGACGGGCCGTCATCGGCCAGGCCGTAGTTCTGCGTCTCGTTCTGGAACCACTGCAGCTCCAGCCATGCGCCTGCAGTCGGCGGCTTGAATCCCAGCGCCGGGTAGGAGCAAGGCAGGTTCTGGGCCGCGGCGAAGGCGCCCACCAGCCCGGCGAAGGCGTCATAGATCTCCGTGTCGCTCATTTGATTCTATCCCCTACCGACTTGGTCACGCTGTCCACGATGAAGATCCAGTTCTGGGTGGCCGATCGCATGAAGCCCTTGCCGGGCTGTGCGTAGACCCGGCCCAGGCTGTCTTCGCCGTAGAAGCCGTGCTCCATGCGCAGCGCGTAGGCAGCGGTCCAGCCGGCCCACACCGTCTGCCCAAGCTCAACTGCCGAGAACACCAGGGAGGGATCGCCGCCGGTGCCGTCGGGCGGGCCCTCGGTCGAGGCCACCGCTGAGTTTCGGAGGAACCCGGTGTCGATGGGCATCTTGCCGCCGTCACCCTCCGGGGTGTTCGCCTCCTCCATCACCTGCTGGGCCGACTCGCGGAAGATGGCCAGCTGGCGTTGTTTTGCCTTCTCGGCAAACGCCTTCACCTGGTCACCGAACTTGTTGGCCACGCAGCACCTCCGCCGCCATGTTGATCCGGTACTGCTTCATGCAGCGGCAGCCCACCGTCTCCTCAGCGCCGGCGCCCAGGCTGGTATCACCCGGGTAGTTCAACAGCGCACCGCTCGGCGCTTGGAAAGGCTCGCCGAACATGCGCTTCTGGCCGTTCATTGCACGATGGCTGTGCCGGGTCCGCCGGTCATTGGTGTCCGACCAGGTGCACTCCACGTTCTCCGGCGCCAACTTGCCTGCTTCGATCTGCTGCCGGTAGGCCTCTTCCCTGCCCGCATTGAGCGAAGCGATGGACTCGGTCCTGGCAATCATCTCGCCGCGCAGCGCAAGCAGGCGGTCTGCGTAGCGTCCAGCGATCTTGTCGATGTCCGCCTGCGACACCGGCTTGCCGGCGGCGATAGCGCGCTTGACGATGCCATCCAGGCGCTTATCCCGCCGCTGCCGATCGAAGTACGCCGCCATCGCCTTCGGGTCGCCGCTGGCCAGCTGCGCGCGCATGTTGGTCACGTACTGGCTCTGCTGCGACGTGAGTCCCACGACGCCGCCGGAGCGCCGCCCCGTTTCGCCTACCCGGCCAACGATATCCAGCGCGGTCTGGCGCGGGTTTCGGCCGGCGATCATCCCTTGCTGCAGCACGCCCCGAATCACCTGCCGCTGGCTCTCGATGATCTCGGTGACCAAGCGCGATGAATTGGTGGCCAGCCACCGCTCCGCAGCCGGGTTGCGCAGGTCGAAGCTGGCGCGCAGCACCGGCGACGGCGATCGCGGCCGGTAGCTTCCGGTGATGATCGGATCCAGCGACAGCCGCACCGGCGGGATTTCCTGGACGCCCGCACGAGCACCGGCGACGAATGCAGACCGCACCGCCTCGGCCAGAGGTGAGAACCGTGCGGCATCCATGCCCAGCGCCACCAGCACCTGCTCCACGCGGCCAGCGCGCAGCAGCTCGGCAATAGCCTGCACCGCGGCGTCGTTGCGCGCAGCGACGATGGCCTGCACGAACGCCTTGCGCAGCTCCGGTTCGAGCCGGCGAGCCAGCAGTTCCAGCTCTCGGGAGGTCAGTTTGGCCATCAGCGACGGGCGTGGAACTCGTAGAGCAGGATCTGGCCACCCGGGGAGAGCGGCTGCAGGTCGATGAAGTGGAACAGCTCGCCGCCCAGCAGGATCCGGTCATCCTTGGTCGGCGCGATGTCGATCGCGGTGGAGATCAGGCCGAGCTTGTCGCCCTGCTGCACCAGCGTGGTGTCGCGGTTGGTGAGGCTGTATTCCAGCTCCACCGCTTTGCAGTCGTGCCGCGTCGGCGTGCCCGGCTGCGGATTATGCGGCGGCCCAGTAGGCGCGCCGTCTCGTTCCAACTGCGTGGCATAGCCGTACCGGTCTATCAGCCGCGTGGCCGTGGCCTGCATGCGGTCATAGAACGCGCTCATACGACCCGCACCGCTGGGCCGAGGGCCGGCGTCCGGAGCAGCGGCGCCAGGATCTCGTCGATCGCGGAAATGATCGGACGGTTCGGGGTCGCGCCGGCGGCGGTGCCGTCGGCATAGTTGACCTCGATCGGGCCCACCTTCTCCTTGGTGACCTGCTCCACCGCGACGAAGTCGGGCGAGAGGCTGCCGGGGTTAACCAGCTCTCGCAGCGCCGCCTCGTAGGTTGCGCGTTCGACCTCGTCCGGGATCTCATCCGTCTGGATCTGATCACCGTCGTAGTCCACGGCACCGGTGCGGGGCCATTCGTTCGGCTGGCCCCGCCCGGCAGTGCGCACGCCGGGGAACATCGACGACCAGCGGCCGGAGGCAAGAAGCACCCGGTACCGGCCGTCGATGTAGTCCGTAGCGCGGACGAGCGCGCCGGTGCGGGCGTCTTCTGATCCCGCTGCCCAGGCGGCGTTGCCGCGCGCCTGGTGGTAGCTGTCCGCGTCTTCCAGCGTGCCGTACATGTCAGCCCTCGCCGAAACCGTCGTTGTGGATGACCTCGGCCGCGACCGCGGCAGCCTCGCCCACGGCGGACGAGGGCTCTTCTCGCATTTCGCGCAAGTAGCCGCGGCTCTCGTCGAAGACGCTCACGACTGCGCCTCGCCGCCCGTGTTGCCGGTGCCAGCCTTGGCCTTCTCGGCATCAGCGATGGCCGCCTGCAGCTTCGGCACACCCCAGTTGCCCTTCGCGTCGATGCCCAGCTCCTTGGCGCGCGTGATCAGTGCGTCCTTGTCGGCACCGCCCTCGCCGCCCGGGTTGCCGGTGCCGGCATCGTCGCCACCGGCGGCCGTCAGGATCTTGGCATTGAGCCAGCCCTGCACCACGGTGTTCTTCTTGATCTGGTCCCAGCCGGGGACAACGGTCGGCTCACCCTTCGGGAGGATTGTGCCGTCCGGAAGGCCGAGGGGACCGGTGTGGTTGTTCGTGATCTTCATGCTTTGCTCCAGTGAGGCCCCGGCACTTCGCCGGGGCCGTGGTGATCAGATGCCGTCGAGGTAGACGACTTCCTTCGGCAGGCGCACGTCCAGGCCACCCAGGCGCATCACGCCCGGGATGTCCCAGCGCAGCGGGCCGCTCTGCCAGGCCGGCAGGAAGCGGTGCGGCATCGGCATGTGCAGCTTCAGCACCTGCGGATCGTTGCGGTAGGCCACCAAGCGGGTAATGCCACCCACGCCAGCCGTGTCCAGGCCACGCACACCACGCACCGTCAGCGGCTGACCGGTCTGCACGGTGTAGACGTTGTTGGCCAAGAACCACTGCAGAACGGTCATATCGCTCTGATCGCTCATCTTGCGGGTGGCGATCAGCAGATACTTCGTCCACGGCAGAAGCAGCGTGTTGGCGATGGAGGCCGTGTTGGTGCCGTTGAACACGTTGAGCAGCGCCTGGTTCAGCGTCGCCACGATCAGCTGGGTATCGGTGGTGGCGTCCCAGCCGCCGGTCGGAGCTGCGACCGGGGTCACTCCAGCGGCGTTGAAGAGGCCGGTGAAGCCCTTGCTGGCATCACCCAGCAATGCAACTCGATCAACCATCTCTTCGGACGCACGTCGTGCAGCTGCAGCGTCTTCGGTGGACAGGTTGATACCCAGCATCTGGGCCCGGCCGACCTCTTCCCAGCCAAAGCCGTAACCGATGCCGGCGGTGTAAACCGGGGTCTCGAACTTCGAACGGGTGGTGCCGGCCTTCGGGATGTCATCGGCGTTGCCGTTGATCCAGTCTGCCTTGCCGAACTGGTCGCCCGAGAAGTAGGTCACCGAGGTGGCGAACTCGCTGCCCGACGTGTCCACCGGCACCAAGGTGCGGTACTGAATGTCGGGGTAAACGGTGCGGTAGACGCCCGGCTCGATGATCGAGGCCTGGGCGATCACGAAGCCCAGTGCAGCCTGGGCGTCGATGAGGGGGATTGCGCTCATGTGGTTGGCTCCTTAGCCGAGACGGACGACGGCCAGCTGGCCGGCGGCGGTGGTGCTGGTGTCCCAGCTGGCACCGGGAATTGCGGTGTTCCCGGTGGAAACGTTGGTGTAGGCGCCGGCGGCGGTCAGGTAGACCGGATCGCGAGCGGCCACCGCCACCGATGCGACGACCCAGATGTCGCCCTTGGTACGGATGCGCGCCGACTCGCCGACGCCGAACGCATCGATCGCGCGGCCGGTGACCTGGCCGGCAGCAACCGTCAGGCCGGAGGCCGAGCGGTCGAGCAGCGCGATGCCGACATACTTGCCGCCCGCGAAGGCCTTCGCGGACTTGTCGGTGGCGCCCTGCTCGACGGCCTTGCCGAACGTGACGGCGGCACCTTCGATGGTTCGGGAGATGTCAGTCGCCGGCAGCATGGTGGCCGGGGCGCCGGCAATGGCGACGGGCTGGATATCCGGATAGTTGTTCTGCAGTGCCATGGCTTAGGCCTCCTTCTGGCCGGCGGTGCGGTAGTCCAGGCCGGACACGGACGCGGCATAGCCGTTGTCCTGCACGTTCTGGCGATGGGGCGTGGCGCCATCGCGCAGTGCCTGCGTGACGGGGTCGCGCGGCTTGGCGCCGTCGGCCAGGATGTCGAAGCGGGCCTCGATGTAGGCATCGGGCTTGCCGACCACCGCGGCGTCGCCGAGCTTGGCGACCACGGCGATCTTGCGAACCTCCGCGTCGGTCTTGCCGCTGTAATCGGCATCGTGCACGGCCTTCGCCTTACCGATGAGGTCGCCGCGCTCCTGCACGCGCTTGTCCAGGTCGGCGTCGCTCAGGACCTTTGCCTTCAGGTCGTCGCGCTCGGCTTCGACCTTGGCGATGGCAGCATCCTTGGCTGCAATGGTGGTCTGGTGCGCTGCGTCGGCAGTACCGGCAGCGGTCTGCGCGTCCTTGAGCTGCGCCTGCAGCTTGCTGATCGCCTGGGCGCCGGCGTCGTTGGTGACGACGGACAGCCCATCGACCAAGATGGTCTTGTCGCTCATGTGGTTCTCCTGCGGTTGTGGATGGGCGCTTGGATCCGGTGCACCGGGGGTGCGCCCATCCCCGATGCGAAACTGAGAGCCGGCCCGGCCGTGCTTGACCAGGGCGAGGTGGTTGTTGCGGATGTTTCGCTGGACCGCGTCGTACGGCTCGCCTTCGGGGGTTACACCGTCGACCCAGTCAATCTCGGATGAGTAGCCCTGCGACAGCTCGCGCTTGCCGGCCTCGTAGTCGGCGATCGCGTCCTGGTCCATCAGCACAAGCGGGACACGGACGCGGTTCTTGTCGTGGACGACCTCGTCGCCGGTCTGGCCGACGGCGTACTTCTTCCAGTTCTGAGCGTTCACCTGCTCGGGCGGGTGGTCGTTGGTCATCGGCCGATGCGCGAAGCTGCGCAGCGTTGCGTCGGAGAAAACCTCCTCCGGCGGCCGGTAGAGCCGCACGTTCAAGAGGTCTGGACGGCCCAGCTCCTCCCCCAGATAGGTCTGGATGCCGGTGCGCGCGACGAATGCATCGGCCACGAGGTAGCCGTCCGCAGTGCGGCGGACAGCCGACACCGGGACACTGTCGATCAGGTACATGGGTCAGTCCTCTCGGATCTCTTCGAAGATTTCCGGGCCCAGCACGATGCGGCCGCGGTACGGCTCGACCTTGGTGAGATCGATAGGCGCCTTGGTCAGGCTGATGTGCGGCGTGTAGTCCGGGTAGTCGTGCGATCCGCCGGCGCGGATGATGCTCTCGTGCCGCCAGCACAGCTGCGACGATGCGAACAGGAGCACCGCTGACATGCCACCCAGCGGTTCAACCGCACGCGGTCCGCCTTCGGGGATGACCAGCTGGTCCTTGCTATCACTGCCCCACTCGTTTGCGTTGCCGGCCTTGATCCAGTCGAAGGCTTGACGCGAGTAAGCCACGGTCACGTGCAGGTTATCGGCCAAGTCGGTGATGCCCTGCTCCCGCGCCCAGGCCTCGATCTCGCTGGCGTTGATCACCTTCCGGCTGACGTACAGCGATCGCGGAGAGGCATCGCCCAGTTCCGCCGCGCGTGTCTCTGCCGGCGCGCCATCCTCGCCTTCGTCGCCGCTAGCCGGCGCCGTCTCCGCGTAGTCCTGCATCTCCGCCTCAAGGCCTGGCGCAACCCCGGCCTCGGTGAGCATGTTCACTGCCACCACCGACATCACGTCCTCGGGGATGAGGCGGGTGTCGGCGATGGTCTTGATCGTGTCGGCGGTCGTCTTGCCGATGGTCGCCCGCTCCGTGTCGGTCGTCTGCCACAGACTGCGCCAGTTGTAGAACACTTCCTTCGGCCGGCTACCCAGCGCGGACCGGATAAGGCACTCGTCCAGGACCTGCAGAGACGGGCCGAGCACCAGCTCCTGGCCAGAGCTGATGCGGTCGTAGTAGTTGCGCAGGTCGCTCTCGCCGCTGGCATTCATGCCGCCCGGTGACTGGCCCAGAAGGCGGGTCATCGGAATGTCTGACGCACCCGAGGTCAGCTGCATGAAAGCCATCATCAGGTCAGTCAGGCCGCCAAACTGTGCCTGCTTCTGCTCGTAGTCTTCCTCGGCATCCAGCAGCAGCGCGCCGTTGATGCCCTTGGCCATCATGGCCAGCTGCATGCGCTTGAGCATCTGCTCTTCATAGTCCGGATCCGACAGCATCGACATGAAGTTCGGGATCTTGATCACGTCGACCTTCGCTTCGAACACCAGCGAGGCAATGTTCCCGGCGGTGCTGTCGGCGTCCTTGATCGCCTTGCTGATCGCCAGCAGCACCGAATCGCCCCAGCCGTCGCCGGTATCCAGCTCGGGATCCGGCTTTGTGGCGCCCTGCAGGATGACCAGGCGGGAAGGATGGATCCGCAACTGCCCCGCGGTACCGCTGCTGAGGTTGTAGTACGCCGGCCGGCCATAGCCCGGGGACTCCGGATCGCGGTCCAACTCACCCGCCTGCAGTACTCGCTTGGACAGGACGTTGATGTGCTTGATCCCGCCCTTACTGATGGACTCAGGCTTCAGCAGCTGCATCGGGTCGGACTGCCCGGTGCCGATGTAGAGCGCGGCTCCGCCGGCGAGGCGGGCGCGGATCAGCGCCTCCAGCACCTTTTGCTGCAGCCCCAGCCGCTTCTCCTCCGACTCGATCGCGCTGATCTGCGCTTGGTCGGCGCTCCATCCTCGCCACTTCCGGCAGCTGTCCATCGCTGGGATATCGATCACCTTCCGCGCTAGCCAGGTGCCGCGGTAGGCGTTGGTGGCATCAGCCTCCGACAGCAGCGGCAGGCCGTAGAACGACGCTGCTGCCTTATCGCGAGGCGTACCCAGATTGGCCACCAGATTGACCAGCCCGTCTTTGATTTGTGCGAGCTTGCCCATCAGAGCGCGTTCCCCAAGTTGTAGGTGCTGCCGGTGACCAGCTCAGCGAAGGCGCCGGAAAGCGCGTCCACCTGGTCGTCGTGCTTGGCGTTGGGAAACTCGGCGATCTCGTCCAAGAACGCCGCCACCCATGGGCCAGACACCAGCTTGATGTTCCCGGCCTCGGCCTGAGCCTCGACCGGTGTTGCCCGGACCTCTTTCGATCCGGATTCCAGCGCGGACTTCACGTCCCAGCCGGCCAGCAGCTTCACCTGGTGCGCGGCGTTGCTCTTGCCGGCGGCACCAGGGTCCTGCGGGATGCGAACCTTGATCGATTTCCCATCCCGCAGCGCGGTGTTCTTCAGCATCCGCTCCACGCCGACGGGTGACACCTGGTCGCGAACGACGTCCAGCACGTAGTAGATGCCCTGGCTTTCACCCAGCAGCAGCCCGACCGTGTAATCGGGGTCGCTGCTGTTCTTCTCCTTCGGGTCCGTAGCGGCGAAGTCCCAGCGCCGGACCTTGCGCGCCGATGCGATCGCCGGCGCCGCCTCCACCACCTCGAACCATTCCCGCTTGAACTTGCCGCCGTCGCGCGGCGTTGGCCGCTGCTGGTACTGGCCGGCCCATGCATACGAACCCTTGGCCCGCTTCAACCTATCCACTTCGGCGCGCGGGAAGCGCTCCGGGAACAGCAGCTCACCCTCATCCGTGCGGGGATCTTCGAAGAAGGGCTTCCCATCCACGTAGGTGCGGCACGGGCCGCCGGACTTCTTGCCGTCCTTGTCGACCCGCTCCGCTTCGAACTCCATCGGCAGGTTCAGATGGACGAACCCGAGATCCAGCTCCATCGCCACCGCTGCAACGTCCTGCTGGTGCAGGCGCTGCATGATGATGACCATGGCCGACGATGTGATGTCGTTGAGGCGGTCGGTGATGCCCTCGCGGAAGATCCGGACGGCGGTCTTGCGCTCAGCGTCGCTCTCGGCCGTCTCAGTCGAGTGCGGATCGTCCACCTTCACCCGGTCGCCGCGGCCACCGGTCATCGAACTGAAGGGCCTGGCCTCGCTGAAGCCGTTGCCAGTGTTCTCGAACTTGCCTTTGGCGTTCTGGTCGCCGCGAAGCTTCAGCGGCCACGCTGCCTGGTACTGGTCGCTCTCGATGAGGCGCCGCAGTTTCAGGTTGTCGCGCAACACGTTGGGCTGGCTGTAGGAGGTGGCCAGCGTCTGCAGGTCCGGGCGGCCAACCGGCCCCCACTCCCACGCTGTCCAGAACACCATCAGCAGCGACTTCATCATGCCCGGGGGCACGGTCATCAGCAGGAACTGGATGCGGCCTTCTGTGACCGCCTCCAGGTGCTTGCACATCGCCCGAAGCGCCCAGCCAAACTTCAGCGGCCGTGTCGGCTCCAGGACGTGCCAGTGCTCGAGGATGAAGCCCTCCAGCGACTGGGATCGTGCCCGAATCCCCTCCACGTTCTCGGCGATGCGCGCCCGCTCTCGCTCAGTCGCCCGCCTCGCCCGCTCCGCCCGGATCTCCGCCAACGTCGGCAAGCGGACCGAGGATCTGTTCAAGGCGGTCGAGTTCTTCATCCGAGATGTTGGTCAGGTCGTAGGTGCCGATAGCGCCCGAGTGGCGGTGTTTCTCCACCAGCAGGCCGGCCAGCTTTCCCTTGCCCATCGTCGCGGTGACCGCGGCGCTAGCCTGCTTTTCCTTCAATGCCAGCTTGCGTGCCTGTTCCAGCTCGCCCATCAGGCTCTCGACGGTGACCTCGGCCTTCTTGGCTACCTTCTGCTGGCCAGCCCGGACTGCAGCCTGCACGTGCGGTTCGGCCAGCAGGCGCGAGCCTTGCTGCTTTGCAGTCTTCGCGCTGTATCCGGTTCGGATGGCCGCCTGAGTGCCGTTGTGGTCCTTCAGGTACTCCGCAACGAAGAGTTTCTTCTTGGCGGTGAGTGGTGCCGCGGCCATCGTTAGTGCGCCAGTTCAACCCGGTCCGCTGCGATCACGGCTTGGCAGGCGCGGAGCTGGTCGTCGGCGTCGCGGCCGATTCCAATAGCAGGGCCCGCAAGCGTGACTCCGAGGTCGGCGGGCGCATCACGTTCGATGGCGCCGGCGGCAGCTTCGGACAAGCGACCGGTGTGGCAGGTGGCGAGGTCGTGGCGCAGGCGGACAGTGCCAGAACGCAGCTCAGCAACAACAGCAGCAGGGACGGTCTCGGCCGCAGCTCGGTCTTCTTCATGCTTCGCTCCGATGGAGGCCATCACCTCGGCCTGAGTGTGTTCGGTGGCGCGGGCCTGGGTTACCTGGTGCACTTGGCCGGCGCTGGCGCCTGCCTGCTGCCGCGCCTCGACGCCCTCGGCGCGATCGCCGCGCCACGCCCAGCCAGCGCCGAACATACCGGCCGACCAAGCAACGAAGGCGATCACTGCAATCAGCGTGCGATTCATATCAGGCCCCATTGCCCCTGCGGGTCATGCCGAAGAAGTAGCCGATCACCATGCCGGTGGCATTGTTCAAGCCGCCAATCAGCATGCCGAATGAATCCTTGTTCTCGGGCGGGATGGCGATAGACACCAGCGCGGCCATGGCCATGCCGACCAGGAACAGCACCAGCACGGCGATGCCCACACGGGCCGCGCCGACGTTTCGGGTTGCGAAGGTCATGCGGCACCTGCCAATGCGTGGATCTCGCGCAGCGCCCAGTGGTAGAGCGGCTGGTCGATCACCGTCACCCGGGTGATGTCCTTGCCGCGCACCACCCGCACTGCGACCTCGGTGGATTGCTGGATGGCCAGGAGCACGAAGGCGATCTTCTGCTTCGCGGGGTCCGGCTCCTGCATCACCGCCAGTGCGTCGCTCACCATCCCTCGGATGGTCGACAGCAGCTCAGCGGTCGGAATCTTGGTCCTGCCGTCCAGCACCACCAGCACGCCTTGCAGCTGGCTGACCGGGGACAGCCGCGGCTTCTTCTTTGACGCGGTCATGCGATGCCGAAGAGCTTCTTGGCCTGCGCCAACTTGATTGCCCGATCGGCCAAGCCGTTGAGCCCGCCGTTGACCTTGCGGGTACTGCCCTCCAGGTCATCTCGCCTCGCGGGCTCACCGCAGCCGCGCCAGATCCAGTACCAGCCGGCCGCCAGCACCGCGTCGGGCAGCTTCTCCAGTAGGCCGGGCTCGCGCACTACACGGTCATCGCCGTACATGGCCTGCGAGTAAGCGGTCACGTTGGCGCGGCCGGTCAGGTGGATCAGACTGAGCCCGGGGAACCGGGCACCGTCGCCTGGCTGCGTGTTCCCCAGGTTCTTGGCCCCCCAGGCGCCGCCGTAAATGGCCTCTGCGATTGCGTCACGCCCACCGGCAACGATGACCTTTGCCTGCGCCAACGTCTTCAGGCCGTTCCGGCCAGGGAAGACCTCGAGCAGTCTCTGCGCGCTATAGCCCAGGTTCTCGCGTACGCGGGTGAAGCCCTGCGACTCAACCGCCATATGCGCCAGAAAGTGGGACTTCTCCAGCGCCGTCACGATCCCAAAGCGAATGCAGGCCTCTTCCAGCGCCTGCGCGTACTTCCCGGCGCCCATGGCGGCCGCTACTACCTCAGTGCTCACCATGGTGTCTCCGTAGTTGGTAGCAGCGGCCCGACTCGAACGGGCGACCTCCGGGTTATGAGCCCGGCGAGATGCCTCTTCTCCACGCTGCAATAGGTGCCCGCCACCGCAGCCCGGCTGGCTCTGCGAATGGGTCCGGTAAGGGTGCGCGGGCGTAGAAGGCCGATCACCACCGCTGGATAGGCACATTGGCCGGGGTCATGGACCCAGCCCAGTTTCCGCCCAGGAATAGATGTGCCGGCCCCTGTCGCCTCACGGCGAGGATGGTGGGCCTGGTCGCACGGTGGTCGATCGGTGTAGGGGTCCCGGAAACGCAGAAGCCCCAGCGCAGGGCCGGGGCTTCAGGGGGAATTCTTGACGCTCGCTGAAAGGCTAGGTCTGAGTGTGCAACTTGTCAAGTGAAATGGCGAAACCCCTTCTCAACGAGAATGAATCGGCCAGATTCCTCGTAGTACACATCAACACTTTCCTTATTCTCGCGAAATCGCTCTTCCGCTATTGCCATGGCCACATCTAGCGCATCCGTTCTGCTCATCCATGAGTCGCTCGGAGACATTACCGCCCCCTTCACGGTCGTCCGCACCTTCCAGATGTTGCCCAATTTGTAAACGTCAATTCGGGTTTTTTCCATATCCGTTCCTCTCTCACGCAGCCATCCTGCCGCCAAGCCAGTCTAACGCGCGTTGCAGCTCACGGCGGTACTGCCAGACGGTTAGCTTTCCGCCGTACTGCTCTTCTACCATCCTTGCTTTAACTGCTTGGCTGGCCGAAACCGTAAACTCAGTTCGCACAATTAGCTCCCTAAGTTGGCCTTGCAGCACGAAATTTCCGTCCTTCTCTACCTGATGCCGCGACAGAGTGGCCAGCGCTCGATCCACCCAGCGCAGATCGTCGGGCGTGCCGGTGTCCACCGCTATCTCCGGGTTGTCGTGTGGGTGATCAGCGTCGTTGGCCGAACGAATAGGGCTGACGGCCCACATCGGCAGCATGCTCATCTCCTGGACGCCGGAGCGCGCGGCCATGAAACGCCGGCGGTCTGTCCCATCCCGGCCCACTAGTTCCCGCGCTGCCCGTTCCCGGGTCAACGGGGCATGGTCCCGGACTTTGTCCAGAACATGCACGCTGCGGTCGGCGCGGCTCAGAGCAAAGCGGTTCACCTGGGCGTGCCCCCAGCGGCGGAGTTGCTCGGTCAGCGGATCGTTATTGCGCATCGCGCAGGCCCTCCAGTACAGCAGCGTCGAATCGGAACACGGGCAGCCGCCCGTCGGTGTCGCAGCTGCCTTGCCGCGCGGTGAAGCCCTTGCAGTGATAGCCGTCGGTGCCCTGCTGCCGGAACTGGCAGGCCCAGCACCGGCCATGCCGCCGCAGCTGCAGGCGGTAGCGCTTCCGCAGCCGGAGGTTGCTGATCGCCTCGCTGTCGGTCATGCCGCCTGCTTCCCGTCCCAGTCGTGGGAGTCGTGATAGAGCGCCAGCAGCAACGCGTCCGCCCGGCCATCATGCTTCTTGAACTTCAGCTCGCCGGCGGCCGACGGGAAGCGTCGCAGCGCCAGTTGGCGTGCCGCATCCTTGTCCTTGCCGATGAGCCCCATGGAGCGCTTCCACACCGACGGGATGACCCGGGTCTGCGGGATGCCCAGCACTTCCAAGATGGCCTGGAGCTTGCCGGCGGTCTGGCCGAACCGGAAGGCACTGGTGCCGCCGTCGTCTGGCCGCGCGCCGACCTTCTCGATACAGGCCGAGACATAGGCGCCGGGGTTCTTTGCACGCTGTTCGCGGATGAAGAGGACGATGGGCCGGGCATCGATCTCCCCCCAGCCATCTACGTCCACCGTGGGCAAGTCCAAGATCGGGCCAGGCACGCCGTCCAGTAGCGTGGCCACCGCGCCCTTCAGGCCAGGGTCGATACCGAAGGTCAGGCGCAGAGCGCTCATCGTGCCCTCCGGCGTGCGGCCGCGTTCTCGCTGTCCTGTGCCAGCCAGCCGAGGTCGTGCTGCTCGTGCAGGTCGCGGACCAGCTTGGTGCTGCCCTGGTAAGGATTGGCGCTGCGCGGCTTCCCACCGCGGCGTGCCGTGCGGCCCTGTTCGTGGGCAGTGGCGTATCGCTTCTCGTCGTTCATGCTGCTGCGTCCTTCGGTGCTGACTGCTGGAGTAGTTGGTCCTGATAGCCCTGCCATGCCTCGGTGCCGCGGCCGAGGCCGGGCAGCGCGTCGAGGGTCCACATGCGGAACTCGCGCGCCTGCTCTTGGAAGCTGGGACCGTAGATGGCGTACATGGCTTTGCCGTTCTTGCCGGGCATCGGGATGCCCTGGTGGTGCCAGTCGCCCATGGCGACCACGGCGTGCTGGCCGATCTGCTTCTGGCCATGCAGGTCGCCGATGTTCCGGTGGTGGATCCGCACCGGGCCGCAGCCGATGCCGCGTTGCAGGCCGGCGGCGTGCCGCCAGCGGCAGACCACGCAGCCCAGCGCACGAGCGGCGTCCTGGTATGCCTGTTCGGACCTGGTCGCGGCCTTGATCGCGCGGCGCATCAGCGGCTTCCTCCGACTCGGCGGATTTCGCCGACGCGCAGCGAGTTCCGGAGATACGACGACCGCGAAGCCCCCGGCGTGTAGAACTCGTAGGGCACGCCGTCCTTCTCCCACATGAAGTGGACCCGGCCGGCGCGATTACGCATGCTGCGGATGCGCACGCGGCGGGGGGCTATCAGCTTGGCGGCCAGGGCCACAACGAGGCAGTTGCCGACCAGCTTCACGGCGACACCTCCGGCGGGGCCGGCAGCGGCATCCAGTGGGTAGGCGATTCGGTCAGGACTGTACAGCCGCCAACGTTTCGCCACTCACCCGAACCCAACCGGTCCCAATAGACCATGTATTGGTTCTGGCGCTCGGGGCACCACACCAAGATCGAACGCGTAGCTTTCGGCGCCGACTCAATCGGCTGCCACTGCGGCGTCACATGTCGGTCATGGGCTAGGTGTACACCAGCCTCATGCTCCGCTGCGACCTCTGCCAGCTCGACGCCGACGGATTGGTCACTCTGACCACCGACCACTACGGCACCTTCTTCGTCTGCACCGAGTGCGGCCGCAGGAACTACATCGAGTATCTGGGCCGCGACGATGACGGAGTTCTCCTGGCCCAGCAGGTTGACCGCCCCACCAGCCAGTAGCTCGCCATCTCGAAGCGTGATGGCGGCGACGATGGCACACACCGCCAGGTGGTCGTCTCGGGATACAGATTTGTGCCCGATTCGGATTCCCTTGGCGCGTCGCTGGTCGTGGCGGTGTTCTATCGCCAGCAGCTCCCGCGCCCTCTTCTCGATGTGGTTCATGCGCCCTCCCGGGGCTTCTGGATTATCAGCTCGACTGCCTCGCGGCTCTCTGCGGCTAAGCCGCCGAACACCTCACGGCGCAGCCAGCCGATCCAGCCGCCGTCGCCAGTACCGCCGTCCCACAGTTCGCTCCACCGGCCCTCGTCCATGTCGGCGAAGTTCAGCGATTCCGCCTCGGTGCGGGTCAGCTTGCCGATGCCCGGCAGGTCGTATTCCACCGCTTCGCAGCCGATGCCGGACAGCTCCTGCAGCTTCTTCAGGGCGTCGTGCTGGGACAGGCCAGTGAATGCTTCAACGTTGTCTGCCAGCCAGCCGGAGAGGACGTGGGCCTTGCGGTAGAACATCGGGTTGCGGTCCTGCCGCAGCGTGGCGCGCAACAGCTTGCCGGTGCCGAACTTGCGCTCGCGCAGCGACCGCTGGTCCACCTGGTGCGCCGGCACAAGCGCGCCGATCATTTCGCCCGTATCGGGGTCCACCAGCTTGCGCACCTCAAGGTTCACGTCCCTGGTGCGCAGCTTCCTCTTTGCCTTGGCCATCGCGGTCGTGTTCATTCGTCGTCTCCTGCCGCCATGCCACGGCTGCTACGGCGGCGCCCGCGCGGCATCGGCAGGCCGAATTCATCCTGTCCGCCGGCGGATGCCGCAGTGGCCTTGACGGTGTAGTTCGGGCGCGGGCCGGTGTAGTCGTCGAACGAGCTGCACTGCAGGCGGTGCTGCAGGTAGCAGGTGCCCGTCTCGCCTTGGCGGTTCTTCGCCACGATCAACTCGGAGATGCCCGGCGCGCCGCAGGCATCCTTGGTGTAGTAGTCATCCCGGTACAGGAAGGCGATCACGTCGGCGTCCTGCTCGATCGCACCGGACTCACGCAGGTCGGCCATGCCGGGGCGCTTGTCGGTCTTCCCTTCCAGCCCACGATTGAGCTGGGACAGCGCCATCACCGGGCAGTTCAGATCCTTGGCCAGTCGCTTCAGCTGCCGCGAGATGTAGGACACCTCGGCCGTGCGGTTCTCGGACTTGGCCTTGCCAGTGAGCAGCTGCAGGTAGTCCACAACGATCAGGCCCAGGCCGCCCGCCACCTTGGCGTGCATGCGGGAAGCTCGGGCAGCCAGAGCGTCGACGGACAGCGAGCCGCAGTCGTCGATCGCCAGCGGCAGCGTGTGCAGGTACGCACGGGCCTGCGACAGCCTGCCCCACTCGTCATCGGTCAGAGCGCCCTTCTCACGCATGCGGCTCAGGTCGACACCGGCGTGGGCGGCCATCAGCCGCATGCTCAGCTGGGAGGCCGACATCTCCAGGCTGAAGACCGCGACGTTCCGGCCGCCGGCGGCGGCGTCTTCCGCCCAGTTCAGCGCATGCGCGGTCTTGCCCATCGACGGGCGCGCGCCCAGAACGATCAGGTCCGTAGGCTCCAGGCCGGGAATCTTGCGGCGCACGCTGCTCCATCGCGGCGCCAGGCCAAGCGTGCCCTCGCCGTGGAAGCGGGATTCCATTTCGTCCCACGCCCGCTGCACGCCGCTGCGCACCATGACCAGCCCACCGTTGCCGCTGGACTTCACGGTCAGGCCGGCCAGCTTCGCCGCAGATGCTGAAACGACCTCCTCCGCCTCATCGTCACTGGCCTGGTAGGCGCTATCTGCGATGTCCGTGGTGGTGTCGATCAGCTGCCGCAGCAGCGCCTTGTTACGCACGATGTCGGCGTAGGCGCGGACATTGGCCGCCGACGGCGTGCTGCTGGCCAGCTCGTACACCGTGGCGATCAGGTCTTGCGCACCGACCTCGACGTTCGCGGTGATCCAGTCACCCACGGTGACCACGTCGACCTCGCGCTTCAGGTCGTCAACGTCGCAGATTCCCTGGTAGATCACCTGGTGCTCGCGCCGGTAGAAGTCCTCGGGCGCCAGCTGGTCGCGGACCTGCTTCAGGGCCTCAGGTGCCAGCAGCAGCGCGCCGATCACCGACTGCTCGGCCGGGACCGAATGCGGCGGCATGCGCAGCTGGGAGACGTTGTCGAGGTATTCGGGAACAGCACTCATGCAGCGCTCCTTTCGCAGAGCCCGAGATCGGACGTGCAGCCCCCGCCGGCCTGAGCTTGGAAGAAGAGATCGAACTGCCGCCCGCCTCGGGCGGTTCGGCTCCATTCGACCAACGTGTCGATCCGGGAGTAGCTGCCTGGCCGGTCAGCGTCGGTCGGGTCGGTGACAGCCGGGAAGAACGTTGCGCTCCGGCGTTTGTTGGCCGAGGCCACGATCTCTTCCCACTGCCGGATCCGGTCGATGTGGTCGGGGAACAGATCGGCGATGTTCCGCAGCTCGCTCTTCCGGCAGTTGATGCAGGGCATGCACCCGACGCGGCCCATGCCCAGGGCATAGAGCGGGTTCGGGGCGATGCCGTGCTTCCGGTGTTGCGCCCACACCTGCTCGACGGACCAGTCGAAGATCGGCCGCCACACCATCGAGCCCGACTCATGCCGGTTGAATCGCGACTGTTTGGCGCGGTTGGCGGATTCGTCTGCGCGAATTCCCAGCCACTGCAGGACCGGCCCGGTTTTCAGCATCGGCCCGACCACCTGCAGGGTGATGGGCAGCGTCTTCAGCTCTTCGGTGCAGAACTGCGCCATGCGGGACGGGAATCGCCCCTTGCTGATGCACAGGTCCAGGAAGGGGTTGCCGGTGGGCTCGTGGAGGGCCGCAGCCTGCTGAACGATCTCGTTCGAGATACCCTCGCCCGGCCAGCGCTCCAGGATGTAGGCGCGGTGCTGCGCCAGCTGCCGCGCGAAGTCGGCGCGCACGGTTTCCACCACCGGGCCGCCTGTGCGGCCGGGAAGCTCGGCGATGTAGTCGTAGACCCGCTGGTCCTCGTTGCCGGTGTCGGCGAAAACCGCACGGAACGGCCGGCCCGACTCGATGGCACGCAGGTACACCGCCGTGCTGTCCTTGCCGCCAGAGACGTTCACCAAGTGCTGGATGGTGCTCATGCGGCCTGGTCCTGTTGGGCCTGATGCTCGAGCCGCTCACGATCGCGCTCGGCATCCCGCTCCCGCTTCACCTGCACGCCGCTGGTGGTCAGCTCACAGCCGCCGCCATTCGGGCACCACCAGAGCTTGAACCAGTTCCGGCGCACGGAATCGCGGAAGTGGGCCCGCCAGTCCTTCTGCTGCTTGCCGCTGTCCCGGTGCTTGATCGCGAACTCGCGCCACGCCAGCGCGATGAACTCCTTCGGGATTCCGGCGTCCTCAGCAAAATCGAAGATTGGGTCATCGAGGCGGATCATCCGCTCCCCGGCAGCTCGGCAGCCCTCCACGAAACTGGGGAAGGTCATCAGCTCCCGTTTGGGACGCTTCACCTTCGGCTTCGAACCCACGTTGGCGCCCCCCTTGGGGGGTACGGGGGGTTCTTGTGTTCCTTGGGGTGTTAAAGCTGGGGTGTTAGGGTCGTCCTGCGCGACCACCCCTGGTTGTCCTGCGCGACCAGGGTGGTCGTCCTGTGCGACTAGGGGTGGTTGTTCTGTGCGACTACCCTGGTCGTCCTGCGCGACCACCGGAAAGGCGATCTGGTAGGTATTGGAGTCGGCTTCGATGCGGCCAGATCCGCAAACTACACGGACCCGGCTACGCTTCTTCAACCAGCCCTGTGACACCGCGATTTCGACATGACGGATGACCGTCGCACGGTTGAGGGATGCACCGGCGGCGATGGTCCTGTAGGACGGGAAAGCGCCGTCACCGTGCTGGTTCATGTACGTGCCGATCACCAGCAGTACCAACTTCGTGGAGCCCTCCAGGTTCGACTTGGTCACGGCCGACTGCCATGAGAACTGGACACTCATGCAGCCCCCTTCAGCACCAGCAGCACCCCGGCGATGTGCCAGAGCTGCCTTACGGTGATCAGGGCCATCGCTGTGGCATTCATGCCCCACCCCTCGCCGCCGCTGCCTCAGCGTGCTGGCTGACCTGCACGATCGCGGCCATCACCTGCGCGCACGCACGGGTGATCTGGTCAGCATCGTTCGGGCTGATCTGGCCATCGGCCATGGCGGCGGAGATGACCTCTGCCAGGTCACCCTTTGCAGCCGACGCTGCCAGGAGCGCGCAGATCATCGTGCCGCTGGCCGGAGCATCGACACGCTGCGCCACGAAACCGTGGGTGGCCGCCAAGGCGTGCAGGATCCGGAAGTCACCGGTCTTGCCCATCAGCGTATCGGCCTCCTGCAGGCTCAGCAGGTTGCGGTCGGTGTTCGGATTGACCTTGCCGCGAAGGGTGGCGTCGGACATCCCCATACGCGGGGCCAGCGCGACCGATCCACCCGGGTGCTGGTGGACGGTGTCGTAGGCGGCATCGGAAACATTCATGGGCGGACTTCTCGATTGGAGACGCCTGGGCGTCGGCGGCGCACGATGGGCGCCATGGATACGGTCAGATCACGGACGGAAGAAGGAGTCGCCCCCCTTGCGGTAGGCTGCGGTCACCACACGCACAGCCCGCAAGGAGGACGACATGGAATTGAGAGAGGACCCGCTGTTCATGGCCTTGTTTGGCCAGGTGCAGACCTTGGACGCGGTGCTGACCGCAGTCATAAGCACCCATCCCCGCCCTGCCGAGCTACTCGCCGCAATCGAAGAAGAAATCGCAAGAGCGCGCTCAGTGAGCGGCACGAACTCTGCTTTGAATCCGGTTGGCCAACTTGCGCATCAGAAGCTCGTGGAGAAAAGCGAGGCTTGGCTGAAGTACTGCCGACAGGTGCTGAGGTAGCCGCGTACAGCTCTGCAAAGTTCGCTTCGCACTTCCGGCGCGCGGACGCCTGGCCTTCAGGCAGCATTGGCCACCTCCCCGTCGTTGGCCGCCGCAGGGCCGAACACGTCCGGCCGCAGGTCGTGGCGGGATACGCCCGTCGCCGCTTCAATAGCCAAGACGTGTTCCGCAGGGACGCGCTTCCACTGGCTCACAGCCTGAGAGGAAACGCCACAGACCCTGCCGATGAGCGCCGGGCCGCCAAGTTCTTTGATCGAGGTGGGCTTCATGCGTCAAATGTAAGCCCGCCTTACTATTCAGTCAAGCGACACTTACGTGGACTTGTGTAAGGTGATCTTACAAAATTGTCTGATGAACGCTTCCACCCTCTCTGATCGCATTCGCCATGCCCGCAAGACCGCTCGCCTTACCCAGGCTCAAGTCGCGGCAGCGCTGGACATCAAGCGTGAAGCTGTTGCCCAGTGGGAATCGACCAAAGAAGGCGGACGAACCGCACCGTCGAGGGAGAACCTGGCCGCGTTTGCAAAACTGACCAATGCCCCTATGAACTGGCTCCATGACGATTCCGCAAGCCTGGAAGGTCTAACCGCTGAGGGGCGAAACTTGGAGTTCTCACGCACTGCGACCACGCCCGGCTACATTCGGTTCCACATGATGGATGGGCAGGCAGCCGGAGGTGGTGGTGTGGTGAACCAAGATTATCCGGCTGTACTACGCGAGATCGACATTGCGGAGTGGCAGGTCAGGAGCCAGATCGGTTTTATTCCCGACAAAGGCCGAGTGCAGCTGATTACGATTCGTGGCGACTCGATGTATCCGGACATCAAAAATGGTGATGTCGTGATGGTGGACACTGCGCGCAGCCACTTCGACGGTGACGGCGTGTACCTGATCAACCTCAACGGCTACACGATGGTCAAGCGCCTACAGATGCTGCCCAACGGCCTGCATATTGTGAGCACCAATCCGAAATATCAGAGCTCGGTATTGCCTGCCGGCGAGCTCGACACTCTGCACGTGGCGGGTAGGATCGTTGGTGGTGCGCTGATGCGGCGCGGGGAAGAGTTCTAATTTCAATCAAGGAAGTGACAGCATGGCGCTGGTTCAGTGCTTAGACTGCGGAAAGCAGATTAGTGATAAAGCTATTGCGTGCATCGGCTGCGGCGCGCCAACTGGGACGAAAGGTGCAGATATAGGACTACAGTCTGCGCAACGAATCATAAAGACTGCAAAGAGCCGGGGGGTGTACATCATCCTTGGCCTATTCCTGGGCTGTTTTGGCATACACAACTTCTATGCTGGCTACAACGGCCGCGGTGTGATTCAGCTGTTAATTACATTGCTCACGGGATGGCTCGTCATTGGCCTGGTCATCACAGTTCTTTGGGCATTGATCGAGCTCATCACTGTTGACGTTGACTCGGCCGGCGATCAATTGGTCTGACGCCTCCCACCATCTGGATTAAGGATTTTTGATGGCACTCGTGCGATGCGAAGAATGCACCCGAGAGATCAGCGATCGAGCGACTTCCTGTATTGGTTGTGGTGCTCCTGTTGCACTTCGCGGCGAACAGAACCAGGCGACGCAGAACCACAGCGAACTCAGGAAAATTGACTCTGTCCTTGCGACGGTTAGCACAGTGAACTCACGCCATAACAAGTTGTGGCCATATTTCCTCATCTTGGCGGCTATGTTGTTGTTGCTGTTTTTCCGAATCTCGGCCAGCGGCACGTCCCAGAGTAGCCCGTCTGAGGCGCTGGAGATTCATCAGCAAAGAGAAGAACAACGTAAGTCCGCACGAGCAGTTGCGTTTTGCGACGATGAATATAAGCGGATGAACTCGGACCGACAGTACACCCCGGATGTTCTGCAATTCCACTCCATGGCCTGCCGCAAAATGCGTGATGACTATCGAGCAAAGTGGGGGCGCGAGCCTTAGGCTTGCTGTTGGAAGATAGGATCGAAAGCCCCTGACCAAGGGGCTTTTTTTTGGCCATCACCATAAGCTGAACAGAAATAGTTCTGTTAAGAATTGATCCGGCAAGCGAATGTAAGTCGAGCTTGACACGAACGTAAGTCCGGCTTACCTTTTGATCCACGCCCACCGACACCTCATCCGAGGCAGGGCGATGGAGACCGTCATGGACCAGCCCGTCAGCAGCACCCAGCCCTCGGCCCATCCGGCCGACGAGATCCGCGAGCAGCGGAACATCGCCATCATCCTGCGCACCCACCTGCTGAATCAGGGGCTGGACATGCCGGGCTGCGAGACGGCCTATATGGCCGACTTCTGGGTAAGCAAAGACTGCCAAACCGCGTGGGAGGCCGCCCGCCGCCACCAACTGATGCTGTTGGGCGACGCCTTGGACATCGTTCCCACTGGCCGCGATGCGCGCAGCGATCGCTCCGGGATGACGTCGCTGGAACTGCAGCGCCGCCGGGACGCGCGCCAGGAGCTGATCGACCGCGTGCGCGGCCTGGTCAACCCCTTCGCCGTCGACTCGCTGCTGCCTGCCGACCAGATCTTGCGCGGCAACGCCGATCTGGAGCGCGCGGCATGAGCGCCGTCATCCTCTCCTTCACGCCGTCCGTGCGCTGCCAGCGCGCTGCAGGCGCCTTCGCCGCCGTGAACATCGCGGCACGCCGGATGGGCTATGCCGAGCACCTTGCGTACCGTGCCGCTCGCACTGCACGCAGAGAGGTCTTGGAAGGCAAGAAGAGCGCCGCCCGCGCCGTGGCCGACATGAAGGCTGACCTCAGCCTCGCCGCGCGCGATGACGGTCCGGAGGCCGCATGAGCGAGTTCGGCGCTGGTGTCATCTGCGGGATCTGTCTGGGCGTCCCGCTGGTGACCGGAGTTCTCTACCTGATCGAACTGGTCTTACCCACCCTCCCCGACGAACCCAAGGAGCAGTGATGCGCCGTCTCTCCCCTCTCCTGCTCTGCGGCTTTGTCCTGGGCGCCTTCGGCTGGGCCACTGGCTACTGCTACGAGCGCAACGCGATGTCGCCGGTGGTGGTCGCTCTGTTCGTGCTGCTGCTCACCGCGTGGATCACCGTCGATCAGTTCGGCCGCGTCTTGGCGGTGCTGACCCGAGCCCGCCGTATCCGCGTCATCCGCGCCGCACGCTCGCCGGAAGCGATTTGCACCGACGACATCCACTGATTCCCAATCCGCCGGCGGTGGCCGGCCATACCGACGAGGTTCCCATGTTGCAGTTCGAACAGCACGAAGCATCCGTCCGCAGCGTCAACCAGCGAATTCAGAAGCACGGCAAAGAACGAATCCTGGCCGGTGACCTGGTTCTCGCGTGCACCGCCCCTAACACCATCCTCGAAACCATCGAGCCGGGCCTGCGCCTGAGCCTCTTCCGGAAACACGTGAAGGGCGACCAGCTCGACTTCGACCACGAGCAGAAGGCCGCTGCCGCACAGATCATTGACGGCCTCGTCGCCGTCCGCCATCCCGGCCTGGCTCCAGTGTCGGTGAGCCATAAGTTCACCGGATACGAGCTGGCGATCGAAGACACCTACGACGACTCTTCCGTCGAGCCGATCGTGCTGGTGGCCCTGACCTTGAAGAAGCTCACGATCCAGCCGCTTGAGGGCGGAAGCGTCGCGCTCAGCTTCACGGTGTCGACCGAGCTCAGCAAGGACGAGATCGCAGAGCTTTCCGATGCTCTGGTTCGCGAAAACGTCCGCATCACGCTCACGCCTCCCAGCGCGCAGGCGCAGCAGGAAGACCTCGCTGCCTGATCCCCCTGTAGTCCGTCCCCTGCGGACTACACACCCGCGCCGGCCGGGCAACGCCGGCAACTCTCCAACCGCCCAGGAGCACCCCATGAGCAACACCACGCCGGCCGCTGGCCGCATCGAGCTCGTTGACGTCGAGTCCTCGCAGATCCACAGCATCGGGCACGACCCGGAAACCAACACCCTGGCCATCCGCTTCACCAAGGGATATGGCGCCAACCGCGGCCCCGGCTCGCTCTACCACTATCAGAACTTCAGCGCCGACGAGTTCGAGGCCTTCAAGGCTGCCGACTCCATCGGCAAGCACTTCGGCGCCTACATCAAAGCGTTCCCGGAGAAGTACCCGTACCGCAAGGTCACCGAGACGCCCGACGACAACTACCCGTTGGCCGCCTGACCGACTACGGAGAGGAATGCGCAGGCTGATGCGCTCACGTGCGGGAAAACACCCCCGATGTAGTTCGGGGCTGGTAGCGAAAGCGAATCCGCTGGAGACGGAGGAACCGGCAGACCCGTTTGATGCTGGCGAATTGACGTCTATCGATCGTTAAACGTAAGCGGGTTTGAGTCCCGCCAAGCCGGAGATCAGCACCGGCCCTCTCCTCCAGTAAATCGCGGGTTCGATTCCCGCTAGGTGGCGACGTTCTGGTGAAGACGAGATGCGGTTCGATTCCGTGATTGGGCATTGGAAGCCAAAGCCCGCGTGGTCCCGGCGATACGGGACACCCCATTCCCATCAAGCCGGTCACACCGGCCGGAGATCCAAAGCCATGAATGCCCAGGTGCAACAACAGGTCGCGGTGGCACCACAGCCGCGCCAGCAGTTCGACCTCAGCCCGCAGACGTTTGAGCAGGCCTTGACCTTCGCCGACTACCTCGCCGACAGCGACCTGGTACCGAAGGACTTCAAGGGTAAACCGGCCAACTGCCTGATCGCCATGCAGTGGGGCGCCGAGCTGGGGCTGAAGCCGCTGCAGGCGCTCCAGAACCTCGCGATCATCAACGGCCGCCCCGCGCTGTGGGGTGATGCCGTGATCGCGCTGGTCCGCAGCTCACCGCTGTGCGAGTACATCTCCGAGGCAGACGACGGTCACACCGCTGTCTGCCGGGTGAAGCGCCGCGGCGAAGCCGAGGAGGTCCGCACCTTCAGCATGGATGACGCCAAGGTGGCCGGCCTGCTCGGCAAGGCTGGCCCCTGGACGCAGTACCCGAAGCGCATGCGCCAGATGCGGGCCCGCGCCTTCGCCCTGCGCGACGTCTTCGCGGACGTGCTGCGCGGCATGCCGATCGCCGAAGAGATCATGGACATTCCGGGCTCCGGCGATCCGGGTCGCGGGGTGATCGAAGGCAAGGTTGAAAAGGCCGAGAAGGCTCTGCCGCTCTACTCGGAAGCCGATTTCAGCGCGAACCTGCCGAAGTGGTGGGACATCATCGCCAGTGGCAAGAAGTCCGCCGAGGACCTGATCGCGACGCTTCAGACCAAGGCCCGCTTCACGGCCGAACAGCTGAAGGACATCCGCAATCCGCCGAAGGATGCGGACGAAGGCGAGCCCCAGGGCGATGCCGGCGGGACCACCCAGACTGCGGTGGAGGGCTGATCATGCGCACCGTGAACCTCATCCAGGGCACGCCGGAATGGCACGCCCACCGCGCGCAGCACTTCAACGCCAGCGATGCGCCGGCAATGCTCGGTGCTTCCACCAACCAGACCCGTGCCGAACTGATTCGAGAGCTGGCCGCCGGCGTGCCGCGCGAGTTCAGCGATTTTGTGCAGGAACGAGTGATTGACCCGGGCCACGAGTTCGAAGCGCAGGCCCGTGTGATCGCCGAAGGCCTCATCGGCGAAGACCTGTATCCGGTCACCGGTGCTCAGGACAAGTACTCGGCCAGCTTCGACGGCCTGACCCTGCTTGAAGACATCGCGTGGGAGCACAAGCGCCTGAACCAGACGCTGCGCGACGCCATGTTCGACGGCTGCACCGGAACCGACCTGCCGCTGATGTACCAGGTCCAGATGGAGCACCAGGCAATGGTCTCCCAGGCCGAGCGCATCTTCTTCATGGCGTCGGAATGGAAGCGCGTGGGCGACGAGTGGGAGCTGCTCGAGGAGCGCCACTGCTGGTACACCCCGAACCCCGAGCTGCGTGCGCGCATCGTCGCGGGCTGGGCCCAGCTGGAGGCCGACGTGGCCGCGTATGAACCCGAGGCACCGGCCGCGCCGGCCGCCACCGGCCGCGCGCCTGACCAGATGCCGGCACTGCGCATCGAGGTGACAGGCATGGTCACAGCCTCGAACCTCGCCGAATGGAAGGATCGGGCTATCGCGGTGTTCCAAGGAATCAGCCAGGAGCTGACCACCGATCAGGACTTCGCTGATGCCGAAAAGACCGTGAAGTGGTGCGGCGATATCGAGGACCAGCTGAAGGGTGCCAAGCAGCATGCCCTCAGCCAGACCGAGAGCATCGACGAGCTGTTCCGTACCATCGATGCGATCAGCGATCAGGCCCGGGCCACGCGCCTCGCCCTGGACAAGCTGGTCACGAAGCGGAAGGAAGAGCGCCGCACCGAGATCGGCAACAACGCCCGCCGCGCGGTGCAGGACCACGTCCGCTCGATCAACGAGACCCTTGGCGAGCACGGTCTGGCGATGCCGGCCACGCTGATCGCCGACCTGCAGGCGGCCATGAAGGGCAAGCGCTCCTTCGCCAGCATGCAGGACGCCGTCGACGCGGTGGCCACCAACGCGAAGATCACTGCCAGCCAGGCCGCCGACCGGATCCGCGCCAACATGGCGATCCTCGCCGAGCACCCGGAACACGCGACCCTGTTCGCCGACCGCGTGCAGCTGTGCAGCAGCAAGGCGCCGGAAGACCTGCGCAACCTGGTTGCTACCCGCATCGCTCAGCATCAGAAGGCGGAGCAGAAGCGGCTGGACGATGAGCGCGAGAAGATCCGGCAGGAAGAGGAGGAGAAGGCGCGCCAGCGCGTCGCTGATGAAGCTGCCGCCCAGCAAAAGCGAGATGAGGCGGAGCGCGCTGCGGCCGCCCTGGCGACACCGGAACCTGAGCCCGCGCCAGCGCCGGTCGAGGCAGCGCAGACGGTCCAGCAGCCTGTCGCCCAGGTAACGCGCCCGGTGCCGACCGCGGTGGCCAGCAGCCCCGCACCGGGGAGCACGAGCGCGCCGCGCGAGGTGGTCAAGATCAAGCTGGGCGACATCAATGCGCGCATCGCCCCGCTGTCGATCTCGGCCGACGGACTGGCCCAGCTCGGGTTCAGGCCGATCAACTCGACCGGCGCGGCGAAGCTGTACGACCAGGCGCAGTTCCCGGCGATGTGCGAGGCCCTGATCGAAGGCCTGCGCGACGCCGCCCAACAGTATCCGATGGCCGCCTGATGGACTGCCGGACCTGCACCAAGTGCTGCCGCACCTTGCCGCTGGATTCGTTCCAGCGCGCAGGGAGCCGCGGGCGCGAACCGGCCTGCACCCTCTGCAACAACGACGCTCGCCGTCTGCGCACACCGCTGCCGGCGATCCAGCCGGATCCGGTGCAGGTCCGGATCAACAACACTTTCAACCTGTGGCACGGGCCGGTGAGCCGCGTGCCCCTGAGGACCGCAGCATGACCACTATTGAAAAGGATTGGACGACTGCCGCCGGCCTTCGCGCGGTCGTATTGCTGCTCGACCGCGGCCATCGTTGCGGCTACGTCGGGATTCCCGCTGCTCACCCGCTGCACGGCGTTGACTACGGTGCCACCAGCCAAACCGTGCACTTCCCGGAAAACGAATCGGTCGGGAAGCGCGGCGTCCTGGCCCTGCTCGCCAATCCCGATGGCCATGCGCGCTTGGACAGCGTATTCGACGTGCACGGCAGCCTGACGTTCTCCGGCGGCGGTGACAGTTACCCTGCCCCGTCCAATGGCCTGTGGTGGTTCGGCTTCGACTGCGCGCATCACGGCGACGCTCCCAGCGATGTGTACCTGCAGTCGATGCGAGAAAAGCACCCAGAGCACCCCTTTCTGTGGGAGCGGGATGCGTTCGCTGTCCACCGCGACCTCCCCTATGTCGAGCAGGAATGCGAGTCGCTGGCTACCCAGTTGATTCAGCGTGTCGCCGGAGCAGCGGCATGACCAGTATCCACGTGAAGCCGCTGTTCGGCAGCGCCAGTGATCGCGAGAAGGCCACAGAGCGCCAGAAGCTGGCCGCCGACGTCGCGCTGTTCGAGCGCAAGGGCGGCAAGGTCCAGGTGCTGGGCACCACCCGCATCGACAAGAAGGGCATCAGCCGACGGCGGGTCGTCGAGGGTGGTGCGGATCGGCGGAAAGCCGCGAAGGCAGGCAAGCCGTGAGCCGCCATCCCGCAGTCCGCCGCTCGCCGACCAAGAACACGGGCTTCTCCTGGGGCAGGTTCCCGATGGGCCCGTCAGGCATCGTCGTGTACCGCCTCTTCCGCCGCGACCACGCCGGCGCCCTGCACTTCCTCGGCCTGAACTTCTACCGCCACGACACCCGTCGTGACATGGCGATCGCGCTGCGCGCTGCCTGCCACCGCCTGCGCGATCAGGTTGATGGGATCGACCTGCAGGCGATGGGGGTATTGGGGTGAATCCGTTACTCCGCTGTCTTGATAACGAACCTGGAAAAATCGTGAGGATCGCTGCCTGTGAATTCGCGCAGCATGGCAACGGTAGGTATGCAGTAAGTCGAAAACATCTGGACATACTTCGAGTAATTCTGCATTGCTTCCTTGCTACCGGAGTACATCCGGCGGGGGCCCACGAAGCTTCCAAGTCTTCCCGGAGTTTCCACTGTGTACACCTGTTGCAACATCTCTTCGCTCATAGAACTCAGTGTCCGGCTGTAACCAATGAGTACTGCCAGGTCATTTCCCAGTTCTTCGGGAAGGTTATGGAGCCGATCAGCAGACATTTCAGCGCCAGGCATCAGGGATACAGAGTGTTTTCTGAGGGTGTCCTCAATGAAATCGACCTCTCGATTTTTCAAGCTATCCCAGTCGCCGCTCAGAATGCGGAGACACCGTTCATGAAGAGAGAAGAGCTTGACGGGCAGCTCCGAAACCTCATGAACGAGCAGCCTGCCGACGATACGACCATTGGCCTCACGAACCTGCACGGCCTCTCCGTGCTGCTGCGCGGCAATCTTTTTTGCCTCTTCAGCGATCTTCGTCGCTCGCTCCGAAGTGTCTCGAGCGAGCCAAGCTACCCAGATCGTGCCCCCCGCAGCTGCGGATCCAACAAGCACTGCCGCCCAGTCCGCCCAGTTTCCCCACACCGCGTCAAGCGGACAGAACTCAATAGCCATAGACCCTCCCTGTTGGAGCTGATTCTGCCATGACCTACATCCATCCGAACGACCGCGCCTACGCACTGGAGCGCGCCCTGGCCGCAGCCATCGCGCAGGGCGAGGACCGCAAGGTGCTGGAAGACCTGCGCGAGATCCTGGCCGAAGCCCGGCGGGACGCACGCTGATGACCACCCTCGTTCTGCAGCCGGCGCAAGGCAAGGCCCCTGGCCGGATGAAGCAGCCGACGAAGGACGCGCTGCGCCACTGGCTGGTGCTGGCCGTCGAGCGGAACGAGCAGCTGCAGGGCGAGAACCTGGTGCTGCGCCGGGCCGGCCTGCTGACGCCCGAGGAACGCGAGCCGCTGCTGGCTGAGCTGATCGAAGCGGCGGCCAGCCTGGGCCACCACGAAACGCTGCGCACCAGCAGCGAAGAAACCATCGAATTCTGGCGCGCGGAGGTCCAACGCCTTCGCGCCGCCCTCAACGGAGAACACCATGGCTGACGGATCCCGATCGCCTGAAATTCGCATCAAACCGAAGACGCGATCCCGCTCCATGCTCATTGGCGACCTGTTCTGCGGTGCCGGTGGCCTGTCCAATGGCGCGAAGCGCGCAATGCGGCAGCTGGACCTGCCGGTGAAGCTGATCGGCGTGAACCACTGGCCGGTCGCGATCGAGACGAACCGCCGCAACCACCGGGAGGACGCCGACCGTATCCACTGTGCCGATCTCGAATCAGCGCTGCCGCTCACGCTGGTGCCCGAGGGCCGGCTGGACCTGCTCATCGCCGCGCCATCCTGCGTGTTCCACAGCCGCGCGCGCGGCGGCCGCCCGGTCCACGATCAGCAGCGGATGGATCCGTGGCACGTGGTGCGCTGGTGCACCGAACTGCGGGTGACCCGCATCCTGGTGGAGAACGTGCCGGAGTTTATGGACTGGGGTCCCTGCAGCCTGGTCACAGGCCGGCCGATCCCCTCCCGACGTGGCGAGTACTTCCGCGCCTGGGTGGCGGCGCTGGAGGCCGTCGGCTTCAAGGTGGACTGGAAGGTGGTCTGCTGCGCCGACTTCGGCGATCCGACCACTCGCCGCCGCTTCTTCCTGATCGGGCGCAGCGACGGCAAGCGCCTGACCTGGCCGGAGTTCACCCATGATCGGGTGGGCGGTACCGATCTGCTGGGCACCCGGCAGCGCTGGCGCGGCGCGCGCGAGGTCATCGACTGGAGCATGACCGGCAACAGCATCTTCCGGAGGAAGAAGCCGCTGAAGCCGAACACGCTGCGCCGGATCGCCGCTGGCGCGGTGAAGTACTCGTGGCCGCAGCCGTATATCGATGCGGTGCAGGCGCTGCTGGACGATACCGTGCCGCGTCTGATTTTCAGCCGCGCCGAGGCGATCGAGCTGGGGCTGATCCAGGCCGAGCCGGTGGTCATCCACATGCGCGGCACCAGCGACCAGCACCTGCAGGCGTCTGCGCGCTCGGCTGACGAGCCACTGCCGACGCTCACGGCTGGCGGCACCCATGTCGGTCTGGTGCTGGCCACCAGCAGCGGCGGCGCAGCGCGCGACCTCGACCAACCGTTGCCGACGATCACCACCGGCGGCGCGGGCAGCGAACGGCCGGGCTGCGCACGGCCGCAGTTGGTAGAGCCAATCATCGTTCCGACCTCCAACAGCAGCAGCGCGGGCGTGCCGCGCTCGGTCGCAGACCCGATCCGAACGGTCACCACGGCGAAGGGAGGCGATCAGGCGATGGCCGTGCCGCTGGTCGCGCAGTACTACGGTGCCACCGCGACCGCGCAGTCCGTGGCCGAGCCGGTGCCGTCGGTCACCACCAAGGCGCGCTTCGGCCTGGCCGAGCCGGTGCTGATGCGCGCAGGTCACGGCGACAGTGATGGCCGCGACCCGGCAAGCCGCGTGCTGGACGCCGACGCGCCGATGCCGGCCCTGACTGGTTCGAATGAAATGGCGCTGGCCGAGCCCATCGTGATGCGCGGCAACGTCGGTACCGGCCGGACTGGCGACATGCGCACGGCCAGCCAGCCGATGCCCACCATCACCTGCTCCGAATCGCTAGCGTTGGCCGAGCCGTTCGCCCTGCCCGTCACGCACCACGGCGACCATCGCACCCACGGCATGGATGAGCCGCTTCCGACCATCACTGGCGCCAACCGCGGCGAGCTGGGGCTGGCCCTGCCTGCCGCCGAGCTGGCCGACAAGGTCGTGATCGACATCAACTACCGGATGCTGCACTGGCGCGAGCTGGCCAGGGCCACGTCGTTCGACGACGAGGGCGAGGTCTACGACTTCGCCGGCAACGCCACGGAGATCACAAAGCAGATCGGCAACGCGGTGCCGAACCGCACCGCGAAGGCGCTGGTGATGGGCCTGATGAGGGACGCGGCATGAGCGACCCATACCGCGACTTCCTCGAACGCAAGATCCGCGTCGCCCCGTCGCTGGGCTTCGACGTGCTGCCGGAGGACGTGCACCCGATCCTGAAGCCGCACCAGCGCGATAGCGTCGTGTGGGCCTGCGCGGGCGGGCGCCGCGCGCTCTTCCAGCGCTTCGGCCTGGGCAAGAGTGTGCAGCAGCTGGAGATCTGCCGTCTCGGCCGGCAGCACGCCGGCGGCGCGGCCGGCATCGTGATCCCGCTCGGCGTCCGGCAGGAGTTCCGGCGCGATGCGGCGATGCTCGGCATGCAGACCCGCTTTGTACGGACCAGCGGCGACATCGATCCGGAGTTTGACGGCGTGCACCTGACGAACTACGAGTCCGTCCGCGATGGGAAGCTGGATCCGAACCTTTTCTCGATCGCCAGCCTGGACGAGGCGTCGGTCCTGCGTAGCTTCGGCTCGAAGACCTACCAGCAGTTCCTGACCCTCTTCGACGACGTCCGGTACCGGTACGTGGCCACCGCGACGCCCAGCCCCAACAGGTACAAGGAGCTGATCCATTACGCCGGCTTCCTGGGCGTCATGGACACCGGCCAGGCCCTGACGCGCTGGTTCAAGCGCGACAGCGCGAAGGCCAACAACCTGACCCTCTACCCGCACAAGGAGCGGGAGTTCTGGCTTTGGGTGGCAAGCTGGGCGCTGTTCCTGCAGAAGCCGTCAGACCTCGGCTACAGCGACGAAGGCTACGACCTGCCCGAGCTGACCGTGCACTACCACGAGGTGCCGGTGGATCACGGCAGCGCCGGTACCGAGCGGGACGGCCAAGGGAAGATGTTCCGCGATGCGGCTCTGGGCCTGCAGGATGCAGCGCGCGAGAAGCGGGACACCCTCCCCGCCCGGGTCGCGGCTGTGCAGCAGATCGTCGCCGCCCGTGCAGGTGACCACTGGCTCATCTGGCACGACCTGGAAGCGGAAAGGCACGCCCTGCAGGCTGCGGTACCGGAAGCTGTGAGCATCTACGGGGACCAGGATCTGGACGAGCGCGAGGCAGCCGTTGTGGCCTTCAGCGAGGGCGAGGTCCGGATCCTGTCGGCCAAGCCGGTCATCGCCGGCAGCGGCTGCAACTTCCAGCGGCACTGTCACCTGGCCGTCTATGCCGGCATCGGGTTCAAGTTCAACGACTTCATCCAGTCGATCCACCGCATTCAGCGGTTCCAGCAGCAGCACCCGGTCGAAGTGTGGATCGTCCACGCCGAGAGCGAGCGCGAGGTGCTGGCCAGCCTCCGGGCGAAGTGGCAACGACACGAGCAGATGGTGGAAAAAATGAGCGAAATCATCAGGGAATACGGGCTCAGCAAGGCAGCGATGGCGCAGGTACTGACGCGCTCCATCGGCATCGACCGCATCGAGGCCAGCGGTGAAGGCTGGGTGGTCGCCAACAACGACTGCGTGCAGGAAGCGCGCGGCATGGAAGACAACAGCGTGGACCTGATCGTGACCTCGATCCCGTTCGCGAACCACTACGAGTACAGCCCCAGCTACAACGACTTCGGCCACACCGACGACAACGCGCACTTCTGGGCACAGATGGACCACCTGTCGAAGGAGTTGCTGCGCGTGCTGAAGCCTGGGCGCATCGCCGCGATCCACGTGAAGGACCGGATCCAGTTTGGCGCGGTCACCGGCGCCGGCGTCCCGACCGTCAGCCCCTTCCACGCGGAGGCCATCTTCCACTACCGCTCGCACGGGTTCGACTACATGGGCCTGATTACGATCGTGACCGACGTGGTGCGCGAGAACAACCAGACCTACCGCCTGGGCTGGTCGGAGCAGTGCAAGGACGGCACGAAGATGGGCGTCGGCTCGCCCGAGTACATCGTGCTGCTGCACAAACCGCAGACGGACCGCTCCAAGGGCTACGCCGACGAGCCGGTCAAGAAGGCCAAGACCGACTACACCCGCGCGCACTGGCAGGTAGACGCACATGCATTCTGGCGCTCCAGCGGCAATCGGCTGCTCACGGCGGACGAGCTCGGCCAGCTGGGCCCGGAAAAGCTGGCCAAGCTGTTCACCCAGCACAGCCTGCAGCAGGTCTACGACTACGAGGCCCATGTGCGCATCGGCGAGCAACTGGAATCGCGGGGCGCACTGCCGTCCACCTTCATGTCCTTGGCACCCGGCAGCCACCACCCGGACGTCTGGCACGACGTCAACCGAATGATCACCCTCAACGGGGAGCAGACGAAGCGAGGTCTGGAAAACCACATCTGCCCGCTGCAGTTCGACATCGTCGATCGGCTGATCGAGCGGTACAGCAACAAGGGCGACGTGGTGTTCGACCCGTTCGGGGGCCTGTTCACGGTCCCCTACCGCGCCTTGAAGAAGGGTCGCCGGGGCCGCGCCGCTGAACTCTCGACCGCCTACTTCATGGACGGGGTGAAGTACCTGCAGGCAGCGGAGCGGGAGATGTCCATGCCCAGCCTATTCGACGGCCTGGAAGAACCGATGGACCGGGCAGCATGAGCGCCCATGGCCTGGTGTTTGGCGACTCGGTCGAGCGCACCGCCCACGAGCTCGCAGGCATGAGCGGGGTCGACCTGCAGTCGGCGTCCCCCACCGCCATCCGTGCTTGGGAGGCGCGCGGCCTAGCCCTGCATCACCTTGCCGCCGGCGACATAGCCGAGGCGCTGAAGGTCATGGACGCCACCCGGCCAGCAAGCCGTCCTTCCCCTACTGCTGCAATGAATCAGCCGCGCACTGCGGCGAAGGAGACAAGATGACCAGCAACGTGCAACCGCTCACCCCACGCCGCCTGCTCCGCAGAAGCGAGGTCCAGGACCGGGTCGGCCTGTCCAAATCGACCCTCTATTCGCGCATTTCGGCCGGATCCTTCCCCAAACCGGTCAGCTTGGGGAGCTCAGTTCGGTGGGTGGAAGCCGAGGTTGAGGCGTGGATTTCGGAGCGTGTTTCGGAGCGGGATCATGGCAACGAAACTGGGGGTACGGCTGGGGGTACAGACCCCGCTTCCGGCGCGCCGCCCCTTGCCGCGTAAGGCTCGGCCGGGCGAGTAAGGTAGAGCCCACCTCCACCATTAGACGGTCCCACAAGGACCACAGAAAGCCGGAACCTCCCGTCAAACAAGGGGTTCCGGCTTTTTTGTTGTCCGGGGTTG
>NZ_RCDC01000005.1:0-381018 GCF_003651185.1 Stenotrophomonas rhizophila | reverse complement strand
GGGGTACGGCTGGGGGTACAGACCCCGCTTCCGGCGCGCCGCCCCTTGCCGCGTAAGGCTCGGCCGGGCGAGTAAGGTAGAGCCCACCTCCACCAATTAGCCGTTTCGACGGTGCATCAAAGGCTGGAACCCTAGAGAAATCGAAGGTCCCGGCCTTTTTTGTGCCCGTCTTCCGCCAGCGAGACAGCCGCTCAGCCCATCACGGCAACGTAAACTTCCGCGCCATCCGCAGCGGCCACACCGAAGTGAACTGCGCACCACCCACCAGCCGGTACGCCGCCGACACACTGTGCAGCACGCCCATCCCCTCCAGCACATCCTTGGTCTTCCGGAACGTGGGGCGCGGATCCGCGGTGAACATGAAAAGGTTGATCTCTTTCGCGCTGACGTCGTAGCCGTCCAGCGTGGCGGCCTTGCCGAGCGCGTTGGTCAGCTCGGCCTCCAGCGTGGCCAGAAAGGCCTCGTCGTCCAGCGACTTTCGCCAGAACTTGATCACAAGCTGGTAATCCATCAGGCGTTCCCGTCGTTCAAGAAGTGAACCGCCAAGGGTACCCGCATGGCAGACATCACGCTGTCTTCGAGGCGGCGGCAATCATCTGCGCCAGCCGGTCGGCGATGGCCTGCCGCACCTCCGGCGCCAGCCGCGAGCGCGATAGCGCTTCGAACACCCACATGCCGTCGGCGGCGAGCTTGGCGATGAACAGGTCCAGCGCGGCCGGGTCGCTCAGGTCCTGCGGCGTGGGCGGCGACCAGCGTTCGACCACATCGGTCCACGGCTGCATGTTCTCGTCGGTGGCGGCCGCGTCGAACATCAGCTGCAGTTCGGCCCGGGTGGCCGTCTGCGCGCAGGTGAGCGCGTAGGCCTGGTAGCGCTCAGTGGTCTCCGCCTCGTCGGCAGGTTTGCCCGCGGCATCGATCATGCTCGCCTCCCACACGCCGGCCAGGTGCTGGTGGATGCCCTGGAGCAGCGCATCGCGCGAGGGGAAGTGGTACAGCAACCCGCCCCGGGCGATGCCGGATTCGGCAGCGACGGCTTCGAAAGTGAGCGCTGTGATGCCGTCGCGTTCGATCACGCGGACGGCGGCATCCAGGATGTTGGTTCGGTTGCTCGGGCGCATGGGCTTCAGTGGGCGTGGGAGACGGTGGTGGCGTTGCCGGGGCCATGGCGGCGCAGCAGCACGCCGGTGACGACGGTACCGAGCAGCAGCACGGCGGCGATCACATACAGTATCCAGACATAGCTGGCATCGTAGGCGCTGGCGGCAGCACGTAGCCAGCCTGCATCGGCACCGGGCTGCGCGGCCAGTGCGAACGCCTGCTGGATGCTCTCGCCCGCCGCAGCGTCCACACCGTCCGGCAGCGTCACGGTGGCCGAGTACAGCGCAGCGATCAGGCTGCCCAGCAGGGAGACCGCGAACAGGCTGCCGAATTCATAGGACACCTCCTCCACCGAGGAGGCCATGCCGGCGCGGTGCGGGGGCACGTTGCCGATGATCGCAGTCGAGGCCACGGAGATGGTGGCGCCCATGCCCAGCCCGGTGAGCAGCAGCCCGGCGATGGTCCAGCCGAGGTCGCTGCCGAACGTCATCGCCACCAGCAGCACGCCCGCGGTGCCTGCGCCCAGCCCACCGGTGATCAGCGGCAGCAGCCCGACGCGGTGAAGGAACATGCCACCGAAAATGGCGCTGGGCAGGCACCCGATCGCCACCACGGACACCAGCAGGCCGGCCTGCAAGGGGGTGTAGTCGGCGACCAGCTGGAAGCGCTGGGTGGTCAGCAACTGCAGGCCGGCGATCGCGAACATCGCAAACGCCGCAGAGAGCACACCGGCCAGGAACGGCGCATTGCGGAAGATGGCCACGTCGAGCATCGGATACGGCAGGCGGCGCTGGCGGCGCAGGAACAGCACCAGCCCCACCACGAATACCAGCGCCGCACCGGCTGCGAGCAGCCCGTTCGGCGGCGCGTGCGCGACCTCCTTGATCGCCACCACCAGCCCGGACAAGGCGACCAGGCTGAGCAACGAGGAGATCAGGTCCCACGGTTTGCCTGCATCGGGCGTGCCGTGCGGCGCGAACAGCACCGCCCCGACCATGGCCAGCAGCACGATCGGCACATTGATCAGAAACACCGCGCCCCACCAGAAGTGCGCCAGCAGCACGCCACCGACGATCGGGCCGAGGGCGCTGCCGATGATGGAGATACAGCCCCACACGGCGATGGCCAGGTTGCGCTCGCGCTCGTCTTCGAAGGTCAGGCTGATCAGCGCCAGCGTGGCGGGCATCATCGCCGCCGCGCCCACGGCCAACAGCGCGCGCGCGGCGATCAGCAGATTGGCGTCCGGCGCGAACGCGGCCAGCAGCGAGGCGATACCGAAGATCGCCAGGCCGATCAGGAACATGCGGCGGTGCCCCAGGCGATCGCCCAGCGTACCGGCACCCAGCAGCAGGCCAGCCATCACCAGGGGATAAGCGTTGATGATCCACAGACCCTGCAGCGGGGTCGCGCCCAGTTCCTTGGTCAGCGTGGGCAAGGCGGTGTACAGCACCGAATTGTCGAGCGTGATCAGCAGCAGGCCGGCGGCGACGGTGAGAAGCAGGCTCCAGCGCTGGGTCTTGGTCGGGGTCATGGGGCCTCAGAGGGGGCAACGGGATCGTAACTATACAGGACGTCCTGTCCTGTTTGGCCGGATGCCGCCGACGCGTTCAGCCTGCGGCGACACACCGTCTGCGCACTGCGCGCTGGCCGGTGTGCCGGCCCAACTGCGTTTACCTCATTGCAGGGGGCTCACCCGGGCAGGCAGGCGCCTGCCCGGTATGGACTGGGTCGGGGGAACGCTATGGACGGACAGAAAGAGGCTTTTCGGCTGGCGCATGCCGAGTTGGCGCAGTGCTGGGCAGGCGGGATGTCAGCCGCCGAGCGCTGGGCGGTGTATGACGCCATCCATGATCGACTGGTCGCTCAGTGGCCTGCCGAGGCCCATCGCATCGTCGGCATGATGGTGATGTGGGTGACCGAGATCCGCGGCACCTGCCCTGCTCCGTATCGCACGGCAGATGCGGGCCTGAGTGACAGCCCGCCGCTGCGCGCGTGCCGTATCGATTCGTGAGGGGCTACGGCGCCGTCGGCTGGAACGGATCGGTATGGCCGGCCACTTCCATGTTGATGGCATTGATCAGGGCCGACACGGCGGTCGCCAGGCGGCGGCTGTCGGCGATGGAGCCGAAGAACAGAATCGAGGTGCCGTCCAGTTCGACCCCAGCCAGGCCAAGTTCGCCCTTGAGCGCGGCCACGCGTTCGTCGAACAGCGCCAGCCAGTGGGCATCGGGCACAACATCAAGCATGGCCACAATGGCCTCATCCGCGCCGTGATCGACAATGGTCTGCAATGTCGGGACGTCGAAACCCAGCAGGCGCGGCACGCTGCTGTCCGGTACGGGGATGCTCATGCGGGCATGGTAGCCGGTCAGCCGGGCGGGTGCCCGAAGACGTTCAGGAACACGCGATGCTTTCTCGCTGGCCGCAACACAAACGGCCCGGCCAACCCGGCCGGGCCACGGTGCGTACGGACCCGTTTTATTCTTCCTGATCGCTCTGCTGGCCCGAGCGCTGGCCCTGCTGATCCTGGTCCTGCTGTTGCTGCTGCTTCTGGGCATCGCGATCGCGCTGATCCTGCTGCTCCTGCTGGCCCTGCTGCGGGGCGTTGCGCTGCGGATCATTCTGACCCTGCTGCGGGTTCGGGGTGTTGGCCATTGCCGTATCTCCGGTGTTCGGCATCGAAGTGGTGCCGGTGAATCCACGCTAGGCCTGCCGGCGTTACCCATGTGTGCGTGATGGGCGCTTGTGCATGCACGCGCCGGGCACCTGCGTAAACAATTCAGAACGCACTGGAAAGCGACACCGATAGAGCACATTGCGTTCATCACCCGTCGGCGGTGAACCACAGCGCCTCGACAATCCCTTGATCGGGTCGCGCTCATGCTCGAGACGAAACACCCCTGTCGGGGCCACCAAGGACATGCCATGACGCCGCTCCGCTCGCTGCTGTTGACCACCCTGCTCGCCCTGACGCCGATGCTGGCCACCGCGGCGGACAAGGTCACCACCACCCCCGTGCACTTCACCAAGGGCGCCAGCAGCGCCACCGTGCGCGGCACGTTGTCCGGCTATGACACCGTCCGCTACACGATCGCCGCGCGCGCCGGCCAGACCATGGCGGTGACCATCGACGGTAGCCCGAATGCCAACTTCAATGTGTTTGCGCCCGGCGTGACGCCCGGCCAGGGGGAGGCACTGGGCAGCAACAACGAGAAGCGCCGCTGGAGCGGCACCCTGCCGACCACCGGCACCTATGTCGTACAGGTCTACCAGATGCGTGCCCAGGCGCGTCGCAATGAAAAAGCACCGCACAGCCTGACGGTCGCGATCCGCTGAGCCCTGCCCCGGGTATCCTCGGCGTTGTCGGCTTCTTCCTCGCAAGGACCCCGGGATGGACTTCCTCAAACTGCTGCGGTCGCTGGAAGAGTTTCTCTACGAGCTGTGCACCTGGTTCCTGTTTTTTCCGCGCACGCTGTACCGCGTGATCGTGTATCCGCGGCGGATGGCCCAGTACGTGGATACCGAGCTGGAGGAAAAACTGGAGCGCCAGTTCGACGATGCGATCAGCCCGCCCATGTTCCTGATGCTGGCGGTGCTGGTCGCGCACGGGGTGGAGCTGATGCTGCACCAGCAGGTGGTCGGCACCGGGGCGTTGTCGCGCTCGATCTTTGACAATGAGGAGAGCCTGCTGCTGTACCGCTCGATCACGTTCGCGATCTGGCCGCTGGTGACCACCACGCACCTGCTGCGTCGCAAGCACGTGCCGATGACCCGCGAGTCGCTGCGACGCCCGTTCTTCATGCAGTGCTACCTGACCGCGCCGTTCGCGGTGGCGCTGTCCACCAGCATGGTGTTCGTGCGGCTTCCGGGCCAGTTGTCGACCACGCTGGGCATCGCGGTCGGCGTGCTCGCCGCGCTCTGGTATGCGGTGGTGCAGGCCGGGTGGCTGAAGATCGCGCTGCAGCGCTCTTGGTTGAACACGATCCTGTCCACGGTGTGGGTGCTGGTGTTGGGGGCAGCGATCAATATGACGATCGGCGTGATCCTGCTTTCGAGCTGAGGGCGCCACCCCGACCAACCGCCATGTCCCGCATATCCTTTCCCTGCCCATCCATGCGACCCTTTGGGAACGATTTCATGGAATGGAGGGATTCCACATGCTGTCTCGTTTCCATCGGCCCGCGCTGCTGGCCCTGATGATGTTCGCCGCCCCGCTGGGCAGCGCCTGGGCGCAGGCACCGGACGCATTGAAGGTGATGTCTTTCAACGTACGCACACCGGCCGACACCGATCCGGGCAAGCGCTGGGAAGACCGCCGCGATGCGATGGTCACGCTGATCCGTGAGCAGAAGCCCGAGGTGATCGGCACCCAGGAGCTGGTGCAGAAACAGGGCGAGTATCTGGTTGCCCACCTGCCGGGCTACACCCTGTTCGGCAGGGACCGCCGCGGCGGCAACGGCGACGAACACATGGGCGTGCTGTACGACACGGCGCGCCTGAAAGTGCTGGAATCGGGGGACTTCTGGCTCTCCGATACACCGGACGTGCCGGGCAGCATCACCTGGGGCAACCTGTTCCCGCGCATGGTGACCTGGGCACTGTTCCAGCGTCATGCCGATGGCCAGCGCTTCTATCTGTTCAACACCCACCTGCCCTACCGTGATGAAGATGAGCCGCGCCGCGTACTCGGCGCGAAGCTGATCGTCTCGCGGCTGGCCACACTGCCCAAGGACATCCCGGTGGTGGTCACCGGCGATTTCAACAGTGAGCCCGGTAGTGAGACCTACAAGGCGTTTACCGCTGCGTTGGGCGATGCGCGAAAACTCGCCGCCAAGGTCGACGGCCCGCGCCTGACCTTCCATGATTTCACCGGCAAGCCGACGGTGGAACTGGACTGGATCCTGGTGCGCGGTTTCAGCGTGGACCACTTCAGCACGCTGGACCAGAAACCCGGTGGCGTGCTGCCGTCGGATCACTACCCGGTGCAGGCGGAACTGCGGTTCCCCGTGCCCACACCGACGGGCAAGTAAGGACACGCGCGATGGGCGGTCACTGCACCGTCCATCGGCTTGCCCCGGCCGCGCAGCGGCCCTGCGCTTACAGCAATTGACGGCTGTTGCTCAGCCTTCCATCGGGACGGCGCCCTCGCCGTCCCGTTCCCAATGGTGCGGTCAGCGCTGGGTGACCGCCACCGGGGTATTGGCCGCGTCCTGCTGCTGGCCCCAGCCACCCAAGGCCTTGTACACACCGACCACGCTGACGTTGACCGTGGATTCGGCCTCGGCCAGCGCGTCATCCGCAGCGAGCTGCGTGCGCTGTGCATCCAGCAGGGTCAGGAAGTCTTCCGAGCCCTCGCGGAAGCGGATCTGCGCCAGCTCCTCGGCGCGCCCTGCCGCCTGGGCCTGCTCGGCGACGATCGCCAGGCGGGCCTGCTGCTTGGCGTAACGCGTCAGTGCGTTCTCGGTGTCTTCCAGTGCCAGCAGCACGGCCTTTTCGTACTCGGCCGCGGCACCGTCGGCCTGTGCCTTGCTCGCGCGCAGACGTGCCTTCACCGTGCCGAAATCGAACGCGGCCCAGCTGATCGACGGGGTCACCGACCACGCCTTGTTGTTGCCGTTGACCAGGCCACTGGCGTCGCCGGACAGGAAGCCGACAAACCCGCTCAGGCTGATCCTCGGGAACAGGTCAGCCGTGGCCACGCCAACGCGTGCGGTCGCCGCGGCCAGCCGACGCTCGGCCACGCGCACATCGGCGCGCTGACGCAACAGATCGGTGGTGTCGCCCAACGGCAACGCCTTGGCGTACGGCTGCATCTCGCGCGGCTGCAGCAGGCTGTCCAGCGCGTCCGGGCGCTGGCCCAGCAGCACCGCCAGGCGATGACGCGACTGCACCTCGGCCACTTCCAGCAGCGGGATGTCGGCCTCGATCGCCTTCAGGCGCGCACGGCTGCTCTGCACATCCAGTTCGCTGCCGGCACCGAGTTCCCACCGGGTTTCGGTGAGCTTCTGGGTGTCGCGCAGGTTGACCAGCGTGCGTTTTGCCACCGCGATGCGCTTCTGGGTACCGCGCAGCTCGAAGTAGTTGCGGGCGACTTCGGCGGCGACGGTGACCTGTGCATCGGCGAGGTTGTCCTGCTCGGCGCCCAGGTCCGCGCGCGCCGCTTCGGCGGCACGGCGCTGGCGGCCGAACAGATCCAGCTCCCAGCCGGCATCGAAGCCGAGCTGGTAGCTTTCGCTGAAGACGCGCTCGCCACCGACGGTGGCATCCGGCTGCTTGCGACGGTCGTAGCTGCCACCACTGGTGACATGCGGCAACTGGTCCAGGCGCTGCTCGACGAACACCGCGCGGGCCTCACGCACGCGCGACATCGCGATGCGCAGGTCCAGGTTGGTACCCAGTGCGTCATGCACCAGCTGCTCCAGCACCGGGTCGTCGAACTGGGCCCACCAGCTCGCCACCGGCGAGGTGGTGGTGAACACCGGCGCGGCGGCGCCCTGCAGGGTCACCGGCTCGGCCGGCGGCGCCTGGTAGTTGGGGCCGACGCTGACGCAGCCGGCCAGCAGCGCGCTGGTCACGGCCACGGTCAACAGGCGGATCACCATGGCAGCACCTCGCCGAGGTAGGTGAAGCTGCCGTTCGGGCCATCGGCATCGATCAGTGCCATGCCGACGCTGGAACGCGCGCCTTCGCTGATTTCGATCTCACCCTCGCCACCGTTCATGTCGGTTTTGACGTAGCCCGGATGCACGGTGTTGACCTTGGTGGTGCTCTCGCGCAGCTCATAGGCCAGCTGCACGGTCCAGGCATTCACCGCGCTCTTGGAGGCGTTGTAGGCCGGCACCGCGAAGCCATAGATCGGCGAACCCGGCTGGCTGTGCAGGGTCAGCGAGCCCAGGATGCTGGAGACGTTGACGATGCGGCCGGCCGGCGAGGCATTGAGCAGCGGCAGGAAGGCCTGGGTGACGGCGATCACCGCGAACACGTTGGTGTCGAAGGTATCGCGCCAGGTCTGCAGGGTCTGCGCCGAGGGGGCCAGCTTGATGTCGTCGAGCAGGATGCCGGCGTTGTTGACCAGGATGTCCAGGCGGCCGTGGCGCTCGGTCACGGTCTGCACGGCGGCGGCGATGCTGGCGGCATCACCGACGTCGAGCTGGATCGCTTCCACCGGCAGGCCCTCGGCCTGCAGCTTCAGCGCCTCGGCCACGGCGACGTCGCGCTTGCGCCCGGCCAGCAGCGTATGCACGCCGGCCTGGGCCAGCTGACGGACGGTTTCCAGGCCGATGCCGCGGGTGGCACCGGTGACCAGGGCGATCTTTTGGGTAGCGGTATTCATAGGAAAAACCTCGCGGGGGAAGGAATCAGTGGTGGATGGTCGGTTCGCCGTGGGTCACCAGCTGCCCGCCGCCATTACGGCTGACGAACTTGCGCAGGGCCACGTAGAACACCGGGGTCAGGAACAGGCCGAACAGGGTGACGCCCAACATGCCGGCGAACACCGTGATACCGGTCACCGAGCGGACTTCCGCACCGGCGCCATGCGAGATCACCAGCGGGATGGTGCCGGCGATGAACGCGATGGAGGTCATCACGATCGGGCGCAGACGCAGGCGGCACGCTTCCAGTGCAGCCTCCACGATGCCCTTGCCGCCCATTTCCAGTTCTCGGGCGAACTCGACGATCAGGATGGCGTTCTTGCATGCCAGGCCCATCAGCACCACCAGGCCGACCTGCACGAACACGTTGTTGTCACCGCCCGTCATCCATACGCCGAACAACGCAGACAGCAGGGTCATGGGAACAATCAGGATCACCGCCAGCGGCAGCGACCAGCTTTCATACAGCGCGGCCAGCACCAGGAACGCCAGCAGGATCGCCACCGGGAACACGATGAAGGCGGCCTTGCCCTGGGTGGCCTGCTGGTAGCTCAGGTCGGTCCACTCGGTCTGCATGCCCACCGGCAGCACCTTGCCGGCGATTTCGGTCAGCTTGGTCATCGCCTCGGCCGAGGACAGCATCCGCGGGTCGGCTTCGCCGGCCAGATCGGCCGCCGGGTAACCGTTGAAGCGCAGCACCGGGTCCGGGCCGTAGGTCTGCTTCACGGTGACCATGGAGCCGATCGGCACCATCTCGCCGCGGTTGTTGCGGGTGCGCAGGCGACCGATGTCTTCCACGCTGTCACGGAACTGGCCGTCGGCCTGGGCGATCACCTGCCAGGTGCGACCGAACTGGTTGAAGTCGTTCACGTACGCCGAGCCCAGGTAGGTCTGCAGCGTGTCGAACAACTCGGTCAACTCCACGCCCTGGGCCTTGGCCTTGACGCGGTCCACTTCGGCATCCAGCTGCGGCACGTTGGCCTGGTAGCTGGTGATCGGGAACGCCATGCCCGGGGTCTGCGCGACGGCGCCCTGCATCGTGCTCACTGCAGTCTGCAGTGCGCCGTAGCCGAGGTTGCCGCGGTCCTGGATGAACATCTGGTAGCCGTTGCCGTTACCCAGGCCGAGGATCGGCGGCGGCATCATGGAGAACGCGAAGCCCTCCTGCAGCCCGGCGATCTTGGCGTTGATCTCGGCATTGATCTGCGCGGCGGTGCGTCCCTTGCGCTCACTGAACGGCTTGAGCGGAACGAACGCTACACCGGTGTTGGGCGTGTTGGTGAACTGCAGCGCGTTTAGACCCGGGAACTGGATCGTGTGCGCCACGCCATCGGTGTTGCGCGCGATCTCGGCGACCTTGGCCAGCATGGCGTCGGTACGTGCGATCGAGGAGCCTTCCGGCAGCTTCACACCGGCGATCAGGTACAGCTTGTCCTGGGTCGGAATGAAGCCGGCCGGCACCGCCTTGAACATCAGGCCGGTGGCCAGCAGCAGGCCGGCATACACCACGAACACCAGGCCACGGCGGCCCAGCAGGCGGCCGACCGAACCGTGGTACTTCTCCGAGCTGGTCTTGAAGAAGCGGTTGAACGGACGGAAGATCCAGCCGAACAGACGATCGATCAGACGGGTCAGGCCATCCTTCGGTGCACCGTGCGGCTTGAGCAGACGTGCGGCCAGGGCCGGCGACAGGGTCAGCGAGTTGATCGCCGAGATCACGGTCGAGATGGCGATGGTGACGGCGAACTGCTTGTAGAACGCACCGGTCACGCCCGACAGGAACGCCATCGGCACGAATACGGCACACAGCACCAGCGCGATCGCCACGATCGGCCCGGAGACTTCACGCATCGCCTGGTGTGCCGCGGCCAGCGGGGTCAGGCCTTCTTCGATGTTGCGCTCGACGTTCTCCACCACCACGATCGCGTCATCGACCACGATGCCGATCGCCAGCACCAGCCCGAACAGGGTCAAGGTGTTGATCGAGAAGCCCAGCACGTACAGCGCCGCAAACGTACCCACGATGGACACCGGCACGGCGATCAGCGGAATGATCGAGGCGCGCCAGGTCTGCAGGAACAGGATCACCACCAGCACCACCAGCGCGATCGCTTCCAGCAGCGTGGAGACCACGGCCTTGACCGAATCGCGCACGAAGATCGTGGTGTCATACACCGCTTCGTATTTCACACCCGGCGGGAACTGCTTGGTCAGCTCATCCATGGTGTGGATGACCGAGTCGCGGATCTCCAGCGCGTTGGCACCCGGGGCCTGGAAGATACCGATGCCGACCGCGTTCTTGCCATCCAGCTGCGAACGCAGCGTGTAGTCACCGGCGCCGAGTTCCAGGCGCGCGACATCGGACAGGCGCACCACTTCACCGTCGTCACCGGCCTTGAGCACGATGTCGCGGAATTCCTGTTCGGTACGCAGGCGGCCCTGGGCGTTGATCAGGGTCAGGAAGTCGCTGCTCGGCATCGGCTCGGCGCCGAGCTGGCCGGCCGAGACCTGCACGTTCTGCTCGCGCATCGCACGCACCACATCGCTGGCGGTCAGGCCACGGGCGGCGATCTTGTCCGGGTCCAGCCACGCACGCATCGCGTAGTCACCGCCACCGAACATCTGCGCATCGCCGACGCCCTGCAGGCGTGCCAGCGAATCCTTGACGTGCAGGCGCGCGTAGTTGCGCAGGTACAGCGAGTCGTACTTGCCGTCCGGGGAGGTCAGGTGGACCACCATCAGGAAGGTCGGCGACTGCTTCTGGGTGGAGACACCCTGGCGGCGCACGTCTTCCGGCAGGCGCGCCTGCGCCTGGGCCACACGGTTCTGCACCTTGACCGCGGCTTCGTCCGGATCGGTGCCCGGGCGGAAGGTCACGGTCATCTGCAGCACGCCGTCAGAGCCGGCGACGGACTTGATATACATCATGTCCTCCACGCCGTTGATCGCTTCTTCCAGTGGCGTGGCCACGGTTTCAGCAATCACCTTGGGGTTGGCGCCCGGGTACACCGTGCGCACCACCACCGAGGGCGGCACCACTTCGGGGTACTCGCTGATCGGCAGCATCGGGATCGCGATCAGGCCGGCGGCGAAGATCACGATCGACAGCACCGCCGCGAAGATCGGCCTGTCAATGAAAAAACGGGAAAAGTCCATGGGTGGATTCCTGGGGTTTCACCAGCGCCGGCGTGCACGACCCCGGCCGCTGTCGCAGGCGACAGCGGTGGCGGGTTCCCCTGCACGGGGCGATGGCAGTCACGGTAGAGCCGACCGTTGGTCGGCTGCTATGTAGAACCGACGGTCAGTCGGCTGCCCTTCAATTCTTTGCAACAGCCGGCGCGGCTACCGGTGCGGCAACCGGCTGCATCGCAACGGCCTTGGCCTGAACCGGCATGCCGGGCATGAAGACTTTCTGCACGCCGTCGATGATCACGCGGTCACCGGCCTTCAGGCCCTGCTCGACGATCCGCAGGCCGTCGGCGTTGCGGCCGAGCTGGATATCACGGCGCTGTGCCTTGTTGTCCTTGTCGACCACGTAGACGAACTTGCGGTCCTGGTCGGTCAGCACGGCCTTGTCATCGATCAGCATGGCCTGGAACTGGCCGCTGCCCAGCAACTGCACGCGGGCGAACAGCCCCGGGGTGAAGGCGCGGTCGGCGTTGTCCAGCAGCGCGCGGACCCGGATGGTGCCGGTGCTGCGGGTGACCTGGTTGTCCAGGAAATCGACCTTGCCTTCATGCGGGTAGCCGTCCTCACCGGACAGGCCGACCTTCACCGGCAGTTCGCTGTCGCGCTCGCTCGGGCGTTCCCCCTTGCGGGCCATCTGGGCGTAGCGCAGGAAGGTGCCTTCATCGGCATCGAAGTACACATGCACCTTGTCCAGCGAGACCAGCGTGGTCAGCACGCTGGCGCTGTCGCCGGCGGTGACCAGGTTGCCGGCGGTCACCATCGCGCGGCCGGCACGGCCGTTGATCGGGGCGCGCACCTGGGTGAATTCCATGTTCAAGCGCGCTGCATCCACCGCCGCCTGCGCGGCTTGGACCTGCGCCAGGGCCTGCTCGGACACGGCACGGCGCTGTTCCCAGGTCTCCGTGGAAATCGCCTGCTGGTCGGACAGGCGGCGGGCACGGTCGGCTTCGCTGCGACTCACCTGGGCCTGGGTGCGCGCGCGGTTGAGCTCGGCGGTGGCGCGGTCCAGCTCGGCGCGGTAGCTGCGTGCGTCGATGGTGAACAGCACATCGCCCTTCTTGACCTCCTGGCCTTCGACATAGTTGACCTTGTCGATGTAGCCGGAGACGCGCGGGCGCAGTTCAACGCTTTCGACCGCTTCGACGCGGCCGCTGAAGTCGTCCCACTGGCTGACCTGCTTGACCAGCACCGGGGCGGCACTGACCGAGGGCGGCGGCGGCATGCCGGCTTCCTCAGCGTGGCTGCCACTGCAGGCGGTCAGCACCGCGGCGGCAAGGATGGAAACGCCGGCCATGGCCAGCCGTCGGGTGAAACGATGCGGGGAGGAGTTGGAAGTCATGTCATGCATCCGTACGTAGGGGTGGTGATACAGAATCGAAAACGTGGGCGACGTGGGGGGCGTAGCCTGGGACCTGAACCTTGGTAGAGGTCAAGCAGTGCCGGCCGTGTTGCGCGACATCGGCGGAGGGCGGTCCAGATGCAGCAGCCCGCGCGGCAGTTCGGCATCGCGTGCATCGCAGCGCACGATGGCGCGGTTGTCGGTGCAGTTGTCGAGCAGCGAGACCACACGCCGGCCAACCAGCAGCGCGCTCGGCCATTCGATGCAGGCCTTGGCGGCATTGGCCGGGGTGCACACCGGATCGCACACTTCCAGCATCTGCGCGCGCACGCCCAGTGCCTGGGCTTCCTGGTGCAGCACCTGCGCGTACATGCGGGTGGCGGACATGGTGATGGAGGACTCACCGTGCCCGGCCCACGGTTTGAAGCCGGCCGGCCCGCCAACCAGCACGTAGCGCCGTACCTGGGCGCCACCGCGCACCAGCGGCAGCAGATGGCGGCCGGCATGCACGTGCGGCATCACGTCGGCCTGCAGCGCCTGCAACAGCGCATCGCCGCTGCGGTCGGTCACCCGCCCACGGTTGTACGGCCCGCCCATCGCATCCACCACCGCGGCGAGCGCGCGGGCACGTCCGCCGACGCGCTCGGCCACGGTCCGCGCCGAGCCGTCGTCGCCCAGCGAACCGAGCAGGACCTCCAGCCCCGGCTCATCGGCGAACTGCTCCTGCAGCGCGGCCAGCCGGCCGGGGTCGCGGCCGACCACCAACACGGGGCTGCCGGCCTCCAGCAAGGCCGCCACGATCCCCTGGCCCACGCTGCCGGTGCCACCGAGCACCAGCACCTCGGGGGCCAATGTCCCATTCATGGGACTTTCACTCCCGTCGCCGGGATAATCCCAATTCGGCCCAGTCGGTCGCCATTGCGGGCGCCCAGCCGGAAGCTGCCGCCGCGCTGCATGTTGGCAGGCGGGGTGAACTCCCGAAAAGCCTTACGGGACAAGGAACCCGGACGGACTTCCACGGTCATCGCGAGGTCCAGCGGGGCGTTGGGGCCGCTACGCAGGCGGCCAAGAATGTTCCGCAACCACATGGTTGTCGTCCTTCATATCTGGAATGGCGCCAGATTAGTCCTCAAACTCCCCCTTGATTAGTCCGGATTTAGGGGAATAATCATCCCGTGCCCGGCACAATCATTTGCGGCACTCTCTCCCTCCCCGACTTTGGATCCCGTCATGGCCCACGATCTCAACGACACGCTGATCTTCGTCAAAGTGGTCGAGCAAGGCAGTTTCATCGCCGCCGCCACTGCACTGGGGTTACCCAAGACGACGGTCAGCCGCAAGGTGCAGGAACTGGAAACGCGCCTCGGCGCGCGTCTGCTGCACCGGACCACCCGCCGCCTCGGCCTCACTGAAGCGGGCTCGGTCTATCACGAGCACTGCCAGCGCATCGCACGCGAGCTGGAAGAAGCCGAAGGCGCGGTCAACCAACTGCAGTCCGGCCCGCGCGGCTGGCTGCGCTTCACCGTGCCCTACTCGATCGGCATCACCTGGATCGCGCCGCTGCTCGGCCAGTTCCATGCGCAGTACCCGGAAATCCAGCTGGACATGCATCTGGGCAACGAGAAGCTCGACCTGATTGCCGGTGAAGCGGATCTGGCGCTGCGCGTGGGCACCCTGCCCGACTCCAACCTGGTGGCGCGCAAGCTTGGCAGCCTGCGCACGCAGGTGTTTGCCAGCCCGGCCTACATCGAACGCTATGGCGAGCCGCTGCACCCGGATGAACTGCAGTTCCACCGCATCCTGGCGATGCGCAAGGCCCGCAACCTCAACAACAACCGCTTCTTCTGGCAGTTGGGCGAGAACGGCGGCGAACTGCTGGATTTCCCGGTGAATCCGCTGCTGGTGGCCAATGATCCGTCCGCATTGAACGGCGCACTGGTGTGCGGCGAAGGGTTGCTGTTGACCGGTGACGTGATGGCCAAGCCGTTCGTCGAATCGGGGATGGTGCGCCGCGTGCTGGCCGGCTGGACCGGGCCGGAAGTGGACTTCAACGCGGTGTTCGCCGGCGGCCGGCTGGTCTCGCCGAAGGTGCGCGCGTTCGTCGATTTCCTGGTCGAGAAGATGAACTTCGACGCAAACTACATGCTGGCCCAGTGCCCGGCCGCGAAGCTGGCCAAGCAGCAGCAGACGCAGGTGGAAACCGAGCTGCAGGCGGCCGGGAAGCGGATTCTGGAGACGGTGACCGCAGGGTGATGCTGGCGATGCTTCATCGGCGCAGTGCCGTTTGAACGACAACGCCGCCCTTGGGCGGCGTTGTCGTTTGGGCGGTGCGGTCGTGTGGGTGTGCGAGCGGACGGAGTTGTTCCGGGCGTACCGGCCAGCGGCCGGTACCTACAAAAAATGCCGCCTGTAAGGGCGGCATTTTCGTGTTGCGAACCTGGGCTCGCAACACGCAATAACAGCGCGCTGGCGCGCTGTTATTGCTGCAAGGGAATCACACGGATCTCGACGCGGCGGTTCTGCGCGCGGCCGGCATCGGTGTTGTTGTCGGCAATCGGGTAGGCCTTGCCGGCACCGAGGGTTTCGATGCGGGCACGCTGCACACCCTGGCCGGCCAGATAGGCGGCGACCGAGTCGGCGCGTTCCTTGGAGAGGCGGTTGTTGACTGCGTCGCTGCCGATGCTGTCGGTGTGGCCGACCACTTCGATCATGGTCTGGTTGTACTCGGCCAGCGTGCTGGCCACGCCGTTGAGCGAGCTGTAGAACTGCGGCTTCAGCGTGGACTTGCCGAAATCGAAGGTGATGCCGTCCGGCAGGTTCAGGACCAGGTTGTCGCCATTACGGGAGACGTCGATACCGGTGTTGGCGGTACGTTCGCGCAGCGCGCGTTCCTGACGGTCCTGGTACTGGCCGACGGCCGCGCCGCTGAGTGCGCCGATACCGGCACCGATCATGGCGTGCTGGCGGCGCTCGGTGGCGCTGTTGCCGCTGAGCAGGCCGGCGGCGACGCCGACCGCGGTGCCGATCAACGCGTTGCGGCCGGTGCGGTTCTGCTGTTCAACGGGGTTGCCGTACTGGTCACTCTGCACGTAGGAGCCACCGGTGGCGCAGGCCGTCAGGGCGGCAGCAGTCATCAGGGCCAGGGCCACGTTGCGGGTTGCGGGTCGAATCATGAGGTTTCTCCTTGGTTACCGGACGGCGCCGGCGTGCGGGCCGTGAAGAGCATAAACAGCCCAACGCGATGCCGGCATGATGAATGGCACGCCCGGCAGCTCCCTGTTCAGGTAAACGGTTACGGCGAAAGCGACCTTTCCGGGACGCCGGTCACGCCCCGCCGGTATGCCGATACGCTGCCAACGCGGCATCCCGACCCTCGCTCAGATCCACCAGTGGCAATGTCGGGTAGCCCGGCGCGAGCTCGGCCAGCAGCTGCGGCGATTGCCACGGTGCGAAGCGGGCCTTCAACGGAAGCGCTTCCAGTTCCGGCACCCAACGAGTGATGTAACGTGCCTGCGGGTCGAACTTCTGCGACTGTGTGACCGGGTTGAAAATCCGGAAGTACGGCGCGGCATCCGCACCGGTGCCGGCGACCCATTGCCAGCCCATGGTGTTGTTGGCCAGGTCTGCATCGACCAGTGTGTCCCAGAACCAGCGCGCACCTGCGCGCCAATGCTGGCGCATGTGCTTGCACAGATAGCTGGCGACGATCATGCGCACGCGGTTGTGCATGTAACCGGTCGCCCACAGCTCACGCAGGCCGGCATCGACGATCGGGATGCCGGTGCGCCCCTGCTGCCAAGCCTGCAATGCCGCCGGGTCCGGCTTGGCCCACTGGAACTGATCGAAGCGCGGGTTGAGGTTGTGGTCCGGGGTCTGCGGAAAGTGATGCAGCAGGTGGTAGGAGAACTCACGCCAGCCCAGCTCGCGGATGTAGCCATCGATATCCGCATCGCGGCTGGCGCTGCGCTCGCCCTGCAGGCGACGCGCGATCTGCCACGGCGCGATCTCGCCGAAATGCAGGTGCGGCGACAACAGCGAGGTGCCGACCCGGTCCGGCAGATCACGCTGCTGGCGATAGCCGTTGAGGGCACCATCGATGAAAACGGTCAGCGCCTCGTGCGCGCCCGCCTCGCCGGGCTGCCAATGCGTCCAGAACTGCCGGTCCCACGCAATGGAGGGCGCAAGGTCGAGCGCGTCGACACTCTCGCCGCTGGCGCTGTGCGCGGGCAGCCGCTCGGGCAAGCGGGTCGGGGCCGGCAACTGCAGACGGGTCAGCGCATTGCGCCAGAACGGGGTGAACACCTTGTACGGGCCGCCCTGCTGGGTCGCCACATCCCACGGCTCGAACATCAGGCTGCCGTTATGGCTTTCGGCCTCGATGCCCTGCTCGCGCAGTTCCCGTTTGATCTTCGCATCGCGCGGCTGCGTGGCCGGCTCGTACTTGCGGTTCCAGTACACCGCGCCCGCACCGGTCTGCTCGATCAGCTGCTGCAGCTGTGCCTGACTGTCGCCTTGGCGCAGTACCAGCGACGAGCCGCTCGCACGCAGGTCCGCGTCGAGCGCGGCCAACGAGCGGTGCAACCAGGTGTTCGACGCGCCACCGGGCGCCCAGTCGCCTTCTTCGTGTGGCGCATGGATGTAGACCGGTACCGGCACATGGCCGGCATCCAGAGCGGCCTGCAGGGCCGGGTTGTCCTGCAACCGCAGGTCACGGCGAAACCACACCAATGCTACCGACACGAGACTACCCCGGAAGATTCGACAGGCAATGATAGCCAGTGCAGGTGAAGGAGAGGCAGCGATCGCGCGTGGATGGCCCGCACTGTTCCACATCGCCGCGCTTGACCTCAATCACGCTTGAGGTTCTATCGTGGCATCCCCGTGCTGCGTGCCGGCACCGCCCCCACCTGCTCTTCCGGAGATATCCATGGCCTACACCCTCCCCGCCCTGCCCTACGCCTACGACGCACTCGAACCGCACTTCGATGCACGCACGATGGAAATCCATCATGCCAAGCACCACCAGACCTACATCACCAATCTCAATGCGGCACTCGCCGATGCCGGCATCGAAAGCACCGACATCGATGCACTGATCGCCGATATCGGGTCCCTGCCCGAGGGGGTGCGCAACGCCGTCCGCAACAACGGCGGCGGACATGCCAACCACAGCCTGTTCTGGACCGTCCTGACGCCGGACAGCGGCCAACCGGACAATGTGGTTGCCGCCGCCATCGAGCGTGACCTCGGCGGCCACGGCGCGTTCAAGGAGGCCTTCACCAGGGCCGCGCAGACCCGCTTCGGCAGTGGCTGGGCGTGGTTGACGTTGAACCGGGACGGCAAGCTTGCGGTGGAGAGCAGCCCGAACCAGGACAACCCGTTGATGGGCGAGTTCGCCGGCCTCTCCGGTGGCACGCCGATCCTGGGGCTGGATGTATGGGAACACGCGTACTACCTCAACTACCAGAACCGGCGCCCGGACTACATCGCCGCCTTCTTCGAGCTGATCGACTGGACTGAGGTCGCGCGCCGTTACCAGGCCGCCGGCGGGCGTTGATGGGCGCCGGTATTGCACGGTAGAGACATCGATGGATATCCCCGCACTGCAACGTCTGCTCGAACGTGGTCGCGACAGCGCCCTGCTCCGCTTCGGCCTGGGCAAGGCCCTGCTCGATGCGGGCGACACCGCGGAGGCGGTCATCCATCTGCAGCGCTGTGTCGCTCAGGACCCGCGCTACTCGGCGGGCTGGAAATGGTTGGGCAAGGCGCATCTGGCTGCCGGCGATACCGACGCGGCGGCACAGGCGTGGCAGGAAGGCAGTACTGTGGCCGGGACCAACGGCGACAAACAGGCGGTCAAGGAGATGGCCGTGTTCCTGCGGCGGCTGCACAAGGCGACTGCGGGCCGGGCGTGATCGCCCGGCATCGCACGTGGCTGATCAATCGCCCTTCGCGCGCCGCTGCTGCGCATCGAAGCGCTGCATGGAGGCACGAATCAGCGCCTTGGCCTCGGCGGCATTGCCCCAGCCATTGAGCTGGACCGGATTGCGGCCGGCCGGCAGGTCTTTGTAGACCCGGAAGAAAGCTTCGATGCGCTGCCGCTCGATCAGCGGCAGATCGTCCAGATCGCGGATGCTGGCGTAGGTCGGGTCGATCTTGTCGGTCGGCACGCCGATGACCTTTTCGTCCTGCTCGCCGTCATCGACCATCTTCAGGAAACCGATCGGACGGAACCGCACGATCACGCCGGGATGCAGCGGCTCACGGGTCAGCACCAGCGCATCCAGCGGGTCGTTGTCGCCCGCCAACGTGCGCGGCATCGAGCCGTAGTTGGCCGGGTACGCCACCGGCATCGACTGGAAGCGATCCACATGCACCAGACCGTCGTCCTTGATCTCGTACTTGGTGAAGCTGCCGGCCGGGATCTCCACGGCCAGATTCACCTCCTCCGGAGCATTCTTCGGCTGCGCGGCAAGGAACGGGTGCTGCACCGCGTTGCCGGCCACGCTGGCACCGGCGAGCAGCAGCAGCGAGGTGGCCAAGGCGGCCCGCGCGATGGAACGGCGATGGATCATCTCGATCTCCACGGAAGGCCGGGCACGCCGCAGCGGCCCGGCCGGTCGGTCATTCCCAGCAACGGTCGGCGCGGCCCTTCAGGGTCTGGGCGCGCGTGCAGTCACGGGGGGCGATGCGTCCCTGCGTCAGTTCGGCCTTCTGTTTGCGGCCATCGGCGCCACGTGTCAACTCGAAGCCGTCGTACAGGCGGCCGGTGACGGTGCGTGCCTCGTAGCGCAGGTGGCTCGGATCAATCTTCAAGACCTGGAACAGCTGCGTGTCCTCACCCACCGGCGCCATGGTGGCACGGGCTTCGTCCGAGAGCCGGTACTGCTTCGGCCCGGCCACGGTGACCACGAACTGCGGCGTCGCACCCTTCCCTTCGCCACGGCGGCCGTAGGTGTGGTCGTGGCCCTGCAGGACCAGATCGACCTGGTGGCGCCGCACCACGGGCAGCAGCACATCGCGCAGTTCGGCGTTCTCGCGGCCTTCGCGCGGGGAATAGAACGGCTGATGCAGCAGCACGATGCTCCACGGGTGCGGATTGTCGGCCAGCACCGTGTCCAGCCAGGCGGCCTGCGCCTTGGCGGTGCCCAGATCGAGCGCGGAGGTGCCGTCGAGTACGGCGATGCGCACGCCCTGGTAATCGAACCAGTAGGTACTGGTGTCGGCGGCGTCCACGCCGTTGCGTGGCAATGCGAACGTCACCGGCCAGTGACGGCCGAGCACGCGGCGCTCCTGCGGCGTGTCTTCGAATTCCTCGACGTACTCATGGTTGCCGATTGCCGGGGCGACCGCGGTTTCCTGCGGCAGCCAGCCGGCGGCGGCGAACCACTCGCCCCACTCGCTGTCATCCTGCCCGTCGCCACCGCTGACCAGATCACCGGCGAACAGGCTCAGGCGTGCATCCGGGGCGGCCTTGATGCCGGCCCGCATGACGCGCGAAACGTGGCTGAGGTTCTTGTTCTGGGTGTCACCGAAGTACAACAGCGTGAGCGGCTGGTCGGCACGGCCGGCAGTGCGCAGCTGGTTCCAGGCACTCCAGGTGTTCTGACCCTGCACGCGCCACAGGTACAGCGTGTCCGGCTGCAGGCCGGTGATGTCGGCACGGTGATGATGGGACGTGCCCAGTTCGGTGGTCAGCGCCTGCGTGCTGGCGGAGATGCGGGTGGGCGTCCCCACATCCGGCGAATCACCGGCCAGCACCCATTCCAGCACCGGCGCCTTGACCGAGGTATCGGTCCGCCACGCCACCGAGAAGCCGCGCGCCGCGTCCTGTGCCGGCGAGGCGACCAGGCGGTCGGGGAAGCCGGTCGCTGCGTAGTGCCGGTTGCCGGCCGGCACCTGGGTGTTGGGCTCGGCCCCGGTCTCGGCGTCCTTCTTTGCCACGGCGCTGCCACTGCACAGCAGCAGCGCCATCGTCAGCGCGGTCAAGGCGGCAGGAACGCGGCTCACGCGCCGCACTCCAGCGGCAGCGACACCTGCTTGGCGATGCTCGCCCAGTCGAAGGCCACCACGCCCTGATCATCGTGCACGGCATACAGCGCGCCATGCGGGAAGCGCGCGGACGGTGCCTGCATCGACCAGATGCCGTCGGTGTTGGCCACCGTATTACCCTGGAATGCACCGACATGTTTCAGGCTGTGCCGGTCGAACAGATGGAACACGCTGCGCTGCTTGCCCTGCTCGGTGGTGATCCACCAGCCGTCCTTGCCACAGGTGCGCAGCATCACGCCTTCGGCCTGGGCCTGGAAGGCATCGCGGCCGAACGTGGCGCCGCTGAAGCGGCCTTCCAGCGTGTAGACCTTGAACTCGCTGGCGTAGGTTTCGTCTTCTTCAGCGATCAGCAGGCGGTCGTTGGCCGGGTCGCCCCAGATCGATTCGACCACCCGCAGCGCGCCGGCCTCGGTGGTATCACCGATGCTGGCGGTGAGCGTGGCCTGCGCCTTGCCGCCCTCCAGGGTGAGCGCGTAACGACGCACGCGCTTGTCCAGTTCGGCCAGCGGCGGCAGCACGTCGTTGCCCTGCGCGTCTTCGCCCGCGTCGTAGGAATCGGTGACGTACACGTCGTAGCCGTTACCTTGCTTGTTCACCCACAGCCCGTACGGCTTGCGCAGATCGTCGGCGCCGAACACGCCCAGCGGGCTGAAGTCTGGCAGCTGCAGGACCTGCACGCGGTGATTGTCACGCTCCACGATCAGCACGAGGTCATCGACCACGGCGATGCCGTTGGGGCGGTCGAACTGGCCCGGGGCGGTGCCAAGGCTGCCAACGTCACGCAGCTTCGCGCCGGTCTGCCCGTCATAGACCACCAGCTTGTCGGTGGCCTTGGCGGTTGCGATCAACCAGACCTGGCCCTCGGGCGTGGTCCAGCTGGCCGGCGAGTCGATGTTGTCTTTGGGGGTCATCGGGGTCAGGAACGCCTCGGCGACCGTGGCGACATCGCGTGCGGAGGCGTCGGCGGCCGTCGGGGACGCAGCGGGTGCAGCAGCCTGCGGCGTAGCCGCCGGCCGGCAGGCAGTCAACAGCGCCAGTGCGAGCAGGCTCAGACCATGGGACGCGCGCATCACAGGGCCACCTTCAGGCCAAGGGCGTAGGTGCGGCCATATTCTTCGTTCTGCAGGGTGCGCGAGCGCACGCCCTGGTAGAGCTCCAGCGGCTTGTCGAGCAGGTTCTGGGCTTCGAAGTAAACGCTCACGTTCGAGGTGATCTTGTAGTCCATGCTGAAATCGAGCTGGGTGTTGGGCGCCACATAGATGTCATAGGCGCGGCTGTCGCCGAGTGAATCCAGATACTCGCTGCGGTAGACCGCGGCCACGCGGGTGCTGAAGCCGGCCTTTTCATAGCCGAGGTGCGCGCTGTACACGTGCTTGGAGGCACGCGGCAGCATGAAGTCGTCGCGCTCGCGGCCCACAACGCCTGGATCGAAATCGGTATCCAGCCAGGTGCCGCTGGCGCCGACCAGCAGACCATCCCAACCGGCCGGCAGGAAGGCGAGCTGCTGCTGCCAGTTGAACTCGGCACCCTTCACCGTGGCCTTGTTGCCGTTGATCACCCGGGTGACCTCGTAATCCGGGTACGCCGGATCGGTGTTGCTCACCGTGTTGACGATGTAGCCGTCGATCGACTTGTGGAACACGCCCAGCGAGACGATGCCGGTGCTGCCGAGGTATTTCTCGAGCGACAGGTCGATGTTCCTGGATTCATAGGGATTCAGCTGCGGATTGCCGATCCGGACTTCCTCATCCCCCCGGCTCAGGCCGACGCGCGGTGCCACATCGCCGAACGACGGGCGCGAGACGGTCTTGTTGGCGGCCGCACGCAGCACCCAGTCATCGCCGGCGTCGTAGCGCAGGTGCAGGCCGGGCAGCACGTTGGTGTAGCTGCGGCTCACGCTCAACGGGGTGACCGTGAAGCTGCGGCCATTGGGTGCCACGTCCACGCTGTTGCCAGTGGCGCTGAACTGGGTGTTCTCCACGCGCACGCCACCGATGATGCGCAGCGCGCCGATATCCCAGGTGCCCATCGCATAGCTGGCGAAGATGTCTTCGCTGGCGGTGTAATCCTCTTCCAGCGAGGTCAGCGCATTGCCGCCGGTATCCTGCGGGCGGGCGCTGTACTGACCACCAGACTGCGCCCAGTAGCGGCGCATCGCATCCGAGCTCATGCCCTGGCCGAGGCTGCCGCCGCGGTGATCGGGGGTGGAGGTGGTCCAGTCCGACAACGCCACGTCCGGGCCGACGCGCAGTTCGCGCTCATCGACATTGACGTCGCGGTCGCGCCAGCGGCCGAGCAGGCCAAACTTGATGCTGGAGGATTCGCCATCGAAGCGCACGTTGATCTGCGCACTGCGTTCGCTGTCGTTGACCTGCTTGGGCGACACCACGAAACGATCGAAATCGTAGTTGCCGTTATCCATCCACTCCGCGCTGGTCAGGCTGTAGCGCGGGATGCCACTGTTCTGATCGACGCTGGCGCCGAGGTCGTCGCCGTTGTACTCGAAGCGCGCCTCCATCTCATCGTTGACGCGCTCTTCGGTACGCGTGTAACCGACCTTGTAATCGACCACCGCATTGGTCAGGCGGTTCTCGCCGCCGGCGCTGGTGGTGAAGGTGTTTTCTTTCTTGGTGCGATAGCGCATGCGCTTCTGGATCGCATCGGCCGGCAGGTCATCGACGCGGTACTGGTTGCTGCCCAGCGCGGTGACGTCGCCATCGCCGAAGTTGAAGAGGGTGCGCTGGCGGGTTTCGGCATCGTCGAACTGGCTGTACAGCGTGCGCAGGTAATAACGATTGTCTTCATCCGGGTGCCAATCCAGATTGAGGTTCGCGCCGATACGCTTGCGCTCGATCTCGTACTTGCGCTGCTGCAGGCTGGTGGCGAACAGGTCGTCTTCGGCACCGCCGTCGAACTCGCCGTACTCCACTTCGGTGTTGTCCGATTCGAACTTGCGGTTCTGGTAATTCACGCCCAGCGCAACGCCGAAGGTATCGGCGAACACTTCGCTGTAGTTGATCGCGGCCTTCGGGCTGGTATTGCCGGAGAGCTGCTGGTGGCTGGCCTCGATCTTGCCGCGCAGGTTGCGGCCCTCGCGGTCGAACGCCGAGGCCGACTCGACCAGGATCGCGCCACCGATGGCATCGCCCGGCATGTCCGGGGTGGGCGACTTGACCACGCGCAGGCGCTCGGTCGAGTCGGAGGGGATCACGTCCAGCGGTGCAGCGCGGCTGGAGTCTTCCGGGGTGCCGATGGCGATGCCATCCACGCTGACGCTGTTGAGGTTGGCATCCAGGCCACGGATGACCACGAAGCGCCCCTCGCCCTGGTCACGGGTGACGCTGACGCCGGGCAGGCGCTGCAGCGATTCGGCCACGTTTTTGTCGGGGTAGACGCCCATGGCATCGGAGGAGACCGCGTCTTCGATCGCATCGCTGCTGCGCTTGAGGTCGACCGCGCGGGTCTGCGACTCCAGCTGCGGGCGGACTTCGACCCGGTCCAGATCGATGGCGGCGGCACCGGCGGCGGCGCTGCCGGCCACCGTGCCGCCATCGGGCGTTTCGGCGGCATGGGCCGACGGGGTGATCACCGCCAGCAACGAGAGGCTGATCGCCAGGACCAACGGACGCTTCTTCTGCACTGCCTTCCCCAATCTGTGTAAAGAATGGGTCAGCACGGTATGTCCGGGAGGTTTCATGGGGATGACACCGGGGACATCGAACGGTCGGTGGCGGCGTCGGCTTTTGGCTTCGGTGGGGTGTTGCGGCACACTATCGGCCTCTCCTTTGCCAGTCATTCCCCCATGAAAATCGTCGAAGTGCGCCATCCGCTGGTGCAGCACAAGATCGGCCTGATGCGCGATGCGTCCCTGAGCACGAAGGACTTCCGCGAGCTGGCCAATGAGCTTGGTGGGCTGCTGGCCTACGAGGCCACCGCCGATCTGGATACCGAAGCCCACACCATGGCCGGCTGGGCAGGCCCGGTGACGGTGCAGCGCATCGCCGGGGCCAAGATCACCGTCGTGCCGATCCTGCGCGCCGGCCTGGGCATGCTCAGTGGCGTGCTCTCGCTGATCCCCGCCGCGCGCGTGAGCGTGGTCGGCCTGCAGCGCGATGAGGAAACCCTGCAACCGGTGCCCTACTTCGAGCGCCTGACCGGCCGCCTGGAAGAGCGCGATGCGCTGATCCTGGACCCGATGCTGGCCACCGGCGGCACCCTGATCGCCACCATCGACATGCTCAAGCGTGCCGGCGCACGCCGCATCAAGGGGATCTTCCTGGTGGCCGCGCCGGAAGGCATCGCCGCCGTGCAGGCCGTGCATCCGGACGTGGAGATCTATACCGCCGCCATCGATGCCCAGCTCAACGAGAAGGGCTACATCCTGCCGGGCCTGGGCGATGCCGGCGATCGGATTTTCGGGACCCGCGTGGTCGGTTGATTCCCTCGTTCCGACCGGCGGTCACCACCAGCCGCCGGTGCTTCACACGGCCTAGCCATGCCCGGGCAGAAGCTGCGCGCATCCTCAACCCGTGCGTGGAGCTGCGTCATGAAGACCTTGTCCCTGCTGGCCTGTCTGCTGCTTCTGGGTGGCCCGGCCGTTGTCAGTGCGGCGACGCCGCAGCAACAGCGCATGGCCGATTGCTCGGCCAAGAACAAAGGCAAGACCGGCGAGGACTACAAGACCGCGCAGAAGGCCTGCCTGAGCGCTCCGGCGCCGGCGGCGAGCACGCCGCAGGAGCGCATGAAGACCTGCAACGCCGATGCGGCTGCGAAGAAGCTGGCCGGCGATGCGCGCAAGACGTTCATGAGCGGCTGTTTAAAGGCGCATTGACGCATCGGGCCGGATTCATGCCCGGTGCCGTGAGGTGCCGTGCCGACCAACGGTCGGCATCTACCGGTGTGGTTGCCCAGCCGGTAATGCCGGGCACGGCGCGGTAATACCGGCCGGTGCGCGGCCGGACCTGCCGCAGGCGTCAGGCCAGCGCGCGGGCCTTCAGTTCGCCCTGTTCGTGCACGGTGCCGAAGCGGCCCTTCTCATCGCGTGACACCTGCGCCAACGCGCACTGCGGGTCGTGGGTGAAGAACAGATGGACGTTGCGGGCCAGTTTGTCTTCCAGGAAGCTGCGCTTCTCGTCGATCAGCAGTTCGGCGTTGCGGTCGTAACCCATCGTGATCGGCACATGCACCCACGAGCGGCCTGGGATCAGGTCCGCGCAGAACACCACGCCGCCCCGCGCCTGCCCATCCACCGTCTCCGGCCCGATGATCTCGGCCAGCATCAGCCCCGGGGTATGCCCGTCGCTGAAGCTGAAACGTACGCTGTCGCCCAGGGCGGTGGAATACGGACCGTCGACGATTTCCAGGCGGCCACTGGCCTGCAGCAGACCGGGCAGTTCCGGGATGAAACTGGCCCGATCGCGCGGATGCGGATGCAGCGCGCGCGCCCAGTGCTCGGCCCCGACCAGGAAGGTCGCATTCGGGAACAACAGTTCCGGCGCGCGACCTTCGCTCCACGGTGCCAGCAGGCCGCCGGCATGATCGAAGTGCAGATGGCTCAGCACCACCACGTCGATGTCTTCGTGCTCGAACCCGGCCTCGCGCAGGGATTCGATCAGCACATGGCTGGGTTCCTGCACACCGTAGCGGTCCCGCAGTTTCGGCTCGAAGAAAGCGCCGATGCCGGTTTCAAACAGCACCGTCTTGCCGGCCAGCGGGCTGGCGAGCAGTGCACGGCAGGCCAGTTCGATCCGGTTGAGATCGTCCGGCACTGCCCACTTTTCCCAGACCGCGCGCGGCGCATTGCCGAACATCGCGCCACCGTCGAGTTTCTGGGAGTTACCGCGGATGGACCATAGTTTCATTGGCAAATTATCGTCGTGGCCCCGTTAAATATTCGCTAGCCATCGCCCATGAAAAAACCCCGCCACTGGGACGGGGTTTCTCGTTTGTGCGGTCAATCAGTGTGCTTGGCTGACCGCGGCGCTGCCGACCGGATTGCGCGGGTCGCTGCCACCGCTGAGGACATTGCTGCGGCGGTCCCATTCCACGGTCTGCAGGTTGCCCCAGACGTGGCTGGAGCCGCGGCCACCCGCGGCGGTGTCGCCGGGCAGATCGATCTTGTGGCCCATTGCCTGCAGCTGTTTGATGGTGCCCGCATCGAAAGTGCCGCTCTCGGCCTCGATCAGATCCGGCAGCCACTGGTGGTGGTAGCGCGGCAACGCGGCGACCTGCTGGGCAGTCAGGCCATCGTCGTAGCCGAGGATCCCCAGCAGCACCATGGTGATGATGCGGCTGCCACCGGGCGTGCCGAGCACCACGACCTTGTCGGCGGACTCCATGAAGGTCGGGGTCATCGAGCTGAGCATGCGCTTGCCCGGCTTGGGCGCATTGGCCGCGTAGCCCATCACGCCGAAGGCATTGGGCGTGCCCGGCTTGAGCGCGAAATCGTCCATTTCGTTGTTCAGCAGCACGCCGGTACCCGACGGAATCAGGCCCGAGCCGTACAGCAGGTTCACGGTCTGGGTTGCGCCGACGCGGTTGCCTTCGCGGTCGATGATCGAGAAATGCGTGGTCTCGTCATCTTCAAGCGGGGTCGGGTTGCCCGACAGCAGATCGCTCGGGGTCGCCTTCTCCGGGTGGATGGTGGCACGCAGGCCCTGCGCGTAGTCCTTGCTGGTCAGCACTTTCTGCGGGATGTCCACGAAATCCGGGTCGCCCAGGAAGAAGGTGCGGTCGCGGTAGGCGCGGCGCATGGCTTCCACCACCAGGTGGGTGCGATGGGCCTGGTCCAGCGATTTCAGGTCCCAGCCTTCCAGGATCTGCAGCATGGCCGCCAGCGCGATGCCGCCGGAAGACGGGGGCGAGGCGGTGGTGATGGTCCAGTCGCGGTACTTGAAGGCGATCGGCTCGCGCAGCTTGACCCGGTAGCCGGCCAATTCCTCCGCGGTCCACTGGCCGCCGGCCTGCTTCACGCCCTTGAGCAGCAGCTTGCCGGTCTCGCCCCGGTAGAAGCCATCGAAGCCCTGGTCGGCCAGACGCTCCATGGTCCTGGCCAGTTCCGGCTGGCGGAACACATCGCCCTCGGCGATCGGCTTGCCGTTGCGCTCATAGACCTCGCGCGTGCCGGGATAGCGCTGCATCACCGCGCGCCGCGATTGGTAGCCCTTGGACATGCGCGCATACACCGGGAAGCCATCGCGCGCGATGCGCATGGCCGGTTCCAGCGAGGTCTTCAGCGGCAGCTTGCCGTGCTTGGAGGACAGTTCCACCAACGCTGCCGGCAGGCCCGGGATACCGGCCGACCAGGCACCGTTGACCGAACGGTCGCGGTCCAGATCGCCCTTCTTGTCCAGGAACGCTTCGGGCGTGGCGGACTGCGGCGCGGTTTCGCGCGCGTCCAGCATCACGTCCTTGCCGGTGGCCGCATCGTGCAGCAGGAAGAAGCCGCCGCCGCCAAGGCCGGAACTGATCGGCTCGACCACCGCCAGCGTGGCGGACACGGCCACGGCCGCATCGAATGCGTTGCCGCCCTTGGCCAGGATTTCCATGCCGGCTTCGGTGGCCAGGTGATGGCCACTGGCGACGGCCACGCCGTCAGGATGTTTGGCCAGCGCCGCCTGCGGGGATTCCGCCGCCCAGACGCTCGGGCTGACCAACAGGACGAGCAGCAACCAACGACGCGACAGCGTTCTCATTTGGGCAGAAACTCCGTGACATACAATTCGGGATGATCGCGCTGCAGCCCGTGCAGCTTGGCCAGCAGGGCGTCCTGGGTTTCCGGAATGTCCGGATCGGGATCGATGCATTCGACCGGGCAGACGACCACGCACTGGGGTTCGTCGAAATGCCCCACGCACTCGGTGCAGCGGGCCGGATCGATCACGTAGATGGTTTCACCCATCGAAATGGCCTGATTGGGACAGGCCGGCTCACAGACGTCGCAATTGACGCAGAGCTCATTGATTTTCAGCGACATGGCGTTACTCCACGCCCGCGCCGGCGGATGAGAACCGGCCCACGCGGGCGCGCGGGCCGGTCATCGGTGACGCCCCTGCGGGCGCCACCCGGGCCGCGCACACGGCGCAGCCGCCACTGCACGGGTTACTTGGCTTCGACGAAGATGTACTCGGCGCCGGTCGGCTGGATGATCGACTGGACGCGGGCGTTGTCGGCGGCCTTGCCGATGAACACCACGCGCACACCCTTCATCGAATCCGGCGAGACGTCCTTGAACACGGCCTGGATCATGTCGGCCATCTTGGCCGAGGCCGAGGAACCGAAGGCCAGCATGTTGCCCGGCTGCACGCCACGGCCCACGGCCTGGGTCGCGCTTTCGACCTGACGCTCATACTTGGCCGCGAATTCCGGGTCCGATTCCGGGGCGAGGTAATACAGGTACGGGCTGTTGCTGATGTTGCCCATGTTCTGCACGGCCACGGCCTGCAGGTACTTCTTCCAGCCGGCATCGTCATCGGCAGCCGGGGCGACCAGCGCCTGCTGGGCTTCGACGACCGGCGCGGCCTCTTCCTTCTTGCAGGCGGTGAAGGCCAGCGCGAACGACGCGATCAACATGGCACGCATGGTGTTGTTCATGGAATTCCTCCCTTGGTGATTCTTGGTATGTATGGGTCTGACAGGTACTACGCTTGGGCCGACTTCGCTTCACGGACTTTGCGCAGCGCCTCAAGCACGGCGGACGGCACAAAGCCGGACACGTCGCCACCCAGACGGGCGATCTCGCGGACCAGCGAAGACGAAATGAAACTGTGTTGCTCGGCCGGGGTCAGGAACAGGGTCTCGACCTCCGGGATCAGATGGCGGTTCATGCTCGCCATCTGGAATTCATATTCGAAATCGGACACCGCGCGCAGGCCGCGCAGCAGCACCCCGCCCTGCACCGAGCGCACGAAATGCGCCAGCAGGGTATCGAAACCACGCACTTCCACGTTGCGGTTGTGGCCCAGCGCATCGCGGGCCAGCTGCACGCGCTGCTCCAGCGGCAGGGTCGGCCCCTTGGACGGACTCTGCGCCACGCCCACTACCACCTTCTCGAACAAGGGTGCGGCGCGGTTCACCAGATCGATGTGACCGTTGGTGATCGGATCGAAGGTGCCCGGGTAGACAGCAATGCGGCGGTTGGCCACGGTCATACGTCAGCTACGCGTGTTGGTCTGGTGAAAGTGTAGCAGTGGCGCGCCGATACAGGGCAAAACGGACCTCCCGGGTGCCCCCCTCACGGTGCAGCAGCCACGGCGCGGGCATCTTCGGCGCCTGATCGGCCGGGGACTCCACGTACAGCCAGGCATCGGCGGCCAGATGCGAGGGCAGCCCGGCGATCACCGCCTCCCACAGCCCATCGGCGAACGGCGGATCGATGAACACGATATCCGCCAGCGCCCCGGCCGGCTGCCGCAGCCACTGCAGCGCATCGGCCTGTACCACCGCGATCTGCTCCTGCGCCCCCAGCTTGGCGACCGACTCGCGCAGTTGCCGGGACAACGCCACATCGCGCTCCACCAGCGTCGCCTGCGCCGCCCCCCGCGACACCGCCTCCAGCCCCAGCGCCCCGCTGCCGGCGAACAGATCCAGCACCCGCGCCCCACCCAGCCGCGGCATCAGCCAGTTGAACAGCGTCTCGCGCACCCGGTCACTGCTGGGCCGCAGCCCCGGTGACAGCGGCACCGGCAGCTTCGTATTGCGCCATTTGCCCCCGATGATCCGCACCTGACCCACGGCGGCCACCGGCTGCCGCGGCGTCATGCGTGGCTCCGCAGACAGGTGGCAACGGGATGGGCGAACGGGCGGAAGAGAGTCATGGGCACGGATGGCAGGCGGTTCAGGACGACATTCTAGGCGGTCCAGCGGTTGTCTCCACCCAGCGTCCCGATGCCGGAATGAAATGCAGCCACGCATGGCGTGGCTCCTGTCGCACGTCCGACCCACCTTGTAGAAGGTGGCGGGTACGGGGGGCCTAGACCGTTGGGCAGCATGGATGCTGCCCACGAGGCCCCATGGAGGGGTTCACGCCGCGTCCCGGCACCCCGTACCCGCCGCCCTCCCCACGCAGACAGACAGGCGCCGTGCTGGAGGTGGCGGCCTTGAATTCGGGACAATCCACCCCTACCCCTTGAGCCAGCCGCCGCGCCGGGCGCGGCAATGCCCCAAGGAGCAACACGACCCATGACCGTGCAGACCCAAAAAGAAACCCTGGGCTTCCAGACCGAAGTCAAACAGCTGCTGCAGCTGATGATCCACTCGCTGTACTCCAACAAGGAAATCTTCCTTCGCGAGCTCATCTCCAACGCCGCCGACGCCTCGGACAAACTGCGCTTCGAAGCGCTGACCCAGCCGGCCCTGCTCGAGAACGACGGCGACCTGCGCATCCGCGTCAGCTTCGACGCCACCGCCAACACCCTGACCATCGACGACAACGGCATCGGCATGAGCCGTGACGAAGCGATCGCCCACCTGGGCACCATCGCCAAGTCGGGCACCGGCGACTTCCTGCGCCAGCTCTCCGGCGACCAGAAGAAGGATTCCCAGCTGATCGGCCAGTTCGGCGTCGGCTTCTACAGCGCCTTCATCGTCGCCGACCAGGTCGACGTCTACTCCCGTCGCGCCGGCCTGCCCGCCAGCGAGGGCGTGCACTGGTCCTCGCGCGGCGAAGGCGAGTTCGACGTGGAAGGCATCGACAAGACCGAGCGCGGCACCCGCATCGTGCTGCACCTGAAGGACGACCAGCGCGACTTCGCCGACGGCTGGCGCCTGCGCGGCATCATCAAGAAGTACTCCGACCACATCGGCCTGCCGATCCAGATGGTCAAGGAACACCACGGCGAGGACGCCCCGGCCGAGATCGAGTGGGAAACCGTGAACCGTGCCAGCGCCCTGTGGACGCGCCCGCGTACCGAGATCAGCGACGCCGAGTACCAGGAGTTCTACAAGCACGCCGCGCACGACCATCAGGATCCGCTGGCGTGGAGCCACAACAAGGTCGAAGGCAAGCTCGAGTACACCTCGCTGCTGTACGTGCCCGGCCATGCGCCGTTCGACCTGTACCACCGCGATGCGCCCAAGGGCTTGAAGCTGTACGTGCAGCGCGTGTTCGTGATGGACCAGGCCGAGCAGTTCCTGCCGCTGTACCTGCGTTTCATCAAGGGCGTGGTGGATTCCAATGATCTGTCGTTGAACGTCTCGCGCGAAATCCTGCAGTCCGGCCCGGTCATCGATTCGATGAAGTCGGCGCTGACCAAGCGTTCGCTGGACATGCTGGAGAAGCTGGCCAAGGACAAGCCGGACGTCTATGCCGGCTTCTGGAAGCAGTTCGGCCAGGTGCTCAAGGAAGGTCCGGCCGAAGACTATGGCAACCGCGAGAAGATCGCCGGCCTGCTGCGCTTCGCCTCCACCCATGACGACAGCGGCGAGCCGAGCGTGTCGCTGGCCGACTACGTGGGCCGCATGATCGAGGGCCAGGACAAGATCTACTTCCTGACCGGCGACAGCCACACCCAGGTCAAGGACAGCCCGCACCTGGAAGTCTTCCGCAAGAAAGGCGTGGAAGTGCTGCTGCTCACCGACCGCATCGACGAATGGCTGATGGGGTACCTGACCGAGTTCGACGGCAAGTCGTTCGTCGATGTCGCACGCGGCGATCTGGACCTGGGCGCGCTGGAAAGCGCCGAAGACAAGCAGGCGCAGGAAGCCGTCGCCAAGGACAAGCAGGCACTGGTGGACCGCATCAAGACCGCACTGGGTGAGGACGTCGCCGACGTGCGCGTCTCGCACCGCCTGACCGATTCCCCGGCGATCCTGGCGATCGGCGAGCAGGACCTGGGCCTGCAGATGCGCCAGATCCTGGAAGCCAGTGGGCAGAAGGTGCCGGACAGCAAGCCGGTGTTCGAGTTCAACCCGGCCCATCCGCTGATCGGCAAGCTGGATCAGGAAGGCGATGCCGCGCGCTTCGACGACCTGAGCCGCGTCCTGTTCGATCAGGCCGCGCTGGCCGCGGGCGACACGCTGAAGGACCCGGCAGCGTATGTGCGCCGGCTCAACAAGCTGTTGCTGGAGTTGTCGGCGTAAGTCGTGCTGCAGGTGGGTGCCGGCCACGGGTCGGCGCCCGCTGCGGTTGATGGTGCATGGCGCCGCGCGGCAGTCAGCGCACGCGGGTCAGGCCCAGCGGTCGAGCAAGGTGCCCAGCATCTCGTCCTGACGCCGGATCACGGTTGCGTTGGCGGCAAACGCCAGCGCAGCCTGCTTGGCCGTGAGCAGATCCGCGATCGGCGCGTTGGCATCGTCGGGTGCGGCGACCACGGTGGCGGTGACACCGCCCCCTGCCGCTGTGGCCTGCGCGACACCCAGGCGCGTGGCATCAGCCACCGGCAATCGCGCCACGTTGGCGGCGGCCGCCTGTACGCCCAGCGAAGCGGCACGCATACCGGCGCTGGCAATGGACATCACACGCATCGTTCACCGTTTTGCTGTCCCGGCCGCGCCCGCATGGCGCAGCCCTTCACAACCGGTAACGGCCGCATCGGCCATTACTTGAGTCCCGCCCCACCGCACCTGCACGCCCATGGGCATTCGGGGCGCAGTGGTAGCATAGCCCTCTGATTTCAGCGTCTTTTGCCAATGCTCAGCTTCTTCCGTCGCAAAAAGCCCCAGGACGCCCCGCAAGAGGCGGCCAAGACCCAGCATTACTCCACCGAGGAGCTGGCTGCCGCGTTCCCGCAGACCACGCCCGAGCCTGCGGCAGCGCCTGCGCCGCTGCCGCCCGTGGTGGAAGCCGCGGCACCTGCTGCCGCGCCGGTCGAGCGCGAGACCGCGCCGACGCCGGTTGAGACTGCGCCTGTCCTTGCCACCCCGGTTGTGCCTGCGCCCGTTGTACCGGCGCCTGTGGTCGCACCGCCTGTTGCCCCGGCACCGGTCGCCCCCGCACCGGTGGTGACCGCACCGGTTGTCCCGACTCCGACTCCGGCTGCGCCGGTGAGCACGCCTGCGCCGGCTGTCGTCGCGACGCCGGTCGCCGCTCCGGCAGCGCCCGCCCCGGTTACTCCGGCAACGCCCGTTACGCTGGTTGCTCCGGCTGCGCCGACCACCGTGACCGAGCGCCCGTCCTCCCAGGACATCGCCCCCGCCGCCGCCGGCAAGAGCGGCTGGCGCGAGCGCCTGCGCAACAGCGTGATCGCCCGCAGCTTCGGCGGCCTGTTCTCGCGCAATCCCAAGCTCGATGACGACCTGCTCGACGAACTGGAAACCGCGCTGATCACCGCCGATGTCGGCGTCGGCGCGACCACGGCGCTGGTCGAAGGCCTGCGCAAGCGCATGAAGGCGCGCGAGTTCACCGATGCCAATGCACTGCTCACCGCGCTGCGCGCCGAGCTGATCGCGATCCTGCAGCCGGTGGCCAAGCCGCTGGTGATCGACCGCGCCGCCAAGCCCTTCGTGGTGCTCACCGTCGGCGTCAACGGCGTCGGCAAGACCACCACCATCGGCAAGCTGGCCAAGCGCTTCAAGGACGACGGCCACAGCCTGATGCTGGCCGCCGGCGATACCTTCCGTGCCGCTGCCGTCGCGCAGCTGCAGGCCTGGGGCGATCGCAACGGCGTGGCCGTGGTCGCGCAGGGCCAGAACGCCGATGCGGCCTCGGTCGCCTTTGATGCTCTGCAGGCCGGCAAGGCACGCGGCACCGAGGTGCTGATCGCCGATACCGCCGGCCGCCTGCATACCCAGGCCGGCCTGATGAACGAGCTCGGCAAGATCCGCCGCGTGCTCGGCAAGATCGACCCCCATGCGCCGCATGAAGTGCTGATGGTCATCGATGGCACCACCGGCCAGAACGCGCTCTCGCAGCTGCGTCAGTTCCATGCCGCGGTCAACGTGACCGGCCTGGTGGTGACCAAGCTGGATGGCACCGCCAAGGGCGGCGTGGTGTTCGCGCTGGCGCGTGAGTTCGGCATTCCGATCCGCTTCTGCGGCATCGGCGAGCGTCCGGAAGACCTGCGCGTGTTCGATCCGGAAGCCTTCGTCGACGCATTGCTGCCGGAAGCGCTGGGCACCTGAGCCGATGCCGATGCAGCCACGCATGGCGTGGCTCCAGCCCTTCTCCGGAACCTGCATGACCCGCCAGCCTACCGCCAGTGCCCCGTTGCCGACCGACGATGTCTTCGTCTCGCGGCTGTTGCACTGGTTCGATGACCACGGCCGGCATGACCTGCCGTGGCAGCACCCGCGCTCGCCGTACCGCGTATGGCTGTCGGAAATCATGCTGCAGCAGACCCAGGTCAGCACGGTCATTCCGTACTTCCTGAAGTTCCTCGAGGCGTTCCCGACCCTGCCCGACCTCGCCGCGGCGAGCAATGATGCGGTGATGGCGCAGTGGGCAGGCCTTGGCTATTACGCCCGTGCACGCAACCTGCATGCCGCCGCGCAGCGCTGCGTGGCGCTGCACGGCGGCGAGCTTCCGCGTGATTTCGATGCCTTGCATGCGCTGCCGGGCATCGGCCGCAGCACTGCGGGCGCGATTCTCAGCCAGGCCTGGAATGATCGGTTCGCGATTCTCGATGGCAACGTGAAGCGCGTGCTGACCCGCTATCACGGCATCGAGGGCTTTCCCGGACTGCCGGCGATCGAAAAGCAGCTCTGGGCGGTCGCCGAGGCGCACGCAGCGCAGGTACCCGGAACGCGCATGGTCGATTACACCCAGGCGCAGATGGACCTCGGCGCCAGTGTCTGCAGCCGCAGCAAGCCGGCCTGCGTGATCTGTCCGCTGCAGACCACCTGCGTCGCCCGTCGCGAGGGGCGTACCGATCAGCTGCCGACGCCCAAGCCCGGCAAGACCCTGCCCGAGCGCGAGGCGGTGGCGCTGCTGCTGCGCGATGCACGCGGCCGGGTGCTGCTGCAGAAGCGGCCGGACACCGGCATCTGGGCGCAGCTGTGGACCCTGCCCCAGGCCGACAGCGGGATCGCGTTGCAGGACTGGTTCGACGCGCACATCGACGGCTCGCTGGACGATGCCGAGCCGTTGCCGGTGCTGGAGCACACCTTCAGCCACTACCGGCTGCATCTGCGGGTGCTGGTGGCAACGGTACAGGGCTCGCGCGGTAAGGATGCCGGCGTGCGCTGGGTCGCTGCCGAGGAGCTGGCCACGCTGGGCCTGCCCGCGCCGATCCGCAAGCTGCTGGAGACGGGTGCACCGCCCGCTCAGCCCAAGCGCCGTACAATGCGGCGCGCAGCAACACCCCAAGACATCGAGTAACGCTATGCCCCGCACCGTTTTCTGCCAGTACGAACAACGCGACGCCGAAGGCCTGGACTTCGTGCCCTACCCCGGCGAGCTGGGCCAGCGCATCTTCAACCACATCGGCAAGCCGGCGTGGTCCGCGTGGCTGGCGCACCAGACCATGCTGATCAACGAAAACCGGCTGTCGCCGCGCGATCCCAAGCACCGCGCGTTCCTGGAAGAAGAACTGGTGAAGTATCTGTTCAGCGGTGGCGCGGAGAAGCCAGCCGGGTTCGTCCCGGAGGCCTGATCGCCTCTGATACCGACCAACGGTCGGTATGGTCGGGATCCGGTTGCCGGCCAGCGGCCGGCACTACCGGGTTGGCGACTGCTGGCCTTCTTCGCGCTCCTGCACCTGTGCCTGGCGCAGCTCCTGCTCGGACGCGCGCAACGCCTTGGTATCCAGCTTGCGGATGCTGCTGATGAAGCACGGCAGATTGACCGGGCCGGCCGTCGGATCGCGCACCAGCACCTTGTCAAAGCGTGACGAAACGCGGCCGATCCTGCTGGTCAGACCGATCGCCGAGGCATAGTCCAACCCTTGGCACGGCCCGGCCAGATCCAGCAGATAGCCCTCGCTCGGGCGCGTCCAGACCGCCAGCGCACTGTCGCCGAGAGCCGTCCAGCCCGACAGCGAGCCGTACAGCGGCATGTCCTGCTGCAGCGGCCCGGCGTGGGCGCGGTAGAGATCGAGCTTCTGCGCGGTGGACAGGCGGCCGGTACTGGCGCACGCGGCCAGCCCAAGGCACAGGGCCGCGATGGCAAGGGTCAGCTTCATGACGCCTCCTGCTGGGGAATGTGCGCCGATCATGCGCCGCCCGGCGTGCTCCCGGCGAGAGGAACCCGCCGGGTGTTCAGCGCTCAGGCAGCCACCGTTGCCTGCTCAGACCTCGCTGTGGGCCAGGCTGTGCAGCCGCCCTTCGCGCAACTCCAGCACGCGGTCCAGCTTGCGTGCCAGGGAGCGGTCGTGGGTCACCAGCACCAGGCTGGTGTGGTGCGCGCGGTTGAGCTCGAGCATCAGCTCGAACACGGTCGCGGCGGTCTTGTCGTCGAGGTTGCCGGTCGGCTCATCGCCCAGCACGCAGGCCGGACGGTTGACCAAGGCGCGGGCTACGGCCGCACGCTGACGCTCGCCGCCGGAGAGCTCGCCCGGCTTGTGGTCCAGGCGATGGCCCAGGCCGACCGATTCCAGCAGCGCCTGTGCGCGGGTGCGCGCGTCGACCACTTCTTCGCCGCCGAGCAGCACCGGCATCATCACGTTTTCCAGCGCGGTGAATTCGGGCAGCAGATGATGGAACTGGTACACGAAGCCGAGCGCGCGGTTGCGCAGCTGCCCGCGCTGGCTGTCGGACAGGCCGGACATGCGCTGGCCGGCCACGTAGACCTCGCCCGCCGTCGGCGTATCCAGCCCCCCCAGCAAATGCAGCAGGGTGCTCTTGCCGGCGCCGGAAGCACCGATGATGGCCACGGTCTCGCCGGCCGCTACGCGCAGGTCCAGCCCGTTGAACACGGGGGTCTGCATGCGGCCTTCGGCATAGGTCTTGGCCAGCGCTTCGGCGCGGATGACTTCCTGGCCCAGGGTGAGTGCTTCATTCATAACGCAGGGCCTCCGCCGGCTGGGTACGTGCCGCGCGCCAGGCGGGATACAGGGTGGCAAGGAAGCTCATGACCAGCGCCACGGCGGTGATCACGATGATGTCCGGGGTCTGCATGTCGGTCGGCAGGCCGGTGATGTAGTACACGTCCTCCGGCAGCAGCTTGACGTTGAACAGGGTCTCGATCGCGCCGAGGATGCGCTCCAGGTTCAAGGTCAGGGTGATGCCACCGATCACGCCGAGCACCGTGCCGAAGATGCCGATCAGCGAGCCCTGCACCATGAACACCTGCATGACGCCGCCCGGGGTCAGGCCCAGGGTGCGCAGGATCGCGATGTCGGCCTGCTTGTCGGTGACCAGCATCACCTGCGAGGAGACCAGGTTGAACGCGCCCATGGCGATGATCAGCGAGAGCAGGATGCCCATCACCACCTTCTCCATCCGCAGCGAGTGGTAGAGGTTGGCGTTCTGCTGGGTCCAGTCGCTGACCCGGTAGGCACCGGTCAGGTTGTGGGCCAGATCGACGCCGACATCCAGCGCCTTGTCCATGTCATGCAGCTTCAGGCGCACGCCGGTGACGCCATCGATGCGCAGTACTTTTTCCAGATCGGCCATGTTGGCGTAGGCCACGCCGCGGTCGACCTCGTTGTAACCGGCTTCGAAGATGCCGCTCACGGTGAAGCGTTTCATGCGCGGGATCGCGCCGATCGGCGTGCCCTGCACTTCGGCCAACGTGACCAGCACGGTATCGCCCACGCCGACACCGAGGTAGATCGCCAGCTCCTGGCCGACCAGCAGGTTGTAGCTGCCTGCGGTCAGGCTGTCGAAGCTGCCTTTCTTGACCTTCTGGTTGATCACCGAGACGTTGGGCTCCAGCGCCGGATCGATGCCCTGCACGATGGCGCCCTGCACCCGCGGCCCGCTGAGCATGGCCTGGATTTCGATGTACGGCGCCGCGCCGGCAACCCGCGGATCCTTCTTGGCCACCTCCACCGCATGCGCCCAATCGGCCATGGGGGCACCGTCGGTGGTGATGGTGGTATGCGCGGTCATCTGCAGCAGCCGATCGCGGATTTCCTTCTGGAAACCGCTCATGACCGCCAGCGTGGTGATCAGCACGGTCACGCCCAGGGCAATGCCGAGGATCGAGGCCATGGAGATGAAGGAGATGAAGCCGTTGCGGCGTTTGGCGCGCAGGTAGCGCAGGCCAATCGAGACAGGTATGGGTTTGAACATGCAGGTACGCCGGACAATTCAGGCTATGGTGCCACTGCAGGGGGTGAACGGGAAATGCAGTGTGCCCGGACGGCTAGTCGCAGTTCACGTGCCTGCCCCTGCGGGAGCGTATCGGGCCAGAACAAACGCCAGTGGCGGCGCCCGTCGTGCCGCCAGGCCAGCTGCACCAGCGGGCCGCGGCGCCGCATCTGCAGCGCCTCGACCGGCTCGCCATCCACCTGCGCCGGGTCTTCGTCCGCCGGAATCACGAAGACGCAGCCCCGGCGGCGCGCATATCGCCACGCCTCCCACCAGGTGCCGGCCATCGCCACCATGCCCAGCGCCAGGCCCCACGGCGCGGGCAGATCGGTCGCCCACAACGCCCAGGGCATCACCGCGCCCATGGCGATCAGCGCGCGGCACTGCCAGCGCGAGGGATGCCACTCACGCTGGAAGGGCGCGGATCCGGGCGATGAGGGCGGCGGGCGCGGCATGCGGGCACTCCTCGTAACCCATGAACCAGCGCCACAACTTATCGTCCTCGCTCTCGAGCAGGAACAGGAAAACCTCCCGCTCGTCTGTCGGTGCCTGCAGCCAGCAACGGTCCAGGTATCGGCCGAACAGCTGGTCCAGCTCGCGCATGCCGCGGCGGCAACGCCAGCGCAGCTTTTTCAGTTCAGTGGCTTCGTCCATTTTCTGCGTTTCCAGATAAGGCAAAGCCACGCATGGCGTGGCTCGACCGTTTCGATCATTTTCTGCGAAGCCACGCATGGCGTGGCGCTACAGGACACACCTGGATCAGGCGCGACGCGCCATCATCAGCTTCTTGATCTCGGCAATGGCCAGCGCCGGGTTCAGGCCCTTCGGGCAGGTCCGCGAGCAGTTCATGATGGTGTGGCAGCGGTACAGCTTGAAGGGGTCTTCCAGCTCGTCCAGGCGCGCACCGGTGTCTTCATCGCGCGAGTCGATGATCCAGCGGTAGGCCTGCAGCAGGATGGCCGGGCCCAGGTAACGCTCGCCGTTCCACCAGTAGCTCGGGCAGCTGGTCGAGCAGCAGGCGCACAGGATGCATTCGTACAGGCCATCGAGCTTCTTGCGGTCTTCCGGCGACTGCAGGCGCTCACGATCCGGCGGCGGCGGGGTCTGGGTACGGATCCACGGCTTGATCGAGGCGTACTGCGCGTAAAAATGGGTCAGGTCCGGCACCAGATCCTTGACCACGCTCATGTGCGGCAGCGGGTAGATCGGCACTTCGGCCTTGCCGCAATCGGCGATCGCGCGGGTGCAGGCCAGCGTGTTGGTGCCGTCGATGTTCATCGCGCACGAACCGCAGATGCCCTCGCGGCACGAACGGCGGAAGGTCAGGGTCGGATCGATCTCGTTCTTGATCTTGATCAGCGCGTCCAGGACCATCGGGCCGCAGGCGTCCAGATCGATCTCATACGTATCGGTGCGCGGATTGCTGTCGTCGTCGGGACTCCAGCGGTAGATCTTGAAGGTGCGGGTGTTCTTCGCACCGGTCTGGGCGGGGAAGTGCTTGCCCTTTCCGATCTTGGAATTCTTGGGGAGGGAAAACTCGGCCATGGCTGTTCTCGTTGGCTCAGGCGGCTCGCGCTGCAGAGCAGGCGCGGGTAGCACGGAAGATGAGGAAGTCGACACCACCGGCCCGCGGCGCACGCACCACCTCACCCGTGCGGGAGGTGGCGGTGGCGAGCGCTGCGTGGACGGAGGTCATGCCGCAGGTCTCTTAGTAAACGCGCGGCTTGGGCGGGACGACGTCCACGTCCTTGCTCAGCGTGTACATGTGGACCGGACGGTAGTCGAACTCGCACTTGCCGTTCTCGTCGACGTTGACCAGCGTGTGCTTCTGCCAGTTGACGTCGTCGCGGTCCGGGAAGTCCTCATGCGCATGCGCGCCGCGGCTTTCCTTGCGCTGTTCGGCCGAGTTGATCGTCGCCACCGCGTTGAGCAGCAGGTTGTTCAGCTCGTAGGTTTCGATCAGGTCCGAGTTCCACACCAGCGAACGGTCGGAGACCTTGACGTCCTGGAAGGAGTCGAAGATCTCGGCCATCTTGGTGCAGCCCTCTTCCAGCGTCTTGCTGGTACGGAACACCGCCGCGTCGTTCTGCATGGTGCGCTGCATGCGATCGCGGATGACCGAGGTCGGGGTGTCGCCGTTGGCGTAACGCAGCTTGTCGAGCAGGCCCAGGGCCTTGTCGCAGGCATCGGACGGCAGGGTCTTGTGCGGTGCGCCGGACTTGATGGTGTCGGCGCAGCGGTTGGCCACCGCACGGCCGAACACGACCAGATCCAGCAGCGAGTTCGAGCCCAGGCGGTTGGCGCCGTGCACGGACACGCAGGCCGCTTCGCCGATGGCGTACAGGCCCGGCACGACCGCATCGGGGTTGTCGCCGACCTTGCGCACGACTTCGCCGTGGTAGTTGGTCGGGATGCCGCCCATGTTGTAGTGCACGGTCGGGATGACCGGGATCGGCTGCTTGTGCACGTCCACGCCGGCGAAGATGCGGGCGCTTTCGGCGATACCCGGCAGCTTGTCGTCGATGACGCCCGGGCCGAGGTGGGTCAGGTCGAGCAGGATGTGATCCTTGTGCTCGCCGACGCCGCGGCCTTCGCGGATCTCGATGGTCATCGAACGCGACACCACGTCGCGCGAGGCCAGATCCTTATAGTGCGGTGCATAGCGCTCCATGAAGCGCTCGCCGTTGCTGTTGCGCAGGATGCCGCCTTCGCCACGCACGCCTTCGGTGATCAGGCAGCCCGCGCCGTAGATACCGGTCGGATGGAACTGCACGAACTCCATGTCCTGCATCGGCAGGCCGGCACGCATGACCAGACCGCCGCCGTCGCCGGTGCAGGTGTGGGCCGAGGTGGCGCTGAAGTAGGCGCGGCCGTAGCCGCCGGTGGCCAGCACCACGCCATGGGCGCGGAACAGGTGCAGCGAGCCGTCGGCCATGTCCAGCGCGAGCACGCCGCGGCAGACGCCTTCATCATCGAAGATCAGGTCGAGGGCGAAGTACTCGATCATGAAGCGTGCGTTGTGCGCCAGCGACTGCTGGTACAGCGTGTGCAGCATGGCGTGGCCGGTACGGTCGGCGGCGGCGCAGGTGCGCTGCGCGGACGGGCCTTCGCCGTACTTGGTGGTCATGCCACCGAACGGGCGCTGGTAGATCTTGCCTTCTTCGGTACGGCTGAACGGCACACCGTAGTGTTCCAGTTCGATGATGGCCGGGATCGCTTCGCGGCACATGTACTCGATGGCGTCCTGGTCACCCAGCCAATCCGAGCCCTTGATGGTGTCGAAGAAATGGTAGCGCCAGTCGTCTTCACCCATGTTGCCCAGCGCGGCGGAAATACCGCCCTGCGCGGCCACGGTGTGCGAACGGGTCGGGAAGACCTTGGTCAGGCAGACCGTCTGCAGGCCCTTGGCGGCAAGACCGAACGTGGCGCGCAGGCCAGCACCGCCGGCGCCGACCACGACCATGTCGTACTTGTGTTCCGTAATCTTGTAAGCGGACATCTAATCTGGATTCCTGTCTTGGTGCCTGGACTCAGGCGACGCCGAGCGTAATGCGGGCGACCGCGAAAACACTGACGATCCCGCCGAGCACGGCGATGAACTTCACCGTGGTCTGCAGCGCCAGGGCCAGCAGCGAATTGTGGATGTAGTCTTCCAGCACGACCTGCAGGCCGAGCTGGGCATGCCAGAACATCGCGACCAGGAAGCCGACCAGCAGCACCGCGTTCCACGGCTTGGACACCGCGTCGGTGGCGGTCACGTAATCGGCGCCGATCAGGCTCAGGACGAACACCAGGAACCAGATGGTCAGGCCGACCAGCGCGGTGGCGGTCAGGCGCTGCATCACGAAGTGCTCGGTGCCGGTCTTGGCAGCGCCCAGGCCACGCACGTTCTTCAGCGGGGTACGGTACTTGTTCATGCGGCCGCTCCCATGAAGACATAGGCCCAGATCAGGGCGGTGATCACCAGGCTGGCGAAGACCGAGACCCAGCTGCTGCGCACGAAGGCGGGAATGGAGAAGCCGATCGCGAAGTCCTGCACGATATGGCGGATGCCATTGCACAGGTGGTAGGCGAAGGACCAGGTCCAGGCGAACAGGAAGAGCTTGCCGTACCAGCTACCGGCGTGGCCGGTGAAGCAGTTCCAGGATTCAGGACCCATCATCAGGGCGAGCAGGCCGCCGGCAATGATCAGGGCTCCAACAGACAGAAAGATGCCGGTCGCTCGATGCAGGATCGAGGTGGCCATCTGAATCTGCCAGCGATACACCTGAAGGTGCGGGGAAAGGGGACGTTCTCTGGCGGCCATTCGCTGGGCTCGTTATCTCGGCTGGGCGGCGCAATGCCGCGTTGGCTCAATGCTGATCAAAAATCGATGCAGCGTCCGTTTTTTTCCCAATCTCCGTACCGCACCGGATCAAGTCCGCCGCGGCCGCCGATTTCCAAAGGCACTGCCGGCGTCGCGGGGAGCGGTTGCTCCTCCGGTACCAGCGTGCCTTCAGCTTCAGAATCTGGAGTGGGGGTTGTTTGGCCTATCATGGGTGTTCTCGCAACGCACAAATTTTAGACCCCGTTCACGTGCCTGACAACCTGCCCTCCGATTTCGCCGGCTTTTCGCGCCTCCCCGGTCACCAGCTGCTCAGTCTCAGCGGTGCCGATGCGGCCGCCTTCGCCCATGCCCAATTCTCCAGCGACGTCACCGCCCTGCCCCTGCGGCATTGGCAGTGGAGCGCCTGGCTGACGGCCAAGGGCCGCACCATTGCTGTGTTCCAGCTGTTGCGGCTGGACGAGGAGCGCATCGTGCTGCTGCTCGCCGACGGCGATGCCGATGCGATTGCGTCGCAGTTGCACCGTTTTGTATTCCGCCGCAAGGTGCGGATCGAGCTGCGAAACGATCTGGCGGTGGTGGCGAGCTTCACCGCGCCCGAAGCGGCCTCCGGGGCCGCGATTGCGCAACTTGCCGGCGAAAACCTCGAACTGGACCTTGGCAGCGACGCACTTCCGCGCAGCCTGCGGATCGGTGCGGCCGATGCCGTGGCCGCTGCGGCCGACAGTGCGGATATCGCGCTGGCCTGGCGCCAGTCCGACCTGCGCTATGGGCTGCCGCGGCTGGATGCCGATCAGCGTGAACACTGGACGCCACAGCAGCTCGGGCTGGACCGCCTGAACGGGTACAGCGTCAAGAAGGGCTGCTACCCGGGCCAGGAAATCGTGGCCCGCACCCATTTCCTCGGCAAGGCCAAGCGCGCCCTGCAGTTGCTGCGGGTCGTGGAGGGCACGACCAGCGGCACGCAGGTGCACCAGAACGCGGCGGCGATCGGCACGGTAGCCTCGGTGGCCGGTGAGCTGGCCCTGGCCGTGCTGCCGCTGGAGATCGCGCCGGAGCCGCTGTCGGTCGGCGGGGTTGAAGCCGCCCACCTGCCGTTGCTGGACGGTCTGGCGCGGTAATAGACATCGACCGGTGGTCGATGCGTCCGCGCCCCGCCCCGGCCGCGGTCACGACCAACGCGTGTGACCTGCCGCGCGGTAGTGCCGGCCGCTGGCCGGCAACCCGTAACCCGATAACCCGTCCGCGCCTTACGCGTCGTTCAAGCGCTCGCCGGTCTCTGCGTCGAAGAAGTGCAGGCCCTGCGGCTGGATCGCCACCCGGATCGGCTCACCGACGGACGGCAACGCCTGCGGCGCCACGCGCATCACCAACGGCTGGCCGCCACTGGTCATGTTGACGAAGATCTCGTTGCCGACCGGCTCGATGCCATCGATCATCGCCTCGAAGGCCGTTGCCTCACCGGCGGCGGCCGGCTGCAGATGCTCCGGGCGCACGCCCACGGCGATCGCCTTGCCGACCCACGCCTGATCGACCCGGGCCTGGCCCAGCGGTGCGGTCAGCCCGGTGTCCTGCACGGCGAAGCCACTGTCGGTGCGCTGCAGAGTGCCGCGCAGCACGTTCATCGCCGGGCTGCCGAGGAAGCCGGCCACGAACAGGTTGGCCGGCCGGTCGTACAGCGCCATCGGGGTATCGATCTGCTGGATCACGCCATCCTTGAGCACCACGATGCGCTGGCCCAGGGTCATCGCTTCCACCTGATCGTGAGTCACGTAGATCATGGTGGTGCCCAGCTTGCGGTGCAGCTGCGCGATTTCCGTGCGCACGCTGTGGCGCAGCTTGGCGTCCAGGTTGGAGAGCGGTTCATCCAGCAGGAACACTGCCGGCTCGCGCACCAGCGCACGACCCAGCGCGACGCGCTGACGCTGGCCACCGGACATCGCCTTGGGCAGCTTGTCGAGCATGTCGGTCAGGCCGAGCGTTTCGGCCGCCTCGCTGACCCGCTTGCTGATCGTCGCCTTGTCGTGGCCGCGCAGCTTCAGGCCGAAGGCCAGGTTCTCGGCCACGGTCATGTGCGGGTACAGCGCGTAGCTCTGGAACACCATCGCGATGTCGCGATCCTTGGGCGCCACGTCGTTGACCACGCGGTCGCCGATCGTCAGCGTGCCGCCACTGATCTCTTCCAGCCCGGCCACCATGCGCAGCAGTGTGGACTTGCCACACCCGGACGGCCCCACCAGCACCATCAATTCACCATCGGCCACTTCGAAGGTCGCGCCCTGCACGGCCACCTGACCGTTGTCGTAGACCTTGCGAACGCCCTGCAACTGCACTTTTGCCATATCACCATTCCAGTCCGCCCGGTCTCCGGGCTGTTATGCGGAACTGCCTTCGGCCCTCCCGATGGCAGGTCGATGGCGTGGTGCCGCATGACGGCGACCACTGCAATCGAATACAGTCTGCGCATTCTGCCATGTAAACGTTTTCACGTGGCACTATCCGATGGTCGGCCGTGATCGGGATGCCGGGGAGGATGCGATATCTCCCACGACACCCGGTCGGCAGGCCATCATGCCGGGCGGAATCCATGGGGCGTGCTGCACCCGCAACAAGCAGACAACGGACCCCGCCCGACCCCCGAGAACATAGACGAGAAGCGATTGACAACGATGTCACCCGGATCTGAAACTCGAGCGATGCACGACACCCTCTTCCTGTTTGGCGCCACAGGTGACCTGGCCCAGCGCTATCTGTTCCCCTCGCTGCTGCGATTGCTGGGCGACGGCCTGCTCCCCGAAGACTTCAAGGTTCGTGCGCTGGCGTTGTCGCCGCACGATACCGAGGCCTTCCGCGAGATCCTGCGCCCGCGCCTGCAGCAGGCCATGCCCATGGCCAGCCAGGACGACATCCACTCGCTGCTGCAGCGCATCGACTACCGTTCGGTGGATCTGCGCAATCCCGAGTCCGTGGCCGAATCGGTCCATGACCTGGTCGACCGCCACTGCGTGAGCTACCTGGCGATCCCGCCGGGCCTGTACATCTCCACCTGCGAAGGCCTGGCCAAGGGGGGCGCACTGGCCGCACCGCACCGGCTGATGCTGGAAAAGCCGATCGGCAGCGACAGCGCCAGCGCCGAGGAGATCATCTCCACCATCGGCCAGTGGATCGACGAAGACCGCGTGTTCCGCCTGGATCACTACCTGGGCAAGGCCGCGGTGCAGAACCTGATCGCGCTGCGCTTCGGCAACACGCTGCTCGAGGCCGTCTGGAACCGCAACTACATCGAATCGGTGCACATCCTGGTCGCCGAGAGCGAGGGCGTGGACGGCCGCGATGCGTATTACGCCCGCTCCGGTGCGCTGCGCGACATGGTCCAGAGCCACATCCTGCAGCTGCTGTGCCTGGTCGCGATGGAGCCGCCGGCCTCGCTTGAGGCCGATCGCATCCGCGATGAGAAGGTCAAAGTCCTGCGCGCCCTGCGCCCGCTGGATGCCAAGCATGCCGCGCGTGACAGCGTGCGTGGCCGCTACACGGCCGGCACCATCAACGGCCAGCCCGCGCAGGCCTACCAGCCGCCGGAAGGCAGCGATGTGGAAACCTTCGCCGGCGTCACCGCGCATATCGACAACTGGCGCTGGTCAGGCGTGCCGTTCCATCTGGTCACCGGCAAGCGCCTGGCCGAGCGCACCACCCGCGTGGTGGTCACGCTCAAGCCGGTCACGCATTGGCTGTTCGAGCGCCCGCACCGCGGTAACGCCACCCCGAACCGGATCACCTTCCAACTGCAGCCGCAGGAAAACATCGAGCTGGGCCTGATGAGCTCGCTGGCCGGCCCGGAATGGGGGGCGCTGGAACTGCACCCGCTGGAACTGGAGCTGTCCGTACCCACCGGCCTGCACCGCCGCATCGCCTACGAGCGCCTGTTCCTGGATGCCTTCAACGGCAACCACGCGCTGTTCGTGCGTGATGACGAAGTGCGCGCGGCCTGGGCCTGGATCGACAGCGTCAGCGACGCATGGAAGGAAGCCAAGCTGCCGCTGCAGCCCTACCCGGCCGGCGAATGGGGTCCGGAACAAGCTGCCGGCTTCCTGCCCGCCGATGCCGACGCCGACGCTGCCCGTGGTGGCCAGGCATGACGGTGTTGTCCCAGCCGGTCCTCGTCGCGGATATCGGCGGTACCAACGCTCGCTTCGCGCTCGCCGACACCTCGCTGGCCGCGCCGCTGCAGCAGGACAGCATCCGCGAATTCGCCGTCGCTGATTTCCCTTCGCTGGGCGAAGCGGCACGGCACTATCTCGAGCAGATCGGCGCGGAAGCCAAGCGCGGCGTGTTCGCCGTGGCCGGCCGCGTGGACGGTGACGAAGCGCGCATCACCAATCACCCGTGGGTGATCTCGCGCATGCGCACCGCGCACATGCTCGGCTTCGATGAGTTGCACCTGATCAACGACTTCGCCGCCCAGGCGATGGCCATCTCGCTGCTGCAGCCGCAGGATGTGATCCAGGTCGGCGGCGCGGCGTGGGTGCCGGGCAAGCCGGGCCAGCCGCGCAACTATGCGGTGATCGGCCCCGGCACCGGGCTGGGCGTGGGCGGGTTGATCCTGCGCCACGGCCGCTGCTATCCGCTGGAAACCGAGGGTGGCCACGTCAGCTTCCCGCCCGGGACGCCGGAAGAGATCCGCATCCTGGAGATCCTCTCCGAGCAGTTCGGCCGTGTCTCCAACGAACGCCTGATCTGCGGCCCGGGTCTGGTCAACATCCATCGCGCCGTGTGCGAGATGGCCGACATCGACCCGGGCCAGCTGCAGCCGGTGGACGTCACCGCGCGTGCGCTGCATGGCGACCCGCAGGCGATGCGGACCGTGGATGTGTTCTGCGCGGTGTTCGGCGCGATCGCCGGTGACCTGGTGCTGATGCAGGGCGCCTGGGATGGCGTGTTCCTGACCGGCGGCCTGGTGCCGAAGATGCTCGATTCGCTGCAGCATTCCGGCTTCCGCCAGCGCTTTGAACACAAGGGCCGCTTCTCTTCGATCATGTCCAAGGTGCCGTCGCTGGCCGTGATGCACCCCAGCCCGGGCCTGCTCGGCGCGGCCGCGTATGCGGCGGATGTGGAACGCGATCTGCCGGGAGGCACCGCATGAATACCCTGGATACGTCCGACCGTTTCACCCTGATCCGCCATGGCGATGCAGATGGCTGGATCGAGGCCGTGGCCGCTGAAATGGCCGCTGAGCTCAACCGCGACATCGCCGAATTCGGCCGGGCGCGCATGCTGCTCTCCGGCGGCACCACGCCGGCGCCGATCTACCAGGCACTGGCCGAGCTGGACGTTCAATGGGACCGGGTGGAAGTGAGCCTGGTCGATGAGCGCTGGCTGTCACCGCAGGATCGCGACAGCAATGCCTGGCTGGTACGCGAGAGTTTCCTCAACCGTGCCGAAGGCGCGCATTTCGATCCGCTGGTGCGGGTCGGCAAACCGCTGCCCGAATGCGTCTACAGCGCCAACCTGCAGGCCCGGCACAGCCAGCGGCCGTGCCTGAGCGTGATCGGCATGGGCAACGACGGCCACACCGCCTCGCTGTTCCCGGGTTCGAAGGATCTGACCCGCGCACTGGAAAGCACCCTGCCCTACGCGGCGCTGGATGCCACCGGCTGCCCCGGTGCCAATCAGTGGCCGCTGCGCATCACCCTCACCCCGCATGGCTTGAAGCAGAGCCGCCAGCGCCTGTTGCTGCTGCGTGGCAAGCAGAAGCTGGAAGTGCTCAAGCACGCGCTGGAAAGCAACAATCCGCAGCTGTATCCCATCCTCAATGCGATCGATCTCGACGGCGCGAAACTGCGCGTCCACTGGTGTGACTGAGTTGCTCCGGTGTTGTTCCGTTCGCCTTCTCATAGCCGGTAGCCAATGAGCCTGCATCCCAAACTCCATGCCATCACCGAGCGCATCGTCCAGCGCAGCGTCGCCTCCCGCGCCGCCTACCTGGCCGGTGTCGACGCGGCGCTGCGCGACGGTCCGTTCCGTTCGCGCCTGAGCTGCGGCAACCTCGCCCACGGGTTCGCCGCGTGCGGCCCGACCGACAAGTCGCGCCTGCGCGGCGGCGTGACGCCCAACCTGGGCATCATCACCGCGTACAACGACATGCTTTCGGCACACCAGCCGTTCGAGCATTACCCGGAGATCCTGCGCGAGACCGCGCGCGAACTCGGTGCGACCGCACAGGTCGCCGGTGGCGTGCCGGCGATGTGCGACGGCGTCACCCAGGGCCGCGGCGGCATGGAACTGTCGCTGTTCTCGCGCGATGTGATCGCCCAGTCGACCGCGATCGGCCTGAGCCATGACATGTTCGACGCCAGCGTCTACCTCGGCGTCTGCGACAAGATCGTGCCCGGCCTGCTGATCGGCGCGCTGGCCTTCGGTCACCTGCCGGCGATCTTCCTGCCGGCCGGCCCGATGACCCCGGGCATCCCGAACAAGCAGAAGGCCGAAGTGCGCGAGCGCTACGCGGCCGGCCAGGCGACCCGCGAGGAACTGCTGGAAGCCGAAGCCGCTTCGTACCATGGCGCCGGCACCTGCACCTTCTACGGCACCGCCAATTCCAACCAGACCCTGCTCGAAGCGATGGGCGTGCAGATGCCGGGCGCCTCGTTCGTCAATCCGGATACACCCCTGCGCGACGCACTGACTCGCCACGCGGCGGTGCGCGCACTGGAAATCAGCGCCCTGGGCGACGACTTCCGGCCGCTCGGCCGCTTGATCGACGAACGCGCGATCGTCAACGCGGTGGTCACCCTGATGGCCACCGGCGGCTCGACCAACCACACCATCCACTGGATCGCCGTGGCGCGTGCGGCCGGCATCGTGCTGACCTGGGACGACATGGACCAGCTCTCGCAGCTGATTCCGTTGCTGGCCCGCGTCTATCCGAACGGCGAAGCCGACGTGAACCGCTTCGCCGCGGCCGGCGGCACCGCGTTCGTGTTCCGCGAGCTGATGGAGGCCGGCCTGATGCATGCCGACCTGCAGACCGTGGCCGAAGGCGGCATGCACCAGTACGGCCAGGAGCCGGCGCTGCGCGACGGCAAGCTGACCTACATCGATGGCGTGCGCGAGAGCGCCGATCCGGATGTGGTGCGTGGCGTGGCCAATCCGTTCGAGTCGCAGGGCGGCCTGCGCCTGCTGCGCGGCAACCTCGGCCGTTCGCTGATCAAGCTGTCGGCGGTGAAGCCGGAGTTCCGCACGATCGAAGCACCGGCGGTGGTGGTCGATGCGCCGCAGGTGCTGAACAAGCTGCACGCGGCCGGTGTGCTGCCGCACGATTTCGTGGCGGTGGTCCGTTACCAGGGCCCGCGCTCCAATGGCATGCCGGAGCTGCATTCGCTGGCGCCGCTGCTGGGCCTGCTGCAGAACCAGGGCCGTCGCGTGGCGCTGGTCACCGATGGTCGTCTGTCCGGTGCCTCGGGCAAGTTCCCGGCGGCGATCCACATGACGCCGGAAGCCTCGCGTGGCGGTCCGCTGGCACGGGTGCGCGAGGGCGACATCATCCGTCTGGATGGTGAAGCCGGCACGCTGGAGCTGTTGGTGGATGCGGCGGAATTCGCGGCACGTGAGCCGGCGCCGAACACCGCACCGGCGGCGCATGATCTGGGCCGCAATCTGTTCGCGATGAGCCGCCGTCTGGTGGGCCCGGCCGATCAGGGCGCGATGTCGATTTCGTGTGGGCCGGCGGCCGATGACGGCAGCATCTGGAATTACGATGCCGAATACGAGCTTGGGCATGATGCCGCGGCGGCGAATGCGCCGCATGAGGGTAAGGACGCGTGAGCTGACGCGGCGGTGGGGTTTCCTGGTTGAGGCAGCGGGATGGCCCCAACCAGGACGCGCCGTGAACCCATCCATGGGGGCTCGTCAGCGCTATCCATGGCGCTGTAACGGTCCTGGTTGGGGCCATCCCGCTGCCTCCCGACACATTCCGGCGCGTCGTTCGCGCTGCAGACATTGATGAAAAGAAGGATTGGAAACGCATGAGCATCGCCGAACATCAGAAGCGCGCTGAAACCCTGTTGAAGGCTGCCGGCATTCTGCCGGTGGTGACCGTGCATACGCTGGATCAGGCCCGTGCGGTCAGTGCGGCGTTGTTGGAGGGCGGGCTGCCGGCGATCGAGCTGACGCTGCGTACGCCGGTGGCGATGGACGCGCTTGCCATGCTCAAGCGCGAGCTGCCGGATGTGGTGGTGGGTGCGGGCACGGTGTTGACCGTGGAGCAGATGCAGCAGTCGATCGATGCGGGTGCGGATTTCCTGGTCACGCCGGGTACGCCGGCGCACATGGCCGATGCGTTGGCGCAGGCACCGCTGCCGGTGGTGCCGGGTGCGGCCTCGCCGACGGAAATGCTGGCGCTGTATGCGCGCGGGTTCCGGGTCTGCAAGTTGTTCCCGGCCTCGGCCGTGGGCGGGCTGGCGATGATCAAGGGCCTGGCCGGTCCGATTCCGGATCTGAAGCTGTGCCCGACCGGTGGCATCACCGAAGACACGGCGGCCGAGTACCTGGAGCAGAAGAACGTGGTCTGCATCGGCGGTTCGTGGATGGTGCCGGGCGGTTGGATCGAGCGCGGCGAGTGGGACAAGGTGCGCGAGAGTGCGGCCCAGGCCGCGAAGATCGTGGCGCGGGTCCGCGCGCACTGAACGAAAACGCCCGGGCATGCCCGGGCGTTTTTTCATCCGCTACCAGAACGCGGATTACATCGGGCGTGCCGGATCCACCAGGCCGTACTGGCTGGCCATGCGCGCGAGCGCGATGTTGTCGTTGATGCCCATCTTCTCGAACAGGCGCGCCTTGTGCGTGTTGACGGTCTTCGCGCTCAGGCTCAGGCGCTTGGCGATGTCTTCCTGGCGCAGGCCCTGGGTGAGCAGCAGCGCCACTTCCAGTTCGCGCGGGGACAGGGTGTCGAACGGCGAATGGTTGCCTTCCACGTTCGACAGCGCCAGGTTCTGCGCGATGCTGTTGCCCAGGTAGCGGCGGCCGAGTGCGGCATCACGCACCGCGCGCAGCAGTTCCTGTGCATCGCAGGCCTTGCCGATGTAGCCGGAGGCACCCGCTTCGAGCAGGCGCTTGGGCATCGGGCCATCTTCAAGGACGGAGACGATCACCACGCGGGTGCCGTGATCGCCACGGACCACGCGCTCGGTGACCTCCATGCCGCTCACGCCCGGCAGGTGCAGATCGCACAGCACGACGTCGGGCCGCAGGCGGCGGATATCCGGCAGCGCATCTTCACCGCTCTCCGCCTCACCGACCACCTCGATGTCGGTCTCGTTGGAGAGGATCATCTTCATGCCCGTACGCACCAGAGCATGATCGTCCACCAGATACACTCGAATTGTCATCCGCCAACCTCGTCAAACACTGTGAACGGGGGCAAGCCTAGCTGCGCTATGTGGCGATCACAAGGAACCGGGTTCCCCATCATCGCGTTCTGGTCCGCGCATCACAGACGTGCTGTCCTGCCCCTCCCCCTGCGCCTCTCATCCTAGCCTGTTCCAAAGGGACAGCCTATCGATGCGGCCGGCCTTCATGCCGTTTTCGGCCAGTTTACCGCCGTAATGCCCTCAGTGGCGGTGCCGCCACGGATGCCGGCGGCGGAACATGACCAGGAAGCAGCCGACCACCCACACCAGGGCGGCACACCAGCCGGCCAGGATGTCGGAGGGGTAATGCACCCCCAGGTACATGCGCGAGATGCTCACCAGGACCGCAAATGTAAGTGCGGCAAGGGCCACCGGCCAGCGCCAGCGGGTGTTCCAGGCCAGCAGCACCAGCGTGACGGCCAAGGTCATCGAGCCCATGGCGTGGCCGCTGGGGAAGCTGAACGTGCTCTCCGGGGCAATGGACTCCCACAGGCTGGGCCGGTCGCGCTGGAAAAAGCGCTTGCTGCCCAGGTTCAACAGCGCCGAGCCGGCGAAGCAGATCGCGACAAAACTGGCCTCGCGCCAGCGTTTGCGCCACGCCAGCAGGCCCACGATCAGCACGTCGGCCGGAATCAGGAACCACTCGTAGCCCAGCTTGGACAGCAGCACGAAGAAGCGGTCCAGGCCCGGCGAATGCAGGGCGTGCAGCTTCCACAACAGCAGGTCGTCGAAGTAGATCGCCTCCAGGGCGTGCACTTCATCGGCCAGGGCCACGAAGCCCGCCAACGGCAGCAGCACGCCCACGAACAGCAGCACGAAGCGCCAGGCGTTGCGGCTCATCCAGTGGCGGACGCCGGCGGCCGGCTCCGGCGCGGCCAGCACCGCCGGCTTATCCAACGCGTCGGACATAGGTGCGTTCGACGTACTCATCGATCAGCATGACGAAGTCCTGGGCGATGTTCTCGCCGCGCAGGGTGACCGTCTTTTCGCCATCCACGAACACCGGCGCGGCCGGCGTTTCACCCGTGCCCGGCAGCGAGATGCCGATGTTGGCGTGGCGCGATTCGCCCGGGCCGTTCACGATGCAGCCCATGACCGCCAGGGTCATGCTCTCCGCACCCGGGTGGCTCACTTTCCAGATCGGCATTTTCTCGCGCACATGGTTCTGCACGACCTTGGCCAGTTCCTGGAAGAATTCCGAGGTGGTCCGGCCGCAGCCGGGGCAGGCCGTGACCAGCGGGGTGAAGGCGCGCTGCCCGGTGGTCTGCAGCAGTTCCTGCGCCACGATCACTTCGGCCGTGCGCGACTGGCCCGGTTCGGGGGTCAGCGAGATACGGATGGTGTCGCCGATGCCTTCCTGCAGCAGCACCGCCAGCGCCGCCGAAGAGGCGACGATGCCCTTGCTGCCGATGCCGGCTTCGGTCAGGCCCAGGTGCAGGGCGAAGTCCGAGCGCTGGGCCAGGTCGCGGTACACCGCAATCAGTTCCTGCACGCCGCTGACCTTGGCCGACAGCACGATGCGATCGCGTGGCAGGCCCAGTTCCACGGCGGTCTGCGCCGAATCCAGCGCCGAGCGGATCAGCGCTTCGCGCAGTACCCGACCGGCATCCCAGGGCTGCGCGCGCTGGCTGTTCTCGTCCATCAGGCGCGCGGCCAGGGACTGGTCCAGCGAGCCCCAGTTGGCACCGATGCGGACCGGCTTGTCGTAGCGGATCGCAAACTCGATCAGCTGCGCGAACTGGGTGTCTTTCTTCTTGCCGAAACCCACGTTGCCCGGATTGATCCGGTACTTGGCCAGCGCTTCGGCGCAGGCCGGCTCCTGGGTCAGCAGCTGATGGCCGTTGTAATGGAAGTCGCCGATGAGCGGGACATCGATCCCCATCATCTGCAGCTTCTCCACGATCCGCGGGATGGCCGCGGCCGACTCGGGATTGTTGACGGTCAACCGCACCATCTCCGAGCCCGCGCGCCACAGTTCGGCCACCTGCTTCACGCTGGAGGCGACATCGGCGGTGTCGGTATTGGTCATCGACTGCACCACCACGGGATGGCCCCCGCCCACGACCACGCCGCCGATATGAACGGGATTGGTCTGGCGGCGGGCCCACACGGCGGAGTCGGCGGGTTGGGTCGGTCGGGTCACGGCGTCATGCATCCGCCTATTTTAGCGCGCCCAGCGCACAGGTAGGTGCCCAGCGTTGGTTGGCACTCATGTTCAGCGCCCGTCGTGCGCCGCCTACCCCGGATGCGGCCTATTGTCGCAGGCAGCTCCTGGCCGGAGCGCATACGATGTGCGCACATGACCGGTCCCGACGCCCCCTTCCTCCGCACCCTGTGCAGCCTGCGCTGGCTGGCCGTGGCCGGCCAGGCCGCCACGATCCTGGTCGCTACCTGGGTACTGGGCCTGGCGCTGCCGCAGCTGCCGCTCTGGGCCGGCGTCGCTGCGCTGACCCTATTCAATCTGTATGCGCAACTGCGCGTACACGATGCCGACACGGCACCGCTGACCGCGTTCTGCCACATCCTGGTGGATGTCACCGTGTTGACCTGGATGGTGGGCTGGAGCGGCGGCATCGCCAATCCCTTCGGCTCGCTGTTCCTGATCCTGATCGCGCTGGCTGCGCTCGCCCTGCCCCTGCGCTGGACCCTCGCCGTGGCCGCGGCCTGCCTGATCGGCTATGCGGCGAGCGGCGTGTTCGGGCTGCCGCTGCCGAGCGGCTATTTCACTGGTGCGCAGATGCAGCAGTGGGGCGTGGTCTGCAACTTCCTGCTGTCGGCCACGGTGGTGCTGGTGTTCGCGACCCGGCTGGCGATCGCCCTGCGCCAGCGCGAACACGAGCTGGCCATGCTGCGCGAACGCTTCGTGCGCAACGAGGGCATCGTCGCGCTGGCCACCCACGCCGCCTCGGTCGCGCATGAGCTCAATACCCCGCTGGCGACCATGACCCTGCTCGCCGACGATATCGCCGACCAGACCGAAAGCAGCGAGGTCCGCGATGACGTGGAAACCCTGCGCGAGCTGCTGGTGCAGTGCCGGGAGCGCGTGCTGGCGCTGGCCCGCCCGGCCGCCGGCGATGCGCCCGGCCGCGATGCGGTGACGTTGCCGCAGGTGCTGGAGCAGTGGCGGCTGGTGCGCCCGACCATCGCGCTGAAGCGTAATGAGGATGCCCCGCTCACCCTGCCGCTGGACCCGGGTATCGGGCACCTGCTGATGGTGCTGCTCAACAATGCCGCCGACGCGGGTGAGAAGGCCGACCGACCGCAGGTGGATCTGTCGCTGCGCATCGAGGGCGATGATCTGATCGGCGAAGTACGCGACTACGGCCATGGCTTCGACGCCCGCCAGGCCGTGCTGCCCGGCACCTTGTTCAACAGCGGCAAGACCGACGGCATGGGCGTCGGCCTGGCCCTGTCCCACGCCACCATCGAACGCCTGGATGGCGAGCTGTGGATGCGCCCGGCCAACGGTGCCGGCACGCGCGTCGGCTTCCGCCTGCCCTTGTCCCCACGGGAGACTTCCGCATGACCGCTTTCACCCCCGCGCCCGGCCAGGCCAGCCATGGCCTGCTGGTCGACGACGACGAACTCTATCTGCGCACGCTGCAGCGCAGCCTGGCCCGTAAAGGGCTGGACACCGTCACCGCCAGCGACACCGCCTCGGCCCTGCTGCTGGCCCGGCAACAACCGCCGGCCTATGCGCTGATCGACCTCAAGCTCGGCACCGAATCCGGCCTGGCGCTGATCCAGCCGCTGCGCGCCCTGCGCGAAGACATGCGGATCCTGCTGGTCACCGGCTATGCCAGCATCGCCACCGCGGTGGAAGCGATCAAGCTCGGCGCAGACGACTACCTGCCCAAGCCGGCCACGGTGCCGATGATCCTGCGCGCACTCGGCGAGGAAGACGATGGTCCGGCCGACGATGGCGACATGGAACCGCCGGATGCGATGACCCCGATCAGCCGGCTGCAGTGGGAGCACATCCAGCAGGCGATGCATGAGACCGGCGGCAACGTGTCTGCCGCGGCGCGCCTGCTGGGCATGCACCGGCGCTCGCTGCAACGCAAGTTGGCCAAGCGGCCGAGCCCGGAGCGCGACCCAAGCCGGTAATGCCGACCGTGGGTCGCCCGCGCAAGAATCGGTAGCGCCGACCAGCGGCCGGCTCTACGTGGCCGTCAGGCGGTCAAGCGCCCCAGCAGCTCCAGCGTCACCGGATCGGTGATCGCATGCGCCTGGCCCTGCAGCGCCGGCAGCAACTGGCTGGCCAGCTGCTTGCCCAGCTCCACGCCGAACTGGTCGAATGCGTTGATGTTCCAGATCAGCGACTGCACGTACACGGCGTGTTCGTACATGGCGATCAGGGCACCCAGCGACTGCGGTGTCAACGCATCGAGCAGGATCAGGGTGCTCGGACGGCCACCGGGGTACTCGCGGTGCGGATCCTCGCTGCCCTGGCCATTGGCCAGCGCCTCGGTCTGCGCCAGCAGGTTGGCCATCAGCGCCTGGTGGTTGACCACGTAGGGATCATCGTTGTGCACGCAGCCGATGAAATCGGCCGGGATCACGCTGGTGCCCTGGTGCAGCGCCTGGAAGAAGCTGTGCTGCACATCGGTGCCGGCCCCGCCCCACCACACCGGTACGGTGTCGCTGGCGACCGGGCTGCCATCGAGCTGCACCCGCTTGCCCAGGCTCTCCATCACCAGCTGCTGCAGGTAGGCCGGCAGCAGCGCCAGGCGCTGGTCGTAGGTCATCACCGCATGCGTGGCATGGCCGAGCAGGTTGCGGTTCCAGATATCGGTCAGCGCATGCAGCACCGGCAGGTTCTGCGCCAGCGGAGCGGTCAGTGCGTGTTCGTCCATCTGCGCCGCACCCTCGAGCAACTGCTCGAAACGCGCAAAGCCGATGGCCAGTGCGATCGGGAAACCGACCGCCGACCACAGCGAATAGCGCCCGCCCACCCAATCCCACATCGGCAGGACGCGGCCGGCGGCGATCGCGAAGGCCTTGGCGGCACGCTCCGGATTGGCGCTGACCGCATACAGCCGCTCGCTGCCGCCCAGCCAGTCATGCAGGATCTGCCCGTTGAGCAGGGTTTCCTGGGTGCCGAAGGTCTTGGAAATCAGGATGCCGGCCGTGGTGGCCGGATCCAGCGTGGCGAGCGTGCGCTGCATCGCAGCGCCGTCCACGTTCGACACGAAATGCACGCGGAAACGTGCGCCGGTGACCGGGCGCAGCGCATCGGCCACCAGCCGTGGCCCAAGGTCCGAGCCGCCGATGCCGACGCTGACGATATCGGTGATGTGGGTCGCTTCCAGTGCGGCGATCAGCTCGCCCATCTGCTGGCGCACCTGGGCCGCCGTGGCGAAGGCCTCACCGGCCACCGGCGCGCCGCTGGCATCACCACGCAGCGCGGTATGCAGCGCGGCGCGGCCTTCGGTGACATTGACCGTTTCACCGCGGAACAGGCGCTGGAAGCCGCCGGCGACATCGCGCTCGGCAGCCAGCTGCAGCAGTGCGTCCAACGCCGCGCGGTCGTACTTCTGCCGCGCGAAATTGACGTACAACGGACCGACCCGCAACCCCAGCGATTGTGCGCGGCCCGGTTCGGCGGCGATCAACGAAGGGATGCTCGCGCCTCGCAGGCGCTGGGCATGGGAATGAAGCGGGTCGAATCCGTTGTGCTGTGTCATGCGGCCTGTGTCGGGATCGTGTCGTTGGTGTGGGAGATCTGGTTCTTGCCGTCCACATATACCAACTTCGGCTTGAAGCTGTCAGCTTCTTCTTCGCTCATGCTGGCGAAGGCGGCGATGATGATGATGTCGCCCACCTGCACGTGGCGCGCGGCGCCACCGTTGAGCGACACCACGCCGCTGCCGGCTTCGGCGCGGATGGCATAGGTGGAGAAACGCGCACCGTTGGTCACATCCCAGATGTGCACCTGCTCGAACTCACGGATGCCGGTCGCAGCCAGCAGGTTGTCATCGATGGCGATGGAACCTTCGTAGTTCAGCTCGGAGTGAGTGACGGTGGCGCGGTGGATCTTGGTCTTCAGCAGGGACAGATGCATGGCAACGGGGAAACGGTAAAGGAAAGGGAAATTCTAGCACCCGGGGGCCCGGCGGCAGGGGGTAGCCCGACCCCGACCCTCCGGCGCTGCCGGCCGTTCAGGCAGGCGGCCGGAAGGCTCTGCCCTGCGCAAACGCACAGGGCCACCCGAAGGTGGCCCTGTGGCGGCACCGCGTTGGCCGGCTCAGAACTCCAGGTTGTCGATCAACCGGGTATTGCCGATCCGCGCGGCGATCAGGGCCACGCGGGTGCCGTCATTGGCATCGGCCGGCTCGGACAGGTCCGGGAGGCGGACCACGGCGTAGTCGACCTGGAACCCGGCCGCCTGCAGCGCCGCCGCGGCTTCGGCTTCGATCAGGCTGCGGCTCTTGCCGGCGATGAAGCCTTCGCGCATGCCCAGCAGCACGTGGTGGATGGTGGTCGAGACCGGGCGTTGCTCGGCGTTGAGGTACTGGTTGCGCGAGCTCATCGCCAGGCCGTCGTCTTCGCGCACGATGTCGCCCCCGACGATCTGGATCGGGAAGGCCAGGTCTTCCACCATCTGGCGGATCACCGCCAGCTGCTGGTAGTCCTTCTTGCCGAAGGCTGCCACATCCGGCTGCACCTGGTTGAACAGGCGCGAGACCACGGTGCAGACGCCATCGAAATGGCCCGGGCGATGCGCGCCTTCGAGCAGCCCACTGATGCCGGGCACATTGACGCTGGCCGCCAGTTCCACACCGAACGGGTACATCGACTCAACCGTGGGCAGCCACAGCACATCGCACCCGGCCTGCTCCAGGCCGGTGGTGTCGGCTTCGGGCGTGCGCGGGTAGCGGGTGAAGTCCTCGTTCGGGCCGAACTGGGTCGGATTGACGAAGACGCTGGAGACCACGCGATCGGCGTACTGCCGGGCCAGCGTGACCAGTGAATAATGCCCTGCGTGCAGGTTGCCCATGGTCGGGACCAGCGCGACGCGCAGGCCCTCGCGCTTCCAGCCGTTGACGACGGCGCGCAGGCGGGACAGTTCGGTGACGGTTTCGATCATGAGGCGTAGGCGTGTTCTGCGTCGGGGAAGGAGCCGTCGCGCACGGCGTCGGCGTAGGCACGGACCGCACCGGCAACCGACCCGCCTTCGGCAAGGAAATCCTTGACGAACTTGGGACGGCGATGGCCGCTGTCCAGACCGAGGAAATCATGCAGCACCAGCACCTGGCCATCGCACTGCGGGCCGGCACCGATGCCGATGGTGGGCACGCTGATGTCCGCGGTGACCTGGGCAGCCACCGGCGTGGGCACGCATTCGAGCACGACCAGGCTGGCGCCGGCGGCTACCGCGGCCTTGGCGTCATCGCGCAGCTGCTGGGCGGCATCGCCACGGCCCTGCACGCGATAGCCGCCCAGCCGCAGCACCGACTGCGGGGTCAGGCCCAGGTGCGAACAGACCGGAATCTCGCGCTCGACCAGGTAACGGATGATGTCCAGCTTGAAGCCGGCACCTTCGATCTTGACCATCTCCGCACCGGCCTGCAGCAGGCGCAGCGAGGCATCCAGCGCGCGCTCGGGGGTGGCGTCGGCGCCGAACGGCAGATCCGCCACCAGCAGCGCGCGTTGCAGTACGCGGGCCACGGCGCGGGTGTGATAGACCATGTCGTCGGTGGTCACCGGCAGGGTCGAGTCATGCCCCTGCACCACCATGCCCAGCGAGTCGCCGATCAGGATCAGGTCCACGCCGTTGGCGTCGAAGCTGCGGGCGAACCCGGCATCGTAGGCGGTCAACATCACCAGCTTCTGTCCGTTGCGCTTGGCCTCGGCCAACGCGGGCACGGTCCAGGGCTTGCTGTCTGCGTGGGTACTCATGAGCTGATAACCGGTGGCGATAAGCCCCGCATTATCCTCCTATTGAAGCGATCCCGCAGGCCTGGACCCGCATCACAGCATCCCGCACGCGGCCGTGTCCGGCAATGATGGCGTCCGGCGCGATCTCGGCCAGCGGCAGCAGCGCGAACGCGCGCTCATGCAGATAGGGGTGCGGTACCTGCAGCTGCGGCAGATCGATGATCTGTTCGCCGTACAGCAGCACGTCCAGATCCAGTGCGCGCGGCCCCCAGTGCACGGCAGGATCACGGACGCGGCCGAAGCGGCGCTCGATCTCCAGCAGGGCAGCCAGCAGATCCGGTGCGGGCAACGTGGTCTCCAGCACGGCGGCGGCATTGACGAACGCCGGCTGGTCTTGGTTGCCCCAGGCCGGCGTGCTGTACAGCTGCGAGCGCGCGCGCAGTGTGGTCTGCGGCAGGGCCGCCAGCGCCGGGAACGCATCGCGCAGGGTCTGCGCGGCGTCCCCGAGATTGGCGCCCAATCCGATACAGGCCAGGGTCACGGCTTACTCGCCTGCCACTCCACCGGGCCGACGGCGGCGGCGACGACGCTTGCGCGGCGCACCGTCTTCGCCCTCGCCGTCGGCCTGGGCGGCATCCAGTGCCGAATCCAGCTCGGTGCCGGACTGCAGCTGGACTTCGCGCCAGAACGCCACATCGGCTTCGTGCTCGCTGGAGGCCACCTGGCGCAGGACCAGGAAGTCGTAGGCGGCGCGGAAGCGCGGATGGGTCAGGGTTCGGATCACGCGCTTGCGCTGACGCGAGCCGAAGCGGCCCTGCAGCAGCCAGATTTCCTGCATCGGCAGCGAGAAGCGGCGCGGCAGGGCGATCGTGGTCAGCTGGTGCAGGGTCACGCGGTCCGCCGCACGGCGCTGCGCTTCTTCCAGCGCGACGCCCTGCTTCTGCAGGCTGGCCAGGGCGCGGCAGAACGCCGGCCACAGCAGCAGCGCGAACAGGAACGACGGCGACACCGGCTCATCATTGGCCACACGCAGATCGGTGTTGTGCAGACCTTCGATGACCATCCGGCGCAGCGCGCCACTGCGGTTGCTGCGCAGCGCAGCGGCGCTTTCCGGGAACATGACGTCAAGCAGACCGTACCGCTCCAGGCCTTCGAAGCTGGCCACGCCGTGCCCGGACAGGAACAGCTTGAGTACTTCCTCGAACAGGCGTGCCGGGGCGGCCTCGGCCAACAGGTTGGCCAGGCGCGGCAGCGGTTCGGCGGTGGCCTCTTCGATCTGGAAGCCCAGCTTGGCGGCCAGGCGCACCGCGCGCAGCATGCGCACCGGGTCTTCCTGGTAGCGCTGCTCGGGATCGCCGATCAGCTTCATCAGGCGGGCCTGCACGTCTTCAAAGCCGCCGGTGTAATCGCGGACCGAGAAATCCTCGATCGCGTAGTACAGGGCGTTGCAGGTGAAGTCGCGGCGGATCGCGTCGTCTTCGATGCTGCCGTACACGTTGTCGCGCACGAGCATGCCGTTTTCCATCTCACGGTCGCCGCTGCCATCGTCGATGTTGGCGCGGAAGGTGGCGACCTCGATGATCTCGCGGCCGAACACCACGTGCGCCAGGCGGAAGCGGCGGCCGATCAGCCGGCAGTTGCGGAACAACTGCTTGACCTGCTCGGGCGTCGCGTCGGTGGCGACGTCGAAATCCTTGGGGTGGCCGTTCACCAGCAGATCGCGGACGGCGCCGCCGACCAGGTAACCGGCAAACCCGGAATCACGCAGCCGGTACAGAACGCGCAGGGCGTTGGGGCTGATGTCCTTGCGGGAGATGTTGTGCTGATCGCGCGGGATCACGCGCAGGCTGAACGGTGATGTAGCAGAGGAATTGATGTTGGCGCTTCCGGTTGAGTTTTCGGGATTGCCCAATGGCATCTAGGTCCATATACTAGCGCGCTGCGCAGTTCGCGACAAAGTCTGCTCCCTTCGTCTAATGGTTAGGACGTGGCCCTCTCAAGGCTAAAACAGGGGTTCGAGTCCCCTAGGGAGCACCAGTCGCGGTGCAGAAAGCCAAAAACCCCGCCACGGCGGGGTTTTTTGCGTTCAGGGCCCAGGGCCTGCGGCGCCTGCCCTGCCAGGCCCGGACCGGGGAGCGCACTCCCCGACCCGGCCCCTACCCTGCGCGCAGGGCCGTCCGGAGCGGCTCAGCCCTCCATCTGCTCCAGTTCCTTGCCCTTGGTCTCCTTGACGAAGCGCAGCACGAAGAACACCGAGATCACCGCCGCCACCGTATAGATGCCGTAGGCACCGGCCAGGCCGATGCTGCCCAGCAGGATCGGGAAGGACACGGTGATGGCGAAGTTGGAGGTCCACTGCGCCGCGCCGGCCACCGCCAGCCCCGAACCGCGGATCTGGTTGGGGAACATCTCGCCCAGCATCACCCACATCACCGGGCCCCAGGACATGTTGAAGAAGATCACGTAGACGTTGGCCGCCACCAGCGCCAGCACGCCCATGTTGTCCGTGAGCTGAAGCTTCCCGGCGGTATCCAGCGAACCACTGGCGAAGGCAATGGTGACCAGCGCCAGTGAGATCGCCATGCCGACCGAGCCGACCCACAGCAGCGGCTTACGGCCGATGCGGTCGATCAGGACCACGGTGATCAGGCAGGCGCCGATGCTCAGCGCACCCGAGAGCACGTTGATCAGCAGCGCGTCGTTCTCCGAGAAGCCCACCGCCTGCCACAGCACCGCGCCGTAATAGAAGACGACGTTGATGCCGACCAGCTGCTGGAACACCGCCAGGCCGATGCCGATCCAGACGATCGGGCGCAGTTTGCCGGTGGTCTTGCTGATCAGATCCGAGAAGGTCGGGCGGTGCTGGTCCTGGGACAGCGAGCCTTCGATCTCGGTGATCTTGGCCTGCGCCTCGACCGGGCCGTACAGCCGGGTCAGCACCGCCAGGGCCTGGTCACGGCGCCCTTTGACCACCAGGAAGCGCGGGCTCTCCGGGATCACCAGCAGCAGGCACAGGAACAGCAGCGAGGGAATGGCCTGCATCCAGAACATCCAGCGCCATGCCGCCTGCCCCAGCCACAGCGCCTGGGTGGAGGCACCGGCCGCCTTGGCCAATAGATAGTTGCTGAGGAAGGCGCAGAACAGGCCGCTGATGATCGCGATCTGCTGCACCGTCGCCAGCCGGCCGCGGTAGCGGGCCGAGGCCACCTCGGCGATGTAGGCCGGCGACATCACGCTGGCCGCACCCACCGCGAAGCCACCGATCACCCGGGCGATGATGAATACCGTGGAGCTGTGTGCCGCCCCTGCCCCCAAGGCGGAGAACAGGAACATCACCGCGGCGATGATCAGCACGCCGCGGCGGCCGAGCCGGTCGCCGAGGCGGCCGGCGAAGAATGCACCGATCGCGCAGCCGAGCAGCATCGAGGCGACCTCGAAGCCGATCCCGGCCGAACTGGACTGGAAGGTGTCCTTCAGACCATCGACGGTGCCGTTGATCACGCCGCTGTCAAACCCGAACAGGAAGCCACCGATGGTGGCCACGCAGCTGATCAGGACGATGAAACCGGTGTTCTCGCCGCTACCGGCGCGGGTACTGCTGAGCGAAGCACTGGACATGGGAACCCCTGGTTGAAGGGACACTGGATGCTGCGGATCAGCGCAGCAGATGGATGGTTGATCAGAACCGTCGTCTGCCGCACCCCCGCGCCTGACTGTCTACCGGTAGTCACCTCCATCTTGGACCGGGGATCGACGGCTCTGCAATCGTGCACTGCGGCATTGTCTCGGCAGTGAGGCGCAGCGCACACGGGATGGATCGACCCGGTGGCAGAATGCAACGCCCGCTGATGTTGTGAGCCTGCCGAATGCGCGACGCCGCCGCCCCGTCTACCGCTGTCGCCGATGTTCCACTGCTGGTCGACAGCCGCTGCACCCATGGCGAAGGCGCCCTGTGGTCGGCCCGCCGGCAATGCCTTTTCTGGGTGGATATCAGTGAGCGCCGCTTGTGGCAGTACCGCAGTGCCGACGGCAGTCACCGGAGCTGGTTGCTGCCGGACCGGCCCGGCTGCCTCGCCGAAGGGGACGACGGCCGCCTGCTGATCGCGCTGGCCGGCTCATTGCAGCGGCTGGATATCGACCGCGACGGCGATGCCCCGGCGCCCGCGCTGGAATGGCTGGCCGATGTGCAGCCCGATGTCGTGGACACGCGCAGCAATGACGGCCGTACCGATCGCGCCGGCAATCTGGTGTTCGGCACCATGAGCGAGGATCCTGCGCGTGCACCGCTCGGCCGCTACTACCAGTTTTCGATGCGCCATGGCCTGCGCGAACTGAACCTGCCGGACGTCGTCATTCCCAATGCGATCTGTTTCAGCGCGGACGGCGCCACGATGTACTTCTGCGATTCGGTACGGCCGGCGCTGTGGTGCTGCGATTACGACGCCGAGCGCGCGCACTGCGGGGCGCCGCGCCTGTTCGCTGCGCTGCCCGATCCGGACTGGGAACCGGATGGGGCCATTGTGGATGCCGATGGCGGCGTCTGGAACGCGCAGTGGCGCGCCTCGCGCGTGGTGCGTTATCGCCCTGACGGACAGGTTGACCGGGTGGTCCTGCTGCCGGTGCGCAACCCGACCTGCGTCGCGCTCGGCGGGCCCTCGCTGCGGCACCTGATGATCACCAGTTCCCGGCTGGACCACACCGACCAGCAACTGGCGGCCAGCCCGCGCGCCGGCGGCGTATTTGCGCTGGAGACCGGCATCCCCGGCCTGCCCGAGAGTCCCTTCCGCTGGGGCTGAGCCTTGCGCCAGCGGCATTTCGGGTTTTCAGGCACGATCCGATCCCGCGCCACGGACCAACCTGTTCTAGAATTGTGCGGCTTACTGTCGGATTCAGATCCAGCCATGCCTTTTGTCGTCACCGAAAACTGCATCAAGTGCAAACACACCGATTGCGTGGAAGTGTGCCCCGTGGATTGCTTCCACGAAGGCCCCAACTTCCTGGTGATCGACCCGGATGAGTGCATCGATTGCACCCTGTGCGAACCGGAGTGCCCGGTCAACGCGATCTTCCCCGAAGACGACGTGCCCGCCGGGCAGGAAGCATTCGTCGCCCTGAACGCCGAGCTGGCCAAGGCCTGGCCGGTGCTGACCGTGCGCAAGGACCCGCCCGCCGATGCCGGCGAATGGGATGGCAAGCCGGACAAGCTGACGCTTCTGGAACGCTGAGCCGTCGGGCGCTGGCGGCAACGAAAAAGGGCGCCGACGGCGCCCTTTTCGTTTCTCTGACCGGTTCCGGTTACGGAGCCAGCTTCGCCTTCAGCTCGCCCAGCAGCTTGGTCGGGGCCGCCGCGGTGGCCGGCAGGCCACGCGGGTCGACGGCCGACACATAAGCACCGGCATCGACGGCGACCACGCGGACCAGGAAGTCGCTGCCTTCGAAGGCCACGTCGTAGGAACCCAGCAACTGGGCCTTGCTGGCGATCTTCACGCCTTCAACGGCCTCCAGCGCGGTGCCGACCTTGGCGAACACCTCGTCCTTGGTGCCCGGCACGGTGAAGCCGGCGTTGTTGGCGGCCGCCGGGTTCGCGGCCGGGGCCGGACGCGCCGCCTGCGAGGCCAGCGAGGAGCTGGTCGCAGCGGTAGCGGCGGCCTGGCCGGCCGGGACGTTCAGATCCGGCGGCACTTCCAGCGGGCGCACTTCCGGGGCCAGGGCGTAGTCGCCCTTGGCGCCGCGCTTGAAGCAACCGGTGGTGCCGACGAGGGTGGCGGTAGCCAGGATCGCGAAGGACAGCACGCGGAAGGCGGAAACGGATTGACGCATGGGAATCTCCTGGGTGACCACTGACATCAGTGGTTGGATAGTGCTTCCAGCGCACCGATATCGGTGGCCAGGTGTTCGGCAGCGGCGTGATGGGCCGCGGACAAGGGCAGCAGCGGCAGGCGCAGGCCGTCACCAATGCCGATCCGGCGCAGCAGGTCCTTCACCGGGATCGGGTTGGACTCCACGCCGCAGAATTCATGGAACGGCTCGAGACGGGCATCCCACGACTCGGTCGCCTCGCGTTCCCCGGCCGTCGCCAGGTCGCACATCCGGCGGTAGGCGCCCGGCAGGGCGTTGGAGCCCACCGAGATCAAGCCATCCACGCCGGACAGGATGGAACGCGCGGCCGTACCGTCGTCACCGCTGAGGATGGCGAAGTCCGGCGTACGCAGGGCCAGCAGGGCATTGACGCGGCCCACATCGCCCACCGCTTCCTTGATGCCGACGATGTTCGGGTGGCGGGCCAGCTCGGCGACGGTTTCGGGCAGCATGTCGCAGCCGGTGCGGCCGGGCACGTTGTACAGGATGACCGGCAGGCCGCCCTGGTCGGCCACCGCGCGGTAATGCGCGATCAGGCCGGCCTGGGTCGGGCGCACGTACGGCGGGGTCACCACCAGCGCATGGGTCGCGCCGTTGGCGGCCGCACGACGGGTCTGCTCGATCGTTTTGGCCGTCCCCGACAGGCCGGTCCCGGCCAGTACCGGGATGCGCCCGGCGACGGTTTTGACCGCACTGCGCAGCAGCTGGTCGTATTCGTCGTCGGACAGGGCAGCGGCTTCACCGGTCGAACCGGCCACCACCACCCCGTGAACACCACCCTCCAGTTGCAGGTGCAGCAGGCGCTGCCAACCGTCGGGATCCAATGCGCCGTTCGCCTGGAAGGGCGTCGCCAGCGCGGTGATGAGACCGGAAAGGGACAAGGACATCGTGCTCGGAAGAAAGGGGGCACCGTGCCTGCGTAAGCGCCGGCCAGATGTACGTTGCATGTTACTTGCGGGTCGAAAGCGCGGGCAAGTATGCTGGACTCCGGCGAACGTGCCGTCGCCGGCCGTTCAGACTCACCTTGTATCACCCGGAACCATCTTGACCGACACCACGCCGCGGCCTGCGCCGACCGAAAACCACCTCCTGATCAACGCCTATACGACGCATCCGGAGTCCCCCCTGCTGCCTGTGACCCGGCGTATCGCCGACAGTGGCTGCAATCTGGTCGATGCCCGCCTGGCCACGGTCGGGCGCGACGTGTCCGTGACCGCCCTGGCCACCGGCTCGTGGGACTCGGTGGCCAAGCTGGAGGCGATGCTGACCCGGCTGGAGCGTGAGGAAGGCCTGAAGCTGGTCTGGTACCGCACCGGTGCCAAGCAGGCGCAGTCCAACCTGCTGCCCTACATCGTGGAAGTGATCGCCGCCGACAAGCCAGGGATCCTGTTCCAGCTGGCCGATTTCTTCGACCGCCAGGGCATCACCATCGAAAACCTGCAGAGCACGCGTTACCGCGCAATGCAGACCGGTGCGGAAATGTTCTCCGCGCAGGTCACGATCGGGGTGCCGGCGAACATGCACATTGCCGCGCTGCGCGATGATTTCCTCGAGTTCTGCGATCACCTCAACCTCGATGCGATCATGGACCCGATGAAGTTCTGATGTTTCGCGCGTTCGTCACGGGCGCGCGGGGTTTCATGCAGTTGTAGTAGATCTACCCCAGGATCCGGAAAGGAACCCATGAACGACGGCGACACCCTGGACAGCACCACCCTCGCGCTTCCGCTGGCCTTGTCCGGCGGCGACACCACCACCCTCGGCGAGCTGGCCGGCCAGTGGCTGGTGCTGTACTTCTACCCCAAGGACAGCACCCCGGGCTGCACCACCGAGGGCATCGATTTCAACGCGCTGCTCCCGCAGTTCACGAAGGCCGGCGCCCGCGTCTTCGGCGTCTCCCGTGATTCGGTCAAGTCCCACGACACCTTCTGCGCCAAGCAGGGCTTCGCCTTCCCGCTGATCAGCGATGGCGACGAAGCGCTGTGCACGGCGTTCGACGTGATCAAGCTGAAGAACATGTACGGCAAGCAGGTGCGTGGCATCGAGCGCAGCACCTTCCTCATTTCGCCGGACAGTCGTATCGTGCAGGTGTGGCGCAAGGTCAAAGTGGCCGGCCACGCAGACACCGTCCTTGAAGCCCTGAAGGCCGCGAAAACCCAGTGATCAACCCGGCACCCCCAATGGCCATCACCCTGCCCCGCAGGTCGTGATGGCTTGTCCCTGTTCTGCCACCAGGAATTGACGATGACCCGAGGCAAGCGCATCTACGTACTGGATACCAACGTGCTGATGCACGATCCGACCGCGCTGTTCAAGTTCGAGGAGCATGATGTCTACCTGCCGATGCAGGTGATCGAAGAGCTGGACAACGGCAAGAAGGGCACCACCGAGGCGAGCCGCAATGCGCGCCAGGTCAGCCGCTTCCTCAATGAGCTGGTGCAGGCCTCGGGCCTGGACAATCTGGCCGATGGCATCCCGCTGCAGCGACCCAACGGGCTGCAGCTGCGTGGCAAGCAGAGCGTGGGCCTGCTGCGCTTCCAGACCAGTCATTTCGATGCGGGCAAGAGCTTCGGCGCGGTGATTCCGGACAACGCCATCCTCGGCGCGATCCTGGCGCTGAAGGAACAGGTGCCGGAGATTCCGGTGGTGTTCGTGTCCAAGGACATCAACCTGCGGATCAAGGCGGCGATTGCCGGCATCGTCTCCGAGGATTACGAGAACGACCGCGCGCTGGACGATTTCAGCCTGCTCTATACCGGCGCCACCGAGCTGCCGGAAGACTTCTGGAAGAAGCACACCGACAACCTGCGCAGCTGGAGTGACAAGGGCCGCACCAGTTACGAAATCATCGCCAGCGAAGACGAGAACTGGCACCCGAACCAGTACGCCTACCTGCCGGGCGACGATGAAGTCGAACTGCGCGTGGCCAAGGTGGACGGCGACAGGATCACGTTGTCGCTGGTCAACGATTTCCGCCACGGCAGCCATGCGGTGTGGGGCATCAGCGCGCGCAACCGCGAGCAGAACTTCGCGCTCAATGCGTTGATGGACCCGGAGATCGATTTCGTCACCCTGCTTGGCACCGCCGGTACCGGCAAGACGCTGCTCGCGCTGGCCGCCGGCCTGGCCCAGACCATGGACCAGCAGCGCTACCGCGAGATCATCATGACCCGCGCCACGGTCAGCGTCGGCGAGGACATCGGCTTCCTGCCCGGTACCGAGGAAGAGAAGATGACGCCATGGATGGGCGCGCTGACCGACAACCTGGAAGTGCTCACGCATACCCAGGAAGGCGGCGCGTGGGGCCGAGCGGCAACCAACGACCTGATCGCCAGCCGGATCAAGATCCGCTCGCTGAACTTCATGCGCGGGCGCACGTTCCTGTCGCGCTATCTGATCCTGGATGAAGCGCAGAACCTCACCCCCAAGCAGATGAAGACCCTGATCACCCGTGCCGGCCCCGGGACCAAGATCGTCTGCCTGGGCAACGTCGAACAGATCGATACCCCCTACCTGACCGAGACCACCTCGGGCCTGACCTACGCGGTGGACCGTTTCAAGAACTGGCCGCACAGCGCGCACGTCACGCTGCGCCGTGGCGAGCGTTCGCGCTTGGCCGATTACGCTTCGGAGGTGTTGTGAGCCGTTCCCTGTCCCGTGCCCTCCTGCCGCTGGCGCTTGCTGCGCTGGCGGCGGCCTGCACGCCCGCCAACACGCGGCCGGGCGCCAGCGTCCCGACCGCAATCAAGACCGGCCAGTCCTGGGTGGTGACGCGACCGATCGTCGCCGCCCAGGTCCTCGATACCTGCTCGCGCGACAGTCCCGGCCGCGAGGCCGGACGGGTCACCGGTTACTGGGCGCCCAGCCGCAAGGATGTCGAGCAGCTCGAAGCCGCCTTGCCGACGCTGGAGGCGCAGGTGCCCAAGGCCGCCGATTTCGATCGCCAGTACGTCGGCATCGAGATGAACGCGCGCAAGCTCATCTACCTCAACGCCTTCCATCTGCCTGACGATGCCGACATCGATCCAGCGCGTGATGCGATCCGGGTCTGCGATGGGGGCGCGCAGTTCTGGGGCGCGGTGTTCGATCCGGGCAGCGGCCGTTTTTCGGATGTGCAGTTCAACGGCCCGCCCGCGGGCCGTTGATCGTGCCGTGACCACCCCCACGCACGCCGGATGAGCATCCGGCTGCCCACCTGGGTCTGGATCGGGGCGATCGCCCTGTCCTGCGTAGCCGGGATGGTCAACGTGGTCGGCTTCCTGGGGTTCGAACACCAGGCCGTCAGCCACATGACCGGCACCACCAGCCAGCTCGGCATGGCGCTGGCCCAACGCGACTGGCGCGTGGTCGGGCATCTGTGGGGGCTGTTGATCGCGTTCTGCGTGGGCGCGACGCTCAGCGGGGTGATCATCCAGGACAGCGGCCTGCAGCTGGGCCGCCGCTATGGCGTCGTGCTGGCGCTGGAATCGCTGTTGCTGCTGGTCGCGATCCCGCTGTTCAAACAGCAGCAGATCTGGGGGGCGCTGGCGGCGGCGATGGCCTGCGGACTGCAGAACGCGATGGCCACCACCTTCAGTGGCGCGGTGGTGCGCACCACCCATCTCAGCGGCATGTTCACCGATCTCGGGATCGGGCTGGGCCACCTGCTGCGCGGCCTGCCACTGCCGATCCGGCGGCTGACCCTGAGCGGGTTGATCGTCAGCGGCTTCTTGGCCGGCGGCGTGATGGGCGCCCTGTTGTTCCTGCGCTTCGGCTACGACGCCCTGCTCGCCCCCGCACTGCTCACCGGCGGCACCGGGCTGGGCTACATGCTGTACCGGCAGTGGGCACTGCTTCGGGCACGCTGAGGGCGCGGCAGCACTGCTGCGACAAACATTGCACAATTGGGGCATGACGCCTTCCAGCCCCGTTTCCGCCCTGACCATCGCCGGCTCCGATTCCGGCGGTGGCGCCGGCATCCAGGCCGATCTGAAGGCCTTCGCCGCCCATCGCGTGCATGGCCTGTCCGCGATCGCCGCACTGACCGCACAGAACACCCGCGGCGTTACCGCCGTACACGTGCCGCCGCTGGACTTCCTGCAGGCGCAGATCGATGCCTGCTTCGCCGATTTCGATATCCATGCGGTGAAGCTGGGCATGCTGGCCAACGCCGAAGTGATCGCACTGGTGGCCGACGCACTGGAAAAGCACCGCCCGCCCCATGTGGTGCTCGATCCGGTGATGGTCGCCACCAGCGGCGCCAAGCTGCTTGAAGACGGCGCACTGGCGGCGATGCGCACGCGCCTGATCCCGCTGGCCACGCTGCTGACGCCCAACACCCCCGAAGCGGAGCTGCTGCTCGGCCGGCGCATCGTCACCGCCGAGGATGCCGAAGATGCCGCCGACGCACTGTTGGATCTAGGCGCCGGCGCGGTGCTGCTCAAGGGCGGCCATCTGGACGAAGGCAGCCGCGTGATCGATCGCTACTTCGACGGTGTGACCCGCGAAGAATTCATCCATACCCGCCTGCCGGTGGATGCGCACGGCACCGGCTGCACCCTGGCCTCGGCCATCGCCGCGCAGCTGTGCCAGGGGCTCTCGTTGCCCAACGCCTGCGAAGCGGCCATCGACTACGTCGCGCGTGGCCTGCAGAGCGGTTATTACCCGGGCCGCAGCGAGGTACTGGTGATCGACCACTTCGGCGCGGCACGTCCGGCATGATCGACGCCTCGCCCCTGCCCGTGCAGACCGGCGATGGCCATCGCGTCGAGTTGCTGGCGCGTGTCCCGGCACAGCCGCGCGCACGTCTGCTGTGGCTGCCGGCGCTGGGCGTGGCCGCGCGCCATTACCTGCCGTTCGCCGAGGCGCTCGCTGCGCGTGGCATCGCGGTGTACCTGCACGAGTGGCGTGGCAACGGCAGCAGCAGCCTGCGCCCGTCGCGCACGCAGGACTGGGGCTACCGCGACATCCTTGAGCAGGACCTGCCGGCGAGCCTGGCAAACGTGCCCGCAGACGCTGAAACACCCTTGATCATCGGCGGCCACAGCCTCGGCGGCCAGCTGGCCTGCTGTTTCGCCGGGCTGCATCCGCCGCGCTTCGCCCGCGTGTGGCTGGTCGCCAGTGGCACCCCGTACTGGCGCACCTTCCCGGCCCCGCGTGGCTGGACCCTGCCGCTGGTGTATCGCTTCCTGCCCTGGTTGGCCCAGCGCCAAGGGGTCCTGCACGGCAGGAAGCTTGGCTTCGGTGGCACCGAGGCGCGCGGGTTGATCCGCGACTGGTCGCGCGTGGGCCTCAACAACCACTACGCAGCCGCTGGCATGGCGACCGATCTGGAGGCCGGGATGCGCGAACTACGCGGCCAGGCGACCGCCGTGGTGATGGACCATGACTGGTTGGCACCGACGGGCTCGATGCAAGGCCTGCTGGCCAAGATGCCGGGCATGCGTGCGCAGCTCAGCGTAGTCAGTGCGCAGATGCTGGGTGCGCGTGCCGATCACTTCGCCTGGATGAAAACGCCCGAAGCCGTGGTGGAGCAGCTTCTTCGTTCATTTGAATGAAGACCTTCACAAAAACCGTTGACGAATGCGACGCCGATCCGCATAATTCCGCTCCTGTTGACGCGCCCGTAGCTCAGTTGGATAGAGTACCTGGCTACGAACCAGGCGGTCGGGAGTTCGAATCTCTCCGGGCGCACCATCAACAGGGTATCGATTTCGCCGTCGGTATCAGCAATGTTACTTCGATGTTAATGCGCCCGTAGCTCAGTTGGATAGAGTACCTGGCTACGAACCAGGCGGTCGGGAGTTCGAATCTCTCCGGGCGCACCATTGCATCGACGAAGACAGCAACCATCGGTTGCTGTTTTTTTTTGCGTGGGTGCCAGCTGTCACCAGGTAGTGCCGGCCGCTGGCCGGCTCTCATGGATGCTGGACGATCGCGTGGAGCCGGCCAGCGGCCGGCACTACCGGGAGGTCATCCCCGCGGCTTGGCGTGCGCCTGGGCTGCCTGCATCGCCATCAGATCCGCTTCGCCCGGCAGTTCCGGCGCCGGGCAGCCACCACCGGCATGGGCGTCGTGCGCCAGCCAGTCATCCACCACGCCGCCCAGCAGATCCACGCGCAGCGGCAGGGTGATGTGGTCTTCGCCACGCATCTCGATGTAATGCACACGCGGGCTGGCGGCAGCCAGACGACGGCCCTGCCCGACCGGCACATGCTGATCATCCTGGCCATGCAGCAGCAGTACGCAGGTACGGCTGTCGGCCAGCGCGCGGGTGACGTCGACGCGATCCAGGTCCAGATCCAGACGCTGGCTGGCGGCGGCGATCACCTGGTCGATATCCTGCCCGCCGTAGCGCCAGCGCCCATAGGCGGCCATGGCCTGCGCCTTCCACGCCGTCGGCTGCAGCGACATCAGGTGCGGGATCATGCTGCGGATCGCATCGCCGGCATTGGCGAAGGATTCCATCGCCACCACGCCGGTGACCTGGTCGCCGAGCTTGTCGGCGGTGAACAGCGCGGTGGCGGCGCCGTAGGAAACGCCGAAAAGATACAGCGGCCCGACCACCTCCCCGCGCGCCCTCAGCGCAGCGATGACATCGACCACATCATCCGATTCGAATGTCCCGTAACCGGATGGGCCGGCGCCGGAATGACCGTGATTGCGCAGGTCGATGGTGACCACGCGGTAGCCCGACTGCGCCAATTGCAGCGACCACGGCAGCATCGCGTCACCGTTCATCATCCAGCCGTGCAGCAGCACCACCGTGCCGCGCGGCGCCTGCGGCTGGAACGGATGCGGCAGGTCCAGCGCCATGCCGGTGCGCAGCGGCTCGCCGTTGTCGTGCGGCTGGGGCAGGTAGTGGTAGCGCACCCCGTACTGGCCCGGGTCGAAGGCCCGCCAGAAGATCGGCACGCCCGCGCGGCCGGTCACCCGCCCATGCCGGTTGGGGACGCTGTCCACCGCGTCGGCGATGCGCGGCATGTCCAGCAGGGTGGACACACCACCGGGCGCGATCAGCCGATCGCTCAACGAGGTCGAGGCAGCCGTGGAGGTCAAGGAGGAGCAGGCCGCCAGCCACAGGCCAGCCCCGGCCAGCAGCAACAGCAGCAAGCGCTTCATGGGCAGAGTCGGAAAAACCAATCGAGTCGGGCAGGTTACCGATCCGCTCCGCGCCGCTCTATCGCATCCGTATGACCATCCGATGACAGCGAGGCCAGGATTCAGGTTGGCCCCGGCGGCTGGCTACCCCAGCCAGCCTTCCATCGTCGGCCACCACCCCGCCAACACCGCCGGCCGCTGCATGCGCTCACGCCACCATTTCAGCGCGGCCCCCTCCTCGCCGGTGCGCCAGGCCAGCCAGAACGTCTCGTCCGGCTTGGGCTCTTCAACCTGCTTGATCACCAGCCGGCCCTGCGCCACCGCCCGCTGTACATACGGCTCGGGCAGGAAACCGAAACCGAGCCCGGCACACTGCAGGCGGAACTTGCTGACCATGTCCGGCACGGTGACGGTCTCCTGCCCCATCAGCAGCCCGACCGTGCGCGGCAGCAGCCGCCGCGCCGAATCGGCCACGGCGATCGCACAGTGGGCAGCCAACGACTCACGGCCCAGCGGCTCGGACGCGGCCGCCAGCGGATGCGAGGGCGCCACCGCGAACACGAAACGCACCACGCCCATCGGCTCGACCACATAGCCCCCGCCACTGGGCCCCTCGCCCGCCGCGCCGACCAGCAGGTCCGCGCGCCGGTCCAGCAGTGCCTCCCAGGTGCCCGACAGCGATTCACTGATCAGCCGCATCCGGGTCTGTTCGGCCACCGCAGTGAACGCGCGCACGTCCTCGGCCAGCAGCGCCGGCACGAACATCGAGTCGACCGCCACGGTCAGTTCGGCCTCCCAGCCGGAGGCTACCCGCCGCACCCGCATCTCCAGCTCCCGCGCCGCCCGCAGCAGATGGCGGCCCTCCTCCAGCAACGCCTCCCCGGCCGGGGTCAGGTGCGCGCGCGGGCCCACCCGATCGAACAGCTGCACGCCCAGGTCCTCTTCCAGCTTGGAGACCGTGTAGGAAATGGTCGAAGGCACCTTGTGCAGGGCCTTGCCGGCCGCGGCGAACGAGCCGCGGCGGTCGATGGCATCCAGGATCTGCAGGGCGTCGAGGCTGAGCTTGAGCATTCGAATTTTTCGATGATGGCTTGCGAAACTATCCGTTTTTCAACGCGCCGGAGCAAGCGGATACTGGCCGCAACAGGAAAGGGAACGGCAGCTGCCGCCCCGGACCGCCATCGAAACCATCGAACACCGAGGAGATTCCCATGCTGCAGATCCGCAAGAGCAACACCCGTGGCAAGGCCGACCATGGCTGGCTGAACTCCATGCACACCTTCTCCTTCGCCAATTACTACGACCCGCGCTATACCAGCTTCGGACCGCTGCGCGTGATCAACGAAGACCGCGTGCAGGGCGGCCAGGGCTTTGGCACGCACAGCCACAGCAACATGGAGATCATCTCCTACGTGCTCGGCGGCGCGCTGGAGCACAAGGACTCGATGGGCACCGGCTCGGTGCTGCGCTACGGCGATGTGCAGCGCATGAGCGCCGGCAGCGGCGTCAGCCACAGCGAGTTCAACCACTCAGCCGACGAGCCGGTGCACTTCCTGCAGATCTGGCTGTTCCCCGATCAGGAGAACATCACCCCAAGCTACCAGGAAACGCATTTCGCGCCGGAAACCAAGCGTGGCCAGCTGCGCCTGATCGCCTCGCGCGATGGCCGTGACGGCTCGCTGCTGATCCACCAGGACGCCAACATCTACGCCACGATCCTGGACGGTGACGACCGCCTCCATCTGCCGCTGGCCCCGCGTCGCGGCGCCTATGTACAGGTGGCCCGCGGGCAGCTGCAGGTCAACGGCATCACGCTGGAGACCGGCGATGCGCTGCAGGTCAGTGACGAGGCGCAGCTGACGCTGGAAAACGCCAACGACGCGGAAGTCATCGTGTTCGAGCTGGCGCTGTAAACACCCGGCCGCAAACGCAGACACCCCGGTTGCCCGGGGTGTCGTTGGTTTTGGATCAGAACCTGTAGTTGAGGGTCAGGCGCACGTTGCGCGGCTCGCCCCAGGTGTAGGTGCTGTACCAGCTGAAGATCGTGTAGTAGTGCTTGTCCAGCAGGTTGTTGACGTTGAGCGTTGCCGAGAGCTGGTCGTTGAACTGGTAACGCGCCATGGCATCGAGCAGCCAGTAGGGCTCGGTGCGGTGGATCTGGCTACCGCCGGTGGCCGGGTTGGTGATGGTGCCGAACGTGCTGCCCTGCCAGCGCGCACCCCCACCGACGCTCCAGCCATCGGCCGCGCCGGTGAGGCGATAGCTGCTGTGCACGCTGAACTGATCTTCCGGCTCCAGCGTGGAGACCTTGGTGGACTGCTGGCGCGCGATCTTGTGCGCGTAGCCCCCCTGGATCTGCCAGCCCGGCGCGAGCTGACCGGACACTTCCAGCTCATAGCCCTTGGTGCGCACCCCCATCAGGCCTTCATAGGCGATCCCGCCGCTCGGCGTCCTGCCGCCGGTCGGCTGCGCGTAGTTGTCCTGCTCCAGCTGGAACACCGCCGCACTGGCATTGAGGCGACCGTCGTAGAACTCCGCCTTCAGGCCCGCTTCGTAGCTGCGCCCTTCCAACGGATCCAGCACCCGGCCCTGTTCGTCCTGGTTGCCCTGCGGCTTGAAGATGGTGCTGTAGCTGGCGAACACGGAGAAGTTGCGGTTGAGGTCGTACACCAGGCCGGCGTATGGCACGACCACGCCGCTCTCGTCGGTATCCGGAGATTTATAGTTGGCGATGCGGCTGCCGACGATCAGCTTGAGCGGATCGGCCAGGTCGAAGCGGCCCACCACATAGGCACCGCTTTCGCGGGTGACCTGGTTGTCACCGTAGCCCCACTGCCAGTCCGGCTCGGGCACATCGCCAGTCCAGGCGTAGTAGTTGGCGACGCTGCTCACGTAGCCCGGCTGCGGCGAGTAGCCGTTGTTGACCCAGCGCTTGCGCGACACGCTGCCACCGACGACCAGCTCATGCTGCCGGCCGAACCACTCGAACTTTCCGCTGACGTACAGATCGGCCGCGTTGCTGGTGGTCTTGCCGATGTACTGGCCCAGCCACATGCTCACGCCTTCCCCGGTGACCGGATCCGGGTTGCCACCGGCCGCCGCGCCCAGCGAGGCGTCATAGCCGTTGACCTGGTGATTGAGCTGCAGCTTGGCGACCCAGTCATTGCCGAAGGTGTGCTCCAGCGTGGCGAAGCCGGTGCGGGCGTACTGGCCCCAGCGGCTCCAGCGCGCGCCGTTGTTGAACGAGCGCGGCATGTCGTTGAAGTTGCCTGCACTGTCCAGCAACGGAATGCCGCCCCAGCTGGAGCCCTTGGGATCGCTGTCCTGGTAATCGGCACCGACGGTCAGCAGCGTGCTCTCGCCGAGGTCGGCTTCCAGGATGCCGTAGAACACCTCATTGCTGCGCTGGTAGTGGTCGACATTGGAATGCTTGTCCTGGTAGGCGCCCACGATGCGGCCGCGCACGCGGCCACTCTCAGTCAACGGCCCGCCGACATCGACTTCGGCGCGGTAGCTGTCCCACGAACCGACGCCCAGCGTGGCGCTGCCGGCCAGCTCGCGGGTAGGCTTTTTGCGCACCAGGTTGATGGTCGCGCCCGGGTCGCCCATGCCGGTCAGCAGGCCGGTGGCGCCCTTGAGCACTTCCACACGATCATAGATGGCCATATCACTGAGCGTGTTGCCCGCCGAGTAGGCCGAATCACGTGCCATCGGGATACCGTCGTACTGGAAATTCTGCACCGCAAAGCCGCGCGCGTAGTACTCGGTGCGCTCGCTGTCGTAGGTGACGATGCTCACGCCGGGCGTGACCTTCATGACGTCATCGATGCCGTTGAGGCCGAAGTCGTTCATTTCCTGCCGGGTGATCACGCTGATCGACTGCGGCGTCTGGCGCGGGCTGAGCACCAGGCGGGTAGCCGTGGCGATCGTGCCGGGCGTATAGGAATCACTGCCTTCGGTCACGGTGCCGAGCTGGTTGGCGGTGACCTGCACGGTCTGCAGGGTCTGTGCGCCGTCCTTGGCAGGTGCGTCACCCGCCGGCGCCTCTTCGGCCTGCACCGCCGAGGCGGACAGCGCAAGGCCCAGCACGCAGGCCATCGCCTGCATCAACGGGGAGAACGCGGGAACAGCACGACGGCGACCCGAATGGATCGGGGCAACACGGAACGGAACGACGGACACGGCAATGCCTCCAGGCAGGAAGGGACTCCTCTGGCGGCGGCTGGAGGGAACGAATGGGCCGCATGATGCCGTATCCGGGTCTATCGCGAAAGACTATGGCGGAAATGACACCGAGCGGGGCCGTCCTGAAGACAGGTGACGCCCCCTCTACAGGCGGGGCGCCATCAGAGCCTCAGGGGGTGCCGATCAGGCCAAGCGATTCCCTGGTCCCGGAGCCGGCTCAGCCGCGCGGCACCGGCGCATCCGAAGCGATCAGCTTTTCCTGCTTCAGCTCGGCCCAGAACGCCGCGGGCACCGCCACGGACAGGGAGGCGACGTTGGCCAACACCTGTTCTGGCGTGCGCGCGCCCGGGATCACGGCCGAGACCACCTCCGGTGCATCGGCGAACTGCAGGGCGGCCGTGCGCATATCCACCCCGTGGCGATCGCAGATGGCCTGCACCCTGGCGCGCTTTTCCGGCGCCCACGACGGCACCTTGCCGTCGTACAGATACCGGTCGCGCCCAGCCAGATAGCCGGCCAGTAGCGGCGAACCCACCACCACCGACGCACCGTGCGCGGCGATCTTCGGGAACGTGTCATGCAGCGCTTGGTCGTGATCCAGCAGCGAGTACTGGCAGGCGAGCAGGAAGATGTCCGGGTCCGCCTCGGCGACCGCACGCAGGGCGGGCTCAGGGCGGTTCACCCCGAAGCCCCAGGCCTTGATCAGCCCCTCTTCGCGCATGCGCGTCAGCGCCGGCATCGCGCCTTTTGCAGCCTCGGCGAAGCGCTGCTCCCACGGCATCCCAAGGTCCTTTTCGTTGTCCGGCGACAGGTCATGGATGAACACCACGTCCAGCTGCGAGACGCCGAGCCGGTTGAGGCTGTCCTCCACCGAGCGCCGTGTGCCGTCGGCGGAGTAGTCGTAGCGGTAATGGAACGGCGAGGGGTCCTTCCACATCACGTCCTGCAGCTCACCGGCGGTGGCCGTCAGGAGGCGGCCGACCTTGGTCGACAGCGTGTACTCACGCGCGGGATGGTTGTGCAGATGGTGGCCGTAACGGCGCTCACTCAGGCCAAGCCCGTACCACGGAGACGTATCGAAATAGCGCACGCCCGCTGCAAAGGCGGCGGCGAGGGTGGCGTCGCTCTGCGCATCGGTCGCGGCCGCAAACCCATTGCCGATCGCGACACCGCCCAGGCCCAGGCGGGTCTGCGGACGATAGCGCCTGCCCTGCTGTGCGGGGTTGCCCGGCAAGGGCTTCGCCGAGGCCTGGCCGCGGGTGGGCAGGACGCTGCCCGGGCCGGCCGACTGCGCCATCAATGGGGCGGCGGCGAACGCGGCGGTGCCGGCGGCTGCAACGGAAAGGAAGTGGCGGCGTGCGTTCACGGCGACTCCTGTTTCTGCGGGGGAAGCGCACACCCTGGCAGAGCGGCGGTGCAGAGCATGCCTGTGCGGCGTCAACGCAGTGGCAACACCCCTCCGTTCGTTCCGGTTGCGCCTCGCTCAGCCCGGGCGTGCACCCGCCGCCAGAAGCAGTGTCTCCATCTGGCGGTAACCGCGCTGGCGTGCATGCTGCAGCGGGCTCACGCCCTCGCCGTCGGGCAGGTTCACGTCGGCCCCGGCCGCGATGAGCTGACGGACGATCTCCACATGTCGCGGGCCACCATCGGCCAGGATGATCGCCTCCAGCAGCGCGGTCCACTGCAGGTTGTTGACATGATCCACATCGACGCCGGCGGCGATCAGCGTCGCCACGGTCTCCACGTGCCCGCGTTCGGCCGCCGGAATGAGTGCAGTGCCCCCGTACCGGTTGGTGCTCTTCAGGTCGGCGCCAGCGCTCAGTGTCGCGCGCAGGATCTGAAGATGCCCTCGCGCCCCGGCGTACAGGTACGGGCTGTCCTGGATCGCATCCTTGGCATTGACGTCGGCACCGGCCTGGATCAGCGCAAGCGCGGCCTCCACGTGGTTGTGGTGGGTCGCGGCCAGCAACGGGGTCGCGTTGGCCGCGCCGCGCGCATCCACCTGTGCACCCTGCCCCAGCAGCGTGCGCACGGCTGCGGCGTCGCCCTTTTCCGCCGCCCGGTGCAGCCGCTCCTCCAACGATGCGGCACCGACCGGCATGACCATGCCCATCAGCATGCTCACCACCACCCAGCCACGCAGTGACCTCCGTCCCATCGACATGCTCCTGCTCCTTTCACGGGGGGCGCCTGGTGAGGCGCCGCTGCACCAGACCGTAGCCGAGCCGCCGCGTCGGCACCAATGAAGATTGGGGATCGACTGCATGCGCCATCCGAATGTGCCGACCCGCGCGCCGTCCGTCTGTTTCATGCGACGCTGCGCGCGACATTCGACACGGACACACATCACCATGCTGCATCACATTTCCTTGGGCGTGCGCGATCTTGCGCGTGCCGCCGCCTTCCACGATGCCGCGCTCGGCGCGCTGGGCATGCGCCGTGTTTTCGAAGACGACGAGGCCATCGGCTATGGGTATGTCGAGGACGCGGATCTGCTGTGCCTGAAACTGCGCGCCGACGCCTCGCCCCCGGGCACGGGTTTCCACCTGGCCTTCGGCGCACCTTCCCGTGAGGCAGTCGATGCGTTCCACCGCGATGCACTGGCGGTTGGCGGCACCTGCAACGGGGCGCCGGGGCTGCGCGAGGACTATGGCGATCACTACTACGCCGCCTTCCTGATTGATCCGGATGGGCATCGGATCGAAGCGGTCTGCAAGTCGATCGTTTGACCCGGATCGCACAAAGAAAAAGGCCTCCGTACTTGCGTACGAAGGCCTTTTCTACAACTGGCGGAGCGGGAGGGATTCGAACCCTCGATAGAGTTTTAAGCCCTATACTCCCTTAGCAGGGGAGCCCCTTCAGCCACTCGGGCACCGCTCCAGTGTTCTTGGTCCGCCGCTGCGATGAATCATCTCAGCGGGGGCGCGAATAATAACGTTTTCCGCGCCCTCAGGTAAAGCCTTAATCCGAAGAATTTTCACTTCCGGATGCATTCGGCTCATCGCCGCGCTGGATCCGCTGGTAAATCTCTTCGCGGTGCACGGCCACGTCCTTCGGAGCGGTGATACCGATACGCACCTGGTTGCCCTTGACGCCGAGCACGGTCACGCTGACCGAGTCACCGATCATCAGGGTTTCGCCTACACGGCGAGTCAGGATCAACATTTGTTCAAGTCTCCAGGGGAACCGGTGGTGGCATTTCCCCACCGGCTTGGCGCCCCGGCAAGAGCGCCCCACGACAACGGGAAAAGATTCGCCATAGTACCGTCAGGCCTCCCGACCCATCAAGGAGCAGGAGGCTTCAGGCTGTTCAGATACGGGGGGTGACCCAGTCGACGACGGCGGCCAGTGCAGAAGCAAGGGCGGGCCCGTCCTCACCACCACCCTGGGCGAGGTCCGGGCGGCCGCCGCCCTTGCCCCCGATCTGACTGGCGATATGGGCCAACAGTTCCCCGGCCTTTACCTTGCCCATTGCGCTGCCGTTCACGCCTGCGACCAGGGCCGCTTTGCCGTCCTGGGTGCCGGCCAACACGATCACCGCATCGCCAAGCTGCTGCTTGAGCCGGTCGATCGCATCGCGCAGCGCCTTGGCATCGAAGCCTTCCAGGCGCGCGGCCAGGATCTTGATGCCGTTGACCTCGACCGCGGCGCCACCGAGATCGGCGGTCGCACCGGCAGCCTGCTTGGCCTTGAGCGCCTCGAGCTCGCGCTCCAGCTTCTTCTGCCGCTCGCCGAGCTGGCGGATCTTGTCGACCACGTCGCCGGCATTGCCGCCAAGCAGTGCCGCCGCTTCGCTCAGCTGGGCTTCTTCATGGGCCACGTAATCCAACGCGCCCTGCCCGGTGACTGCTTCGATACGACGCACGCCCGAAGACACACCGCCTTCGGCAGTGATCTTGAACAGGCCGATGTCGCCGGTGCGCGACACATGCGTACCGCCACACAGTTCGGTGGAGTAGTCGCCCATCTTCAGCACGCGCACGTGCTCGCCGTACTTCTCGCCGAACAGCGCCATCGCGCCGAAGTCGAGCGCTTCCTGCATGCCCATGGTGTGGACTTCAGCGGCGTTGTTGGCGCGCACCTGCTCGTTGACCTTGCGCTCGATGATCGCCAGGTCTTCGGCGCTGATCGGCGCGAAGTGCGAGAAATCGAAGCGCAGGCGATCAGGCGCGACCAGCGAACCCTTCTGCTGCACGTGGGTGCCCAGCACTTCGCGCAGGGCGGCATGCAGCAGGTGGGTGGCCGAGTGGTTGAGGATGGTCGCGCCACGGCGCTGGCCATCCACCTGACCGGACAGCACATCGCCGACCTTCAGGCTGCCCGCGGTGAGCTTGCCCACGTGCCCATGGAACTGGCCCGCGAACTTCTGGGTGTCGCTGACCTCTACCTGGACGCCGGCGCCGGACAGGGTGCCATTGTCGCCGACCTGGCCACCGGACTCGGCGTAGAACGGGGTCTGGTGGGTCAGCACGATGACGTCATCGCCAGCTTGGGCACTCTCCACCGGGCGGCCGTCCTTGAGAATGGCGACCACGGTGAGGTCGTCGGCCTGCAGGCGGTCATACCCGAGGAACACGGTCGGCTTGAGCGTGGCGACCAGATCGGCCGACAGGGTCACGCCGCCGCCGAACTTGCCGGCCGCGCGCGCGGTCTCGCGCTGGGTGTCCATCGCGGCGTTGAAGCCCTCGATGTCCACGGTGAGGTCGCGCTCGCGCGCGATGTCCTGGGTGAGATCAAGCGGGAAGCCATAGGTGTCGTAGAGGCGGAAAGCATCCACGCCCGGGATCACGCCGTTGCTGACCTTGGCGGCCACGTCGTCGAAGATCTTCATGCCCGAATCCAGCGTTTCCGCGAAACGCTCTTCTTCGGCCTGCAGGGCGCGCACAACCGTGTCGACCTGCGCCGGCAGTTCCGGATAGGCCACGCCCATCTGCTCGACCAGCGTCGGCACCAGCTTGCTGAAGAACGGCTGGCGCACACCGAGCATCCAGCCATGGCGCAGGGCGCGGCGGATGATCCGGCGCAGCACGTAGCCGCGGCCTTCGTTGGACGGCAGTACGCCATCCACGATCAGGAACGAGCAGGCACGGATGTGATCGGCGATCACGCGCAGCGACTTGTTCTCCAGATCGGCCATGCCGGTCAGCTCGCTGGCCTTGCGGATCAGCGCCTGGAACAGGTCGATTTCGTAATTGGTGTGGACGTGCTGCAGGATCGCGGCCAGACGCTCCAGGCCCATGCCGGTATCCACGCACGGCGCCGGCAGCGGCACCAGGGTGCCATCGGGCTGGCGGTCGAACTGCATGAAGACCAGGTTCCAGATCTCGATGAAACGGTCGCCGTCTTCATCCGGCGAGCCCGGCGGACCACCGGCGATGTGGTCGCCATGGTCATAGAAGATTTCGGTACACGGGCCGCACGGGCCGGTCTCGGCCATCTGCCAGAAATTGTCCGACGCGAACGGCGCTCCCTTGTTGTCGCCGATGCGCACGATCCGCTCTTCCGGAATACCGACCATGTCGCGCCACAGCGCGTAGGCCTCGTCATCGGTCTGGTACACGGTGACCAGCAGGCGCTCGGCCGGCAGCTTCCAGACCTGGGTCAGCAGCTCCCAGGCCCAGGCGATGGCGTCCTTCTTGAAGTAATCGCCGAACGACCAGTTGCCCAGCATTTCAAAGAAGGTGTGGTGGCGCGCGGTGTAGCCGACCTGGTCCAGATCGTTGTGCTTGCCACCGGCGCGCAGGCAGCGCTGGACGTCGGCCGCGCGCACGTAGCTGCGCTTCTCGGCGCCAAGGAACACGTCCTTGAACTGCACCATGCCGGAGTTGGTGAACAGCAGGGTCGGATCATTGCCCGGCACCAGGGGCGCCGACGGCACGATCGTGTGGCCTTTGCCCTTGAAGAACTCAAGGAAATCGCTGCGGATCTGGGAGGTAGTGAATTTGACGGATGCGTTCATGGGGGGCTGGCTTTGTGCGGGCCGGTCAGTCCCTGGCACGCAGCCCCAATGGCCGGGTGTCAACTGCAGGACCGCCGAAACCACAAAGGGTATCAGGCCCGGGCCGCTCAGTCCTCCGGGTCGTAACGGGTGGCCTGGCGGATGCTGTCGCCGGGGAACCCCCGGCGGGCCAGAAGATCGGCGGCTTTGCGCCGCGCAGGCAGTTCCTGCGGGCCGGCGTCCCCAAAACGGCGGCACACCAGGTCGCGGGCGTTCTCGGTCCAATCGCCTTCGAAGGTGTCCATGGCGGCAGCGATCTGGTCGCTGTCCAGGCCATGCGTGCCCAGTTCGGCGCGGATGTGGATCGGCCCATAGCCGGTGTTGGCCCGGATCCGGACCAGGTTCTCGGCAAAGCGCGTGTCATCCTGCCAGCCGGCCTCGGCCAGCTTGCTGACCGCGGCTTCGGCGGCCTCGTGCTCGATACCGCGGGCCTGCAGCTTGCGGGTCAGCTCTTTGCGTGAATGCTCGCGGCGCACCAGCAGCCCCAACGCCCGCTGGACCGGCGTCTGTTCCTGGACACGGCGCTTGCGCCGGGGTGCGGGGGCTTCGGAGTCTTGCATGGCAGTGGTCCATTACAGTGCGCCGTCCTTGGCGCCATCCCGTCGGGGATTCTTGAAGCTGCAGGCCAGGGCGAGCGTCACTGACGGCGCTGCCCTGCCCTGCAGGAAACTCACTCGGCGTCGTCTTCGGCCTCGTCGCCGCCTTCACGCACCGCTTCTTCCGGCTGGAACTTCTCGCGCAGTTCGGCTTCCAGGCGCTGGGCAATCTGCGGGTTGTCGCGCAGGTAGCCGCGGGCGTTGTCCTTGCCCTGGCCGATGCGTTCTTCGCCGTAGCTGTACCAGGCGCCGGCCTTCTCGACCAGCTTGGCTTCCACGCCCATGTCGATCAGTTCGCCTTCGCGGCTGATGCCTTCGCCGTACAGGATCTCGGTGATGACCTGCTTGAACGGGGGCGCCAGCTTGTTCTTGACCACCTTGATCTTGGTCTGGTTGCCGATGATCTCGTCACCCTTCTTGATCGCGCCGATACGGCGGATGTCCAGGCGGACCGAGGCGTAGAACTTCAGCGCGTTGCCGCCGGTGGTCACTTCCGGGCTCTGGCCCGGCATCATCACGCCGATCTTGTGGCGCAGCTGGTTGATGAAGACCACCAGGGTGTTGGAGCGCTTGATGTTGCCGGTCAGCTTGCGCAGCGCCTGGCTCATCAGACGGGCCTGCAGGCCCGGCAGCTGGTCGCCCATTTCGCCTTCGATTTCGGCCTTCGGGGTCAGCGCGGCGACCGAGTCGATCACCACGATGTCCACCGAGCTGGAGCGCACCAGCATGTCGGCGATTTCCAGCGCCTGCTCACCGGTATCGGGCTGCGAGAGCAGCAGGTCGTCCACGTTGACGCCCAGCTTGGCGGCGTAGATCGGATCCAGCGCGTGCTCGGCATCGATGAAGGCCGCAGTACCGCCCTTCTTCTGGCATTCGGCGATCGCCTGCAGGGTCAGGGTGGTCTTGCCCGAGGATTCCGGACCGTAGATCTCCACGACACGCCCCTTGGGCAGGCCACCGATACCGAGCGCGATATCCAGCATCAGCGACCCGGTGGGGATGACCTCGACCGCTTCGACGACGCGGTCGCCCATGCGCATCACGGCGCCCTTGCCGAACTGCTTTTCGATCTGGCTCAGCGCGGCGGTGAGGGCGCGCTTTTTGTTTTCGTCCATCGGAGTGGTCCTTGCAGAGGTCGTATCGGTGGAGGTGCTGTCTTTGGAAGTCTTCTTGGCCATGGGTTCACTTTAAGGCTGGCGTATCGCACGGGCTGAGATTCTGCCCGGCGTTCGGAAAAAAATTATCGGACATCCGTACCAACCTCAGCAAAACCAGAGATGTGCCACAAAAGACCGCGCGTGATTCAAAGGGGAACAGGGTCAGCGGTTGGGCCGCAGCAACCCGCAATAGAGGCCTTCGATGGCGAAGTCCTGGTCGGGCAGCACTTCGATCGGCTTGTAATCGGGATTGCGCGGCAGCAGGCGGATCCGGTCCTTGCCCATCTTCAGCAGCTTGACCGTGATCTCGTCATCGATGCGGGCCACCACGATCTGGCCGGAGCGGGCGTCGCGGGTGCGGTGCACACCGATCAGGTCGCCGTCGAAGATGCCTTCGTCGATCATCGAGTCGCCCTGCACTTTCAGCAGGTAGTCCGGCGCGGGCGAGAAGAACACCCGGTCGAGCACCACGAAGTCGTCCGAGCCGATATCCGCGCCGATCGGCAGACCGGCCGCGACCCGGCCCAGCACCGGCAGGCGCAGGACGTGGTCCGGCAACGCCGAGGCGGGCAGCGATTCGGGCAGGCCGTTCTGCAGCGCCGGTGCCTGGACCAGCCGGATGCCGCGGGCCTGGCCCGGGATGCGACGGATCGCCCCGGCCTGCTCCAGCGCTTCCAGATGGTATTGGGCTGCGCGGACGCCCTTGAAGCCGAACGCACGGGCGATTTCCGTCTGCGACGGCGGTGCGCCATCGGTCTCTATACGCTCGGCGATCAACTGCAGGATCGCCTGCTGGGTATCGGTCAGGTCCATGGTTAGTAGTATTACTACTAACGATGCGGGCACGCAAGTGCCCGCAGAGGAAGAACAGATAGAAGAAGGGTGGTCCACGCCCAACCGAAGCCGCCAGCAACACCTGTAGCCACCGACCGTTGGTCGGTGACCGCGCGAACGCGCGGCAATGGCGTCCGACCAACGGTCGGACCTACACGTAATCCCCCGCTTACGCGGGAGATTCCGGGGATCCTTCGGATCCCAGCGGTTAGAACCCTACGGGTTCTTACCGCTGCGCCAGATCGAGAACAGGATCCACACGCCACAGAAGCCGGCACCGATGAAGCCGGCCACGCCCAGCGCGAGCAGCCAGCGGCTGGAGATGCCGCCGACGCTGTGCATGACGATCGAGGAGCCGATGATCAGCGCGGCGGTCACGATACCCATGACCAGCCGATTGGCGGCACGGTTGACCTGGTCGCCGAAGCCCTGCAGCGCAGTGGTTTCGATCTTGAGCTGGAGCCGGCCGCGGCGCGCCATCTGCAGCAGCCTGCGCACGTCGCGCGGCAGGTCGCCGACCAGGTCCATCACCCCGACCAGGCTGCGCTTGCCGCGCTTGAGCATCGCGCCGGGCGAGTAGCGCTGCCACATCACCCGCTCCAGATACGGGCGCGCGGCGCTGGCCATGTCGAACTGCGGGTCGAGCTGGCGGCCCATGCCTTCCAGGGTGAGGAAGGTCTTGATCATCAGCGCCAGATCGGCCGGCAGGGTCAGCGCGTACTGGCGCAGCAACTGGGTGATGTTGCCCAGCATCAGGCCCATGTGCAGGTCTTTCAACGGCACCCCGCGGTACTGGTCCACGAAGGTGCTGATGTCCTGCTGCAGCCGCGACTCGTCCACCTCCACGCCACCGGCCCAGTCCAGCAGCACGTCGGCCACCTGCTCCGGCTCCTGGGTGACCAGGCCGTGCAGCAGCTGGGCGACCTGGAAACGGCGCTGCTCGGAGATCGCGCCGACCATGCCGAAATCGATCACGCCGATACGGCCGTCGCGCAGGTAGATGATGTTGCCCGGGTGCGGATCAGCGTGGAAACAGCCGTCCTCCAGCACCATCTTCAGCACGATGCGCGCACCGGTGCGGGCCAGCAGCACGCGGTCCAGACCGGCCGCATCGACACCGGCCAGATCGCGACCGGGAATGCCGTCCACGAAGTCCTGCACGTTGAGGCTCTCGCACGTCCACTGCCAGTGCACGTTGGGGATCAGGATGTCGTCGCGGCCCTGGAAGTTGCGCGCGATGCGCTCGGCATTGCGGCATTCGGCGGCAAAATCCAGCTCGCGGCGCAGCGACACCTGGAACTGCTGCACCACCTCGGCCGGGCGATACCGCTGCAGGTCGGGCAAGCGCGCTTCCACGATCTCGGCCAGCCGCGCCAGCAGGCGCAGGTCGGCTTCGATCACCTCGCGGATGCCCGGACGACGGATCTTCAGCACCACGGCGGTGCCGTCATGCAGGGTTGCGCGGTGCGCCTGCGCCAGCGAGGCCGCGGCCATGGGCGTTTCATCGAGCCACGCGAACACCTCGGTGGCCGGCGCGCCGAGATCGCGTTCGAGCTGCTCACGCACCTGCGCATATGGCAGCGCGGGCACGGCATTCTGCAGTTCGGAAAATTCCGCGATCCAGTCCGGCGGGAACAGGTCCACGCGGGTGGCCAGCACCTGGCCGAGTTTGACGAAAGTGGGTCCGAGGTCTTCCATCGCGCGGCGCACGCGCACCGGCGCGGTCATCCGCAGCATCTGCTGGGTGTCGTTCCAGTGCAGCAGGCGGCCGGCGCGCTCGAGCACATCGGCCAGGCCGATGCGGCGCACGAGGTCGCCGAAGCCATAGCGGATGAGGACCGACGCGATTTCCTGCAATCGCCCCAGGTCACGCACGGTACCCAGCGTTTCCCACATCGGCCCACTCTCCTGTCAGCACACCCGGTCAGGATGTCACAACAGCGGGAAGATTCCCGTCAGCGCCTGCTGCACGGTCTGCCGCCGTATGGCTTCGCGGTCGCCGTCGAACTGGAACAACTGCGCACGCGCGTAGCCGCCCCGGCCCTTCCAGCCGATCCACACGCTGCCGACCGGCTTGTCCTCGCTGCCTCCGCCCGGGCCGGCAATGCCGGTCACCGCCACGGCGATGCCGGCACCGGAATTGATCAGCGCACCGGAGACCATTTCCAGCACGGTCTCGCGGCTGACCGCGCCGAACTGTTCCAGCGTCTGTGCACGCACGCCGAGCAGGCGTTGTTTGGCTTCGTAGCTGTAGACCACCATGCCGCAATCGAAGAACGCCGAGGAGCCGGCGATATCCGTCATCGCCTTGGCGATCCAGCCGCCACTGCAGCTCTCGGCGGTGACCAGCTGCAGCGAGGCCTGCTGCAGGCGCTGGCCCACGTCACTGGCGAGGGCGCCCAGCTCGGCGTCGGAAGGAACGGTCATGGGGAATCCTGGATCAACGGGGGACGAACGCCCCCTGTTTTAGCCGAAATCGCGCGTGGTGTCGTGTGTTGCCGGCACCCCCTCACCACTCCGGAAGCTTCTCCGGGAGCATCGCGCGGATCGGTTCGCCGCCCTCGCCGGCCGCCAGCTTCTCGGCCTCGGCGATCGGGATCTCGACCTGCAGCAGCCAGCCGTCTTCGTCGGTGGTTTCGCTGCGCACGACTTCCAGCTGATGCAGGCGCGAACGCAGGCGGCCAGCACTCGGCGCCAACCGAAGCTCGCCACTGATGTGCTGCAGGCCCAGCCGCTTGCCCAGCACGGACTGCAACAGCGGCAGGCCAACGTTGTCGCGGGCGGAAATCCAGACCCGCTCGCGGCGCGCGTTGTCGGGGATGCCGTCCTGGCCATCGTGACGCACGTCGGCCCCGTCGATCCGGTCGATCTTGTTGAACACCAGCAACTGCGGCAGATCGCCCGCGCCGATGGCGGTCAGCACTTCATCCACCTGTGCGATGCGCTCCTCACGGTGCGGATCGGCCGCATCGACGAGGTGCAGCAGGAAGTCCGCTTCGCGGGCTTCGGACAAGGTGGACCGGAATGCGGCCACCAGATCGTGCGGCAGGTCGCGGACGAAGCCGACGGTATCGGCAAGCACCACGCTGCCGCCCGGCAGCGCGATGCGGCGCACGGTCGGGTCCAGCGTCGCGAACAACTGGTCCGCGGCATACGCCTCGGCACCGGTCAATGCGTTGAACAGGGTCGACTTGCCGGCGTTGGTGTAGCCCACCAGGGCCACCCGCGGCAGCTCGCTGCGCAGGCGGGCACGACGCATCTGGGTGCGCTGCACTTCCACCTTTTCCAGCTTCTTCTGCAGCTGCTCCACCCGCTTCTGCAGCAGGCGGCGATCGGTTTCCAGCTGGGTTTCACCCGGGCCGCGCAGACCGATGGAACCGCCGCGCTGGCGCTCCAGATGGGTCCAGCCGCGGATCAGCCGCGTGGACATGTGGCGCAGCTGCGCCAGCTCGACCTGCAGCTTGCCTTCGTGGCTGCGCGCACGCTGGGCGAAGATATCCAGGATCAGCCCGGTGCGGTCGATCACGCGCCGTTCCAGGAACCGCTCCAGGTTGCGCTCCTGCCCCGGCGACAGCGCATGGTTGACCAGGATCAGGTCGGCGCCGGTGGCATCGGCCGCGGCCTTGACCTCGTCCAGCTTGCCGCTGCCAATCAGGATCGACGGATTGGGCCGATCGATGCGCGCGGTCAACGTGGCCGCGATGCTGGCCCCGGCAGAGCGGGCCAGATCGGTGAACTCTTCAAGCACGTCATCTTCGAGCCGGCCGGCGTGCGGCTGGATCAGGAGTGCGTGTTCGCCTCGCTTGGAACGGTCAAACACGCAGTTCTCCAGAATTTTTCACGCAGTCACTCAACGTCGTCATCACCTTGGACGCCCTCGGCGCCATCATTGGATTGCACATAACCACCTCCGGGCCCGACCTTCACGTTGCGCGCCGGCACCACGGTCGAGATGGCGTGCTTGTACACCATCTGGCTCACCGTATTACGCAGCAGCACCACGAACTGGTCGAACGATTCAATCGTTCCCTGCAGCTTGATGCCATTGACCAGATACACCGACACCGGCACACGTTCGCGCCGAAGTGCATTCAGAAACGGATCCTGCAGCGATTGCCCCTTGGACATTGCACACTCCTGATTATTGTTTTTATGGTCTTCCGGCAGTTGCCACGGCCCCCGCCGCCCGCCGGAACCCTTGATGGTACACGGGGTGGGCGGGTGAAGGCGTGGACTCAGCGTGCGACGAAGGTCGACACCGCATCCGCCAGGGAAGCCCTGTCTAGATGGGGATCGAACCAGCGCGCATCAAGCTCCCCGCGCAACCAGGTCAGCTGGCGCTTGGCCAGCTGACGGGTGGCCTGGATGCCGCGTTCACGGAACGCCTCGGCCGTCCCCTGCCCGTCCAGATACGCCCAGGCCTGCCGGTAGCCCACCGCCCGCACGGCCGGCAGATCCAGCGGCGCGGCCACCTCGGCCATCGCCGGCAGGGCCCGCAGCGCGCGGACTTCGTCCAGGAAGCCGCGATCCAGCATCGTGTCGAAACGGGTTTCGATGCGCTGGTGCAGCACCGTGCGCTCGCGCGGCGCGAGGATCAGTTTGAGCGCCCGAACCGGCAGCCGGTCCACGCCGGGCAACTTCTGCCATTCGCTGATCGGGGTACCGGTCAGCCGATGGACTTCCAGCGCCCGCTGGATGCGCTGCGGGTCGGTGGCGTGAATGCGCTTTGCCGCTGCCGGATCGATGCCGGCCAGTTGGCCATGCATCGCCGCCCAGCCCTGCTCGGCCGCCTCAGCGGCAATCTGCGCGCGCACCGCCGGATCGGCTTCGGGCATCGGCGACAGGCCCTGCAGCAGGGCGCGGAAATACAGCCCGGTGCCACCGGCCAGGATCGGCATGCGGCCGCGCGCGATGATGTCGCGGACGGCTCGCGCCGCGTCGCTGGCGAACTCCGCCGCCGAATAGGTCTGCCACGGGTCGCGCACATCCAGCAGATGGTGCGGCGCCTGCGCGCGCTCGGCCGCATCGGGTTTGGCCGAGCCGATATCCAGACCGCGATAGACCAGGGCGGAATCGACGCTCACGATTTCGCCGTCCAGCTGCTGGGCCAGCGCGATCGCGGTGGCGGTCTTGCCCGACGCGGTCGGGCCCATCACCGCGATCGCCAGCGGGCGCTGATCGACGGCCATCAGTCCTCGTCCGGCCAGCGCGGCATCGCCGGTGCGGCCGACACCCGCGGCATCGGCACCGCATCGACCGCCGCCCATACCTTCAAGGCGTCCACCGTGGCGGCGACATCGTGCACGCGCAGCAGCATCGCGCCACGCTGCGCCGCGATCAGGTGTGCGGCGACGGAACCGGCCACGCGGTCACGCGGCTGCTCACGACCGGTCAGTTCACCGATGCTGCGCTTGCGCGACAGGCCGGCCAGCATCGGCACGCCCAGCTCGAGGAAACGGCCCGAGCGTGCGAGCAGGATCATGTTGTGTTCGGTGGTCTTGCCGAAACCGAAGCCCAGATCGATGATCAGGTGCTTCTTGGCGACGCCGGCCATCTCGGCCTGGAACATGCGCTCGGTCAGGAAGCGATGCACCTCGGCGACCACGTCATCGTAGTGCGGGGTGTCCTGCATGCTGCCGGGCTCGCCCTGCATGTGCATCAGCACCACCGGCACGCCGAGTTCGGCGGCGGCGTCCAGCGCACCGGGCTGGCGCAACGCATGGATGTCATTGATCAGGCCGGCACCGGCGGCGACCGCGGCGCGCATCACCTCGGGCTTGAAGGTGTCGATGCTGATCGGCACGGTGGTTTCGCGTGCCAGCCGCTCGATCACCGGGATGACCCGGCGCAGTTCTTCATCCAGCGGTACCGGCGCACTGCCGGGCCGGGTCGACTCGCCGCCGATGTCGAGCAGGTCGGCGCCCTCGGCCACCAGCTGCAGGCCGTGCGCGACCGCGGCCTCCACGCTGTCGTGGTCACCGCCGTCGGAGAACGAATCCGGGGTGACGTTGACGATGCCCATGACCCGCGAGCGATCCAGCCGCAGCAGGCGGCCGCCGCAATCGAGCTGGGGGGAGATATCGAACATGGGCAGATCCACGAAGTACGCCAGCGCGTAGTTTACGCTGGCGCACCGGACCGGCCGTCAGAGGTCGCCGAGGCGGGCCCCATCGACCGGCTTGGCCAGCCAGATCGCCAGATCGTTGCCGATCGCATTGACCGTGCGCTCGAGCACACCGCACGAGCCCTTGAAGCCGGCAAACGCGCCACCGCGCGACACGCGGCGTGCGGTGACCGTGGCCACCTGCTGGCCGTTCTCGAACAGCACGCCGCGCACGGCAGCGGACTTGAAGTGGCCGGTGAACGCATTGCCGGCGCTCTGCGCCTCCACCAGTTCCAGCTTCAACGCGTGTCCGCTGCCGGTGTTCACCGGATCACTGCCGAAGACGATGGTGTTGCCATGCGCCGGCGCATTCTTGCCCAGCGCGGTCGCCAGCTGCGCGCCCATCCGGCACTCGGCCTTGATGTTCTCGGCGATGATCGCCGCGTCGTTGAACGGCACCGGATCCTGCACGTGGATCTCGGCGGCCATGAGCGGCGTGGCACAGCACAGCAGCGCAGCAACCGCTACGCGCATCGAATGACGCATGAACATCCCCCTGGAAAGTGTGTCGGCCGATCCCCCGGCCATGCCCGACCGCGGCATGCGGCGCGGGCACGCGCATCGTGCCCACTGCCGGCGGCGCGCGCAAGCACTCAGCGCTGGCGGCGCTTGCGCTCCACGTACACGGTCTTGGCGATGCTCATCAGCACACCGACCGCGATGCCGACGCCGGCGCCGAGCAGGAAGTTGTCGCGGGTCAGGCCGATGGCCACGCCAATGATCGTGGCGATCACCATTTCAGTGGTGTGCGAGATCGGCTGCGGCGGGGGTGCGGACATGGCGACTCCAGAACGGGAACGAAAACGGACCGTCATTATGACTTGCCCGAAACGACGAAGGCCGGGTTTCCCCGGCCTTCGTCACTTACGTGGGCAACACTCAGATCTGCTCGGCAGGACCGGCGATCGGCGCGACCGGACGGGCATCGCCGCCCTTGTCGTTGTTGTTGCCGCCATCCTTGTTGCTGGGGGACTTGTCCCAGCCCATCGGCGGCGGCGGATCACGGCCTTCCATCACGGCATTGATCTGCGGCGCATCGATGGTCTCGTACTGCAGCAGCAGTTGGGACATCGTGTGCAGCTTGTCGAGGTTGGCGGTCAGCAGTTCGGTGGTACGGGCGTACGCCTTGTCCAGGATGCTGCGGACGACTTCGTCGATGCGGCGCGCGGTGTCATCCGACACGCTTTTGTGCTGCGTCACCGAACGGCCGAGGAACACTTCATCGTCCTCTTCACCGTAGGCGATCGGGCCGAGTTCGTCGGACAGGCCCCACTTGGTGACCATGTTGCGGGCCATCTTGGTGGCGCGCTCGATATCGTTGGAGGCGCCGGTGGTGACCTTGTCGGTGCCGAAGATCAGTTCTTCGGCAACGCGGCCGCCGTACAGCGAACACAGCTGCGATTCGATCGCCACCCGGTTCATCGAGTACTTGTCGCCTTCGGGAAGGTACATCGTCACACCCAGCGCGCGACCGCGGGGAATGATGGTGACCTTGTAGACCGGATCGTGCTCGGGCACCAGGCGACCGACGATGGCGTGGCCGGCTTCGTGGTAGGCGGTGAGCGTCTTTTCTTCTTCGCTCATCGCCATCGAACGGCGTTCGGCACCCATCAGGATCTTGTCGCGGGCACGGTCGAAGTGGTCCATGCGGACTTCCTTCTCACCGCCGCGCGCGGCGAACAGTGCTGCTTCGTTGGCCAGGTTGGCCAGGTCCGCACCGGAGAAGCCCGGGGTGCCGCGCGCGATCACCATCGGCTCGACATCGTCGGCCAGCGGCAGCTTGCGCATATGCACCTTGAGGATCTGCTCGCGGCCCTTGACGTCCGGCAGGCCGACCACGACCTGGCGGTCGAAACGGCCCGGGCGCAGCAGCGCCGGATCCAGCACGTCGGGACGGTTGGTGGCGGCGATGACGATCACGCCCTCGCCTCCCTCGAAGCCGTCCATTTCGACCAGCAGCTGGTTCAGGGTCTGCTCGCGCTCGTCGTGACCGCCGCCCAGACCGGCACCACGGTGACGACCGACAGCGTCGATTTCATCGATGAAGATGATGCACGGTGCCTGCTTCTTGGCCTGCTCGAACATGTCGCGCACGCGGCTGGCGCCGACGCCGACGAACATTTCCACGAAGTCCGAACCGGAGATCGAGAAGAACGGCACCTTGGCCTCGCCAGCAATGGCGCGGGCCAGCAGCGTCTTGCCGGTACCCGGCGGACCCACCATCAGCACGCCGCGCGGAATCTTGCCGCCCAGCTTGGTGAACTTGGTGGGGTCGCGCAGGAAGTCGACCAGTTCGCCGACTTCTTCCTTGGCCTCGTCGCACCCGGCAACGTCGGCGAAGGTGACCTTGATCTGGTCTTCGCCCTGCAGCTTGGCGCGCGACTTGCCGAAGGACATCGCGCCCTTGGCCCCGCCGCCACCGCCCTGCATCTGGCGCATGATGAAGATCCAGAAGCCGATGATCAGGATCACCGGGAGGAAGTTCATCAGGATCGCGCCCAGCGAGATGCCGCTGGAGGGCTCCTCCTGGACGATTTCCACGTTCTTGCCGCGCAGCACGTTGATCAGGTCGCGATCGAACGGGGCGGTGATGGTGGCCGACTGGCCGCCACGGGTGGTGTAGGAAATCTGATTGGTGCCGCCACGCATGTCCCCGCTGAAGGTCACCTTCTGGACATTGCCGCTGTCCACCTGGTCCAGGAACTGCGAGTACGTCGCGCCCTGTGCGCCGGCTCCGCTGCTCTTCGGCGAGAAGCTCTGGAAGACCACCATCAGCACGACGGCGACGACCACCCATAGCAGGAGGTTCTTGGTCAAGTCGTTCATCCTCATTGGCTCCGGTGTTCCTCTAATTCCTGACGCGATTCGTATGGTTGAGCTTACTTGATCTGCGCGCGTTTTCCCTGCCCCAAGGCGTACACCTCGGGCGAGCGCTTCCGGGAGGCTTCAGGCTTGCGGATCACTACTTTGTCGTACCGGCGGCGCATTTCGCGCACGTAGTCGTCAAAGCCCACGCCCTGGAACAGCTTGATCAGGAACGCGCCACCGGGCTTGAGATGGTTGTCGGCAAAATCCAACGCCAACTCCGCCAGGTGCATCATCCGCGGTTGGTCCACCGCATCCATTCCACTCTTATTGGGGGCCATATCCGAGAGCACAAGGTCTACCGGCTGATCCCCCAGCATGGCTTCGAACTCCGATAGGACGGCTTGTTCCCTGAAGTCACCGTGAAGGAACTCCACGCCGGCCAGCGGCGGCATCTCCAGGATGTCCAAGGCCAGCACCCGGCCGGTATCGCCGATCTGGCGGCGGACCTGCTGGGACCAGCCACCCGGGGCGGCGCCCAGATCGACGACGACCATGTGCGGCTTCAGCAGCCGATCGCGCTGCAGCAACTCCTCCAGCTTGTAGGCCGCACGCGAGCGCATGCCCTCGGCCTGGGCCTTCTTCACGAAGGGGTCGGCGAAGTGCTCTTTCAACCAGCGTTGACTGCTTTTGCTACGGGTTGCCATTGAGATGCGGGTCGGATGGGGAGGTCATGATACCCTGATCGCCCCAGTTAACCGCTTGTTCCTGAATGGCTATCGCCCTGACTTCTTCCCAAACCCGTTTCCTCCGCGGCCACGCGCATGATCTGAAAGCCCTGCTCCAGATCGGCGGCAAGGGGGTGACACCGGCCTTCCTGGCTGAACTGGAAGAGGTGCTGGAGCGCCACGAGCTGATCAAGGTCAAGGTTGCCGCCGAAGACCGCGAGGCCCGTGACGCCCTCATCGCCGAGCTGGTCAGTGCCAGCGAAAGCGCGCTGGTGCAGCGTATCGGCCACGTGGCCGTGCTGTACCGCCCGAGCAAGGAACAGCGCCAGATCGTCCTGCCGCGCGGCTGATCCCGGAACGCTTATGCAGCTGAGCCACGAAATCCCCGACTACGCCTACGCCCTGCGCGCCGCCGATGGCCGCAGTGCGAAAGTGAATGACCGGACCCTGGCCGCCAGTTTCATCCTGGCTCCGGACACGCTGATCGAAGCGTGGCCGGTGGCCGATATTGCCTTGCTGACCCCGGAAGACCTGCAGCCGGTGCTGGCGCTGAACCCCGCGCTGGTGGTACTGGGTACGGGCGATACCCAGGTGTTCCCGCCGGCGGCAGTCATGGCCGCCTGCCTGACCCGTGGGATCGGCCTGGAAGTGATGAACAACCCGGCGGCGGCGCGAACCTTCAACATCCTCGCCAGCGAGGGGCGCAAGGTGGCCGCGGCGTTCATCCTGAAGGGGTGAGACCGGGATTTCCGTTCAGAATAGGCCGCCCTTGAGGCGGCCTTTTTCGTGCTTACTTCGGCGGCAGGTACAGCAGCGGGTCGACCGGCTTGCCGTTGTAGCGGATCTCGAAGTGCAGCATGTCGCGTGCGGCGCCGGTGCGGCCCATCTCCGCGATCTGCTCGCCGGCCTTCACGCTCTGGCCTTCATTGACCAGGCGCTTGCGGTTGTGACCATACGCCGACAACCACTGGTCGCTGTGCTTGATGATGATCAGCTCACCGAAACCGACCAGGCCGGCACCGGAGTACACCACCACGCCGGCGGCCGTCGCCCGGACCGGCTGGCCACTGGTGCCGGCAATGTCCACGCCCTGCTTGGTCGCTTCACCGGCGACGAAACGCCCGACGATCGCGCCATCGGCCGGCCAGCGCCAGCTGATGTTGCTCTTGATCGCCGTGGTCGGCGCCGGCGTAGCGGCCGGCGCTGTGCCACCCGGGCGCGGCGCGGTCACCACGGTGGTCGGGGCGCGGCCCGGGCTGCCGCCGCTGCCGCCCGGGTACAGGCGCAGCGACTGCCCCGGATAGATCGTGTACGGCTCGGCCAACCCGTTCCAGGCGGCCAGATCGCGCGGGGTGATGTTGTGGATGCGCGCCAGCGCATACAGCGTGTCGCCACGGCGGACGACGGCGGTCTGGCCGGGTTTGGCCACCGAGCTCTGCGGCGTGCTGTGGGCCACACCGCCCGAGCCCGAGGGCCGCACCACGGTGGCGGTGCCACAGGCGCTCAGCGCCGACACCACCAGCAGCAGCGCGCCGCTGCGCACTCCCTTGCTCAAACGATCAGCACTCATGCGAACTTCGCTCTCCATACAAGCCAGGCCACCAGCACGACCACCAACGCGGTCGCGATCCAGCCCAGCGGTTCAATCCAACGGCGCAGCGCAGCTTCCGCGCGCGGCCCGCCAATACGAATGACCGCCGCCAGCACGTACACGCGCTTGCCACGGCCGATCAACATGCTCAGGAAATACTGCGGCAACGGCACGCCGACGATACCCGATGCCCATGTGAAGACCTTCATCGGGATCGGCATGAAGCCGCCCAGCACCAGGAAGGTGAACACCGCCCAGGGCGACTCGGCCATCTTGGCCTGCACGATGGCGATGCCACCTTCGATGCTGGTCAACATGCCCAGCGCGGCGAACACCGGCTTGAGCGCTTCGAAGGCGAAGTGGCCCAGCGCATAGCCGACCAGCGCACCGGCCATCGAACCGGCCAGGCTGAGCGTGGCGAACCACCAGCCGCGCTTGGGCTGGGCCACGCACATCGGGGCGAGCATCACCTCGGGCATCACCGGGAAGATGATCGCCTCGATGAAGCTCAACACCGTCAGATAGGTCGGGGCGCGCTCATGCGCGGCCCACTTCATTGCCCGCTCGTACAGCGGACCAAAAATCTTCATGACGCAACGCTCCTTGGAATCAGTCCAGCATGCCAGACAGCAGCGGTACGAACGTGACCGGTGCCAGTACCTGCTGTTCAACACTGCCGTCATCGCGACGGGTCAACTGGATCAGCGACTGCGCGCCCGGGCCGCCGACCGGCGCGACCAGGCGGCCACCCACGGCAAGCTGTTCGACCAGTGCGTCCACCAGCGCCGGTGCGGCCGCGGTCACCACGATCGCATCGTAAGGACCGTGTTCGGCCCAGCCGATGCGGCCATCATCATGTTTGCTGCGGATGTTCATGCCCAGCGCACGGAAGCGCTTGCGCGCCTGGCGCAGCAGATCGCCGATACGCTCGACCGTGTACACCTCCAGCCCGATCGCGCCCAGCACGGCGGCCTGGTAGCCCGAGCCGGTGCCGACTTCCAGCACTTTCTTCGGCGCTGACTGCAGCACCGCTTCGGTCATGCGCGCGACCACCCAGGGCTGGGAAATGGTCTGCCCGTGCCCGATCGGCAGCGCGGTGTCTTCGTAGGCACGCGACGCCAGCGCTTCATCGATGAACAGATGGCGCGGCACCACACGGATGGCATTGAGGGTGGCTTCGTCGGCGATGCCGGCATCGCGCAGGCGATCCACCAGGCGATCGCGGACCCGCTGCGAGGTCATGCCGATGCCGACGGCTTCGGGCTGCAGGCGCAGGCGCGGGGTCATGCCGGCCGGTCCAGCGCGTCGGTCAACCCGGCAACCCAGCTGGCCACTTTCTCCAATGCCTGGTAACGGGTGAGATCGACCTGGATCGGGGTGATCGAGATGTAGCCGTTGCGGACCGCGTGGAAATCGGTGCCGGGGCCGGAATCCTGCTCGCGCCCGGCCGGGCCGATCCAGAACACCTCATTGCCGCGCGGATCGCGCTGGGCAATGCAGCCTTCGGCGCGGTGGCGGTTGCCCAGGCGGGTCACTTCGAACCCACGGACCTCGCTCCACGGCAGATCCGGCACGTTGACGTTGAGGATGGTGTCGGCGGGCAGCGGGTCGGCCTTGAGCCGGGTAACGATCTCGACCGCGGCGCGGGCGGCGGTATCGAAGTTGCGCGGCTCGTGGTTGTGCGTGACCAGCGACATCGCCACTGCGGGCAGGCCGAGGAAGCGCCCTTCCATCGCCGCCGAGACGGTACCGGAGTAGATGACGTCGTCGCCGAGATTGGCGGCGTTGTTGATGCCCGATACCACCATGTCCGGTTCGTACTCGAGCATGCCGGTCAGGGCCAGATGCACGCAGTCGGTCGGGGTGCCGGCCACCGAGCAGGTGTAGTGGTCGATGCGCTTCATGCGGATCGGCAGGTCCAGGGTCAGCGAATTACTGGCGCCGGAGCGATCACGATCGGGGGCGACCACGGTCACTTCATGACCGGCGTCACGTAAACCCGTGGCGAGCATCTTGATGCCCGGTGCATCGACACCGTCGTCGTTGCTGACCAGAATCCGCATCTGCGATTTAACCGCTTGATTTTTCAAGACTTCGATTCCATCACTTCCCACTGTTGGCGGCGGTGGCCGTGCCCCTTCCGGAGCATGACGACCGCGCAAGTGCGTCCGCTATTGTGCCGCAAGCGGACAGATCGTCCTACCCCGATAACGGTAGGCATCGCCCTCCCCGCCCATTAGGCTGTACGCATGTCACATCCTGAAGACGAAGATCCTGCCGCGTTGTTCCGCGCCGCCATCGGCGAGGTCAAACCGCTGCGCAAGGTGGTCACGCCGCCGCCGGCCACGCCACGGCCGAAGCCGCGCGCGCGGATGGCCGAGCAGGATGAACAGGACGCCCGCGGGGAATTCGCCCGGCTGCTGCGCGACAGCAGCCCCCTGGAGGCTGGGGATACGGCCAGCTACCGGCGAGAGAACCTGCCGCCGCGGATGTTCCAGCGACTCAAGCGCGGCCAGTACTCCGTGCAGGACGAACTGGACCTGCATGGTGCAACCGTGGCCCAGGCCGAGGCGCTGGTCCGGCAGTTCCTGGTGGAGGCGCACGCGCATGAGTACGGCTGCGTGCGCATCATCCACGGCAAGGGGCTGCAGTCCGACGGGGGTGCGCCGGTGCTGAAGAATCTGGTCGATCGCCTGCTGCGCCTGCGCAACGACGTGCTGGCGTTTCATTCCGCGCCCGCCGGCCAAGGTGGGACGGGCGCGGTACTGGTGCTGCTGGCAAACCGGTAGCCACCCGCACACCCGCATGGCGTGGCTCTACGCCTCCGGTGTGGCCTGGCTGGCGTCTTCCACCGGTCCCAGCTCATGCAGCACCGCGGTGGCATAGCAGCCCGGTGGCAGCGCGAAGCTCAGTTCCAGCACATCCGCGGCCAGCCACTGGTGTTGCAGCATGGCCGGGCGCAGGCGCAGCGCACGGCGCTCCTGCTTCAGGCGAGCGCTTTCCAGGCCGGCGCGCAGCGCGAGCGATTGCTCATCCGCGACCGCGCCCAGTTCCAGTTCGGCGGCGGCGCCGGTGCTGCGCAGCTCACCTTCGCCCCACAACGGGCCGCTGGGGTGGATGTCGAAGCGGCCAAGGCGATCGGCCAGCAGATCCGTCCACGGCTCCGGGCCGAACACACTGCGGCTGCCATCGAGCATCCAGACTTCGCCCTCCAGCGGCGTGTCCCAGTTGCCCTGCTCCACGCGCGCCGCCAGCACCTGGTTGAACAGTGCCGAGCGCGCGGCCGAGAGCAGCAGCGAGCGCTGATCGGGCCGCATGCGGCGGCCGCCGAACATGGCCAGCGCGGCCGGTACGTTGCCGCCGTCGCGGCCGAAGCGCTGCTCACCGAACCAGTTCGGCAGACCGCGCGAGGCGATATGGGACAGGCGCTCTTCGATGGCCGCGGCATCGCCGCGCACATCGCGCAGCACCAGCTTGAAGCGGTTGCCAGCCAGCGCACCGCGCTGCAGCTTGCGGTTGTGCCAGGTCGACTCGACCACCTCGATCTCGTCCGAAGCCAGCAGCGCCGGATCCGGCGCCACGCGCTTGGGCAGGTGCACGCTGAAGCGCTGCGTGGTGACCGCGTGGCGATCCTTCATGCCCGCGTAGCTGACCGCCATGTCCGGCAGGCCAGCCCACCTGGCCAGCACCTTGGCCACGTGCACGGTGTTCGCCCCGCGCTTGCGGATCGTCAGCAACAGGTGCTCGCCCTCACCGCTCGGCTCGAACGCCGGCAGTTCGTCCACCTGGAAATCCTCGGGCGTGGTGCGGATCTTCGCGCTGAGCAGCGGCGCGCCGAACGCCAGCGGCAACGGGATCACAGCGCCACCAACAGCACGCTGGCCTGGGCGGCGATGCCCTCGCTGCGGCCGGTGAAGCCCAGCTTCTCCGACGTGGTGGCCTTCACGCTCACGCAGTCCAGCGCGATGCCCAGCACCGTGGCGATGCGCTCGCGCATGGCCAGCGCATGCGGACCGACCTTGGGCCGCTCGCAGATCACGGTGATATCGGTGTTGCCGACCTGCCAGCCGCGCCCGCGCAGCAGCCCGTTGCAATGATCCAGCAGGTGCGCGCTGTCCGCGCCTTTCCAGCGCATGTCGGTCGGCGGGAAATGCACGCCGATGTCGCCCAGTGCCAGCGCACCGAGCATGGCATCGCACAGGGCGTGCAGGATCACGTCGCCATCGCTGTGCGCGAGCACGCCGCAGCTGTGCGCGACGCGGATGCCGCCGAGCATGATGTGATCGCCCTCGCCAAAGGCATGGACGTCGTAGCCCTGTCCGATGCGGAAGGGAGGAAACTGGGGCGTGGTCATTGCAAGAACCTGCGGTTGGGTGTGGCGCGCGCGGACGTCAGGGTTCGCGACGCGACAACACGAATTCGAAACGGGACAGGTCAGCCGGCGTGGTGACCTTGAAGTTGTCTTCGCTGCCTTCCACCAGCAGCGGGCGCAGCCCCTGGCGCTCCATGGCCATGGCTTCGTCAGTGACGGCCACGCCGGCATCGGCCGCGTCCTGCAGCGCGCGCGCCAACTGGTAGCGGCGGAACAGCTGCGGGGTCAGCGCACGCCACAGGCGTTCACGCGGCTCGGTGGCATCGATACCACCGTCATCGCCGGCACGCTTGAGCGTATCGCGCACGGGCGCGGCCAGGATCGCGCCGACCGGGTCGGCACGGCCGACTTCCAGCAGGCGACCGAGATCGGCAGCGGCCAGGTTCGGGCGTGCGGCGTCGTGCACCAGCACGAAATCGTCCGCGCGCACGTCATCGGGCAACGCATGCAGGCCGGCCAGCACCGAGCCGGCGCGGGTGGCGCCGCCGATGCAGGTCAGAATGGGTTTGTCCGCCAGTGACTGCCAGCCCGGCCAGTCGGCGTCGTTCTCGGCGACCACCACCATCACTCCGGCCACGACCGGGTGCGAGAGCAGCGCCTCGAGGGTGTGGGCCAGCAACACGCGGTCGCCGGCCAGCAGATACTGCTTGGGCGTGGGCCCGCCGAAGCGGGTGCCACGGCCAGCAGCGGGAACCACCGCCCAGATGCCCGCCATCAGGGCACATCCTGGTGCGGCGCATCCGGATCGGTGACGGCCGTCGGCGCGCGCGGTGGCGGCACCGGCGCGTCTTCGACCACGCGGTAGAACTTCTCGCCGGGCTTGATCATGCCCAGCTCGCTGCGCGCGCGTTCTTCGATGGCGGCCTCGCCTTCCTTGAGGTCCTTGACCTCGGCAGCGAGCGCATCATTGCGCTGCTGCAGGCCGGCGTTGTCCCGCTTCTGGTTCTCGACCTGGGCCTCAAGCATCATCACTTCGCCCGAGTTGCCCGGCCCAAACCAGAAGCGGTACTGCAGCCATCCGAGCAGCAGCGCGAGCACCAGCAGCAGCCAGCGCCAGTCGCGCATGGGATCAGCGCTTCAGCGACACGAACGCGTCACGACCGGCGTAACGCGCGCCGGCACCGAGGGCTTCCTCGATACGCAGCAGCTGGTTGTACTTGGCCACGCGATCACTGCGGCACAGCGAGCCGGTCTTGATCTGGGTGGCGGTGGTGGCCACGGCGATGTCGGCGATGGTGGTGTCTTCGGTTTCGCCCGAACGGTGCGAGACGATCGAGGCGTAGTTGGCCGCGTGCGCCATGGCGATCGCTTCCAGGGTCTCGGTCAGGGTGCCGATCTGGTTGACCTTGATCAGGATCGCGTTGGCGGTGCCGGACTCGATGCCTTCCTTGAAGATCTTCGGGTTGGTGACGAACAGATCGTCGCCCACCAGCTGCACCTTGTTGCCGATGCGGTCGGTCAGCAGCTTCCAGCCGGCCCAGTCGTTCTCGGCCAGGCCGTCTTCGATGGTCACGATCGGGTACTGCGCGGCCCAGTCGGCCAGGAAGTCGACGAACTGCTCGGAGGTCAGGCGCTTGTTCTCGCCGACCAGGTTGTACTTGCCGTTCTCGTAGAACTCGCTGGAGGCCACGTCCAGGCCCAGCAGCACATCTTCACCGGCGGTGTAGCCGGCCTTGCCGATGGCTTCCAGGATGGTGTCCAGCGCTTCGACGTTGCTGCGGAAGTCCGGTGCGAAGCCGCCTTCGTCGCCCACCGCCGTGCTCAGGCCGTGGCCCTTGAGCACCGACTTGAGCGAGTGGAAGATTTCGGTACCGGCACGCAGCGACTCGGAGAACGAGGTGAAGCCGACCGGCAGCACCATGAATTCCTGGAAATCGACGTTGTTGTCGGCATGCGCGCCGCCGTTGATGATGTTCATCATCGGCACCGGCAGGGTGACGTCGCGGCCGTTGGCCAGGTGCTGCCACAGCGCCTGCTTCTTCGAGGCCGCCACGGCGTGGGCGTTGGCCAGCGAAACCCCCAGCAGCGCGTTCGCGCCCAGGCGGCCCTTGTTCTCGGTGCCGTCCAGATCGATCAGGCGGCGGTCGAGGCCTTCCTGGTCGGCGGCATCGAAGCCCTTCAGCGCCGTGGCAATCGTGGTGTTGACGTTGGACACGGCGTTGCGCACGCCCTTGCCCAGGTAACGGGTCTTGTCGCCGTCACGCAGTTCCACGGCTTCCTTGGTGCCGGTCGAGGCGCCCGACGGCACCGCGGCACGACCAAACGAGCCGTCCTCGAGGATGACTTCGGCTTCCAGCGTGGGGTTGCCACGGCTGTCGAGGATTTCACGGGCGTGGATGCTGCGGATCGTGGTCATAGCGGGCCGGTTACCAGTCAGAGAGGGGGAGGCGCCGCCAACGCAGCGCCAAAAAAAACATGCCGCGTGATTATCCCTGCACACCCGCCACTTGCCAAATCGGCAGGGTGGCGGGCAGCACCCCGGCCACGCTGGTGTGGCGCGAGGTCAGCGACGGGATCAACAACACCAGCAGCAACAAAGCCAACAGGGCCAGCGCCACGCCGCCGCCGGCCGGTTGCCGGCGCAGCCGGAACGCCAGCACGCTGGCGGTCACGCAGGCCAGCGCAACGGTGCCGGTCAGTGACAGCGTGACCAGCAGCAACGGCCGCACCGAGCGCAGCGCGTTGTCACCGTCACCGGGCGAGCCGACGCTGGCGAACACCAACAGCACCAGCACGAACACACCGCCCCAGGCCATGATCGCCGCACCCAGCGCGACCCAGCCCCAGGCCCAGCCACGCCAGCCGCGGCGCACCCCAGGTGACGCCGGAACGTCGCCTGTCATGCGAAGCGCGAGAACCCGTGCTTCTTGGTGACCGCGTCGAGTTCCATCAGGGTTTCAAGCAGCTCCTCCATGCGGTCCAGCGGCCACGCGTTGGGGCCATCGGACAGCGCCTTGGACGGATCCGGGTGGGTCTCGGCGAACAGGCCGGACACACCGACAGCGACCGCCGCACGCGCCAGCACCGGCACGAACTCGCGCTGGCCACCGGAGCTGTTGCCCTGCCCGCCCGGCAGCTGCACCGAATGGGTGGCGTCGAACACGACCGGGCACCCGGTATCGCGCATCACCGACAGCGAACGCATGTCGCTGACCAGGTTGTTGTAGCCGAAGCTGGCACCGCGCTCGCAGACCATGATGTCCTGGTTGCCGGTGGCCTTGGCCTTCTCCACGACAGGTTTCATGTCCCACGGGGACAGGAACTGACCCTTCTTGATGTTGACCGGCTTGCCGGTCGCGCACACCTTGGTGATGAAATCGGTCTGGCGGACCAGGAAGGCCGGGGTCTGCAGCACGTCCACCACCGAGGCCACTTCGTCCATCGGGGTGTATTCGTGCACGTCGGTTAGCACCGGCACGCCGATCTGCTTCTTCACTTCGGCCAGGACCTTCAGGCCCTCTTCCATGCCCGGGCCGCGGAAGGCGGTGCCCGAGGTGCGGTTGGCCTTGTCGAAGCTCGACTTGAAGATGAAGTTGATGCCGAGGCGATCGGTGATTTCCTTCAACTTGCCAGCCACGTCCAGCTGCAGCTGCATCGACTCGATCACACACGGGCCGGCGATCAGGAACAGGGGCTGGTCGAGCCCGACGTCGAATCCACACAGTTTCATGGCGTTTCCTTGTTGTCCGGCGAACACTGGCCAGGCCAGCCGCCGTGGGTGATTAGCGCTCTGCAATGGGGGCACGCGGCCCCCACTGCAAGTGCGGCGTGCCGATCAGGCGGCTGCGTCCTGCGCCAGCTTGGCACCGGCCTTGCGCTCCCGCGCAGCACGGATGAAGCCGATGAACAGCGGGTGGCCTTCGCGCGGGGTGGACAGGAACTCCGGGTGCGCCTGGCAGGCCAGGAACCACGGGTGCTGGTCGCGCGGCAGCTCGATGACTTCCACCAGGGTGTCGTCCATCGACTTGCCGGCGATCACCAGGCCCGCATCTTCCAGCTGGGTGCGGTAGCGGTTGTTGAACTCGTAACGGTGGCGATGACGCTCGGAAACCACATCCTTGCCGTACAGCTCGCGGGCCAGCGTGCCCGGCTTCAGGCGCTGTTCCTGCAGGCCCAGGCGCATGGTGCCGCCCAGATCGCTCTTGTCGTCGCGCTTTTCCACATCGCCGGTGGCGGTGCGCCATTCGGTGATCAGGCCGATCACCGGGTTCGGCGACTGGCGGTCGTTCTCGGTGCTGTTGGCACCTTCCAGGCCGGCCACATGGCGGGCGAAATCGACCACCGCGGCCTGCATGCCGTAGCAGATGCCGAAGTACGGCACGCTGTGCTCACGGGCGAACTGCGAGCTCAGCACCTTGCCTTCGAAGCCACGGTCGCCGAAGCCGCCCGGCACCAGGATGCCGTCGACATCCTTGAGTGCGGCCAGATCGCTGTCTTCCAGTTCCTGCGCTTCGAGCCACTTCAGGTTGACCTTGGTGCGCTGGCGCAGGCCGCCGTGCTTGAGCGCCTCGCCAACCGACTTGTAGGCGTCCTGATGATCGACATACTTGCCGACCACCGCGATGGTGACCTCATCCAGCGGGTGCAGCGTGGCATCCACCGCCGCTTCCCACTCGGCCAGATCGACCGGGCCGGCCTTGTCGCCGAGCTTGAGCTGGTTGACGACGATGTCGTCCAGGCCCTGGGCGTGCAGGCCCATCGGAATTCGGTACAGCACGTCCACGTCCGGCACGCTGATCACGGCGCGCTCGGAGACGTTGGTGAACTGGGCGATCTTGCGGCGCTCCGAATCCGGCACCACCTGCTCGGAACGGCACAGCAGCACGTCCGGCTGGATGCCGATCGAGCGCAGTTCCTTGACCGAGTGCTGGGTCGGCTTGGTCTTCAGCTCGCCGGCAGCGGCGATGTACGGCACCAGGGTCAGGTGCATGAACAGCGCTTTCTCCGGGCCGCGCTCGGTGCGCACCTGGCGGATCGCCTCCAGGAACGGCAGCGACTCGATATCGCCCACAGTGCCGCCGATCTCCACCAGCGCCACGTCGAAGCCTTCGGTGGCCTCGTCCATGCAACGGCGGATTTCATCGGTGATGTGCGGGATGACCTGCACGGTGGCACCCAGGTAATCGCCGCGGCGCTCCTTGCGGATCACGTTCTCGTAGATGCGGCCGGTGGTGACCGAGTTCTTGCGACTCAGGCGGGTGCGCACGAAGCGCTCGTAATGGCCCAGGTCCAGATCGGTCTCGGCGCCGTCATCGGTGACGTAGACCTCACCGTGCTGGAACGGGCTCATGGTGCCCGGGTCGACGTTGATGTACGGATCGAGCTTCATCATCGTCACCCGCAGGCCGCGGGCCTCGAGGATGGCGGCAAGCGACGCGGCGGCAATGCCTTTGCCGAGCGAGGACACTACGCCGCCGGTTACGAAGATCAAGGGAGTCATGGCTGGGGGTGTCCTGTCAGGAAGGGGGAAACGGCGCCGGCGCGCGGGGCGACGGACGACGTAAAGGGGAAAATCGGAACGATCCGGCTGGCGGCGGCGTCTTCACGCGCCAGGACCGGGATCAGGGGGGATACGGTGCGGGAGTGGGTCAGCGACGTCGGGTCAGCCGTGCCGGCCACTGTCTGGACCGTCACCTCCTGCCTACCCTGCTGGCGATCGCGCACGATCAGGCCAGTCCATTCGCTGATGGATGACACGCACTACTCCCGGAAAGCCATAGTTTACAGATTGACGGCCTCCAGCCCAAGGGGCGGATGACGGTCTTCACATAAAAAGAAGAGCCCCGGCGCGATACCGGGGCTCATGTTGACTACTTTTTCAGCTCCCCAGGTCTCTCGGGTGGAGAGCCCCCTTGGAGTTCAAGGGGGCGCGCCGACAGGCGCGGGGATGTGGAGGAGAGGGTGAGCGGGGCCCACGGTTTGCCGCGCAAACCGTGGGGAAGCGTCAGCGCGAAGCGCTTATCGCTTCTTCCGCGCTTCTTCCTCTTCTTCCTTCTGCGGGGCCTGCTCGCCCTTGGCCTTCATTTCGGCCGTGGCGGCGGCGCGGCGCTTGGCCTTGGCGTCCGCTTCCGCCTGGGCCTTGTCGGCCTGTTCGCCCTGCTGCGGCGTGGGCTGGCCCTGTCCGGCGTTCTGGGCCAGTGCCATGGGCACGGCCACCACGGCGGCGGCGATGGCAACGATGGTCAGCAACTTCTTCATGGGGTGCTCCTCGCGGTATGGCATGGAATGGGGCGCCGGAGGCTCCGGTTTCCCATCCAGCACAGTCTATCGCGCCCCGGTCGGCCGCCCCCTGAACGTGTGGCGTGCAAAAAACCCGTCCAGACCGCAAACTTCGCCGTCGCATTGCGCTTTATGAAGACAGATGAACGCCCGCTATAACGCCGCCGATATTGAAGTCCTGTCCGGCCTGGACCCGGTCAAGCGCCGCCCCGGCATGTACACCGACACCGCGCGCCCGAACCATCTGGCGCAGGAAGTCATCGACAATGCCGTCGACGAAGCCTTGGCCGGACACGCCCACACGGTCGAAGTCACGCTGTTCAAGGACGGCAGCTGCGAAGTCAGCGATGACGGCCGCGGCATGCCCGTGGACATCCACCCCGAGGAGAAGATCCCCGGCGTCGAACTGATCCTGACCCGCCTGCACGCGGGCGGCAAGTTCAACAACAAGAACTACACCTTCTCCGGCGGCCTGCATGGCGTTGGCGTCAGCGTGGTCAACGCGTTGTCCACCCTGGTGGAAGTGCACATCAAGCGCGAGGGGAGCGAACACCGCATCACCTTCCGCAACGGCGACCGCGCCACCCCGCTGGAAGTGGTCGGCAGCGTCGGCAAGAAGAACACCGGTACCCGCGTGCGCTTCTGGGCCGACCCGAAGTACTTCGATACGCCCAAGTACAACCTGCGTGCGCTGCGTCACCTGCTGCGCGCCAAGGCCGTGCTGTGCCCGGGCCTGACCGTGAAGCTTCTCGATGAAGCCACCGGCGAGCAGGACACCTGGTACTACGAAGATGGCCTGAGCGATTACCTCAAGGCCGAACTCGGCGAGCGCGAGATGCTGCCGGCCGACCTGTTCGTGGGTCACCTCAAGAAAGAAAACGAGATCGTGGACTGGGCCCTGGCCTGGATCCCCGAGGGCGAACTGGTCCAGGAAAGCTACGTCAACCTGATCCCGACCGCCCAGCACGGCACCCACGCCAACGGCCTGCGCACCGGCCTGACCGAGGCGCTGCGCGAGTTCTGCGACTTCCGCAACCTGCTGCCGCGTGGCGTCAAGCTGGCCCCGGAAGATGTCTGGGACCGCGTGTCGTTCGTGCTGTCGCTGAAGATGACCGACCCGCAGTTCAGCGGCCAGACCAAGGAACGCCTGTCCTCGCGCCAGGCCGCCGGGTTCGTCGAAGGCGCCGCGCACGATGCCTTCAGCCTGCTGCTCAACCAGAACGTCGCATTGGGCGAGCAGATCGCGCAGCTGGCGATCGAGCGCGCCAGTGCGCGTTTGAAGACCGAGAAGCTGGTGACCCGCAAGAAGGTCACCCAGGGCCCCGCCCTGCCCGGCAAGCTGGCCGACTGCATCAGCCAGGACCTGTCGCGCACCGAGCTGTTCCTGGTCGAAGGCGACTCCGCCGGTGGCAGCGCCAAGCAGGCCCGTGACAAGGACTTCCAGGCGATCCTGCCGCTGCGCGGCAAGATCCTCAACACCTGGGAAGTGTCCTCGGGCAGCGTGCTGGCCTCCGAAGAAGTCCACAACCTGGCCATCGCGATCGGCTGCGACCCGGGCAAGGACGACATCGCCGGGCTGCGTTACGGCAAGGTCGTCATCCTGGCCGACGCCGACTCGGACGGCCTGCACATCGCGACCCTGCTGACCGCGCTGTTCCTCAAGCATTTCCCGGCGCTGGTGGATGCCGGCCACGTGTTCGTGGCGATGCCGCCGCTGTTCCGTGTCGACGTGGGCAAGCAGGTGTTCTACGCCCTGGACGAGGAAGAGAAGCGCACGATGCTGGACAAGATCGAGCGCGAGAAGATCAAGGGACAGATCAGCGTGACCCGCTTCAAGGGCCTGGGTGAAATGAACCCGCAGCAGCTGCGTGAGTCCACCATCCATCCCGACACGCGCCGCCTGGTGCAGCTGACCATCGATGACGGCGAGCAGACCCATTCGCTGATGGACATGCTGCTGGCAAAGAAGCGCGCCAGCGACCGCAAGGGCTGGCTGGAAAAGAAGGGCGACCTGGCTTCACTGGAGGTCTGACCGACCGGTTGTGACACTGGAAAAACCCGCCTCCCGGCGGGTTTTTTCTTGCCTGACCGACTTGGCATGGCGATGCGTCACGGGAGCGGCTACCGTGGCGCGTGCCGCCACCGCAGGAACCCGCATGCCGTTCGACCCGACCCTGACGCTGGAAACCGCGCGCCTGGTGCTGACGCCCATCCGCGCGACAGACGCCCAGGCGTTGTTTGCGATCCAGGCCGACCGTGCGGTGATGCGCTACTGGAACCACCCGGCGTGGACCGACCTCAAACAGGCCTACGTGCAGATCCTCGACGATCTGGCCGCGATCGATGCCGGCACGCAGCTCAAACTGGCGATCCGTGAACGTGCGGACGGGCCGCTGCTGGGCATCGTAGTGGTGTTCGCGATCGACGAAACCGCCAGGCGCGCGGAGATCGGCTATCACCTTGCCCCGTCGGCACAGGGCAAGGGCTACATGCACGAGGCGTTGTCACGGTTCGTGGCGTACATGTTCGACGTGCTGCGCCTGCGGCGTCTGGAAGCGGAGATCGACCCGCGCAACGCCCCCTCGGCAAAGGTGCTGGCGCGGCTCGGCTTCCAGCGCGAGGGGCTGCTGCGGGAACGCTGGCGGGTCGCCGGCGAGGTATCCGATTCGACCATGTATGGGCTGCTGGCACGGGAGTGGCAGGGGCCAGGCAGCGCAGCGGCGGGGTGACCGTGCCCGGAAACGCCTCCGGCAAGTTCGGCCTCGGCATCCGCCTTGCCCACGAAAAAGCCCGCCTTCCGGCGGGCTTTTCGATGTTCAACCGCGTGGACCGATCAGGCCCAGCCGAACAGTTCGAACAGACGCAGGATCAGGTACGCACAGCCGCCGGCGGCCGGGATCGTCAGGATCCAGGCCCACACGATGCGCTCGATCACGCCGAAGCGCAGCGAACGCGGGTTCTTGGCGAAGCCCACGCCCATGATCGCGGTGGAGATGCTGTGGGTGGTCGAGACCGGCATGCCGAAGTGCGCTGCCACGGTCAGGATCGTGGCCGAGCTCGTTTCCGCGGCGAAGCCGTGGATCGGGTGCAGCTTGACCATCTTGTGGCCCAGCGTCTTGATGATCTTCCAGCCACCCGATGCGGTACCGGCGGCCATCACCACGGCGCAGGTCAGCACGATCCACATCGCGATGCCGTCACCGGCGGTCGCGTCCGGGTGCATGAAGGCCAGCCAGGACGGCAGGTCGTTCAGCGCACCGGTTGCCTCGGCACCGATCAGGGTCATGGCGATGATGCCCATGGTCTTCTGCGCATCGTTGTGGCCGTGGGCAAAGCCCATGTAGGCCGCCGACACGATCTGGGCCTTGCCGAAGAACGCGTTGACGATGCGCGGGCGGGCCAGACGGCCCAGGAAACCACCGATCTTCGCCATGCCCGCGATCATGCCCCACAGCAGCAGCATCACCGCGATGCCGAGCAGGAAGCCGGCGATCGGCGAGGTGATCATCGGCAGGAACACCTTCCACAGCAGGCCCTTGTTCTGGGCCCAGGTGCCGATCCGCTCGGACCAGATCAGGGCATCCCAGTTGTTGTGGGCAGCGGCCAGGCCGGCGCCGCACAGGCCGCCGATCAGGGCGTGCGAGGACGAGGACGGCAGCCCCTTCCACCACGTGATCAGGTTCCAGATGATGCCGCCCAGCAGCGCACACAGGATCACCTGCGGGGTCACATCGACCACGTTGGTGTTGAGCAGCCCCGAAGCGATGGTCAGCGCGACGGCGGTGCCGGTCAGCGCGCCGATCAAGTTCATGAACGCGGCGAGCATCACCGCCCAGCCGGGCGAGAGCACTTTGGTCGCCACCACGGTGGCGATGGAGTTGGCGGTGTCGTGGAAGCCGTTGATGAACTCGAAAACGAGCGCGGCCAGGATCACCACCAGGACAAGGGTCAGCATGCTGTGGCGTCCGTCAGCTGTTCTTCAAGACGATCTGGTACGCCACCACGCCGGCCTCGCGGCAACGATCGATGGCCTTTTCCAGGATCTCGAAGAATTCCTTGAGCAGGAACATCTGCAGGCTGTCCAGGCGGCCGGAGTAGATGTCGCGGTACAGCTCGAGCATCAGACGGTCGGCTTCGTTTTCCAGCGAACGCAGCTTCTCGTTGAGCGCGGTCATCCGGTCCAGGTTCATGTGGCGCAGGTCATTGACCATCTCCACCACCACGCTGGCAGCCTGTTCCAGCATCGCCGCGCGCGGCGCGAAATCGATGTGTTCCAGATGCTGGGTGGCCAGCGAGTAGCGATCGGCGAACTTCTCGATCTGCTTGGGAATCTTGTACAGCGCCGAGCCCAGCGCTTCGATGTCTTCGCGCTCGATCGGGGTCATGAAGCTGTCGACCAGCGCCTGGCTGATCTTGTCCGAGGCCGCGCGCTCGCGCAGGCGGGCCAGCTTGAAGGCGTCCAGCGCCGGCTGGCGGTCCGCTTCGCGCAGCATGGAGTGCAGCGCCTTGGAACTGTCCTGGGCGGCCTGGGCAGCCTCGTCCAGCAGGGTATAGAACTGTTTGCCGGAGCCAAAAATGGTCTGCAGAGAGAACATTGAGAAACCTATTCGCCGTCGAGGAAGGACGGCACCGGGCGGAATTATGACGGTTTGATGTCTGTTCCGGGTACTCCCCCCCTTCTTCACGCCGGGACGGCCCCGTCTGAACGACTCTGTTTGCACCCCTGCCCCGGCCTTTTGTTAAGATGCGCGGGCACCTTCGGGTGCACTCTATGGACGACGCCCCTTCCCCCCCGCCGCACCGCCGCGCTTACGCGCCCTCCGGTAGCCGACATCGCTTGAACACGCCCTCCCTGCCACCAACCGGGGAAGCCGCCCGTGTTTGAACTGATTATTGTCCTCGCCCTGATCCTGCTGAACGGTTTCTTCGCCATGTCCGAGATGTCGGTCATGACCTCGCGCAAGAGCCGGCTGAAGCAGATGGCAGGTTCCAGCAAGCGCGCCGAGCGTGCCCTGGCGCTCTCCGAGAAGCCCGAGAACTTCCTGTCCACGGTCCAGATCGGGATCACCCTGATCGGCATCCTGACCGGCCTGTTCGGTGGCGAGGCGATCGGCCTGACCATCGCCGAGTGGCTGCAGGGCATGTTCCCGGCGTTCGCCTATTCCGGCGTGGTCGGCAAGACCCTGGCCGTGGCCCTGATCACCTTCCTGACGCTGATCTTCGGCGAACTGGTGCCCAAGCGGCTGGCGCTGACCCGTTCGGAGGACATCGCCGGCCTGGTGGCGCTGCCCATGAGCTGGCTGGCGAGGATTGCCGCGCCCGGCGTCTGGCTGCTGTCCCACTCGACCCGGCTGGTGCTGCGCGTGCTGGGCCTGGGCAAGGACGAATCGGCCTCGGTGACGGAAGAGGAGATCCGCATGCTGGTGGCCGAGAGCCACGAGGCCGGCGTGATCGACGCCCATGAGCGCGACATGATGAACCGCGTCATGCGCCTGGGCGACCGCACCGCCGACAGCCTGATGACCCCGCGCAACCGGATCGCCTGGCTGGACACACTGGCTGAGCCGGAGAAGAACATCGGGACCATGCGCGAGAACGAATTCTCGCGTTACCCGGTGTTCCGCGGCAACGATCAGGACATCGTCGGTGTGCTGGAGGTCAAGAGCCTGGTGACGCGCCTGGTGCGCGATGACCATTCGCTGTTCCAGAACCTGCGCGAGCCACTGTACGTCTCCGAATCCACCCATGCGATGAAGCTGCTGGAGATCTTCCGCGAGGAACAGCAGTCGATGGCGCTGGTGGTGGACGAATACGGCGAAATCCAGGGCCTGGTCACCATCAGCGATCTGATGGGCGCGGTGGTCGGCCGCCTGCAGTCGGTGGAGAACGTGGACGAGGACGCGTTGGTCGTGACCCGTGAGGACGGCTCGTTCCTGGTCGATGGCTCGCTCTCCATCGAAGACCTGCGCGAACTGATGGGCAACGCCGAGCTGCCCGATGCCGATGATGGCGACTACTACACGCTGGCCGGCATGTGCATCCACTATTTCGGCCGCATCCCGCATGCGGGCGAGTACTTCGATTGGGCCGGCTGGCGCATCGAGATCGTCGATCTCGACGGTGCCCGTGTCGACAAGCTGCTGCTGCGCACCCTGAGCGAAGACGAAACCGATGACATCACCGGCTGAGCCGACGCCGCCGGACCCGACGCGGCCGCAGTACCGCAACGAGGGTATCCGTACCCTGCTGGCGATGTTCGACCACGGTGACCCGGAGCAACGGCTGCTGCTCGGCCAGATCCTGCAGGATCTGCAGCAGAGCGCGTTCGGTGTGTTCCTGTTCGTGGCGATCCTGCCGGCCTTCATCCCGATCCCCGGGCTGGGCGGTGCAGTCAGTGGACCGCTGGTGGTGCTGATCGGCGCGCAGATGCTGTGCGGCATGCGCCGCCCCTGGCTGCCCGGCTTCATCCGCAACCGCGGACCCAAGCGCGGCACCATGCATCGGTTCCTGGAGCGGATCGACCGTCCGCTGCGGCGGCTGGACCGCCTGCTCAAGCCGCGGATGCCCGGCCTGCTGGTACCGCTGCCTGCGCATGCGTTCACCGGGCTGCTGCTGATCCTGATCGGCGTGCTGCTGTCGCTGCCGATCCCGCTCACCAATTATCTGTTCGGCTTCCAGCTGCTGCTGTTCGCGTTGGCACTGCTGGAACGCGATGGCGTGCTGATGCTGCTCAACTGGATCGGCGCGGTCGCCGCCGTGCTGTTCTTCGGCGTCAGTTCGGGTCAGCTGGTGGGCTATACGGTGGATCTGTTCCAGCGCTGGTTCGGCTGACGCCGGCACACCCCGGCACGCGACGCGCCATGAAAAAAGCCGACCCCGCGGCCGGCTTCAGCACAACAATGGCCGGCGCAAGGCCGGCCCTGTGAACCCGGTTACGCGCCGGGCTTGAGATCCACCGTGCCGGTGTCGGACATCGCGCCCGGATCATCGGTCACCGCCGACAGCACGAAATACAGCGCCTTGCCCAGCAGGCCGCCCGGGCCATCCCAGTACTCGGCCGATTCGGCGCTGACATGGATCAGGCGCAGGTTCGGGTCGTCCTTGCCGCCGGGGAAGAAGATCTTCATTGCCGGCGACCAGAGTTCGTCGATCTTGGCGCGGTCATTGACCACCCGCGCGGTACCCGAGACCGAGACATAGGTATTGCCCGACGGCGACGCGTAGGCCACGTTGACGCGCGGGTTGGCGGTGATTTCCGCGATCTTCGGGCTGTCGGCCCCGGTGGCGAACCACAGGTCGCCATCGAATTCGACTTCCTGCGTGCCCAGCGGACGACTGAACAAGCGTCCGTCCGCACCGACCGTGGTGAACATCGCGATGTCCACACCGCGGATCAGCTCGGCCAGTTGTTTGATGTGTTGCTGACGATCGTGCTCGGCCATGGGGTGGCTCCTGTAAGGGGAGCCACCATCACAGCCGATCGGCAGCTACGACGACGTGAACCGCGCGGTCACGCCTTCTTCGCACGCCGCGCCAGCCTCAGATCTGCAGTGCGCGCCATGCCTGCATCGCCAGCCCGAACGAGCGCTTGCGCGCGGCGTGGTCGTAGATATTGGCGGTGACCAGCACTTCATCCGGCTTGTGTCGCGCCACGAACGCGGCGAGGCCTTCCTGCACCTGCTGCACGTCACCGACCACCGCACAGGCCAACGCGCTCTGCACCCCGGCTTTTTCGTGCGGCTGCCAGAACGCTTCGATGTCGTCGATCGGCGGCGGGATCAGGCCGGGCAGGCCACGGCGAAGATTGACGAAGCTCTGCTGCTGGGTGGTGAACAAGCGCTTGGCCTCGGCTTCGGAATCGCTGGCGACCACGTTCAAGCCCAGCACCGCGTATGGCGCCTGCAGATACTGCGAGGCACGGAATTCGCGGCGGTAGACCGCCAGCGCTTCATCCATCGCGTCCGGCGCGAAGTGCGAGGCGAACGCGAACGGCAGGCCCATCGCCGCCGACAGCCGCGCACTGAACAGACTGGAGCCCAGCAGCCACACCGGCACCGGGATGCCCGCACCGGGCACGGCGCGCACGGCCTGGCCCTTCTGGGCCGGCTCGAAGTAATGCAGCAGCTCACGCACGTCCTGCGGGAACTGGTCGGCGCTGTCGAAGTAACGGCGCAGTGCGCGGGCGGTCGGCTGGTCGGTGCCGGGCGCGCGGCCCAGGCCGAGGTCGATGCGGTCCGGGTACAGCGAGGCCAGCGTGCCGAACTGCTCGGCCACCTGCAGCGGCGAGTGATTGGGCAGCATGATGCCGCCGGCACCGACGCGGATGCGCTTCGTGCCCCCGGCCACATGACCGATCAGCACCGCAGTGGCGGCGCTGGCGATGCCGGGCATGTTGTGGTGCTCGGCCAGCCAATAGCGGTGGAAGCCCCAACCTTCGGCGTGCTGGGCCAGGTCCAGCATGTTGGCGAAGGCCTGCGTGGTGTCGCTGCCTTCGCAGACCGGCGCCAGATCAAGAATCGACAGCTGCATCATGAATGCTCGTTCCAACCAGGAGATATCCCACTGAGATGGGGCTGTCCGGCCGGTTTGCCACCGCCCACAAGGCGCAGGTGGCAAGACGCTGATTTCCGTCTCGCGACGATTCAGGACAATCAACGCCGTGAAGAGGGCTCAGGCGGCGCCGGCGTCCTGGTCGACCAGGGGCTGCAGGGCCGCATCCAGCGCCACGCGCTCGTCGAAGACGAAGCAGCGGCCGTCATACCCCTCACCGCCTACGGCCTCGAAATAGCCCAGGATGCCGCCGTCCAGCTGCAGGACGTTGTCCATGCCATCGTTGCGCATCCACAGCGCCGCCTTCTCGCAGCGGATGCCGCCGGTGCAGAAGCTGACCACGGTGCTGTCCTTGAGCGCTTCGCGGTGCGGGGCCAGGGCCTCGGGCAGATCGGTGAACTTGGTGATCGGCAGCACCAGTGCGTGCTGAAAGGTGCCGTACTCGATTTCCTGGGTATTGCGGGTGTCCAGCATCACCACCGGCTTGCCGGCGTCGTCGTGCCCCTGGCGCAGCCAGCGCTGCACCGTGGCCGGATCGATCGAGGGCGCGCGCGGGTAGGCCAGCGGCTGGCCGTCGTCGATGCGGAAACTGATGATCTCCGGCTTGACCTTGGCCTTGAGCCGGGCGAACGGCTGCATCTGGCTGTAGCTGGTCTTCACCCGCAGCCCGGCAAACCGCGCATCGGCGCGCAGGGCGGCGTAGAAGCCGTCGATCTGCGGCTCGGCGCCGGCCAGGAACAGGTTGATGCCCTCGCCCGCCACCAGGATCGTGCCGCGCAGCTGCGCGGCGGTCGCCCGTTCCAGCAGGGTCGCGCACAGCGCGTCCGGGTCGGCGACGGGGGTGAAGTGGTAGGCGGCGGTATTGGCGATCATCCCGTCATTTTAGCCGCTGGGCAGGCGCTACGCCTGACCCGCCCGGGAATCAGCCGCGCAGCAGCACGAACGGCAGCAGCACCAGCGCGGTCGCGACGGCCATGCCGAGCAGCACCGCCACCACGAACACCGGGCGCCGCCGGATCAGGCTGCCGAAGGTTTCGGCCGTGCCTTCGCGCAGCGCGGCCTCACGCTCACCGCGGACGCGCTCGCCGCGTGCCTGCTGGTACTCGGCCATCAGCGCCTTGGCCCGGGGGTGATCGGCGTCATCGCGGACCCAGATCCCGCCAAAGGAGATTCCCCAGGGGCTGGGCTCGGTGCGGTAGTGGGCGATGCCCGCCTTGTCCAGCAGGGCGGTGACATCCTGGATTTCATCGTCCGCGACATTGCGCAGGTTGAGCAGCAGTTTCGACATGCGCCCATGATAGCGCCCGGCGATGCGCTACCCTTGCGTCCCCGTTTTTTGGATCCGGAGCCCGCCCATGCGCCGTCTGCCGCGTTACCTGCTCGCCCCCCTGATGTTGTCGCTGCTGGCTGCCTGCACCCCGCCCGGCCCGCCGCCCGGTGGCAGCATCGCGCAGTTCGAGAAGATCGATACCCAGCCGGGCACCGGCGCCGAGGCTACGCCCGGCAGCAAGGTCACCGTGCATTACACCGGGTGGATCTACGACGAGCGCACCGCCGACAAGCATGGCGACAAGTTCGACAGCTCGGTCGACCGCGGCGAGCCCTTCACCTTCAACCTCGGCCAGGGCCAGGTCATCAAGGGCTGGGACGAAGGCTTTGCCGGCATGAAGGTCGGCGGCAAGCGCACCCTGATGATTCCGGCCGAGTATGGCTACGGCGCACGGGGTGCCGGCCCGATCGCGCCGAACGCCTCGCTGGTGTTCGATGTCGAACTGCTCGACGTCAAGCCGCATTGATCCTGCCTGCATGAGCATTGCCGTGAACACCCCACGCCGGGTCGCGATCATCGGCGGCGGCCCCGCCGGCCTGATGGCGGCGGAAACCGTGCGCGCTGCCGGCCACATGGTCGATCTGTACGAAGCCAAGGGGTCGCCCGGCCGCAAGTTCCTGATCGCCGGCAAAGGCGGCCTCAACCTGACCCACTCCGATGCGCGTGAGGTGTTCGTCTCGCGCTACCGCGAGCGCGCGGAGGCAGTGGGCGGCTGGTTGGCCGATTTCGATGGCGAGGCGCTGCGTGCCTGGGCGCTGGCGTTCGGCGTGGACACCTATGTGGGTAGTTCGGGACGTGTGTTCCCGGTCGACCGCAAGGCCGCCCCGCTGTTGCGCGGCTGGGTGCGCCGGCTGAAGGAACAGGGGGTGCGCTTCCACGTGCAGCACCGCTGGACTGGCTGGGATGACGCGGGCGCACCGCGCTTTGAGACCCCCGAGGGCACGACCACGATCACGGCCGATGCGGTGGTGTTCGCGCTCGGCGGTGGCAGTTGGCCGGAGCTCGGCTCGGATGGTGCGTGGGTAGCGCCGATGACCGCCAGCGGCATCGACATCGCCCCGCTGAAGCCGGCCAACTGTGGCTTCGACATCGGCTGGACGCCCTACTTCAGCGAGCGCCAGGCGGGTGCCCCGCTCAAGCCGGTGGTGGCGCACTGGACCGACCTGCAGGGTGAAGCGCGCTCGCTGCAGGGCGAATGCGTGATCACCGCGACCGGCATCGAAGGCAGCCTGATCTACGCGCTGTCGGCCGATCTGCGCGACGGCCTGGCCCGCGACGGCCAGGTGACCCTGCAGCTGGACCTGCTGCCGGGCCAGACCGAAGCGCAGGTAGCGGAGAAACTGGGCAAGCCACGCCAGGGCCGAAGTTTCGGCGAGGTCCTGCGCCGCCAGCTGGGCCTGGGCGGGGTCAAATCCGCGCTGCTGTTCGAGGTACTGGGTCGCGAGGCCGGGCAATTGCCGCTGGACCAGATCGCGCATGCGCTCAAGCGCCTGCCGCTGGCCCTGCAGCACCCGCGCCCGATCGATGAAGTGATCAGCACCGCCGGCGGCGTGCGCCTGGAAGCGCTGGATACGCAGCTGATGCTGCGCGGGCGCCCGGGCACCTTCTGTGCCGGCGAGATGCTGGACTGGGAAGCGCCGACCGGCGGCTATCTGCTGACCGCCTGCTTTGCCAGCGGGCTGCGCGCCGGGCGTGGCGTGGTGGCGTGGTTGGCGCAGGCGTGAATCGAGAGGTGCCGGCCAGCGGCCGGCACTACCGAGGTAGTGCGCACCGTGGCGTGCCGGACCGCCTGTCAGGACATGCAATCGGTAGTGCCGGCCGCTGGCCGGCATCAGCGCCCGCGCTGCATCCGCACCGAGGCGAGCGACACGCCGCTGGGGTGCGGGTAGTCCTCCTCGCGCAGCACTTCAAAACCACAGCGACGATAGAACGGGACCGCATTGAGCGAGGCCGAGAGCACCAACGGCCGCGCCGGATCCGCAAGCGCCTGCATGGCCTGCATCAAGGTCAGGCCGATGCCACGGCCGCCACAGTCGGGATCGACGAACAATGCATCGATCTCGTTGCCGGCCAGATCGATCACGCCGTAGCCCAACAGTGCGCCATCGGCATCTTCGGCAATCACGCCGCCGCCGGCGGCGAGCAGCGCGCGGTAGTGTTCCGGCGGCGGTGAGGCCGACCACGGCCCGATCACCTCCGGCGGATAGGCCGCGCTGCACAGTTCACGTACGCAGCGCGTGCGCAGCAGCCACAGTCTGTCCGCCTCCTCGGCACGGCCAACGCGCAAACGCACGTCGCGCGCATCGGTCATCGCGATTTGCTCGTCCGCAGCGCCTGGATGCGCGCCGGCGGCTGGAACGAATCGCTGCGCGCATCGGCCCAGTAATCGTGGAAGACCGCATGGTCGGGCACTTTGCGCAGCAGCTCGCCCGGGGCCAGATAGCGGTACAGCGAGGCCAGTGAGCGGATTTCCACCGGCGAGACGCGGCGCAGGATGTGCTCCGGGCCCAGCTCGGAAGGATCGTTCAAGCCGGCCGCGCACAGCAGGTCGCGCAGCGCGCGCAAGGTGTTCTCATGGTAGTTGTGCACGCGCGTGGCCTTGTCGGCCGCGTCCAGGTGACGCCAGCGATGCGGATTCTGCGTGGCGATGCCGGTCGGGCATTTATCGCTGTGGCAGCTCAGCGACTGGATGCAGCCCAGCGCGAACATGAAGCCACGCCCGGCATTGCACCAGTCCGCGCCCAACGCGATGGTGCGTGCGATCTCGAAGGCACTGGTGACCTTGCCCGCCGCACCCACACGGATGCGATCGCGCAGGTCCAGCCCGACCAGCGTGTTGTGCACCAGCAACAGCGCTTCGTGCATCGGCACCCCCACGTGATCGATGAACTCGGCCGGCGCCGCACCGGTACCGCCCTCGGCGCCATCGACCACGATGAAATCCGGCAGCAGCCCGGTTTCCTGCATCGCCTTGGCGATACCGAACCACTCCCAGGGGTGACCGATGGCCAGCTTGAACCCGACCGGCTTGCCGCCGGACAACTCCCGCAGCCGCGCAACGAACTGCAGCAGTTCCACCGGCGTATTGAACGCGCTGTGCTTGGACGGCGATACGCAATCCACGCCCATCGGCACGCCGCGGGTGATCGAAATCTCTTCGCTCACTTTCGCCGCCGGCAGCACGCCGCCATGGCCGGGCTTGGCGCCCTGCGAGAGCTTGATCTCGATCATCTTGACCTGATCATGGGTGGCGTTGGCGACGAACTTCTCTTCGCTGAAACCACCGGCATCGTCACGGCACCCGAAGTAACCCGAGCCGATTTCCCAGACCAGGTCGCCGCCCATTTCGCGGTGATACGGCGAAATCGAGCCTTCGCCGGTGTCGTGATAGAAGCTGCCACGGCGCGCGCCTTCGTTGAGGGCGCGGATCGCGTTCGCCGACAACGAGCCGAAGCTCATCGCGGAGATGTTGAACACACTGGCCGAATACGGCTTGGCGCAGTTCGGGCCGATCTGGATGCGGAAATCGTGGTGGCCGATCTCGGTCGGCGCCAGCGAATGGTTGATCCACTCGTAGTCCACCGCATAGGTGCTGCGCAGCGTGCCGAACGGCACCACGTCCATTTCATTCTTGGAGCGCTGGTAGATCAGCGCGCGCTGCTGGCGCGAGAACGGCACATCCTCCAGATCGCTCTGCACGAAGTACTGGCGGATCTCCGGCCCGATCGATTCCAGCCCGTAGCGGAAGTGGGCCATCACCGGATAGTTGCGCCGCAGCGTGCTGCGCTTCTGCAGCAGATCCCAGGTGCCCAGCAGCACCAGCAACGCCGTCACGCCGACGCCCCAGTACCAGGCGGGCCAGATCGTGGCCAACCACACGCAGACCGGGAACAACAGGATGGCGAGCAGATACGCGAGATAGCGATGCATGGCTTTCCTCAATCAATAGCTGCCCCCGAGTCTACAGGCGGTCGTCCACCACTTCCCGGGGCCACACGGATTTGACGTCGTACACCACACCGCCCGGCGTGAGCAGCGCGCGCACCTGCGCGGCGTCGAAGGCACGGAAACGATCATGCGCCACCGCCAGCACGACGGCGTCATAGCCGGCCGCATCCGGGGCATCGACCCAGCGCACGCCCGCATCGGCCAGTGCGGCCGGCCCGACCCACGGGTCCTGCACGTCCACCCGGGCGCCACAGGCCTGCAGGCGCTGCGCCAGTTCCAACGCGCGGCTGTTGCGCAGGTCCGGGCAGTTCTCCTTGAAGGTCACCCCCAGCACCAGCACGCGTGCCTGCGCGACATCGATGCTGCGCGATGCCAGCAGTGCCAGCACGCGTTGTGCGACATGCTCGCCGACCCGGTTGTTGACCTGGCGCGCGGTGTGGATCAGGTCCGGGTGATACCCCATGCTCTCGGACTTGTGCAGCAGGTAGTACGGGTCCACGCCGATGCAGTGGCCGCCGACCAGGCCGGGGCGGAACGGGAGGAAGTTCCACTTGCTGCCGGCCGCATCCAGCACGTCCTGGGTATCGATGCCGAGCCGATCGAAGATCAACGCCAGCTCGTTGACCAGCGCGATGTTGACGTCGCGCTGGATGTTCTCGATCACCTTGGCCGCTTCGGCCACGCGGATCGAGGGCGCCGGCCAGGTGCCAGCCGTGATGATGCCCTTGTACAAGGCATCGACCACGGCGGCGACTTCCGGCGTCGAGCCGGAGGTGATCTTGCGGATGTCCGGCAACCGTCGTTCGCGGTCGCCCGGATTGATCCGTTCCGGGCTGTAGCCGCAATAGAAATCGACGTTGAAGCGCAGCCCGGATCCCGCCTCCAGCAGCGGCACGCAGACTTCTTCTGTCGTGCCCGGGTAGACGGTGGATTCGTAGATCACGATGTCGCCCGGCGTGAGCAGACCGGCGATCAGGGTGCTGGCACTGCGCAGCGGCCCCAGATCGGGCTGCTCGTGCGCATCGATCGGGGTGGGCACGGTCACGATGTAGACATTGCACCCGGCCAGCTGCGAAGGATCGGCGGTGTAGCGGGCATGCACCGCGGCAGCGAGCTCGTCGGCTTCCAGCTCCAGGGTGTGATCCACGCCGCGCTGCAGTTCGGCAACCCGCGCGTTATCGATGTCGTAGCCCACCGTGGCCTGCTGCCGGCCGAAGGTCACCGTCAACGGCAGCCCAACGTAGCCGAGGCCGATGACCCCGATGCGCGCGGACACCGCGGCGGAAATGGCGTGCGTCATCGAGCGGCTCCGCACCGCGGAACCGGGCCAGCCATCAGGCGGGGCATCATCAGGGAATACGTCATGCGATACGGAGCCGGGAGACAGGTGGTGCAAGACTAACGCGCCCGACCCTGCCCCACAAAGAACAAAGCCGCCGCCCGCGGAGAGTACGGACGACGGCCAAAGGAATAATGGTCCAGCTGCGGTTACTACCCTTTCAGACAGCCTCCAAGGGTAAACCCCGCAAGACTGGTCACAGCTGGTAGAAAGAGGATAGGCGTGCAACCGTGATCATTGTGTTACGGCCAGCGTTGTTTTGCGTTACGAACCCAATGTCACTGCCGCCGGTTCCAACTCGCCGGAAACACCTGTCCATGCCTCCAGCAGACGACCAAACCCGGCGGGCATGTCGCCTTGCTCGGAACACCGATGTTGGAACCCCTGCCAGGGCGCCTCGACGATACGCGCAAGCGCATCCGGTTCGAGCGCTGCCGACGCCATCGTCCATTGGGGGAAATGGCGGGTCTCCACTGATCCGCGCGCGAGTTCGCGCAGATTCGTATGGATGCGCGCGTTGAACACGCGCTGGAACACCGAATCGACACCGTCCTCCGGGCCTTCGAAGTACTGCAGGAAACACCGGCCGTCGAACATCAGCACGCCGGTCACGCCTGCCACTTTGTTGAACCCCATCGCTGCTCGCAGGATCTGATCGATATCAGACGTTTCGATTCCGTCGATAGCGTCGCTGATATAAGCGACCGCATGCAGCGGCATGAGGGATTTCCGGAATGAACTGAAGCTGACTATGCCATGAAGTTTTCGCACTGGGTAGACATCGAATGTGCGCGCTGTCGCGTTACGAAGCGCCGGTGACTCACACCTCATTCCGGCGCCTGGACCTCATAGCCCCGGGCACGCAGCTGATCGGCGTAGCCTCCGGGCGTCAGCAGCGAGGTGACCGGGACAGTCGCGAAGGTGACCGCATTGCGCGCCAACGCCTCGCCGGCCATGGTCATCCATTTGCGGTGCGCCTGCGCATCGACATCGGTCAAGCCACGCCGCCGCCCGAAATCGCTGTTGGCCACGGCATCCACGCAGGCCAGGTACTGCCCTTTCACCGCCAGCCGCTCCAGCGCCTCGATATCACCGACCGACCAGGCATTGGCGCGCTCGGCCAGCAGCGGCAAGCCGTGTTCGACCACATCCAGGGTGCGGCGGAAGCACTCGACATCCTGCAAGGCAGTGCCGCGCACTTCCTTCAACGCCTGCCGCGGGTCGGCGATCTTGATCGCGACCTGGGTCGAGACCGGCGTGAGACCGTGCGCCTTGCTGGCCTTCTGCACGATCCTGGACACCGGTGAGGAACGGCCGAGGCCGACATCCTTCAGTGCGGCAGCATACAACTGCGTCGCAGCCACCAGCGGCCGGTCTTTCTCGATGCCTTTGTCGCGGCCGATGTGCCGCTGTTTGAGTACTTCCCAGCGCGCGTAGAGATCGGGCGGCAACACCTCGCGCAAGGTGCGTCCGTCGGGATCACGGGCAGCCTTCATCGCCGAGGGCAGCAAGGTCAGGCCGCGGAAGAAGCCCACGTCGGCATCCAATGCCCAGCCCGGCGAGCCGAGCACTTCCTGCGCACTGGCGATCACCGCCTGCACCTCGTCGGCGCGCCACTCCAGCTTGGCCGGCAGCGGCGAAACCGTCCCGAGAATCCACAGTGTGTGGCCCTGGCGGTTGCGGACCTGCCACATGCCTGGCCCGGGCTGCTCACCCGAGACCACCACCGGGGCCAGATCGATCACCTCGCCTGCGGCCTGCGCCGGCACCTGCGTCTGGGCCTGCGCATGGGCCACGCCGCCCAACAGCAGCGCAACGCTCCACACCAGTGCTTTCCCTGCACCTACTGCGATTGCCATGTGGCGTGTCCGAGGTGAGTTGCTGCGCAGCGTACGGCGGCACGCGGCCGGCTGCGTAAAGTTTGCGTTGCGCGGGCAACACGTGAAACTGACCGTTGGTGCCCGGGGCCGGAATCGAACCGGCATGGGGTTGCCCCCGGCGGATTTTAAGTCCGATGCGTCTACCAGTTTCGCCACCCGGGCAACGGCGCGCATAGGGTGCCTGATCGCGCCCGGTTTTGGAATGCACGCGCCGCTGCGGGCCCGCTCAGATCGCGCGGGAATACCGCACGGGCTGGTCTGGCTGCATCAGATAGCGGTCGAAACACATCGCCAGCAGCCGCAGCAGTGGGCGCCCGCGCTCGCTCGCGCGCACCACGCCCTGCGCGTAATCGGCCAGGCCGTCCGCCTGCAGTGCCGCCAGCGCGCGCAATCCCTCGGCGAAATACGTCTCGAAGTCCACGCCGTGCCGTGCCGCCACGGCAGCCCCGTCCACTTCTCCCTGGCACATCAACTGGCCGATCACTTCCGCGCGCAGCACATCGTCCTGGTCCAGGGTCAGGCCGCGCCAGACCGGCAACCGCCCTGCATCGACCGCCGCTTCCCAGGCTGGCAGTTCACGCGGGTTCTGGCTGTAGGTCTGGCCGATGTGGCTGATCGCGCTGGCCCCCAGGCCCACCAGATCGGTATCGGCGTGCGTGGTATAGCCCATGAAGTTGCGGTGCAGTTGCCCCGCCCGTTGTGCCCGCGACAGGTCTTCCTCCGGCAACGCGAAATGATCCATGCCGATGTACTGATAGCCCGCCTCCGAGAGGCGCTGCACCGCCAGGCCCAGCAAGGCCAGCTTCTGCTCGGGGCTGGGCAGATCCGCATCGGCGATCTGGCGCTGCGCACGGAACAGGTGCGGCAGGTGCGCGTACCCATACACCGCCAGGCGATCCGGTCGCTCGCGCAGCACGGTTTCCAGCGTCTGCGCGAAACCGGCGAGTGTCTGCTTCGGCAGGCCGTAGATCAGATCCACATTGACCGAGCGCAACCCATGCTCGCGGCAGGCACGCAGGATATCCAGTGTGTCCTCCACGCCCTGCTCGCGGTTGATGGCCTTCTGCACGTCCGGATCGAAATCCTGCACGCCGAGGCTGGCGCGGTTGAAGCCCAGCTCGGCGAGTACCGCGATATCGGCGCGTGTGACAAAGCGCGGGTCGAGCTCGATGGAGAAGTCGCGCGCGGCCGCCGTGCTGAAGTTGAACCGCTGGCGCAGCCCATCGATCAACTCGCGCATCTGTGCCGGCGCCAGGAAGTTGGGCGTGCCACCGCCGAGGTGCAGCTGGATCACTTCGCGCGCCGGATCGAACTGCGGCGCCATCAGGTCCGCCTCGCTCAGCACGCGGGCCACGTAGCTGACGCCTTTGCTGTGATCGCGGGTGATGACCCGGTTGCAGCCGCAGTAGAAGCACGGGCTGCTGCAGTACGGCACATGCACGTACAGCGACAGCGCGCGGCCCCGGCGGTTGCTGTCCACGATGGCCTCGCGCAGGGCCAGCTCACCGTAGCCGTCATGGAAATGCGGGGCGGTGGGATAGGAGGTGTAGCGCGGGCCCGGCCGGTCGTGGCGACGCAGCAGCTCGGGATCGAAGTGCCAGGCGAGCCCGGCGGCGGCAGGCGAGAAGGTATCCATGCCGCCAGCTTGCGCATGCACGGGTGCGCACGCATTGCGTCAGATCAATTCACGCCCGGGCGGCCCGCCATCGGCAGGCTCGGCCAGCGCAGCATCTGGAAGCGACGCCAGAAGGTATCGGCGATCCGCTCGGCGACATCATCGGCCAGCCGCTGCATCGGTGGATTGCCACATTCGGCGGTGGTCTGCCGGAACAGGGCCAGCCAGCGGTCGAACAGATCGCGATCCAGCTCATCCATGGCCATGTGCTTGGGCATCGGCGCCCCTTTGAAGCGCCGCGTGCCGCGCAGCATCGCCGACCAGAAATCGACCAGCTGCGCCAGATGCGCATCCCAGTCGTGGATCCGCGCCGTGAACACCGGGCCCAGGCGCGGCTCCTCGCGCACGCGCGCGTAGAAGTCATGCACCAGGCCGGTGACCTCCTCTTCGCTGCACAGGTCCAGCGCGGGATTGGGCAGCGCGTTGTCGGTGGGATCGGACATGAACACCCTCGGGCAGCAACGCCCAGCATCGGCGGCAGGGCCTGCCGCTGCCTTGATCAGGATCAATGAAGCCGGCGGCGAAGCCTTCTAGTCTGGGAGCTCGACAGGAAGCGCGCACTCGCGATCCCGGCCCCCGGTCGGCGCGAAGTATAGCCGTGCCCTGCCCCCTCCTCCTGACCGTGGCCGCAATGAACGACCTGCACGACCCGCCCGACGGCAGCCGCCGACGGCTGATCCAGCAATGGGGCGCCATCCTGTGGCCCAGCTTCGTCGCGGCTGGCCTGGCCAGCGTGGTGTTCTTCGCCTTTGTCGACCCGCTGCGCCTGCGCGACATCAGTTTCCCGCAACACGAGATCAGCCGCGAGCTGGGCTACACGCTGGGGTTCTTCATGTTCTGGGCGGTCACCGCCGCCGCCAGCGCGATCACCTGGTACCTGCTGCGGCCGATGCCCAGCGACGATGACGACCTGCCACTGGGGTGACCATGACAGACCGCCTCACCCTGCATCTGGTTGATCCCTCGCCCTCGCCCCCGCCGCCCGCCCCGGGCCGGCGCGCGCCGCTGCGCTGGCGGCCACTGCTCCCGGCGATGCTGCTGGCCGGCTTCTATCTCCTGCCGTGGCTGCGCTGGGAGGGTCGCCAGGCGCTGTTGTTCGACCTCACCGCGCGCCGCTTCGATCTGTTCGGCTGGACCCTCTGGCCGCACGACGTCGGCATCCTGCTGGGCCTGGCCGCCGTGCTGGCCACCGCACTGGTACTGCTCACCAACCTGGCCGGCCGGGTGTGGTGCGGCTACGGCTGTCCGCAGACCGTGTGGAGCCGTTTGTTCCGGTGGATGGATCAAGGCACCGCGCGCTGGCTGCCGGCCACAGGCGCAGCGCGTGCGGTCAAGCATCTGCTATGGCTGTTGGTAGCCGCGTGGACGGGCATCACCTTCGTGGGCTTTTTCAGCCCGATCCACGGCCTGGTCGGTACGCCGTGGCCACCGGTCTGGAGTGGCTGGGAAACGTTCTGGATCGTCTTCTATGCCGCAGCCACCTGGGGCAATGCCGGCTTCCTGCGCGAACACGTCTGCCGCGAGCTGTGTCCGTATGCGCGCATCCACGGCATGTTCTGCGACAACGACACGCCGCGCATGCAGTACCACGCACGCCGCGGCGAACCGCGCGGCCCACGCGTGGCTGGGCTGGGCGGTGTCCAGGCGCGGGGCCGCGGACTGCTTGATCCCACCAGCGCCAGCGACTATGCGTTCCGCGCCGCGCACGAGGATATCGCCGGCCCGATGCCGCACTTCAGCGCCGATCGACTCGGCGATTGTCTGGACTGCGGGGACTGCGTCAGCGTCTGCCCGATGGCGCTGGACGTACGCGCCGGGCCGAACGCTGATTGCATCAGTTGTGGCGACTGCCAGGATGCCTGCGATGCGCGCATGCGTGCCTGGCAGTTCCCACCGGGATTGCTTCGTTATGCGCGTCCATCGGCCATGCAGCACCGCCCGTCACGCTGGGTCCGCCCGCGCACGCTCGCCGCGGCCGGCACGCTGTTGGCGCTGCTGGCCATCGGTCTTCATCACCTGTAGTGGCGCCGCGTTGGCGGTTGTCCCCGTATCGTTTCCCCGGTCCCCCGACCCGGTTTCAGCGCGCGCGTGGGCGTACGCTGCGCGGCGGCACCAACTGGGCGCGCCGCACGATCCCCAACTGCTCAATGATCAACGCCAGCTCATTGGTGACACGGGTTCGAGCGGTGCCCTGCGCGGGTGGGACCAGGCGCTCGAGCACGCGCTGGTAGGTGGACCAGAATTCCGGGCCGCAGCCATGTTTCACGTAGCTGGCTTCCAGCTCGGTTCGCACTCCGTCAGCCAAGTCATGTTCGCCGTATTCCATACGACCTCCGTGGGACTTGCTTGCTTCAGGGACGACAAAACCCCCTCAGGGGGCGGATTCACTTCGGGTTCACCTAAAATTTGCACGGTCATCGCATTAAGTCAATTACCCGAAGGATAAAAGCCACGCCCCCGATGAACCGTTCATACAACGTCCGAACCCGTGCCTGCATCATGCAGGCCGGATACTGACAGCAATATGTCAGGGCGGCGCTCCCGATAATCCGCGCCTGGCCGCCACTCCCCGGGAAGCCGCACAGGGGCGGGCAATCTCACTCAGCCGCCGAGCGGCTCTCCTGCATACCCGCGCGCTCGGGCAGGTGCGGCGCGACGAACTGCATCAGACGCTCCATGGCACTGTCTGCCGGCGGTCCGCCCGCGGCGCGATCGGCAAACGCCTCCCACTCCCCGGCAGACAAAGTCTCGACCAAGGTCGGCTCAACGCCCAGCCAGCGCATGCTCCAGTAAGGAAAGTAGCGCGCAGGCACGCGGGCGTGACCGAGTTTGCGGATGTTCCGATGGCTGCGGGCCTGCAGTACGCGCTCGTGTACTGCCGACACCCCATCATCCGGGCCTTCGAAGTACTGCAGAAAACGACTGCCATCGCAGAGAAGCACACCGGTGACCCCGGCCAGGCTGTTGAAGCGGATGGCATCCTCGACAAGTGCATCGAGATGCTCCGCAGACAGCGGGCCTGCAACGTCGCTGACATACGCGATCGCGCAAAGGGGCATGGGTAAACTCCGACGATTTCAAAGCACTATGCTGGCACTTTCAGGTATCTAAATAAAGCCGTTGCCTGAAGCATTCAGAACATACCTGAAACGAACGCCTCCCGTCCTGCACGCGGTCGCCGGTCAGGGCACCCGCCTGGCGCCGCTGGATTACCGATGTCCCGCCATCGAGCTTCGTACCGCTTCACTGAACGCATCGAGCAGGAACGGCTTGGCGATCATCGCCATGCCGTTATCGAGGAATGCCGAGCGCTCCTGTGCTTTCTCTGCGTAGCCGGTCATGAACAGCACCGGCAACGAGGGCCGCGATTGCCTCGCGATTTCGGCCAGTTGGCGTCCGTTGAGGCCGGGCAGTCCGACGTCGGTGATCAGCAGGTCGATCTTCTTGGATGAGCCGAGGATCGGAATGGCGCCATCGGCATCACCCACGACTTCTGCGGTATACCCGAGGTCTTCCAGCACCACGGTGACCAGCATGCGCACCTGCTCGTCGTCCTCCACCACCAGGATCGATTGCCCGGCGCCGAGCGACACCGGCTGTGCGCTAGGTGCACCGTCGTCCTCAGCCGCGTCGTGCACCACCGGCATGAACAACGCTACCGTGGTGCCCTGCCCTGGCGTGGAATCGACCGTGATGTGGCCGCCGGACTGCTGCATGAAGCCGTAGATCATCGACATACCCAAGCCCGTACCCTTGCCGATCGGCTTGGTGGTGAAGAACGGCTCGAAGATCCGCTCGACCACCTCCGGTGGCATGCCGGTGCCGGAATCGGAGACAGATACCACGGCGTACTCGCCTGCCGGAATGGTCGGCACTTCGCCCTCGGCGGCGAAAACGTGCGAGGTCCGCAGGATCAGCTCACCGCCTTCAGGCATCGCGTCACGTGCATTGATCGCCAGATTCAGCAGCGCGCTTTCGAACTGGTTGCTGTCCAGGTTGGCGCGCAGCGGCGCGTCACTGGTCGCCATCTGGATGCGGATCTTCTCGCCCAGCGTGCTGCGCAGCAGGTGCTGGACCGATCCAACCAGCGCGTTGAGTTCCACCGTCTTCGAATCCAGCGACTGACGTCGCGAAAACGCCAGCAGACGCTGGGTCAAGGCCGCCGCGCGCTGGCTGGAGGCGGTGGCCGCATCCAGGAAGCGCTCCATCCCTTCCATGCGCCCCATGTCCAGGCGCATGCGCATGATGTCCAGCGAGGAGAGGATGCCGGTCAGCATGTTGTTGAAGTCGTGCGCGATGCCGCCGGTCAATTGCCCGATGGCATCCATCTTCTGCGACTGGCGCAGGGCCGCTTCGCTGGCCTCACGCGCGGCCATCTGCCGCTCCAGCTCCGCCGTGCGCTCGGCCACCATCGCCTCCAGGTCCGAGGCATGTTGCTGACTCGTTTCCAGGGCCAGCTTGGAGGCCGTGATATCGGTGACGAAGACGTGGAACCCATCCGGCGCGCCGTCTGCATCCCAGCGCGGCGAATAACGGATCTCGCTGTCGCGCCGGCGGCCGTCACTGAACGGCCAGTTGGCCTCGAACACGATGTGCTCGCCCGCCAGCGCACGTTCGATCAACGGGCGGCGGGTGCGCCAGACCTCCTGCCCGACGACCTCCGGCACGCGTTTGCCGATCACGGCCGATACCGGACGCTCGAACCAGGCCTCATACGCTTTGTTCGCGAAGCGGTAACACAGGTCACGGTCGATGAAGGCGATCAGCACCGGCATCGCATCGGCCACCAGGCGCAGTTCTGCTTCGCTGCGCTCCAGTGCGGCACGGCCATCGGCCAGCGCCCGCATCTGATCACGGACCAGGAACTGCTTGTCGCGCGCACGCAGCGCACTGCGCACGGAGCTGAGCAGCGAGCTGCTGCCCAGCGGCCGGTCCAGCTCGATGATGTTGATCGACAACTGCAGGCCAGGATCGGCCAAGGGGCGCTTCTGCGAGTGCGGCGACCGCAGCAGAATGACGGGAATATCCGACCAGGACGGTTGCTTGGCCAAGGGCTCCAGCAACGCGGCGGTGCCCTTGGCGACCGCCTCTTCGGTGACGACCACCGCACCCACGTCATCATCAAGCGCGGCGGCCAGCCGTGGCAGGCTCTCGTGGATCGCGGTGCGCAGCCCGGCGGCATTGAGTACGCCGGCAATGCTCGGCGCATCGCGCCCGAACGGCGCAAAGATATGCACCACACCGGAAACGGAGTCACTCTGCACGGGTGTGGCCGAGCAGATGCGCCGTATTGCCCACGAATTCCGGCGTGCCGGTCAGAATGCCCTTGAACTCATTGAGCGGGGCGCTCAGCGAAATTCCCTTACCATCGATCTTCAGCTCGCGGATCGTATTCTCGTGCGCACCGCCCCGATTCTTGATCACCGAGATCGCCTTGCGGATGCGCCCCTGCGATTCGAAGAAGCGGAACAACACGACCGAGTCCGCGATGTAGGAGACGTTGAGATTGCCGGTCGACATCGTGCCGACCAACCCGTGTTGCGGATTGATCAGGATGGTCGCCACGCCCTTCTGGTTGAGATAGGACAGCATCTCGTGCAGCTGAAGCATCAGCTGCTTTTCCTGGGGCATCGCGGTGACGTAGCCGTTGAGGCTGTCGATCACCAGCAGGCGGCACTGGCGCTCCTCGACTGCACGCTGCATGTTCCAGGCGAACTCGCCCGGTGAGATCTCGGCCGGATCGACCTGCAGGATTTCCAGCAGGCCCGACGCCAGGTGTTTGCTCAGATCGATGTCCAGCGACTCGGCGCGGGCCAGCAAGGTGCCGATGCGCTCATCGAATTCGAAAATGCAGCAGTGCTCACCGCGCTCGCAGGCCGCCCAGACGTACTGCAGCGCCACATTCGTCTTGCCGCTGCCCGCCGGGCCGGTCAACAGCGTGCTGGTGCCCCGCAGCGGACCGCCGCCGAGCAGACTGTCGATCTCGCCGACCCCGCTGCTGATGGGCGTGCCGTTGAATGTGGCGTGGTGGTCCGAGGCGATCAACCGCGGAAAGACCTCCAGGCCCCCTTCACGGATGGTCATGTCGTGGTAGCCGGCGGTGAAGTTCACCCCGCGCAGTTTCTGGACATGCATCCGGCGGCGCGCCGGGCCGAAATCCAGTGTCAGGCGTTCCAGCGACACCACGCCATGGCAGAGGCTGTGCAACTGGCCATCGCGCTCCTCACCGGAGGCCGTCATGTCATCGACCAGCACCACGGTCGCGCTCTTGGGCGCGAAGAACTGCTTGAGCGAGAGGATCTGGCGGCGATAACGCAGCGGATCCTGCGATAGCAATCGCAGCTCGGACAGCGAATCGAACACCACCCGATGCGGCTTGATGCGCTCCACCTCGCCGAGGATCAGCTTGACCGTCTCGTCCAGCTCGACTTCCCAGGAGTGCAGTACCGACTGCATCCGTCCGTCGCCCAGCGCTTCCTCGGCCGAGGCCAGCTCAAACAGGTCCAGGCCATCCAAGGACCAGCCGTGAGCATTGGCAACTTCGCGCAGCTCGTCAGCCGTCTCGGAGAGCGTGATGTAGAGACAGCGCTCGCCCTTGCTCAGCCCATGCAGCAGAAACTGCAGGGACAGCGTGGTCTTGCCGGAGCCTGGCGGTCCTTCCAGCAGGTACAGCCGCCCCTGCGGGAAGCCCCCGCCGAGGATGCTGTCGAGGCCTTCGATACCCGTCGCTACGCTTGCTTTTTGTGTCTGCATAAGGCTGCCAAAGTGGACGGCCGCAGCATACGAAGCGTGTTGTGTAGGCCCTGTCGGCTCTGGCCTCCGAAACTGAATGGAGGCCCACAACGCACAAAGCCCGCTTTCGCGGGCTCTGGGCTACTTTCCATTTGGAGGCCTGGGTCGGAATTGAACCGGCGTACGCGGATTTGCAGTCCGCTGCATGACCACTCTGCCACCAGGCCGGTGACCCTACGATCATCGAAGGCGTGTTGCGTGCCCCGATAAAACAAGACCCCGAGAACGGGGCCTGGTCAGGATTTGGAGCGGGAAACGAGACTCGAACTCGCGACCTCAACCTTGGCAAGGTTGCGCTCTACCAACTGAGCTATTCCCGCAAAATCAAGCGGGTATGTTACCGAAACCACTCGAAACACACCAGCTTTTTCACACTTTTTTTCACATCCCGGCCGATGCTTCCGGACTGGATGCCCGCGTGCCACCGCGGAGAAAAACAAGGCCCCAAGGGGGCCCTGTCGAAATCTGGAGCGGGAAACGAGACTCGAACTCGCGACCTCAACCTTGGCAAGGTTGCGCTCTACCAACTGAGCTATTCCCGCAGACTTTCGCTTGCCCCGACCGCACCGCACCCTGAGGCGCTGGAGGCTGTCGGCCCCTCGACCTGCGTCGAAGGAGCGCTATTCTGTCGGAATTCCTTCACGTCGTCAACATCCTTTTCGCCGCAACGTGGTGTGGTTTCCCACCGGGCGGTCACGGCGGCCTCCGACATCTTCCCCCGTTCTGCTCCCGCACAAAGTCCCCATGTCCGGCTTGCCAGACGTTGACGCGCCGAAGCGCCCCCGGACTTGCACGTCCAGTGCAGCGCAACGCCCTCGCGCAGCCGGCGCCCGTCGAATACCCCCTTCACCCTGTCCTGGGCGAAGGACGGGTGCAACTGCAGGCCCCTCCACTGGGGCGCAGCTCACCGGCGAGCCGCCACGGCAGGTTCGGCGTTTGGTTGCACGTTTCCCACAAGTTGTATTGTCAAAGGGAGTGCAACGCCGTCTGATGCATGCAATGCAGCGGACCCCACACCTGAAGACTCCGACACCCATGGCACACACCTCTGGCAGCAGCACCAGGCTGATGCTGTCTGCACTCCATTACATTCAATGTTGCCCTGCGCGCATGGCCGCCACCTGTACGGGACTGTTATTGAGCGCATCGGCGATAGCCGCCCCCGTGACGCTCGTATTCCCGCTGCCCGATGGCCACCACCTGAGCATCTCGGCCAGCGACAAGCACGTACACGCGCAGCGGATGTCGGGGAGACGTCGGGCCATTTCCGTGGATGCCGACCTGCGACGGGTGCTGATGCAGGCCGATACCGTGTTTCCGATCAACCGCAGCGCCTTCATGCTGGAGGGCGGTCCGGGCGTAACGCTGTTCGTACGCACGTCATCCAATTCCGCCCGTCCGATGGCCTACTGCGGTTCGGGGCGGGAAGACCAGGTGCTGCTGATCGAACTCCGCGCGAACCGACTGGCCTTGCTCGACCGACTGCTGCTCGACAGCTGCTTACGTTCCATTGCAGTGATCGCAGACCTGGGCGACTGGCCACAGGAAGCCGTGGAACCAATGGCACATCCGTGGGTGGCTCGATTTCAGGCGCTCGACATGGATGGCCCTTATCCCCGCTGCGTTCGCATCGCACATCAACGACTCTGGGTAGACGACTCCTGCGAGACACCCGAGCGGCCTCAGCCTGAGTAGTCGCCCGGCCCGCCATGGCCGACCGCGCTGCGGTGCTGACGGAGTGAACCCATGATGCAGATGCATGCCCGAGGCACGGCACACAAACGGAAAAAGCGACCCGGAAGGTCGCTTTTTTCGTTGCATCGCATCGGGACGGATCACGATGGAATGCGGTATCTGGAGCGGGAAACGAGACTCGAACTCGCGACCTCAACCTTGGCAAGGTTGCGCTCTACCAACTGAGCTATTCCCGCTTGGGAGGCGAAATTCTACAGCCAAATGCATCCCTGTCAACAGCCCTCACGCACTCTTTTTTGCTTTGGTGTTCTCACGCGCGAGGCGCTCGTCTTCGCGCAGGCTTGGCCACGCCGCGTGCAGGTACTGCAGGCCGGACCACAGCGTCAGGATCGAGGCGATCGCCAGGGTCCAGTCGCCGATGTGGAAGACCTCGGTGCCCATCCAGATGTCCTGCATCGGGGTGTGCGGTGCGACCGAGTACAGCAGGCACAGCAGCGCGACCATCTGCGCGGTGGTTTTCACCTTGCCGATCACGGCCACACGCACCTTGGCCCGCTGGCCGATTTCCGCCATCCATTCGCGCAGTGCCGAGACGGCGATTTCACGGCCGACGATCACTGCCGCCCAGACCGCCATCCACGCGGTGGGGTGGCCCTGCACGATCAGGAACAGCGCCACGGCCACCATCAGCTTGTCCGCGACCGGGTCGAGGAAGGCGCCGAACGCGGACTGCAGGTCGTAGCGGCGGGCGATCCAGCCGTCGAGCCAGTCGGTGAGCGCAGCCAGGCCGAAGATCGCCGCCGAGGCGAAATTGGTCCACTTGTAGGGGAGATAGAACACCAGCACCAGAACGGGGATCATCACGATCCGCAGCAGGGTCAGCCAGGTGGGGAGGGTCAACTTCATTGCGTCTCTCTACTCGCCCGCCGCGTCGGGCGTGGGCAGTCCATGAAGGTTAGCGTAGATACGCGCAGCGAGGGCGTCATTGATGCCGTCCACTTTCGCGATTTCCGCTTCGCCGGCGGCTTTCAGGCCGACCAGGCCGCCAAAATGTTTGAGCAGGCTGGCGCGCCGGCGCGGGCCGATGCCAGGAATATCTTCGAGTTTGCTGGTCATCCGGGCCTTCTGGCGGCGGCCGCGGTGGCCGGTGATGGCGAAGCGGTGGGCCTCGTCACGCACCTGCTGGATGAACTGCAGCGCCGGTGAGGCTGCGCCCGGGCGCAGTTCGCGGCCGTCCGGCATGACCAGGGCTTCATGCCCTGCCCTGCGCTCCACGCCCTTGGCCACGCCGACCAGCATCACCCCTTCCACGCCCAGATCGGCCAGCGCGGACTGCGCCTGGGCCAACTGGCCGGCACCGCCGTCGATCAGCAGCAGATCCGGCAGTACGCCGTCCTCTTCCACCGCGCGGCGGAAGCGCCGCTCGATCGCCTGGTGCATGGCCGCATAGTCATCGCCGGGCTCGATGCCGCTGATATTGAAACGGCGGTACTGGCTGCGCACCGGTCCGGCCGCATCGAACACCACGCACGAGGCCACGGTGGCTTCGCCCATGGTGTGGCTGATATCGAAACACTCCACGCGCTTGACCTGCTCGGTCAGGCCGAGCATCTGCCGCAGGTCTTCGCTGCGTGCGTGCTGCGCGGTGCGGCTGCCCAGTTCGGTGACCAGGGTGATCTGCGCGTTGCGTGCGGCCAGTTCCACGTAGCCGGCGCGCTCACCGCGCACGTTCCAGCGCAGCTGCACCTTGTGTTCGGCCGAGGCACTCAAGGCCGATTCGATCAGGCTGGCATCCGGGATTTCGCGGTCGAGCAGGATCTCGCGCGGAGGGGCGTGCTCGGCGTAGTACTGGGAGACGAACGCGCCCAGCACTTCATCGGCACTCTCCTCGCCATTGGTGCGCGGGAAGAACGGACGCGTGCCCATGTTGCGGCCATCACGGAAGGCCAGCAGCAGCACGCAGGCGCTGGCGCCCTGGGTGGCGCAGGCGAGCACGTCCAGATCCGCCGCGCGGCCATCCACGTATTGGCGGGTCTGCATGCTGCGCAGCGAGGCGATCAGATCGCGCAGGCGCGCGGCCTGCTCGAATTCCAGTGCTTCGCTGGCGGTCTGCATCTGGGTGCCGAGCTCGCGCGCGAGCTGGTCGCTCTTGCCTTCCAGGAACATCGAAGCGCGGCGTACCGACTCGGCGTAATCCTCCGGTGCCACCAGCTCCACGCAGGGCGCGCTGCAGCGGCCGATCTGGTACTGAAGGCAGGGCCGCGAGCGGTTGCGGAACACGCTGTCTTCGCAGCTGCGCAGCTTGAACAGCTTGTGCATCAGGTTGAGCGTTTCGCGCACGGCAGTGACGCCGGGGTACGGGCCGAAGTAACGCCCCGGCACCGCGCGCGGGCCACGGTGCAGTGCGATCCGCGGCCATTGCTCACGGGTCAGCAGCACGTGCGGATAGGTCTTGTCGTCGCGCAGGGAGACGTTGTAGCGCGGCGAGAGCGACTTGATCAGCTGGTTTTCCAGCAGCAGCGCCTCGGCCTCCGAGCGGGTCACGGTCACGTCCATGCGCGCGACCTGCGACAGCATCGACATGATCCGCGTGGTCTTGGGCGTGCCGTTGAAATAGCTGCCCACGCGGTTGCGCAGCGCACGCGCCTTGCCGACGTACAGCAGCGTGTCATCGGCAGCGTACATGCGGTACACGCCGGGGGCGGTGCTCAGGTGGGCCGCAAATGCCTTGCCATCGAAGGCGGGGGCGGAAGAAACAGTCATTCGTTGATCGGCACGTCGCTCAGGACACCACTGACGGGGTCGAAGCGCAGCACGGCGTGGGCATCGGTCTCGGCAATCCAGACCGCGCCACCGCCCAGCGCCAGGCCAGCCGGGCCGTGCAGGCGGCGCGGCAACGCCAGCGTACTCAGCTCACCACCGCCCAGGCGCAGCGTGCGCAGGCGGCCGTTGCCGGCATCGGCGATCCACAGCAGCGGCGCATCCGGACTCAGGGCAATTGCCTGCGGGTACTGCAGCAGTGCCGAGGTGCGCGGGCCGTCCTGTTCGCCGAAGGTCCACAGCCCCTGCCCGACCAGCGTCTGCACCAGATCACCACGCAACTGCATGGCGCGGATCGAGGAGCCCAGCGCATCGCAGACGTACAGCACCTGCTGGACCGCCGCGACCGAGCACGGCTGCGCGAACGCGGCCACGTGGCCACTGCCGTCGCGCTCGTCGATCGCCCCACTGCCGGCGCGCCACTGCAGGCTGCGCTGGCCAAGGTAATAGCTCCAGATACGGTTGTCGCCGGCCATGGCGATGTGGATCTGGTTGTCGGCGACGGCCAGGCCCTGCGGGTGGTTGAGTGCGGTGTGGCGCGGATCGGCCACCGGCCCTTCGATCGGTTCGCCGGGGCGGCCGGTGCCGCATAGCGTATCGACCTGGCCGGAGAGCAGATGGATGCGGCGCAGGGCATGGTTGCCGGTGTCGGCCACGTACAGCCATTCGCGCTCCAGCGCCAGGCCCTGGGGATGGTGGAAGGCCGCCTGGGCCTGGTCCCCATCCATGAAATCGGCGGTGCCCATGCCGAACTGGCGCAGCACGCGGCCACCATGACTGCACTCGAGCACGCGGTGATGACCGGTGTCGGCGATGTACAGGCGCTCGGTGGTCACCGCCAACCCGGTCGGGAAGCGCAGCGGCAGGCGCGGCTCGGGGCTCAGCTCACGGGCGCCGTGCAGGTCTTCATCGGACGGCCGCGAGCTGCCTTCGCACAGCGCAGCAAGGGAGCGTTCCAGTTCCCCGCCGAGACCGACCAGACGCTCGCGCTCGCGCCCTTGGGCATCGAGCAGGACCAGGGTCGGCCATGCGGTCACGCCGAAGCGGCGCCAGCCATCCCACTCCGCATCCAGCAGGGCCGGCGCGTTCAGCCCCTGGCGGCGCAGCAGCTTGAGGGATTGATCGGGATCGCGCTCGCCGTCGAAACGCGGCACCTGCAGCACCAGCAGCTGCAGCTTGCCCGGGTTGCGTGATTGCCACTGGGCCAGCTCGGCCAGCCGCTGCGCGCACCACACGGAAGCGGCATTGACGAAGGCCAGCACGACCGGCCGCCCCTGCAGCTCGGCCAGGGTGGTCGGTTTGGCGTTGAGCCAGGTGGCGAATTCGGGAAGATCCTGGACGGGCTGGACGTTCATGCCCCGATTATGCCGGACTCGGCGTCATGCAACCGTCGTGCCACGGTCACGGGTGTGCTGCCCACCAGGCCTCGGCACGCGCCAGATCGTCCGGGGTGTCGATGCCGGGCGGGAACTCGGCCGGGGTCAGCGCCACGCTGATGCGGTGCCCCGCTTCGAGCACACGCAGCTGCTCCAGCGACTCCAGCTGCTCCAAGGTGCCGGCCGGCAACGCGGCGAACTGGCGCAGGAAGCCGGCGCGGTAACCGTAGATGCCGATATGGCGCAGCCAGTGCGGGCCGGACAGCGTGTCGCGCGAGCGCGCGAAGGCATCGCGGTGCCACGGAATCGGCGCGCGGCTGAAATACAAGGCATCCAAATTCTGCTTGCGCACCACTTTGACCACGTTCGGGTCGAACAGGGTTTCAGCGTCTTCCACCGGCGTAGCCAGCGTGGACATCTCCGCACCGCTGTAGACCAGGGCTTCGGCCACCGCGCGGATGCCTTCGGCCGGGGCGAAGGGCTCATCGCCCTGCAGGTTCACCACCAGGGTGTCATCGGACCAGCCGGCCTGTGCGGCGCACTCGGCCAGCCGATCGGTGCCGGAGGCGTGCTCGGTGGAGGTCATCGCCACGCGCACTTCGGCCAGGCCCTGCAGGGCCTCGGCGATGCGCTGATCGTCGGTGGCGACCCACACCTCGCGCGCGCCGGCGAGCAGCGCGCGTTGCGCCACGCGCAGCACCAGCGGCTCGCCGCCGAGCAGGCGCAGCGGCTTGCCCGGCAGCCGCGAAGCGGCATAACGGGCGGGAATGGCGACGACGAACTCGACGGAAGCGCTCATGGGGGATGACCTGTACGAAAGGAATGCAGTCCGGGCGTCAGTGTGCCGCAACCGGCACCGGGCCCGTCAACGCTTGCCGAGTTTCTCGACGCGGTCCAGCAGGCTGATCCAGAACGCCGCCGGCAACTCGGCCGACAGCGGCACGGCGAAGTGCCATTCGGTCGCGAAGGCCTTGCACTTGACCGCGTCCTTCTCGGTCATCAGCACCGGCAGTTCGCTGCCGAAGCGCAGATCGGACGGCTGGTAGGCATGGTGATCAGCGAAGGCATGCGGCACCACGCCGATGCGATGCGCGCGCAGCATGTCAAAGAAGCGCTGCGGATTGGCGATACCGGCCACCGCATGCACGCGCTGGCCCTGGAAATGCGAGAGGCGCCGCGCGCGGCCGCCCTGCAGCGGCTGTGCGCTGTCGATGCGCAGCTGCATCGGCCATTCGCCGAAGCCGCAGGCGGTCTGCGCTTCGGTGCCGTCGCTGGCCTGGCCCATGTTGACCACGCGGAAATCGCAGTCGCGCGCACGGCTGGCCGGCTCGCGCAGTGGGCCGGCGGGAATCAGCCGACCGTTGCCGTAGCGGCGCTGTGCGTCGACCACTTCAATTTCGATGTCGCGCGCCAGCCGGTAGTGCTGCAGGCCGTCGTCGCAGACGATGATGTCGCAGCCCGCCTCGACCAGCGCCTTGCCGGCCGCCACACGGTCCGCATCCACCCGCACCGGCACGCCGGTTTTCCAGGCGATCAGCACCGGCTCGTCGCCGCCGACGGCGGTATCGGTACTGGCCAGCACCCAGCGCGGGGTGCCCGCATCGTCGCGACCATAGCCACGGCTGGCGACCCCCGGCTTCCAGCCCGCTTCGCGCAGGCGGTTGACCAACGCGATCGTCAGCGGGGTCTTCCCAGTGCCACCGGCGGTGACATTGCCGACCACCACCACCGGCACCGGCAGCGAATGCCGTTTCAGCCAGCGACGCCGATACGCCATCCGGCGCAGCGCGACCGCCGCACCGTACAGCGGTGACGCCAGGCGTGCCAGGAACGGAATGGCGCTGCCGTCATACCAGTACGACGGCGTGTGCGTGCCCTTGCCTGCCATCAAGGCTGCCTTTCGCGGAACTGCATCTTGTGCAGGTGCTCGTACAGGCCGCCCAGCGCCAGCAGTTCGTTGTGCGTGCCGCGCTCGACGATGCGGCCATGGTCCATCACCAGTACCTGGTCGGCATGTTCGATGGTGGACAGACGGTGCGCGATCACCAGCGTCGTGCGCTCGGGCATCAGGCGCTGCAACGCATCCTGCACCAGGCGCTCGGACTCGTTGTCGAGCGCGGCGGTGGCTTCATCCAGGATCAGGATCGGCGCGTCGCGCAGGATCGCGCGGGCGATCGCCAGGCGCTGACGCTGGCCGCCGGAGAGCAGCGCACCGTTCTCGCCGACCGGCGTCTGCAGCTGCTGCGGCATGCGCGCGATGAACTCCCACGCGTTGGCCGCTTCGGCCGCGGCGCGGATCTGCGCTTCGGTCGCGTCCATGCCGTAGGCGATGTTGGCGCCCACGGTGTCATCGAACAGCATGACCTTCTGCCCAACCATGGCTACCTGGCGACGCAGGTCCGCCAGCGGGTAATCGTCCAGCGCCACCCCATCCAGCGTGATGCGGCCACCGCTGGGTTCGTAGAAGCGCGGCACCAACCGGATCAGGCTGGTCTTGCCGCTGCCGGAACGGCCGACAATTGCCGTCACCGTGCCCGGCTTGGCCACGAAACTGATGTCGTCCAGCGCGATGCCGGTATCCTCGCGATAGCGCAGCATCACGTGCTCGAAGGCGAGCTCGCCCCGTGCGCGGCCGATCCTCTGGATGCCTTCGTCGCGCTCGACGGGCATATCGAGAATCCCGAACAGGCGCTCGGCCGCGGCCACACCGCGCGAGATCGAGGTCTGCACGCTGGTCAGGCGACGCAGCGACGGAATGATCGCCATCATCGAGGTCATCAGGCCCATGAACTGGCCCGCGTTGAGCTTGCCGGCCAGTGCCTCGCGGGTCGACACCCACACGATCACCGCCAGCGCCAGGGCCGCCAGGAACTGCACCGTGCTGGAGGCCAGCGCGCGCGTGGTTTCGACCTTCATGTTCAGGCCGAGCATGCGGTTGGCCAGACGGGAATAGCGCGAGATCTCGTGCGCCTGGGTGCCATGCACCTTCACTTCCTGCTGCGCGGCCAGGGACTGCTCGGCGGTCTGCGCCATGCCGCCCATGCCGTCCTGGATGCCACGGCTGATCCGGCGGTAGCGCTTGCCCACGATCGAGACGATCACACCGATGAGTGGCACCACCACCAGCATCGCCATCGTGACCTTGATGCTCATCTGCAGCATCACCACCAGCATGGCGATGATGGTGAGCGTATCGGCCACCAGGGTCTTGAGCGCATCGGCGCTGGCCTGGGTGACCTGCTCGGTATCGAAGTTCAGGCGGCTGACCATCACCGGCGTGGCTTCAGCATCGAAATGCGAAGACGGCAGATGCAGGTACTTTTCCAGCACCTGCTCACGCAGGTCGCGCACCACGCTGCGCCCGGTGCGGGCCAGCGCGTAATCGCTGACCAGGGTGGCCAGGCTGCGCATCATGAACAACCCGAGGATGGTCAGCGGCAGGATCACCGCCATCCGCGGCTCCGGGTTGACGAACCCCCGGTTGACCAGCGGCTCCATCAGCTTGGTGAAGCTGTAACCGGCCAGGGCCTCGACCACCATCGCGACCACGGCGGCGACCATGAACACCCAATAGGCACCGGTATACCCGAGCAGGCGCTTGTAGATCGGCCAGACGGGGGAATGTTTCTTGCTCATGGACGCACCTCCGGCGCGGTAGCGATGGCGATGCGGCGGAAGCCCAGCTGGCCCAGAGCATCCTGGGCCGTGACGACAGCCTGGTAAGGCGTGCGCGCGTCGGCGCGCAACAGCACGGTCTGTTCCCGATCGCTGCCGGCGACGGCGGCAATCGTCTGCTTGACCGACTCGACGTCGGTGCGCAGCACTTCCTGGTCGTTGATGAAGTAACGCCCCTCGGCATTGACCAGCACGCTCAGCGAGCGCGGCGGCTCGGTGGTGTCCTGCTGGCTGGCGGTCGGCAACTGCAGCTGCAACGTCGAGCGCGCATCGAAGGTGGTGGTGACCACGAAGAAGATGATCAGGACAAGGATCACATCGATCAGGGGAACCAGATCGATATGCGGCTCGTCCTGGATCCGGTCATTGCGGATGCGCATCCGTCAGCCCTTGACCGTGACCGGTGCGGCGCCGGCCGAACCAGCGGCGGCACGCGGCCCGTTGTTCATCACGCCCGGGCGACCATCAAGCGCATCCAGCAGCGCCGACGCCTCCTGCTCCATCTCGATCACGTAGCCGGCGATGCGGCCTTTGAAATAGCGATGGAACATCAGCGCCGGAATCGCCACGATCATGCCCGTGGCGGTGCAGACCAGCGCCTTGCCGATACCGCCGGCCAGCTGGTTCACATCGCCCACGCCGTGGTCGAGGATGCCCATGAACATCTGGATCATGCCGACCACCGTGCCGAGCAGGCCCAGCAGCGGACCGGCCGAGGCGATCGTGCCAAGGGCATTCAGGAACCGCTCCATGCGGTGAACCAGATGCCGGCCGGCATCTTCGATGCGTTCGCGGATCTGGTCGCGCGGGCGGTTGCGTGCTTCCAGCGCGGTCGCCAGCAGCGCGCCCAGCGGCGAGTTGCCGCGCAGCGACTGGATATGACTCGGGTCGAGCTTGCCGCGCGCGGCCCAGTTGCGCACTTCCTGGCCCAGCCCGGGGGGCAGGACTTCATTGCGCCGCAGGGTCCAGAAACGCTCCAGGACGATTGCCAAAGCCAGTACGCCCAACAGCAGCAGCGGCAGCATCGGCCAGCCACCGGCCTTGACCAGTTCCCACACGTTTCAATCCTCCGGCCCAGCGGCCGCCTGTTTGATCGCCGATAGGATAGCAGCCGGCCGGCTCCGCTCCGCGGCATCCCACCAACGCCGCTCGAAAACCCGTTGTTCACGCACCTGCAGGCCGTCACGCCCGAGCCAGACCCGCACCGCGCCGCTCTCGGAGGTGTTGAGCACCTCGGCGCCCACGGCCTGCCAGCGCTCCACCACCTCGGCACGCGGATGGCCAAACCGGTTGCGGTGACCGGTCGAGACGATCGCCAGCCGCGGCGCGACGGCCGCCACCCAGGCCGGCGTGGACGAACTGGCACTGCCATGGTGCGGAACCACTACTGCCTGGGCCGCCAGCAGCGCGCCTGCGTGCTGGACCAGCAGGGCCTCGCTGCGCTTCTCGATGTCCCCGGCCAGCAGAATCGCCCCCCGGCTGGTTTCCAGCCGCAGCACGCAGCTGCTGTCGTTGGTCGGCTGCGGTTCGTCACGCGGGGGATGCAGCACCCGGAACGTCACGCCATCCCACTGCCAGGATTGCCCGGCATGGCAGGCCGATGCGCGGCCGCGCAGGGCGCCGGGCGGCGCCTGCAGCGTCGCGCCGGGAAAGCTGCGACGCACCCCGCGCAGGCCACCGGTGTGGTCGCGATGGTCGTGGCTGATCATGATCCGATCCAGCCGCCCCTGCCCCAGCGCACGCAGGGTCGGCACCACGATCCGCTCACCGGCATCGAAGCCGTCCTCGGCCCCCGGCCCGGTGTCGTACAGCAGCGTGTGCCGACGCGTGCGCACTGCTACGGCCAGGCCCTGCCCCACGTCCATCACCAGCAGTTCCACCTCGCCCTCGGCCGGCCCATGCCGCGCCGGCCACAGCAACGGCAGGCACAGCAGCAGTGCGGGGACCCGGCCACCACTGCCACGCGGCAGCAGCAGCCAGAACACGCCGAACACGGCCGAGATCAGCGCCCAGCGGTTGGATTGCGGCAGCCACCACAGCGACAGCTCGCTGCGCGCGGCATACCCGAACAGCCACCAGCTCGCCTCGAAGCACCACGCCGCCAGCTGCCACGGCCAGCGCCCCGCCCCGTCGATCAGCGCCTCCAGCGCGGTGCCCAGCAGGGCCAGCGGCACCACCACCATCGTCCACCAGGGAATCGCCACCAGATTCACCAGCGGCCCCGCACGCGAGGCCTGCCCGAACAGCGCCACGGTCAACGGCAGCAGCGCCACGCTCGCCACGCCCTGCGCGCCCAGGAACCCCCGAAGCCAGCTCTCCTCGCGCCCGGGCAGGCACCAGATCAGCCACAGAACACCGGCAAAGCTCAGCCAGAAGCCGGGCGCAAGGACGGCGAGCGGATCGACCAGCAGCATCGCCAGCGCCGCCAGGGAGAGCGACTGCGCCACGGTTGCCCACCGCCGGCTGCAGCGCGCCGCTGCCACCACCGCGATCATCAGCACGGTACGCACCGTGGGCAGCGCGAAACCGGCCGCTGCGGCGTACAGCGCCGCGCCTGCGACGGCCGCCGCCGCAGCGCCCATCGGGCGTGGTACGTACAGGCCGAGCATCGGCAGGCACCGCCAGAGCCCGCCTGCCAACAGTGCAGCGACACCAGCCACCACGCCGACATGGAAGCCGGAGATCGCCACCAGGTGGGTCACCCCCAGCGCGCGCAGGTCATCCCAGTCGGCCTGGCTCAGGCCGCGGGTATCGCCCAGTGCCAGCGCCTGGACGAAACGACGGCCATCGCCCTGGACCGCCCTGGCGATCGCACTGGCCATCCGCTCGCGCCACGCGGGCAATCCGGTTGGCTCACCCAGCGGATGCGCCTGGGCAGGTTCCCGCACGTACCCGCTGCCAGCCACCCGTTGCCGCAACGCAAAACCCTCGGCGTCGAACCCGCCCGGGTTTACCCGCCCGCGTGGCGCCCGGACACGGACCGTGACCGACCAGCGTTCGCCGGCTCGGAGCGTGCGCCGGCGATCATCGGCTGCACCACGGAATCCGTCATACCAGCCCAGGGCGAGGTCCCGGCCGCGGAGTTCGCGTGGCATCGCCGGATCATCATCGACCCGGAACCGGAAGCGGGTGCCCCCGGGACCGTGGTCGGGGAGACTGATCACGCGGCCGTGCAGCGCATGGTCCACCGGCGGCCCACCGGGGGGCAGCTGCTGCGCCAGCCCGGCGTGAGCGTGCATGGCGGCCCAGCCGAGACCGGAAAGAGCAGCACCGAGCAGGCGGAGGCGGGAGGGCAGGATCCAGAGCAGGATGCCGGCAACTGCGGCGGCGACGCCCCACCCCAGCGGCAGCAGCCGGGGCGAGAAGACGATCGCGCAGATGCCGGCCAGCAAAGCGACCACACACGCCTTGCCGAAAATGGGAAGAGACGCGTGTGCCCCCATGCCGCCGGTGTGTAGCACTCGCCGCATGTGCAGCACCCAGGAAACCCTGAGTGTCGACCGTGGGCGCAGTGCGGGGTATCAGTGCAGCATGCAGGGCGTTGTCAGGAAATGCACATAGCAAAAAAGCCAACCCGAGGGCTGGCTTTTCTGTTGTGCCACGACAGTCTCCGGGACTGAAGTGGTGGGCGGTACAGGGTTCGAACCTGTGACCCCTACCATGTCAAGGTAGTGCTCTACCGCTGAGCTAACCGCCCGTTTTGCTTTCCTGCCCCGCTGCGAATGCGTCGGTGCAGGCCGCGTATATTACGGACGCCCCCCGGAAAGCGCAACACTTTTGTGAAGATATTTCACAACGTGGTGTTCAGCCCAGACTGGCCTCCTTCAACTGGCGGATCTGATCGCGTACGCGGGCCGCATCTTCGAACTCCAGATCGCGGGCGTGCTGGTACATCTGCTGCTCCAGGGCCTGCAGGCGCTTGGCGATCTGAGCCGGCTCCATCGTGCGGTAATCGGTGGACTCTTCGGCCACGCGCCCGCCCTTGCCTTTGCCCTTCCCTTTGCCGCGCGACTCTTTCTCGGCCGCTTCCGAACGCGCGCCTTCGAGCACATCGGTGATCGGACGCAGCACCGATTTGGGCACGATGCCGTGCAGTTCGTTGTATTCGACCTGCTTGGCGCGGCGGCGGTCGGTCTCGTCGATCGCGGCCTGCATCGAGCGGGTCATCTTGTCCGCATAGAGGATCGCCTTGCCGCGCAGGTTGCGCGCGGCGCGGCCGATGGTCTGGATCAGCGACCCGGTCGAACGCAGGAACCCTTCCTTGTCGGCATCCAGGATCGCCACCAGCGACACTTCCGGCATGTCCAGGCCTTCGCGCAGCAGGTTGATGCCGACCAGCACATCGAACTTGCCCAAGCGCAGATCGCGGATGATCTCCACACGCTCGACAGTATCGATATCCGAGTGCAGGTAACGCACGCGGATGCCGTGTTCGGTCAGGTACTCGGTCAGGTTCTCGGCCATGCGCTTGGTCAGCGTGGTGACCAGCACGCGGTCGCCCAGCTTGATGCGTTCGTTGACTTCGGACATCAGGTCATCGACCTGGGTGCCAACCGGGCGGATTTCGACCACCGGATCGATCAGGCCGGTCGGGCGCACCACCAGCTCGGTGATCTCGCCTTCGGTCTCGCGCAGCTCGTACGGCCCCGGCGTGGCCGAGACATAGATGCTGCGCGGGCAACGCTCTTCCCACTCTTCGAAACGCAGCGGACGGTTGTCCAGTGCCGACGGCAGGCGGAAACCGAACTCGACCAGGGTTTCCTTGCGCGAGCGGTCGCCTTTGAACATGGCGCCGATCTGAGGAATGGTCACGTGCGATTCGTCGATCACCAGCAGCGCATCCGGCGGCAGGTAATCGAACAGCGTCGGCGGCGGATCGCCGGCGTTCTTGCCGGTGAGATGCCGCGAGTAGTTCTCGATGCCGTTGCAGTAGCCGACCTCGGCCATCATTTCCAGATCGAACTGGGTACGCTGCGCCAGGCGCTGCGCTTCCACCAGCTTGTTCTGTTCGTACAGCTGTTCCAGGCGGACCTTCAACTCTGCCTTGATCGTGTCCACCGCCGACAGCACGCGCTCGCGGGTGGTCGCGTAGTGGGTCTTGGGATAGATCGTGTAGCGCATCATCTTGCGCAGGCTTTCGCCGGTCAGCGGATCGAACATGCTGATCTGCTCGACCTCGCCTTCAAACAACTCGATGCGCACCGCTTCGCTGTCCGATTCGGCCGGGAACACATCGATCACCTCGCCGCGCACGCGGAAGGTGCCGCGGTGAAGCTCGAACTCGTTGCGGGTGTACTGCAGCTGGGTCAGGTGCTTGATCAGGTCGCGCTGGTCGATCCGCTCACCGGTGGAGAGGATCAGGCGCATCGACAGATAGTCCTCGGGCGCGCCGAGGCCGTAGATCGCCGACACCGTCGCCACCACGATCGCATCCGGGCGCGACAGCAGGGTCTTGGTCGCCGCCAGCCGCATCTGCTCGATGTGCTCGTTGATCGAACTGTCCTTCTCGATGAAGGTGTCCGACGAGGGCACGTAAGCCTCCGGCTGGTAATAGTCGTAGTAGCTGACGAAATACTCGACCGCGTTGTGCGGGAAGAACGACTTGAACTCGCCGTACAACTGCGCCGCCAGGGTCTTGTTCGGCGCCATCACCAGCGTGGGTTTCTGCACCCGCTGGATCACATTGGCGACCGTGTAGGTCTTGCCGGAACCGGTGACGCCGAGCAGGGTCTGCTTGGCGATGCCCGCCTCGAAGTTGGCGGTCAGTTTCTCGATGGCCGCCGGTTGGTCGCCCGCCGGCGAATACGGGGATACAAGTTGGAAACGATCGCTCATGGTGCCGCCACTGCCGGGAAGCCTTCAGTATAACGGCCGGGTTGGTGACGGCCTGTTGAGGGGAGTGCCGACAGCAAAACGCGGCATGAACCGGCGGCGGCGGGGCCTTCGGGCCGCCAGAGTGAAGGTTGCCTGCCCCCTCCTGGACGGTCACCGTGAAACACTCCCGCCCAGCCACCTGCGCCGGCGTGACGCTGATCCAGTCGCTGATCGCGATGGCGGTCATGGCCGTGCTCACGGGCATGGCCCTGCCGGCCATCAAGCAGACCCGGGAACGCCTGCAGGCCGACAGCCTGCGCATGCAGCTGGCCTCGGCGTTGGCGACCGCGCGCAACACGGCGATCACCGAACGGCGCCCGATCGCGGTCTGCCCCACTGACGATGGCGTGACGTGCGGCCGGAACTGGAGCCGGGGCTGGGTGCTCTATGCCCCCGCAACGCCCTCCTCGGCCGAGGCTCCCTCCGCAGGTCACCTGCTGGTGCAGCAGCACGCCCGCTCGCGGCTGAGCGCCGGGGGGGAGTCAGTCCAAGCCCCGCATCCAATTCCGGCCGGATGGGCGGCTGAATGGCAGCAATCAGTCAGTCACCTTCTGCCTGGACGGCGCCTCCCAAGGGAAGGTGGTGGTCAGCCTTGCAGGCCGGATACGCAGCGAGCGGCCGCGTGGTCCCGTGGCCTGCTGAGGCACGCGTTGCCCGCCGCGCGGAAACACAAAAAGCAAAAGCCGCGATTGCTCGCGGCTTTTGCAGATCTGGCGCCCGAAGTTGGACTCGAACCAACGACCCCCTGATTAACAGTCAAGTGCTCTAACCGGCTGAGCTATTCGGGCGGGGTGCGCATTCTAGCCAGCATCGGCAGTGTGATGCAAGCACTCCCACACAACCCGCGATATGCCAGCGTCACCAGCACCCGGAGACGGTCTTTTCAGTGGGCTTCTTGCGCCCCGCCTGATCCAGCGCCAACGTGCCGCACTTGTCCTTCGCCTGGGTTCCGCCGGCCACCGGGACGGCCTGGATACCGAACGTACTCGCCGTCGGGTCCTTGTCGAAAGACAGGGTGTAATGTGCGGTGCCATCGCGCGGTGACTGGGTGAACTGCAGCGTGGCGGTGGCGTACGTGTTCTGGACCGTGTGGTAACGCTCCAGGTTCTGGGCCAGTTCCACCAGATCGGCCTTGGCCTGGGCGCGCCGGGATTTCCGCACGGAGTCCTGGTAGGCCGGCATGGCGATGGTGGCAAGGATGGCCACCACGGCCACCGTAATCATCAGCTCGATCAGGGTGAAACCGGCGACCCGGCGGCGCAAAGCGGTCTGCATGGGGGCTCTCGTCATGAAGGTCATCAGCGCACCTGCCGCCAGGACTGGCGTCCGCAGGGGCGCGGCATGTACAGCGGATCCGCACCCGGTGCACGCAGCACGAAGGTGCACTGGTTGGCCTTGATCAACTCATCCACCGTGCAGGTGGCCTTGGTCGGGTCGCACGGGGTCAACTTGGGCACGAAGATGTTGCTGTCCTTCACTGGTGGGCCGCTATTGGTGGCCCCGCCCTTGGTCAGCGCGATGCCGCCGCAGTTGCCTGTGCACAGCGAATCGCCCCCGATGTCCAGACTGAGGCCTGTCATCGATCCAGCGCCGGTGAGCAGATCAAGCGAGTACATCCAGTTGGTGCCGCCACCGCCGCCGCAGACTGCCTGCCCCGGCTCGTAGGTGGTGAATACCACCTTGCGGTCCTGGATGGTCGGATAGCCAACGAAGCGCTCACCGGCCACCACGTCGCCGACGATCAGGTCGGTATACCAGCCGCGCTGGCTCACATAATTGACGGCGTTGCTGCTGACATCCCGCAGCGAGTACCCCCCGCTTCCGGCACGCGAGGTGATCTGCTGCGAGATCAGGTCACCGCGCCCGCCAATCGTCGAGCTCATGTTGTCCCAGACGCCGTACAGCGATTGCACCGGCGAAGACGAACTCACGGAATTGTCGTCATTGGTGAAGTACTGACCGGTGCCGAACACGATGTTGTAGCCACGCCCGGCCGCCTTGGAGACCTCCAGCCCCCCCATGATCGGCTGGGCGACACTGTTGCGGCTGGCGGTGAACAGCGGCGCGCCACTGTAGGCCACGGCCCACTTGCTGGGATCTGGATCGCGGAGGTCGAACTTCCACAGGTTGCCCTGCATGTCACCGCCATAGACGGTGTCGGCGATCCCGTTGTTGTTGTAGGCGGCCACCGGGGCGACGTTGATCAGGCCGTTGCGCAGCGCATAGCCGCTGCCGCTGGGCGACAGCCGCTTGAGCACCTGCCCGGTCTGGATATCCACCACGAACAGCACCGGCTTGCCACTGGATGCATTCACGCCGTTGCCGAAGATCGCCACGAAACGCGGCGCGCTGTCAGCCGCGCTGCCGGCGACCGGAACGATCACCGGCTTGCCCAGCGCGAAGCCCATGTCCGAATCGGTCTTGCCCGAGACTTCCCACAGCACGTCATCCTTGGTGAAAGCCCCCGGATTGCTGATGTTCAAGCCGAACACCGCGCCGTTGCCGACAGCCTCTGCATTGGGCGCGCGGGTGGCGCCACCGGCACCGGTGGAGCCGACCAGCACGGTATGCCAGGCATCGCCGTAATAGACGTCCGACGAGGTCAGCGCGCCATCCACGTAGTACCGATGCGAATAGGTCGGATTGGCCAGCTCGGCCATGTGTTGCAGCGATGCGGACGGAATGAACGCGAAGAGTTCATTACCCGCCGTTGTGCCGGTGGAGGCGTCGAAGGCGTGCAGCATGCCGTCGTTCGCGCCGACATACACCATGGTGCTCCGGCTCTTCTTCGCGGTCAGGTAGTCGTTGTACCGGGTCGCCAGCGTCGCTTTCCAGGTGGGCGTGGAGCCCCACGCGCCATAGCCGTAGTTGTCGGCCGTGGACACGATCTCGGTGGTGGAGTTGACGATATCGCCAAGAATCGAGCCACGCGAGCGGAAGCCGCTGATGGCCGAGCCTTTCAGGTAGTTCACCAGATCGGCCACGCTGTGCGAGCCGAACCAGTCGGGAATCGAGCTGCTGAAGCCCATGTTGGCCAACTGGGCCTTGCGGTCCGCACCCGGGACATCGTTTGCTTCGAACGGTGCGGCCGCCACCGGCACCAGCGCCCCGCTCCCATTGACCGTGGTCGGCGAGGTTGCCATGACGATGGTGCGGCCACTGGAACTCATCTTGGTCGAAGCGCGCCACAGCTCGATGTCATCGGTTCCCGTGTCGGACACCTTGCTGGCAACGACATCCCCCACCCAGTCATTCGTTCCGGAGGCGACCTTGTAACTGGCCGAGACCGTGAACGAGCCCGCATTGATACGCGCACCGGACCCGCCGCCAGCCACCGGCGCGTCCCCCTCGGCTGCACTCTCGAAGATCGCCTCCAGGGCAGCCTTGAGCGCGGCCGGGTTACGTGCCAGGAAGTAGTTGTCCGGCGTGCCCGGCACCTTGGTGTCCCACTTGCCACTCGGGACACCGTACTTGGCGGCGTACCAGAGCGGACTCTGCAACTGGTTGGCCTGGGATCCGCTGAGCTTGTAGCGCACCACCGAAGGCTTGGTCCAGTTATTCGGCGGGTTCTCGGTGGAGCTGAGCACCGAGCCATTGCTGTTGCCAGGACGCAGCAGCAGACGCTGCACGTTGTTGGCCGCATTGGAGCCAACGATGGTATAGCCGGTCAGCATCGCATTGCCTGCATACGCCGACAGATTCTCAAGGCGCACCAGCACCTCGTCTTCGCCGATGGTCGCACTCAACAGTTCGTTGGAGCACACGGTATTGTTCGGCGAACGCCAGCACATGTCCGCGATGCCCGCCTTGTCGCCACAGGCTGCGCCGACGCAGTAACTCATCATGGTCACAACGTCGTTGTCATGGTCGTTGCCCCAGAGCGAATCCTCCCAGACCAGCGAGAAACTGCCGGACTTTCCGTCGGCACGGTACGGGCGCCCGTAGACGCGTTTGGGCCCGACCGCCGCCTCTTTGGTCCCGATGCCCACCGAGCCCAGGAAGCAACTGCGCCAGCCATTGCTGTTGAAACCTGCGCCACCCTCGTTGTTGGCCTGGCAAAGAGGAGACAGCGAAATCGTGCCGCCTGCGACGCTGATGTCGAACTTGGGCAGGTTCTCGGACATGGCCACCGTATACGTGGTCGCCGTGACCTTGTAATCGCCCGGCTTTCCTGCCAGGCCCGGCCGCAGGTCCGTCTCGGCGGCCGCCTTGGCCAGGCCCGCGATCAGATAGCTGCCTTCGGTGGACGGAATGTCCGGGCAGATACCGCGGACCAGGCTGAGCTGGTTCACCTCCAGCGCCTGGCAGATATCCTCGTGCGTATTGATCGATGCGTAACGCGGCGTTGCGGTGACGCGCCCGGCCAGGTAGCGCTTGCCATTGATGCCTTCAGCGGCGCCAAGCGCATCCGTGGCGGACTCCGCCGAGGCAAGATGCGGGACCGAGCCGACGTTGTCACTGTCAAAGGACGGCAGACCCGAGGACATCACCAGGATGTTGCAGGTCGCGCAGTACGAATTTCCGCCCTGCGCAGGGCTCCGATAGGGATCTTTCCACTCCACACCGACGGGCAGTCCGGACAGATCGCCGGTGTCGTCATACACCTTCGTGCCGGCACCGACGTAGCGCAGTGCCTCGGCATACATCTCGGCCAGCGGATTGCCCCACGCACTGCACTTCTTGGCCTTGTCACCCGACGTGCCCGGGTCCAGCAGGTTGCCGCGATCACCAAAACCCTGGCGATTGAGGATGCTGTAGTCGTTGCAGTCGTTCCAGTTGTTGCTCCAGTTCCACTGATCGATGCGGAAGTTGGACATCGTGTTGATGATGCCCTCCGTCCCGCTGTTGCGCGCCAGACAGAACTGCCCGGTGGCCAGGTTGATCTCATCGCCGGCATCACACAGCTTGCTGCCGTTGCCGGCGATCTTGCCGATGTTCCTGCGCAGGACCCCGCCATCGCGCGGGTGGGAATAGGTGCCGCTCACCAGGCCGAAACGCAAGCGCCCGCTTTCACCGTAGGCCTGCAGCAGGCCGCTGGGCTTATAGTGATCCTTGGTGCCATCGTTGTACTTGCGGCAGAAGCTCTCGCGATGCGCATCATTGGCGGGGTCACAAACTTCCACCCGGACGTCGTAGTCGGTCGTCGCCTTGGGCGTATCCGCTCCACCCTCGCCGGTACGGTTGACGCCACACTGATACGAAGCCGTGGACGCCCACTCGGACCAGTTGCCACCGGCCACCCGCATCAACGGCGCGCCGTTGGCACTGATGCTTGCGTTGCAGAAGGATGTGGTCGAGGTCAATGGCGTGAAGCTGTTGATATCGGCGCCGGCATATACCTTGACCCAGGCATGCAGGTCGCTGGGAATCTGCGCGCGCTCCAGGACCGTCTTGGCCGCATCATCGGTGGAGCGTTGGCCGCCGTAGAGGACGTAGCGCATCACGTCCAGCCGGCTCATGGTCACCCAGTTGAGGAAGTTGCCCGACCAGCCCGTGCCACCACAGCTGTGCCCGTTGGTGCCGGTCGCCGGACCTGATGCCTTGAAGTGATTGCTGGTGTAGCTGTAGCAGAGTTTTGAATCGAAATAGCCTTCGTACGGGAACTTGTCCTGGTACGTGGTATCGATGATCTTGTCACCGTCCAGATCGCTGTAATCGCTGTAGGCCTTGTTGAACAGCTGCTCATCGCGCGACATCACCATCATCATCAGCGGCGGCTGGCTCTGCTTGGTATACAGCGGCTCCTGCGCGATGTCGTAGTCGCCCAGCGCGGCGCGCAGCGGCACGACGCGACTGAGCAGGAAGCCCACCGCGATGACAAGGAAGCCAATGCGCAGCCAGTTGATCGTGCGCTTGCTGAAATGGAAGCGATCAGAGGTCATGGGATATAGATCGTGTCGACGACCGCACTGGCCGAGGGATTGGTCGGTTCGTCACTGGCCAGTGCAGTGATCTGGTAGATGTTGCCGGTCTCTTCGTTCTGACGCTCACCCACGCGCGCACTGGAGGCTGCGAAGCACTTGTCCAGGCGCCGGGTATAGCTCGCCTTGGCATCAGAGGTCCCGTCGGCCCAGGTCAGGGGATCGAAGATCGGGCTGCACTCTTCCTGCTTTGCCGTGTAGGTTCCGCCGGCCGCCAGGTCGGTATCGATGGTGTTCTCCAGCGTGCGTGCATCAGCCTCGGCATTCTGGAAGGCCAGGTTGGTGCGCAGGTAGTTGGCCGCCATGCGCTCCTGCATGCCGGTCACCTGCATGCCTGCTACGCCGAGAAGGGCAAGCAGGATCAATATGATGAGGGCGACATACAGCACGGCACCGTTCTGGCGGCGCGGTGCGACAAAGGGTTTTGGACGCGATGCCATGGAAGCCTCAATTGCCATAAAGGCGATTACGTACGGCGATCGTGGTTTGATAGACCGTCCGGAAACGACCGTCCGTCGGCGCGGTGAAGGTGACGCCCATGGCTGTCAACGCCGCATCCGCGTTGGCCTGCGCTGCGGCTGACGGATCCGGGCTTTCCAGCACCAGGCCCAGCTGCACTGACCCGACCCGGCGCCACGCATCGGCGGCCGGCGTGATCGAGGCATCCACGTCGGCAGCGGTTCCCTGCCGATCGATGTAGCCGGTGGGCGGCGAGGCGGCGCTGAGCGAGCGATCCTGCCCATACAGCAGCTGCATGTTGCGGACCCCCTCCACCAATGCTTCCGGCGTACCCGCGACCAGGGCTTCACCGGGTTTGGCCGAAAACCGCACGCGATAGAGCGAACTCTGCTTGGTGGTGGCGTCGTAGCCGATGTAATAGACCACGCTCTCCGCGCGGTACAGCATGGCCTGGCCCGGCGTATAGAGGCTGGTGAAGCTGCCGGTGTTGTTCGGCGCGGACTCGAACGTCACGGTACCGGCAGACCCACTCACCGCGCTTGCCTGGAACATGGTGGCGGTCAGGCAGTCGGCGACACCGAACAGGCCCGGCGCTTCCACACCACTTTGGAGAACGGCCCAACGGCTGCTGTCGAAATTGAACACGGGCTTGTCGTCCGTGCCCCCCACCACGGTGACCGGGACACCATCGGGCACCAGAAACCGGAGCGCGACGATGTCGCTGCCGTCCACCCGATTGGTCAGCGCTGCGGCGTATTCCGTCGGCAGCGCCGGGGTGTACTCGATGCCGCCGGTCGACGGTGTGGCACTGAGGGTCAACGGGTCGCCGGGCTTGGTATCGGCGGCCTCGAAGCCCTGGATGGACTGCATGAAATCCAGCGCCGGGTGGCCGCCGGCATCGAACGTCGTATGCATCGAGCCAGGGCTCTGCACGTTGTGACTCTGGTCGTTGACGCAACCGAAGTGGCCGGCCATGCGCAGATCACGCTGCAGGAAGTCCATCGCGAAACGGCCATTCTCCTGCACGCGCGCCAACCCTTCCGAGAGGCGCGAGGCCGTGCGCGAAGCGGCGAACACCTGCATCAGGCCCAACAGCAGGACCAGGCCGATGACCATGGCGATCATCAACTCGATCAGCGAAAGACCGCGTACGCGTTCTCGGGACGACATGGCGCGCATCACAGCTGGGTCCTCGCCGCAAAGGTGGTGTCTGCGGCATCCAGCCAGCGCTCGTCGCCCCAGCTCACGCTGACCGTCACTTCATCGCCGCTGCGGGTCACCTTGGCACTGGCTTCATCGCCCAGGGCCTTGCCCAGCCGGCAGCGCCAGTCCGTCATGTACTGATCCTTGGTGATCTTGGCGCCGATCGGCGATTTGCAATCGGCGGCCTTGGTGGTGGCCGCGTAGGTGCCTACGTAGTTCGTCGCGGCGACGCGGTTGATCCGGATCTGGTCCAGCAGCTCGTAGCTGAGGTTGGTCGCCTGGGTGCGGAAATTCGCGCTTTGCACGAACCGCACGTTCATCGTCTGCAGCAGCGCGAAACCAAGCAGGCCGATGCTCATCACCACGATCGCGATCAGCACCTCGATCATGGTGAAGCCGCCCTGCCCTGCGCGCCGCGCGCCAAGATGTCTTGCCGTCACTTGCAGCTCTCCCGTTCCACACGTACCTGCCCCACCGCCGACAGCCGCAGCGTGCGCTGCAGCGGCAGGTCCCCGCACTCATCGGGCTTGAGGGTGATGTCCAGCGCCGATGCAGCGCGATTTCGACCCCGGCCGTCAAAGGCCAACGTCAGGTTGTTCTCGCTGCCCAGCATCTTGGTCGAGCCAGCCGAGTACCGCAGCACCGGTTCCCCGGAATCGAAACTGCCGCTGCCGTCGGCATCGGACCAGACCATCCAGCCGTCGCCCCAGGTATCACCGTTGCAGCTGGTGCCATCGGATGAGGCGCATACCCCCGCCCCCCGGGTGTTCTTCAGCGCTTCGCTGCGCGCCAGCGCCAATGAAGCGATCAGCTCGTTGGTGGTGGTGGCCGCCCGGTTCGAGCGCAGCACGCCCTGGAAGCTCGGAAACGCAATCACTGCCAGGATGGCAAGCACCGCGATGGTGACCATCAACTCGATCAGTGTGAAGCCGTTGGACCGGCGCAAAGACATGAAACGCTCCCCAGCGTTGATGACACAGAAGATGAACGTCCCGCCGCCGATCAGCAAGAGGCGGCAGGACGAACGGTCGCCCGGAGGCGACAGGCGTCAATCAGTTGACGCAGATCCAGACCGACGGCCGGCCCCTGCCCGCCGCCGGCCCGGTCAGGGCCTCAGGCCATGACCTTGTAGCAGGGCTGGTACTCGCCCGAGATCTTCATGCGGCGCTGTTCGACGAAGGCGCGCAGCAGCTCATCCAGGGCCTGCATCATGTCCGCATCGCCATGGATCTCGAACGGACCGAACTGCTCGATGCGGCGCATGCCGTCTTCCTTCACGTTGCCGGCCACGATGCCGGAGAACGCGCGACGCAGGTCGGCCGCCAGGGCATGCGGCGGACGGCCGTGATGCAGGTCCAGCGCGGCCATCGCCTCGTGGGTCGGCACGAACGGCTGCTGGTATTCCCACGGAATCTCGATCGACCAGTTGAAGAAGAACGAGTCCTTCTGCGCCAGGCGGTGCTCGCGCACGCGCTTGATGCCCTGGGCCATCTTGCGGGCCACGTTGACCGGGTCGCCGATGATGATTTCGTAGCGGCTGGCAGCTTCCTCACCCAGGGTGAGGCGGATGAAGCGGTCGATCTGCTCGAAGTACGGCGCGGCGACGGTCGGGCCGGTCAGGATCAGCGGGAATGGCAGGTCCTTGTTCTCGTCGCGCAGCAGGATGCCCAGCAGATACAGGATCTCCTCCGCGGTGCCGACACCGCCGGCGAACACGATGATGCCGTGGCCGATACGCACGAACGCTTCGAGACGCTTCTCGATGTCCGGCATGATCACCAGGTGGTTCACGATCGGGTTCGGCGACTCGGCGGCGATGATGCCCGGCTCGGTCAGGCCGATGTAACGCGTGGTGGTCTTGCGCTGCTTGGCGTGGGCGATGGTGGCGCCCTTCATCGGGCCCTTCATCGCACCCGGGCCGCAGCCGGTGCAGATGTCCAGCCCGCGCAGGCCCAGCTCGTAGCCGACCTGTTTGGTGTACAGATACTCATCGCGGCCGATCGAATGGCCGCCCCAGCAGACCACCAGGTTCGGGTCGCCCGGGTTGAGGATGCGCGCGTTGCGCAGCAGCCCGAACACCGCGTTGGTGATGCCTTCCGAAGATTCCAGCTCCGCCGCGTACGCCGGGCCCATCTCGATGGCCATGTAGGCCAGATCGCGGACCACCGCGAACAGCAGCTCGGCCACGCCGCGGATGATCTCGCCATCCACGAAGGCCATCGCCGGCGCGTTGACCAGATCGATGCGCACGCCGCGGTCCTGCTGGGCCACCTGGATATCGAAATCGGGATACAGATCGCGCGCCGCGCGCGGATCGTCCGAAGCACTGCCGCTGGTCAGCACGGCCAGCGCGCAGCGGCGCAGCAGCTCGTGCATACCGCCACCGGAGGCATCGCGCAGGCGCGCCACTTCCGCGCGCGACAACACATCCAGCCCACCGCGCGGGTAGATCCGCGCGTCCTGCACCGGCAGCGTCCGCGCCGGCTTTTCGTTGATCGTCATGTCCATCTTTTTCGCTTTCCTCAAGGTTACCGACTGTACCGCTGCCCCCTTAAAAAGCAAAACGGCCGGGAAACCCGACCGTTTGGACATCAATTCGAGGAGCCTGACATCTGCCCCATACCGCCCCTGCACGCGAAGGTGCCAAGCCCGCGAAGCCTACACGCCCCGACCCCAAGGCACAAGGGCTTGTCTGGTCCGCGCAAAAAGAAACGGCTGGGGATGCCCCCAGCCGTCTCCGTCACCTTCACATCAGTACAGCAATCAGAAGGTGTAACGCAGGGTCAGCAGCAGAGACCAGCGCTGCGACGGGCTCAGGCTTTCATTGACCGCGAGCGCCTTCGGCGAGTAAACGCCACCAGCGTTGTAGTTGGTGCCCGAGATGTCGTAGATGTACTTGCCATCGGCACTGACACCCGAGACGTCGGCCAAGCGACGGATCAACGGGAAGTCAGCGCGGTGTTCGATACCCCAGTTCTTGTCGATCATGTTCAACACGTTGAACATGTCGAGGCGGATCTCACCCTTGTGACCCTTCATGAAACCAGGGATTTCCTGGCTGAAGGAAAGATCGATCTGATTCACCCAGCCAGCGCGGCTGGCGTTGCGATTGGCCACCGAGCCAGCTGCACGACTCAGGTCGGTGCTGTTGCCAAGATAGTCCCAGAACGAATCTGCCATCGCAGCGGAGGCGGCATTTGCCCAGACCACATCGCCCGGACCACTCGGGACGTAGGCAAGCGAACGACCCGAGATGCCGAGACCCTGGGCATCGTTGCCGAACACCCAGCTGTACGGCGCGCCGGTATGACCGTCATAGAAGGCAGACACGCGGGTCGCATAATCGCCGAAGAACTTACGCTCCCAGCTCAGCGACGCGATGATGCGGTTCGGAATCGAGTAGTTCGACGTCGACAGCACGTCCTCACCCGGGTTGTACCACGCGTTGTTCTGATAGCTGCTGTACGCAACGCTCGAGGTGCCCGGATTGACTTCCTTGGCGCGGCTGTACGTGTAAGCCAGCATGCCCGACCACGAACCATTGAACGGCTTCTTCAACGAAACGGTGAAGTTGTCCGAGCTGCCCTTGTCGGTATTTGCCAGTTCAATGACATTGCCGAAGGACGGGTTCTTGTTCCAGTTGGGCGTATTGGCGCTGGCCGGAGCACCAGCCGGGTTGCGGGCGTAGGTGAAGCGGCCGTCCGGCAGCGTGCCGGTCGGAGCACCGGTGTTCAGATCGCGGTAGATGATGCCCTTGTCGACTTCAAGATGCTGGTATTCGGCAGTGAACACCAGGTCCGACCAAGGAAGCTGATGGTCCAGGCCCAACGTGTACTTCCACACGGCCGGGAGCTTGAAGTCCGGATCGACCACATTCACCGTCATGTTGGAGGTACCCAGTCCAGGCGGGGTGATCACGCCACCCGGAACGTTCTGGTTGGCGCCGTCGCCGCTGAACAGCGGATCGCTGGGCAGGCGCAGGCGGTTGATGTCGTAGCTGGTCACAGCAACGCCGTTGTTCGAATACGGGTTGCCGATCCACACGGCCGGCGTGTTGGAAACGAACAGACCCGCGCCACCACGCAACTGAGTCGGACGCTCGCTGTCAAACTCGTAATTGAACGACACGCGCGGCTGCACCACGCTGTTTCCATCAATGGTGCCCGTGTTGGCATAGCCGAAGCCGCCAGTTGCCGCACCCGGGTTGGCCGGATTGTTACGCAGACCGCACGAACCCAGATTGCCCAAGGTGCCCGGATCGGCGGCGAAACACTCGTTCAGGGTCGGCAGCGGGTTCACCTTCGGCATGTCATAACGCAGGCCGTACTGGACGGACAGGCGATCGGTCGCCTGCCAGGTGTCCTGCAGGAACAGACCGTACTGCTTCAGCTTGAACTCGGCTGCAACGTTGCTCAAGCCATAACCAGCTGCGGGCTGGGCGAGGCGATAGCGACGATAGGTGCCGTTCTCGAAATCGGCAATCGAGTTGAACTCGTACGTGCCGTTGTAGCGCTGCAGGAACAGGTTGTACACCTCATCCTGCTGGTAGTCGAAACCAGCCTTGATCACGTGATCGCCCAGGAACCAGCTACCGGCGAAGTAGGCCGTCAGCGACTTGGTACCCAGCACGTTTGCCTGGCTGGAATATTCCGTGCCGAGAACGACGCTCGGACCGGTGTCACGGCCGCTGGTGCGGACGGTGATTTCCGGCTGGTAACCACCGGCCAGCGGCACACGGCTCTGGTCGAACTTGCTGTAGCCCACGGACGCTTCGGTCGAGAAGGTGTCGCTCCAGTCATCATAGAAACTCAGCGCGTAGCTGGTGTTTTCCTTGGCGACGTTGTACCAGTTGCTCGACAGCTTCAGCTGATCGGTCGAGCTGGCGGTGACGATCGGCTCGTCTTCCTCGGTACGACTGAAGCGAAGGCTGGCACGGTGGAAATCGTTGATGTTCCAGTCGATCTTGGCCAGGTAGCGCTTGCTCTCGATATCCGCATTTGCCGAAGAGGTATCACCGGCGACGACGCCAAAGCGATCAGCGGCAGCCGTGATGCGGTTCAGGTCCGCAGTGGTGACACCCGAAACGGTGCTGGCAGCGCCGGAATCGGCAGTGCCCCACAGCGAGCCCGGGCTCTCCTTGATGCTTTCTTCATAGGAGGCGAAGAAGAACAGCTTGTCCTTCAGGATCGGGCCGCCAACCGTCGCGCCCTTGGTGGTGTCCTTGGTGAAACCGGTCCACTTCGCGCCGTTCTGGCTCTTGCCGACCATGTCATCCGGATCCTGGTAGACGTAGTACGCCGAACCATGGAACTCGTTGGTGCCGCTCTTGGTGACTGCATTGACCCAAGCGCCGACGCCGCGGCGGGTAGCCACGTCAAAGTTGGCCGTCGAGATGTTGTAGCTTTCAATCGCGTCCTGCGAAATCGGCGTACCCTTCGTCGGCAGGCCGTTGTCATTCAAACCAAAGGGGTCACCGGCGTTGATCGTGTCGATCGTGATGCTGTTGTAACGATTGTTCTGGCCCATTGCCGAGAACGCACCGCGGTCGCGATCGGTGACGACCACGCGCGGATCCATACGCACAACGTTCTGGATCGAGCGATCCGGGGTCGGCGTGCGGTCCAGATCCTGACGGCTCAGATTGGTGGCAACGCCCTTGTTGTCCGAGGTAAAGGCTTCCGGCATGCGCGAGGCAACGACACTGACCGAATCAAGCGTTGCCACGTCACCAGTCAAGGCGGCGCTGACGTTGGTGACCTTGTCCAGGTTCAGATACACGCCCTCTTCGGTGCGGGTGCCCTCCCCGGACTTGGTGATGGTGATGGTGTACGGACCACCCACGCGCAGGCCGCGCGCGTTGTAACGACCCGACGCATCGGTGGTCGCACGGCTGACCGTGCCCGACTCGGTGTGCGTGATGGTGACTTCGGCACCAGCGACAGGCGCGCCTGCAGCGCCCGTAACCTGACCGCCGACACCGGCAGAGGTGCTCTGGGCGAAGGCGGGGGCGGCGGCAAGTGCAGCCATGAGACCAAGCGTCAGCTTGGACATCCGGAGACAACGGGAGTGGGTCATTGGGGAGTAGCCTCGATGCGAGATTGGCGATGGCGGAGAAAAAAACGCGCCCAAGCAGCCTTGCTGGCGGCTGACTGGACTTTTATCTGGGTTCCCTAGCCGCGAGCTGGTTTCAGCCGCAACGGTTAACACTAGATTAACACGATAGCCTTGGATTGTGACGGTTTGGAGACAAAACACACGCCATCACAACGGGATCGTGACGCTATCTTCACATCTATTTATGACCGGCTGAATGCGGGCCATTTGGCGCCGCCAGCGGTTTCGGGAGGGTCCCCGCGGGGTTTTCAAGGTTCACTGGGGAGCCGGCCAGCGGCCGGCACTACCTGACAGCCGTGGGACGGCCCTGGGCACGGTCGCCCTGGGCACGGTCACCCGACGGTGACGCCCTTCCCGCCGTCAGGCGTCGAGAATCTGGCCGCGATACGCGCTGCCGGCAGCAGACAGCAGCAGGACCGCCGCGGCGGCGCAGTCGGCCGGGTCACGGGCGGTGCGGTCTTCATCCAAGGAAAAAGCACGGGCGCGCAGCGCCGTACGCATCGGGCCCGGCTGCAGGCCACTGACCCGGACCGGGCTGCGGCCCAGTTCATCATGCAGGGAAGCGATCAGGCCGCGCAGGCCGTGCTGGGCGGCGCCGTAGCCGCCCCAGTAGGCCTGCCCTACCCGCGCGGGATCATCCACGGTGAACACCAGTGCGGCATCGTCGCTCTGGCGCAGCAGCGGCAGGCAGGCCTGGGCCAGCCAGGCCGGCGCGGTCAGGTTCACGTGGATGGCGCGGGCGAAGGCAGCCGGGTCGGCCAGCTCGAACGGGGTCAGCCCGGCGAAATCGGCCGCGCAGTAGAGCACCCCGTCCAGATGGCCGAGTTCGGATTGCAGGCGCTCGGCCAAGGTGGCGTAGTCGTCCGGGGTGGCGCCTTCCAGATCCAGCGGATACAGCAGCGGCTCGGGGCCAGCTGCTTCGACGGCGGCATAGACGCGATCCAGGCGGCGGGGTTTGCGCCCCAGCAGGACCACGGTTGCCCCGGCCTGCGCGCAGGCGACGGCCGCGGCGCTGCCGAAGCCTCCCCCGGCGCCGGCGATAAGAATGACGCGATCGGCGAGCGATCCGGTCCCGACCACCACGGACGGGACCGCACTCACGGCTGGGAGGCCTCTTCGACGATGCGCTTGAGCTCGCCGGATTCGAACAGCTCCAGCACGATGTCGCAGCCGCCGATCAGCTCGCCGTGGATGAACAGCTGCGGGAAGGTCGGCAGGTTGGAGAAACGCGGCAGGTTGGCGCGGATCTCGGGTTCTTCCAGCACGTTGACCGTGCGCAGCGCGATCGCGCCGGCGGCCATCAACGCCTGGATGGCACGGCTGGAAAAGCCGCACATGGGATATTGCGGAGTGCCCTTCATGAACAACACGAGGGGGTAACGTTCGACTTCGGACTGGATCTGCTGCATCACCGCCACAACGACTCTCCCTCCAATGGGACAACCCGGCCTCACCGGTCGGATAGACTTCCCTGACCGCCATTGTATGCCCTACCTTCGCGTGGTGGGCACCCTGCCATCGGCCACACTGATGACGATCCGCCATGGATCGGCGCTCTTCCCTCCCAATCTGCCGTGCCCATGCCTCTAGAACTACCTCGCCTTCCTTATGACCGCGCCGCTCTGCAACCCCACCTGTCGGCGGAGACGCTCGACCTGCACCACGGGCGGCACTTCCGGGCTTATCTGGAGGCAGTGAACGCCCGTATCGAAGGCACGGAGCTGGCCGAGCTGCCGCTGGAGGAGATCGTCCGCCAGACCCAGGGCAGCCTGTTCGATGCGGCCGCCCAGGCCTGGAACCACCAGTTCTATTTCCAATGCCTGCACCCGCGCGCCGGTGGCGATCCGCAGGGTCGGCTGGGCGAACTGGTGACCCGTCATTTCGGCGATGCCAAGCGCCTGCGCGAGGCCTTCGACCGCGCCGCGCTGAGTCTGTTCGGCTCGGGCTGGGTGTGGCTGGTGCAGCACCCCAATGGCGCACTGGCGATCCAGGTCACGCGCAATGCGGGCACGCCGCTGACCGGCGAGAGCACTCCGCTGCTGGCCTGCGATGTGTGGGAACACGCGTATTACACCGACTACCAGAATGAGCGCGCGCGCTATCTGGAGGCGTTCTGGAAGCTGGTGAACTGGGACTTCGTCACCGCGCAATTGCGCGATTGAGGCGGTGCCGGCCAACGGCCGGCACTACCCGATGCTCAACCGCGCAGGATCTTGATCACCGGCGCGACCTGCTCACCGCGATCAAGCTGCGCACCGACGCTTTCCAATGCACCGGCCAGCGCCGCCGCATCATCATCACGCAGCGTGGCATGGCCGACCTTGCGGCCGTCCCGCGCCTGCTTACCGTAATCGTGCCAATGGCCGCTGGCCTGGCCGAGCACGGCCGCGGCACCGGGCATCTGGCCGATCCAGTTGAGCATGCAGGCATGGCCCAGCATGCGCGTGTCGCCCAGCGGCAGGCCAAGCACGGCACGCAGATGGTTCTCGAACTGCGAGGTCTCGCTGCCTTCGATGGTCCAGTGGCCGGAGTTGTGCACGCGCGGCGCCATCTCGTTGGCCAGCAGTTCATCGCCGCGGCAGAACAGTTCGAGCGCGAACACGCCCACATAGTCCAGGCGCTCGGCCAGCGTACGTGCGTAGCCGATGGCCGCCTCGTACTGGGCCGCCGGCAGCTGCGCCGGGGCCAGACTGGCCGAGAGCACGCCATTGACGTGCCAGTTGCCGGTGATCGGCCAGGCGCGGAACTCGCCATCCTGCCCGCGGACCGCCACCACGCTGACCTCGCGATCAAAGGCGACGAAGCCTTCCAGAATCAGGCCGGTCTTTTCGACGTAGCTGCCGAGGGTTTCCCATGCCGCGTCGATGTCGGCCGCGCTGCGAATCCGGAACTGGCCCTTGCCGTCATAGCCCAGCCGGCGGGTCTTGACGATGCAGGGCATGCCGAACTCGGCGACCTTGGCCGCCAGTTCGTCGCGGCTGCGGATATCGGCGAAGGCCGGCAGCGGGATGCCCAGCGACTGGAACAGGGTCTTCTCGCTGAGCCGATCCTGGGCCACGGCCAGCGCATCCGGATTGGGATACACCGGCACGCGCTCGGCCAGGAACGTGGCGCTGCGCGCCGGCACGTTCTCGAAATCGAAGGTCACCACGTCCACGCGCGCGGCGAATGCAGCCAGGGCCGCCTCATCCTCGAACGCGGCCACCTGCAGCGGGGCCACCTGGGCACCACAGGCATCGGCGGCCGGGTCGAACAGCTCGAAGCGCAGCCCCATCGGCGCACCGGCCAGGACCATCATGCGGGCGAGCTGACCGCCGCCCAGAATGCCAACGGTCCTGAGGGTCATTGACGCGGATCGTCGTGGGCCATGACGTCTTCGGTCTGGCGGGCGCGGAAGGCCTCGAGCGCTTCACCGATCGCCGGCTGGTCCGAGGCCAGCATGGCGGCTGCGAACAACGCCGCGTTGGAGGCGCCGGCGTTGCCGATGGCGAAGGTGGCGACCGGGATACCGGCCGGCATCTGCACGATCGAGAGCAGCGAATCCATGCCGTTCAGCGCCTTGGACTGCACCGGCACGCCCAGCACCGGCACGGCGGTCTTGGCGGCGATCATGCCCGGCAGGTGCGCGGCCCCGCCGGCACCGGCGATGATCGCGCGCAGGCCACGCTGGCCCGCCTGCTCGGCGTAGGTGAACAGCACGTCCGGCGTGCGGTGCGCCGAAACCACTTTCACTTCATAGGGAACGCCCAGCGAATCCAGCTTCTGGGCGGCGTGCTGCATGGTTTCCCAATCCGAGCGGGATCCCATGACGATGCCGACGAGCGGCGCGGTTTGGTTGAGGGTCATTGGCCGTCACCTGCCTTAAAGACGTATTCTAGCCGTCTTCCACGCAAGACGAAGAATCCATGGATCGCAAGCTGCTCGACCTCCTGTGCTCGCCCGATACGCGCCAGCCCCTGTCCCTGCTCGACGCCACCGGTCTGGACGCGCTCAACCGCGCGATCGGCAGCGGTGCCGTGCTCAAGGCCGATGGCAGCCCGCAGGCGCAGACGCTGCGCGAGGCCCTGCTGACCCGTGACCGCAAGCAGGTGTTCCGCGTGGACGACGGCATCCCGGTGCTGCTGGCCGAAGAGGCCATCGCCACCGCCCAGATCGCCGATTTTCCGGAAAAATGAGCCACCTCCCCGTGCCGGCCCCCGAGGCCGCCCTGGTGGCCGCCGATGTGGCCCGTGCACTGGCCGAGGACATCGGCAGCGGTGATGTCACCGCCGCCCTGCTCCCCGACCGCCCCGACAGCGCCTACCTGCTGTGCAAGCAGGACGCGGTGATCGCCGGCCGCCCGTGGTTCGATGCGACCCACCGGGCGCTCGATCCAGAGGTCCGGATCGAGTGGCGCGTGGCCGAGGGCGACCGCGTCGCCGCCGGCACCGTACTGGCCCTGCTGCAGGGCCGCAACCGCAGCCTGGTGAGTGCCGAGCGGACCTCGTTGAACTTCCTGCAGACGCTGTCCGGCACGGCGACCACCACCGCGCACTACGTCGCGGCCGTGGCCGGTACCGGCGCGCGGATCCTGGACACCCGCAAGACCCTGCCCGGGCTGCGCGTCGCGCAGAAATACGCGGTCCGCTGCGGTGGCGGCGACAACCATCGCCTGGGCCTGTTCGACACGGTGATGCTCAAGGAAAACCACATCCGTGCGGCCGGCTCACTGACCGCAGCGGTGCTGGCGGCGCGTGCGCAATGGCCGGCGTTGCCGCTGGTGGTCGAGGTGGAAGACCTGGACCAGCTGCGCGAGGCGCTGGCGGTGGGCTGCACCCGCATCCTCATCGACGATTTCGACGCCACCACGCGGCGCGAGGCCGTGCGCATCGCGGCCGGGCGGATTCCGCTGGAGGTGTCCGGCAGTGTCGGCCTGGACGGCCTGCGCGCGATCGCCGAGGACGGCGTGGACTGCATCTCCATCGGCGGGCTGACCAAGCATGTGCAGGCAATCGACCTGTCATTGAAACTGGGCCCGCCCCCACAGGGCTGATGCCGCTTTCACGGTATGGGCAGATGCGGTCTGCGAGGCTGCGTCTGCCCCCACCTGGAATGCACGCATGCGCTGCCTGCCGCTTCTCGCCTGCCTGTCTCCCCTGTTCGCGCTGCTGCCGCCGCAGGCGTCCGCCGCCGAGGTCTGCGATGTACCCCCGCGGTTCGGGCTGAGCCCGCTGGCCGTGGCCATCGTGCAGACCGCGTGCAATGAGCACCGCCTCTGGTACCGGCCCTTCATCGATCGCGATGGCCGCGCGGCCAGTCTCAGCGTGACGGAAGCCGAGGACGTCCACCTGGCCGACAACGGCCTTGTCGCGTGGCAGCGGGTGGTCGGCTACTGGCGGCAGAGCGGCACCTTGTCGCCGATGGGCAGCCAGCCCGGCGCATCGAGCTGCATGGCCCCACCGGGCACGCGCTACACCGATAGCGACTGCCGTGCCTTCCTGGTGGACAACCCGTGGTCGGCCGCCTTCATTTCCTGGGTGATGACCCGCGCCTCGGTGCCCGGCTTCACCCGCTCGCCCCGCCACATCGACTACATCCGCGCGGCCTACCAGAACAGCGGGCCGTACCGGATGACCGACCCGGCGCAGGAGAAACCCGCGCCCGGCGACCTGCTGTGCTACCTGCGCGACCGCCGCGAGACCCTGAGCTACACCGGGCTGGTGCAGTCGCTGGGCAGCGGCGCGGTGACGCACTGGAAATCGCACTGTGAAGTGGTGATCGCGGCCAACATGGGCGGCGACCGCACGCTGTATCTGATTGGTGGCAATGTCATGAACACCGTGGCGTTGCGCAAACTGTCGCTGGACCGCAGCGGCCGGATCGAACTGCCGCCGGCGAAGGCCAATGCAGGCGATGGCGTGGATCTGGGCTGCACGCCGGGCCGCGAAGAGGAATGCAGCTTCAATCGCCAGGACTGGGCCGCACTGCTGAAACTGGTGGCCACCGCGCCGGCGGCGGTGCCGATGGGAGCTCCGGACCCGGCGACCCTGCCCGCTCCCGGTGCGACGGCACCGCCGATGGCCACCCCGGCTTCCCAGGCACCGATGCGCGCGCCCACCGTGGTGCCGCCCCGTCCGCCGGTCCCGAGCGCGAACCCGGTTCCGGCCCCGCCGGCGAGCCCGACTCGGACGCCGACACCCACACCGACACCGATACCCGTCCCGCCACCGCCACCGCGCACGCCCTGATCGCGATCGCGCGGATGGCTTGATCCGCGCCGCATTCGTCGCCATCTTGGAGGGACCGACCTCCCTGACCGCGCCGAGTCACCGATGCCCAGTTTGATCCTGTTGATGATTGCCGGCGCGTTTGCCTACGCCTTCTGGAATTCTTCGCGTGCCGCCGCCGAACGTGCTGGCGTGCTTGGGCGCAATGCCTGCCGCGCTGCCGATGTGCAGTGGCTGGACCAGAGCGTGCACGCCACCGGCCTGCGCGTATGCCGAAAGGACAACGGCTGGCTGGGCTGGGAGCGCACCTTCAAGTTCGAGTACTCGCACGATGGCGTGGACCGCCACAGCGGGCGCATGGTGCTGCGCGGTGATCAGCTGATCACGTTCGTGGGGCCATCGGCGGCACGGATCAGCGAGATCCGGCGCGATATCGATACGCGCGATGCCGAGGACGTCTGATGAAATGGCCGCCTTGCGGCGGCCATGGTGGATCTTATTTGACCACCCGCAGATGCGGGCGACCGCTGGGCTTGGGCGGTGCGTCGTCCGGCGGGGTCGGTGAATCGTCCGGCGGCAGCTCATCGTCCGGACCCGGCTCATGGCCCGGGATGTCATCCGGCAGCGCCATGCCCTGCCCCGTCTCGCGGGCATAGACGGCCAGCACGGCCGAGATCGGCACCTGCACCGGGTAGCTGGTGCCGGAGAAGCGGGCCGAGAAGCTGACGCTGTCATTGTCGATATGCAGGCGCACCACGGCGCGCTCGGCGATGTTCAGCACGACGCGGCCATCCTTGACCGCGCTCTGCGGCACCTGCACGCCAGGCAGGCCGGCGTCGACCAGGATATGCGGCGTCAGGTCGTTGTCATTGATCCATTCCACCAAGGCCCGCAACAGGTACGGGCGGTGGCTGGTCATGCGAAAAGTGTCTTCAGTCATGTGGTAGAGCCGAGCCGTGCTCGGCTGCTCTTGATCCGGATTGCCTGATGCAAGTGTACGCGCCCGCCTACCCGCAGGTCAGCCATGGCGCGTACCGGCACCGCGATTTCGTTCAGTACACGGGTGTGCCGCATGCGGCACACGTACCCCCGATCAGACCGGCAGATCGCGCAGTTTCTTTTCCTGGTCGGTCAGGCTGCGGATGAAGCCGGGGTGCCGGAAAATGCGGTTGCCATAGTCTTCGATCGACTTGCCATCCTTCGGCAGCGGCACGTCCAGTGCCTGCAGCCGCCAGATGATCGGTGCCATCGCGCAGTCGGCCAGGCTCATTTCCGGGTTGAGGAAGAACTTGCTGGCCTTGAACAACGGCACCGCGCTGGTCAGCAGTTCCTTCAAGCGTTTGCGCCCGGCCTCGGCCTGGGTCTTGTTGCCCAGCTGGATGGCCTGCACCTGTGGCACCCAGTCGTGTTCGATGCGCAACATCGCCAGGCGGATGCGGGCCCGCGAGAGCGGATCGACCGGCATCAGCGGCGGGTGCGGATAGCGCTCGTCCAGGTATTCGCTGACCACCGACGCCGCGTACAGCACCAGCTCGCGTTCCACCAGGGTGGGCACGGAGTGGTACGGATTGAGATCGATGAGATCTTCGGGCGGGTTCTGCGGGTCGACCGGCACCGAGTCATAAGTGACGCCCTTGGCCGCCAGTACCAGCCGCACGCGATGGCACAGCACATCGTCGTTCGAGGAAAACAGCGTCAGGGTATTCCGCATGCGTACGCTCGCCGCCATCAAAGGCTCTCCAACGTCCGGTAACCGCCGGTCGTATCGGCGCCGCCAGCCCATTGCCAACGGTCGTCACAGTACCCGAGTGTGCAACCGCACATCACAAAAGCCAATAGGTCGATCGTCCCACGGCAGGAACGATCGACACGGGAAGGCGCCCGGCCGCTCAGTGGACGTCCTTCCAGTATTCCTTCTTGAGCAGATAGGCCAGGAAGGTCAGCAGCGCCAGGAACAGGATCACCCACACGCCCAGCTTCTGGCGTTTGAGGGCCGCCGGCTCGCCGGCATACTCCAGGAAGTTGGTGATGTCGCGCACCACCTGATCGTACTGCCCGGCATCGATGTTGCCCGGCTGTTCGATCTTCAGCCCAACCACCGGAGCATCCAGCCCGGGGCCCTCGGCCTTGCCGTGCACCGCATGCTGCAGCCCCTGCATTTCCCACAGGGGGTTGGGCATGGAGGCATTGGGGAACACGGTGTTGTTCCAGCCCAGCGGCCGCGTGGGATCCAGGTAGAACGATTTGAGGTAGGTGTAGACCCAGTCGCTGCCCCGCACGCGCGAGATCAGGCTCAGATCCGGCGGCATCTTGCCGAACCACTTCTCGGCCTGCGCCTTGGGCATCGTCACCGGAATCGGCTCACCCACCGGGGTGCCGGTGAAGTTGAGGTTGTTCATGACCTCTTCTTCGCTCAGCCCGAGATCGGCGGCCATGCGCGAGTAGCGCAGGTATTTCAGCGCGTGGCAGCCGGAGCAGTAGTTCATGTAAAGCTGTGCGCCGCGTTGCAGCGAGGCACGATCGCTCAGGTCATTGCCTGCCTGCAGGGTCTTGGCGCCCTCGGCGGCATCGGCCACCGCGACACCGAGCATCAGCGCCGCCGCGCAGGCCAGCCGGACAATCCAGTGGTCAGTCATGCGTGGTCACCCGGTCCGGTACCGGCTTGGTCCTGTCCAGCTTGGTCCATAGCGGCATGGTGATGAAGAAGGCGAAATACAGGAAGGTCAGCACGCGCCCGATGTAGGTCTCGTGCGCATCCGTACCCGGGCCGGAGCCGATCACGCCCAGCCACACGAAGCACACCGCGAACATGCCCAGCAGGCCGCGCGAGAGCAGGCCGCGGTAGCGGTAGGACTTCACCCGCGCGCGGTCCAGCCACGGCACCAGGAACAGGATGGCGATCGCCGAGAACATCACGATCACGCCACCGAGCTTGTTGGGCACCACGCGCAACATCGCGTAATACGGGGTGTAGTACCAGACCGGCTTGATGTGCTCGGGCGTCACCAGGCGGTTGGCCTCGGTGAAGTTGTCGTGCTCCAGGAACAACCCGCCGAAGGCCGGGGCGAAGAAGATGATGAAGGCGGCGATGATCAGCAGGAAGCCGGCGCCGACCGCATCCTTGAGCGTGTAGTAAGGATGGAAGGGAATGCCATCGGTAGGCGCGATGGCCGACCAGCGGTTGCCCTTCGGGCCCTTCTTGATCTCCACGCCGTCCGGGTTGTTGGAGCCCACTTCATGCAGCGCGCCCAGATGCAGCACCACCAGCAGCAACAGCACCAGCGGCAGTGCGATCACGTGCAGGGCGAAGAAGCGGTTGAGGGTGGCGTCGCTGGGCAGGTAGTCGCCCATGATCCATTCGGTCAGGCCGGTGCCGATCACCGGGATCGCGCCGAACAGCGAGATGATCACCTTCGCGCCCCAGAACGACATCTGGCCCCACGGCAGCACGTAGCCCATGAAGGCCTCGGCCATCAGCACCAGGTAGATCAGCATGCCGAGGATCCAGACCAGTTCGCGCGGCTTCTGGTAACTGCCATAGAGCAGGCCGCGGAACATGTGCAGGTAGACCACGATGAAGAACAGCGAGGCACCGGTGGAGTGCATGTAGCGGATCAGCCAGCCCCACTCCACGTCCCGCATGATGTATTCGATGGAAGCGAACGCTTCGGCCGCGTTCGTCTTGTAGTGCATCGTCAGGAAGATGCCGGTGACGATCTGGTTGACCAGGATCAGCAGCGCCAGCGAACCGAAGTAGTACCAGATGTTGAAGTTCTTCGGCGCGTAATACTCGCTGACATGCTTGCGGTAGACCGGCATCAGGCCCGGCGCGCGGGCGTTGACCCAGTCGGCCAGTCCGGTGGCGGTGCGGGAAAGGATATTGGCCATGATCAAGCCGCCCCCTGCGGATCAACGCCGATGATGATGGTGTTGTCGTCCTGGTAATGGTGCGGCGGCACCAGCAGGTTGATCGGTGCCGGAACATCCTTAAACACGCGACCGGACATATCGAAACGCGACTTGTGGCAGGGGCAGAAGTAGCCGCCCTTCCACTGCGGGTCGTAGGGCTCGGGGCGGATCTCGGCGACCATTTCCGGCGAACAGCCCAGATGGGTGCACAGCCCGACCAGCACCGAGACCTCGGCCTTGATCGAACGGAATTCGGGATTCTGCTTGAGCACGTACTCGGGCTGCTGTTCCTTCTCGCCCGACTCGGGATCCTTCAGGCGGCCGTCCAGCCCGTGCAGCGCATCGAGGATGGCCTTGGAGCGCTTGACGATCCAGATCGGCTGCCCACGCCACTCCATGACCAGACGCTGGCCTTCCTGGAGCGCACTGATGTCGGCAATCACCGGGGCACCGGCCAGTTTGGCGCGGGCGCTGGGATTCCAGGACTTGATGAACGGTACCGCTGCAAATCCGACGCCAACCGCTCCGACCACCGCAGTGGTTGCTGAGAGAAACCGCCGACGTCCAGTGTTGACTGGATCGTTTACCCCATCGTTGGCCATCCGGCACTCCGATATTGATTTAGGTAGCTTGAGGCTGCCAGCAGACCGGTGGGGGCCAGTCCACATTGAATCAGCCGCGAGTGTAGCTGAACCGAAGTCGGCCACACAACGCGGTACTACGGAACGACATTACCCCGACAGTACGGCATCAGGTACTCCCGGCGCCATCGGTTATTGCTGGGTGGCGACCGCACTTCGATAGCGGTCGGCCAATACGGCCACCCGCTTCACGTAATACTGGGTCTCGCTGTAAGGGGGCACGCCGCCATGACGGGCTACCGCGCCCTCGCCCGCGTTGTAGCCCGCGGCGGCGAGGGTCAGGTCACCATTGAAGCGCTTGAGCAGCCAGGACAGGTATTGCACGCCGCCGCGGATGTTCTGCGAAGCATCATAGGAATCACTGACCCCGAAGCGACGCGCGGTGGGCGGCATCAGCTGCATCAGGCCCTGCGCGCCGGCCCGGCTCAGCGCCAGCGGGTTGTAGGCGGACTCGGCATGGATGATCGCGCGCACGATCGCTTCTTCCACCCCGAACTCCCGGGCGGCCGCGGCAATCTCGCTCTGATAGGCCGTGGTGTTGAGGCGGACCGAGCCGAAGTTGACCGAGGGGTTCGCGCCACAGGCATAGCAGCGTTCGATGAAGGTGTAATGGATGGTGCGGACCTGCCCGAGGCTGGCCATCTGGGCCGGACGTGCGCTGGTGTAATGGCGCACGCCGTCCTTCATATACGAATAGAGCTGACCGCTGCGGACCTGCCCAGCCTTGCCGGCTGCGGGGGCCCGGGTGGGCGGCGCGGTCAGCACGGCGGCCGGAGCCGGAGCCGGAACCGGGGCGGGCGTGATCGCGGTGGCGACCGTGGCGGTATCGGCCCGGACCGGCGCGGCGGTGCCCCCCGCTGCGGGTGTGGCGCTGGCGATCTGGGCGACCGGGGTCGGCGCGGGCGGCGCGGGCGGCGCAGTCGGGGCCCGGCGGGGCGCGCTGCGGTCGGGCCGGTAGCTGCTGATCACGCTGCAGCTGGCCCCGCCCACGCGCTTGCTCACATAGCTGGGAATGCCGTCGGCACCAACACACTTGTACAGGGTGCCCGCACTGGCCGGCATAGCGGTCAGCGCAGCCAAGGCCAGCGCAGCGATCCCCAACATCCCCTTCATGAGCGGGAGTGTCCCCAATTCGCCGGGGATTGCCAAGGGGGGCGCCCGACCCAGCTACAATGGCCTGCTCACCGCAGCCATCCGGCTGCCTGCCCGCCCACCCGACTGGAATAAGCGCCATGACCGGGACGCCAGCTTCGACCGCGCCGACTTCGACCGGTTCTGCCTTGCCTGCCTCTGCTCCGCCCAGCTCCGCCCCCCGCCCCGATCTGCTCCCCCTGCCCGGCGCCACGCCGCAGGTGACCGGTCCGGTGCGCGGCAAGCTGTACATCAAGACCCACGGTTGTCAGATGAACGAGTACGACTCGACCAAGATGGCCGCCGTGCTCGCCGCCTCGGAAGGGCTGGAACTCACCGACGACCCGGCCGAGGCCGACGTGTTGTTGATGAACACCTGCTCGATCCGCGAGAAGGCCCAGGAGAAGGTGTTCAGCCAGCTGGGTTACTGGAAGGCACTGAAGAACAACGGCCGTGGCGTGATCATCGGGGTCGGCGGCTGCGTGGCTTCGCAGGAAGGCGAGGCGATCATCAAGCGCGCGCCACACGTGGACCTGGTGTTCGGCCCGCAGACCCTGCACCGCCTGCCGGAGCTGATCCGCCAGCGCCGTGAATCGGGCAAATCGCAGGTGGACATCAGCTTCCCGGAGATCGAGAAGTTCGATGCCCTGCCCGAGCCGCGTGCCGAGGGTGCCTCCGCGTTCGTCTCGATCATGGAAGGTTGCTCGAAGTACTGCTCGTTCTGCGTGGTGCCCTATACCCGCGGCACCGAGGTCAGCCGCCCGTTCGAGGACGTGGTGGTGGAAGTGGCGCAGCTGGCCGCGCAGGGTGTGCTGGAGATCAACCTGCTCGGCCAGAACGTCAACGCCTACCGCGGCCCGTATGGCGACGGCGAGTTCGCCGACCTGGGCCTGCTGATCCGCACCATCGCCGAGATCGACGGCGTCGGCCGGATCCGCTTCACCACCTCGCACCCGCTGGAGTTCAGCGATTCGCTGATCGATGCCTACCGTGATGTGCCGCAGCTGGCCAACTTCCTGCACCTGCCCGTGCAGGCCGGCAGCGACCGCGTGCTCTCGGCGATGAAGCGTGGCTACACCGCGCTGGAGTTCAAGTCCAAAATCCGCAAGCTGCGCGCGGTGCGTCCGGACATCTCGATCAGCTCGGATTTCATCGTCGGTTTCCCCGGCGAGACCGATGCGGAGTTCGAAAAGACCATGAAGCTGATCGAGGACGTGGGCTTCGACCAGAGCTTCTCCTTCATCTACTCGCGCCGCCCGGGCACGCCCGCCGCCGATCTGGAAGACACCACCCCCGATGCGGAAAAGCACGCGCGCCTGTCGCGCCTGCAGGCCCGGATCAACGAGCAGGCTGCAGCCATCTCGGAAAAGATGGTCGGCACCGTGCAGACCGTGCTGGTGGAGGGTCCGTCCAAGCGCAACCCGAACGAGTTGACCGGCAAGAGCGAGAACATGCGCTCGGTGAATTTCCCGGGGCACCCACGCCTGATTGGCCAGTTCGTGGATGTGGTGATCACCGAGGCGTACAGCAACTCGCTGCGCGCGCGGATGGTGACGGCAGACTGAGCTCAATGGCCGGACCGCGGTCCGGCCATCGTTGACGCTTTTTTGACCACGCAATCGAACCCGTTGCCGCAGTAGGGCTGGCGCCACCTATCCACAGGTTGCTGCACCGGCATTGCACAGCCCCTGTGGAAAACCACTTTCCGCCGGTGCTGTAGCGGCAGCCCCACACCCGCGCTACCCTGTTCTCCCTTTCCCTGCTTGCGGCCCGGTCGGCTGGACCGGCGGCCGCCGGACGCAATGACCGCACTCGCACAACGCGACTTCACCCTCATCCCGGAAGACAACGAGCGCCTGGCCAACATGGCCGGTCCGTTCGATGAACATCTCCGCCAGGTGGAACTCAAACTCGGCGTGGAAATCGCCAACCGTGGCCACGTGTTCCGCGTGACCGGCCCCAAGGCCGTGGTGGCCGACGCGCAGGCGCTGATCGAAGCGCTGTACGCCGAAGCCGGCGACGTGGTGTTCGACAGTCATGCCATCCACCTGCGGCTGAACCAGGCCAACGTGGAGCATGTGGTCGAGCGCGCCTACGAGGCCCAGGACGTGGCGATCAAGGTCAAGCGCGGCACCGTGCGCGGCCGAGGCGCCAACCAGGCCCGCTACCTGCACCAGATCACCACGCATGACATCAACTTCGGCATCGGCCCGGCCGGCACCGGCAAGACCTTCCTGGCCGTGGCCAGCGCGGTGGAAGCGCTCAATGAAGCGCGCGTGCAGCGCCTGATCCTGGTCCGCCCGGCGGTGGAGGCCGGCGAGAAGCTGGGCTTCCTGCCCGGCGACCTGAGCCAGAAGGTGGACCCGTACCTGCGCCCGCTGTACGACGCGCTGTACGAAATGCTCGGCGTGGAGAAAGTGCTCAAGCTGCTGGAGAAGAACGTCATCGAGATCGCGCCGCTGGCCTACATGCGCGGCCGCACGCTCAACGATGCGTACGTGATCCTGGACGAAGCGCAGAACACCACGGTCGAACAGATGAAGATGTTCCTGACCCGCCTGGGCTTCGGCTCCACGGCCGTGGTGACCGGCGACCTCACCCAGACCGATCTGCCCAAGCACGTGAAGTCCGGCCTGCGCGATGCGATCGATGTGCTGCGTGATGTCGAGGGCGTGAGCTTCACCTTTTTCGAAGCGCGCGACGTGGTCCGTCACCCGCTGGTGGCCCGCATCGTCAGCGCCTACGACCGCCGCGATCTGCAGCAGGTCCAACCCGGAGCGACCCCATGACCCGTGGTCCCGTGCGACTGGACGTCGCCATCAGCTACGCCCTGCCCCGGGCTGGCCTGCCCTCGGCGGTGAGCTTCCGCAAGTGGGTGGCCGCCGCACTGAAGGGCCGCATCCGCGAGGCCGACCTGGCGATCCGTCTGGTCGATGCCAAGGAAGGGCAGTCCTTGAACCGGCACTACCGCGGCAAGGATTACGCGACCAACGTGCTCAGCTTCCCGGCCGAACTGCCGGAGGGCCTGCCCAAGGGCGTGAAATTCCCACTGCTCGGCGATCTGGTGATCTGCGCCCCGGTGGTCGCGCGCGAGGCCGACGAGCAGGGCAAGGCGCTCAACGCCCACTACGCGCACCTGACCGTGCACGGCGTGCTGCATCTGCTCGGCTGGGACCATGAGGACGAGAAAGAAGCCGACGCCATGGAACAGCTCGAGCGGGACATCCTGGCCGAGCTGGGCATTGCCGATCCGTATGCCGGCGAACGCTGAGCGTCCCCTGCGTTGCGTGCACTGATTGCTCAACCATACAAGGATGTATGCCGCCATGCTGGTTCCTGATCGTCGCTCTGTACTGGGCCCCGTGCTGCTCGCACTGTCGTGGGTGGGATTGCTGTACGCCGCGATCGGTGCCCCCGGGCTCGCCGCGCTGACGCCGGCCGGCCGTGACCCGGGCGCGCTGCAGCTGGGCATGCTTGCGCTGTCGGCGGTGATCGCCGTGCTGTCGTTGGCGCCCGCGCGAAGCTGGTGGGCGGCGCGGCAGCGACGCGCCCCCTTGTCCGCCGCATGGGCCGGACGTCTGGCCGGCCTGGCTGCCGGCGTGTTCGTGCTGGGCACGCTGACCTGCGTGGTGGCGGGCCTGATCCTGCCGCATCTGCTGGCCGGTGCTGACGAAGCGACCCTCAGCGCCGCCGGCCTGAGCGTGGTGATCTGGTCGGGGCTGGCGGCCGCGCTGGTGGCGCCGCTGGGCTGGCGCACGCTGTATCGCTGGTCACGTCGCGACGGCGCCTCCCCGGCGCAGTCATCGACCTTCCACGCGCGGCCGGTGCAGGTCGCGCTCCTGTTCGTCCTTGCCGCTGCATTCGCCCTGGTGTTCGGGCGCGCGCTACTGTCGGCCACCGCCGACGGGCCGGGCGCGCTGCATCTGGCTGCCGCGGCCCTGGTGCTGTGGGCGGCGGGAATCGCGGTGGTCACCTTCTCCGCCACCCTGCGCTGGCTGTTCCGCCGTCGTTGACGCCTGCCACCGCCGGCCGGTGCCGGCTATGATCGTCGCCGCGTCCGTGCGCTGCACGCCTTAGTTGATGGACCTGTTCCGATGATCCCGTTCCGATGTGCCTGCCTGGGCCTGCTCGCCCTGCTGCCCACCCCGGCCTTCGCCGAGGCGGCGCCGCTGGACCTGCCCGCCTTGATTGAATGCCGCAAGAGCGTGAGCGATTACGATGCCGTCGCCCCGGTCGTGGCCGACCCGCTCAAGGCGGTCGCCAACGGCCTGCAGCCGCTGCCGCAGACCAACCAGTTCATGACCGAATTCCGCCTGGCCGCCCCGATCACGGTGTTCGGCGAGCGTGCCGAGTACATCACGGTGGCCGGCGCCAGCATCATGGCGATCCTGGACCTGGCCGACCCACGCCCGCTGGCCAAGCGCCTGGCCCTGGAGGACGGCGTGGATACCCCGGCGAAGTTCATGGCCGGGCGCGAGCTGGTCAGCCGCGACGTCACCGACCCGCGTACCGGCGAGGCCCTGATCGAATCGGTGATCCTGAGCCTGTCCACGGTCAAATCCCACCCCGGCAAGACCCTGGCCGGCTGTACCTACAGCCTGGACCTGCCACCGGAGGACGACACCCCACCGGCGGGCGCCGCCCCGGCCCCTTTGCCGGGCGTGAATCCGCCCTCGGCCGGGCGCTGACAGGCGCCCGCATCCTGATAGACTAAATCCAACGCCCGGCACGCCGGGTGCCTTTTTTTCCAGAGATGTCTGAAGACGACAGTAGTAGCTCCACCCAGGAGCACAATGAAAAGAAGCGCAGCTGGCTCGAACGCCTGACCGCTGCCTTCTCCGGCGAACCCCACACCCGCGACGAGCTGGTGGCGGTACTGCACACCGCGCACGAAGACGGCCTGATCGCCGCCGACACGCTGCGGATGATGGAAGGCGCCATTTCGGTGGCCGAGCTCACCGTCGGCGACGTGATGATCTCGCGCTCGCAGATGGTCTCCCTGCCGGTCGAAGCCCCCTTCCTTGACCTGATGAAGCAGGTGGTCGAATCCGGCCATTCGCGCTTCCCGGTGCACGGCGACAACAAGGACGACATCCTCGGCATCCTGCTGGCCAAGGACCTGCTGCGCGGCGTGGTGGCCGACAACGGGCCGGCCAACATCCGTGAGCTGCTGCGCCCGGCGGTGCTGATCCCCGAGGCCAAGAAGCTCAACGTGCTGCTCAAGGAGTTCCGGCTCTCGCGCAACCACATGGCTATCGTGGTCGATGAGTACGGCGGTGTCGCCGGGCTGGTCACCATCGAGGACGTGCTGGAACAGATCGTCGGCGAGATCGACGATGAGCACGACGAGGCCGAGGACCACACCTCGCAGATCGCGATCCAGGCCGACGGCCAGTACGTGGTCGATGCATTGACCGCGATCGAGGATTTCAACGAGCGCTTCGGTGCCACGTTCCCCGACGATGATTACGACACCATCGGTGGCCTGGTCACCGAGGCGATCGGGCACCTGCCTGAAACCGGCGACGAGCTCACCCTGGACCGCTTCGTGTTCCGGGTGGCGCGTGCCGATGCCCGACGCGTGCAGGCGTTCCATGTGACCGTGCTGCCGCCCGACACCCACAACGAGGATTGACCCACGCCATGCGGCCCCCTTTGAATCGGTGGTCGCCGTGCCGCCTGTTGTTCGTGTTGTCGCTGCTTGCGATGGCCAGCCTGCCCTTCGGGGCGCTGGCCGCGCAGGATGCCGCCCCGGCCACTTCCGCCGAGGCGCCACGCATCGGCGTGGTCACCATGCAGCCGGGCGAAATCTTCTTTGAACGCTTTGGACATGACGCACTGGTCGTAGTCGATCCGGTGACTGGCGATGCGACGTCGTACAACTTCGGTTACTTCGACCCGAGCGAGTCCGATTTCATCGGCAACTTCGTGCGCGGCGACATGATGTACTACCTGGTCGCGCTGCCGCTTGGGCAGGACCTGTCGTACTACCAGGAGAGCGGCCGCGGTGCGAGCGTGCAGTGGCTGGATCTGACGCCTGCGCAGGCGCGTACCCTGGCCGCGTCGCTGGCCGAGCGGGCCAAGCCCGAGAACGCGCGTTACCACTACGATTACTACACCGCCAACTGCGCCACCATGGTCCGCGATGCGATCGACGGCGCGTTGGGCGGCGGGCTGCATTCGCAGCTGTCCGGGCGCTCGCGCGGCAACACCTACCGCAGTGAATCGGTGCGCCTGGCTTCGCCGTCGCCGTGGATGTGGCTGGGCTTCGATATCGGCCTGGGCCCGTTCGCCGACCAGCCGCTGTCGCGCTGGCAGGAAGCCTTCGTGCCGATGCGCCTGGCCGATGCGCTGCGCCAGGTACGCAACAGCGAAGGTCGTCCGCTGGTGCAGGCCGAGCAGGAGCTGCTGCCGCACCGGATCGCCCCGGAGCCGACCGAATCCCCGCGCCGCTGGTGGCCGTGGCTGCTGTGCGGTTTGATCGCCGCTGCGGGTGTGGTTGCACTGCGCCGCCGGCGCCGCCTGCTTGGCGGCCTGGCACTGCCGTTCTGGCTGTTCTGCGGGATCGGCGGCGCGCTGCTGACCTACCTGTGGGGCTTCAGTGCGCACCAGGCCGCCTGGGCCAACCGCAACCTGCTGCAGCTCTCGCCGCTGTGCCTGCTGCTCGTTCCCGCTGCGATCACCCTGTTGCGCGGCCGCGCGCCGCGCGCGTGGTTCCGGCTCGTGCTGTGGGCGGTCGCTGGCGTGTCGCTGCTCGGCCTGGTGCTGCATTGGCTGACCTTGCAGGCGCAGTACAACCTGCAGTGGATCGTGCTGTTGCTGCCCATCCACGTGGCGCTGGCGTGGGTGCTGGGCCGCCGTGACCTGCCCGTCACGGGCCGCTGACGCACGATGCCCGCCATGGATACCGTCACACCTGAAAACCCCGCCTGCGTCATCAACTGCGTTCACTACGATGACCAGGGCAAGCGCCACGACATCGGCCTGGATGCGATCAGCGATGTGATCGCCAGCGACAACGGCTTCGTGTGGGTGGGGCTGTACGAACCCGACGACAGCGTGCTGCTGAAACTGCAGGAAGAATTCGGCCTGCACTCGCTGGCCATCGAAGACGCCCGCAATGCGCATCAGCGGCCCAAGGTGGAGGCCTACGGCAATTCGCTGTTCGTGGTGGTGACCACCGCGCAGATGGTGGACGAGCGGATCCGCTACGGCGAGACCCACGCCTTCCTCGGGCCACGCTTCCTGGTCACGGTGCGCCATGGGGCATCGCTGTCCTATGCCGCCCCGCGCGCGCGCGTGGAGCGCGAGCCGGAGCTGCTGCGCACGATGGGCCCGTCGTACTGCCTGTATGCAGTGCTGGATTTCGTGGTCGACAACTACCTGCCGATCACCCAGCGCTACCGAGACACGCTGGAGCTGCTGGAGAAGGACATCTTCTCCGACAACTACAAGCGCCAGACCGTGGTGCGGCTGTATGAGCTCAAGCGCGAGCTCAACAAGATGCGCATGGCCGTCGCACCGTTGCAGGACATGCTCTCCCAGATCAAGCGCTACCAGGGCGAGCTGGTGCCCGACGAAGTGAAGCTGTACCTGCGCGATGTGCACGACCACGCCGTGCGGATCAGTGATGTGATCGACACCCTGCGCGAAATGCTGGGTACCGCGCTGAGCGTCAACCTGTCGCTGGTGACGCTGGCGCAGGGCGAGACGGTCAAGCGCCTGGGCGCCTGGGCGGCGCTGCTGGCCGCCCCGACCTTGATCACCAGCTGGTATGGCATGAACTTCACGAACATGCCCGAGCTGGACAAGCCGTGGGCTTACCCGGCGATGATCATCGGCGTCGGTGCGGTGTGCGTGGGGCTGTACCGCTTGTTCAAGCGTGCGCGCTGGTTGTAGGTGTAGGTAGGCGACCGTTGGTCGCTACGGTGGTGACCGTTGCTGGCTACGGCGGGCGACGGCTGGCCACGACGGTGGGTAGTGCCGGCCGCTGGCCGGCTCCTCCGGTGGCATGACCCTCATCTCATGTTCGCGGCCGTCCGGGGCATGGGCGTGAGCCGGCCAGCGGCCGGCACTACCCGGTTCATGGCATCAGGCCACGTAAACGGTCTTGATGTTCATGAACTCATGGATGCCATGTTCGGCGAGTTCACGGCCGAAGCCGGAGCGTTTGCTGCCGCCGAAGGGGAGGCGTACGTCGCTCTTGACGATGGCGTTGACGAAGGCGGCACCGCATTCCAGCTGCTGGGCGATGGCTTCGCCGCGCGCCGCATCGGTGGTCCACACGCTGCCGCCCAGGCCGAAGGTGGTGTCGTTGGCCACGCGCAGTGCTTCGGCGTCATCGCTGACGCGCAGGATCGCGGCGGCCGGGCCGAACAGTTCTTCGTCATAGGCCGGCATGCCGGGCCTCACGTTGTCCAGGATGGTGGCCGGGTAGCCCGCATGCGAGCCGGCTACCGGCTCACCGCCGAGCAGCAGCGTGGCGCCCTTGGCGATGCTGTCCTGCACCTGCTTGTGCAGCTCGTCGCGCAGGTCCGCGCGCGCCATCGGCGCGAGCGTGGTCTTCTCGTCCTGCGGATCGCCGTAGACGCGCTTGCCGGCGGCGGCGACGAACTTCTCCACGAACGCATCGGCGATCGCATCGACCACGATGAAGCGCTTGGCCGCGATGCAGGTCTGGCCACTGTTGTCGAAGCGCGACTTCAGCGCTGCGGCCACCGTCTTGTCCAGATCGGCATCGTCCAGCACCACGAAGGCATCGCTGCCGCCCAGCTCCATCACGCACTTTTTGAGCTGGTCACCGGCATTGGCCGCAATCGACCGCCCGGCGCGCTCGCTGCCGGTCAGCGTGACCGCCTTGACCCGCTTGTCGCGCAGCACCTCGGCGGCCTGGTCGTTGTCGATGTGCAGCACATCGAACACGCCCTCGGGGAGCCCACCATCGCGGCACACCGCCAGGATCAGGTCGGCGCATTGCGGCACGTTGCTGGCGTGCTTGAGCAGCGCCACATTGCCGGCCATGAACGCCGGCGCAAGGAAACGGAATACCTGCCAGATCGGGAAGTTCCACGGCATCACCGCGAACACACAGCCGATCGGCTCGTAGCGCACGTAGCTGCGCTGGGCCTCGGTATCGATCAGCTGCGGCTTGAGGTAGTCGGCCGCGTGATCGGCGTAGAACTCGCAGGCCTCGGCGCATTTGTCGATCTCACCCAGCGCTTCCCCCTTGAGCTTGCCCATCTCGGTGGTCATCGCCTGCTGGATGTCCCCCTTGCGCTGGCGCAGCTGGGCCGCGATGGCGCGCAGTATCGCCCCGCGCTCCTGCAGCGAACGCGCTGACCAGGCCGGGAACGCCTCGGCGGCCGCGGCCAGGCGCTGCTCGACCTCCGTGGCGGTGAGCAGTTCATGGCGATACGTGACCTGGCCGGTCGCGGGATTGATGATGTCAGCGGTCATCGCGGGTCTCCAAAAGTCAGGCCCGTAGTGTGCGCCCGGCCCCGTGATCCGGATGTTGCCGGATCGGGATGACGTTCAGCTGGGGTCCTGCAGCGCCATCTGCATGTCGCGCTGGCGGCGTTTCTCGGCGCGGGAGGTGATGTACCAGCCCACCACCGCCGCGATCGACACCGCCAGCACCATCAAGGTGGCCAGCGCGTTGATCTCCGGCTTGATGCCCATCCGCACGGAGGAGAACACCTTCATCGGCAGGGTGGTCGAGTTCGGGCCGGCCACGAAGCTGGCGATCACCACGTCATCCAGCGACAGCGTGAACGCCAGCAGCCAGCCGGCCACCAGCGCCGGGGCGATGATCGGCAGGGTGATCTGGAAGAACACCTTCAACCGGCTCGCGCCGAGATCCATCGCGGCTTCCTCCAGCGAGCGGTCCAGCTCCTGCAGGCGTGAGGACACCACCACCGTCACGAAGGACAGGGTGAAGGTGACATGCGCGATCCAGATGCTGGTCACGCCGCGGCTGGGGAAACCGGGAATGCCGCCCATCGCCACCAGCAGGGTCATCAGCGAGAAGCCCAGGATCACTTCGGGCATCACCAGCGGCGCGGTGATCAACGCACCGAACACGGTCTTGCCCGGGAAGCGGCGCATGCGGGTCATCACCATCGCGGCCATCGTGCCGAGCACGGTGGCCGCGCAGGCCGTCCAGAACGCGACCTTGAGGCTGATCCACAGCGCATCCAGGATCTGCCGGTTGTTGAACAGCTCGCCGTACCAGCGCGTGGAGAAGCCCGACCATACCGTGGCCAGCTTGGAGGCGTTGAACGAGTACACCATCAACAACAGGATCGGCAGGTACAGGAAGGCGAAGCCCAGCCCGAGCAGGCTCCAGCCCAACCAGCGGTTGCTGCGCACCATGCTCATGCCAGCTTTCCTTCCAGCTCGCGCTGCTGCATGCGGTTGAACAGCAGGATCGGTACCAGCAGCAGGGCCAGCATCACGATCGCCACCGCCGAGGCCGTGGGCCAGTCACGGTTGTTGAAGAACTCGCCCCACAGCACGCGGCCGATCATCAACGTATCCGGCCCGCCGAGCATTTCCGGAATCACGAACTCACCCACGGCCGGGATCATCACCAGCATGCAGCCGGCGATGATGCCGGTGCGCGAGAGCGGCAGTGTGATCCGCACGAAGGCCTGCCACGGCTTGGCGCCGAGGTCGTAGGCGGCTTCGAGCAGGCGGTTGTCCAGCTTGACCAGATTGGCGTACAGCGGCAGCACCATGAACGGCAGGTAGCAGTACACGATGCCGATGTAGGCGGCGGTCGGGGTGTACAGGATCTGCAGCGGCGCATCGATCAGGCCGAGCTTGAGCAGCAGCTGGTTGAGCAGGCCATTGCGGTCCAGGATGCCGATCCAGGCATACACGCGGATCAGGAACGAGGTCCACGAAGGCAGCACCACCAGCATCATCGCCACATTGCGCGCGGCCGGGCTCATCCGCGAGATCACGTAGGCCATCGGGTAGCCGATCAGCAGCGTGAGCAGGGTCGAGATGACCGCGATCTTGATCGAACTCAGGTACGCCAGCGCGTACTGGTTGTCCTTGACCAGGGCCGCGTAGCTGCCGAGGTTGAGCTTGAGCGAGAACGCGCCGTCCACGTACTCCAGCAGCCAGGTGTACGGCGGCGAGCCGACCTGGGTGCGGGCGAAGGAGATCATCAGGATGATCACGAACGGCACCGCGAAGAACAGCAGCAGCCACAGGTACGGCGCGGCGATCACGCCGGCGCGCGTGCCCGGGAGCCAGCGCTTCCAGCCGGTCGCGCTCATGAGGTCAGCACCACGCCGTCGTTGTCGCGCCAGTGCACCCAGACGGCGTCACCCCAGGTCAGGCCATCGCTGGCCCAGCGCTGCGAATTGGCGAAGTTGGACAGCACCTTGGCCCCGCTCGGCAGGCGCACATGGAATACCGAGTGGCTGCCGAAGTAGGCGATCTCCTCGATCACGCCCTGGGCCTTGTTGGTATCCCCGGCCGGCTCGTCCTTGCCGATCATCACCTTCTCCGGGCGCAGCGCGAACGCCACCGGCTGGCCTTCGTAACCGGTGATGCCGTGGGCGACGTAGATCGGTGCGGGGAACAGCGGCGTGCGCACGGTGACGTACTCGGGCAGGTCCTCATCGAGCACGCCATCGAACAGGTTCACCGAGCCGATGAACTCGGCCACGAAGCGGTTGGCCGGCTGCTCGTAGATTTCATCCGGCTTGCCGACCTGCTGGATCCAGCCGGCATCCATCACCGCGATCCGGGTGGCCATGGTCATGGCCTCTTCCTGATCGTGGGTGACCATCACGCAGGTCACCCCGGTGGTCTCGATGATGTTGACCAGCTCCAGCTGCATCTGCGAGCGCAGCTTCTTGTCCAGCGCGCCCATCGGCTCATCCAGCAACAGCAGCTTCGGGCCTTTGGCCAGCGACCGCGCCAGCGCCACGCGCTGCTGCTGACCGCCGGAGAGTTGGTGCGGCTTGCGCTTGGCCAGCTTGCCCAGCTGCACCAGCTCCAGCATTTCGCCGACACGGCGGTTGATCGCATCACGCGCCATGCCGTCCTGCTTCAGGCCGAAAGCGATGTTCTGCTCCACCGTCATGTGCGGGAACAGCGCGTAGGACTGGAACATCATGTTGATCGGGCGCTGGTACGGCGGCAGCGCGTTGATGCGCTGGCCGTCCAGGTCGATGGTGCCCTGGGTGGGGGTCTCGAAGCCGCCCAGGCAGCGCAGCAGCGTCGATTTGCCACTGCCCGAGCCACCCAGCAGCGCGAATATCTCGCCTTTGCGCACGTCCAGGGTGACGTCGTCGAGCGCGACGAAGCCGTCGAACTCCTTGCGCAGCGCGCGGATGGACAGGTAGCCCGGTTCCAGGACCGGCAGGACCGCGCCTTCCGGCTTGGCTTCAAATGGCATGGTCAGCGGCTCCGGGAGCGGCGGCGGGACGGGGGGAGAATGCCATTTTACCGGTGGTGGCCGCGTCATGTCCTACCCCCTGAAACGACGACGCCGGCGCGGGGCCGGCGTCGCGGGGGCGGTCAGCGCCCGGTTTTCACCTCGGTCCACAACCGGGTGTAGAGCTTGTCCACTTCCGGCGTGTTGATCGAATAGGTGAACATCTTCGCCGCCACATCGGCCGGCGGGTAGATGGTCGGGTCGGTGCGGATCGATTCGTCCACCAGCGGCGTGGCCGCGGTCACCGGGTTGGCGTAATGGATGAAGTTGGTGTTGGCCGCGGCGACCTTCGGCTCCAGCAGGTAGTTGATGAAGGCGTAGGCGGCCTCCGGGTGCTTGGCATCCTTGGGGATGGCCAGCATGTCGAACCACTGCGGGCCACCTTCGCGCGGGATCGAGTAGGCCACGGTCACGCCATTGGAGGCTTCAGCTGCACGGTCACGCGCCTGGATGATGTCACCGGACCAGCCCACCACCAGGCAGGTGCCGCCGTTGGCCAGCGAGCCCACGTACTGCGAGGAGTGGAAGTTCTGCACGTACGGGCGGATCGTCTTGAGCAGCGCGGCGGCCTTCTCCAGCGTGACCGGGTCCTGGCTGTGCGGATCTTCGCCCAGGTAGTGCAGTGCGATCGGGATCATGTCCGACGGCGTATCCAGGATGGTGATCCCGCAGTCCTTCATCTTGGCGATGTTTTCCGGCTTGAAGATCAGATCCCAGCTGTTGGCGATGTCGGTGCTGCCACCGAAGCGCTGCTTGAGCAGCTCCACGTTGTAGCCGATGCCGGTGGTGCCGATCATGTACGGCACGCCGTACTCGTTGCCCGGGTCTTGCTGGGCGATGCGCTTCATCACCTCCGGGTCGAGATTGGCCAGGTTCGGGATCTTGCTCTTGTCCAGCGGCAGGAACACGCCGGCCTTGATCTGGCGGCCGAAGAAGTTCAGCGTTGGCACCACCACGTCATAGCCGCTGTTGCCGGCCAACAGCTTGGTTTCGACCATCTCATCACTGTCGAACACGTCATAGGTCACCTTGGTGCCGGTGGCCTTTTCGAAGTTCGGGATGGTGTCTTCGGCGATGTAATCGCTGTAGTTGTAGACGTTCAGCACCTTGGCGTCGTCCTGCTTGTCACCGCCGCCACAGGCGGTCAGCACGGATACGGCAATGCCGAGGGTGAGGATTCGCAGCTTCATCGGACTCTCCACAGGTCAGGTGCGAGTTGGGGGGAACCGGCCGGACCGGCGCAACGGGTGCCAGCCTACCGGGCATGCCCCCATTTTCCCAGCACATGGCCCTCACGGCCATGCCGGATCAGGTGCCTCGGGTCAGACGTTGAGCAGCAGGAACTCGCGCTCCCAGGAGCTGATCACCCGGAAGAAGGTCTCGTATTCCTTGCGCTTGACCGACACGTAGGCGCGGCAGAAGCGCTCGCCGAGCATCTCGCGCAGTTCCGGGCAGGCTTCCAGCCCGTCCAGCGCCTCGCCCAGCGAGCGCGGCAGGTCATAGCCCAGCTCCTTGGCGCTGCCACTGATCGGCGCGGTCGGGGAGCCTTGCTCGCGGATGCCCAGCAGCCCAGCCGCCAGGGTCGCGGCGATGGCCAGGTAGGGGTTGGCATCCGAACCGGCGAACCGGCTTTCCACCCGCATGTTCTCCGGCGTATCCAGCGGCACGCGCAGCCCGCAGGTGCGGTTGTCGAAGCCCCAGTGCACGTTGCTTGGGGAAACCTCGCCGAACATCAGCCGGCGGTAGGAGTTCACGTTCGGAGCGAAAAACGCCATCGCCGCCGGGACGTACTTCTGCAGGCCAGCCAGGTAATGGCCGAACAACGGGCTGAAATCCTCACCGCCATGCTCGCCGGTGAATACGTTGCTGCCATCGCTGATCCGCAGCAGGCTCTGGTGGATATGCATCGCACTGCCCGGCTCGTTCTCCATTGGCTTGGCCAGGAAGGTGGCATAGATGCCGTGGCGCATCGCCGACTCACGCATGGTGCGCTTGAACAGGAATACCTGATCGGCCAGATCCATCGCATTGGCGTGGGTGAAGTTGACCTCCAGCTGTGCGGCGCCGGATTCATGGATCAGCGTATCCACGTCCAGCTTCATCGCATCGCAGTAGTCGTACATCAGATCGAGGATCGGATCGAACTCGTTCACCGCATCGATCGAGTACGACTGGCGCGCGGTTTCAGGACGCCCGGAGCGGCCGGCCGGCGGCAGCAGCGGGAAATCCGGGTCGGTGTTCTTCTGGACCAGGAAGAACTCCAGCTCCGGTGCCACCACCGGGCGCAGGCCCAGTTCGGCATAGGCATTGAGGACGCGCCGCAGCACATTGCGCGGGGCCAGCTCATGCGGCTCACCGGTCTTGGTGAAACAGTCGTGGATGACCTGCGCGGTCGGATCGGTCGCCCAGGGCACCATCCGTACCGTATCGGCATCCGGGCGCAGGATCATGTCCGAGTCCGAGGGCGAGGTCAGCTCGTAGTAGTCGTCCGGGAATTCGCCGGTGACCGTGGTGGCGAATATCCCCTCCGGCAGACGTGTGCCGTAATCGTGCGAGAACTTGTCGGCCGGAATGATCTTGCCGCGCGCGTTGCCGGTGATATCCGGCACCAGGCACTCCACCTCGGTGATACGCCGGTCCTTGAGCCAGCGCAGCAGCGTGCTCTCCTGCGGAACAGGCTTGGGGGCGGCGGCTTTGCGCGAACGCGTTCGGGTGGTCATGACCGGTCTGCTGTAAGAGAGTTGCGGCGACAAGCATCGCCGAAAGCGTGAAAAATGCTGTGATAGAACGAATTGTCGGACACCCGCCACTCCGGATGCCACTGCACCCCAAGCACGAAACGATGCGCGGTGCTGCGGGCGGCTTCTATCAGGCCATCCTCAGCGACGGCCTCGATCTGCAGGCCCTCGGCCAAACGATCGATGCCCTGCCCGTGCACGGAATTGACCCGTGCCGTGGGCGCGCCGGCCCAGCCGGCCAGCCAACCACCCTCACACAGCTGGACCGCATGCGCCGGCCCATAGTGCACCTCGACCGGCGCCTGCGGGTCTTCACGATGATCGTTCATGCCCGGCACCGCGTGCACGCGCGGGTGCAGACTGCCACCGAGCGCGACGTTCAATTCCTGGAAACCCCGGCAGATCGCCAGCACGGGCAGGTCGCGGGCCAGCGCCTCATGCAACAGGGAGAGCGCGTTCGCATCGCGCGCCGGATCATGGCGGTTGCCGGGCCAGCTCGGGGGCCCGGCATACAGATGCGGTTCGATATTGCTCACCGCGCCGGTCAGCAGCAGGCCGTGCAGGCGGCTCAGCCAATGCGCGGCCGGCAACGGCGGCTGCAGGCTGGGCAGCAGCACCGGGGTAACACCGGCCGCTTCGGCCAGCGCGCGGATGTACTTCTCACCCGCCGCCGCGAAGCGGTGATGGCCCAGCATCGTGCTGTCGGTGGGCAGGCCGACCCAAGGGGGCGAGACCATGCGTCATGCTCGGATGACCTGCAGCCACGTTACCCCCGTGCGCAGACCTCGCGCAACACAGCGCGCCACCGCCGGCGCGCGCGCCCCTCACACGCCGGCGGCAGTAGCTGCGACAGACTGACCCCTGTCCCGCGCGCCGGTTGCTGGCATCCTTTGTCCATGATTGTTGTCCTGTCCTCTTCCCGCCGGTGCCCGGCATGACGGCTGCCGGCGAGGCGCATGCACCCAGCTGGTACGCCGACAGCGTGCCGGGCGCGCCGCTACGTGAACCGTTGACGGGCGATCTCAGCGCCGATGTCTGCGTGCTGGGTGCCGGCTACACCGGCCTGTCCGCCGCCCTGACCCTGGCCGAGCGCGGTTATCGCGTCGTGCTGCTGGAGGCGCACCGCGTGGGCTGGGGTGCGTCCGGCCGCAACGGTGGCCAGGCGATCGTCGGCTACGGCTGCGAAGTGGATACGCTCGAGCATCTGGTGGGTGCTGAAGACGCGCGGGCGCTGTTCGAGTTCTCGCGCGATGGCATGCGCCTGCTGCGTGATCGCATCACCCATCACCAGATCGAGTGCGATTGGCGCGATGGCCACGCCAGCGTGCCGATCAAACCCCGCCAGGAGCGCATGCTGCGCGCCGGGCTGATCGATCTGGCCCAGCGCTACGACTATCCCCTGCAATGGTGGGACCGCACGCAGCTGCGCGGGCAGCTGGACAGCCCCCGCTATCGCGGGGCGATGTTCGATCCCCACAGCGGCCACCTGCATCCGCTGGCCTACGCGCAGGGGCTGGCCCGTGCCGCGGAGGCGGCCGGCGCGGTGATCCACGAGCAGTCCCCGGTCCTGCAGCTGATCCGCGGGCCCCGGCCGCAGCTGCGTACCGCACACGGCACGGTCAGCGCCGACCACGTGGTGATCGCCGGCAACGCCTGGCTGGAGGGCATCGCGCCGGAGCTGGAATCGCGGATCATGCCGGTCGGCACCTATATCGGTGCCAGTGCGGTCCTTGGGCAGGCGCGGGCGGAATCGCTGATCCGCAACGGCATGGCGGTGGCCGACGTCAGCTGGGCACTGGACTATTTCCGCCTCAGCCGCGATCACCGCCTGCTGTTCGGCGGCCAAGCCAGCTACTCCGCCCTGCCCCCGCCTGGCCTGCGCGGTGTGATGACCCGGCGCATGCGCGCGGTGTTTCCGCAGCTGGCCGACGTGGAGCTGGAGTACGTGTGGGGCGGCTATGTGGACATCACCCGCAACCGCGCCCCGCACTGGGGCCGACTGACCCCGAATGTCTATTTCGCGCAGGGCTTCTCGGGCCACGGTGTTGCCGCGGCGGGCCTGGCGGGCCAGGTGCTGGCCGAAGCCATCGCCGGCCAGGCGGAGCGCCTGGATGTATTCGAACGCATTCCGCACCGCCCCTTCCCCGGCGGGCGCATGCTGCGGACCCCGCTGCTGGTTGCGGCGATGTCCTGGTACAAACTGCGGGACGCGTTGTGGTGAGGGCTTAAGGGGCTTTCGGGGTGGCGGGCTCGGTGGCGGTGCCGGCCGGGTACTGCGCGGCGGCGGGTTCGAGCTCTTGCGTCGATTCGACATTTCCAGACACTCACCGAGCTCAGTGGCCGTCTGCCGGGGCGTTGTGACAATCGTCGTGCCGTAGGCTGCTCGCCCGACGCACTGCGACGGAAAAGTGAGACGGGGCGCGGCGTCTGAAATCAGGCTTTCCACTTTCCGGCGGTTCCAAAACGGGAGGGGCAGCAGATGTTATGGCGGTGCCTACCACGCCTTTCACGCGTCGGATCACATAACAACGAAACCGAGCAGAATGCGTCACATCAACGCCTGCCGTGACTGAGACAGGCGTTCCTCGAGTTGGTGGATTCATCCGCGTGACTGCAGCGCCTCACCAACGCCGGCGCCAGAGCCGGCGTGAAGGACATCACCCCAAAATGAGATATGTGTCACGCCCATGAACGTGACACATGCCTGTGCGTCCATCCATACCCTGTGCCGCCATCGCGCCAGACCGTTTGCGCAATTGCATAATCGGGCGCGTATATATACCGTCCAATCTAATCGCGGCATTGCTACACAGGGATGTTGAAGGCACGAACAGGGGGAGCCGGTGCGCGGAGAATGGTGGAAAAACGGACTTCAGTTGAATCTGCGGATCGAGCCGATCGGGCTTGTTCTCGCGGTCATCTATGCGTTTGCATGTTGGGGAGCGCGCAAACTGTCCCTCGACCAGTTCTACCTGCCTGCGGGTATACGAGTGGCTGCGCTGCTGCTCTGCCCGCCTCGGCTGTGGCCCTACCTGTTCCTCGGCGAATACGCCTACTTTGCTCAGATGCGTTACCCGATGATCGACAAGTACGGGTTGACGTGGGTCATCCTCGCCTCCGTCTCACTGATGCCCACGGTAGCAATGATCGTGCGACTGCATCGCAGGGTGGTGGCCGCCACCACCCAAGCCTGGCTACTATCGGTTGGGGCCGCATCGGCCGTAGCTGTCACCTCGTTGAATCTGGTGCTTATGCACTTGCTTTGGCCCACCCCGGATGTACCACTACTTACCGGTGCGGCGCGCTACATCGTAGGCGACTTCATCGGCATTCTGACGGTCGTACCGCTTGCCCTGCTTTGGGCAAGCCGGCGCACCGAACTGACATGGACAGGACGTTTCCTCACACCGAGTATCGCTGCGCTGGCGTTGATGATCCTGACCGGCATGGCCTCGGTACTGATTCCCGCAGAATCAGCCACGGTCAAGACGAGTCTGCAGTTGCTGATGGCGCTACCGGCCATTGCCCTTACCTGCCTGCTCGGTTGGCGCGGAGCGGCGATAGCCGTGCCATCACTCAATCTCATCATTGGGCTTACGACACCAAAACCGTATCCGTTGGCATTTGATCCGACGACCTTTACGACCCAGATGGTCATGGCTATTGCAAGTATCGCTCTGCTCTTGTTCGGTTCACGCATTACGCACTTCTATCATCATTACCGGATCCGTGACGATGGCGAGAAAAATGCACTGAAACTGGCCAGAAATTCGCATATTGCAAGTGAAAAGAGCCTTCGCGAGCGTGCACTCCATCTCAGGAAACTCGGCGACGGCATTGAGATATCTCTCAAGGAGGTGGTGAACTGGCTGAAATCGCAGGGCCACCATGAGATAGCAAGTGGGCTTTTGAACACAGCAACAGTGCACTCACAGCAATTCCGTACACAGGCAAGCATGGTCTATCCCACTGCATTGGATCAGTTGGGCCTCTACGTTGCACTGCACGCCGGCGGCGTGCGTGAATCCTGGGACCAGAGCAACCGGGTGAGTCGGCCTCGCTTGGAAGGCGACCCTTGCATGTTGAGCACAGGCCTGCAACTGGCAGCCTATCGGGCGCTCATTGACGCGGTATCTCTGCTGTTGGAACATGAGTTCGGGCAGGTAATGGTCCGCGCCCGATGCGGGGGGCGAGCGTCACAGCGGGGAATCCTTGTAGTGGTTGCACTTCTTGATTCGGCACAGCCGTTGTCCGACACAACCGTCGCGTTGGTCAATGAGCATTTGGCGGGCTTGCCTCTCGCTTACGGAGGCGTAGTACAGTGCCGTCGAAACCGAATCCGGATGCTGCTTGTGGAAACGCCAACACATTCATCCAACAGAGCCGCTCATTGCGATTCGGCGGACAGCAGAACATCGGACTTTGGCAATAGTCGGGCATTAACCTGATCGAGTCCTGGCCCATCCTGCAGCGGGTTGAACCCAACGATGACGGTTATTCGCAGGAAGCCCCGCCCCCCAGCTTTTCATTCAACAACGTGCTGTCACCCTGCGGGTGACAGCACGTCACAGCAAACGTGTCAGCTGTCTCTAGTGCTGCTCATCTGCAGCTTCGACAGCCCACACGGCGTCGCCGCCCTGCCCATAGCGTACCAGCGAGAAGTTGGGTCCTCGATATAGTTCAATCCTCGGTGCGCTAGTGGGATGCTGCACGTACTGCGTCGGCAACGACACCCGAGCACGGCCGTCACCGGCGGGCAGTGTCCAGAACACATCATCGGTATTTCCGATAATCAGCTGTACGCGTCCGGCGAGATCATTTACCTGGAAGTACGAGATACCGTCACGCTGGAATCCGTACACGAGCCAGTTCGGATCCTGACTGAGGTTGACAGCCATTGGCTGCGCTTGACCCAGTCCACTTCTCGCCAGAGGAGTTCCGTGTCCGTCCGATTGCGCCATTCCAACCATCGGAACCGACGCGAGAATAACGACACCCACAACACCCACAATCCTTGGAATGCGCACATTTACCTCCTGATTAAAACGTCGAGGGGAACTTCAGCGATAGTAACCGTAAGCGGACGTCCATCGAGCAAACGGGGACCGCCTGAGCCGCCAGCACAGGACGACGAGCCACACGGCAGCCAGGCGGAGGCTGCGACATTGCGCGGCACCCCCTCCCCCTAAAGTTGCATGTGAAACGGCCGCTACCAGTCCCGACCCACTCGGAATCGAGCGTACGCCTCATGCCGGCACTGTTGCAGGGCGCTGTTCTCAGCGACCCCGGTGATGCCCTGCCCCAGCGGATCCTGCTGGTGGAAAACTCGCGCACGTTCACCAGCATGCTGCGCGAGGCGATCGAGCAGCGGTTGGAGCTGCCGGTCTCGGTGGCGACCAGCCTGGCCGAGGCCGGGCGGTTGCTGGATGAGGAACAGGGCTGGTTCCTGGTCCTGACCGGGCTGGTGCTGGCCGATGGCGACCGCGATACCGTGGTGGACTACTTCCTGTCGCGCGGGCTGCCCACCGTGGTGGTCAGCGGCGTGTATGACGAGGATCTGCGCAAGCGCGTGCTGCAGCAGCAGATCATCGATTACGTGCTCAAGAACACTCCGGGCAGCATCGATTATCTGGTGTGGCTGGTGCAGCGGTTGGAGCGCAACCGGCGCATTGCCGCGCTGGTGGTGGACGACTCGATGTCGGCACGGATGTACGCCGCCTCCTTGCTGCGCATGTACGGGCACGACGTCTACGAGGCCGCCGACGGTGCCGAGGGACTCAAGGCGATCGAGGCCCACCCGGCGATCCGGCTGGCCGTGGTCGACCAGGAAATGCCCGGCATGGAGGGGGTGGAATTCACCCGCCGTCTGCGCACGATGCGCTCGCGCGACAAGCTCGCCGTGATCGGGATTTCCGGCAATACCGATCCGTCGCTGATTCCGCGCTTCCTCAAGAACGGCGCCAACGATTTCCTGCGTAAGCCCTTCTCGCGCGAGGAGTTCTTCTGCCGCGTCTCGCAGAACGTGGATCAGCTCGAGCTGATCGGCACGCTACAGGACCTGGCCACCCGCGATTTCCTGACCGGCCTGCCGAATCGTCGCTGCTTCCTGGAGCAGAGTCAGCGCCAGCTGCCGCAGCTGCACCTGGACGGTGAACAGGTCGCGGTGGCGATGATCGACATCGATCACTTCAAGCACATCAACGATACCCATGGCCACGAGGCCGGCGACGATGCGCTGCGCGCGGTGGCCGCAGCGGTGGCCCAGCATGCGCGCGAGGACGATCTGATCGCACGCTTCGGGGGCGAGGAGTTCTGCCTGCTGGTACCGGGCATGGATGAAGTGCAGGCCGTGCAGTACTTCGACGAACTGCGCCAGACCATCGCCGCGCTGGAGGTCGACCTGGGCCACACCACCCTGCGCATGACGGTCAGCATCGGGCTGTGCTGCCTGCGGCCGCAGCGCGATTCCCTGCACCGGCTGATTTCCGAGGCCGACCGGCAGCTGTACCTGGCCAAGGCCGGCGGCCGCAATCGCGTCCACTGCGCTACCGTGGCAACCGGCCCACGCCAGCGCGAGCCTGCCCTGGCGCCTTGATCGAGATCAACGCGGCCCCGGCCGCGACTGCCTAGAGTCGCCCCCAGTTGAACAGCGCGGGGAACGCACCATGGCACTTCTGGTCTGGCAGGACGATCTGAACATCGGTATCGATGTCATCGATCACCAGCACATGCGCATCGTGGAGATGCTCAACCACCTGCACGTCGCCCAGAAGAGCCTGGAGCGGCTGGCCGTGGCCGAGGTCATCGACGAACTGGTGGACTACACGATGTCCCACTTCGCCTTCGAAGAAGAACTGATGGAGGAAGCCGGGTACCCGTTCTGTTCGGCGCACAAGCGTGTGCACGAGATCTTCGGCAAGCGCGTGGGCGAGTACCGGCTGCGTTTCCAGGCCGGTGAGGACATCACCGACGAGCTGCGCACGATGCTGTCGCGCTGGCTGTTCAACCATATCCGTGGCGATGACAAGGCGTACGCGCCGCAGGTCAAACAACACCTCAACCAGTTCGCGCGCGACCACCAGCAGGGTAGTTGGCTGGGCCGCACGCTCAAGCGCTTCTTCCGCTGATCAGCGCCCGCGCCGCCCCATCGCCAGCAAGGCAACGATGGTGACCAGTGCGGTCACGCACAGGTAATAGCCCACCGCGACCAGGCCATAGCGCTCGGCCAGCCAGGTGGCCACATACGGCGCCGGTGCGGCACCGAGAATGCCGGCCAGGTTGAACGACAAGGAGGCGCCGGTATAGCGCACCTGCACCGGGTAGATCTCGGCCAGGAAGGTGCCGCACGGGCCGTAGGTCAGGCCCATCAGGAACAGCCCCAGCGCCAGGAACCCGAGCACCAGCCACGGGCTGCCGGCCTGGAACAGCGGCGCGAACACCACGCCGAAGGCGAGGATCAGGCCGCTGGCCACGATCATCGTGCGGCGCGTGCCCCAGCGGTCGCCATACAAGGCTGAAATGGGAATGCCGGCGGCGAAGAACAGGATGCCGACCATCTGCAGCAGCAGGAACTGCTCGCGCGAGTAGCCCAGCACGGTGGTGCCATGGCCGAGGGTGAACACCGTCATCAGGTAGAACAGCACGAAGGTGGCGAATGCCCCCAGGGTGCCCAGCACCAGCGTCAGCGGATGTTCGCGCAGCACCGTCCACATCGGCAGCTTGACCCGCTCGTTGCGGTCCAGCGCGGCCTGGAATTGCGGGGTCTCGTGGATGTTCAGGCGTACCCACAAGCCGATGCCGACCAGCAGCGAACTGGCCAGGAACGGCACGCGCCACCCCCACTGCAGGAAGTCGGCCTCGCTCATCGCGCGGCCCAGCAGCAGGAAGATGCCGGCCGAAAGCAGGAAGCCCAGCGGTGCGCCCAGCTGCGGGAACATGCCGTACCAGGCGCGCTTGCCGGGCGGCGCATTCTCGGTGGCCAGCAGCACGGCGCCGCCCCACTCCCCACCCAGCCCCAGGCCCTGGCCGAAGCGGCACAGCGCCAACAGGGCCGGCGCCACCAACCCGATGCTGGCATGCGTGGGCAGCAGGCCGATCGCCACGGTGGAGATGCCCATCGTGAGCAGCGCAGCGACCAGCGTCGCCTTGCGCCCGATGCGGTCACCGTAGTGACCGAACACCGCCGAGCCGACCGGCCGCGCGATGAAGGCCACCGCGAAGGTCGCCAGCGACTGCAGCATCGCCGCACCATCGCTGCTCTCCGGGAAAAACAGGTGCGGGAACACCAGCACCGCCGCCGTGGCGTAGATATAGAAATCGAAGAACTCGATGGTGGTGCCGATCAGGCTCGCCAGCAGGATGCGGCGGGGAGAGTTCACGACAGGGGCGACAGCAGGTGTGGACATCGGGTACGCAGAAAAAGGCAGCTGCCGGATTCTGCCACGGCCTTCCGCTGGCTGCCGCAATGGTTGCAGACGAGACTGTCAGCCTGTGACCGCCTCGGCGGCCTGCGCATCGGGCAGGAACTTCCCCGGCACCGCAGGGTCTGACCGCGGTCACCCCACCAGGACGGTCCCGGATGTCAGCCTCACGGAAGAGTACCGCCCCCTCGCGCTGGGCGCAGCCGGCCGCCATCGCGGTGGTGATCGTTGTGCACGGGCTGATGCTGGGCGTGCTGCTGCGTTCACCGCAGCCCGGTGGCGTCGCGGAGGACGCCCGCCTGGCGGTGTACTGGCTGCCGCGGCCGTTGCCTGCGCCGGTTCCCCCACCCTTGGCGACTCCCGCGCCCCCTATGCCGCAGCCCGCCGCCTCGCAGCGTTTGCCTGCGCCACGCGTGGCCACGCCCACCATCGCATCACATGCTGCGGCGGTGGATCCGCAGGCGCCACGCGCCGCACTGGACCTGAGCGTGCCGGGCTCGCTGATGGGCAACGGCATCGATGCCGCCTTGCTGGTTCCGCGCGTGCTGGGCAACCGCGAGGTACACCCGGCATTCCAGCCCAAACCCAAGCGCTTCCGCATGAAGGCCGGGATGACCCCGGAGCAGATCGTGCACGGCATCTTCCAGCTGATCGGCGCGTGGCCCCCGGGCTACACGGTGGACCCGTGCCGCCTGACGCGGCAGCAGATCGACTACCTGCGCAACGCCGTGGATGAAATGGATCGCGACCTGCTGCGCGAGTCGCTGATTCGCCACAGCCAGGACTGCTGAGCGGCGTCAGCCGCCCAGATGAATCCAGGTCGCCTTGAGCTCGGTGTACTTGTCGAAGGCGTGCAGGGATTTGTCGCGGCCGATGCCGGACTGCTTGTAGCCACCGAACGGGGCGGTCATGTCGCCACCATCCCATTGATTGACCCACACACTGCCCGCGCGCAGCCCGCGTGCCACCCGATGTGCGCGGCCCAGATCGCGCGTCCATACGCCAGCAGCCAGCCCATAGATCGAATCATTGGCCATGCGCAGGGCGTCGCCTTCATGATCGAACGTCAGCACCGACAGCACCGGCCCGAAAATTTCCTCGCGGGCGATGGTGTGCTGCGGATCAACCTCATCGAATACCGTCGGCTCCACGTAGCTCCCACCGGGCACCACCTCCAGCCGCTTGCCCCCCAGCAGCAGGCGCGCGCCATCGGCCTCACCACGTGCTACGTAATCCAGCACCCGCCCGGCGTGCGCCTCGTCGACCAGTGCGCCCATCGCGGCGTCCGGCTCGAAGGGATGCTGCGGCTGCATATGCCGGCCATGCGCCAGCACCCGTGCAACGAACGCGTCCTTGATCGAGCGCTGGACCAGCAAACGCGAGCCAGCCGTACACACCTCGCCCTGGTTGTAGAAGATCGCGGTGGCTGCCGCCTGCGCAGCCTTGTCCAGATCGGGCGCGTCGGCGAACACCAGGTTCGGGCTCTTGCCGCCGCACTCCAGCCAGGTGCGCTTGAGATTCGATTGCCCGGCGCATTGCAGCAACCGGCGACCCACGGCGGTAGACCCGGTGAACGCCAGCGCATCCACATCCATGTGCAACGCCAACGGCTCGCCCGTCCGCTCACCATGGCCGGGAAGCACATTGAAGACACCATCGGGCACCCCCGCCTCGGCCACCAGCGCGGCCAGCCGGATCGCGCTCAGCGGCGAGCGCTCGGAGGGCTTGAGCACCACGGAATTGCCCGCCGCCAAGGCTGGCGCGATCTTCCACGTTGCCATCAGTAGCGGGAAGTTCCACGGCACGATCACCGCCACCACGCCCACCGGCTCACGGGTGATCAGGCCCAGCGTATCCAGCGCGGTCGGGGCAACCTCGCCGTACACCTTGTCCACCGCCTCGGCGGTCCAGCGCAGGCAGCGCACGACACCGGCCAGATCGCCCTCGCGCGCATCGCGTACCGGCTTGCCCATATCCAGGGTCTCCAGCAACGCGAGCGCATCGGCGTGCTGTTCGACCAGATCGGCCAGCCGCAGCAGTACCTGCTTGCGATGAGAGGGCGCAGCCCGCGACCAGTCGCCCGCATCGAAACTGCGCCGCGCCGCCGCGACCGCCCGGTCGACGTCCGCCGTATCGGCATCGGCCACCTGCACCAGCACGCGGCCATCGATCGGGCTGATGCAGTCGTAACGTGCGCCGCTGGCCGCGTCGACGTAGCGTCCATCGATGAACGCCTGGCCCTGGAAGGTCAGTGCATCGGCCTGGCGCTGCCAGTCGTCGCGGGTGCGTGCGGTGGTCATCGGCGTCGTCCTCATCCACTCAGTCGGGTAAGGCGGTTATACCCGGCGCCATCACGGGATGATGTGAGGCGAGTGTGCGTAGCCGGGGCCGCCAGTTGCCGTGCTCCGTTTTGTGTGGCCCGGCGCAGTATTGGTGGTATCACGCCAATGCAGAGGCTTGCACTGGGAGCGTAGTTCCAGTTTTGGCGACCGCTAAAAGCGGAGGGATCACCCTCTCACTTACTCTCTCCTGAGTAATGATGGATTGCGAATCCCACCAAAAATCCAACGAACAGGAGAGCAGCCCCGACAATGGTTTGATAGGAACCAAGAATTATCGGAACTGTCTCAGAGTATGGCTTGTCAGCATCAGCAATCAGGACTGACAAGCCGAATAAGATCAACAAGATTGAAGTGAAGTACTTCCACAGCAGTCTGATCAAGCGCCCCCCCTCTTATCGTTCATCACAATCCATACTCCAAGCAGCAAGAAGAAGGCACCAAACCCAACCGGATCAATTGACAAGTCAATTACCTTGAGAAATCCAGGCTGGCCGCCAACTCCAAAAATCAAACACAACCCGTAAACAATGAACATCACACCAAACAGGCTATTAACCGTCTTCATTCTTGCTACTCACCGCCAATACTCTCAATTCGCTCACCCACGGCCGCCCCGGCCAAACCCGCCGAAGATGCAGGAGGCGCTGGAGAGCCCTTATCAGCCGCTCCTGCTACAAAATCATTCAGCTTACCCATGTGTTTAGTTATCACCGGGCTATTCACAAGGCGCGCCGGGCCGTCAGCCACCGCGCCGACCACCATCGCCCCGTACGGCTCGAACGTAGTCTGCTCGACAAACGTTGCCGTTGGCATCCGTCTTCGTCACCACCATACCCAGCGCATCGGTATGCAGGTAGCGCACCGTCGTCTGAGCGTGGGGAGCCGCCATGGCGAGCGCAATCCCCATCATCGCGAAGGTCTTGAGCAGCTTCTTCAGCATCATCGCTCCAATGCTCACGGGATCACTCACATGGATTACACGGCGGCACACCAGGACCGCCACCCACCTCAGCGATGCAAAGAACTGCCCGGTTCACTCATTGACAGGATCATCGGTATTGGTGGCAATCCACAAGCTGGATGGTCCAGCACGACTCAGCTCAACACCTGGCGGCAGATTGATAAAGACCTCCAACTCTGGCGCGACATCCAGAACCTCACGAACACTCCAAACCTCCGCGCCATCGACATTTTCATCCATCGAACCACAAGAGAATTGCCAACCGCTATCTGCGGGTTCCTCTGGAACCTCGCGATTTGCGCATAGTATCACCGCCCCTGATTTCGCAATATGCTCACGAACGATCGCCGCCATTGCTGGGCCAACTTGACTGAACTTGCTCATTCTATTTTGTCCGATTTCTGTATGTTTTCTTTCCTCGACAGGACCTGCGCGTTTTCTTGGGTCATTTGTTCCACCCGCTGCGCGCGGCGTCTTGTGATCCACCTGCGCTTCATTCCGCGGTGGCGTCACCCCTTTTTTCGATTGTTGTGCAGACTGCAGCAGTTCACCGCTTTTATCTGGATTCAAGCCGGACGAACCACTCCGTCTGTGAATCATTTGCGGAATCGCCGAGAGGCACTTGAACCTGCTGCTCATTTTCCGTCGTCCGACACGACAGAGCGGAGCATCCCTACGCTACAGTCGGACCAACCGCCGCCGTTCTGGAGTCTGCGATGCCCTCCCCGACCCCGCCGCTCAGCGTCCTGGCCACCACGCAGCCGGATAGTCTCCACGCCTACTGGATGCCATTCACCGCCAACCGCCAGTTCAAGGCCGCCCCGCGCCTGCTGGTGCGCGCCGAGGGGATGTATTACCACGACGTCGACGACCGCCCGATCCTGGATGGCGCGGCCGGCCTGTGGTGCTGCAACGCAGGGCATGCGCGGCCGCGGATCGTGCAGGCGATCCAGCAGCAGGCGGCCACGCTGGATTTCGCGCCACCGTTCCAGATGGGCTCGCCCTTGCCGTTCGTGCTGGCCCAGCGCCTCGCTGCGCTGGCACCGGCGAGCTTGAACCACGTGTTCTTCACCAACTCCGGCTCCGAAGCAGTCGACACCGCGATGAAGATCGCGCTGGCCTACCACCGCTTGCGCGGCGAGGGCCACCGCACCCGCTTCATCGGCCGCGAAAAGGCCTATCACGGCGTGGGCTTCGGCGGCCTGTCGATCGGCGGCCTGCCCAACAACCGCAAGACGTTCGGGCCGCTGTTGGCCGGCAGCGACTTCCTGCGCCACACGCTCGATCTGGAGCGCAATGCCTTCAGTCCCGGCCTGCCGCGCCACGGCGCCGAACTCGCAGACGACCTGGAGCGTTTGATCGCACTGCACGATGCGTCCACGATCGCGGCGGTGTTCGTCGAGCCGATCGCCGGCTCGGCCGGGGTGATCCTGCCCGCACCGGGCTACCTGCAGCGCCTGCGCGAGATTTGCGACCAGCACGGCATCCTGCTGGTGTTGGATGAGGTGATCACCGGTTTCGGACGGGTCGGCAACGCCTTCGCTGCGCAGCGCTTCGGGGTTACCCCGGACCTGATGACCTTGGCCAAAGGGCTGACCAACGGCGCGGTGCCGATGGGCGCGGTGCTGGCCAGCGATGCGATCCACGACGCGTTCATGCAGGGGCCGCCGGCCGCCATCGAGTTCTTCCACGGCTACACCTATTCCGGCCACCCGCTGGCCTGCGCAGCGGCCCTGGCGGCGCTGGATACCTACGCCGAAGAGCATCTGTTCGAGCGCGCCATCGAGCTGGGCGACTACTGGCAGGAGCGACTGCACAGCCTACGCGGGCTGCCGCATGTGGTGGATATCCGTAATTTTGGGCTCATCGGTGCTGTCGAGCTGATGCCGCGCAAGGACGCCCCCGGCGCGCGTGGCTACGAGGTGTTCGAGCGCTGCTTCCGCGATGGCCAGTTGCTGGTGCGCTGCACCGGCGATGTGATTGCGCTGTCGCCCCCGCTGATACTGGAGCGCAGCCATATCGACCGGATCGTGGACGTACTGGGCGAGATGATCCGCGCCACCGGCTGAGGCTGAATCCGCCGGCGACGACGGCGACCGCCGCGATCCTTACAATGGTCGGTCACGTTTCGCTCGCGTACCGGATTGCATGGACATTGTCGTCAAAGAAGAACTCAAGGCCTACATCGACCCGCTGACCCCGGACGAGCACGACGCGCTGGAGCGCAGCATCCTCGCAGAGGGCTGCCGCGATGCGCTGGTGCTGTGGGGCGAGGTACTGGTCGATGGCCACAACCGCTACGGCATCTGCCAGAAGCACGGCCTGCCGTTCCAGACGATCCAGAACACCCGCTTCCAGTCGATGGATGACGTCCACCTGTGGATGATCGAACAGCACCTGGGGCGCCGCAGCGTCTCCGATTTCCAGCGTGGCGTGCTGGCGCTGCGCAAGCGCGACATCCTGGCCGAGCGCCACCGCGCCGACCAGGCCCAGCTGCAGAAGGAAAGCGACGGCGAGATCAGCGGGCCGGCCGATGCCGGTGACGAAGACAGCCCGCCGTGGGCCGCCGCGCCGAAGGTCAGCCGCGCCGACATGGCCCGCGAAGCGCGCCTGAGCAGCAGCCAGGTGACGATGATCGAGCGCATCCACAAGCAGGCCGCACCGGAGCTGGTGGAAGCGGTCAAGACCGGTGTGATCTCGATCAGCGCCGCAGCCGCCGTGGCTGATCTGCCCGAAGACGAGCAGCGCGCCGCGGCCGCCGCCGGCAAGGACGAGCTCAAGCAGGCCGCCAAGCGCGTGCGCGAGTCCAAGCGCAAGCCGCGCAAGCCGGTCCAGGAGGTGCTGCACAGTGCCGACGGCGAGGCCGAGGCCGACCCCAGCCGCGCCGCCGAGATCGCCGATGCGCTCAACGCCCTGGGCGAAGGCCCTGCCGAGCTGCGCCAGCGCATCATCGCGCTGACCCTGGAAAACGACACCCTGCGCCAGCAGCTGGCCGCGCTGCGCAAGCAGGTGGCGGACAGCGGGATGGCCGACGCCTGATCCGGTGTAGTGCCGGCCAGCGGCCGGCACTACCTGTTGCTCATGCCGGGGTCGTTAAACTGCCGCAATGACGCCCACCTCCCCTCCCGACCCGCGCCGCGCCCAGCTGCGTCGGCTCAAACTGATCGCCCTGGCCATGCTGGTGGCGATGCTGGCCGGCTTCGCGGTCAGCCACTGGCACGGCGAACGCGGCATCTGGGCCTGGGTCTCGGCCTTCTGCGAGGCTGCCGCGGTCGGCGCGCTGGCCGACTGGTTCGCGGTGGTGGCCCTGTTCCGTCGGCCGCTCGGCCTGCCCATCCCGCATACCGCGATCATCCCGCGCAGCAAGGACCGCATTGCCGACAGCCTGGCGCTGTTCGTGCGCGACCAGTTCCTGGAACCGCAGGCCCTGCTGGCCCGGCTGCAGGTATTCGATCCAGCCAGCCGCCTGGGCAGCTGGCTGGCCGAGCCGGCGCGAGCCCGCATGCTGGCCGACATGGCGCGCGGCTGGGCCCTGCAGGCGCTGGACTTCCTCGATGAAGCGGCCGTCCGGCGCAGCATCCAGGGCTTCGTGATCCAGCAGCTGCGGCAATGGAATGCGGCCGCCACCGCCGGGGAACTGCTCGGCCTGCTCACCGCCGACAACCGCCACCAGCGCGTGCTGGACGAAGGCCTGACCCGGATCAGCGAATGGCTGGGTAACGAGAAGGTCAAAGACCGCGCGTCCACGTTGATCGTGGGCTACATCCAGCGCGAGTGGCCCAAGCTGGCCAGCACGGTCAACTGGGTCAAGCCGATCGATGAGATCGGTGACACCCTTGCCGAGCGCCTGGCGCATGCGGTGCTGGAGGAACTGCAGCAGATCCTGGCCCAGCCCGAGCATCCGCTGCGGCGCGATTACGAAACCTGGCTGAGCGATTACATCCAGCGGCTGCGCGAAGACCCGGCCCTGGCCGAGAAGGTGGAACAGCTCAAGCAGCAGGTGATCGACCACCCGGCCGTGCAGGAGTACGTGCAGGGCCTGTGGGCGCGCATCCATGCCAGCCTGCGAGCCGACCTGGCCAGCGAGGACTCCGCACTGGCCGGCCATCTGCGCCGCAGCCTGGCCTCGGTGGGCGAGGCACTGCAGGCCGACCCGTCGCTGCGCGAGGCGCTCAACCAGCACCTGATGGACGGTGCCGAGCGCCTGACCACGCGGCTGCGCAGCGGCGTGACCGAGCACATCGCACAGACCGTCAAAAGCTGGGACGAACGCCACTTGGTCGAGCAGCTGGAACTGAGCGTCGGCCGCGACCTGCAATTCATCCGTTTCAACGGCACCCTGGTCGGTGGCCTGATCGGCGTGATCCTGCATGCACTGACGGTATGGTTCCACTGGTAACGCGATAACCGCTCGCGTCGGCTGGCGACGCTGGCGGAAACACCGCCAGCGTCGTTGGGTACGTCAGCCCGCGACCGCGCGTACCGCCGCCACCAGTGCGTCCATCTGCGCCGGCGTACTGAAGATGCCTGGCGTCACCCGCAGGCAGGCGCCCGAGGCCAGCCCTTCGCGCGGCACCACGAACACGCCGGACTGCTTCACCATCCGCTGCGAGGTGGCCGTGTTGTCGCGCATCGTGGTCTGCCCACGCAGCCGGAACGAGGTGATCGCACTGGACAGGCGCGGGTCGTCCGAGCCGAGCAGCTGGATGCGCGCGTCGCCGCGCAACGCGTCCATCCACTGATTGCGCAGGCGCAGCAGGCGCGCCCGCTTGTTGGCCACGCCGATGCGCTCGTGCAGGCCCAGTGCGGCCGGCAGCGCCATGTAAGCGGCGAAATTGACCGTGCCGGTGTGCACGCGGGTGCGGATGTCGTCGTGGTCCTGCTCCCCCATGTACGGATCCAGGTCACGCACCCGCCCGCGGCGGACATATACCGCCCCGACACCGACCGGCGCGCCGATCCACTTGTGCAGGTTGATCCCGATGAAATCCACGCCCAACGCGCGCAGCGGCGTGTCCACCTGGCCAATGCCGTGCGCGGCGTCGAGTACCACCTCCACGCCGGCCGCCCTGGCCAGCGCGGCGATCTCGGCCACCGGCAGCAGCATGCCGTTGCGGTGGTTGACGTGGGTCAGCAGCAGCAGGCGCACGCGCGGGTTGGCGGTCAGCGCGCGGCGGTACGTCTCCACGATGCTGTCGTGGTCGAACGGCTCGGGCAGCGTGATCGCCACCGGCTGCACCCCGCGCCGCGCCTGCAGCCACTGCATCGCGCTGATCATGCTGTCGTAGTCGGTGTCGGCGTACATCACCGCATCGCCCGGCGACAGCCCGCGGTAGCTGCCGATCAGCACCTGCATCGCCTCGGTGGCGCCACGCGTGAGCACGATCTCGTCGGTCTCCACGCCCAGCACCTGTGCCAGGCGCACGCGGGCCTGTTCGAACAGCGGTGGAAACGCCAGCCGCCCGAACCAGGCGTTACCGGCATTCACCGTGGCGGTGGCCTGCTGGTAGGCCTGCAGCACCGGGCGCGCCATCGCGCCCCAGTAGCCGTTGTCCAGCATCACGACCTCGTCGGTGAGGTCGTACAGCGCGCGCACCTGGGCCCACCAGGTTTCGTCGGCGGCCAGCTCGGCCGGCGTGCGCGTGCCCACTGCCGGCAGCGTCATCGGCTCAGCGCCCATGGCAGTCGCACCGGACAGTGCCGCGGCGACTGGCAGGGCCAGTGCGCCACGCAGAAGAGAGCGTCGTTGCCGGTCCATCAGTAGCGGATCCGGTATTCGGCGTAGAGGTTGCGGCCGTCGGTGTCATACGGCGCGTTCCGCGAATAGATCAGGCCACGGCTGGCCTGGAAGCTGGCCTCGTCCGGATAGCGGTTGAACAGGTTGTCCGCGCCGATCCGCAGCGTCTGCTGCTCGGTGACATTCCAGCTCACGGCCAGATCGACGAAGCTCATCGCCCCGAAGCGCTGGAAGATGTCGCCGGTGGCATTGCCCGAAGAGTCCGTCCATGCCCCGTAGTATCGCAGCTTGCCGAGCACGCTGAAGCGGCCCCACGCATACGTGCTGCTGAGCGTGGCCTTCTGCCGCGGCAGGCGCTCTTCGAAGATGCGGCGCTGGCTTTCATTGGTGGCCACGCCGGTGGCACCACTGTCGACCTGGGTCTGGTTGTAGTTGTAGCCCAGCGTGGTGCTCAACCGTCCCGCGCCGAGCGCGGTGGTGTGGCTGGCGACCACGTCGACACCGCGCGTGGTGGTGTCGAAATCGTTGGTGTAGAAGCTCACCGAGGTGTACGCCAGCGGATTGGGCACGCCGGCCGGCACTGCGAACGAGGCCGACTGGCTGAAACGATCGGTGACTTTGATGTCGTACAGGTCCACCGAGCCGGAGAAGCCCAGCTCGTTCTTCCAGGTCAGCCCCAGCGAGGCGGTGCGCGACTGCTCCGGCTTGAGCGGTTGGGCACCGAGCTGGATCGCCAGCGGATCGCTGGGCGAGAGGCGGCCGGTGGTGAACACCTGCAGGGTCACGGTGTCCAGGCCCTGCTGGGTGCTCTGCGTGTAGAGCTGGCCCGGCGTGGGCGCACGGAAGCCGGTGGAAAGCGAACCGCGCACGGCCAGGTCCGGGGTGAACTCGAAGCGGCTGGAGAGCTTGCCGTCCAGGCTTTCACCGAAGGCGGAGAAGTGCTCGTAACGGGTCGCCGCGCCGACGGTCCAGCGGGCGGTCAACGGTGCTTCGACATCGATGTAGGCCGCGCGGCTGCGCTGGCTCCAGCGGCCGGCATTGGCCGCGCTGAAGCCCGGCGCACCGTTGGCGCCCCCGGCCAGCCCGGTCACCGCCCCCGGGCCGATCGCATACGACGCCGGATCACCGGCATCCACCCCGTAGGTTTCCTCGCGCGTCTCGGCGCCGAAGGCGATGTTGATCGGTGCGGCCAGCGCGCTGACCGGCAGCGAATAGACGATATCCGCGTTGAGGTTCTTCTCTTCCTGCGAGAGGCGGCCGAGGTAGAACGAGGTGGGGCTGTCCGGGCCGAGCGAGGCATTGATCGAGTTGCCCAGCGTGTAGTCGATGCGGTTGCGCCCGTAGGAGCCGCTCACATCCCAGCGCCAGCGTTCGCCCCAGTAGCCGCGCAGACCGAGTACGCCCTGAAGGTCGTCCTGTTCGTTGCCGTATTTCGGGCTGAAGCCGGTCGGGTACAGGCTGCGCGCATCCCAACCGGGGAACACACGGCTGCGGTTGTAGACCGAGGCAGTGCCATCGGGATTGCGCCAGTTGAAATCACTGACGCCCTCGCTGTGCCCGTACAGACCGAAGCCGTAGAGATCGACGCTGTCGTTCAAGGCCAGGTTGAGGTTGAAGCCGAAATGGCGGTTTTCCAGGTCCGGCTGGCCCCAGCGCTGCACCGGATCGGGCACGACCAGATCCGGGTGGGCGTTCTGGAAGGCGATCGCATCGGCGCGCTGGCGGCTGCGCGAGGTCGCATCGGATCTGTCCCAGTCGGCGAACAGCGACAGGCTGCCCTTGTCACCCAGCGCGAACCCGTGGCGGCCGCCGATCTTGCGACCGGTCCCATCGCCTTCGCTGTATTCGGACAGACCCAGCGACAGCTCCCCGCCGACGCGGTCATCCAGAATGATGTTGATCACCCCGGCGATGGCGTCCGAGCCGTACTGCGCCGACGCGCCATCGCGCAGCACTTCGATGCGCTGGATGGCGTGCACCGGAATCTGGGCCAGGTCCGGCCCCTGCGCGCCGCGCGCGCCCAGCAGCGCCGAGCGATGGAAGCGGCGGCCGTTGACCAGCACCAGGGTCTGGTCCGGCGAAAGGCCGCGCAGCGTGGCCGGCCGCACGAACACCAGCCCGTCGTTCATCGGCATGCGCTGGACCACGAACGACGGCACCAACTGGGCCAGCACGTCGTTGAGGTCGGAGGACTCGATCGCCTGGATCTCTTCCTGCGAGAACACGTCCACCGGGGCCAGCGTATCGAACTGCGTGCGGTTGCTGCCGCGCGTGCCGGTGACGATCATCGTGTCCAGGGTGGCGGGGGCCGCAGCAGTCCCTGCCGGGGCGGCCTCGGCGCGCGCATCGGCGGCCGTGGCGAAGGTAAGGACGGACAACACCGCTACAGCAAGCACACAACGATTCACTGACGACTCCGCAAACGAACAGGTGGGGATGGGCGTGGCCGTGTGTCACGATCCTCACAGTCTGTTGACGCGATGTTGCCCGGCAGTGACACGCAGGCGACGGTGGCTGCGGGCTCCACACATACGCCAGCGCACGGCCTTGCATGGCTTTCGACAGCGGCATAACGCTTGTCTAACGAAATGATAATGACTATCATTCACTGATCGGCTGTACGCCTAGCCAATCGGCGCCCGGATGCACCACGCCTTCCCCGCGCAACGCCCCGTGTACACCCCCTGATCCGCTGCCTTACCTGCCCTGCTGCCTTCGGCAGCGCCGCTGTGCGTGGCGCGCTGACGTTCTCCCACACTGGAAGTGTTGCCATGCCCTGCTCGTCCGCTTCACCGTTGTCCCGGCCATCGCTGTTGGCGATCGCCCTCGTTGCTGCCCTCGCCGGCCCGGCGCTGCCGGCGTTCGCCGAGGCCGAACCTGGCGATGCGACCACCCTGGACACGATCAAGGTGACCGCCGACGGGGAGATCCCGAACGCCTACACGGTCAAGCAGGCCAGCACCGCCACCAAGTTGAACCTGTCGCTGCGCCACACGCCGCAGTCGGTCACCGTGCTGACCCGCCAGCGCCTGGACGACATGGGCCTGTACGCGCTGTCCGATGTGATGGGCCAGGTCACCGGCGTGCATGTATCGGTCACCGATTCGGAGCGCATCAACTACATCTCGCGTGGCTACAGCATCACCAATTTCCAGATCGACGGGATGCTCAACACGTTTGGTGGCTCGCTCAAGACCAACACCGACAGCGCGATCTACGAGCGCATCGAAGTGGTCCGCGGCGCGACCGGCCTGACCACCGGTGCCGGTGACCCGTCGGGCACCATCAACATGGTCCGCAAGCGCCCGACCCAGGAGATGGCGATCAGCGCCGGGCTGACCCTGGGCCGCTGGGGCAACCAGCGCCTGGAAGCGGACATCGGCGGCCCGGTCGCGCTGGACGGCCGCGTGCGTGCGCGCTTCGTCGCCGCCAAGCAGCAGAGCGATTCCTTCCGCGATGTGTACCGTCTGGACAAGGACGTGTTCTACGGCATCGTGCAGGCCGACCTGACCGACAGCACCCTGTTCGAAGTCGGCTATGACTACCAGTCGCCGGAAACCAAGGGCGTGACCTGGGGCGTGGTGCCGTACTGGGGTCCGGACGGAAAGCCGGCCAACCTGCCGCGCTCGACCAATCTCTCGGCACGCTGGAGCAGCTGGCCGATCGTGGAGAAGACCACCTTCGTGCGCCTGGAGCAGCAGCTCGGCAACGGCTGGTCGCTGAAGGCCAGCGCGACCCAGGCCAAGCGCAACACCGATGGCGACGTCTGGTATGGCGCGCAGGGCTATCCCGCGCCGGATGGCACCGGTGTGCGCGCCTACCTCTCGCATTTCGCCGAACGCAGCGAAATGAACGTGTTCGACCTCAACGCCAGCGGCCCGTTCCAGCTGTTCGGCCGCGAGCATGAACTGGTGTTCGGCGTCGGCCAGTCGGTTCGCAAGGGCGAATCGCCTGCCTCGGAATTCACGCAGCCGCCGGGCTACGACGTGGTACCGGACTGGCGCACCTGGACCGGGGATGTCGCCCCGTTGCCGCTCACCCGGCATGACTGGCTGGCCTCGGAGAACGAGTTGACGCAGAAGGCTGCCTACGTGGCCGCCCGCCTGCAGCTGGCCGATCCGTTGCTGGCCGTGCTCGGCGCGCGCTATGGCAGCTGGGAAACCCGCAGCTGGCGCTATACCAACGATGCGGCCGGCAACCGCACCGGTACTACCCGCGGCGGCTACAAGCCGGACGATTCGCTGACCCCTTATTTCGGCCTGGTCTACGATTTCAGCAGGCAGTTCAGCGCCTACGCCAGCTACACCGACATCTTCCAGCCGCAGGACTACCGCGACAAGAACAACGATTACCTGGAGCCGGTGGTCGGCGACATGTGGGAGGCCGGTCTGAAGGGGGAATTCTTCGGTGGCCGCCTGAACACCTCCGCCGCGGTGTTCAAGGGCGAGAAGGACAATGTGGCCGAGCTCGACGATTCGGTACCGGCCGCCTCGCTGCCCGATGGCGGCAGTGCCTACCGGTCCACCGGCAAGGGCAACAAGGTCAAGGGCTGGGAACTGGAAGCCCAGGGTAGCCTGACCGAGAACTGGAACCTCTCGGCCGGTTTCGCGCACACCACCATCCGCAACCAGGCCGGCGTGGCGCAGAACACCACCAACCCGGTGGACACGTTCCGCCTCAACACCAGCTGGCGCCCGAGCGGTGAATGGAACCGCCTCTCGCTGGGCGGCGGGGTGACCTGGCAGAGCCGGATCTACCGCACCAGCACCAAGCCGCGCGCGGATTACGCGACCAGCGGCCGTACCGAATCGGCGTTCATCACCCAGGATGCGTTCTACCTGGTGAATGTGTTCGCCGGCTACCGCTTCAACGACACCTTCTCCGCGCAGCTCAACGTCAACAACCTGCTCGACAAGAAGTACTACAGCAACGTCGGTTTCTACAACGGCGTGTACTGGGGCGAACCGCGCAACGTGATGTTGAACCTGCGCTGGAAGCTCTGACACAGGCTCCAAGGGACCACTGCGACGCGCAGTGAACACGGCCACGGATGGCCACTATCCTTCATCACCGGCTGCGGCCGGTGATGCCCGTTTCCCCGATTGATCAGCAGGTTTCCGTGGACAGCACGCCGCACGCCAGCGCCAGGTTCAACCGTCTTGGTTCCCTCTTCACCCGCCCCTGGCTGGGTGTCCTGTCACGTTCGCTCGCCGCGATCTTCGGCGGCTACGCGCTGGCCGCGACCTGCTCGATGTTCTTCGCGGTCGCGCTGCCGATCGCACGCGGGCAAGCCGTGCTGACCGGCATGCTGGTGGCGATCGTGCTGTGCGCCTGCGCGGCATTGTGGGCGTTCGCTACCCGCACCGCCCTGCGCGCCTGGGTGGGCATCCTGATTCCCACGCTGCTGTTCTGGGTGGGCACCCGCCTGCTGCAGGGGGCCGCATGAAGAACGGATTCCGCCAATCGATGGCCTGGCTGCACACCTGGACCGGCCTGCTGGTCGGCTGGCTGCTGCTGCTGATCTTCATGGCCGGAACGGCCAGCTATTACCGCGAGGAAATCAGCCGCTGGATGCGCCCGGAGCTGCCGCGCAGCAGCGTCACCGCCGACGTCGCCGCCGAGCGCGCCCTGACCTTCCTGCAGCACAAGGCCCCACAGGCCGAGAGCTGGAACGTCACCCTGCCCGACCCGCGCAACCCGGCGATGCGCATGTTCTGGCGCAATCCCGAATCGATGGTCAAGCCGCCGGTGGAAGGCGAGCGCCGCCGGCGCGGCGGTGGCCGCTTCGGCGATGCCACCGTCGATCCGAACACCGGCGAGGAGATCGCCGCACGCGAAACCCGCGGTGGCGACTTCTTCTACCGCCTGCATTTCGACCTGCACTACATCCCGGTGTACTGGGCGCGTTATCTGGTCGGCTTCTGCGCGATGTTCATGCTGGTGGCGATCATCACCGGCGTGATCACGCACAAGAAGATCTTCAAGGACTTCTTCACCTTCCGCCCGGAGAAGGGCCTGCGGTCGTGGCTGGACTTCCACAACGTCAGCGCGGTGATGGCGCTGCCGTACCACGCGATGATCACCTACACCGGCATCGTCACCTTGATGTTCATGTACCTGCCATGGGGCGTGAGCGTGGCCTACCCCAAGGATGAGGAGGCGTTCTTCAGCGAGGCCTTCGCGCGTCTGGCCGAGATCGAGACCCCGGCCGAAGGACGCGCCACGCCGCTGCCGATCCAGCAGTTGCTGGACAGCGCCCGCGCCGAATGGAAGGGTGCGGATGTGGCCGGCTTCACCCTGTACCACCCGGGGGCGGCGAATGCGATCGTGGATATCACCCAGCGCGATGGAAAGCGCCTGTCGGTGGATACCCCGTCGCTGCGCTTCAACGCGATCACCGGCCAGTTGCTCGAGGCCAGCCCGGCCTCGGGCGGCGCCACCCAGACCCGCGGCGTGATGTACGGCCTACACCTAGCGCGCTTCGCCGATTGGGGCCTGCGTGCGCTGTTCTTCCTGTCCGGCCTGATCGGCTGCCTGATGGTCGCCAGCGGCGTGGTGCTGTGGGCAGTGAAGGAACGGCCCAAGCACGCCAAGTCCGGCAAGACCGGGTTCGGCCTGCGCCTGGTCGATGCGCTCAACATCGGCGCGGTGGCTGGCCTGCCGATCGCGTTCGCCACCTATTTCCTGGCCAATCGTCTGCTGCCGGTCCAGATGGCCGAGCGCGCCAACGCCGAGGTCAATGCGTTCTTCTATGCATGGGCCGCCGCATTGCTGGCCGGTTTCCTCTGGCCCAAACGGAGGATGTGGACCTGGCAGCTGTACCTGGGCGGCGTGCTGTTCGCCCTGATTCCGGTGGTCAACGCACTCACCACGCATGCGCATCTGGGCGTCACCCTGCGCAGCGGTGACTGGGTCCTGGCCGGGTTCGATCTGACCATGCTCGCGTTCGGCGCGATGCTGGCCTACTGCGGCCATCGCATGCAGCGCTGGCAGCCACCACTGAGCGCGGCCGAGAAGAAGCGCCGCCAGCAGGCCGCTGCGGCGGGGGCCACGGCATGATGCTGCTCGCAATCACGCTGACCTTCTCCGCGTTCACGGCGTTGTCGCTGGCCATGGACAAGCACCAGCTGGAGCTGCACGGCAAAGCCGGCGCCAGCGCATCCCGTATGCGGGTGTGGCGCTGGGTGGGATGGACGTTGCTGACCGTCGCATTCGCGCTGTGCGTGCTGGACCACGGCTGGGCGATCGGCCCGGTGCTGTGGCTGGGCGCGCTGACGATCAGCGGGGTGGTGATCGCGTTCGGGCTGTACCCGTACCGCCCGCGCTGGATCGCGCCGCTTGCATGGGCGTTGCCGGTGGTGGGGCTGGCGGTGGCGCTGGTCGCGCGCTGAGGGAGCAGCCACGCAGCCGCATCGCGATCGCCGATCAGGGCACCAGTGAGAACATGTACGCGGCGGCAGGCCGGTCGTCGATGACCAATCGGTTGCGCGCCACGCCCTCGCGCAGGGCGCCGGCCTTCACCGCCACCCGTTCGCTGGCCAGGTTGCCCACGGCCACGACGATCTCCACCCGATGCAGGCCCAGCGGCCCGAATGCCTGGGCAGCCAGCGCCTGCACGACGCGGGGCGCCACGCCCTGGCCACGGCACGACTGCCGCACCCAGTAGCCCAGGTTGCAGAACCGGGGGTCGTGCTGGATCTTGTTCAATCCCGCGCCGCCGACGAAGGCGGCCGTGTCCTGGTCGAAGATTCCGTATTCGCAGGCGGTGCCTGCCGCCCAGCCGTCCCGGCAGGCCTGGAACCACTGCAGCGCCTGCTCGGCGCGGTAGTCGACCGCGCTCCACGGCATCCAGCGCCGCATGCCCTCGGCCGATTCGCGCACCGCCGCCGCAAAGGGGGCGGCATCGGAAGCCTCGAACGGACGCAGCAGCAGTCCCTCGGCGTGAAGCGGGCTGGCGTCCATGTCAGCCCCCCGGTCCGTCAGGCGCCGTAGCGGCGCAGTTCCCACGCGCGATGGATGCGCGGGTTGCGCTCGAAGTCCGCCCCGATGGTCTCGGGCGAAATCTCCTTGCACGCCGCGAATTCCTTGATCGCTTCGTCGTCCAGCTTGAAGCGGCGGAAGTTGTTGGAGAAATACAGCACGCCTTCCGGGCTCAAGCGCGCCACGGCCGCGCGCAGCAGGCGCACGTGTTCGCGCTGGATGTCGAAATCATCGGCGCGGGCGGAGTTGGAGAACGTCGGCGGATCGCAGAAGATCACGTCGAAGCGGTGACGTTCGGCTTCCAGCCACGCCAGCGCATCGGCCTGGATCAGCTGGTGCTGGCTGCCGCCCTTGCCGTTCAAGGCGAGATTGTCGGCGCACCACTGCAGATAGGTGCCGGACAGATCCACGCTGGTGGTGGTCGCGGCACCGGCCACGGCGGCCTGCACCGAGGCGACACCGGTGTAGCAGAACAGGTTGAGGAAGCGCTTGCCCTGGGCTTCCTGCGCCATGTGCCAGCGCAGCGGACGGTGGTCCAAGAACAGCCCGGTATCCAGATAATCGAACAGGTTCACGCGCAGCAGCGCATCGTTCTCGCGCACCAGCACGAACTCGCCGCGCTGCTCGAAACGACCGTACTTGCTGCCGCCCTTGCCACGCTCGCGCGACTTCAGCGCGACCTGCTCGGCCGGCACCTGGAAGACCTCGCGCGCGGCCGAGAGCAGCTCGTTGCGGCGGCGACGTACATCGACATCCGGAATGGTCGCCGGGGCCGCGTATTCCTGCACATGCAGGAACGTGCGGCGGGCACCGCCGTCTTCCTCATAGACGTCGATGGCAGCCGCGTACTCGGGCAGATCGGCATCGTAAACGCGGTAGCAGGTGATGCTCTCGCGCGTCCGCCACGTCTTGAACTTCTTGATGTTCTTGCGCAGGCGGTTGGCCACCATCTGCGCGCCCTCGCTGAGCTCGCGCGGCTGACCGGTGTTCTCGCGCTGCGGCACCGCGATCGGGTCGCAGACGATCAGCGCGCACTCGATGGCGCCGTTGAACAGCTGGTACTTCTTGTTGGCGCGCAGGCCGGTGGCGAAGGCCAGGTCGGCGCTGCCGCACAACAGGCTGGCGCGCCACTGCGGCACCGCGCGCTTGAGCGCGTCGCCGAGTTGGCGGTACAGCACCGCGTCGGCGGCCAAGCGCTCGTCATAGGGCGGGTTGCAGACCACGCAGCCGGTCTCCTGCGGCGGGACCTGCACATCGGTGATGTCGCGCACGCCGAACCAGATGGCATGGCCCACACCGGCCGTTTCGGCGTTCTGCTTGGCCGCATGGATGGCGTGCGGATCCACGTCGCTGCCGTGGATCACCTGCTTGAGTGCGCTGCGGCCGGCGGTTTCGCGGGCGCGCGCTTCTTCCATCAGGCTGTTCCAGGCGTCGCGGTCGAAGCCCAGCCAGCGGCTCGGCGGAATGCTGCCGTGGCGCTGCAGGCCCGGGGCCACGTCGGCGGCCATCAAGGCGCCTTCGATCAGCAGCGTGCCGCTGCCGCACATCGGGTCGAGCAGGCCACCGCCTTCGCTGTGGATCTTCGGCCAGTTGGCGCGCAGCAGCACCGCGGCGGCGAGGTTTTCCTTCAGCGGCGCATCGTTCTGCGCCATCCGCCAGCCGCGGCGGTGCATCGGGCCACCGCCCAGGTCGATCGAGATCGTGGCCCGGCCCTTGCGCAGCGACAGGTTGATGCGCACGTCCGGGAAGTCGGTGTTGACCGACGGCCGCTCCAGGCCCTGCGCGCGCAGGCTGTCGACCACGCCGTCCTTGACCCGCTGCGCGGCGAAGCGCGCGTGCGTGATCTCGGTGCCGGACACATGTGCATCCACCGAGAGGGTCAGCTCGGGGCTGATGTGCTGCTCCCACGCCATCGCCGAGACGCCCTGGTAGAGCGATCCCTCGTCCGGGCACTCGAACTCGGCCAGCGGCCACAGCACCCGGCTGGCCAGGCGCGACCACAGCACCACACGCTGCGCCTGCGCCAGCTCGCCCTCGGCGTTGACACCGGAAATGGTGGCGGTGGCCTTGTCCAGGCCGAGCGCCAACAGTTCGTCGGCGAGCAGATACTCCAGGCCCTTGGCGCAGGAAACAAAGAATTTCACGGAATCGGTATCGCAGGTCAGCGGAGAGGGGGTGCCCACGGGCACGGCAAGCAGCCGGGCACGGGGTCCGGGGGGCCATTGTACGTGAGGTGGGCTGGAACGCCCGGTTACAGCGAGGCCAGCAGTTCCTCGAAGGCCCGGCTCGAGGCCTCGACGTGGCCGGCCAGCCGGTGCCCGTCGTCCACCATCAGCAGGCGAGCCGAGCGGGCCTGGGCCCAGGCGATCACCTCCGCCGGCGGGATCAGCTCGTCGTGCCAGGCATGCACCACGCTGGTCGGCACGCGGGCGGCATCCAGCGCCGGCATCGGCCCCATCCGGGTCGGCGGCACCATCAGGAACAGGCCCTGGACCGGCACCTGCAGCGAGGCGATGGCCGAGATGTACGAGCCCAGGCTGGAACCGGCCAGGACCACCGGGCCCTGCGCGGCACGGGCGGTGGCCAGGGTGATCAGGCGCTGCAGGCGGGCACGTACATCGCCGAGACTGCTGACCTCGCGCTGGGCGTCCAGGTCGGTGTAGTCCGGGCGCTCGTGGGTCCAGCCCAGGCGCTCGGCCACCTCGGCCAGGGCGGTCACCTTGATGGCGTCCGGGCCGCTTTCAAAGCCGTGGGAGAGGATGCAGTGGCCGCGGCTCATGCGCATACCGCGCGGGAATCGATAGGAGCGTTCATGCCCGAATGCTAGCATCGCCGCATGCCCGACCGCGCCCCGCCCGCCATCGATGCACAGCCCCTGCCCTACCAGGACAGGCTGCTGCCCCGCACGCACGAAGAGATCGATCTGGTGGTCATCCACTGCACCGAACTGCCGGACCTGGCGATGGCACGCGAGTACGGCGAACGCGTGCTGTATGACAGCGGCACCGGCAACAGCGGGCATTACTACATCGACCGCGACGGGCGCATCGTGCAGTACGTGTCCTTGGACCGCGTCGCGCATCAGGTCAGTGGCTATAACCCGCGCTCGCTCGGGATCGAACTGGTGAACACCGGACGCTACCCGCACTGGTGGGATTCGCGGCACCAGGCGATGGACGAGCCCTACCCGGATGCGCAGATCGCGGCGCTGATCGACCTGCTGCAACACCTGTGCGGGACGCTGCCCGCGTTGGCACATATCGCCGGGCATGAGTGGCTGGATACGCGCGAGGAAGTGGCCAGCGATGATCCGGAGCGGCGGGTGCCGCGCAAGCGCGATCCGGGTCCGATGTTCCCGTGGCCACGCGTGCTGGCGGCGGTGCCGCTGCAGGAACTGCGTGGGTGATGATCAGCCGGTTGCGACAGGACGCGAAGCATCGCTGACCCAGCCACTCCACGAATCCGCATAGATCCGCGCCCCTTCCAGCCCGGCCGCTTCCATCGCCAGCAGCAGATGGCAGGCGGTCACGCCGGAGCCGCACATCAGCACGACCTCGTCCGGAGCGTGCGTGCCGATCAAGGGCTGCAGCGCGGCGCGCAGATCCGCCGCAGGGCGCAACCGTCCTTCATGCACGTTCAACGCGAACGGACGATTGACCGCGCCGGGCACGTGGCCGGCGACCGGATCCAAGGGTTCCACTTCGCCCCGGAAACGCTCGCCCGCCCGCGCATCGATCAGCCAGCCCGGCGCGTGCTTGAGACGCGCCTGGACCTCCTCGACCGAGGCGATCTGGTTGCGGTCGAACTGACCCGGGTACGGCGGCAACGGCGTCACCTGCGGCAGCGCTGCGGTGACCGGCAGACCAGCGGCCTGCCACGCCGCAAATCCGCCATCGAGAACGCGTACCTGTGCATGCCCGATCAGCCGCAGCAGCCACCACAGCCGCGCGGCGGCCATGCTGCCGTCGCCGGCGTCGTAGACCACGACCTGGGTCTGCGGCCCGATGCCCCATGCGCCCAGGCGCGCGGCGAACGCATTGCTGTCCGGCAGCGGGTGACGGCCGTGACCGGTGCGGCCGAGATCGGACAGATCCCGGTTGAGATCGGCGTACAGCGCGCCGGGCAGATGGCCCTGTGCATACAACGCCGCACCGGACTGCGGATCGGCCAACGAGAAGCGCGCATCCATCACCCGCAGCGAGGGGGCGGCACTGGCCGTCGCACGGGCATCCATGAGCCGCGCTGCGCCTTCGTGGAGGGCGTGTGCGAGGGTGCTGACATCGATCAACGGCGTGGTCATGCGGTCTGCTCCAGGCGGCGACGCAGGTTGTAGAGAATGGCGGCGGTCGCGCCCCAGATCCGCTGCCCGGGCCAGCCGTACTCGAGCACGTGGCGGATGCGCCCGCGGTGATCGATCTCCACGTGGTGCAGGTTGGCCGGGTCCATCAGGTAGGACAGCGGCACTTCGAAGACTTCGGCGACCTCACCCGGCTCGGGCACGGCCACGAACGCAGGATCGATCACGGCCACTACCGGCATGACCCGGTAGCCGGTAATCGTCACGAACGGATCCAGATACCCCAGTACCTGCACCTGATCGTGCTTGAGTGCGATTTCCTCGTCGCTCTCGCGGATCGCGGCAGCGACGGCATCGCGGTCCTCCGGCTCCATGCGGCCACCGGGGAAGCCGACCTGGCCCCCGTGATGGCGCAGCGTGTCGGTGCGCCGGGTCAGCAGCACCTGGGCGCCGCCCTCGCGCGGAATGATGCCGGCCAGCACGGCCGCTTCGACCGGCGGACCAGGCGGGAGAAGATCGATCAGTTCGCTGCGGTTCCAGCCATCGCCGGGCGGCGGCTGGTCCAGCGGATGCAGCGCGCGCAGCAGGCGCTCGTGTTCGGCCAGCGAACCGCGCAGCGATTGCCGCAGTTGTTCGCGCAGGGGCAGCGTGTGCTGCATGACGTGATGCTGTTCGGGTCGGCTCATGGTTCGCCAGCGGGTGATTTCATCCACGGTGCGCAGGCAGCCCGTGCACACACCGGCACGATCCAGCGCGCAGATTCCGATGCAGGGAGAGGGCACGGCATGCGGGGATTCTTCCATCGATTGCACCGGTCAACAGTACCGCGATTGCACGGAAACAAAAAACGCGCCGGTGTTGCCACCGGCGCGTTCTTGATGTTGCGAAAATTACTTGACGCTGACGAGCTTGATTTCGAACTGCACCGCAACGTTCGGCGGGAACGGCGTGCGCGGATCGGCACCATAGGCCTGATCCGGCGGCAGCGTCACTTCCCACTTGGAGCCCGCCGGCATCTGCAGCAGGGCTTCACGCATGGCCTTCATTTCGACTTCGCTGACCTTGATGCCCGGGATCTGCTGGGCCGGACGTGCTTCGGCCGGACGGGTGCCGAACGGGTACGGACCGGCCACTTCCAGCTGCACGGTGCTGGCCTGGGTCGGCTTGGCGCCCTTGCCGGCTTCGATCACGCGGTACTGCACGCCGCTCGGGAGCGACTGCACGCCGGCCTTGGCCTTGTTGGCGGCCAGGAACTGGGTGCTCTTGGTCTTGTTCTCGGCGGCAGCCTTGTCGTACTCAGCCTTGGCGGCCTGCGCACGACCCTGCTCACGCTTCTGGAAGGCTTCGACGGCGGGTTTCAACTGCTCGGCCGTGATCGACGGCTGCTTCTTGGCGTAGGCATCCTGCAGGCCCTTCACCACCGAGTTGATGTCCAGCTGCTCGCCGCGTGCGGTGAGTTCAGCCAGGTTGTTACCGTAGTCGTAACCGAAGTAATAGCTCAGCTTGCCCTTTTCGGACGAGGTGTCCTGGGCGAAGGCATTGCCCGTCAGGGCCAGGGCCGCGACGGCGACCGCGATAGAACGCAACTTCATCAAACTTTTCTCCAGGGGTGGTAACTCAGGACGCGTTGGGCCGCCCTGAGGCGACGGGTTAGGATAGCCGCCGCAACGTTGAACCGCCACTAACGACGCAGGCTCTGACCTGACTTCGTTTCAAGAGTTCAACAATCACTTTTTTTTAACGTTTTCAGGAGTCCTGCCGTGGCCGACGCCCTTATCTCGATTATGGACGATGCCGCCGTGCGCACCGTGACGGTCAACCGCCCGGACAAACTCAACGCCCTCAACCGGGCAACCCTGGAAGCCCTTGATACTGCGTTCTCCGAGGCCGCTGCCGACCCGGCGGTGCGGGTGGTGGTGCTGACCGGCGCCGGCCCCAAGGCCTTCGTGGCCGGCGCGGACATTACGGAAATGAACGGTCTGAGCGCGGTTCAGGGTCGTGATTTCTCACTGCTCGGCCAAGGATTGATGCGGCGCATCGAGCGGATGCCCAAGCCGGTGATCGGCAAGATCAACGGTTTTGCGCTGGGCGGTGGCCTGGAACTGGCCATGGCCTGCCACCTTCGGGTGGCGGCGGAGACCGCCAAGGTCGGCCAGCCGGAGGTCAATCTGGGGCTGATGCCCGGCTTCGGCGGCAGCCAGCGGCTGCTGCGCCTGTGCGGCCGCGCCGCCGCGCTGGAGCTGTGCCTGCTGGGCACCCCGATCACCGCCGCGCGTGCCGCGCAGCTGGGTATCGTCAACGAGGTGGTTCCAGCCGCGGAACTGGATGCCCGCGTCGACGCACTCGCGTCGCAATTGGCCTCGGCCGCGCCTCTCGCGCTGCGCGGCATCCTCGATGCGATCCACATCGGCGGCGAGTGCCCGCTGGGCGAGGGCCTGGAGTACGAGAGCGTGCAGTTCGGCCTGATGTTCGCCACCGAGGACATGCGCGAAGGCACCAGCGCGTTCCTGGCGCGCCGGCCGCCGGTGTTCCAGAACCGCTGAGCCATGTCGCCTTTCGATACCGCTTCGCCGGCGCAGCTGCTGGCACTCGTCCTCGACGATCAATGGGATGCCGCGCTGGCGGCCGGGTTGATGGACTACGTCCCGCAGCCGGGCGACGAAGCGCTGCGTCCCGATCATCCCGATCTTCCACAGCGGCTGCAGCACGCACAGCAGCAACTGCAACGCGCCTGGGCCGCGCGCGAGCGCTACCGCCAGCGCCAGCAGCGGCTCGCGCGCCGCGCTGCCGAGCGCGATGCACGCCGCGCACCGCCCCCCACACCCGAGATCCAGAAACCCGCCCTGCCCTCGGCCGCTGCTGCGATCCTCGCGCGCGCCAAGGCCAAGGCCGCGGGCCGCACGTCCTGATGGCTACGATGAAGAAACCCGCCGCACGCACCGCGCGCATGCCCAAGGCCGACGTGATCGAAATGTTCACGCGCCTGCGCGAACTCAACCCGCACCCCAAGACCGAACTGGAGTACAGCTCGCCGTTCGAGCTGCTGGTGGCGGTCACATTGTCGGCACAGGCCACCGATGTCGGCGTCAACAAGGCCACGCGCAAACTGTTCCCCGTCGCCAATACGCCGCAGGCGATTCTCGCTCTCGGTGAAGACGGCTTGAAGAAGTACATCGCCACCATCGGTCTTTACAACGCGAAAGCGAAGAACGTGATTGCCGCGTGCGCCATGTTGGTGGAACAGCACATTGGCGAGGTGCCGCGTGATCGTGCGGCACTCGAGGCGTTGCCCGGTGTCGGCCGCAAGACTGCCAATGTCGTGCTCAACACGGCCTTCGGCGAGCCGGTGATGGCGGTGGACACGCACATCTTCCGCGTCTCCAACCGGACCGGTCTGGCGCCGGGCAAGGATGTGCGTGCGGTGGAGGATCTGCTGATCAAGGTGATCCCGGCCGAGTTCCTGCTCGACGCGCATCACTGGCTGATCCTGCATGGCCGTTACGTGTGCAAGGCACGCAAGCCGGACTGCCCGCAATGCGTGATCCGCGACCTGTGCCGTTTCAAGGAAAAGACCGCCGCCTGAACGGGGGGCGCGACTGCCATATGGGCGCAACCCGGCGGTCATCTGCGCCGGGCATCAATAGCAGCCTCTGACGCCGCTTGGGACACGGGCGATGACGGTTTGTCTGAAACTGTCACATTTACGCAATCTTCACTAATTAGCCTGCGCAGCATCTTCCCACCTGCCTGCAAGGCTCCTTCCATGAAACTGCATCGCCAACTTCTTACTGCGGCCGTGGCGGCTGCGCTGTTCGTTCCGGCCGCTCACGCTGAAGTGGCCATCGACGTGATCGGCGGTTCGGAAATCACGTTCGAAGGCCTGGTCCAGGCCGACGGCAACTGGTTCGACAACGATGTGACCGACCTCAATGGCGGTGACGCCGGCAACGGCAAGAACAGCGAATTCGAGCTGCGCCGCGCCGAGCTGGTGCTCAAGGGCAAGGGCCCGGGCAATGTGGAATGGGTGGTGGGCTACGACGCCAAGGCCGACAAGTTCCTGGACACCAACCTGAAGTACAAGCTGGCCGGCAACGCCAACCACTTCGTGCAGTTCGGCCAGTTCAAACAGCCCAACAGCCTGGAAGAACTGTCCAGCACCAAGAACAACGACTTCATCTCCAAGGCCACGGTCACCAACACCTATGCCGTGGCCCGCCGCCTCGGTGGCGCCTACAGCATCGGCGACAACAACTGGTCCGTCACCGCCAGCGCCTTCGGCCGCGAACTGACCCGCAACCTCGCCCACGGCAGCGGCTACGGCGCGCGTGGCACCTGGGCCCCGATCAATGAAAAGGGCCAGGTCCTGCACTTCGGCCTGAGCTATGTCGATTACGACACCGACGCCGACACCCTGCGTGTGCGCGCCCGCCCGAATGCGGATCTGGCCACCGCGCGCCTGGTCGACAGCGGCAATCTGGTCGATACCGACCGCGTCAGCACGATCGGTGCCGAAGCGATGTACATCGGCGGCCCGTTCAAGGCCCAGGCCGAGTATTACACCAGCAAGGCCAAGCGTTACTCGCACGACAACTACAGCAGCGACGGTTACTACGTCAGCGGCCTGTGGAACATCAGCGGCGAGACCTGGGGCTACAAGGGCGGCACCCCGACCACCGGCCTGCCGGACGAGCCGGGCCGCGGCATGTGGCAGCTGGGCGCGCGTTACGACCACATGGACCTCAATGACGGCAACCTGCTGGCGAACCCGGTGGCCGGTCGCCCGCCGATCGTCGATGGCGTGCTGGGCGGCAAGATGGACATCTGGACCGTGGGCGTGAACTACTACTGGCGCTCCAACACCAAGTTCGCGCTGAACTACGTGATGGTGGACAGCAAGAAGTACAGCTCGACCGCGCGCACGTTCGTCAACGACGACCCGAACATCCTCGAAGCGCGCCTGCAGTTCTTCTGGTAAGCCCTGCAACACGCGTGTGACACAAAGGCGCAGCTTCGGCTGCGCCTTTTTTCGTGCCCGCTCGCGGGTATGCTGTGCGCCCTTTGCCCATGGCTGGACCCGATGCGTATCGCACTCTCGCTGTTGCTGGCTGCCGCGTGCGGTGCCGCCCTGCCCGCCCACGCGCAGGACTGCCACGACGCCCAGGCCGCCGCGGAGGAAGCGTACGTTGTGCGGGCGGACGACGTACTGCCCGATCGCCCCGGCTACACCCGCGACACCGCCGCCAGCGTCTGCCGGCGATGGCCGGCACGCCCCGAGCTGACCCTGGTGGCCACGCCGGTCTGGCGCGACGGCGACCACGACGCCCGCGATGGCGACGTGGAGGTGCTGGTGATCGATAGCGACACCCTCGCCACGCGCGCATGGACGGTGCTGCCCGGCGCGCTCGACAGCGATGCGATCTTCTTCGACGGCATGCAGCTGGATACCGCGCGCTACCTGCTTGCGCCGGACACCCTTGCCTTCGGCCTGCGCGTGCAGCGCCGCAATGGCTCCGGGCCCAATCCGTTCAGCGAAGAGCAGTTGCATCTGCTGGCGGTGCAGGCAGACACGCTGCGCACGCTCGGCCCACCGATGGTGCTGCGCCGTTTCCAGGCCGAGTGGGATACCCGCTGCGCCGGTGAGTCCACCGATGTAACGCGCACCGTGGCCGTCGGCTCCAAAGGTCAACACGGCTTGGCCGACCTCATCCTGCGCGAGCGGCGGGTCACCACGCACAGCTGGATGGACGGCGACACCTGCCGCGACCAGGACACGCCGGTGGACGGCGAGCGCCGCGTGCTGCGCTTCGACGGCCGCCGCTACGCGGTCCCGGAGGCGCTGCAGCCGTTGTGACACCCCGCCCGGAAGGCGCGTCACGAGGTGGTCATATGACAGTCGCTGCGCTGTCATCGAACCGTTATGGAATGAGCACCGGGCGGGACACCCCGCACCTTCATCCATTCCAGGAGCCACCCCGTGATCCACGCCTTCAAGTCGCGCGCCGCTGTTGCCGTCCTCGCCGCGTCGTCCGTGTTCGCCGCCAACGCCGCCGATGTGACCGGCGCGGGCGCCTCGTTCATCTACCCGGTCATGTCCAAGTGGTCGGCCGACTACAGCACCGCGACCGGCAAGAAGGTCAACTACCAGTCCATCGGTTCCGGTGGTGGTATCGCCCAGATCAAGGCCGCCACCGTTGATTTCGGCTCCTCCGATGCCCCGCTGAAGCCGGAAGAACTGGCTGCGGCCGGCCTGGCCCAGTTCCCGTCGGTCATCGGCGGCGTGGTCCCGGTGATCAACGTGGCCGGCATCGCGCCGGGCGCGCTGAAGTTGGATGGCCCGACCCTGGGCAACATCTTCCTGGGCAAGATCAAGACCTGGAACGACCCGGCGATCGCCGCGCTGAACCCGGGCGTGAAGCTGCCGGACGGCAAGATCACCGTCGTGCACCGCTCGGACGGTTCGGGCACCACCTTCAACTTCGTCAACTACCTCTCCAAGGTCAACCCGGAGTGGAAGACCAAGGTCGGTGAAGGCACCTCGGTCCAGTGGCCCGTCGGCATCGGCGGCAAGGGCAACGAAGGCGTTGCCGCCTACGTGAAGCAGATCAAGGGCGGCATCGGCTACGTCGAGCTTTCCTACGCACTGCAGAACAAGATGTCCTACGCTGCGATGAAGAACGCTTCGGGCAAGATCGTGCTGCCGAGCGATACCTCCTTCGCCGCCGCTGCGGCCAGCGCCGACTGGGCCAGCGCGAAGGACTTCTACCTGGTCATGACCAACGCCCCGGGCGCCGATGCGTGGCCGATCACCGCCACCAACTTCATCCTGGTCCGCAAGCAGCCCAAGAACGTCGCCAACGCCAAGGCCACCCAGGAGTTCTTCCGCTGGATCTACAAGAGCGGTGATGCGCAGGCCAAGCAGCTCGATTACGTCCCGCTGCCGGACGCTCTGGTCAAGCAGATCGAGACCTACTGGTCGCAGAACCTGAAGTACTGATCCACCGCACAACGAGGCAATGGCGCCGGAGGGACCTCTCTCCCCCTTCGGCGCCATCGGGCGCGGACCGCAAGGTTCCGCGCCTTTTTGTTGCCTGCCGCTGAATGCCCGGCCCTTGTGCCGCAAGGCTTTGCGTGCGCTCGGTCACGGCGTCATCAAGCTGTAACAAAAACATCATTTCATAGTCGCGTCGCCGGAAAGACCGGCCCTTGTCCCGCTATGGAGTGACGCATGAAACTGCACACGGCCAGCATCGCCGCCCTTTCCCTGGCCATCGCGCTGGGTCTTTCCGCCTGCAAGCCGGGCGCTGAAGGCCAGGCCACCGCGCCGGCCACCGACGCGCCTGCCGCTGCTCCGGCCGCTGGCGATCGCCTGACCGCCGAGATTTCCGGCGCCGGTGCGTCCTTCATCTTCCCGCTGGTGTCCAAGTGGTCGGCCGACTACAACACCGCCACCGGCGCCAAGATCAATTACCAGTCGATCGGTTCGGGTGGCGGCATCGCCCAGATCAAGGCCGGCACCGTTGACTTCGGATCATCCGACAAGCCACTGAGCAGCGAAGAGCTGGCCCAGGCCGGCCTCGGCCAGTTCCCGTCGGCGATCGGCGGCGTGGTGCCGGTGGTCAACATCGACGGCCTGGAAGCCGGCAAGCTGCGCCTGAGCGGCGCCCTGCTGGCCGATATCTTCCTGGGCAAGGTCAAGACCTGGAACGACCCGGCCATCGTCGCCGCCAACCCGGGCGTAAAGCTGCCCGACGGCAAGATCACCCTGGTCCACCGTTCGGACGGCTCGGGCACCACGTTCAACTTCTCCAACTACCTCTCCAAGGTCAGCCCGGACTGGAAGAGCAAGGTCGGCGAAGGCACCTCGGTGCAGTGGCCGGACGGTGTGGGTGGCAAGGGCAATGAAGGCGTGGCGTCGTACGTGAAGCAGATCAAGGGCTCGATCGGCTACGTCGAACTCGCCTACGCGCTGCAGAACGGCATGCCGTATGCCTCTATGCAGAACGCCGCCGGCAACTGGGTGCAGCCGAGCGCGGAAACCTTCGCCGCTGCCGCCGCCAGCGCCGACTGGGCCAGCGCCAAGGACTTCAACCTGGTGATCACCAATGCCCCGGGCGACCAGGCGTGGCCGATCACCGCCACCAACTTCATGCTGATGCACAAGCAGCCCAAGGATGCGCAGCGCAGCAAGGACACCCTGGCGTTCTTCAAGTGGGCCTTCGAGAAGGGCCAGACCCAGGCCAACGAACTGCACTACGTGCCGCTGCCGGCCGAACTGGTCACCCAGATCGAAGCCTATTGGACCAGCGAGTTCAAGTAAGCCAGACAGCGGGCCTGTGCACAGCGCAGGCCCGCTTTCCTCGCCGCACCACCCTGCCGAACCACCACTCGGGCCCCCGCCTCAGCCATGAATGCCATCGCCCAGCCTGTTCCCGCACCGTCCCTCCGCGACCTGCGTGATGCCCGCAACGACAAACTGTTCCGCTGGGTCCTGATCGCCACCGTCATCCTGGTGCTGGTCGCCCTGGCCTGCGCCGCGCTCTCGATGCTGTGGGGCGGCCGCCATGCCCTGCAGGAGCAGGGCCTGAGCTTCTTCTACTCCTCCGAATGGAATCCGGTGGAGAACAAGTTCGGTGCACTCGCACCGATCTACGGCACCCTGGTCACGGCCCTGATCGCGATGGTCATCGCGGTGCCGGTGAGCTTCGGTATCGCCTTCTTCCTGACCGAGGTCGCCCCGCGCTGGCTGCGTGGCCCGGTCGGTACCGCCATCGAACTGCTGGCCGGTATCCCCTCGATCATCTACGGCATGTGGGGCCTGTTCGTGCTGGTCCCGGTGATGACCGAGTACGTCACTCCGTTCCTCAATGATCACCTGGGCACGCTGCCGATCATCGGCCCGCTGTTCCAGGGTCCGCCGCTGGGCATCGGCGTGCTCACCGCCGGCTTCGTGCTGGCGATCATGGTGATCCCCTTCATCTCCTCGGTAATGCGCGAGGTGTTCCTGACCGTGCCGACCCGCCTGAAGGAATCGGCCTATGCGCTGGGCTCCACCAAGTGGGAAGTGAGCTGGGACATCGTGCTGCCCTACACCCGCTCGGCGGTGATCGGCGGCATCTTCCTCGGCCTCGGCCGCGCCCTGGGTGAAACCATGGCGGTGGCCTTCGTGATCGGCAACAGCGTGCGCCTGTCGCCGTCGCTGCTTGAACCGGGCACCACCATTGCCGCCCTGATCGCCAACGATTTCGGCGAAGCCACCGAAACCTATCGCTCGGCACTGCTGCTGCTCGGCTTCGTGTTGTTCCTGGTGACCTTCGTGGTGCTGGCGATCGCCCGCCTGATGCTGATGCGCCTGGCCCGCAAGGAGGGCAACTGATGTCCACCGCCAACGCCCAACCGCTGTACCTGCGCCGCCGCATCGTCAACGTGGTCGCGCTGCTGATGTCCTGCCTGACCGCACTGTTCGGCCTGTTCTTTCTCGGCTGGATCCTGTGGACGCTGGCCTCCAAGGGCCTGGCCGGCATCAATCTGGATCTGTTCACCAAGATGACCCCGCCGCCGATGCAGGACGGTGGTCTGGCCAATGCCTTCTTCGGCAGCGCGGTGATGTGCGGCCTGGCCATCGCCATCGGGACGCCGCTCGGCGTGCTGGCCGGCACCTGGCTGGCCGAGTACGGCAACTTCCGCAAGACCGGCACGGTGGTCCGCTTCGTCAACGACATCCTGCTCTCGGCGCCGTCGATCGTACTGGGCCTGTTCGTCTACACCCTGTATGTGATGCAGACCGGTGGCCAGTTCTCGGCCTTCGCCGGTGCGCTCTCGCTGGCCTTCATCGTGCTGCCGGTGGTGGTGCGTACCACCGATGAAATGCTGCGCCTGGTGCCTTCGCAGATGCGTGAAGCGGCCCTGTCGCTGGGCATCCCGCAGTGGAAGGTGACGGTGCAGGTGCTGTACCGCAGCGCCGCCGCCGGCATCGTGACCGGCATCCTGCTGGCACTGGCCCGCATCTCCGGTGAAACCGCCCCGCTGCTGTTCACCGCCTTCGGCAACCAGTACTGGAACAGCAACGTGTTCCAGCCGATGGCCTCGGTGCCGGTGGTGATGAACCAGTTTGCCGGCAGCCCGTACGAATCCTGGCAGGTGCTGGCCTGGGCCGGCGCGCTGGTGCTGACCGTGTTCGTGCTGCTGGTCAGCCTTTCCGCGCGCGGCATCCTGCTGCGCAACCGTATCTCCCATGACTGACCTTTCCACGGACATCGCCATGAACGATCTCTCCAACGCCGTGCCGATGCAGCGCATCGTGGTCCCGGCCTCGCATGAAAGCCTGCAGACCCCGGCGCCGATCAAGCTGGCCGCACGCGGGCTGGATTTCTACTACGACAAGTTCCATGCGCTGAAGGGCATCGACCTGGAGATTCCGGAAAAGCGCGTCACCGCGCTGATCGGTCCCTCCGGCTGCGGCAAGTCCACCCTGCTGCGCATCTTCAACCGCATCTACGCGCTGTACCCCAAGCTGGAAGCGCGTGGTGAAGTGATGCTGGACGGGGAGAACATCCTCTCGCCGAAGTACCCGATGAACCGCCTGCGCAGCAAGGTCGGCATGGTATTCCAGAAGCCGGTGCCGTTCCCGATGACCATCTTCGAGAACGTGGCCTATGGCATCCGCCACCACGAGAAGCTCTCCAAATCGGAGATGACCGATCGCGTCGAGCAGGCCCTGCGCCAGGGCGCGCTGTGGGACGAAGTGAAGGACAAGCTCAACCAGAGCGCGCTGGGCCTGTCCGGTGGCCAGCAGCAGCGTCTGTGCATCGCCCGCGCCGTGGCCCTGCGCCCGGACGTGCTGCTGCTCGACGAGCCGACCTCCGCGCTGGACCCGATCTCCACCAGCCGCATCGAGCAGTTGGTGGAAGAGCTCAAGCACGATTACACGATCGTGATCGTGACCCACAACATGCAGCAGGCCGCGCGCGTGTCCGATTACACCGCCTTCATGTACCTGGGTGACCTGATCGAGCACGACCGCACCGAAGTGATCTTCTCGCAGCCCAACAAGCAGCAGACCGAAGACTACATCACCGGCCGCTTCGGCTGATTCCGGCCCACGAACCCTGGATAGAACCGCATGAGCATTCCCAACGACCACATCGTCAAGAGCTACGACGAAGAACAGCAGCGCCTGGTGGCCGAGATCGTGCGCATGGGCGAGATGGCGGTCGCGCAGCTGGAGGCGTCCATGGACGTGATCGAGAAGCGCGACGAGAACGCCGCCCAGCGCATCATCGCCAACGATGAAGCCATCGACCAGCTTGAGCAGCACATCAGCCACGACGTGATGCGCCTGGCGCTGCGCGGGCCGATGGCACGCGACCTGCGCGAGATCCTGGCCGGCCTGCGCATTCCCGCCGACATCGAACGCATCGGCGATTACGCGGCCAACGTGGCCAAGCGCTCGATCGCGCTGAGCAAGGTGCCACCGCTGCCGCAGATCCAGGGCCTGCGCGCCCTGGGCCGGCTGGCCGCACAGCAGGTGCGCCGCGCGATCGAGGCCTACCGCGACAACGACGCCGCCGCGGCGCTGGAGCTGCGCGACGATGACGCCCGCCTGGACGCGCAGTACACCGCGCTGTTCCGCGAGCTGCTGACGTACATGATGGAAGACCCGCGCAACATTACCCCGTGCACCCACCTGCTGTTCATGGCCAAGAACCTGGAGCGCGTGGGCGACCATGCGACCAACATCGCCGAGAACGTGTGGTTCCTGGTGCATGGCGAGCAGGCGCTGCCGCCGCGCGAGAAGCGCGACGAGACCAGCAGTACCGATCACGTCTGAGCGCGTGCTCCAAAAAGGAAGCCAAGAGCCGCTGCCTTCGGGTGGCGGTTTTTTTGTTCCTCACCCAAAGCACGACAGCACCTCAGCGGTACTTTGGATCCACCAGTGTTTTCGCTTGGGCCTGCCGCGGGCGTCACGCCCCGCATCAACCGGCAGGCCCCTCGGCAAATGTCCCCCGGCCGGCGCCTCGCGGCGACGGCCTCCTCCTTGATTTTGCCCAGGGGCCTGCCGGCCGCTACGGGGCTCGCGTGTTGGACGACTCCGCGAAGTCGTGCCTTTCTGTGGGCGCGCAGGGTCTCGAGTCGCTGGGTCGTGATGCCCTTGTGGGCGAACTCAAGGAGGAGGCGCCGGCCGCAGGCCGACGCCGGGGGACATTCGCCGACAAGGGCATCGCGGCCCAGCGCCCGACCCGTCCACCGCTGTTGAATAACGCAACGCACTGCGCTGCACTTCACGAAACGTTGAATCCTGTGTGAGGATTCGATGAGCCGGGCCGGGCCACCATGGCCGCACCTGCTGCCCCCACGCAGCCATCCCGGGCCCCGGCCCATTCCAAGGAGCGTTACCCGATGAGCACACCCACCCGTTCGCTGTCCCTGCTGGCGGCCACTGCGCTGGCTGCAGGCCTGGGCGTCACCGCCTCGGCATCCGCGTTGAGCATGACCGAGCTGGCCCAGGGCTACCTGGTGGCTGGACAGGCGGCGACCAAGGCCGCCGAGGGCAAGTGTGGCGAAGGCAAGTGCGGTGCGCATGGCGAGAAGGCCGGCACCAAGGCAGGCGACAAGGCCGCGACTGCCGGTGCCAAGGCAGCCGAAGGCAAGTGTGGGGAAGGCAAGTGCGGCGCCGACAAGGGCAAGGCTGCTGGCACCAAGGCAACGACCGCTGGCGACAAGAAGACGGCGGAAGGCAAGTGCGGCGAAGGCAAGTGCGGTGCCAAGCACTGACGCCCTCGCCACTGGCCTGGGCCGGTCGCCGCTGCCTGCGGCGGCGACCGGACTGGGTCTGCGCCGCGCCCTGCTGCAGGACCTGCGTGACGCGCCCGCCGGCGATATCGACTTCCTCGAATGCGCGCCGGAAAACTGGATCGGTATCGGTGGGCCGGCCGGTGACGCACTCGCCGAACTGGCCGCGCGCCATCCGCTCACCTGCCATGGGCTGTCGCTCTCACTGGGCAGCACCGCGCCGCTGGATACCGTGCTGCTGGAACAGGTAGGACGCTTCCTGGCGAGGCACCACGTGCCGCTTTACAGCGAACACCTGAGCTATTGCAGCGATGAGGGGCATCTGTACGACCTTCTGCCGATTCCGTTCACCGACGAGGCCGTACGCCACACCGCATCACGCATCGCCCGCGTGCAGGACCTGTTGGGCCGGCGGATCGCGGTGGAGAACGTGTCCTATTACCTCGCCCCGGAACCGGCCATGGACGAACTGGCCTTCACCAACGCCGTGCTGGCCGAGGCTGATTGCGATCTGCTGCTGGACGTCAACAACGTCTACGTCAACGCCTGCAACCACGGCTACGACGCCGATGCGTTCATCGCCGGGCTGCCGGCCGCGCGCATCGTCTGCCTGCATGTGGCCGGCCATCTGGACGAGGCGCCCGATCTGAAGATCGACACCCACGGCAGCGCGGTGATCGATCCCGTCTGGGACCTGCTCGCCCGCACCTATGCGCGCATCGGTGCGCGCCCGACGCTGCTGGAACGTGATTTCAATTTTCCGCCGTATGCCGAACTGCGTGGCGAACTGCAGCACATCCGCCAGCTGATGGCCGCCCATGCAGGGAACGGACATGACTGACGCCCCGGCGCGCCTGCACGCACAGCAGAGGGCGTTCACCGCGCACCTGCGCGACCCGGACCATAACGCCGCACCCGACGGCATGGACGCGCGCCGGCTGGGCATCTACCAGCGGTTGGTCTTCAACACTCTGCTGGGGCTGCTCGGCAACGGCTCCCCGGTCTGCGTGCAGCTGCTGGGTGAGGCGGCGTGGGCCACCCTGGTCCGGCGCTTCCTTGCCGGACACCCGGCGCAGACCCCGTTGTTCACCGAGCTGGCCGCCGAGTTCGTGCAGTGGCTGCACCATCAAGCCGCGCTGCCGCACCCGGCGTTGGCCGAACTGGCCCATTACGAGTGGGTGGAAACGGCCCTCTACCAGCTGGACGCGCAGCCCCTGCCGCCCTCGCCGGGCATCGACCCGATGCACGCGGCGCTGCAGCGCTCGCCGCTGGCCTGGCCATTGATCTATCACTGGCCGGTGCATCAGCTTGGCACCGATGATGCGCCTTCGCAGCCCGCCCCCGAGCCGACCGGGCTGCTGGTCCGGCGCGACCCTGATGGCCAGGTCCGCTTCGCCATGATCAGCCCGATGGCCGCGCAGTTGCTGGAGCAGATCGGCCAGCACCCCGGCAGCACCGGTGCCACTTACCTGCAGCAGCTCGCGCAGGCGCACGGCATGGCGGCCGATGCGTTGCGCCTGCCCGGCGCCGCCCTGCTGCGCCAATTCCACGACAACGGCGTGATCGGGCCCGCCGCGCCCGCCACCTGACCGTTCCACAAAGGAATCGCATCGATGAAGTCACCGCCCCTGGTCGCCCTGCGCGCCCGGCTGGATCACCTCGGCCCGTGGTTGGCCCCGCTCGGCCTGCGCCTGCTGATGGGCTGGGAGTACTTCGAGTCCGGCCGTGAAAAACTGCGAGGCCAGAACTGGTTCGAGGACCTGCAGCAGGCCTTCCCGTTTCCCTTCGATCAGCTGCCGGCCACCCTGAACTGGCAGCTGGCCACCTGGTTCGAGCTGGTCGGCGCAGCCTGCCTGCTGCTTGGGCTGGGGACCCGCGTGGCCGCCAGCTGCCTGCTGGTGCTGACCGTGGTCGCCACCGCCGCCGTGCACTGGCCGATGCACTGGAATGGGCTGGCCGAGCTGGCGATGGGCTATGTCATCACCGATCAGGGCTTTGGCAACTTCAAACTGCCGCTGCTGTTCATGGCCATGCTGCTGCCTCTGGCCCTGCAGGGCGCCGGCCCGTTGAGCCTGGATCACCTGCTGCACCGCGGCCGCGGGCGCCTCCCGGCCCTGGCCTGAGCGCAGGGGGGGTACAGGCCGCTCTGCTAAACTGGCGCGATGACTGACGACCTCCCCCGCTCCGACGCGCCGGCTGCTGCCGACGCACTGCCCGCTGCCCAGCGCTTGATGGCGACCCGCTTCCGCGGCTTCCTGCCGGTGGCGGTGGATGTGGAGACCGGGGGATTCGACTCTGATCGCCACGCGCTGCTGGAGATCGCCGCCGTTCCGATCGAGATGGACGAAAACGGCCTGCTCTATCCCGGCCAGACCGCCAGTGCCCACGTGGTCCCGGCCGAAGGCCTGGAGATCGACCCGAAGTCGCTGGAAATCACCGGGATCATCCTGGATCACCCGTTCCGGCTGGCCAAGGTCGAGCGCGATGCGCTGGACCACATCTTCACCCCGATCCGGGCGGCGATGAAGAAGTACGGTTGCCAGCGCGCGATCCTGGTCGGGCACAACGCCCATTTCGATCTGGGCTTCGTCAATGCGGCCGTCAACCGCACCGGCCACAAGCGCAACCCGTTCCATCCCTTCAGCGTGTTCGACACCGTGACTCTCGGCGGCATCGCCTACGGGCAGACCGTGCTGGCACGCGCGGCCACCGCTGCCGGGCTAGGCTGGGATGCCGATGAAGCGCACAGCGCGGTGTACGACACCGAGCAGACCGCCAAACTGTTCTGCAAGGTCGCCAACAGCTGGCCGCGCCCCTGAGCTGCATCACCCGATAGCGGTCCTGTCGCGCCCTTCGCTCTTGGCGCGGTACAGCGCGCGATCGGCGCGCTGGTAAAGCAGCATCGGGGTGCGGTCGGCAGCGTCCAGTTCCACCAGACCGGCACTGAAGGTGACCTTCAGGCCCGGAATACCGGCCCAGTCCGGATGATCATGGAACAGCCCGCGCAGACGCGCGCAGACCTGGGCCGCTTCATCCAGCCGGGTATCGTTGAGCAGCAGCGCGAATTCTTCGCCGCCCGTACGTGCGGGCATGTCCGAATCGCGGCACGCCGAGGCCAACAGACGCGCCACTTCCACCAGCACCACATCGCCCACCGAATGGCTGTGCCGGTCGTTCACTTCCTTGAAGTGATCGATATCCAGCACCACCAGACACAGCGGGTGACGGCTGCGCTGCGAACGGGCGAAATCGCGCGCCAGCGCTTCATCGAATGCACGCCGGTTCGGCAGCCCCGTCAGCGCATCTTCGCGGGCCTGCCGCTCGAACGCCTCGGCCTGCACCGCCAAGCGGTCGGCCAGTTCGGTCTTCTCCTGATTGAGTGCCTGCAGGTTGACCGTCTGGGTCTGCAGATCCAGCGTGGCTTCCTGCACCATCCGCGCCAGCCGCACGTTGCTGGCCTTGTAGCGGTTGATCAGATACCGGTACAGCGCCACCAGCCCAGCCAGCAACAACAGCGCGGCGATCAACTGCACGCTGTGGCGCTGCCACAGGAACGGCTCCACCGTGAATTCCCAGACCGCTTCGCTGTCGCTCCAGACACCGCCTGGATGCGCGGCGGAGACGTGCAGCGTGTAGTCGCCCGGCGGCAGGCCGATGAATTCCACACTGCGCTGCTGGCCGCGCTCGATCCACCCCTTGTCCAGGCCGTCCAGACGGGTCCGGTAGCGGATCCGCTCGGAAAGCAGATAGCTGAGGCCGACGTAGCTCACGCTCAGCCGGCGCCCGCCCGGAATCGCATTGTGATTGCTGCCCTGCCAATGCAGGGGCGCGCCATCGACCTGCACGTTCTCGATCACCGCCGGTGGCGCCATGCGCTCACGGAAGCGCTGCAGGCGCAATGGATCGACCGTGCTCAAGCCGCCGGCGGTCACCACCCAGAAAGTGCCGTCCTGGCGCAGGATCGCCGAGGGCCCGGAGCTGCCGTTGGCCTGCGAATTGGCCATGCCGTCAATCTCGTTGTAGTGCTCCACCTCGACCCGTTCGGCGCGGCCATCGGCGACCGCGTTGAGCATCGCCATGTCGGTGCGAAGCACGCCGCGGTTGCTGCTGATCCACACGTTGCCGACGCGGTCGGGCACCAATTGGAACACCGTATCCACCGGCATGCCCTGCTCCAGACCGACCCGTGCCAGCCTGCCTTCCTGGTAGCGGTACAGGCCGCGGTCGGTGCTGACCCACATCGCATCGCCGATCTGCTGGAACCCGAACACGCTGCGGCCACCGCCCAACGGCTGTAGATCGATCGTCTGGACCCGGTCACCGCGCAGCACGCGGATCCCCTCGATGGTGCCGATCCACAACGCGCCGTCGTCGTCATGCGCCAACGCGGTGATCAGCCCGGTCGGCATGCCCGGGATCACCGGCTGCTCGGCCTTGCCGGCCTCGATGCGGACCACCCCCTTCTGGGTACCGGCCCAGACCACCCCGTCGCGATCGATGCTGATCGCACGGATGTTGCCGCCCGGCAGCCCTTCGTCCGTGCCGTAGTCGCGCAGGCGCTGCCCCTGTTCGTTGATCCGGAAGATGCCGTCGCCAAACGTGCCCACCCACAGCGTGCCCTCGCGATCCTGGGCCAGGCTCAATACCGAGGGACTCTTGCCGACGTTGTTGCGCAGTGGCATCGCGCTGAAGCGACCCTGGGCATCGCGCCGGTCCAGCCCGCTGGCGCTGCCGATCCACAGCTGCCTCTGCCGATCCTCGAACACCGTGCGCACGTAGTCGCCACTGAGCCCGTCGCGCTCGGTGAAGCTGCTGAACAGGGTTTCGCGCAGGCGATACAGCCCGCCGTTGGCGCCGACCCAGATGCTGCCCTCGGCATCTTCGCGCAGGCTGACCACGCGTCCGCCGGGCAACGACAGGCCCGGCGGCAATCGCTCCAGCCCGTGCCGCGACAACCGCAGCAGACCTTGATTCTCGGTGCCCAGCCACAGATCGCCATGGCGGTCCTGCAGCATCGCGGTGATGTGGGTCACGCCCGGCAGCCGGTGCCGCAGCAGCGGTGCGCCGTCCTGCATCCGGTAGATGCGCTCGCCAGCCACTACCCACATCACCCCGTCGGGCGCGCGATACGGCCAGACCAGGCCACGCCCCAGCCCCCAGCTGTCCGGCGCACGGCGCAGCACGCCATCGGTATCGCGTACGACCAGCCCGTCGAGTGTGCCGACCCAGACCCGGTCCTGCGCATCCACGACCAGCTTGGTGAAGCTCATGGCCATCGGTACGTCGGCCGGTGGCTTCTGATAGTCGAACGTCCCGTCCGGCGCCAGACTGCCGATCCCCTTGCCTTCGTACAGCAGCCACAGGCGCCCATGGCTGTCCATCTGCATCGCCTGGATCAGCACCTGCGGCGTATCGGCGCGGTGCTCCCAGACCTGCCAGCGGCCGTCCGGGCCGCGCCGGGTCACGTTGCCGCGCGAGTCACTGATCCACAGTCCGCCGCTGCGGTCCACCAACAACGCGCCGACCCCGTTATCGCGCAGGCCCGGCGTGGTGCTGCGGTCGAACACGGTGAAATCCAGGCCGTTGTAGCGGACCAGGCCTTCCCAGGTGGCGAACCACAGGTGCCCTTCGGGCGTCTGCGCGATGTCGCGCAGGGAGTTGTGCGGCAACCCGTTGCGCGAGGTCCAGACATCGATGGCGTAGTCGCGCAGCGGCGGCGGGCCATCCTGCGCCGACAGCGACCACGGCAGCGCGCACAGCAGCAACAGCCACAGCGCTGCCGCCTGCAGCGTTGGCATGCCCGGGAACTTCAGTTGTGCCGGCCGCCACCGGATCCTGCCCCCCCGATCGCTCATCCGTATGGATCAACCTTGGGCAGGCGCCGTGTGCATGGGGGGAACGGCCGTGCACCGGCGCGATGGCCGGCAGAGTCGTACGCTCTCATGGGGGAGACGCTGGAAAGAGATGCCCATAGTAGGCAAATCCTTTCGCTTTGGGGGACCGGCGTCAGCCCCCGCGTGGCCCCGCCGCCGCCCGCGCCGGCGCGGCCCAGCGCACGATCGCTTCCAGCCCGCCCTGCGGATGGTTGCGCAGGTGCAGCGTCGCGCCGTCCTTTTCGGCCAACGCCCGGGCGATGGTCAGCCCCAGGCCGGCACCGCCGGTCTGGCGCGAGCGCGAGGTCTCCAGCCGCACGAACGGGTCAAACACCGCCTCCAGCTCGTCCTCGGCCAGGCCGGGGCCGCTGTCGCGGATGCGCACCTCCACGTCCTGCCCGGCCTGCTCCACCCGCACGCGTGCGGTCTGGCCGTACATCACCGCGTTGTCGACCAGGTTGGAGAACAGGCGGTGCATCGCCAAGGGGCGCAGCATGAGCACTGCCCCGCTGGGTTGCTCGAAATGGACATCGGCGCCGGCTTCGGCGGCATCTTCGACGATGCTCTCCAGCAGCGAATCGAGGTCCAGCGCGGCACGTTGTTCAGCGCTCTCGGCGCTGCGGGCCAGCTCCAGCCCTTCACGGATCAGCGCCTGCATCGCGCCGAGATCGGCGATCAGGCGTTCACGCAATGTCTCATCGGTGACGTTCTCCAGCCGCAGCCGCAAGCGCGTCACCGGTGTCTGCAGATCATGGGTGATCGCTGCCAGCATCTGGGTGCGCTCACCGAGGTGGCGCTGCAGCCGCTTCTGCATGGCGTTGAACGCCTCCGCAGCCCGGCGGACTTCCACCGGGCCGGTCACCGGCATCGGGGCGCCCTGCAGATCATCACCCAGTGCGGCGGCGGCATCGGCCAACCGCTGCAGCGGGGCGCTGGCCATCCGCGCCACGATGTAGGCCAGGATGGCGATCGCCACGACCAGCAAGGTCAGGAACAACGGGTCCACGGCGAGCACGCCGTTGTGCGCCACGGCGGGGGAATCCAGTGCCAGCCGCAGCGGTGTGCCGTCGGTCAGCTGCAGCGTGACCACGCGGCACTTGGGTGGGATGAAGGCCGGGTCGCGCTCACGCGGCGGGTGCCGCATCTTTTCCTTGTCGCGCGGCGGCGGCAGCAGCTCCGGCAACCGCGGCAGGCAGGAGCGGAACGAGGTGAAGGCCACCTGGCTGCTCGCCACCGGGCCGGGCCGGTCATCGAGGATCTCCATCAGCGCGGCATCGGGCCGGCCGATGCGTGCCCCCTCCGGCAGCTGCCGCACACTCGGCCCGCCACTGGTGAGCAGCCGCTGGCGCAACTCCGGATTACCGTCCAGCAGATTCACGAACCCCTGCAGGCGGTCGGCGATGCGGTTGAGGTTCTGCCGCTCGAACTCCTGCTGGCGCTTGGTACTTGCCAGCATGGTCGCGCCGATCGCGGCCACGCTCATGCCCAGCAGCAGGATCACGAACAGTCGCCCCACCATCGAGGAAAAGAAGTGGCGCAGGCGTTTCATTCCAGGGTGACCGCCGCAGCAAGCACATAGCCTTCGTTGCGCACGGTTTTGATCAGGCCGTCGCTGCCGCCATCATCGGCCAGCTTGTTGCGCAGGCGGCTGACCTGCAGATCGATGGCGCGATCCTGCGATTCGTAGTTGCGGCCGCTGCTCAGCGACACCAGTTGTTCGCGCGACAGCACCTTGTTGGCATGCCCGACGAACACCCGCAGCAGCCGGAATTCGGCGCCGGACAACACCACCACGCGTCCATCGGGATCAACCAGATGGCGGTGTTCGAGATCGAAGATCCAACTGGAGAAGCGCGCACGGCGGATCGCCAGCGGCTCCAGGTTGGCCGGCAGCGCCTCGGTGCGGCGCAGCACGTTGCGGATGCGGGCAAGCAGTTCGCGCGGTTCGAACGGCTTGGCCAGATAGTCGTCGGCGCCCATCTCCAGGCCGAGCACGCGATCGATCGGCTCGCTGCGCGCGGTCAACATGATCACCGGCGTGCTCGAGCGCGCGCGAAGATCGCGGCACAGGGTCAGGCCGTCTTCGCGCGGCAGGTTGAGGTCGAGCACGATCAGATCGACGTGTTCGCGCTCCAGCAGCTGGCGCATGCCCTGGCCATCGCTGGCCGTGCTCACCAGGTAACCGGCGCGGCCAAGCTGCTCGGCGAGCAGCTGGCGGATATCGTTGTCGTCATCGACGATCAGCAGTCTGTGCATGCTGTTGGCAGTCTCCATGCAGTGATCATCCCCTGTCGGGAGCTGAACCGCATCTCCTGGTTTACGTACGTCTGTTTCAAGGGGTGATGCAGATACACAATGAAATGCGCTGTGCACCGCAGGGATACATCTTGGTACACGGCGAGCATTGAGCCGGCGGTGAACGATCTTCACAATGCTGACAACGCCGATGCACCGGCCTGCCGAGTTGACGATCATCGTGAAGCCCCGTTTGCCCAGAACCCGCCGTGCTCGCCTCCTGCTGTTGCTCGTGGTCCTCGTCCTGATCGCCGCGATTGTGGCATGGATGCTGCGCAAGCCGACCGCGCCCACCCTGGCGACCACACCGGTCAGCCGCGGCGACATCGAACAGACGGTGGAAGCCACCGGCGTGATCGACGCCTACAAGCTGGTCAGCGTCGGCGCGCAGGCTTCCGGCCAGGTCACGTCGCTGAAGGTCCAGCTCGGCGATACCGTCAAAGAGGGCGATCTGATCGCCGAGATCGACGCCACCACCCAGCAGAACCAGGTGCTCAATGCCCAGGCCTCGCTGGACCAGGTCAAGGCACAGCGCGCGGTCCAGCAGGCCAGCCTGCGCGAAGCCGAGCTCGAGTTCGCACGCCAGCAGCAGATGCTGGCGGCCGAAGCTACCTCGCGCGCCGAGTTCGATGCGGCCGATGCCAAGCTCAAGACCGCCCGTGCCCAGATCCAGTCCTTCGACGCACAGATCAAGGGGCGCGAAACCGAATTGGGCACGGCCCGCGCCAATCTCGCCTACACCCGCATCATCGCGCCGATGGACGGCACCGTGGTCGCGGTGGTCACCGAAGAAGGGCGCACCGTCAACGCCAACCAGACCGCACCGACCATCGTGATGCTCGCCCGCCTCGATCTGGTCACGGTCAATGCCGATGTGTCCGAAGCAGACGTGGTCAAGATCCGGGCGGGCATGCCGGTGTACTTCACCACGCTGGGCGATCCAGACCGCAGATATCACGCCACGCTGCGCCAGATCAACCCGGCCCCGGCCACCATCGTCAAGAAGGATTCCACCACCAGCGACTCCACCACCACCACCGCGGTGTACTACAACGCGCTGTTCGATGTGGAAAACCCGGACGGCACCCTGCGCATCGACATGACCGCCCAGGTCTCGATGATGCTCAAGCAGGCCAAGGATGTGCTGCTCATTCCCGCCGTGGCGCTCGGCCCGAAGAGTCGCGATGGGCAGTATCTGGTGCGCGTGGCCGGTGCCGACGGCATGCCGGCCCCGCGCAAGGTCAAGATCGGCATCAACAACGGTGCCAACGCCGAAGTCCTGTCCGGCCTGGAAGAGGGTGACAAGGTCATCGTCGGCGAAGGCGGTGGTGCACAGGGCGCAGGCGGCGGCAGCCGCGGTGGCGCCGTGCGGATCAGCGGCCCCGGCATGGGCGGACCGCGCCGATGAGCGCGGCCTCGACGGGCACGCCGCTGCTGCGGCTGCGCGACCTGCGCAGGGAATTTCCGGCAGGCGATGACACCATCGCGGTGTTGCGCGACGTCAATCTGGACATCGCTGCCGGCGAGATGGTCGCCATCGTCGGCCAGTCCGGCTCGGGCAAGTCCACCCTGATGAACATCCTGGGCTGCCTGGACCGCCCCACGCGTGGCAGCTACCAGGTGGCCGGCCGCGAGACCGGGCGGATGGAACCGGACGACCTGGCCGAACTGCGCCGCGAACACTTCGGCTTCATCTTCCAGCGCTACCACCTGCTCGGCGATCTGGATGCGCGCGGCAATGTCGCGGTACCCGCCGTCTACGCCGGCAGCCCCGGCCCGGTGCGCACTGCGCGCGCCGAGGAGCTGCTGCAGCGCCTCGGTCTGGGCGACCGCATGAACCACACCCCAGGCCAGCTCTCCGGCGGCCAGCAGCAGCGTGTCTCGATCGCACGGGCGCTGATGAACGGTGGCGAGGTGATCCTCGCCGATGAGCCGACCGGTGCACTGGACACGAAATCCGGCGAAGAAGTGATGGGCATCCTGGGCGAGCTGCATGCCGAAGGCCACACCATCATCATCGTCACCCACGACATGAGTGTGGCCCAGCACGCCCAGCGCATCATCGAAATCCGCGATGGCGAGATCATCGCCGACCGCGCCAATCCAGCGGCGCCGAGCTATCGCGCACAGCGGCAGCCAACCGTGGCCGCGAGCAAGGGCCACAGCTGGCGTGCCGCCCGCGACCGCTTCACCGAAGCGTTCCGGATGGCCCTGCTGGCCATGAATGCCCATCGCCTGCGCACCTTCCTGACCATGCTCGGCATCATCATCGGCATCGCCTCGGTGGTCTCGGTGGTGGCGTTGGGTAATGGCTCGCAGCAGCAGATCCTGCAGACCATCGGCTCGCTCGGCACCAACACGATCGATGTGTATTCCGGCCGCGGATTCGGCGACATGCGTTCGGCTCGCGTGCAGACCCTCAAGGCCAGTGATGCCGATGCGCTGGCCAACCAGAGTTACGTCGACAGCGCGACGCCCAGCGTCTCCTCCTCGGTGACCGCCCGCTACCGCAACCAGTCGGCCACGGCCCAGGTGAGCGGCGTCGGCGAGCAGTTCTTCCGGGTCAAGGGCGTCAAGCTGCTCGCCGGCAGCTTCTTCGACCGCGACGCGGTCACGCGGCTGGCACAGGTGGCACTGATCGACGAGAACACCCGCACCCAGTTTTTCCCCAATGGCGAAGATCCAATCGGCCAGGTGATCCTGCTCGGGAATGTTCCGGTACGCGTGATCGGCGTCGCCCAGCGGCCAGGATTTGGATTTGGCGGCAGCACCAGCCTGAGCGTGTGGGTGCCTTACACCACCGTGATGTCGCGCATGCTCGGCCAGAGTCACGTGTCCGGCATCACGGTGCGGGTGGATGATGCGACCCCGATGGATGCTGCCGAAGCAGCCATTTCCAAGCTGTTGATCATGCGCCACGGCACCGAGGATTTCTTCCTCAGCAACAGCGCTGAAATCCGCCAGACCATTGAACAGACCACTCGCAGCATGACCCTGCTGATCAGCGCCATCGCCGCGATCGCGCTGCTGGTCGGCGGCATCGGCGTGATGAACATCATGCTGGTCTCGGTGACCGAGCGCACCCGCGAAATCGGCGTGCGCATGGCCGTGGGCGCGCGGCAGAGCGATATACGCCAGCAGTTCCTGATCGAGGCGGTGCTGGTCTGCCTGCTCGGCGGCCTGCTCGGCGTCGGCCTGTCGCTGGTGGTCGGCTGGCTGTTCGGCAGATTCGCGCCGGACTTCCAGATGCTGTTCTCGACCGCGTCCATCGTGGCCGCCTTCGCCTGCTCCAGCCTGATCGGCGTGGCGTTTGGTTTCCTGCCGGCCCGCAATGCCGCCCAACTTGATCCCGTGGAGGCGCTGGCGCGCGAATGAAGATTTCTCCTGCTCTGCTGCACCCCGCATCGCTGCGTCCACTGGCCCTGGCCTGCGTGACTGCACTGGCCCTGTCGGCCTGCGTCAGCACCGGCCGCTACCAGGTCGAGGCGCCGGCAGTACCGGCCACCTATGGTCGTTTGAACACGCCCACCGAGGCAGTGAGCGAGCAGCCGCAGGCGGCTGCCGCCGATGTCCGCAGCGATGCCTGGTGGACCCAGTTCGGCGACACCGGGCTGGACCGCGTGATCGATCGCGCCCTGGCCGCCAACACCGACCTGGTCTCGGCCGGGTTGGCTGTGCAGCGCGCGCGCCTTCAGGCCGGTCTGGCCGACAACGCGCTGTGGCCGCAGCCCTCGGGCAGCGTCAGCAGCAGCGGCAACCGCCCCATCGACCAGCGCGCGGACTGGACCCGCGGCAGCTCGGCCGGCGTGTCCCTGCAGTGGGAGATCGATCTCTGGGGCCGCCTGCGTACCCAGCGCGACATCGCCCAGTGGGAGGCCCAGGCCAGCCAGGAAGACCTGCAGAACACCGCCCTGCTGGTGATCAGCGACGTGGCCACGCAATACTGGACGCTGGCCTTCCTCAACCAGTCGATTGCCGCCGGCCAGGCCAATCTGGAGCGCCTGGAGCGCACCCGCGAGCTGGTCCAGGCGCGCTTCGATGCCGGTGCGGTCTCGCGCCTGGAAGTACGTCAGGCCGTACAGAGCCTGGAGGCACAGCGTGCTGCGCAGAGTGCACTGGAGCAGCAGCGTGTGGCTGCGCGCAATGCACTGACGGTGCTGCTGGATGGGCAGCCGCTGGCACTGGCCGAGGAACCGCAGCAACTGCAGCGCGCCGGCAGCCCGGTCGTGGCCGAAGGCCTGCCGGCCGATCTGCTCGGCCGCCGCCCGGACCTGCGCGCCGCCGAGCTGCGCCTGCGCAACAGCCTGAAGACCATCAAGGTCACAGCTACCCAGTACTACCCTGCGTTGAGCCTGACCGGCAGTGTCGGTACCGGCGCGCCCTCGCTCTCGGACGTGCTGAAGAATCCGGTCGCCACCTTGGGCGCGGGGCTGTCGCTGCCGTTCCTCAATGTGCGCCAGGCCAAGTTGAACACCCGCCTGGCCGGCACCGATTACCAGATCGCGGCCAACGGGTTCCGCCGCACGCTGTACACCGCGCTGTCGGAAGTGGACAACGCCCTGTCGGCGCGCACCCAGTTCGCCACGCAGGTGGCGGCCTCGCAGGCGTCCTACGACGAAGCAGTGGAGATCGAGCGGATGTATGAAGTGCGCTACCGGGTCGGCGCTACCGACCTGCGCACCTGGCTGGAAGCGCAACAGACCCGGCGCGATGCCGAGCTGTCACTGGCGTCCGTGCGCCAGCGGCAGTTGATCAACGATGTGACGTTGTTCAAGGCGCTGGGCGGCAGCGCGGGGTGATCCCCCGCGCCAGGTGCATCACAGGTAGAGCCACGCCATGCGTGGCTGCCTCTGGATCCGGCACCGCTCAGCCACGCATGGCGTGGCTCTACCCGGGCCTGTGCGCGGCTTACAGCCCGCGCTGACGCACCGCTTCGAACAGGCTCACGCCGGTGGCGACGGAGACGTTCAGGCTCTCGATATCGCCCGGCATCGGAATCTTGACCAGGCCATCGCAGTTTTCGCGGGTCAGACGACGCAGGCCGTCGGCTTCGCCGCCCAGCACCAGCGCCACGTTGCCCTTCAGGTCGATCGCGTACAGCGACTCGGTGGCTTCACCGGCCAGGCCGTAGATCCACACGCCCAGCTTCTGCAGGTCCTTCAGGCAGCGCGAGAGGTTGGTCACCTGCACCACCGGGATACGGTCGGCCGCGCCAGCCGACGTCTTGCGCACGGTCGCATTGACCGACGCCGACTTGTCCTTGGGAATGATCACCGCCGTGGCACCGGCCGCCGCTGCGCTGCGCAGGCAGGCGCCGAGGTTGTGCGGGTCCTGGACCTCGTCGAGGATCAGCAGCAGGGCCTTGCCCTCGGCCGCTTCGACCAGCCCTTCCAGCTCGTTTTCGCCCCAGGTCCGAGCGGCCTGGTAGCGCGCCGCCACACCCTGGTGACGCACCGAACCGCCCACACCGTCCAGCGCCTGGGTGTTCACCTTGCGCACGTCGATGCCCTTGCGGCGTGCGTTTTCTTCGATCTCGGTCAGACGCGGGTTCTTCGCGCCGGCCTCGATGAGGACCTCGCGGACGTTCTCGGCATCATTCTCGATCGAAGAGGCGACGGCGTTGACGCCGACGATCCACTGGCTTTGCTTGCTCATTGCGGGGGGCGGGACCGGTAAAGGGGTTGGTAATGGTAGAGCATCAAGGCCCACCCTGCCCTGCCGGGCGTTCACAGACCGCCTTCAGCCCGGCGGCCACTCCGCGGTGTCGTGGTCCGGGTGCTGGTGGGAGACGATATGCAGCAGGAAGTCGCCGGCCTCGGCGTCTTCCTCGCTGCGCAGCGCGCTGAGCGACCCCAGGGCATCCACGAACGGGAGCTTGGCCTCGATCCCGTACTGGATCGTCGGCGGCAGGCGGGCCGGTTCGTCGAAGGCGCCGGCCGCGACCGCCACGCCATCGGGGGCTTCGTAGGTCAGCGGTGTGCCGCAGTCAGCGCAGAAGCCGCGCTGGACTTTGTTGGAGGATTGGAAACGTCGGGGCTCACCACGGGTCCAGCGGAAGTCGCTGCCACGGACCGAGACCAAGGGGGCGTAGTAAGCGCCGAAGGCCTTCTGGCACATCCGGCAATGGCAGATCGAGCTGTGGGTCAGCGCACCGACCACGTGGAAGCGGATTGCGCCGCACTGGCAACCACCGCTGTATTCGGGGAGGGCCTGCATGGGATCGCTCCGGTGGAATCCGTGTGCCCACCAACGGTGGGCGGGTAGGCAGCGTGCCGACCAACGGTCGGCACCTGCCGCTTACCGGCCGTGGGCCGGTAAGCGATGATCAGTACTTCTGCTTCTGGCGCTTGGCCGGCTGGCCGCGCGGCGGCAGCTCGGGCAGCGAATCGTCCTTCTCTTCCACCAGGCGGAAGTCGATCTTGCGCTCTTCCATGCTGGCCTTGAGCACCAGGATCCGCACCCGGTCACCGAGGCGGTAGATCTTGCCGCGGCGTTCGCCGTTGAGCGTTTTGCGCACCGCATCGAACTGGTAATAGTCGTGCGGCAGCTGGGTGACGTGCACCAGGCCATTGACCTTGGATTCGTCCAGTTCCACGAACAAGCCGAAGCTGGTCACGCCACTGATCACGCCCTCGAACTGGCCACCGACGTGCTTTTCCATCCACGCGGCGCGGTAGCGCTCGTCCACTTCACGCTCGGCTTCATCGGCACGGCGCGCCCGCTCGGAGCACTGCAGGGCCAGCGCGGCCATCTCACGCGGCGAATAGGTGAACTTCTCCGGCGCGGCTCCGCTGAGCGCGTGTTTGATCGCACGGTGCACCAGCAGATCGGGGTAGCGACGGATCGGCGAGGTGAAGTGGGCGTACGCATCCAGCGCCAGGCCGAAGTGGCCCAGGTTGTCCGGCGAGTACACCGCCAGGCTCTGGCTGCGCAGCAGCACCGATTCCAGCAGCGCTGCGTCCGGGCGATCGCGCACTTTCTTCAACAGCTTGGTGAAATCGGCCGGCTGCACCTTCGACCACGGCGGCAGGCTCAGCTTGAATTCCTTCAGGAACTCGAGCAGATCGGCATACTTGGATTCCGGCGGACGCTCATGGTCGCGGAACGGCGCCGGCACCTGCTTGGCCAGCAGGTAGCGCGCAGCCTGCACATTGGCCGCGATCATGCATTCTTCGATCAGCTTGTGCGCATCGTTGCGCACCATCATCCCGGCCTGGGTGACTTCGCCGGTGTTGTCCAGCACGAAGCGCACTTCGGAGGTTTCAAATTCGATCGCACCGCGGCGGGTACGCGCCTTGGCCAGCACGTGATACAGCTGGTACAGGCGATCCACCTGCGGCATCAGCGGACCGATCGCCTTGCGCGCAGCCGGGTCGTTCTCGCCCACCGCTTCCCAGACCTGGTTGTAGGTCAGGCGCGCGTGCGAGTTCATCACCGCTTCGTAGAAACGCGAATGAATGACCTCGCCTTCGCGGTTCACCTGCATATCGCAGACGAAGCACATGCGGTCGACCTTGGGCATCAGCGAGCAGATGCCGTTGGACAGCGTTTCCGGCAGCATCGGCACCACGAACCCGGGGAAATAGACCGAGGTCGCGCGCTTCTGCGCTTCAGTGTCCAGCGGCGTACCGGGACGCACGTAATTGGAGACGTCGGCGATCGCCACGACCAGGCGGAAGCCTTCGGCATTGGGTTCGCAGTAGACCGCGTCGTCGAAGTCCTTGGCGTCCTCGCCATCGATGGTGACCAGCGGCGTGTTGCGCAGGTCCTCGCGGTGGCCGATCTGTTCGGGGGTGACCACCATCGGGACCGCGGTGGCTTCAGCCAGCACTTCGGCCGGGAACTCGAACGGCAGCTCATGACCGTGGATGGCGGTTTCCACCACCAGCGAGGCCGTCAGCTTGTCGCCGAGTACGGCGATGATGCGGCCGATCGGCGGGCGGCGGGTGTCCGGCGCCTGGGTCAGCTCGCAGACCACCAGCTGGCCATCGCGGGCATCGCCGGTCTGGTCGGGTGGGATCTGTACATTGCGCTGCACGCGCTTGTCGTCGGGCACGACGTAGTTGATGCCGAACTCGACGCTGAAGCGACCGATCAGGCGGCTCATGCCACGCTCGAGCACACGCGAGATGCTCGCCTCGCGACGGCCGCGACGATCGATGCCGGTCACGTTGACCAGCACGCGGTCACCATGCAGCACCTTGCGCATTTCGAACGGCGGCAGGAACAGATCGTCGCCACCTTCGACCGGGCGCAGGAAGCCGAACCCTTCCGGGTTGGCGATCACCACGCCGGTGATCAGGTTGACGGCCTGCAGCGGTGCGAAACCGCCACGGCGGTTCTGCACCAGCTGGCCGTCACGGCACATCGCGCCCAGACGCTTGCCCAGGGCATCGGCACGGTCCGGCTCGGTCAGGCCGAGGTGGATGGCGATCTCTTCGGCGGTCTGCGGGCCATCGCAGCGGTCGAGCAGCTGCAGGATCGCCTCACGGCTGGCGATCGGCTGCGCATAGCGCTCGGCCTCGCGGGCGGCGAAGGGGTCGACCTGGACCTCACCGTCGAGCGGGGTCGGATGCGGGCGGCGGCGGGTCGGGATCGGCCCGGCATGCGCGGGCTTGGGCCCGCGCTTGTTGCCACGCGACGGCTCAGCAGTGTTCAGGGATTCGGGCATCCAGGGGGGCAGCTTGCCGGCTTTCTTGGCGGCAGCGCGGGGCTTGCCCGACGGACCGGCTGCCTTCTTGGGCGCCGGGGACTTGGGGGCTTTCGCGCCCTGGGTCGGTTTCTTTGGTTTCATTGACCTCAATAGTAACCGCTGCGCGTGTGCAGAACCGATCAGCGGCGCTCCTGTGCAGGATTGTGAAGAAATTTCACAAAACCGTTGACAACCTGCGGGGACATGGCCAAAATTCGCCCCCTGAGTCGCCCAGGTGGCGGAATTGGTAGACGCACTAGCTTCAGGTGCTAGCGGGGGCAACTTCGTGGAGGTTCGAGTCCTCTCCTGGGCACCATGACTCAGAAAATGATCAAACCCGCGCAAGCGGGTTTTTTCGTTTCTGCGGTTCGTCAATGCGCGGCTCTGCCCTGCGTAGTGGGTAACGCACGAGGTGCGCGGCATCAACACGACGATGACGCGGCGACTGACGACTGACGACTGACGACTGACGACTGACGAAAAATTTCCCACGCGATCCTGTTGACACCATCACCGTTCTCCCGCAGAATTCTCCTCCTGAGTCGCCCAGGTGGCGGAATTGGTAGACGCACTAGCTTCAGGTGCTAGCGGGGGCAACTTCGTGGAGGTTCGAGTCCTCTCCTGGGCACCATGACTCAGAAAATGATCAAACCCGCGCAAGCGGGTTTTTTCGTTTCTGGCGATGACGCTGCATCGAGCGACGAACGAAATTTCCTGCGACATCCTGTTGACACATTCGCGGTTCTCCCGCAGAATTCTCCTCCTGAGTCGCCCAGGTGGCGGAATTGGTAGACGCACTAGCTTCAGGTGCTAGCGGGGGCAACTTCGTGGAGGTTCGAGTCCTCTCCTGGGCACCATGACTCAGAAAATGATCAAACCCGCGCAAGCGGGTTTTTTCGTTTCCGGGCCAGTCAAATGACCGCCGTAGGTTGCTAAGGAACCACTCTCCTCAAGTTGCAACCTTCCATGCCGTCATTGGACTGCAGATCTGGATGGAAACTTGAGATGGTTAGCACTGAAAAGACGCACCTGCTTTCTACATCGGATGTTCTTAAGCACCTGCGGCCCGTGCCTCACCCTAAGTCCTGGTATGACTCGTTTGAGAGGATCTCGATTGCGAGCATCGTAGGCTGGTTCGCAATTCTTATCGTCGTGACAATCATCAAACTCGTAAGTGGAAACGAGGACACATCCTTATGGTTTCCCATGGGCTTGGGCATACTCTCGCTGATGTACCTCATGGCCGCCTTATGGCTTGCTGCTCTCGCCATCTTCATCACCATGCCCACGCGATCGTTCCTATATGCGCATATGGACAAAAGGCATGAAGCAGATGAGCAAGTTGCGAAGGGCTTGTCCCACCTTGGGCGAACAGCGCTGCAGAACAAGGCCCGTCATCTAGAGCTTGAAGCCAAGTACGCGGCCACCCGCTTCAATATCGTGGCCATTCTCACCGGCGTCCTGGCAGCGCTTGCTGCGATTTCTCAGGAAGCCACTCAGCTCGAGCTCCTTGATCGCGGCCCGCCTTACAGCATCATCTTAGGCATCGTCGCGATCTGCATACTGCTTGGGGGAGTGAGATCGCTAGGACTAATCTTGCGCCTCACTAGAGGGGCATCTGTCGTCAGTTGGGCAGCGGAGCATGCACAAGTCTGACAAAAAACCCCGCACTGGGCGGGGTTTTTCGTTTCAGCTCACCGCAAGCACGTCAATGCCCACCGGCCGACGCAGCGCCCGCCCCTGCACCGAACGGCGGCTTGGCCAGCCACAGGAAGGCGATGATGGCCAAGAAGATCCAGCCCAGCAGGAAGAAGATGTCGTTGAAGCCCATCTGCGAGGCCTGGTGGTTGATCATGTTGTTGAGCGCCGCCGCACCATGCTGCAGGTCGCCCTGCCCCATCGCGGTGACCTGGTCCTGCATGCCCGGGGTGTAGCCGGAGATGTGCTCGGTCAGATGCGCGTGGTGCTCCTGGGTGCGGCGTGCCCACAACCACGTCGTCAGCGAAGCGGCGAAGCTGCCGCCCAGCGTCCGCAGGAAGGTGGCAAGACCGGAACCGGCTGCGATCTCGCGACCGTCCAGATCCGACAGCAGGATCTGCAGCACCGGCATGAAGAACAACGCCACGCCGATACCCATGATCAGCTGGATGCCGGCCACATGGCCGAAGTCCACCTGCAGGTTGAAGCCCGAGCGCAGGAAGCTGGTGAAGGACAGGAAGATGAAGGCGATCGTGGCCAGCATGCGCATGTCGAACCGCGAGGCGTACTTGCCCACGAACGGCGTCATGATCACCGGCAACACGCCGATCGGTGCGGTCGCCAGACCGGCCCAGATCGCGGTGTAGCCCATGTCACGCTGCAGCCATTGCGGAATCAGCAGCGCCACGCTGAAGAACGCCGCGTAGGCCACCACCATCGCCAGCGTCCCGGCGCGGAAGTTGCGGTGCCGGAACAGGCGCAGGTCGACGATGGGGTCCTTGTCGGTCAGTTCCCAGATCAGGAACACCGCCAGCGCCACCACCGACACACAGGCCAGCACGACGATCTTGGTCGAACTGAACCAGTCTTCGTCGTTGCCCAGATCGAGCACCAGCTGCAGCGCGCCCACGCCGATCACCAGGGTGATCAGGCCGACGTAATCCATCTTCGGCTTTTCGATCTGTTCCGGGCGCCCCTTGAGCTGGTTGCCCACCACCAGCGCGGCGAAGATGCCCAGTGGCACGTTGATCAGGAAGATCCATTCCCAACTGTAGTTGTCGGTGATCCAGCCACCGAGGATCGGGCCGGCGATCGGCGCGACCACGGTGATCATGGCCAGCAACGCCAGCGCTTGGCCGCGTTTCTCACGCGGATAGAGCGAGACCAGCAGGCTCTGCGTGATCGGGTACATCGGGCCGGCGACGAAACCCTGGATCGCACGTGAGACGACCAGCATGCCCATGCTCTGGGCCAGGCCGCACAGCAGCGAGGCCAATGTAAAGGCCAACGTGGCCCACACGAACAGCTTGGTCTCGCCGAAGCGCCGGCTGAGGTAGCCGGTCAGCGGCAGCGCGATCGCGGTGCTGACCGCGAACGAGGTGATGACCCAGGTGGCCTGCTGCGAACTGGCACCGAGATTACCGGCGATGGTCGGCAAGGAGACGTTGGCGATGGTGGTGTCCAGGACCTGCATGAACGAGGCCATCGCCAGGCCTGCGGTGCACAGGGCGACGTTGGCCGGCCGGAAGGCCGTGCCCGGGGCCGCGGGGGCGCCCGGTGCGGCGGGAGCTTGTGCGGACATGGTCGCCTCAGCTCGCCTTGCCCTGCTGCGGCAGGTTGCGCTGGATGATCTGGTGGATCACATCGTCGGCGCTGTGCAGCTGCTTGGCGTAGACGTCGGTGTCGAACACCTGGCCCTTGGCGATCTCGGTCGGCAGCACGGTGCCCTTCTGGTCACGCAGGCTGACTTCGGCCTTGATCGACAGACCAATGCGCAGCGGATGCTCGGCCAGCTGCTTGGCATCGATGGCGATACGCACCGGCACGCGCTGCACGATCTTGATCCAGTTGCCGCTGGCGTTCTGCGCCGGCAGCAGCGAGAACGCCGAACCGGTGCCCAGGCCGAGGCTGTCGATGCGGCCCTTGTAGGTCACATCACCGCCGTACAGGTCCGAACGCAGCTCCACTTCCTGGCCCAGGCGCATGTGGCGCAGCTGGGTTTCCTTGAAGTTGGCTTCCACCCACATCTGCTCGGTCGGCACCACGGCCATCAGGGCATTGCCCGGCTGCACGCGCTGGCCGACCTGCACCGAACGACGCGCCACGTAACCGGTGACCGGCGCGACGATGCCGGCGCGGGCATTGTTGAGGTAGGCCTGGCGCAGCTGCGCGGCAGCGGCCTGCACGTCCGGCTGGGTGGCGATCACGGTGTCATCGACCAGCGCGTTGCTCTGCTCGAAGGTCTCGCGCGAACCGGCCACGGCGGCTTCGGCAGCCGCCAGTTCGGTGCGGGCGTGCGCCAGTTCTTCATTGGAGATCGCGCCGCTGCTGGCCAGATCCTTACGACGGTTGAAGTCCTCGCGCACGCGCTTGAGGGTGACCTGGCGCGCGTTCAATTCGGCCTGGGCACCTTCCACGCTGCGGTACAGACCGCGCACCTGGCGGACCGTCTTGGCGAGGTTGGCTTCGGCCTGCTGCAGGGCCACTTCGGTGTCGGCCGGGTCCAGCTGGACCAGCAACTGGCCGCGCTCGACGCGCATGCCGTCATCGGCGTTGATCCCGACCACGGTGCCGCTGATCAGCGGGGTGATCTGGACCTGGTTGCCCTGCACGTACGCATCGTCGGTTTCTTCGAACCAGCGGCCGAACATGAAGTACCACAGGGCCAGCGCGGCCAGCAGCAGCACTACGATGACCAGCAGGCCGCGCAGCAGCTTGCCGCGACGGGAGGGAGCTGCCTTCTCGGCAGCGGGGGCGGAGGTCTGACTCATGGGGATGACTCTCAGGAATGCGAGGATTCGGGGGTGGCGGCGACCGTGGCGGCATCGCTGGTCGGGGTGAAACCACCGCCCAACGCCTGGCTCAGGCGGACCGAAACAAGGATCTGACGCGACTGCAGTTCGGCCAGCCGCTGCTGGGAGACCAGCAACTGCTCTTCGACGCTGAGCACATCCAGGTAGCTGCCGATGCCGGCGCGGTAGCGCTGTTCGGCCAGATCATGGGCGGCACGCGCCGTGCTGACGGCCTGGGCCTGGGCATTGGCCTGGTCGGCCAGCGAGCGCACCGCGTTGACCTGGTCGGCGACATCGCGCAGCGCGTTGAGCACGGACTGGTTGTAGTCGGCCACGGCCAGGTCGTACTGCGCGTCGGTCTTGCCCAGATTGGCGCGCAGGCGGCCACCGTCGAAGATCGGCAGGCTCAGTGCCGGGCCGAGGAAAGCGAACGTCGAGCCACTCTTGAGCAGCTGGTCTACTTCACTGAAGACCACGCCGCCCAGGGCGGTCAGGTTGAGACTGGGATAGAACGCGGCCTTGGCCGCGTGGATCTCGCGGTTGGCTGCTTCCACGCGCCAGCGCGCGGCGACGATGTCCGGGCGACGGCCGAGCAGTTCGCTCGGCAGCACGCCGGGCAGCTGCAGGGCCAGCGGGTTCAACACCTGCGGGCGCACGATCTGCAGGCCCCGGTCGGGGCCCTGCCCGACCAGCGCGGCGAGCGCGGTGCGGGCTTCGTCGATCTGCTGCTGCGCGGCCTGCTGTTGCTGCTGCGCGGCCGGAATACGGGCTTCGGCCTGGCGGGTCTGCAGGTCACTGTCGATGCCAGCGGCACGTCGCTGACGGGTCAGCTCCAGCGTCTTCTGCGATCGGGCCAGTTCTTCGCTGGCCACGTCATGCAGCGTCCACGCGTAACCGAGCTGCGCATACGCCTCGGCGATGGCGGCGGAGAGATTCAGGCGTGCGGCCTGGGCGTCCACTTCGGCGGCATGACCGCTGTCCACGGCCGCTTCCCACGCGGCGCGCTTGCCACCCCACAGGTCGATGCCGTAGCTGAAGCTCAGATAGGCCTGGCCGCTGCCGGCATAGCTGCCGCCGAGTTCGTCGCCGACCATCGATTCGGGCAGGCGTACGCCGGTGTAGCCACCGGAGGCGGACACGCTGGGCAGGCGGTCGGCGCGGGCGGTGCCGATCTGGGCACGCGCCTGGCGCAGGCGTGCATCGGCCGCGTCCAGCCCCGGATTGCGCTGCAGGCCTTCGGCGATCAGCGCGTCCAGCTGCGGATCGCCCAGCGCGCGCCACCAGTCCGTGGCTGGCCAGCCGGGCTGGCTCAGGCCGGTGCCGGCCAGGGTGCGCTGGGTCTGCAGGCTGTCGGCATCGAGCAGGCGGCCCTGCGGCTCCAGGCCGCGGCTGCTGGCACACGCGGCCAGCGCAAGCGCCAGCGCGGAGACCAGCACCGGCCGCAGTGGGCGCAGTGAATAAGAACGTTCAAACATGGAAGTCATGGCGTTACCAGTGAGTCGCGTACACGGGTCATGAGGGAAAGCAGCTGCGCGCGTTCGTCCGCAGACAGATCACGCATGGCGTCGTCGATGGTCTGGTCGCCCCGCTGTTTGAGGCGGGCCCACAACTGGCGGCCCGGCTCGGTCAGCACGATCTGCAGCGCCCGCCGGTCCTGGGCATGTGGCTCGCGCCGCACGCAGTCCAGGGCTTCCAGCTTGTCCAGCAGGCGGGTGACCGCGCTGGGCACCTGGTCCAGGGCCTGGGCCAACTCGTTGGCGGTGCACGGGGCACGTGCCGCGAGCACCTTCAGGCCGAGATAGTGGGTGAAGCCAATACCGAGGTTTTCCTCGGCCATCGACGTGTCTAGCTGACGGACCAGGCCATCGCGCACTTGGCGCAGCAGGAGTCCGAAGCTGGGGGGATGGGCATCAGGGCAGATCATGGGTGAGCATTCTCTTCCAAAAAATATATTTCTCAATAGAAATATTTAATTTGGAACCAAATGCTGTGTTGCAGCAATCAGAACAATGGGGAGGTCGCTACCTTAATGGCGCCCGCCACTGGCCGGGTATTACAATTTGGACAATGGATAACACTTTCAGGCCAGCGCTGGAGACCGAGGCCACCCAGATGATCCGCAACCAGGTCCTGGACTGGTTCGAGCGGGATGACGGACTGGGCGTGCTCGGCTTCCGCATCGAGAGCCCCAAGGGGCTGGAACGCGAGATCGACTGGCACCAGCACCGGCGCGCCCAGCTGATCTGCGTGGAGGCCGGGCTGCTCACCACCCGCACCCGCCACGGCACCTGGTCGCTGCCACCGGGCTGTGCCGGCTGGATGCCACCGGGCGAGCCGCATACGGTGGATATCTGCGGGCCGCTGCGTGGCTGGGGCGTGATCGTGAGCGCGCCGATGGCCTGTGATCTGCCCGACGAACCTTGCGTGCTGGCCATTTCCGATCTCCTGCAGGCGCTCTCGCTGCGCGTCACCGCGTGGGTGCCCGCGGCCGAGCCGAGCCTGCGCCAGCAGCACATGATCGAGGTCCTGCTGGACGAGATCCGCAATGCGCCGCGCCAGCGCATGCACCTGCCGATGCCGCAGGACCGGCGCCTGCTGAGGATCGCCTCGCAGCTGATCGCCGACCCGGCCGACGGCCGCAGCCTGGAGCAATGGGCCCAGTGGGCCGGGCTGTCGCCGCGTACACTGACCCGGCACTTCCGCGATGAAACCACGCTCAGCTTCGCGCAATGGCGCCAGCAGGCCCGGCTGGCCGAGGGGCTGCGCCGGCTCTCCGATGGCCAGAGCGTGTCCGATATCGCGCACGAACTGGGGTTCAGCAGCCCCAGCGCCTTCGTTACTGTCTTCCGCCGCCACTTCGGCAGCCCGCCCGGGCGCTATCTGGCGCGCAGCGGACACCCCCTGAACCCATCACGCGGCTTGGCATCCCCGGCCGCATCCGGATAATCATCCGCCTGCGAGGGCGACAGCCGTCGCCGTCCCTTGCCACAGGTAACAATCCCGCATGACCGATCTTGCCCGCCCCGCGTTCCACGGCTTTGAACAGCTGCCCCTGCGCGAGTACGCCGAACGGGCGTACCTGGACTATTCCATGTACGTGGTGCTCGACCGCGCACTGCCGTTCCTCGGCGACGGCCTGAAGCCGGTGCAGCGCCGCATCATCTACGCGATGAGCGAGCTGGGTCTGAACGCGTCCTCCAAGCCGAAGAAGTCCGCGCGTACCGTCGGTGACGTGATCGGCAAGTACCACCCGCATGGCGACAGCGCCTGCTACGAAGCGCTGGTGCTGATGGCCCAGCCGTTCTCGTACCGCTACCCGCTGATCGAAGGCCAGGGCAACTTCGGCTCGACCGATGATCCCAAGTCGTTCGCGGCCATGCGTTACACCGAGTCCAAGCTGACCCCGATCGCCGAAGTGCTGCTGGGCGAGATCAACCAGGGCACCACCGACTGGACCCCGAACTTCGACGGCACGCTGGAAGAGCCGACCTGGATGCCGGCGCGCCTGCCGCACCTGTTGCTCAACGGCACCACCGGCATCGCCGTGGGCATGGCCACCGATGTGCCGCCGCACAACCTCAACGAGATCGTCAGCGCACTGCTGCACCTGCTCGACGACCCCGATGCGACGGTCACCGACCTGTGCGAGCACGTGAAAGGCCCGGACTACCCGAGCTTCGCCGAGATCATCACCCCGATCGCCGATCTGCGCACCATGTACGAAACCGGCTACGGCAGCGTGCGGGCGCGTTCCACCTTCCTGAAGGAGAACGGCAACATCGTGGTCAACGCGCTGCCGTTCCAGGTGTCGCCGTCGAAGGTGATCGAGCAGATCGCCGCGCAGATGCGCGCCAAGAAGCTGCCGTGGCTGGAGGACATCCGCGATGAGTCCGACCACGCCAACCCGGTGCGCGTGGTGCTGGTACCGCGCTCCAACCGCGTGGACGCCGAGCAGCTGATGGGCCACCTGTTCGCCACCACCGATCTGGAGCGCAGCTACCGGGTCAACCTCAATGTGATCGGCCTGGACGGCCGCCCGCAGGTGAAGAACCTCAAGACCCTGCTCAGCGAGTGGCTGCAGTTCCGCAGCACCACCGTGACCCGCCGCCTCAACCATCGCCTGCAGAAGGTCGAGCGCCGCCTGCACATGTTGGATGGCTTGCTGATCGCCTTCCTCAACCTGGATGAAGTGATCCACATCATCCGCACCGAGGACGAAGCCAAGCCGGCGCTGATCGCGCGCTTCGCGCTGAGCGAGGAACAGGCCGAGTACATCCTGGAAACCAAGCTGAAGCAGCTGGCCCGCCTGGAAGAGATGAAGATCCGCGGCGAGCAGGACGAGCTGGCCAAGGAACGCGACAAGATCGTCGGCATCCTGGAGAGCAAGGCCAAGCTGAAGAAGCTGATCCGCGATGAGCTGGTGGCCGATGCCAAGAAGTTCGGGGATGACCGTCGCTCGCCGCTGGTGCAGCGTGGCGCGGCGCAGGCCATCGATGAAACCGAGCTGGTGCCGAGCGAGCCGATGACGGTGGTGCTCTCGGAGAAGGGCTGGATCCGTGCGGCCAAGGGCCACGACATGGACCCGTCCACCCTGTCCTACCGTGATGGCGATGCGCTGCTCGGTTCGGTGCGCGCACGCAGTACGCAGCAGGTGGCGTTCCTGGACAGCGAGGGCCGGGCGTATTCGACCCTGATCCATACCCTGCCCTCGGCCCGTGGCAATGGCGAACCGCTGACCGGTCGCTTCTCACCAGCGCCGGGCAGCGCCTTCATGACGCTGGCCAGCGGCGAGAACAACACGCGCTTTGTGCTGGCCTCCACGCACGGCTACGGCTTCGTGACCCGCTTCGAGAACCTCACCGGCCGCAACAAGGCCGGCAAGGCGATGCTCAACCTGACCTCCGGCTCCAAGGTGCTGACCCCGGCCGTGGTCGCCAATCCGGAGACGGACCGCATCGTGGCCGTGACCAGCTCGGGCAACCTGCTGGCGATCGCGGCCAGCGACCTGCCGGAACTGGACAAGGGCAAGGGCAACAAGATCATCGACATCCCCAAGGCCAAGCTCGCCACCGAGCGCGTGGTCGCGGTGGTATCGGTAGCGCCGGGCAACACGCTGCTGGTCCGCAGCGGCCAGCGCACGATGAACCTGTCGTTCAAGGATCTGGACACCTACCTGGGCACCCGCGCGACCCGTGGCCATCTGCTGCCGCGTGGCTGGCAGAAGGTGGAAGGGCTGGCGGTGGAGTAAGCGTCGCGGTGTTGACGTGAATCGGAACGGCCGGGGAAACCCGGCCGTTTTTTTGTTCTTCTCCCAACGAAGGGAGCGCCTGCGGTGCATGTTGGATCTGGCGGTGTCTCCGCTCGGGTCTACCGAGAGCGTGAGGGGCCCCGTAGCGACCGGCAGGCCCCTCGGCAAATGTCCCCCGGCCGCCGCCTGACGGCGACGTCCTCCTCCTTGATTTTGCCCAGGAGCCTGCCGGCCGCTACGGGGCTCGGCTCGCGGCGCGCAGGCGTAACACCGGGCATTGCTGTGAAGCGCCAGTGGTCTCTATACGTGGGTCGCGATGCCCTTGTGGGCGAAATAAAGGAGGAGGTGGCGGCCGCAGGCCGACGCCGGGGGACATTCGCCGGCAAGGGCATCGCGGCCCAGCGCTCGACCCACCTGCGGCCGCGACTGAAAGGTTCAGAGCGCTTCAGGCTTGCCACGCGGACGGAGGGAGAGCCTTTTTGCCCACAGAAAAGGCCGGGTTTCCCCGGCCTCTCTGTTCGAATCAACGTCAGCTGGCTGGCAGAGGCTGGCGGGCGGACGGGGGTTCAGCAGCTGGCTGGCGAAGGCTGGCTGGCGTGCGGAACCCGATGCCGCACTCAGTGCGCAGCGGTGCCTTTCGCATCCATCTTGCTGGTCTGGTACAGCGCCAGGCCGATGCGCTTGATCAGGCCCAGCTGCTGCTCCAGCCACCAGGCGTGGTCTTCTTCGGTGTCCTTCAACTGCACCAGCAGCATGTCGCGGCTGACATAGTCCTGGTGCTGTTCGCACAGCTTCATGCCGGCGGCCAGGTTGTCGCGGACGCTGTACTCGGTCTCCAGGTCCTTCTGCAGCATCTCTTCCACGGTCACGCCGGGCTCGAACACATGCGGGCGCATGTCCGGGTCGCCGCCGAGGAAAAGGATGCGGCGCAGCAGCGCGTCGGCGTGCTGGGTCTCTTCTTCCATCTCGTGGTTGAGGCGCTCATAGAGCGCGAACAGGCCCTGGTCTTCGTAGCGGCGCGAATGGATGAAGTACTGGTCGCGCGCAGCCAACTCGCCGCGCAGCAGTTCCTTCAAGCAGGCGATGACGTCCGGGTTGCCTTTCATGGGGGGTGCTCCTGATGAATCAATGCGCGCATGGTGCCCTATCTGGAATTCCGGTGATCTAATCGGAATCAGTTGCAGTTGCGCTTCGGTCGGCGTGCACAGGGCGTTCACGCCTCCCCTACAATCCAACCACACCTACTGGGGGATGCGCAGGATGCGGCATTGGCTGAAGCGGTTGGTCTGGGGAGCGTTGATACTGACGCTGGCGGCGGTTTTGATGGTGTGGTGGCTGCTGCGTGGCAGCCTGCCCCGCCTGGAAGGCGAACAGGCCATGACCGGCCTGGCGGCGCCGGTGAGCATCACCCGGGATGCCTTGGGCGTGGTCACCATCGAGGCCCGGACCCAGGCCGATGCAATGCGGGCGCTGGGTCTGGTGCATGCGCAGGAGCGCTACTTCGAGATGGACCTGATGCGTCGTACTGCCGCTGGCGAGCTCGCCGAGCTGTTCGGCCCGGCGGCGATCGAGATGGACAAGCGCATGCGCGTGCACCGGCTGCGGGCGCGCACCGAGGCCCACCTGGAGGTTGCCACGGGCAGCAGTGCCGCTGCCCTGCAGGCCTATGTGGACGGCATCAACCAAGGCGTCGCGGATCTTCGGGTACGGCCTTGGCCCTATCTGCTGCTGCGCCAGACGCCCGCACCGTGGCGGACCGAAGACAGCGTGCTGACCGGGCTGGCGATGTATGCCGACCTGCAGGACCCCACCAATCAGAACGAACTGGCGATGGCGCGGATCCGCGCGGTGGTGCCACCGGCGCTGTATGCACTGCTCAGCCACGAGGGCAGCGAGTGGGATGCCCCCCTGTTTGGCGGGGCGCGCGGCAACGCCCCGCTACCGGACGCCACGGCGCTGGATCTCCGACGGCTCGATGCGGCGCAGGCAACCGGTGCCGCCGCCGGTCATCTGGACCCGGACGTGCTGGGCAGCAACAACTTCGCCGTGTCCGGTGCACTGACCACGGACGGCCGCGCCATCGTCGCCGACGACATGCACCTGGGACTGCGCGCGCCGAATCTCTGGTTCCGGGTACGGCTGCGCTATCCCGATCCGCAGGCGCCCGACGGGCGCGTCGATGTCAGCGGCTTCTCGCTGCCCGGCCTGCCGGCCATCGTCGTCGGCAGCAACGGACACGTTGCCTGGGGCTTCACCAACAGTTACATCGACACCGCCGATTTCCGCAGCGTGCCCGCCGATGCCCAAGGCATCACCACGCATGAAGAGCGTATCCGCGTCGCCGGTCAAGCGCCGGTGACGCTGCGCGTGCGCGAGACCGCCTGGGGTCCGGTACTCCACGAACGGCCGGACGGCAGTGGCGAGGCACTGCGCTGGACGGCGCAGCTTCCCGGTGCGGTCCGTCTGGACTTTGCCGAGATGGCGCGCGCAAGGGATCTTGACCAGGCGTTCCAGGTAGCCGACCGCAGCGGTATTCCCGCGCAGAATCTGATCATCGCCGACCGTAACGGACGCATCGCCTGGCGGTTGATCGGCACACGTCCGGGCCGCGCTGCGGGCTGCCCGCCAAACGGCAACACGATCACGGCGCCCGCGAGCTGCACGCCGTGGGCGATCCGCAGCGATGGCGCGCCCGCATTGATCGATCCACCCACGCATCGGCTGTGGACCGCCAACGGCCGCGTGCTCGAAGGGGACGCGCTGGCCATCGCCGGGAACGGGGGCTACGACCTGGGTGCGCGCGGCCGGCAGATCCGCGATGGCCTGATGGCGAAGGAGCGCTTCACCGAAGCCGACCTGCTGGCGATCCAGCTCGACGATCGCGCCCTGTTGCTCACGCGCTGGTGGCACCTGCTGCGCGAGGTGGTCACCGCCAGCGACGACCCTGCCCTGCAGCGGCTTGAGGTCGCAACCCGGCAATGGGAAGGCCATGCGGCCGTCGATTCGGTCAGCTACCGGATCACCCGCGGTTTCCGCGGCATGTTGATCGACCGCGTTGGCGAAGGCCTGCTCGCGCCAGCGAAAGCACAGCTCGGCGAGGCCTATCTGGAGCCGCGACTGGGGCAGTTCGAGGGCGTGTTGTGGCCATTGGTGAGCGAACGGCCGGCGCATCTGCTGCCACCCCCGTATGCCAGCTGGACGGCGCTGTTGACCGATACCGCCAAGGCGCTGGAGGCAGACCTGAGCAGTCAGGGACCGCTGGAGGCGCGTACGTGGGGCGAGCGCAACACCGCCGCGATCTGTCACCCGGTCAGTCGCGCCCTGCCCAACGTCGCCCGACGATGGCTGTGCATGCCTGGCGATCCGTTGCCCGGCGACCGCGACATGCCCCGCGTGCAGGGGCCTGCGTTCGGGGCGTCGCAGCGGATGGTGGTCTCGCCCGGCCACGAAGCCGAGGGATGGATCCACATGCCCGGTGGGCAGAGCGGTCACCCGTTGTCACCCTTCTGGGGCGCCGGACACGACGCCTGGGTGAAGGGAACACCCACCCCGTTCCTGCCGGGCAAGACCGCGTACACGCTGACGCTGGTCCCCGTGGAATGATCACGGGCGGTGGCCGAGCCTACGGCTACCGCCTCTTCCACCGCTCCATCGCGTTGAGCAGCGGCCCGGTCATGGCCGTGGTCACCAGGGCCATGATCACCAGCACGGCAAACAGGCGGTCGCCGAGGAAGCCCAGCTCGTAGCCCAGGTTGAGCACGATCAGCTCCATCAGGCCGCGGGTGTTCATCAGGGCACCGAGCTTCCACGCCTCATGGCTGCCCATGCCGGCACTGCGCGCTGCGCTCCAGGTGCCGATCAGCTTGCCCAGCGTGGCCACCACGATCACGATCAGGCACAGCATCAGGTCGCTGGCCTGCAGGGCATCGGCGCGCATGCGCAGGCCGGTCATGGCGAAGAACAGCGGCAGCAGCAAGGTGACCGCGAACGGCTCGACGCGCTCGGCCACGGTATGCCGCAGGGTGGCGTTGCCGGAGACCGCCACCCCCGCCGCGAAGGCGCCGAACAGCGCGTGGATGCCCAGCATCTCGGTAACCAGCGCGCAGGCCAGCGCCATCAACAGCATGATCAGCAGCCAGCGTCCTTCCTGGCCCGGTGCGATCACCAGGCGCGAGAACCACGGGCGCACCACGCCCAGCATCAGCGCGACGAAGGCGACCACGCAGACCAGATTGATCGTCGCGGGCACCCAGCCCTGCGATTGCGCAGCCGCCACGATCAGGGCCAGCAGGCACCATGCAGTGGCATCACCGAGCGCGGCGCAGGCGATGGCGGTCTGGCCCAGCGGCGTGCCGGTCATGCCCCGGTCGGCCAGAATGCGCAGCAGCACCGGGAAAGCGGTGATGCTCAATGAAATACCCACGAACAACGCGAAGCCGGTGAAGCCCACGCCCGACGGCGCGTGTGCACCGTACAGCCAGATCGCGAGCAGCACGCCCAGCACGAAGGGCACCGCGATGCCGGCATGGCTGACCACGAAGGCAAAACGACGTCGCCCCCGCAGTCCGCCCAGATCCAGCTCCGCCCCGGCCACCAGCAGGAACATCAGCACGCCGAGCTGGCTGAGCAGACCGAGCGGACCGAGCGATGCCGGCGGGAACAGCACGCCATGTACCTGCGGCAACACGGCGCCCAGCACCAGCGGCCCCATCATCAGGCCGGCCGCCATCTCACCGATCACCCCCGGCTGGCCCGGGCGGCGGAACACCCAGCCCGCGCCCTTGGCGACCATCAGCAACACCAGCAACTGCAGCAGGAACAGACCGAGCGGCGCATGCAGATGCCCAGCCCAGTCGGCCCCCAGCGAGGACTCTGCACGTGCCACCTGCGCGGTCACGGCCGGGCCGGCAAACCGCGCCAGGCCCAGGCCGATCAACAGCGGCAGCGCCACCCAGCCCAGGTAGCGCCAGGCCAGCCCGCTGCGGCGCATGCCGGTGGTGTCAGAGTCCATGACCGATCCCCATCGATTGAAGGGGCGATTCTACGGGCTGCACGCGTCGCCACACCACCGCGGACGACGCGGCGGTGTGGCACATCCGATCAGGCCAGTGCCTGTTCGTGTACGCCGGCGATGGCGCGCCCGGAGGGATCGGCCATCGCGGCAAAGCTGGCGTCCCACGCGATCGCCGCTGGCGAGGAGCATGCGATGGATTTGCCACCCGGTACGGTCTCCGCCGCGGCCTGGGTGGGGAAGTACTGCTCGAACACGTGGCGGTAGAAGTAGGCTTCCTTGGTCTGCGGCGGGTTGTGCACGAAGCGCTTGTCCGCCGCGGCCATCACCCGGTCACTGACCTGGGCTTCGGCATGGGCCTTGAGCCCGTCGATCCAGCCATAGCCGACACCGTCACTGAACTGCTCCTTCTGGCGCCACAGGATCGAGTCCGGCAGGTAGCCTTCGAAGGCCTCGCGCAGCACCGCCTTCTCGATCCGGCGTGCACCGGCGGGGCCCTGCCCGACCATCTTGTGCTTGGCATCGATGCGCATGGCCACATCGAGGAACTCGCGATCCAGGAACGGCACGCGCGGCTCCACGCCCCAGGCCATCATCGATTTGTTGGCGCGCAGGCAATCGTAGTTGTTGAGCGCGTCGAGCTTGCGCACCAGCTCCTCATGGAACTCGCGCGCGTTCGGCGCCTTGTGGAAGTACAGGTAGCCACCGAAGATCTCATCGCTGCCCTCACCGGACAGCACCATTTTCACGCCCATCGCCTTGATCCGGCGCGCCAGCAGGAACATCGGCGTGGAGGCGCGGATGGTGGTGACGTCGTAGGTTTCCACGTGGCGGATCACTTCCGGCAGCGCATCCAGCCCCTCTTCGAAGGTGTACTCGAAACCGTGGTGTACGGTGCCCAGGGCTTCGGCCGCGATGGCGGCGGCCGCCAGATCGGGCGAGCCCTTCAGGCCGATCGCGAAGGAGTGCAGGCGCGGCCACCAGGCTTCACTCTGATCGCCATCTTCGACACGGTGGCGGGCATAGCGCGCGGCGACGGCCGCGACCAGCGACGAATCCAGCCCCCCGGAGAGCAGCACGCCGTAGGGCACATCGGTCATCAACTGGCGGTGCACCGCGCGCTCGAACGCCTCACGCAGTTCGACGCGATCCGCCTCCACGCCTTCGACCGCATCGTAGTCGCGCCACGGGCGCTCGTAGTAACGGGTGAGCGTGTCGGTGGCGCTGTCATACCAGTGCCCCGGCGGGAACTGCGCGGCGTCGGCGCAGATGTCCACCAGCGACTTCAGTTCGGAGGCCACCACCAGGCGGCCATCCTTGTCGTGGCCCCAGTACAGCGGCACCACGCCGATCGGATCACGGGCGATCAGTACGCGCTGCTCGGCGCGGTCCCACAACGCAAAGGCGAAAATGCCGTTGAGGCGGTTCAGGAACGAGGCCGGGCTGTCTTCGCGGTACAGCGCATTGATCACCTCGCAGTCCGAGCCGGTCTGGAAGGCGTACGGCTGGGCCAGCTCGGCCTTCAGCTCGCGGTGGTTGTAGATCTCACCGTTCACCGCCAGCGCCAGCCCGCCGTCTTCGGAGAGCAGTGGCTGTGAACCACCGGCGGGATCGACGATGGCAAGGCGCTCGTGGACCAGGATCGCGCCGTCATCGACGTACACCCCGCTCCAGTCCGGGCCGCGATGGCGCTGGCGCTGCGACAGTTCCAGCGCATGGCGGCGCAATGCGGCGAGGTCGTCGCCCGCCTGGAGGCCGAAAATACCGAAGATCGAACACATGGGAACAGCTCCTGATGATGGGGGAATACACGTATTGCAGGCATTCGACCGGCCACCCAGGCCCGGAAGGGGTAAACCCGGGCCACAAAAAAACCCGCATCGGTCGATGCGGGTTTTCTGGGGTCCGGGCGTGTTGCTTGTACTAGCCCTGGTCGCAGTCCCGCATCGGCCGCGCACGATTATTCGCGCGCAGATTAGTGCGGTTGGTATTGCTGACAGCGGTGGCCGGGAACGAGGACATGGACCGACCGTAACCGGGTTTGGGCGGCGGTGCAACTGTTGCGATGGCAACCAAACCGACCGCCGCGGACAACCCGGGGCTGCTGGGCCGGGCGATAATCACCGCCCTTGTGTACCCCCTGGCTGGCATGACCCCTCGCATCGGACGCATCGCTTCACGCCTGGGCGGCATCGCCCTGCTCCTCTTCCTCATCGCCTGCAGCAGCGCCCCCTCGCGGACCCCGGCGAGCATCGTGCAGTCGCTCGAGACCAAGGCGGTCGATCGCAGCTTCGACAGTGCCTGGGACGCCGCGAGAACCTACGAAACCTTCAACGACCCGCGCGCGGTGACCTGGTACGAGCGTGCCGCCGCCGTCACTCCGTGGACGTTCCACAACCCCCAGGCCGAAGAGGCGCTGGGCCGGATCTGGACCCACGGTGAGCTGCTGCATGGCACCGGCCCGAACATCCTCCAGGGCCCTGCGCTGCGCGCGTCACCGCGCAAAGCAGAGCGCTGGTACCGCGCTGCCGCCGAGCACGGCAACCCGATGGCGATGCTGATGCTGGCCAAGTTCCATCGCGAACGCGGTGACACGGCCAGCGCGCTGCGCTGGGACCTGCGCGCGACGATCTACCACCACATGCCGTCCGAATCCTCGCGGCTGCCGCAGGCGATCGCGGCGCAAGCGGATGGCACCCTGCATCCGCTGGTCGTCGACATCCAGCGGCGTGCGCAGCGCGGCGATGCCGATGCCCAGGCGGATCTGGGGGCAATGTACGAACTGGGCATGGGTCTGCCGCGCGATGGCGTCGAGGCGCTGCGCTGGTATCGGCTGGCGGCGGACCAGGGCAATGTGTATGGCCAGTATTTCAGCGGCCTGCTGCTGGGCCGCGGCCGCGCTGGCGTGACGCGTGATCTGGAGGCGGCCGCCGATTGGTTCGCCAAGGCCTATGCGCAGAAGTTCTACCTGGCCGGGGAAACCTACTGGCGCAAGACCATCGAGCCGCCGTTCTGGACGTTCGAGTAGTGCCGGGCATCGGCGCGCCGTTTTGTACACATTCCGCAACACGCTTCAAGTCTGCCCATGGTCCGGAACATCACCCAGAATGACCGCATGAACACCGCCACGTTCCGCGATGAAACCCTCACCCGCGACCGCATGCAGGCCATCATCGCCGCGCATTCGCGGGGAGCCGTGTTCGAGAACTGCACGTTCGATCACGGCGACTTCTCGCGGCTGGACATGGATGGGTTCCAGTTCAACCAGTGCTCGGTCACCGGCGCGAGCTGGTTGGCGGCCTCGCTGGAAGAAAGCCAGTGGACGAAGTGCCGCGGCAGCCAGTGCGATTTCAGTTCGGCCCTGCTCAGCGATGCGCGCTTCTCGCACTGCGATCTCAACAACAGTCACTGGCGCCGCGCAACGCTCTCCTCGGTGCAGTTCCAGGATTGCAAGCTGACTGGCGCGCACCTGCAGGAAGTGACCGGCTGGGCGCTGGAATTCCGCGATTGCCTGCTGGTCAGCGCGGACCTGCGCGGGATGTCGTTCCGCAAGGCGCAGCTGGAGGGTATGGATTTCTCCGAGGCCGAGCTGTCCGGCTGCGACTTCCGCGATGCGGTCTTCAACGGCGGCAGCCTGCGCAACGCACAGACACGGCTGACGCGGTTTGAAGGCGCTGACCTGCGCGGCACCGACATCAGCGGGCTCAACGTGATGGACGCCAAGCTGTTCAAGAAGGCAGTGATTTCACAGCGCCAGGCAGCGGCCGCCTTGGCGTCGTTCGGGCTGATCGTGGCGTAAGGGCGAACCGGCCAGCGGCCGGCACTACCGTAATCGAGCGGCGGTAGATTCAACCCGATGGCGTCAGGCGAGCAAACGCTCGATCAGGCGCTGGTACAACGCCGGCAGCGCTTCCAGATCCGCCACGCGGACATTTTCGTCAACCTGATGGATGCTCGCGTTGACCGGCCCCACTTCGATGCACTGCGCGCCCAGCGGCGCGATGAAGCGCGCATCGGAGGTGCCACCGCCGGTGCTCTCCTCCGGCGGCGCACCGGCGAACGCACCGAGCACTTCGCGGGCAACCCGGCGCAGCGTGCCTTCCGGGGTATAGAACGGCTCGCCACTGCGATGCCACTTGAGCGTGTACTCGAGCGCATGACGCTGCAGCAGCGCGGCGATCTCCTGCTCCAGCGCCGGCGCATTCCAGTGCGGGTTGTAGCGCAGGTTGAACAGCACCTGCAGCTCACCCGGAATCACATTGTTCGCCCCGGTGCCGGCATGGATGTTGGAGACCTGCAAGCTGGTCGGCGGGAAGCTCTCGAAGCCATCATCCCAGTGCCGTGCGGTCAGTTCGGCCAGTGCCGCGGCGGCCAGATGGATCGGATTGCGCGCCTTGTCCGGATACGCGACATGGCCCTGCACGCCCTTCACCGTCAGCGTAGCCGAGAGACTGCCGCGGCGGCCCACACGCAGCAGATCGCCGAGCACCGCGGTGGAAGACGGTTCACCGGTGATGCACCAGTCGATGGCCTGGCCGCGTTCGCGGAAGATATCGGCCACACGACGCACACCATCGATGGCGTCGCCCTCCTCGTCGCTGGTCAGCAGCACGGCCAAGGTGCCGGGATGGTCCGGATGGGCAGCCACGAACTGCTCGGCGGCGACCACGAACGCGGCCACACTGCCTTTCATGTCGGCCGCGCCACGTCCGTAGAGCACGCCATCACGGATCTGCGGATCGAACGGATCACTGGCCCAGGCCGCGACCGGGCCGGTCGGCACCACATCGGTATGCCCGAGCAGCACCAGCACCGGTGCGCCCTGCCCGTGCGTGGCCCACAGGTTGTCGACCTCGCCCAGGCGCAGGTGTTCGCAGTGGAAGCCGGCGCGCTCAAGTCGGCCGGCCAGCAGCGCCTGGCAACCGGCATCCTCGGGCGTGACCGAGGCGCGCGCGATCAGGTCGCAGGTCAGGGCAACGACGTCGTTCACGCGCCCACTCCGAACCGCTGCTTGAAGCCGTTGTCCGAGAAGCCCTGGGTCATCACGCCATCGGCGCTCACCACCACCGGGCGCTTGATCAGCTGCGGGTACTCGCGCAGCAGCAGCTTCCACTCGGCCTCGGAGTCAGCCGCTTTGCGGTTCTCCGGCAGTTGCCGCCACGTGGTGGAGGACCGGTTGATCAACGCGGGGAAGCCGCCGGCCTGGGCCGCCCAGTCGATCAGGGTTTCCGGCGTTGGCGTGTGGTCGCGGTAGTCGACGAAGGTGTACGGCACCTGGAAACGGTCCAGCCACTTGGTGGCTTTCCTGCAGGTGTCGCAGTTCTTCAATCCGTACAGAGTGGTGGTCATGGCGCGGCGTGCAGCATCGATCAGGAAGGACGCCGTGAGGATGTCACAACAGGCGTTCGGACACGACCCGGAAGGGCACCTGCGGCACCCGGAAACAGAACGCATCGGCCAGATCGACGCCCATCGCGGCCAGGTGCGGGCAGCACACCGCCCCCTCCAGCCGCAGCGGCTGCACCTCGGCCAGGGTGATCGGCAGATCGATATGGGTCAGGACCAGCCGACCATCCGGGGCGACCGCGAACGCGGCCTCCTGGCAGGCCAGGAACGCCATGGCCTGCGCTGCATCGGTGAACGCCCCGGCCGCCCACGCCGCCGCCAAGGCCGTTGCCGGACGCACCTGCGCCTGCAGTGCGGGCGCACTGCCCTGCCCCGGCTCGATCACGGTGTGCCCGCCGTTGGCATCCACGGCATGCTCGAAACGCGCGGCCAGATGCGGCTGCATGGCGTCGCTCCACAGCCGTGCACCGACTGCGTACACCCCGCTGTCGATCACATTGCGGTCGAACAGGACCCGCGGCGTGGCGGCCCCGGCAGCTGCATCGTCCGCCACCACATACCAGCGCCAGTTGCTCTGCAGCGGCGACGGAAACAGGCCACGCGGCCCGGCCAGCGCCGGCCCGAAATGGCCGTGACGGTAGGTCAGGATCGTGTAGGGCGTGCGCCCGTCATGCACGAACAGGCGATGGCCTGGCGGTGGCGGCGGTGCATGACGCACGTCTACCCACCAGCTCAGGTACACCACCTCACGCACATCACTGATCAACGCCGGCACCGGCAGCACGCGGGTCAGCGCGCGCCGGGCGGCGGTCAGGTGCGCGCAGCCGAGCAGACGCTGCAGCGCGCGTCCCGGCCACCCCGCGAACGGGTGCCGGTAGCGCGCCGCCTGCGCCAGCGCGGGCTGCGGCGTGCTCAGTCGGCCAGGCCGCGCAGCAGCTCGTTGACGCTGGTCTTGCTGCGGGTCTTGGCATCGACCTGCTTGACGATCACGGCGCAGTACAGCGAGTGCGAGCCGTCCTTGGACGGCAGCTGCCCGGACACCACCACGCTGTACGGCGGTACCGAACCGTAACTGATCTCGCCGGTGGCGCGGTTGTAGACGCGCGTGCTCTGGCCAAGGAACACGCCCATGCCGATCACACTGTGATGGCCGACCACGAAGCCTTCCACCACTTCCGAACGCGCACCGATAAAGCAATGGTCTTCGATGATGGTCGGGCTGGCCTGCAGCGGCTCCAGCACGCCACCGATACCGGCGCCGCCGGACAGGTGGCAGTGCTTGCCGATCTGCGCGCACGAACCCACCGTGGCCCAGGTATCGACCATGGTGCCCTCGCCCACGTAGGCGCCGATGTTGGTGAAGCTCGGCATCAGCACCACGTCCTTGCCGAAGTAGCTGCCGCGGCGTGCGATCGCACCGGGCACCACGCGCACGCCGGCGCGGCGGAACTTGGCTTCATCGAAGCCGGCAAAACGCGATTCGACCTTGTCCCAGAACGGCGCCGGGCGCGCATCGACGACGGCCATGTCGTTGACGCGGAAGTACAGCAGCACGGCCTTCTTCAGCCATTCGTTGACCTTCCAGCCACCGTGGCCGTCGGGCTCGGCAACGCGGAATTCACCGGTTTCCAGGCCATCGATGACGCGGCCGACCAGCGGCTTGGTCGAGCCTTCGATCTCGTGCAGGGTCAGCGTGGCACGGCGCTCGAACGCGCTCTCGATGCCGAACTTGAGCTCTTCCACGCCCGGCGTGGCCGGCTTGCGCAGCGACTTGCGCGCGATGGTGGCATCACGGCTGGCACTGCGCTTGGCGGCGCTCTCGGCCGGCGTGGCGGCAACCTTGCGGGCCGGCGCCTTTTTCACGGCAGGCTTCTTCACTGCGGGTGCCGCCTTTTTCGCTGCGGCAGCAGTCTTCTTCACCGCAGGCGTGGCAGCAGGGGTCTTGGCCGCCGCGGTCTTCGCGGCAGTCTTCTTGGCAGGCTTGGTGGCCATCAGTGGGGGTCTCCGGCGTTTCGATCAGGGTCCAGGCAGGCGAGCATCGCGTCTTGCAGCTGCTGCCTGGCGGATTCGGTCAGGGCGTGATCATGCTCATCGCTGATCACGAACATATCTTCGGCGCGCTCGCCGAACGTGGCGATGCGCGCATCATGCACGCGCAGCCGCTGGTTGCGCAGCACGAACGCCACGTCGGCCAGCAGGCCGGGGCGGTCGGGTGCGACGAGGCTGAAACGGGTACTGGTGGTCTGGCCATCGGTGACATCGCGGAACTCGATGCGTGGGGCGAAACGGAAGTGCCGCAGCTGGCGCGGAATGACACGGCGCGACGGGCGCAGCCGGGTCAGATCGCCGGCCAGCGCCTCACGCAGGCCAGCCTCCAGGCGCAGCGCATCGCCATCAGCAAAGCTGTCGGCCGGGGTCACTTCGAAGGTATCGAAAATGGTGTCGACCGGGCCGTCCAGCACGCGCGCGCGATGGATCCCGTAGCCCTTGCGGTCCAGCGTCATCACGATCGCCGCGAACAGGCCGTCGCGATCCGGCGAGTGCACGAACACCTCCAGCGCGTGGTCGTCCGGGGTGATCCGGCGCACCTTGACCAGGGTCTGGCCCTGCTTGATCGGCACCAGCGCGGCCGCCTGCCAGGCGAGCTGTTCGGGCCGCAGCCGGATGAAGCTCTCATCGGGCATCACGGTGAACTGGCGCTCGATGGTGGCATCGTCATAGCCGCGCTCGCGCACCAGCTGGCGCACCGATTCGCGCGCTTCGGCGACCCGCTCGGCGGCCGGCATCTGGTTCTCCAGCCCGTCGCGCAGCGCGCGGCGCGCGGCGAAATACAGGTCGGCCAGCAAACGGTCCTTCCACGCATTCCACAGCTTGGGGCTGGTCCCGGCGATATCCGCACAGGTCAGCAGATACAGGTAATCGAGCCGGTCGCGGCTGCCCACCAGGGTGGCGAAGCGATGGATCACGTCCGGATCGGAAATGTCCTGCTTCTGCGCGGTAACCGACATGCGCAGATGCTGCTCGACCAGCCAGGCCACCAGCTCCGTATCGGAGCTGCTCAACGCCAGCGCCTGGCAGAATTCGCGGGCGTCCACCGCACCGAGTTCGGAGTGATCGCCGCCGCGGCCCTTGGCGATGTCATGGAACAGGCCTGCCAGCAGCAGCAGCTCCGGCTTGCGCAGGCGCGGCCACACTTCATGCGCGATCGAGAAGCGCTCATCCGCGCGGCTGCTGGCGAACAGGCCGATGTTCCGCAGCACCATCAGCGTGTGCTGGTCCACGGTGTAGACATGGAACAGATCGAACTGCATGCGCCCGGAGACCTGCGCGAACGCGGGGATCCACTGGCCGAGCACGCCCAGGCGTGCCATCCGCGCCAGGGTATCGACCGCGCGCGGGCTGCGCAGCAGCGCCAGGAACTGTTCGCGTGCCGCGGCACTGGCCTCGGTATACGCTGCCAGCTCCGGCAACGCCTCGGCCAGCGCGCGGGCGGTCAGCGAATGCAGGCCGCGCACATCCGGGTTGTAGGCCCAGCTGGAGAACAGCGCGAATACCTGCTCGATGTCGCCCTGCGGCCACACGGGGTCATTGGCGGCCAGGTAACCGCGGCGCAGCGAGAAACCGACACTCACCGGCTCGGGCACCGCTTCGCCATCGAACTGTTCCTCGAAGCGCTGCAGCAGGCGGTCACTGATCCGGCGCACCACGGTGGCGCTGCGGTAGAACCCCTGCATCATTTTTTCCACGGCCAGGCTTTCGATGTCGTCTTCGAAACCCAGGCGCGCAGCGAGTGTTTTCTGGTAATCGAAGCGCAGGCGCTCTTCGGGCCGGTTGGCGACCAGGTGCAGGCCGAAACGCAGCCGTGCCAGCGCGCAGCGTTCTCGCTTGAGCGCGGCCGCTTCATCCGGGCCGAGATGGCCGAGGCCGACCAGCGCTTCCAGATCGCGCACGCCGAACGCACGCAGTGCCATCCAGCCCAGCGTATTGAGATCGCGCAGCCCGCCGGGGCCGTCCTTGATGTCCGGCTCGAGATTGTCCGCCGTGTCGCCAAAGCGCTGATGGCGGGCCAGCAGCTCTTCGCGCTTGGCGAGGAAGAACTCGCGTGGCGGCCACAGGCCATCCACGTTCACGGCTGCCTTCAATGCCTGGCGGGCCGTGTCATCGGCAACGACCGGGCGCGACTCGATCAGCGCGGTCAGCACCGTCTGATCGGCGCTGGCCTGGGTGCATTCGGCCGCCGATCGCACCGCGTGGCTGACCGGCAGGCCGCAATCCCAGAGCAGGGCGAAGAAGCGTGCCAGCCCTGACTCGTGCCGACGCTGCTGCTCGGGCGCACCGAGCACCAGCACGTCGATATCCGAGCGCGGGAACAACTCGCCGCGCCCGTAGCCGCCCACCGCGAACAGCGCCATTCCCGAACCGGCGGGCAGGCAGCGATGCCAGGCCAGCCGGATCAGGTGATCGGCCGCGCGTGCGCGCAGGGCGAGCAGGCGTTCGATGTTGTCGCCCTGGTCGAAGCGGCGGTACAGCCGCGCGTCGGTCTGTTGCAGCGACTGGCGCGCCAACGCCGCCCAGTCCGGGTCGGCGACGGAATCGGCCGGCGCGTCCAGCATCGGGCTCGCCGGCAGCATGCTCAGACCTGCGATTCGCCGGGCGAAAGGGTCAGCACGTCGACGCCGGTCTCGGTGACCGCGACCATGTGCTCCCACTGCGCCGACAACTTGCGGTCCTTGGTGACCACGGTCCAGCCATCGGGCAGCACCTTGTTGTAGCGGGTGCCCTCGTTGATCATCGGCTCGATGGTGAAGGTCATGCCGGGCTGCAGCACCAGGCCTTGGCCGGGGCGACCGTAATGCACCACCTGCGGTTCGTCGTGGTAGACCTTGCCGATGCCATGGCCGCAGTACTCGCGCACCACGCTGAAGCGCTCGGCTTCGGCATAGCTCTGGATCGCATGGCCGATGTCACCCAGCGTCGCGCCCGGCTTGACCGCGCGGATGCCGCGCCACATCGCTTCGTAGGTCGCATCGACCAGCCGCTTGGCCATGACCGACGGCGTGCCGACGTAGTACATGCGGCTGGTATCGCCGTGCCAGCCATCCTTGATCACGGTCACATCGATGTTGACGATGTCGCCGTCCTTGAGGACCTTGGCTTCGCTGGGGATGCCGTGGCAGATCACGTTGTTGACCGACGTGCAGACCGTCTTGGGGAAGCCGCGGTAGCCGACATTGGCCGGCGTCGCCTTCTGCACATTGATGATGTGGTCATGGCAGATGCGGTCCAGCTCTTCGGTCGTCACGCCCGGCTTGACGTGGGGGGTGACGATGTCGAGCACTTCGCTGGCCAGACGGCCGGCGATGCGCATCAGTTCGATTTCCTCGGGGGTTTTCAGATTCACGCTCATGGGGCCCATTATCGCCGATCCGGGGCCAATCTGAACGGGATCGGGTGGAACACCGACAGCCGCGGTTTGGGCGCAAGTTCAGTCAGGTCGTTGAATGAATGAGATGGACGTCTCAAATCGCATGTTCATGCCGAAAACGGCCATCGAATCGCCCAAATCTCACGGGTTACCTACAAGACCAAACCTATAACCGGATCAACACCGTTCCATCGCGTCACCGTTCGGCAGCATCGTGTTGTTCAGCAAGGACCCGCGTCCAAGGAGCATGCCCATGCGATTTCTCCGTCCTGCCCTGTTGAGCCTGGCCCTTGCCAGCCTCGCTGCGCCCGCCCTGGCGGCCGATACCACCACCTTCAACGTCAAGATCATCATCACCAAGGCCTGCACGATCACCGCTGCAGCCGCCACGGACGTCGACTTCGGTTCGGCCCTGTCCACGGCCACTACCCCGTCCAACGCGCAGGGCACCATCACCGCGCAATGCTCGGCGCTGACCCCCTACACGATCGCCTTGAACGCCGGCTCCAACGCTGGCACCGCCAACGACGTGACCACCCGGCGCATGAAGAACACCAACGCCGCGGTCACCGCCAACAACTTCGTGGGCTACCAGCTCTACCAGGATGCCGGCCACGCCAACGTCTGGGGCGCCACGACCGGCACCAACACGGTGGCCGGGATCGGCACTGGCTTGGCCGTGCCCTACACGGTGTACGGCCAGATCGCCAACCCGAGCGTCAACAATGCCGCGACGGGTAATTACCAGGATACGGTCACCGCTACCATTTCCTACTGAGGGCAGCCCATGCCAATGACCGCACGGGCCCGCCTCCGGCGGCGCCTGGGACTGGCCTGCGTCCTGTCTGCCCTCTCCATCGGCACCGTCCCGGCCGCCAGCCTTCAGGTGGCACCGACCGGGCTGCAGCTGGGGCCCCGACAGAACGCCGACGCGCTGTGGATCAGCAACAGCGGCACCGCACCGGTGCAGGTGCAGGTGCGGGTCTACCGATGGAGCCAGCAAGGAGGCCAGGACCAGCTGACCCCGACCGACGACCTGCAGGTCAGCCCGCCGATGCAGTCCCTTGCCGCTGGCCAACAGCAGCTGGTGCGGGTGGTGCGCAGCGACTCGCAGGCCCCGGCAGGACAGCTGGCCTACCGGGTGATTGTCGACGAACTGCCGACGCTGGATCCGAACCGGACCGGCATGCAGTTCGTGCTGCGCTACTCGCTGCCGGTCTTCGTCCAACCCGTCCAGGCCGCCCCTGCCAAGCTGCGGGCACGGCAGATCACCCTGGATGATGGCCGCCCGGCACTGGAAGTAAGCAACGACGGCGGCGCGTACGCGCAGTTGGCCGACCTCGCCATCGGCACTCCGGAGCGCCCGCAGACCGTACATCCGGGCCTGCTGGGCTACGTCCTTGGCGGCCAGACCATGCGCTGGCCGCTGGAGCTTTCGGCAACCCGCCTGGCGGGAGCCACCTTCATGGCCAGGATCAATGGTGAGTCGGCCCAGACACCACTGCCCGTCGCGCCACCGGCTCGCTGAGGCCTGCGCGCGGATGCTGCTCAGCGCCAGCCTGCTGCCTTGGACGATGCACGCCGCGGAGATCGGCCTGGAGGCCTCGGGCGCGTCGGGCGACGCCGTGCTGCCGGCACCGACCCCGTTGACCGCGCCGCAGACCCTGTACCTGGACGTGACCCTCAATCGCGCGCCGCGTGGCCTGCTTCCCTTCACCCAGGAACTGGGGCGGCTGTTCGCCGCGCCGGCCACGCTGCGCCAGCTCGGCTTCCCCGCGCAGGGCGACGCGGCGGTGCCACTGGACCGTCTGGCCGGCGTGGTGCTGCGCTACGACGCCTCCCTGCAGACCCTCGCGCTGGACGTGCCACTGGACCAGCTCGCACTGCCGACCACCCGGCTCGAGCGGGCACAGGAAACTACCCCGCATGCCTCCGCCTCACCCGGAGCACTCCTCAACTACGACGTTTATGGCAGCCACAGTGAGGCCGGCGGCAACCTGGCACTCACAAGCGAACTGCGGCTGTTCGGGCTCGGCAATGGCGTGCTGGAGAACAGCACCGTGCAGCGCATCTACGAGGTTCCCCGGCAAGGCTGGCGGACCGACAGCGTGCGCCTGGACACCCATTGGCAACTGGATTTCCCCGACGCAGCGCTGACCCTGACCGTCGGCGATTTCTACAGTGGCTTCGTCGACTGGAGCCGGCCGGTGCGGATGGGCGGCATCCAGATTGGACGCAACTATGGCCTGCAGCCGTATCGCCTGCTGACCCCGACCCCGACCTTCCTCGGCGAAGCGGTGGTGCCTTCCAACGTCGAGCTGTATGTCGACGGATTGCGCCAGTACAACGGCCAGGTGCCGGTCGGACCGTTCCAGCTGGCCGCACAGCCGGGCATCAACGGCACCGGCAATGCCCAGGTGGTGATCACCGATGCATTCGGCCGCATGCAGACACTGGACTTCGCCTTCTACGGCACCCAGCAGTTGCTGGCGCAGGGCCTGTCGGACTGGTCGGCGGGCGTGGGACGCATGCGCCGGGACTATGGCATCCGCTCGTTCGCCTACGAGGCGCAGACCGTGGGAAGCGGCACTTGGCGTTACGGCGTCAGCGACCGGTTCACCGCCGAACTGCATGCCGAGGGCGGTGGCGGCGTGCGCAATGCCGGCGCCGGCGGCTGGTGGCTGCTGGGCGCCGCCGGGGTGTTCAATGCCGCCTACGTTCACAGCCGCCAGGACGGCCGCGACGGCGGCCAGTACGGGCTGGGGTACAGCTGGAACAACCGCCGATTCAACGTCAACCTGTCCAGCCGACGCACCCACGGCGACTATCGTGACCTGGGTGCGCTGCAAGACAGCCTGCCTGCGCAGATCAGCGAACAGGCCACGCTGGGCGTGAACCTGGACGCGGCCGGGGCGATCAGTGCCAGCTACCTGCGCCTGCGCTACCGCGATGGTGAGGACAACCGCTACGCCAGCCTGTTCTGGTCGGCCAACCTCGGACGCCGCTGGTCCACGTACCTGTCGGTCAACCAGAACCTGGACGAGAGCAACGATCGCAGCATCTACCTGTCGCTGTCGGCCGCGCTTGGGCGCAACCGCCAGGCCAGCCTGTCCACCCAGCGCAACGGCGAGAACACCACCTACGTGGCCGACGTGTCCCAGCCGGTGCCCGGCGACGGCAGCCAGGGCGGGGTCGGTTGGCGCCTGCAGGCGCGCGGCGGCGACGATGGCGGCGGCGGCCTGGGTGAAGTGGGCTGGCTCAACCGGGTCGGACGCTACGCACTGGGGTACTCGCGCCAGGGCGACACCGATTACGGCTATGCCAGCGCCAGCGGCAGCCTGGTCTGGATGGGGGGGCACGTGTTCGCCGCACGCGAAGTGCCCGATGCGTTCGCCGTGGTCTCCACCGGCAGGTTCGCCGGGGTACCGGTACGGCTGGAAAACCGCCTGATCGGCAGCACCGACCACAACGGCCTGCTGCTGGTGACGCCGTTGCTGTCCTGGCAGCGCAACCGGCTCTCGATCGACACCCTGGACCTGCCGGCAGACATCCGCGCCGCCGAGGTCGACCGCTGGGTCACGCCGCGCCAGAGCGCCGGAATCGGCGTGGATTTCGGCCTGCGCCGCACCCACCCCCTCACCCTTGTACTGCACGATGACAGCGGCCAGCCGCTGGCACCCGGCAGCGTGGTCCATCTGGCCGGGGCGCGCACGGCGATCATCGGTTACGACGGCCAGACCTACCTGGAGGACGTGACCCTACCGCTCACCCTGCGGATCGACACCGCGCGCGGCCCATGCACGGTGGCCCTGGAGCCCCCCAGCCCCAGCGAGCCGCATCCGCGCCGACTGGGGCCGCTGCGCTGCATCGCCGGGCCATCGCCGTGATCCGCGCGCTCGCCCTGCTGCTGGTGGCCGCGCTGGCCCTGTTCGGCAGCCGCTCCGCGCATGCCGACACCAACTGCGTGGTCACCACCCCGGTCACCCTCGCGTTCGGAACCATCACCAACGGGTCTGCCAGCGTCACCAACACCACCACTACTTTCACCATCACCTGCAGCACGGCCGCCCTGAGCCTGCTGGCGACCGCGTCGGTGCGCGCCTGCCTGGGCATCGGCAACGGCAGCGGCGGCAGCGCCACCCAGCCCACGCGCAGCCTGCGCAACGCCACGACCGACACCATGGCGTTCCAGCTGTATACCAATGCCACCCGCAGCACGATCTGGGGGCTGACCCCGGGCAGCAACCCGGGCGCGCAGGTGATCGACCTCAACTACAACGTGCCGTTGCTGACCGGCGGCAGCGGCACGGTCACCGTCACCATCTATGGCCAGGTTCCGGCCGGGCAGACGCTCTCCGCAGGAAGCTTCAGCAGCAGCTTCGCCGCCGCCGACACCACGGTTCGCTTCGCCTACAACGAAGTACTGCTCGGTACCGCCTCCCCACCGCCCGCCTGCACGACCCCGGCCGGCGGCGGCGCGACCGGCAACAAGACCGTTGCCTCCGGCTTCCCGTTCACGGTCACTGCCAACGTCCTGCCGCAATGCAGTACGTATGTCACCACCGATATGGACTTCGGCAGCAATGCCGGCGCCATTACCGGCAACATCGACCGCACCTCGACCATCGGCCTGACCTGCATCAACCGCACCGCGTACACCATCGGCCTGGACAACGGCCAGCACGTGCTCGGAACGACCACCCGGCGCATGCAGCACGCCACCAATCCGAGCTACTTCATTGCCTACGAGCTGTACCGCGACAGTGGCCGCAGCCAGCGCTGGGGCAACACCATCGGGGTGGACACCGTCCCCGGCACCGGCACCGGCGGCACCCAGACGCTGACGGTGTACGGGCGGGCGCCGCCCACCTCCGGCAGCCTGCCGGCCCAGGGCAGCTACAACGATGTGATCACGGTGAACATTACCTACTGATCCCGCCTCGCCCTCAAGACCGGCGGCAGTCTGGCCGATAATGGGCAGGCCCCTTTCCTGCGATGTTCGATGATCCTGAGACGGCTCCCCCCCGCCCCGGCCTGCCTGCTCCTGCTCGCCGGATTCACGGCATTGCCCGCCACCGCGCAGTCGCAGGGCGGCCTGCGCATCCAGCTCCGCATCGTGGCCGACTGCACGACCACGGCCCTGCGCGGGGCGCGGCCGGACTGCGCGATGCCGCACCAGCGCAGCGATGCTCCCACGCCGGTGCCCATGCAGGTGCAGGCGTTGACCCCGGTGGAACTGCTCCGCGGCGACCGGCCTGACCGGGCTACGGTGACCTACTGATGCGCGGGCTTGCCGCACTTGCCCTGGCCCTGGCCCTGCCTGCAGCCGATGCGAGGGCCGTGCAGCTTTCCACCACCCGCGTGCTGCTGCCTGCCGAGCAGGCCGACGTCGATCTGTGGCTGGACAACCCCGATCCGGTGCGATGGTCCGGCCAGGCCCGGCTGTATCGCTGGGAACAGGAAGAAAACGACGAGCGCCTGCAGCCGGCCGAGGACGTGGCGCTGAGCCCGTCCGTACTGGACATCGCGCCCGGCCAGCGGCAGCGCCTGCGCGTGGTCCGGCTCGGCGCCGCCCCCGAACAGGTCCAACAGGCGTATCGGCTGGTCATCAGCCCGGATCCGGCGCTGCCTGCGGCGACGGCCCCGCGCTACTCGTTGCCGGTGTTCCTGGACCCGCTTCAAGCACCCGCAGTGGCACCGGCACTGCAGGCACGGCTCCAGCCGGGCTTGGCCGCGCACGTGCAGCTTTACAATGGTGGCGCGCGCCACGCCCACGTGGCCGACCTGGTGTTCGTCGACCGCACTGGGGCCCGCCAGGTCGTGATAGCGGGCCTTGCCGGCTATGTGCTGCCCCGCCAGACGCGGACCTGGGCGCTTCCCTTCCGGCCCGATCAGTATGTTGGCGGCCACTTCCAGGCCCGCCTGGACCACGCAGCAGAGGCTGCCCTGCCCGCCGCCGCGCCCGAGATTGCAGCCCCGGCCCAGGCCGGGCTATAATCGACCGGATCTCCTGCCTCATCGAAGCAGGGAACACGTCAACACCGGACGTCACCGGTGAATCCACACCTGCCGCCCATATCCGTGCCGGGGTGCTCCGCAAGGAGTTCGGTCACGGAAGCGACAGGGAAGCCAAACCCCGGAACCTCCCGCCTCACGGCGGACCGCCCAACTATTACCCGTGGCGGCCGGTTCCCTATCAGGAGTTACTGCAATGCCCCAGGTCACCATGCGTCAGATGCTGGAAGCCGGCGTCCATTTCGGCCACCAGACCCGTTACTGGAACCCCAAGATGGGCCAGTACATCTTCGGCGCCCGCGGCAAGATCCACATCATCAACCTGGAAAAGACCGTTCCGCTCTTCAATGACGCGATGAACTTCATTTCCAGCGTTGCGCAGAAGCGCGGCACCATCCTGTTCCTGGGCACCAAGCGCAGCGCCCGCGAGTCGATCCGTGAAGAAGCCGAGCGTTGCGGCATGCCCTTCATGAACCAGCGTTGGCTGGGCGGCACCCTGACCAACTTCCGTACCGTGAAGCAGTCGGTTGCCCGCCTGAAGGAACTGGAAGCCGGTGAGACCGACGGCAGCTTCGACAAGCTGGTCAAGCACGAAGTGCTGGGCCTGCGTCGCGAGCGCGACAAGCTGGAAGCCTCGCTGGGCGGCATCAAGGACATGAACCGCCTGCCCGACGCGATCTTCGTCATCGATATCGGCCACGAAGACATCGCCATCAAGGAAGCCAAGAAGCTCGGCATCCCGGTGATCGCTGTTGTCGATACCAACTACAACCCGGAACTGGTCGATTACGCGATCCCGGGCAACGACGACGCCATCCGCGCTGTGCAGCTGTACGCCCGCGCCGCTGCCGACGCCGTGCTGGAAGGCAAGGCTGCTGCGCCGCACGCCGCCACCGTCCGCGAAGAAGAGTTCAGCGAAGCCGCTGCTGGCGAAGAAGCCAAGCCGGCCCGCCGCGCGCCGGCCAAGAAGGCTGCTGCTCCGGCTGCTGCCGCTCCGACCGCTGAAGCCCCGGCCGCTGAAGCCCCGGCGGCCGACGCTCCGGCCGCTGGCGAAGCCCAGGCCTGATCCAGGCCCGCGGTGGGCGCAGCGCGCCCACCGCTCCTGTCCGCTGCCGTTGGCGCGACGACAGGACACCTGTCACACGGGCCGGCCACCATGCCGGCCCAACCCCTTTCTTTCGTGAGGAAATCCCGTGGAAATCACTGCTTCCCTGGTCAAGGAACTGCGCGAGCGCACTGGCGCCGGCATGATGGAGTGCAAGAAGGCACTCGTCGAAAACGGCGGCAACATCGACGCCTCGGCCGAATGGCTGCGCAAGTCCGGCCTGGCCAAGGCCGACAAGAAGGCTGACCGCGTGGCTGCCGAAGGCATCATCGTGGCGGCTCAGGACGGCGGCAAGGCCGTGCTGGTCGAAGTCAACTCGGAAACCGACTTCGTCGCCAAGGACAGCAACTTCCTGGACTTCACCAAGGCGGTTGCTGCCACCGCGCTGAGCTCGGGCGCTGCCGACATCGACACCCTGAAGGCCGCCAAGCTGCCGTCCGGCGAGACGATCGAAGAAGCCCGCGCTGCCGTCATCGCCAAGGTCGGCGAGAAGGTCGACGTGCGTCGCATCGTGCGCCTGGAATCGACCAACAACGTCGCTGCCTACGTGCACGGCGGCCGCATCGGCGTGCTGGTTGAACTGGCCGGCGGCAACGAAGAGCTGGCCCGTGGCCTGGCCATGCACGTGGCTGCCATGAACCCGCCGCACAACAAGGCCGCCGATGTGCCGGCCGAGTTCGTTGCCAAGGAAAAGGAAATCGAACTGGCCAAGATGTCCGACAAGGACAAGTCCAAGCCGGCCGATATCCTGGAAAAGATCATCAGCGGCAAGATCGCCAAGATCGTCAACGAAGTGACCCTGTACGGCCAGCCGTACGTGCTGGACACCAACCAGTCGGTCGAGCAGGTCCTCAAGGCCGCCGGTGCCGATGTGGTCGGCTTCCAGCGCCTGGCGGTCGGCGAAGGCATCGAGAAGGTGGTGGAAGATTACGCCGCCGAAGTGATGAAGCAGGCCGGTCTGGCCTGATCTTCACCGCTTGAATGTGTTACGAAAGAAGCCGCGGACTCCGCGGCTTCTTTTTTTTGTCCATTGGCTTTGCTTTGTGTGCCGGATCAGGGCAATACTCCCAAACCGATCTGCCGCGTCAACGCAAGAAATCAAGGACGAAACTGTGATGCACCTCAGGTATTCTTGCCCCAACACACTGAAAAGCCCGCCATGCCTCCCGAGCTGACAGCCGCCCTGGCGCTCTGCCGCAACCTGCCCTCCCCGCCCGGTATTGCCCTGCGCATCATCGAACTGGCGCAGGATCCGGAAGCGGACATCACCACCGCCGCCGACATCATCGCCATCGACATGGCGCTGAGTGCCCGCATGCTGCGCATCGCCAATTCACCGCTGTATGCCAGCCGCCGGCGCATCGAGAACCTCGGCCAGGCACTGACCATGCTCGGCCTGAATGCCACCGTCAGCCTGGCACTGGGCTTCACCGTCACCCAGAACCTGACCGCGGCCGGCGACGGCCAGGACCTGCGCGAGCGCGCGTGGCGCCGCAGCATCCTCAGCGCGCTGGCAGCCAGCCTGCTCGGCCAGGCCCGCGGCCTGCGCAAAGCCGAGGAACTGATGCTGGCCGGCCTGCTGCAGGACATCGGCGTGCTCGCCCTCGCCCAGGCGCAGCCGGAAACCTATCTCCCGCTGCTGCGCCAGGCGGCCGACAACGACGCCCTGGTCGCACTGGAGCGCGAACACCTGCAGTGCAGCCATGCCGATGTCGGGGCGTGGGTGGCCGAGGAATGGGGCCTGCCCCGCTACCTGGTGGACAGCATCGCGCACAGCGAATCGCCCGCCACCGGCGACGACAATTTCCAGAACTGCGTCGCCCTGTCCGGCGCCGTGGCCGATATCTGGCTCGGCACCGATGCCGATGCCGCCCGCGAACACGCCCTGCAGCGCGTGCACGACACCCTCGGCCTGGACAGCGCCCAGTTCGACCAGGTGCTGGCCCGCATCGGCGAATCGCTGCCGGATATCAGCACCCTGTTCGAGACCCCGCTGTTCTCGCCCTCGCGCGTGCAGCAGCTGATCGACCATGCCCAGGAGCTGGCCACGCTGCGCAACCTGCGCGAGATGCAGGACGCCGCCCTGGCCCGCCAGCGTGCGGATGAATTCGAGGCGCGCGCCAATCGGCTGGCCGAGCAGGCCCACCGCGATGCACTGACCGGGGTGCTCAACCGCCGCCAGCTCGAAGCCGTGCTCGAACAGGAATTCCTGCGCGCCTCCCGTCATGGCTGGCCACTCTCGGTCGCCTTCATCGACCTGGACGATTTCAAGAAGATCAACGATGCCCACGGCCACCTCATGGGTGACCAGGTGCTGCGCATGTTCGCCACCAAGCTGCAGGAGCAGTTGCGCAACAGCGATACGGTGGCCCGTTTCGGCGGCGAGGAATTCATCGCGCTGCTGCCCAATACCACCGAGCCGGTCGCACTGGAAGTGGTCCGGCGGGTACTGGCCACGATCGTCAACACACCGATGGCCGAAGCGGCCGGTGGCCCACTGTTCGTGACCTTCTCCGCCGGCGTGGCCACCCAGGGGGGCTACGAGCGTTTCGCCGATGTTCAGGACCTGCTGAAAGCCGCCGACGACGTGCTGTACCGCTCCAAGAACCTGGGCCGCAACCGCGTCATCGCGCGCTCGCCCAGTACCGCGCCGGCCTGAGCCCGACCGGCGCGCGGCGCCGTGATCGCGGCCGTCGCAGCGCCTGCCTACGCCGCAGTGCAGCAAATTTATGCTGCCCGATGGCCCGGCTTCCAGTAGAATCCGGGCGTTTTCCACGCATCCAGAGATCGCCATGTCAAAGCTCGCCTATCGCCGCATCCTGTTGAAAGTTTCCGGGGAGGCGCTGATGGGAGACGAGGACTACGGCATCGACCCCAAGGTGATCCACCGCCTCGCCCGTGAGGTGATGGAAGCGCAGGCCGCCGGTGCCGAAGTGGCCCTGGTGATCGGCGGCGGCAACATCTTCCGCGGTGCCGGCCTGGCGGCAGGCGGCATGGACCGGGTGACCGGCGACCAGATGGGCATGCTCGCCACCGTGATCAACGCGCTGGCCATGCAGGACGCCCTGGAGAAGCTGGGCGCCAAGGCCCGCGTGATGAGCGCGATCAAGATCAACGACGTCTGCGAGGATTACATCCGTCGCCGCGCCATCCGCCATCTGGAAAAGGGCCGCCTGGTGATCTTTGCCGCCGGCGTCGGCAGCCCGTTCTTCACCACCGATTCCGGCGCGGCCCTGCGTGCGATCGAGATCGGCGCGGACCTGCTGCTGAAGGCCACCAAGGTGGACGGCGTGTACGACAAGGATCCGAACAAGTACAGCGATGCGGTCCGTTTCGACAGCCTGACCTACGACGAAGTGATCCGTCGCGGGCTGGAAGTGATGGATACCGCCGCCTTCGCGCTGGCCCGTGACAGCGATCTGCCGCTGCGCGTGTTCGACATGGGCCAGCCGGGCGAGCTGCTCAAGATCCTGCACGGCGACAACATCGGCACCCTGGTGCAGGGCCGCGACAACACCTGAGCCTGAGCGGCGCCCCACACCGGGCGCCCTGAACGGCCCGGCGAAGCCCCTTCTTCGCCTATAATCGCCCGATTCCCAGTTACATCCAGGATTCGGGCGATGCTCAACGAAATCAAGCAGGACGCGCAGACGCGCATGGCAAAGAGCATCGATGCTCTGAAGCACACCCTCACCTCCATCCGCACCGGCCGTGCTTCCCCGGCCCTGCTGGATCGCATCACCGTCAAGGCCTACGGCACCGACACCCCCTTGAACCAGGTCGCCTCGATCAGCGTCTCCGAGGGCCATTCGCTGGTCATCACGCTGTTCGACAAGGGCATGATCAAGGACGTGGAAAAGGCGATCTATGCCTCCGACCTCGGCCTGACCCCGAACGTGGCCGGCACCGTCATCCGCCTGAACCTGCCGCCGCCGACCGAAGAGCGCCGCAAGGAGCTGGGCAAGCAGGTGCAGAAGGAAGGCGAAGGCGCCAAGATCGCCATCCGCAACATCCGCCAGGACGCCAACAAGGCGATCGCCACCCTGATCAAGGACAAGGCGATCAGCGAAGACGACAAGAAGCGCGGCGAAGACGACATCCAGAAGCTGACCGACAAGTCCATCAAGGACGTCGATAGTGTTGTCGCCGAGAAAGAAAAGGAACTGATGGCGGTCTGAGCCCTATGTCCCAGGCCCCGACCAGCAGTTCCGACGCGCCCGTGCCGCGCCACGTTGCCATCATCATGGATGGCAACGGGCGTTGGGCGCAGAAGCGTCGTCGCCCGCGCGTGATCGGCCATCGTGCCGGTGCGCGCGCGGTCAACCGCACCATCGATTTCTGCCTCGACCACGGCATCGCCGCGCTGACCCTGTTCGCCTTCTCCAGTGAAAACTGGGGCCGGCCGAGCGATGAGGTCGACGCGCTGATGAAGCTGTTCCTCAATGCGCTCGACCGCGAAGTGGACGAGCTGCATCGCCGTGGCGTGCGCGTACGTTTCATCGGCGAGCGTGAGCGCTTCGGCGCCGGGCTGGTCAGCCGCATGCAGCTGGCCGAACAGCGCACCGCCGGCAACCGTGCGATGACCCTGAGCATCGCCGCCAGCTACGGCGGCCGCCAGGACATCGCCCGCGCCGCGCGCGAGCTCGCTGCCGAGGTCGCGGCCGGTCGCCTGCTGCCCGAGCAGATCGACGAAGCGATGCTCAGCAGCCGCGTGGCCCTGGCCGACCTGCCACCGCCGGACCTGTTCATCCGCACCGGTGGCGATACCCGCATCAGCAATTTCCTGCTCTGGCAGCTGGCCTATACCGAACTGTGGTTCACCGACGTACTGTGGCCCGAGTTCGACGCCGCCGTCCTGCAGCAGGCGTTCGACGCCTATGCCGCGCGTGAACGCCGTTTCGGCCTGACCAGCGCCCAGATCGCCGCCTTGGCCACCGAGACCTCTTCCCCATGACCAAGACCCGAGTCATCGCCGCGCTGATCATGGCGCCGGTCGCCATTCTCGCCATCCTGATGCTGCCCACCCAGTGGCTGGCCGCCGCGGCGGCCGCCGTGTTCCTGATTGGCCTGTGGGAATGGCTGAAGCTGGCCGACGTGGAAGACACCCTCGCCCGCACCGTGCTGCTGGTGCTGAATCTGGTGCTGATGGTGCTGATCGTGTGGGCCGATGCCGGCTCGCTGGTGCTGTACCAGATCGCCGCACTGATCGGCATCGGCTGGTGGTTGATGGCGCTGCTGTGGCTGCGCTTCTTCAACTTCGGCGCCAGCCCGAGCAGCCCGGCACGTGCGCTCAAGCTGCTGGCCGGCACCCTGGCGATCGTTCCGGCCTGGACCTCGCTGGTGCTCATCCATGCCAGCGGTGACAACGGTCACCTGTGGCTGCTGACCGCGCTGGCCGTGGTCTGGGCCGCCGATTCGGGCGCCTACTTCGCCGGCCGCACCTTCGGGCGCACCAAGCTGGCCCCGCGGATCAGCCCCAACAAGACCTGGGAAGGCCTGGGGGGCGGCATGGTCGCCGGCCTGATCGTGGCGCTGGGCTTCGGCTGGCTGGCCGGGATCGACAGCGGCCATCTGGTCGGCCTGGTGATCACCGCCGTGGTCACCGTGTTTGCCTCGGTGCTGGGCGATCTCTATGAGAGCCTGATCAAGCGCCACGCCGGTGCCAAGGATTCGGGCCATATCATCCCGGGCCATGGCGGCGTGCTCGATCGTATCGACGGCGTTCTCGCCGCCCTGCCGGTGTTCGCACTCGGCAAGGAAATCTTCGGGTTCTAACCATGGCCAGCGCTTCCGCCCCCCGCCAGGTCGCCGTCTTCGGCGCCACCGGTTCGATCGGCGCATCCGCGCTGGACGTGATCGCGCGCCATCCGGACCGCTACCAGGTCACTGTGCTGGCCGCCGGCCGCCAGGTCGATGCGCTGGTCGCGCTGTGCGCCGTGCACCGCCCGGCGCATGCCGTGATTGCCGATGAATCGCGGTATGCCGCCCTGCGCGACGGCCTGCGTGACGCCGGCCTGGCCACCCGGGCCCATGCGGGCGCTGCGGCGCTGGATCAGCTGGCCGCCAGTGATGCCTGCGACACCCTGGTCGCCGCCATCGTGGGGGCCGCCGGGCTGTCCTCGACCCTGGCCGCCGCGGCGGCCGGCAAGCGGATCCTGCTGGCCAACAAGGAGTCGCTGGTGCTGGCCGGCGAGCTGCTGATGCGCCAGGCCGCGGCCGGCGGGGCGGAGATCATCCCGATCGACAGCGAGCACAGCGCGATCTTCCAGTGCCTGCGCTCCCGCGACGCGAGTCTCGATGGGGCCGGCGTGCGCCGGATCATCCTGACCGCCTCCGGCGGCCCGTTCCGTGGCCGCACCCGCGAGCAGCTGGCACAGGTCACTCCGGCCCAGGCCGTGGCCCACCCGAAGTGGTCCATGGGCCCGAAGATCTCGGTCGATTCGGCGACGTTGATGAACAAAGGGCTCGAAGTCATCGAAGCCCATCATCTGTTCGGCGTGCCCGGCGAGCGCATCGACGTGCTGGTCCACCCGCAGAGCCTGGTGCATTCGCTGGTCGAATTCGTCGATGGCTCCACCCTGGCCCAGATGGGCCTGCCGGACATGCGCACCACCCTGGCCGTCGGCCTGGGCTGGCCGCAACGGATCGAATCCGGGGTCGGCGGGCTGGATCTGCTGACCCAGGGGCGGCTGGATTTCGAAGCCCCGGACACCGAGGCCTTCCCGTGCCTGAAGCTCGCCTGGCAGGCGATGGCCGCCGGTGGCACCGCCCCGGCGATCCTCAATGCAGCCAATGAAGTCGCGGTTTCAGCGTTTCTTCAGGGGCGGGCAGCTTTCCTTGCCATTCCAGCGCTGGTCGCTAACGCTCTGTCAACACTGTCGAGCGAGTCCGCCGATACACTGGAGGGCCTGCTGACCGCCGATCAGCGCGCCCGCCAGATCACCCAAGCCGCCATCGACCACGCCTGAATGCCCCATACGCCCCCTTACAGTGCTGATCACCATGGGTGATTTCATCGGATCCGTCTGGTGGATGATCGTCAGCCTTGGCCTGCTGGTGACATTCCACGAGTTCGGCCATTACTGGGTAGCCCGCCGTTGCGGGATCAAGGTGCTGCGCTTCTCTGTCGGATTTGGCAAGCCGCTGTGGTCGCGCCGCAACCGCGCCGGCACCGAATTCGCGATCGCCGCCATTCCGCTGGGCGGCTACGTGAAGATGCTGGACGAGCGCGAGGTGGAAGTGCACCCGGCCGAGCGCGGCCAGGCCTTCAACCACAAGACCGTGTGGCAGCGGATCGCGGTGGTCGCCGCCGGTCCGGCCGCCAACCTGATCCTGTGCATCGCCCTGCTGTGGGCGATGTTCGTGATCGGGAAACAGGATTATTCGGCCACCATCGGCCGCACCACCGGGATGGCCCAGACCGCCGGGCTGCAGGCCGGCGACCGCGTGGTGAAAGTCGATGGCCGCAGCGTGGCCACCGCCGGCGAGGCCAGCATGGCGCTGACCACTGCGGCGATGGATCGTCACGATGCCAAGGTCGAGGTCCTCGACGGCCTGGACCAGGTGCGCACCCGCACCCTGCCGCTGTCGCAGCTGCCGGCCGGCTTCGATGAACGCCGCGTGCCCCAGCTGACCGGGTTGAGCTGGCAGTTCTGGCTGCAGCCGGCGCTGGTGGACAAGGTACTGCCCGACGCGGCTGCCCAGGGCGTGCTGGTGCCGGGCGACCTGATCGTGGCCGTGGACGGCCAGCGCATCGAAGGCGCCGACCAGGTGCCGGCGCAGATCGCCGCGCTCGGCCAGCGTGGCGGCCCCGGCATGATCGACGTCCTGCGCGGCGGCGAGCGGCTGGCGCTGGAGATCACCCCCCGCCAGGGCGTGGACGGCCGTGGCCAGCCGACCTGGCAGATCGGCATCGGTTTCCCGGAGACCCACGCCCCGGCCTACGATGCCGAACTCAAGTTCGGGCCGTTTGCGGCAGTGCCGGTAGCCCTGCGCGAAACCGCCCGGATGGCGGGCGATTCCCTGGGGATGATGCGCCGCATCGTCACCGGCAACGCCTCGCTGCAGAACATCTCCGGCCCGGTCACCATTGCCCGGGTCGCCAATGTCTCGGCCAAACGCGGCCTGGATTGGTTCCTGTATTTCCTGGCCCTGCTGTCGCTGAGCCTGTGCATCATCAACCTGTTGCCCATCCCCATCTTGGACGGCGGGCACCTGCTGTATTACCTTATCGAGTTGGTCAAGGGCAGCCCGCTGAGCGAGCGCGCCATGGCTGCCGGGCAGTATGTGGGCCTGGCGCTGCTGGCCGGGCTGATGGGATTGGCGTTCTACAACGACATCCTCGGCCTGGTCCCGCGATGAACTTTTTTCCTTTTGTCGTCGTCTTATGCGCCGGCATCCCGCAATGTTGAAATCGACTCCAACCGGACGTGACATGACGCGACTCCCCAATCGCCGCCTGCTGGCCCTCGCACTCGTTGCCGGTTTCGGCGCGCCCGCCCTGGCGCAGGCAGCCGAGCCCTTCACCGTCAGCGACATCCGCGTGGATGGTCTCCAGCGCATCACCTCCGGTACCGTGTTCACCTACCTGCCGGTGGAACGTGGCGACACGATCACCGACAACAAGGTCGGTGAGACCATCCGTGCGCTGTACAAGACCGGCTTCTTCGAAGACGTCCAGCTCAACCGCCAGGGCGACATCCTCGTGGTCACGGTCAAGGAACGCCCGGCGATCAACAAGTTGACCGTCACCGGCAACAAGGACATCAAGAGCGACCAGCTGCTCAAGGGCCTGAGCGACATCGGCCTGACCGAGGGCGGCACCTTCGACCGCCTGAGCCTGGACCGGGTGACCCAGGAACTGCGCCGCCAGTACAACGACCGTGGCAAGTACAACGTGGACATCACCCCGACGGTGAGCCCGCTGGACCGCAACCGCGTGGACATCGCCATCGCGATCAAGGAAGGCAAGGCCGCCAAGATCCAGCACGTCAACCTGGTCGGCACCGAGAAGTTCCCGGCCAAGGACATCCTGGAAACCTGGGAATCCAAGGAGCACAACTGGGCCTCGTGGTACCGCCGCGATGACCAGTACTCCAAGGAAAAGCTGTCCGGCGATCTGGAAAAGCTCAACGGCTGGTACCTGGACCGCGGCTACGTGGATTTCAGCATCGATTCCACCCAGGTCTCGATCAGTCCCGACAAGCGCGACATGTTCATCACCGCCGGCGTGACCGAGGGTGAGCAGTACAAGATCTCCGAGATCAAGGTCACCGGCGACACCATCCTGCCGCAGGAAGATGTCGAGCGCATGGTGATCCAGAAATCCGGCGACACGTTCTCGCGTGCGCTGCTGGAGTTCAGCTCGGACCAGATCACCAATTCGCTGTCCAACATCGGTTACGCCTTCGCCAAGGTGAACCCGATCCCGACCAGCAACCGTGCCGACCGCACGGTGGCCATCAACATGCAGGTCGTTCCCGGCCCGCGCGTGTCGGTGCGCCGCATCACCTTCAAGGGCAACACCCGCACCTCCGACGAAGTGCTGCGTCGTGAAATGCGCCAGTTCGAGAACAGCTGGTACTCGCAGGCCGCGATCGACCGCTCCAAGATCCGTCTGCAGCGCCTGGGCTACTTCGAATCGGTCGACGTGGAAACGCCGCCGGTCACCGGCAGCAACGACCAGGTCGACGTGGTCTACAACGTCAAGGAAACCACCTCGGGCAGCTTCGTGTTCGGCCTGGGCTATTCGCAGTCCTACGGCATGACCACCTCGGTGCAGCTGTCGCAGAACAACTTCCTCGGCGGCGGCAACCGTGTGTCGGTCGAAGCGTCGCGCAGCAGCTACCTGCAGCGTTACGGCTTCAGCTATACCAACCCGTACTTCACCGATGACGGCGTCTCGCTGGGCTACAACCTGTCCTGGCGCGAACTGGATTACTCCGACTTCAACACCGCGCAGTACAACAGCACCAATGGTGCCGCGCAGGTGGTGTTCGGCGTGCCGATCACCGAGAACGACACCGTCTCGCTGATGGTGGGCATCGACAGCAACCAGATCACCACGTACCAGGGGTCGACCCCGCAGGCGATCATCGATTACATCGATGCCATCGGCCAGCGCACGTTCCATTCCTGGCGTACCGAGCTGGGCTGGGCGCGCGATACCCGCAACGACTACTTCATGCCGACCCGCGGTACCTACCAGCGCGTCGGCCTGGAAACCACGCTGCCGGGTTCGACCGTGGAGTACTACAAGCTGAACTATCAGTTCTCCAAGTACTGGCCGATCATCCCGCAGCTGGTCATCAACACCCGCGCCGAAGTCGGCTACGGCGACAGCTACGGCAATGACACCACCCGCGTGATCACCAACCCGGATGGCAGCACCCGCGTGGTGACCGCCGCTGGCCTGCCGTTCTACGAGAACTTCTACGCCGGTGGTACCAACTCGGTGCGTGGTTTCGAGGACAACACCCTCGGCCCGCGTTCGGAACCGACCCTGAGCTACAACCGCGGCCAGCCGCTGGGCGGCTCGCTGAAGACCGTTGGTTCGGTGGAAGCCTACTTCCCGCGCCTGTTCGACAGCCCCTCGGCCCGCATCTCGGCCTTCGTGGACTTCGGCAACGTGTACACCGGCGTGGACAACTTCAAGGCCAACGAACTGCGCGTGTCCACCGGTGTGGCCCTGCTGTGGCGCGCCCCGGTCGGCCCGATCTCGATCAGCTACGCCTTCCCGCTCAAGAAGGAAGACGGCGACGAAGTCGAGCGTCTGCAATTCACGTTCGGCGGTCAGTTCTGACCGCCTAACGTGAATTGCCCAAGGTTTGCGCAGCAAACCTTGGGGCCCAACGATTCCTCCTATCCCCCGCGCCGTCGGCGCGGCCCCCTTAACAGAAGGGGGCCTCTCCACCAGACGCGGTACGCATTCGCCGGGCTTTGCCCGGCGTTTTCGTTTCTGGGTCAGGCCAGCGGCCGGCACTACCCTGCCGCGCTCGCGCTGAACCGTCGGGGGGCGTGGCGGGCTGCCCGCCATGACCCCGCGCGATGGCAACCAAGGCGCCGGAGCCACAGCAAACCGACACACCCACCCCAAAACCCCCGCCCCGCATGACCGTTTCGGCATCACACGGTAAACTCCCCCGGTGAACACTCCTACCTATACCGCCCAGCAACTCGCCGAGCAGTTTGGCCTGCAGGTCCATGGTGATGGCAGCACCGCCATCCATGGCGTGGCTACGCTCGCCCATGCCGGCCCCGGCCAGCTCACCTTCCTGGCCAATCCGCGCTACCGCGCGCAGCTGGCCGACAGCCAGGCGGCCATCGTCGTGCTGCGCGCCGAGGATGCCGAGGCCGCGCCCGGCGCCGCCCTGGTCGCCAAGGACCCGTACACCACCTTCGCCAAGATCGCCGCCCTGTTCGATATCGCACCGCCGCGCGCCCCGGGCATCCACCCCAGCGCCTGCATCGATCCGGACGCCCAGGTCGCCGCCAGTGCCCACATCGGGCCGTTCGTCACCATCGGCGCGCGCAGCGTCGTCGGTGAGAACTGCATCGTCGGCCCCGGCAGCATCATCGGCGAAGACTGCACCCTGGAAAACGGCTGCGAACTGATCGCCCGCGTGACCCTGGTCACCCGCGTCAAGCTCGGCAAGCGCGTGCGCATCCATCCCGGCGCCGTGCTCGGTGCCGATGGCTTCGGCCTGGCCATGGATGCCGGCCACTGGATCAAAGTGCCCCAGCTCGGCGGCGTGCGCATCGGTGACGACTGCGAAATCGGCGCCAATACCTGCGTTGATCGCGGCGCGCTGGAAGACACCGTGCTGGAGAACGACGTGCGCCTGGACAACCTCGTGCAGGTCGCCCACAACGTCCAGATCGGCGCCCACTCGGCCATCGCCGGCTGCACCGGCATCGCCGGCAGCGCCAAGATCGGCCGCTACTGCCTGCTGGGCGGCGCCGTCGGCGTCGTCGGTCACCTCGAAATCTGCGACAAGGTCGTCATCACCGGCAAATCGGTGGTGCGCAACTCCATTCATGAGCCGGGCGAGTATTCCTCCGGCACCCCACTGACCGACAACCGCACGTGGCGTAAAAATGCCGCGCGCTTCAAGCAGCTCGATGCGCTCGCCCGGCGCATCCTGTCTGTGAGCAAGGAGAAAGAATGAGCAACAACCAGAATCTGCCGGACATCAACCAGATCCAGCAGTTGATCCCGCACCGCTACCCGTTCCTGCTGGTGGACAAGGTGATCTCGCTCGATTTCGAGAACCGGAAGATCGTCGCCACCAAGAACGTCAGCATCAACGAGCCATTCTTCCAGGGCCACTTCCCGGGCCAGCCGATCATGCCCGGCGTGCTGATCATCGAAGCCATGGCCCAGGCCGGCGGCGTGCTGACCCAGCTCACCCTGGGCCGCGATGCGCAGTCCAAGCTGTTCTACATGGTGAAGGTCGACAAAGCCCGCTTCAGCAAGCAGGTCGTGCCCGGCGATGTGCTGGAAATGCACGTGGAGATCAAGCGCGTGATCCGCAACATGGCGGTGTACGACTGCGTGGCCAAGGTCGATGGCGAAATCGTCGCCTGCGCCGAAGTGCTGTGCGCCGGCACCCGCGAATGATCCAGGCAGGAGATCTGCAATGAGTGACAACGCCCCTCTCATCCACCCCACCGCGGTCATCGACCCGTCGGCGACGCTGGCTGCGGATGTGCGCGTGGGTGCGTTCTGCCTGATCGGTGCGGACGTGGAAATCGGTGCCGGTACCGAGATCGGTCCGCACTGCTCGATCCACGGCCCGACCCGGATCGGCCGCAACAACCGTTTCATCGGCCATGCCGCGATCGGTGGCGAGCCGCAGGACAAGAAGTACAAAGGCGAGCGCACCGAGCTGGTGATCGGCGATGACAACGTCATCCGCGAGTTCGTCACCATCAACCGCGGCACCGCCGGTGGCGGCGGCATCACCACGGTCGGCAACGACAACTGGATGCTCGCCTACACCCACGTGGCGCATGACTGCCATGTCGGCGACCATTGCGTGTTCTCCAACAACACCACGCTGGCCGGCCACGTCACCGTGGGCGACTACGTGATCATCAGCGGCTTCGCCGGTGCCCACCAGTTCTGCCGCATCGGTGCCCACGCCTTCCTTGGCATGGGCGCGCTGACCAACGGCGACGTTCCGCCGTTCACCATGGTCGGCAGCGATACCCTGGGCCGCCCGCGCGGCATCAACAGCGAAGGCCTCAAGCGCCGCGGCTTCGATGCCGAGCGCATCGCCAGCATCAAGCGCGCCTACCGCACGCTGTACGTGGCCGGCCTGCCGCTGGCCGACGCCAAGGTGCAGCTGGCCGAGCAGGCCACCCACAGCGCCGACGTGAAGGACCTGCTGGACTTCATCGAAAGCGCCGAGAGGCCCCTGCTGCGATGACGGCTCCAGGCGGGCACACCCCGGGCATGACGACCGCCGAGATCATTCCACTCGCTGCGATGGCGACCAGCGTTGAACAGACGCTGGCCGTGCGCACCTCCGAGCGCCCTGTGCGGATCGCCCTGGTCGCCGGTGAAGCCTCCGGCGACCTGCTCGGGGCCGGCCTGATCCGCGAATTGCGCCTGCGCTTCCCGAATGCCGAGTTCGCCGGCATCGGCGGCGATGCCATGCGCAGCGCCGGCTGCCAGACCTGGTTCGACGCCAGCGAACTGGCGGTGATGGGCCTGACCGAAATCCTGCGCCACCTGCCGCGCCTGCTCAAACTACGCCGCGCGTTCCGCGCGCGTGCGCTGGAGTGGCAGCCGGACGTGTTCATCGGCATCGACGCGCCCGATTTCAACCTCGGCGTCGAGCGCTGGCTGAAGGAACGCGGCGTGCGCACCGTCCATTACGTCAGCCCCTCGGTCTGGGCCTGGCGTGAGAAGCGTGCCGAGAAGATCGGGGCCAGCGCCGATCTGGTCCTGTGCCTGTTCCCGATGGAACCGCCGATCTACGCCAAGCACGGCATCGACGCCCGCTTCGTCGGCCATCCGATGGCCGATGACATCCCGCTGCACAATGATCGCGAACAGGCGCGTGCCGCACTCGGCCTGCCCTCCAACGCGAAGGTACTGGCGGTACTGCCCGGCAGCCGCCTGGGGGAAATCAGCAAGCTCGGCGAACCGTTCTTCGAAGCCGCCTGGCAGGTTTCCGAACGCATCCCCGGCCTGCACGTGGTGGTTCCGGCCGCCAACGCCGCCTGCCGCACCCTGATCAGCGAGCAACTTTCCGCCTCGGCGTTGCCGGTTGCCCATTCGCACCTGCTCGACGGCAACGCGCGCACCGCGATGATCGCCGCCGACGTGGTCGTGCTCGCCTCCGGCACCGCCACCCTGGAGACGATGCTGGTCAAACGCCCGATGGTGGTCGGCTACCGCGTGGCCGAACTCACCTACCGCATCGTCAAGGCGCTGGGGCTGCTCAAGGTCGACCGCTTCGCCCTGCCCAACATCCTGGCCGGCAAGGACCTCGCGCCGGAGCTGATGCAGCACGACTGCACCCCGGACAAACTGGCCGCCGCCATCCTGCAGTGGTTCGATCGCCCCCAGCGCGTGACCGACCTGCAGGACACCTACCAGCGCCTGCACCTGCAGCTGCGGCGCGACGCCTCCGCACGGGCCGCCGACGCCGTCACCGAGCTGCTTGAACGCGGCCCCCACCACGGCCGCGCCGCATGAGCCGTCGCCACGCCGCCGCCGCTTCACTGGCCCTGTTCGACGGCGCCGCCCTGGCCACCGTCGCCCCGCGCTACGTGGCCGGGGTGGATGAAGCCGGCCGCGGCCCCCTGGCCGGGCCCGTCGCGGTGGCCGCCGTGGTGTTCTGCCCCGACCGACCGCGCCTCAACGGCCTGGACGACTCCAAGCAGCTCACCGCGGCACGCCGTGACCAGCTCTACGACAAGATCCTCGACCGCGCCCTGGCCTGGCACGTGGTGATGGTGGACGTCGGCGACATCGACGCCCTCAACATCTACCAGGCCACGATGCTCGGCATGCGCCGCGCCGTCGAAGGCGTCGCCCACGTCGCCCAGTTCGCCCGCATCGACGGCAACGTCGTCCCCAAAGGCCTGCCCTGCCCGGCCCAGGCCCTGATCGGTGGTGACGCCCTCGACCGCGCCATCATGGCCGCCTCGATCCTCGCCAAAGTCAGCCGCGACCGCTTCATGCAGACGCTGCACGACGCCCACCCCGAATACGGCTTCGACCAGCACAAAGGCTACGGCACCCCCGCCCACCTCGCCGCCCTGCGCAGCCACGGCCCCTGCCCCCAGCACCGCCGCAGCTTCGCCCCCGTCCGCGCGTGCCTGGAACCCGACCGCAGCAGCCTCCCCGCCTGAGCGCTGCACTTGTCGGGCCCTGCCCGGCACGGCACCAAAGAACACACGGCGATTGCTCGCCACCGGGCCTCAGCCACCGGTGGAAAGGTGGGCGGTTACTCGCGCCTGCCTACCTGATATCTGTCGAAGGCTGACTGGTGCCTGCCTCTGCGCACCCGCCATCTATCGAAGAATGGGCCGTTGCCAACCCCAACGCCCCCTCACCTATCGAAGGATCAGCTGTTGCTCGCCCCAACGCACCGGCCATCTGTCGAAGGGGTGGTGGGGGTAGAGGCGCGGGACCGTTAGGCAGCATGGATGCTGCCTACGAGCTTACAGGGATGTATTCACAGCGCGTCCCGCGACTCTGCCCCCGCCGCCCCAGCCCGCAGCACCACCGGGCCCACCGCTCCTGCACTTGCTTCACCACCGCCAACCCCCGCACCCGCTGGAACCGCCGAAGCAAACCTGAACCCCAGCGCCAACCCGCGCCCCCGCAACACCCCTGTCAAGCCTTGTTAGCGACCACCGCCACCGCTACCCTGACCGGGCATCACATTGGTTCGGCATGTCCACTTCCCGTTTCGTACATCTCCACGTCCACACCGAATTTTCGCTGGCGGATTCGACCATCCGTGTCCCGGCGAAGCCGGATCAGGCTGACCCGAAAAAAGCCAAGCAGGCCAACCTGCTCAGCCGCGCGGTCGAACTGAAGCTGCCCGCACTGGCAGTGACGGATCTCAACAATCTATTCGCGCTGGTCAAGTTCTACAAAGCCGCCGAAACCGTGGGCATCAAGCCCATCGCCGGCGCGGACATCATGATCGCCGAAGAAGGCATGACGCCCTGGCGCATGACCCTGCTCTGTCGCGACCGCGAAGGCTACCTCAGCCTCTCCAGGCTGCTGACCCGCGCCTGGATGGAAGGCCACCGCCCCGAAGGCGGCGTCGCCGTCCACCCGGACTGGCTCAAAGCCGGCTGCCACAACCTGTTCGCACTGGCCGGCCGCGACAGCCTCGCCGGCCGCCTCGCCGGTGACGGCCGCCATGACCTGGCCGAGCAGCAGCTCGCCGATTGGCAGCGCGTGTTCGGTGACGGCCTGCACCTGGAGCTGACCCGCACCGGCCGCGATGGCGAAGAAGCCTTCAACCAATTCGCCCTGCAGGCTGCCGGCCAGCGTGGCCTGCCGGTGATCGCCAGCAACGATGTGCGCTTCCTGCAGCCGGAAGACTTCAGCGCCCACGAAGCGCGCGTCTGCATTTCCTCCGGCCGCGTGCTGGACGATCCCAAACGCCCGCGCGATTACAGCGACCAGCAGTACCTCAAATCCGCCGAGGACATGTGCGCGCTGTTCGCCGACATTCCCGACGCGATCGACAACACCCTTGCGCTGGCCGAACGCTGCAACATCGAGATGCGGCTGGGCACCTACTTCCTGCCCAACTATCCGGTGCCCGAAGAGGAAACCCTCGACAGCTGGATCTGCAGCGAATCGCGCAAGGGGCTGGAAGCGCGCCTCGAAAAGAATCCGCTGGCACCGGGCAAGACCCGCGCCGATTATGTCGAGCGCCTCGAATTCGAACTGGCCACCATCATCAAGATGGGCTTCCCCGGCTACTTCCTGATCGTGGCCGACTTCATCCAGTGGGGAAAGAACCAGGGCATTCCGATCGGCCCCGGCCGCGGTTCCGGTGCCGGCTCGCTGGTGGCCTGGGCGCTGCAGATCACCGATCTGGATCCGATTCCGTACAACCTGCTGTTCGAGCGGTTCCTCAACCCCGAACGCGTGTCGATGCCCGACTTCGACATCGACTTCTGCATGGACCGCCGCGACGAAGTGATCGACTACGTCGCGCGCAAGTACGGCCGCGACCGCGTCAGCCAGATCATCACCTACGGCACCATGGCGGCCAAGGCCGTGGTGCGCGATTCCGGCCGCGTGCTCGGCTTCCCGTACGGTCTGGTCGATGGCGTCTCCAAGCTGATCCCCAACATCCTGGGCATCTCGCTCAAGGATGCGATGGGCGAAGGCAAGGATTCGGAAATGGCCTCGCCGGAGCTGATCCAGCGCTACCAGAACGAAGACGATGTCCGCGATCTGATCGACCTGGCGCGCCAGCTCGAAGACCTTACCCGCAACGCCGGCAAGCACGCCGGTGGCGTGGTGATCGCACCGGAGCCGTTGGCCGAGTTCTGCCCGCTGTTCGCCGAACATGACGAAGGCGGCCGCGGCCGCAACCCGGTCACCCAGTTCGACAAGAACGACGTCGAAGAAATCGGCCTGGTGAAGTTCGACTTCCTCGGCCTGCGCACGCTGACGATCATCGACTGGGCGGTCAAGGCGATCAACAAGCGCCATGAGCGCGCCGGCATTCCGCCGGTGGACATCACCGCGCTGCCGCTGGATGACGTACCCACCTACAAGGACATCTTCGCCAACGGCAATACCGGCGCGGTGTTCCAGTTCGAATCCTCGGGCATGCGCCGCCTGCTGAAAGACGCGCGTCCTGACCGCTTCGAAGATCTCATCGCGCTGGTGTCGCTGTATCGCCCCGGCCCGATGGACCTGATTCCCTCCTTCAACGCGCGTAAGCACGGGCAGGAAGAAATCATCTATCCCGATCCGCGCACCGAAGCGATCCTGAAAGACACCTACGGCATCATGGTGTACCAGGAGCAGGTGATGCAGATGGCGCAGATCGTCGGCGGTTACTCGCTCGGCGGTGCCGATCTGCTGCGCCGTGCGATGGGCAAGAAAGTGCCGGCCGAAATGGCCAAGCACCGCGAGATCTTCCGCGAAGGTGCGGCCAAGGACGGTGTCGTCGAAGCCAAGGCCGACGCGATCTTCGACCTGATGGAGAAGTTCGCCGGCTACGGCTTCAACAAGTCGCACGCCGCCGCCTACGCGCTGGTGAGTTACCAGACCGCCTGGCTCAAGCGGCATTACCCGGCCGAGTTCATGGCCGCGACGCTGTCCTCGGACATGGACAACACCGACAAGGTGGTCGGCTTCCTTGCCGAAGTGCGCAACCTCGGCCTGACCGTGCTGCCGCCGCGCGTGAACGAGTCGGCGTACATGTTCGAAGCCTCCAGCGCCGACACCATCGTGTACGGCCTGGGCGCGATCAAGGGCGTCGGCCAGGGTGCCTGCGAAGCGATCGTGGAGGAACGCCAGCGTGGCGGCCGTTACGCATCGCTGCTGGATTTCTGCATGCGTGCCGGATCGGGCAAGCTCAATCGCCGCACGCTGGAAGCGATGATCAACTGCGGCGCGATGGACGGGCTCGGCAAGAACCGCGCCTCGCTGATGCTGCAACTGCCCGAAGTGCTCAAGGCCACCGACCAGATGGCGCGCGAGAAGGCCTCCGGGCAGAACTCGCTGTTCGGCGCGCCCGATCCGGTCAGCACGGCGATGCAGCTGGAGTTGCCGGAAGCCAACGAGTGGGCGCTGGGCCAGTTGCTGGACGGCGAGCGCGAAACGCTGGGCTTCTACCTCAGTGGCCACCCGTTCGATCCCTACGCCGATGACGTCAAGGAACTGGTCGGCACCGACCTGGGCAAGCTGGAAAAGCTGATCCCGCCGGCCCGCCCGAGCAAGGACGGCGAGAAGCGTGCCTGGCGCCAGGAAACGCCGGTGATCCTGGCCGGCCTGGTGGTCGGCGTACGCCGCAAGGGCGAGAGCCAGATCTTCATGCAGCTCGAAGACGGCAAGGGCCGCGTGGAATGCAGCGCCTTCACCGATGGCCTGGCCGAGTTCGGCCACCTGATGACCAAGGACCGGATCCTGGTGGTCAAGGGCGGCCTGCGCGAAGACGAGTTCAACGGCGGCTATGCGCTGCGCATCCGTCAGGTCTGGGATTACGAAGACATCTGCGCCAACTACGCCACGCGGCTGTCACTGCGGGTGGACCTGCGCCATGACGGTGCGGTGTGGAACCGCGTCAACGCCCTGCTCGACCGGCATCGCCCCGGCCGCACACCGCTGCGGCTGGACCTGCTGCTCGGCTCGGAACAGGGCCCGGTGGCCGGCATGCTCGATGTCGCCGGTGACATCGCCGTGCGCGTGGACAGCCACCTGGTCGATGCGTTGCGCGCCGATCCCGCGGTCCGCACGGTGAAGGTGCGCTACAGCCCGCCCTGGGCGAACTGATTTTTTTCTGTTGCAACACAGGTATTTTGTTTTGATCAAGCGTTTTGCCGTGCTGCTGAGTGCAGCCGTCGCCCTCACCGGCTGTGCCGGCCCCGCCCAGACCTTCGAGATCGACAACCCGGGCGATACCCCGCTGACCCTGCGCATCGACGGCAACGAACTGCCGATCGCCGCGCACGCCTCGCGCCCGGTCAAGCTCAAGCCCGGTGAGCATCACCTGCAGACCGACCAGCTCGGCGACGTGCGCTTCATCGTCTACGCCAGCGGCAAGGGCGGGTTGATCAACCCGACCCTGGCCGAGTACGTGATCGCCAACGAGATCTACGTCACCAGCGAAGACAAGCTGCAGAACTTCGGCAGCCTGGACAAGCAGATCGAGCTGGGCGGGGTGACCTTCCAAGGGCCGTACCAGAGCACGCACGACCTGTTCATCGACAAGGCGTGGAGCTTCGGCGTCCGCGAGCCGTTCCCGGAGGTGCAGACCGTGGCCCACGTGGACGCCAGTGGCGGCCGGATCAACGCCAAGATCTTCACCGCCCCGGATTTCATCGCCTACGTCGAAGCAGGCATGGGCCAGCCCGGTGTTTACGCACGCCAGCAGCCCCACGGCTACGCCGCGCCCGCCTACGCGCTGGAAGCCGCCCCGACCGCACTGCCCGCGCTGGACCCGGCCTTCGAGGCCCATGCCGGCCCGCTGCGCGAGCTGTACACCCGCTACCTGCATGCCACCACCGCCGATGCGCAGCTGCAGCTCCAGCAGGAGGCCTTCCAGGCGCAGATGGCGTTCACCGCCGCCACCGCCCGGCTGGGCTCGGGCCTGCCCAAGGAAGCCAACGAGGGCTACAACACCTTCGTGAAGACCCGCAGCACGCTGATGGGCAGCGCGGCGCTGGTCGTCCCCTGAGCTGACTGGCGCGCCTGGCCCCGCTGCGCTAACGTCGGTTTCCAGACGACGGCGTACGGGGCTTTTCGGCGCATTCGGCTACACTTTCCCTCTTTTCTTCACGACGGTTTCCGATGAATCCGAACTACCTCGACTTCGAGCAACCCATCGCTGATCTGGAGGCGAAGATCCAGGAACTGCGCAGCGCCAGCGCCGGACCTGCGGTCAATGTCGAGGCCGAGGTCAATGCCCTGCAGGACAAGCTGCGGGTGCGCACTGCACAGATCTTCCGCAACCTGACCTCCTGGCAGGTGCTGCAGCTGGCCCGGCATCCGTCCCGCCCGTATACCGAGGACTACATCCGCATCATCTGCGATGAGTTCCAGGAACTGGCCGGCGACCGCGCCTTCGCCGACGACAAGGCGATCATCGGCGGCCTGGCCCGTATCGGTGGTCGCTCGGTGATGCTGATCGGCCATCAGAAGGGCCGCGACACCAAGGAAAAGATCAGGCGCAACTTCGGCATGCCCAAGCCGGAGGGCTACCGCAAGGCGCTGCGCCTGATGAAGATGGCCGAGCGCTTCGGCCTGCCGGTGTTGACCCTGATCGACACCGCCGGCGCCTGGCCGGGCATCGATGCCGAATCGCGCGGCCAGTCCGAAGCGATCGCACGCAACCTGATGGAAATGGCCGAACTGAAGGTGCCGGTGGTCTGCACGGTGATCGGTGAAGGCGGTTCGGGTGGCGCACTGGCACTGGGTGTGGGCGACCGCACCGTGATGCTGGAGTACAGCGTGTACTCGACCATCAGCCCGGAAGGCTGCGCCTCGATCCTGTGGAAGGACCCGGCCAAGGCCAAGGACGCCGCCGAACAGCTCGGCCTGACCGCCCCGCGCCTGAAGAGCCTGGGCCTGGTGGACAAGGTCCTGCGTGAGCCCACCGGTGGCGCCCACCGCAACCCGAACCAGATGGCCAAGCGCCTCAAGGCCGTGCTGCTCAACGAGCTGGACGTGCTGGAGAAGCTGCCGGTCGATGAGCTGCTGCAGAAGCGCTACGAGCGCCTGCGCAGCTACGGGACCTACGAAGTGGCCTGACCGGGCTGCGGCGGAAACGGAAAAGCCGGACGCGTGAGCGCCCGGCTTTTTTTTGTGCAGCACACCGGCGGCGTGGCCCGGCTATAGGGCCGGCCGCTGGCCGGTTTTGACTGACTCAGAACGGCTTGGCGATCACCAGCCAGACCACGCCGATGAACAGCACCAGCGGCAGTTCGTTGAACCAGCGCAGCGCACGCGAGGACGGCAGCAGCTTGCCCTTCACCGCGCCTTTCAGCAGCCGCCCGGTCCACGAGTAATACACCAGCAGCAGCACCACCAGGCCGAGCTTGGCATGCAGCCAGCCCGCCGCACCGGGCGCGACCATGGTCGGGAAATCGGGAATCACGCGGTAGCCCAGCCACAGCACCACGCCCAGGATCAGCGCGAGGCCGAACATCATGTGGCCGAACTTGTACAGGCGCAGGCCCATCAGCTGCAGCCGCTCGGTCACCGGCAGCTGGCCGGCGGTCTCGCTGAGGTTGACCAGGATCCGGGGCAGATAGAACACCGCCGCCATCCACGCCACCACGAACAACAGGTGGAAGGTCTTGACCCAGTAGTAGGACTGCATGTGCTTGCTCCGGCGGCTGGCATGGGTTGGCCGCCATTCTCGCATGCCCGGCAGGGCCGCCTCGTGCGTGGCGGGCGCGACCCATCGCCACACCTCAACTACGCATCCGCGCGCCCACGCCGTACGATAAGCGCCGCTTTCACCCACGTGCATATCCCCATGGACAAAACCTACGACGCCGCTTACTTCCAGCGCTGGTACCAGCCTGACCAGACCGGTGGCGCCGCGCGCCTGGCGCGCAAGGTGGCGCTCGCGGTGGCCAGCGCCGAGTACTACCTGGAACGCCCGATCCGCAGCGTGCTGGATATCGGCTGTGGCGAAGGCGCCTGGCGTGCCCCGCTGCTCAAACTGCGCCCCCGCGTGCAGTACCTGGGCTTCGACAGCAGCGATTACGCCGTGCACCGCTACGGCCGCAGCCGCAACCTGCACCCGGCCAAGGTCGGCGATTTCGCCTGGCTGCGCCCGTGCGCACCGGTGGATCTGCTGATCTGCTCGGACGTGATGCATTACGTGCCCAGCCGCGAGCTGCGCCCGGCACTGGAGGGCTTTGCCGAACTGACCGCCGGCGTGGCCTTCCTGGAGGCATTCACGGCCGAGGATGACTTCGATGGCGACAACGAAGGCTTCCAGCCGCGCCCGGCGCGCTGGTACCGCAGCCAGCTCAAGCGCGTGGGGTTCACAGCGCTGGGCTCGCACTGCTGGCTGTCGCCCGCACTGGCCGGGCACGCGGCTGCACTGGAACGCGGCACGCCCTGAGTCTCGATAACAACTGAGACAGCACCCGCATTAAGGCGCCCGCGCGACGGGTACGCTATGCTGCGCGGCAACATAAGACCATACATATTGGACGTCATGCTATATCAGCTGCATGAGTTGACCCGCAACCTGCTCGCCCCGTGGGTGCACCAGGCCCAGGCCAACGCGAAGTTCTTCGCCAATCAAGGTCATTGGTGGTCGCAGATGCCCGGCGCGGATCGCCTGGCCGCTGTGAATGAGCTGTTCCACCGCATCGGCAAGGATTACGAGAAGCCCGAATGGGGCATCAACGAAATCGACGTCGAGGGCGAGCGCGTGCCGATCGTCGTCCACGAAGAGATCAGCAAGCCGTTCTGCAAACTGCTGCGCTTCAAGCGCCACAGCAATGAAGCCGACCAGCTGCACACGATGCTCAACCAGCCGTTCGTGCTGGTGGTGGCGCCGTTGTCTGGCCACCACGCCACGCTGCTGCGCGATACCGTGCGCACCCTGCTGCGCGATCACCGCGTGTACGTGACCGACTGGGTCGATGCGCGCATGGTGCCGGGCAGTGAAGGCGAGTTCGGGCTGGATGACTACATTGCCTATGTGCAGGAATTCATCCGCCACCTTGGCGCGGAAAAGCTGCACGTGATCAGCGTCTGCCAGCCGACCGTGCCGGTGCTTGCCGCCGTCTCGCTGATGGCCAGCCGTGGCGAAACCACGCCGCGGTCGCTGGTGATGATGGGGGGCCCGATCGATGCGCGCTGCAGCCCGACCGCGGTCAACAACCTGGCCACGCAGAACCCGATGTCGTGGTTCGAGAACAACGTCATCCACACCGTGCCGGCGACCTTCCCCGGCGCCGGCCGCCGCGTGTACCCGGGCTTCCTGCAGCACGCCGGGTTCCTGTCGATGAACCCGAGCCGCCACTTCAGTTCGCACTGGGATTTCTATGCCGACCTGGTCAAGGGCGACATGGAAGATGCCGACGCCCACCGTCGTTTCTACGATGAGTACAACGCGGTGCTCGACATGCCGGCCAAGTACTACCTGGACACGATCCGCGTGGTCTTCCAGGAGTTCCTGCTGCCGCGCGGCGAGTGGTACGTACAGGGTGAACGCGTGGATCCCAGCGCGATCACCGGCACCGCACTGCTGAGCATCGAAGGCGAGCTGGACGATATCGCCGGCCTCGGCCAGACCGAAGCGGCGCAGGACCTGTGCACCGGCATTCCGGCCGCGCATCGCGAGCATTTCATCGTCGAAGGCGCCGGCCACTACGGCATTTTCAGCGGCCGCCGCTGGCGCGAAACGGTCTACCCCAAGGTGCGCGATTTCTTCGCGGCCCATGCGCAGAGCGTGGCCAGCAAGCCGAAAAAAGCCGCGAAGATCGCGAGCAACGTGACCCCGTTGCGCCGTAAAGCGGGCTGACGCCCGCTTGCCGACCGCCCCCCGACCAGGGGGCTTACGCTGTGGGTAGTGCCGGCCGCTGGCCGGCTGCGCTTTCATCCAGCAGCTTGGGGAGCCGGCCAGCGGCCGGCACTACCGGATCCTCGGGTTCCAACCTGTGGCCGTGGGTTACAGCCGCACCAGCAGATGCTTGGCCATCATCCCGTGCAGGTGACCGATGCCACGCGCCAGGTGCAGCGTGGCGAACAGCAGCAGCACACCGATGATCGCCAGCAGCGGTGTGACCCAGAGCGGCAGCATCTGGATGCCGTCGATGTGGATGCCCACGTAGTCACTGGAGAACAGCGCCGCCACCGGTGCCCAGATGAAGCCGATCGAGGTCGACAACAACGTGGTGGCGATCGTGAAGTAGACGATGCCCAGCGGCAGCATCAGCACGAAGTACAGCAGCGTCAGCCAGGTGCGGCCATCGGTGAACATGTCGCCGATGCGCTGCAGCCAGCTGCGGCTGCGGTCGGAATACGTCGGCCGGCGCGGCATGCGCTCGCCGAGCAGGGCTTCGACCAACCGCCCTTCCAGCAGCGACAGACCGCGCACCGAGCCGAAGAACAACACCGCCACCGGAATGCCGATGATCAGCACCATCAGGCCCAGCGACAGCGACAGGCCGGTAACCACCCAGGTGAAGAAGAACGTACCGGTGGCCAGCGACAGGAGCATGTAGAACAGCGCGCCATAGGTGCGTGCCTCCAGTGCGACACCGAAGAAGCGGGCCACGGCCGAGCGTGGCTTGGGCGGCGCCTGCGGCGGTGGTACCGAGGCGATGCCGGGGCTGCTGGCCGCTGCACGTCGGATCGGTGCAGCACCCGCGCTCGGCGTGCGCAGCGCACGGTTCACGGTGATTTCCGTTTCGCGGTAGATCTCGGCCACTTCTTCCGGCGCACCGTAGCTGCCGGCCACATCGGCGATCACCTCGGCCTCGCTGCGCCCCGGTTGGGCGGCCAGCTCCGAGCGCAGGTATTCCTCGGCGTCATACAGGGCGTCCTGCACCATCGCCGGATCGGCGTCGTGCAGCGCCGCGCGCAGCTGTGCCAGATACGCGGGAATGGTGGTCGGCAAGGCCCGACCGGCCACGGATTCGATGTTCATGCGGTTACCCCTTCCAGGACGGAATCGACGGAATCACGGGTGGCACGCCACGCGGCGGTCCATTGGCTGAGCACTTCACGCCCCGTGTCATTGATGCGGTAATAGCGGCGCGGTGGCCCGGCCACCGACGGTTCAACATGGCTTTCCAGCAACCCGGCCCCTTCCAGGTTGCGCAGCACCGGGTACAGCGCGCTCTGCTTGCCGCTCAGCACGCCCTCGCCGACCCGCTCCAGCTCCTTGGCGATCAGGTAGCCGTACAGCGGCTCGCCGGCCTTGGCCAGCACCGCCAGCAAGGCCAGGGAGACCGTGCCGGAGCTGAGCTCTTTCTGGAACTTCTTGAGGTGGACTTCGTGGTCGCTCATGGCGGTCTCCGCTAGCGTGGAGTCCACACTAGTCCGAACTTCGCTATAGCGGATGTGTCGTTAGTCACCGTGCCGCAGGACATCCCCTGGCTGGCCGTAGCCGGTGCGCTTCGCGCACAATCGGGCACTCCCTTCCTGAACGGGTCTGCCATGTCGCCACGTCGTCCTGCCCTGCTCACCCTCGCTCTGGCCTGCCTGCTGCCCAGCCTGGCCAGCGCGGCCACGCCTTACCGCAGCCCGCAGCAGATTCTGGACGCCTCGCCGGACAGTGACTGGCGCACGCCCGACCCGGCCAACCTGCTGTACATGAACCTGCCCGCCGGCCGCGTCATCATCGAGCTGGCCCCGGCGTTCGCGCCGCAGCACGTGGCCAACATCCAGACGCTTGCCCACGAGCATTTCTGGGATGGCGAGAGCATCTACCGCGCGCAGGACAATTTCGTGGTGCAGTTCGGCGATGCCGACGCCGATGATGCCGCCAAGGCGAAGCCGCTCGGCAGCGCCACGCGCAAGCTCCCGGCCGAGTTCCAGCGCGACAGCAAGGGGCTCAAGGTCAGCCCCCTGCCCGACCGTGACGGCTGGGCCGACCAGACCGGTTTCGTCAACGGCTTCCCGGTGGGCCAGGACCGCGAGGACGGCAAGACCTGGCTGGCGCATTGCTACGGTGCACTGGGCGCCGGCCGCAGCAACGAGGAAGACAGCAGCATCGGCGCGGAGCTGTACGTGGTGACCGGGCAGTCACCGCGTCAGCTGGACCGCAACATCACCGTGGTCGGCCGCGTGCTGCAGGGCATGGAGCTGCTCAGCGCGCTGCCGCGTGGACCGGCACCGATGGGCTTCTACGCCGATCCGGCGCAGCGCACCGCGATCCAGTCGATCCAGCGTGCCAGCGATGTACCGGCTGCGCAGCGACCCAAGCTGCAGGTGCTGCGCACCGACTCCAGGACCTTTGCCGATGCGACCGAAGCGCGCCGCAACCGCGTCGATGATTTCTACAAGCGGCCGGCCGGCCACATCGACCTGTGTAACATCCCGGTGCCGGTGCGATAAGGCCAAGCCACTGGCGCGTTGAACGTGCATGGGATTGGATATGCACGTCTCGGTCGTGCCGGCCGCTGGCCGGCCGATCGCCTCCGCAGAGGCGATCTCTATCGCTTCTGGGACACCGCCACACTCCCGAGAATGAGCACGCCCGCCACGACCATCGCGCCGGTCACGGGTTCGCCCAGGAACACCCACGCGAACAGCGCACCGAACATCGGCACCAGATAGGTCACGGTCGAGGCACGAGCCGGGCCGATGCGGGCGATCAGGCGGTAGAACATCAGGAACGCCAGGCCGGTGCAGACCACGCCCAAGGCGATCGCGCAGGCCCAGGACAGCATCGGGATCGGGGCGGTCGGCCAATGGGTCAGCGCCATCGGCAGCAGCAGGATCGCCGCGCAGCCGAGCGTGGCACCGGCAGAGGCCGCCGGCGGCAGGCCGGTCATGTGGCGCTTCACCAGATTGACGCCCAAGCCATACAACAGCGCGGCCAGGGCACCGGCCATCACCGCCGCACCGATGCTCAGACCGGACACTTTGGCGGTGGCCAGCACCACCACGCCGGCGAAGCCGACCAGCAGGGCGATCGCGCGGCGCATGCCGATCTTTTCGCCGAAGAACAGGAACGCGATCAGCGCGGCGAACAGCACGGTCATCGCATTGCAGATCGCCCCGATCGCGGCCGGGGCGCGTTGTGCGGCCCAGGCGAACAGGACGAACGGGATGGCCGAATTGATCAGGCCGATCGGTGCCAGCCACAGCCAGCGACGCGCCGGAAACTGCGCGCGCGCCTGCCACAGGAACGGCAGCAGCACGAGCGCGCCGAGCAGCAACCGCACCTCCACCAGTGCGTACGGTCCGAAGGCCGGCACGGCCACCCGCATGAACAGGAATGAGCAGCCCCAGATCGCGCCGAGTACGGTCAGTTCCAGCGGGGTACGCCAATCGCGCTCCACCGTACCTGCGGCCAGCGGCGCCCCGCTCACGGTGGGCCTCCGCAGGGAAGCTGACACGCAGGGCGAGCGGTAAGGGACGGCAACATGCGCGTGAATCCGGGGGAGGAAGGGCGACAGCATCCGCCTGCCGTCACGCGCCCACAAGCGCGTAGTATCCGTGCAAGCCACAAATATGATTTGGGTCTCGACCATGATCCTTCGCCCTGCCCTGCTGCCCGCGCTGGGGGTGTTCGCGGTTGCCGCACGCCACCAGAACTTCGCCCACGCCGCCCAGGAGCTGCACCTCACCGCCAGCGCGGTCAGCCACCACGTGCGACGGCTGGAAGACCTGCTTGGAACCATCCTCTTCCAGCGCCATGCGCGCGGCGTGCGGCTGACCGCCGAAGGCCGCCAGTTGGCCGACGCGGCGGCGGCCGCGCTCAGTGATCTCAACGCAGTGGCCGGCAACCTGCATCCCCAGGCGGACATCGTGCCGCTGCGGGTCACCACCATCCGCTCGCTGTCGTACTGCTGGCTGATCCCGCGGTTGCCGCGCTTCACCCAACAGCATCCGCGCATGCGTATCGAGCTGCAGACCAGCACCGAGCTGGTGCGCTTCGACGAGACGGGTCCGGAACTGGGCATCCGTTACGGTCTTGGCCAGTGGCCAGGCATGACCGCGCATCACCTGATGGACGATGAACTCTGCCCGGTGGCCTCACCTTCCCTGGCGGGCGTCTCGACGCTGCGCGAACCGGCACAGATCGCCACCTTGCCGCTGCTCAGCGACATGTCGCCGCAGGGTTGGCGCGACTGGTTCCAGGCGGCGGGTGTGCGCGGGCTGGACCTGCCCTCGCTGCACACCTTCAGCGACAGCACCGATGCGATGCGCGCCGCGGTCTACGGCATCGGCGCAGTGCTGGCGCGCAAGCACATCGCCCAGCCCTACCTGCAGCGCTATGAGCTGGTGCGCCTGCCCGGCCCCGCACTCAAGGCGCGCTACGCCTACTATGTGGTCCACGCCGAACACCGGCCGCTCAGCCCGACCGCGCAGGCGTTCATGGACTGGCTCAAGCGCGAAGCACTGGATGAGCGCACCCCGCTGCCCGCCCTGCCCGATGAACTGCTGGGCCTGCCGCCTGCGGACCGCACGCACGACTGAACCGGGCGCCACGACCCGGCGCGCATCCTCACCCGACCTTTTCCGCGTGCTGGCTAGGCTGGAGTCCCTTTCCCCCGAGGCTCGACCCATGGCCCTGTTGCGACTGCGAATCACCGGCACCGAAGACGATGCACGTGCCATCACCGACCTGCTGCAGAGCATCGAGGGGATCGAACACGTCGAGGAAACCGACGACCTGATGCCGCACATGGACGACGACGATTCCAGCTCGGCCGGCCTGTCCGATGACATCGGCCCGGGCACGCACGAACTGGAAGTGGAAGTAGGCAACGCACTCGGCGCCCAGCGCGTGCGTGACGCGGTGCAGGAACTGGCGCTGGAGCTGGATGTCTTCGTGGAATACGAGCAGGACGAAGGCTGAGTCAACCGTCGTGCCGCGCCTTGGCGCGCGGCACGACCGGCATGGTCAGCGCGCGGCCGCCGCGGCCTTGCGACGTTTGCGGCGGCGCCACAGCGCCAGGCCCACGGCACCGACCGCCCACGCCACCACGCCGACCGGCAGCAGTGCCGCCACCGCGCGGATCACGAACGCGATGCTGGTGGTGAAGATCGATCCGAACTCACTGAACGCCTTGCCGATGTCGCTGCGGCTGCGCTGCCCCGCCGGACCTTCGAAGTGCAGGGTGACCAGCTGTGTATCGATCCGGCGACGCTGCTGCGCAGCCTCCTTGTTGGCCTGCTCCAGCCCGGCCTCGATCTCCGCCATGCGCTGCGAGACCGCCAACAGGTCGGCCACCTTCATGTCACTGCGCTGCTGATAGGCCTGCAGCTGCGCATGCTCTTTCTGCAGCCGGGTCTGGGTCAGTGCGGTGTCGGCCACCTGCTGGGCCAGATCTTCGGCATGGGTATTGCGCGAGGCCACATCGCCGCCTTCACCGGCCAGCGCGATGATCGGCTCGACGCCCTTGGGCGCGATGCGCACGCGGATGGAGCCGGAGCGGGTTTCACCGCCTTCCTCGCCCACCTGCAGCACCGCGCAATCACCGAACCGGTTGCTCTGGCAGGCCGCGGACACGGCCTTGACCCGCTCACTGATGCGCTTGGCATCCAGCTGGATGCGGATGTCGTGTTCATACGCCAGGAACGCGCCCTCGGGAGATGCCACGGCCCCGGCGGCCGCGTCGGCGGCGTAGTTCGGCCCGCTGCGGCCACAGGCCACCAGGCCCAACAACAGCATCCCTGCCAGCCCGGCGCGGGCCCGTCCTGTCCATCCAGTCACAGTGCAACTCCAGTCAATACGGCGATCTTCACGGCGCATGGTAATCCAATGGCACGGGGACAACGGGGGCCATCGGCCCTATGCTCGGGGATTGTCCCCAGTACAGGAACACCGATGCGCCAGCATCTGCTTGCCCTCGCCCTGATCGCCGCCCTTGGTGGCTGCCAGCAGGCCGACTCCCCGACGCCCACCACCGGCACCGAAGCGGCCACCCCGGCTGGCGATGCCGCAGTCGATGCGGCCTTCGCCGACCTGTCCAAGCGCGCCCTGGACACCTGGATGCAGCTCTCCCCGATCAGCGCCACGCAGATCGGCGACCACCGCTACGACAGCGAGATCGACGACCTGAGCGCGGCCGGCCAGCAGAAGGTGCTCACCGCGTACAAGGCACTGCTGGGCGATCTGGACAAGATCGACGTCAGCAAGCTCTCGCGCGAGAACCAGGTGGACGCGGCGATCCTGCGCAACCAGCTGCAGTCCGAGGTCTGGACTGCGGAAGTGCTGCAGTCGCCCAAGTGGGACCCGCAGATGTACAACGGCATGGCCGGCAGCGCGCTCTACGGCCTGATGGCGCGTGAGTTCGCCCCGCTCCCCGACCGCCTGAAATCGGCGACCGCGCGCATGGAGAAGCTGCCGCAGATCTTCGCCCAGGCCCGCGAGAACCTGGACCCGGCCCGCGTGCCGAAGATCCATGCCGAAACCGTGGCCAAGCAGAACCGCGGCATCCTGAGCATCGTCGATACCTTCATCACCCCGCACATCGGTGAGTTGCCGGCCGAAGACCAGAAGCGCCTGCAGGCTGCGATCGAGGGCCTGAAGAAGGCCGTCGACGAACAGCAGACCTGGCTGGACAAGACCCTGGTGCCCAACGCCAAGGGTGACTTCCGCATCGGTGCGGAGCTGTACGACCAGAAGCTGAAGTTCGCGCTGAACTCCTCGCTCTCGCGCGCCGAGATCGGCGAGCGCGCGCGTGCCGAGCTCAAGCGAGTGCGCCAGGACATGTATGGCATCGCGCAGACCGTGCTCAAGGACAAGCCCGGCGCCCCGGCGCTGCCGGCCAACCCGAGCGACGAGCAGCAGCAGGCCGCGATCGAAGCCGCGCTGGAGCTGGCCTATGCCGACAAGCCGGCACGCGACAAGGTCGTTGAAGACGCCAAGGCCGCGCTGGAGCAGTCCACCGAATTCGTGCGCAAGCATGACCTGATGACCCTGCCCGATTCGCCGGTCGACATCATCCTGATGCCGGAATTCCAGCGTGGCGTGGCCGTGGCCTACTGCGATTCGCCGGGCCCGCTCGACAAGAACCTGAAGACCTTCTATGCGGTCTCGCCGATTCCGGACGACTGGACGGACAAGCAGGTCGATTCGTTCCTGCGCGAATACAACAGCCGCATGATCCACCTGCTGAGCATCCACGAAGGCACTCCGGGCCATTACCTGGAAGGCTGGCACTCGGGCAAGTTCCCCTCCACGCTGCGCGCGGTGCTGCGTTCGGGCCTGTTCGCCGAAGGCTGGGCGGTCTACACCGAGCGGATGATGCAGGAGCAGGGTTATCTGGACAACGATCCGCTGTTCCACCTGGTGCAGCTGAAGTTCTACCTGCGCACCATCTCCAACGCGATCCTGGACCAGGGCGTGCACGTGGACAACTGGACGCGTGAGCAGGCGATGCACCTGATGACCCACGACGCCTTCCAGCAGGAAAGCGAAGCCTCGGGCAAGTGGGTACGTGCGCAGCTGACCTCCGCGCAGCTGCCGACCTACTTCGTCGGCGCGCAGGAACACTTCGATACCCGCAAGGCCGTGCAGGACAAGCAGGGGGCCAAGTTCAACCTGAAGGCCTACCACGACCAGATGCTGTCCTACGGCGCCCCGCCGGTGCGCTTCGCGCGCCAGCTGATGCTGGACCAGCCGATCGAGTAAGCACTGCCTCGTTCCTCGTCAGACAGGCAAACGGCCCGGGGTGACCCGGGCCGTTTCTTTTCTGCGGGACGGGCATGACGCGACTTACGCGTCGGCAGCCACGAAGCCCCCGGTCTGCCGTGCCCACAGCCGCGCATACAACCCGCCGGCCGTGATCAGCTCGGCGTGCGTGCCGGTTTCCACGATGCGGCCCTGATCCATCACCACCAGCCGGTCCATGCGCGCGATCGTGGACAAGCGGTGCGCGATCGCGATCACCGTCTTGCCGGTCATCAATTCATCCAGGTTGTCCTGGATCGCCGCTTCCACTTCCGAATCCAGTGCAGAGGTTGCCTCGTCCAGTACCAGGATCGGAGCGTCCTTGAGCAGCACCCGCGCGATCGCGATGCGCTGGCGCTGGCCACCGGACAGCTTTACCCCGCGCTCGCCGACATGCGCGTCGTAACCACGGCGCCCTTCCCCATCGACCAGCGTATCGATGAAGGCCGAGGCGCGTGCCTTGGCCACCGCGGCATGCAGCTGCTCCTCAGTTGCATCCGGACGCCCGTACAGCAGGTTGTCGCGGATCGAGCGGTGCAGCAGCGAGGTGTCCTGGGTGACCACGCCGATCTGCCGGCGCAGGCTTTCCTGGGTGACCCCGGCGATGTCCTGCCCATCGATGCGGATCTGCCCGCTTTCCAGGTCGTACAGCCGCAGCAGCACATTGACCAGGGTCGACTTGCCGGCACCCGAGGGACCCACCAGACCGATCTTCTCACCGGGCTTCACCTGCAGGTCCAAGCCGGCGATCACGCCTCCGCGTTTGCCGTAATGGAAATGGATGTGATCGAAATGCACGCCGCCCTGGCTGACCACCAACGGCACGGCATCGGCGCGGTCCTGCACCGTCAGCGGCTGGGAGATGGTGGTGATGCCGTCCTGCACCGTGCCGATATCTTCGAAGATGCCGTTGATCGTCCACATGATCCAGCCGGACATGTTGTGGATGCGGATCACCAGGCCGGTGGCCAGGGTGATCGCACCGACGCTGATGTGGCCGCCGTTCCACAACCACAGCGCCAGGCCGCAGGTGCCCACGATCAGGAAGCCGTTGACGATGGCGATGGTGACTTCCAGCCCGGTGGTGACCCGGGTCTGGCCGCGGTGCTTGGTGGCCAGTTCGTCGATCGCCTCGGCCACGTAGGCCTGCTCGCGCCCGCCATGGGCGAACAGCTTCAGCGTGGGCACGTTGGTGTAACCATCCACGATGCGGCCCATCGCTTTGGAGCGCGCTTCGGAGGCGATCCACGCACGCTCTTTCGCCCGCGGCACGAAGTACCACATGATCACCGCGTACCCGGCCATCCACAGCCCCAGCGGGATCATCAGCCGCCAGTCCGCCTGCGCGAACAGGTACAGCGCAGTACCGGTGTAGACGATGATGTACCAGAGCGAATCGACCATCTGCACGGCCGATTCGCGCAGCGAGGTGCCGGTCTGCATCACCCGGTTGGCCATGCTGCCGGCGAAATCGTTCTGGAAGAAGCTCAGGCTCTGCCGCACCACATAGTTGTGCATCAACCAGCGCGAGCGGTTGCTCAGGCCCGGTACGATCGCCTGGTTCACCAGCAGGCTGTGCAGCGAGACCAGCAGCGGCCGCGCGATCAGGGTGATGCCGGCCATCCACATCAATGTATTCGCATGCCGGGCGAAGAAATCGCTGCCGGGCTGCTCGGCGACCATGTCCACGATGCGGCCAAGGAAATCGAACATCGCCACTTCGACCAGCGCCAACAGCAGGCCGGCGATCAGCGTGGCCAGCAGCACCGGCCACACCGGGCGTAGATAGTGGATATAGAACGGCACCACCTTGCGCGGTGGCATGCGCGCATCGATCGGCGGGAAAACCGGAATCAGCGATTCGAACCAGCGGAACATCGCAGTGCACCGAAAACAAAACAGGCCGCGATTATCCCACCGCGGCCTGCTGTTTTACTCTCACCTCCCTCACACGCCGGCGACGGGGTTCAGCCCTTGGCCTCCGGCGCGATCGGCGTCAGCAGCAGGTCCTGGAAATCGAAGCTGAAATCGGTCAGCGAAGATGCCGCCTGCATGCGGACCTCGCGGACCTTGCCGTCCGGATCGAGACTGAAATTCACGAACGCATCGGCGTTGAGTGACCGGTCGTCCCAGCGCACCAGGAAGGTATCGTGCTGCCAATGTTCCAGCGTGCCGATCAACTGCGCGGTCTTGCCAAAGCGCAGGCGCAGTTTGCCGCCCTGCTGCCCAACGAATACGTCGCCGTACCACGCGTCGCGGTAGCCGCCTGCATAGCGTGCCAGCGGCAGCGACGGCTTGGATGTCGCATCGCGTGCGGCCAGGTGCTTGGCCCAGCCCTCGTCCGCCTTCTCCTGCGACTTGGCCACGGCGGCCGCATAGGCGGCGACCCAGTCGGTGGCCGGTGCCTGCAGATAGGCATCCAGCGCTTCCATCGTGATCGCGTTGAAGGCCGCGCCCACTTCCTGGTTGGTCAACACCACGATGCCCAGCTTCTGCGCCGGCACCAGGGTCACGCGCGAGACCATCCCGGGCCAGCCGCCGGTGTGCCAGACCAGCTTCTGGCCCCGGTAATCGCTCAGGCTCCAGCCCTCGCCATAGCCGGCGAAGTTCGGCCGTGCCGCCGCCAGCTGCGGCACGCTCGGCTCAGGCACCACCTGCGGGGTGATCATCTGCCACATCGCCTGCTGGGCCTTGGCGGTGAACAGCGGCTTCCCGTTCTCCAGCGTGCCCTGGGCCAGCTGCACGTTCATCCAGCGCGCCATGTCGTGCACGCTGGAATAGATGCCGCCGGCGCCGGCGTTGTTGGACCAGGTCAGCGGCGCGACGGTGCGCAGCTGGCTGAAATCATACTTGGCGTGCCCCACTGCAGCGTTGTCGCCGGGCTGCAGATGATCGGCGTTGTAGCGGGTGCCTTGCATGCCCACCGGGGTGAAGATGTGCTGCTGCAGGAAGTCCGCATAGGTCTGCCCGGACACCTGTTCGATCACCTGCTGGGCGACCGCGTAGAGAATGTTGTCGTAGGCATAGCGATCACGGAAGCCCGCCTTCAACGGCACCTTGCCCAGCCGCTGCACCACCTCTTTGTTGCTGTAGGAGGTGGTCGGCCAGAACAGCAGGTCGCCCGCGCCCAGGCTCAGGCCACTGCGGTGCGACAGCAGATCGCGGATGCGCATTTCGCCGGTCACGTACGGATCGGACATGCGGAAGCCGGGCAGATGATCGATCACGCGATCGTCCATCTTCAGCTTGCCCTGCTCGGCCAGCAGATTCAGCGAGGTGGCGGTGAACGCCTTGGTATTGGAGGCGATCGCAAACAGCGTATCGGCCTGCACCGGGTCCGGCTTGCCCAGCTCGCGCACCCCGTAGCCGCGCTCCATCACCACCTTGCCATCCTTGACCACCGCCACGGCGATGCCGGGGATGTCGAACTCGCTGCGGGCGCGTTCGATGGTGGCGTCCAGCCGCTGCAGTTCGGCCGGCACGGCGGCCGATGCCAAGGGTGCGCATGCCAGCAGCACGGCGCCTCCGATCCAGGATGTATTCAAGCAGTGTCTCCGGTTGCGTGTGGCGGGGGCGTCGAGGGTGCCGATGCCCCGGTTTCGCACGATGGTAACGCGGCCCGGATCAGGCTCGCCTGTGCCAGAAGGAGGCCCGCCATGACCGCGCCCGCCGAGACCATCGCCACCGTCATTCCCTGCCTGCGCTACCGCGATGCGCACGCCGCCATTGCCTGGCTGCAGCGCGCGTTCGGCTTCCAGAAACAGGCGGTCTACGCCGATGGCGATACCGTTCACCACGCCCAGCTGGTCTACGGCCACGGCATGATCATGCTCGGCTCGGTCGACAACGACAGTGAGTGGGGCCGCTACAGCGTCCACCCGGACGAGGTCGGCGGTCGCCAGACCCAGAGCGCCTGCGTGATCGTCGCCGATCCGGATGCGCATCATGCGCGCGCCGTTGCCGCCGGCGCGCAGATCGTCATGGACATCGCCGACCAGCCCTATGGCGGCCGCGGCTATGCCTGCCGCGATCTGGAAGGCTACCTGTGGTGGTTCGGCAGCTACGACCCATGGGTCGACCCGGACGGCGCATGAGCGCTGCGGCCGGCTCCATCCGCACGGGTATCGGTGGCTGGGTCTTCCCGGCGTGGCGCGGCGGCACGTTCTATCCGGCTGGATTGCCGCAGCGCGAAGAACTGGCCTACGCCAGCCAGCAGTTGGGCTGCATCGAGATCAACAGCACGTTCTACCGCGCGCAGAAGCCGGCCATCTATGCCCAGTGGCGCGCGCAGACGCCCGAGGGCTTCCGTTTCTCGGCCAAGGCGCCACGCACGATCACCCAGACCCATGACCTGACCACGGTGGGCGAACGTGCCGAACGTTTCATCGAGGGCATCCGCGTTCTGGAGGACCGGCTGGGGCCACTGATCTGGCAGTTCGGCGACAGCCATCCCGCCGGTGCGGCCGAATTCGATCGGTTCCTGGGCATGCTGCCACGCAAGGTCGACGGCCACCGCCTGCAGCACGCACTGGAGGTGCGCAACCCCGCGGCGTGGACGCCGGCGCTGCTGACCGCTGCCCGTGCGCACGGTGCCGCGCTGGTGTTCAGTGGCTCGGATGAGCACCCCAGTTTCGCCGACCCCACCGCCGACTTCATCTATGCGCGATTGATGCACTCACGCGCGAACCTGCGTGCCGGCTACCCGGCACGGGCGCTGGAACAGTGGTGCCTGCGTGCGATGCGCTGGGCCCGCGGCGAAGACAATCCGGACCTGCCCCACCTGGCTGCCGAACTCCCCGCGCAGCCACCGCGCGAGGTATATGTGCTGTTCATCGGTGCGGCCAAACAGCGCAATCCCGGCGCGGCGATGGCGCTGCGCGATCAGCTGGAGCTGCTCGGCGGCAGCTGATGCGCTACCGGTTCCGGCGGCGCGCGGCCAAGGCTCCATCCAGCCACCACAGCAGCGCACCGCACACGACGAATACCACCCCCACGGACAGCGCATTGCGCGCGACCAGCGCGATGCCCAGCGCGCGCAGGTCCAGGAAGGGATACGGGTACTGCCCACTGAGCCGCCCGACCAGCAGGGCCCAGCCGAGGTAGACCGTCGGGAACGCCAGTGCGCTGAGCAACCCACGCCTATGCAGGCCGCCATGCGGCCCGGCCAGCCAGCCAAGCAGATACAGCACCGGCACCGCGTAATGCAGACCCGTATCGGCCCACCACTGTGCGCCCTGCGGGTCCCACAACGGAGCCAGGAGGGTCACGTAGATCAACCCGGTGATGCCGATGAACAGCGCCACCGCCGCGCGTGGGACCGGGCCGGCCAGCCCGTCACGGCGGCCGCGGGCCAGTGCCAGGCAGACGGCGGCAACGCCGATGTTGCTCAGGATGGTGAAGTAGCCCAGGTAGCGCAGCGTCGCGTCCGCAGCACCCAGGCCCGGTGTGTCGAGCAGCAACGTGTACTGCAGCAGCAGTGCCGCCACGGCGATCACCGCAGTGAGGCCGGCCAAGGTGCGAAGGGTGCGGGGCAGTCCGGCGGGGACAGGGGCGATAGGCAGGCGTGTCATCGCTGCAGAATGCCACGACCCCGCGCTGGATCGCGTGGAAAGCATCCTTCGCGGCGCGGCGTGTCGCACAATAGGCGGATGCCGATGACCGATACCCGCAGAGCCCTGCTGCAAATCCATTTCTGTGTGCTGCTGTGGGGCGTCACCGCCATCCTTGGCAAGCTGATCACCCTGCCCGCGCTACCGCTGGTGTGGTGGCGCATGTTGCTGGTGGTGGCGATGCTGGCCCTGGTGCCGCGCGTGTGGCGCGGGCTGCGCCAGCTGTCGCCGCGGCTGGTGGCCGGCTACTGCGGTGTGGGCGCGCTGGTCGCGCTGCACTGGCTCACGTTCTATGGCGCGGTCAAGCTGGCCAATGCCTCGGTGGCGGCCACCTGCATCGCGCTGGCGCCGGTGTTCACCGCGGTGATCGAGCCCTGGGTGGCCAAGCGCCCCTTCCAGTTCCGTGAGCTGGCCTTCGGGATCCTGGTCCTGCCGGGCGTCGCGCTGGTGGTGGGCGGCGTGCCCGATGGCATGCGCCTGGGCGTGCTGATCGGCGCGCTGTCGGCGCTGCTGGTGGCGATCTTCGGCTCACTCAACAAGCGCCTGGTCAGCCATGCCGACCCGCTCACCGTGACCGCGCTGGAACTCGGTGCGGGCACGCTCACCCTGACCCTGCTGGCGCCGGTACTGCCCTTCCTGCTGCCCGCCCTGGCCAGCGACCTGTGGGTGATCCCGGACCTGCACGACGGCCTGCTGCTGTTGACCCTGGCCGGGCTGTGCACGCTGCTGCCGTTCGCGCTCGCGCTGGTCGCGCTGCGCCACATCAGCGCCTACACGTCGCAGCTGGTGACCAATCTTGAGCCGGTCTACGCCATCCTGCTGGCGATGGTGCTGCTCAGCGAGCAACGGGAGCTGACCCCGCTGTTCTATGCCGGCGTGGCGATCATCGTCGGGGCGGTGTTCCTGCACCCGCTGCTCAACCGCCGCCGGAAGGTGCAGCACCCGGAACTGATGGCGACGTCCGAGGCACGCAACATCGCCGATTGAGCGGGCGTACCCGCCAACACCCGGTCCCTGCCGCGGATACGACCCGTGCACATCAGTCGGCGCGGATGACCCGGTTGCGCCCCTCGCCCTTTGCCCGGTACAGCGCCGCATCGGCGCGGGCCAGGGTCTGCTCGATAGCATCACCGGGACGGTGCGCGGCCACCCCGATGCTGATCGTCAACGGCAGGCCCAGCGGCAGATCGGCTACCGCCATGCGCAGGAAATCGCACTGCAGCTCTGCCGTGGCCAACGGCGTGTCGGGCATCAGCACCACGAACTCTTCGCCGCCATAGCGCGCGGCCAGGCCATGCCCGGCGAAATGCGCGCGCAGCAGGCGGGCCAGTTCGGCCAGCACGTGATCGCCGGTGGCATGACCGTACAGATCGTTGACGGTCTTGAAGTGGTCGATGTCGAGCAGCGCCACCGCGGTCGCGCGCGGGTGACCCTCGGCATCCACCACCGCCGCCTCCAGCGCGGTGCTCATCGCGCGGCGGTTGGGCAGGCCGGTGAGCGGATCGGTGCGGCTCTGTTCGGCCAGATCGGCGTTCTGCTGTTCCAGCAGTTCGTTGTACTCGGCCAGACGCTGCTCGTACCAGGCGCGATCGGTCATGTGCTGCTGTATTTCATGCGCGTACCGGCGCAGCTCCATCACCAGCGAAACCTGCCGCGACAGCGCCGACAGGGCATCGCGCTGGCCGGGGCTGAGCTGCCCGGGGGCGGCATCGAACACGCACAGCGTGCCCAAGGGCAGGCCGTCACTGCTCAGCAGCGGCGCGCCCGCATAAAAACGGATATGCGGCTCATCGACCACGATCGGGTTGTCGACAAAGCGTGGGTCGGTTCGCGCATCCTCGACCACCATCACCTGGTCCGGCTGCAGGATGGCGTGACCGCAGAAGGAGATGTCCCGGGTGGTTTCGGGTGCGTCCAGCAGCTGCCGCGCCTTGAACCACTGGCGGTCCTGGTCGACCAGGGTCACCGCGCCCATGTGGGTGCCGCACAGCGCGGTGGCGATCGTGACCAGATCATCAAAGGACCGCTCGCGCGGCGTATCCAGGATCTGATACCGCTGCAGCGCCAGCAGGCGCTGTGCTTCGTTGTCCGGCTTGGACGGCTTGATCATCGTGGCAGGCGGTGGCGTGTGCCGGATCAGTCTAGCCCGGGTACGGCGTCACGGCGTGACGCACAGCATCACCAGTCCAGCTGTTTGGGCAGCAGGCCGTTGAGCTCGGCATCGGTGAGATTGCGCCACTGCCCCGGCTTGAGCGCACCGAGTTTGATGTTGTCGATGCGCACGCGGCGCAGCTGGGTGACCCGGAAGCCGAACGCGGCCGCCATCAGGCGGATCTGCCGGTTCAAGCCCTGCTGCAGCGTGATCCGGAACCCGAACTTGGCCAGCTTGCTGGTCCGGCACGGCAGCGTGACCTCATCGCGGATGCGCACGCCGCGGGCCATGCCACGCAGGAACTCGTCGGTGACGGCCTTGTTGACCGCCACCATGTATTCCTTCTGGTGCCCGTTCTCGGCGCGCAGGATCTGGTTGACGATGTTGCCGTTGCTGGTCAGCAGGATCAGGCCTTCGGAATCCTTGTCCAGGCGGCCGATCGGGAAGATGCGCTGTTCGTGGCCGACGAACTCCACGATGTTGCCCTTGACCGAACTTTCGGTGGTGCAGGTGATGCCCACCGGCTTGTTCAGCGCGATATAGACATGCTTGCGGCCGCCGGCCTTCTTCGCTTCGCGCGCGCGCAGCGGCTGGCCGTCGACCAGCACCACGTCCTGTTCGCCCACCACCGCACCGGTACCGGCCGGATGGCCATTGACGGTGACGCGGCGTTCGCCGATCAGGCGGTCGGCTTCGCGCCGGGAACAGAAGCCGGTGTCGGCGATATGCTTGTTGAGTCGGGTTGTCATCGGCCCATTATCGGGCAAAAGGCGGTCGCTGCTGCGTTTTTCCGCGTGCCGGCGGTTCAGGCCGGCAGCGGATCGCCGGCGGTCGTGGTGCGCTCGCCGTCATGGATCTGGTTGCGACCGTTGCGCTTGGCGCAATACATGGCGTGGTCGGCCCGGCGCAGCAGCCCGGCCAGGTCGTCGCTGCCCGGCTTGAGCACGGCCAGGCCGATGCTGGCCGAGACCGTCAGGCCGGCAATGCCAAGTGCCTGGGTGACGGCCGCCACCTGCTGGCGCACCGTCTCCAGCCGCGCCACCGCGGCGGCATGGCCGGCGCCGGGCAGCAGCACCAGGAATTCTTCACCGCCCATCCGGATCACATCGTCGTGATTGCGCACCGAACCGCGCAGCGCGCGCGCCACCGCGACCAGCACCTGATCGCCGACGTCGTGGCCGAACTGATCGTTGATGTCCTTGAACAGATCGATATCCAGGAAGCCGATCGCCAGTGCGTGCGGTTCCTGGCGCGCCCGTTCCAGGTATTCGGCGAGCAGGCGCAGGCCGGCGCGGCGATTGGGCAGGCCGGTCAGCATGTCGGTATCGGCGAGCTGGCGCATTTCATCGCGCTGGCGGCGCAGCCGGCCCAGCCGCAGGTTCAGGGCATAGGCGGCCATCATCAGGAACCAGGTCGCCGACAGCTGCAACGCTTCGATCCGATAGGCCACCAGCCACTGCGCATCCAGCGCATCGGCCCCGATCATGATCCACCAGGGGGCCAGCGCGGCCAGCCCCGGCAGTGCATGCGCATCGCGCTGCCACAGCCCCCACAGGCCTGCGCCGAGGCACAGCGTGCAGGCCCCCAGGAAACTCCACTCCAGTACGAGCGCCACGATGCCCAGCCCGGTCAGCCCCCACAGCGGCACACTCAGGCCGAGCGCGATCAGCCCCCAGAGCACGAGGTGCTGCGCCGGGCGCGAGCGTGGCCACCGCCGGTCGCCGCCATTGAGCCGCCACAGGATCGGCAGCAGCAGCGCCTGGCTGAACGCAGTGAGTGCGATCAGCCACCAGGAGGCACGGTCCTGCACCGGCAACCACGGCTCGGGATAGCCACTCAGCCCACCAAGGACCGCCTGCCAGAGCACGAACACCAGACAGGCACCCACATACACCAGGAACGAGCGGTCGCGGGTGGTGGCCCAGCCCATCAGCGCCGACAGCGCCAGGGCGATCGCCACCGCGATGCACGCCGCGCGCATCAGCAGCCGGGCGGTGTCGTTCTGCTGCACCGGGCTGGGGGCGCCGAGCTGGATGGTCGGCACCCAGCGGTCCTTCAGCGGGCGGGTCCAGGACACCACGATCGGTTCGTGATCGCCGGCCTCGGGCACCACCACCAGCCCGACCCCCGCACGGAAGCGCGAATCACGGGTCCGCGCATCGTGCATGCTGCCGCAGATCTCGCGGTCGCCGTGGCTGATGCGGACCTCGCCGGTGAGCACGCCGAACACATCCACGGCCTGGGGCTTGCCCGACCAGCCGGCGGCCGGCGCCGGAATCGACAGCACTTCCTGGTGGCGTGCCAGCACATCCGGCGTACAGGCGCGCTGCGGTGTCACCTCATCGGTGGCCCCACCCAGCAACAGGAAGTCCTGCCCCACGCGCGGCGCGGCCTGCAGGCTCCAGGGCAACAGCCACAGCAGCACCAGCGCAAGCGCCATCCACCCGATTGAATACCCGCCCCCGTTGCTCACACCTGCGCCCTGCCCGCCCGTGTTCGTCCGCGCACACCGTGTCCGCAACCGTCGGCGGCGATTATCGCATCATGGCACGCCCCGCCAGGCCTCGGAGGGCCGGCCCGCGCCCACCGGCCGTATCGCCAGCTGGGTCATCCGCTCCAGCGGAATCGGCCGTTCGATCGCATACCCCTGCAGGCCCTCCACGCCCATCTGGGCCAGCTGATCGGCGACCACCGCCGATTCCACCCATTCGGCCACCACCATCATGTGCAGCTCGCGGCCGACCTCGGTGATCGCCCGCACGGCGGCACGGTTGACCGGATCCAGGTTCATGTCGCGCACGAATACGCCGTCGATCTTGAGCATGTCCGCCGGCAGTTGCCGCAGGTAGCCGAACGAGGACAGCCCCGAGCCGAAATCGTCCAGCGCCATGCGGCAGCCACGCGCTTTCACCGCGTCGATGAAGGCGCGTGCCTGATCCAGGTTGCTGACCGCCGCGGTCTCGGTGATTTCAAAGCACAGCTTGCGCGCCAGGCCGCGGTTGCGTTCGAGCAGATCGGTGACGAAGGCCAGGAAGCTCGGCTCGGCGATCGACTGCGCGGACACGTTGACGTTGCACAGGCCCAGCTGCTGCACATGGCTCGGGCACACCTGCAGGTGCCGGAACAGCAGGGACAGCACATGCCGGTCCAGTGCCATGCCCATGCCGTATCGCTCCACCGCGCCCATGAACTCGGCCGGCCCCTGCAGCGCGCCTTCCGGGCTGCGCATGCGCACCAGCACTTCGTAATGCAGGAACTCCGGATCGCCGACCCGCTCGATGCGCTGTGCATACAACAGCATGCGGTTCTCGGCCATCGCGCTGGAGACATTGGCCAACCGCTCCGCTTCGCGCCGCCGTTCATCCAGTGCCATGCGGCTCTCGTTGTAGCAGTGCACCCGGTTGCGGCCGGCCTCCTTGGCCGCGTAGCAGGCACTATCGGCGGCGCTCATCAACCAGTTCACATCCGGCGCATCCGGGCTGATCTCAACCACCCCGATGCTGCAGCTCACCCGGGGTGCGCCGTCGCCCTGCTGGATGCTGACCTGGCCAAGCGTGCGCACCACCCGCTGCAGCACCTGCTTGGCTTCATCCTGCCCGGCATTGGCCAGGAACAAGGCGAACTCGTCGCCCCCCAGGCGGCCGACCCAGTCGCCATCACGCACCGCCCCCACCAGGTAATCGGCGAAGCTGCGCAGCAGCTGATCGCCGGCAGCGTGGCCGAGCCCGTCGTTGACCAGCTTGAAGTAGTCCAGATCGATGTAGCACAGCGAGTGGGTGCCGCCCTCGGCCCGTACCGCCACCAGCGCCTGTTCGAGCAGCCGCTCGATCTCGCGGCGGTTGATCAGCCCGGTCAGCGGGTCGTGACTGGCGTGGTGCTCCACCTCGCGTGCCAGGGCATGGTTCTGCGAAACATCTTCCACCAGCGCGAACACCGCCGGCGCCCGCGCCCGGGTGTGCACCACGGTACCGCTCCAGCGCCCCCACATCAGGCTGCCGTCAGCGCGCAGGAAGCGCAGCTCGCCCGGGCGCAACTGGCGCGGCCAGTCGATCCGGCCGCGCTCGTCCAGGATCAGCTCGCCCTCCACCAGCAGATCGGCCAGCGACAGACTGAGCAGGGCCTCGCGGCGCTGGCCCAGGATATCGGCCATGGCCTGGTTGGCCTCCATGATGCCGCCGTCCTCATCCAGCTTGAGCATGCCCACCGTGGCCTGGTAGAACGCGGCGCGGAAGCGGCTCTCCTGTTCGGTCAGGTCGTTGCGCACGCGGCGCGCCAGCAGCACCGCGACCAGGGTGATCGCCAGCACCGACAGGCCACCGACGATGAAGGTCGTCATGCGCACCATCGCCGCGGTGTGCAGCAACGCGCTGGAGAACGCACGCGCCTGGTTCTGCATGCCCACATCCAGCGCCTGCACCCGGCGCAGCAGGGCCTGCTGCACCGCCGGTGTCAGTGTGCCGGCGGCATGCCCGGCCTGGACCCGGTCGGTGATGGCCACCAGTTGCAGCAGATCGTCATCGGTGTCGCGCCACAGGCGTACCGCATCGCGGAAATACGGCTGATCGCGCAGGTAGCGATACGAGAGAATCAAACGGTTGATGTCGCCACGGGCGTTGCCGCCTTCAATGAAGCCCTGGCGTGCTGCGGCGATGTCCGGGTCGGCCTGCTCGAGGGCACGGCGGGCGGTGAGGTCGCCCAGTGGCACCCGCAGCGCCTGCCGGGTCGCGCCCAGGTCAACGGCATCACCCGAGGCGATGTACCGCGACAGCGCGTGAGTGGCCTGCTGCTGGCCGCGCGACCAGTGGCTCTGGCCCATGATCCATGCCGTCGAGGCGGCCTGCAGCTCCTGGATCACCGCGGAAATCCCGACCAGGCCGATGGCCATGCCGGTCAACAACACAAAGCGCAGGGTCAGCCCCCGCATCGAATACGGTATCGCGGTGCCGCCACTCTCCCTGCGACCTCCAGACATCGCCGATCCCCCCGGGGCTGCGGATGTGGAAACTCATTCCATTGGAGCATGGTCCAATCCGCAGGCTAGGGCCAGCACTGTTGAGACGGTGCGAAACCGGCGGACCGGGACGCGGAGGCCGGATACGACGACGCCAGCCCGGAGGCTGGCGTCGCGTTGATCACCCCGGGGCGATCAGAAGTTGCGCGGACCGCGCGGCTTGAAGCCGTCACGACGCGGCGGGCGGTCGTTGCCGCCCGGGCCGCTGCGCGGGCCACCCGGACCGCCCGGACCACGCGGCTTGCCCTGGCCGAACTTCGGCTTGAACGGCGGACGCGCGGACGGGGTCAGGTCTTCACCCGGCTCGACCTTGCGCATCTGAAGCTGCTGGCCCGAGACCCACACCTTCTTCAGGTGGGTCAGCAGGTCCTGCGGCATTTCGGCCGGCAGGTCCAGCACCGAGAAGTCGTCATGGATGTCGATGCGGCCGATGAAACGGCTTTCCAGGCCAGCTTCGTTGGCGATCGCGCCGACGATGTTGCCCGGCTTCACGCCGTGGACGTGGCCCACTTCGATGCGGAAGGTTTCCATGCCCGGCTCGGCGGCACCGCGCGGGGCGATGTCACGGCGCGGGGCGCGCTCGGCGCCGCCTTCGCTGTTGCCGAAGTCGCCTTCCGGACGCGGCGGGCGCGGGCCACGGTCGTCTTCACGGCGCGGACCCCGCTCGAAGCGCGGCTCGAAACGGGCCGGGCGCTCGCCACGGTCGTTGCTGCGCTCGTTGCGCTGATGCGGGGCACGCTCTTCACGGGCACCACGGACCGGCGGGGTCAGCAGGAACGGCGAATCGCCCTGCAACAGCTTGGCCAGCGCGGCGGCGATCTCGATCGCCGGCACGTTCTTCTCGCCTTCCAGGCGCTGCAGCAGGTCGCGGTAGAACTCGGTGCCACCGGCATCGAGCACATCGCTGATGCGGCTCATGAACTTGGTGATGCGGGTGTCGTTGACCGCGTCCACGCTCGGCAGCTGCATCTCTTCGATGGGCTGGCGGGTGGCGCGCTCGATGGCACGCAGCATGCCCTTTTCGCGCGGGGTGGCGAACAGGATCGCGTCACCGGTGCGGCCGGCACGGCCGGTACGGCCGATGCGGTGCACATAGCTTTCGGTGTCGTACGGGATGTCGTAGTTCAGCACGTGGCTGATGCGCTCCACGTCCAGACCACGGGCGGCCACGTCGGTGGCGACCAGGATGTCCAGCTTGCCTTCCTTGAGCATGCCGATGGTGCGCTCGCGCTGGGCCTGCTGCATGTCGCCGTTGATGGCGGCCGCGGCCAGGCCGCGCGCCTGCAGCTTCTCGGCCAACTCTTCAGTGGCTGCCTTGGTACGCGAGAAGATGATCATCGCGTCGAACGGTTCCACTTCCAGGATACGGGTCAGCGCGTCCAGCTTGTGCATGCCGCTCACCCACCAGTAACGCTGGCGGATGTTGGCCGAGGTCGTCGTCTTGCTGACGATGGTGACTTCGGCCGGGTTCTTCAGGTAGGTCTGCGCGATGCGGCGGATCTGCGACGGCATGGTGGCCGAGAACAGGGCGACCTGGCGGGTCTCCGGCAGCTTCTTCAGCACGGCTTCGACGTCGTCGATGAAGCCCATGCGCAGCATTTCGTCGGCTTCGTCGAGCACCAGCGTCTTCAGCTCGGACAGATCCAGGGTGCCGCGCTCGAGGTGATCGATCACGCGGCCCGGGGTGCCGACGATGACGTGCACGCCACGACGCAGGGCCGACAACTGCTGGCCATAGGGCTGGCCGCCGTACACCGGCAGGACGCGGAAGCCGGGGATGCCGGAGGAATAGGTCTGGAACGCCTCGGCGACCTGGATGGCCAGTTCGCGGGTGGGCGCCAGCACCAGCACCTGCGGCTTGGTCTGGTTGAAATCGAGGTTGGACAGCACCGGCAGCGCGAAGGCGGCGGTCTTGCCGGTACCGGTCTGGGCCTGGCCGAGCACGTCACGGCCTTCCAGCATCGCCGGAATGGTGGCGGCCTGGATCGGCGAAGGGGTTTCGTAACCGACGGTGGCGACGGCCTGCATCACAGCGTCGGACAGGCCGAGATCTGCAAACAGCAGCGGCGCGGGGGATTCTTGGGACATGGGAAACTCCGAAACACCGCCGTTCTAGAGGGCAGTGAGATAAAAAAGGGGGATGGTCCGCGCTTTGGGCGCCCTTTCTTATCGCGTGCCCTGGCGCTGCTCGGTCGGAGGAGAATTCACTCACTCAGGGGGCGATGATACCGCATCGTTCCTGAACAACGTATACAGATTCCCGGATGGATGCCGTTGCGCCGCCGGCTGGCGCACAATACGCGCCCTTTCCCGGCCCGGCCCCACGTCCGCGCCTCTTCCCAGGATACCCGCTCCATGCAGACCCTCGAATTTGAACTGGACCGCGACTACGTCGAGCTCAAGCAGCTGCTCAAGCTGGCCGACCTGGTCACCAGCGGCGGCGAGGCCAAGACCGTGATCGGCGACGGCCAGGTACTGGTCGATGGTGAAGTGGAACTGCGCAAGGCATGCAAGATCCGCGCGGGCCAGCAGGTACAGTTCGCCGACACGGTCATTCACGTGATCGCCGACAGCGACGCGCCCTGATCTTCCCGGCCGGACTCAGCGCAGTGTATCGCGCTGGGTCAGATGGGCGGTGATCAGCTGGCGGAACGGGGCCACCCCGTGCGCCAGCCGCAGTCCGGCCCGGCGCAGCAGCCGCGCCGGCAGGCGGTCATCGGTGTACAGCGAAGCGATCGCATTGGTCGCCTCGTAAAGCGGCCGCGAGGCCAGCCGGTGCCCACGCTCGTAAGCGGCCAGCCCGGCGGGTGCGGCGATGTCGCGTCCCTGCCCTGCGGCCTTGCGCAGGAGCCCGGCCAGTCGATGCTGGCTCTGCAACCCCAGATTGAAGCCATGCGCGGTGACCGGATGCATGCCGACGGCGGCATCGCCGATCAACGCACAGCGATCGCCGGCGAACGCGTTGGCATACACCCCCACGAGGGGATACGCCACCGGCGTGGCCACCGGCCGCATCGCGCCCAGCCGATGCTCGAAAAAGCCACTGATGCTGCGGCCGAAGTCGGCCTCATCCTGGCCCATCAAGGCCGCGATCTGACGGGGCGGCAGCGTGATGACGGCCGAGGCCTGGTCGCCATTGAGGGGCAGCAGGGCCATCGTGCGCCCATACCCGAACCACTCCCAGGCGGTGTGCTGGTGCGGCACCTCGATCTGCATGCGGCAGACCAGCATGGATTTGCCGAAATCACGCAGCTGCGCGCCAATCCCCAGCAGGCGGCGGGTGGAGGAGAAGCGGCTGTCGGCAGCGACCACCAGCCGCGCGGCCAGCTGGCGGCCATCGGCCAGGGTCACCACGCTGTGGGCCGGGCCCGGGCTCACGGCCGTGACGCTGGCCTGGTCCAGGATTTCCAGACCGGCCTGGCCCTGCACGCTCTGCCAGGCGGCGCGACGGATCAGATGGTTGGGCACCAGCCAGCCGAGGTCGTCCCCGGTGCGCTGGTGCGCGGCGAAGGTCAGCGCGAACGGCGAGCCGCCATCCATCACCTTGGCATCGCGCAACGGGGAAATCTCGGCGGGATCCAGCTGCGCCCACAGACCCAGCGATGCCAGGATCTGGCGGGAGGCATGGGTCAGCGCGATCTCACGGCCGTCGAAGGCGGCCTGCGCCAACGCGGCACGCGGCTGCTGTTCGACCAGGGTGACGCTCAGGCCGGTATCGGCCAGCGCGCGCGCGAAGCACAGCCCGGTCGGGCCGGCGCCCACCACCACCACATCCACTGACTGCATGATCCCATCCTGCCGTTGCGTGTCCAGCGCAGCTTAACGCCGCAGCGCCGGCGCCGTCCTTGATCTGGATCAGGCGCGCCAGCGCGGGTTCACAGCAACGCCCACAGCAGCATCACGATGCCCAGCAGCGACACCAGCCACACCAGGCTGCGCACGTAAGGCACGCCGGCGGCGTACAGCGGCAGATAGATCAGCCGCGCCCAGAAGTACAGCTGCACGGCCACGGCCGTCATCCCGTCCTGGCGCTGGGTCAGCACCACCGCCAGCACCGCGGCGGCGAAGAACGGGAAGGTTTCCATGAAGTTGCTCTGCGCCCGCTGCAGGCGGCCAGCCAGCGGACTCGGCGCCGGCATCGGCTGATCGCGCGCGGAGGCATTCCAGCCGATCCCGCGCTCGCGGGTGATCAACGTGGAAGGCGCAAACACGTGCACGAGGCCGAGCACCATCGACCACACCAGCATCTGGATCTCGATACTCATCTGCGCAGTCTCCGGCGATCAGGGGGTGGCGGCACGCACGCTGTAACCGGCCAGGCGCCAGACGCGGTCTTCGTCGAACCGGAAGGACACCAGTTCGCGCACCGGCTGGGCACTGTTGGCAAAGCGCGTGGGGAAACTGACGTTGATGTACAGGCCTTCCGGGACGGTCGCCCCGGCGGCGTACTTGACCCGGGTCACCACCGGCTGGCCGCGCGAGGCCAATGCACCGAGGCGCTGGCGGTCGGCGGTGAGCTGGCTGACAAAGGCCTGCTCGGTCACTGACTTCTTCGCCACGGCCGAAGCGCCTTTCCATGCCTCGCCGGCACGGTTGGCATCGACCAGCTTCGCGACCTGCAATGCAGCAGCGGTCATTTCCGCATCCTGCTTCTGCACCTGCGCCTGCTGCGCCGGGCTGAGTGCCGGGCGGGCGGCAGGGGCGGCGGCAGGCGCGGCGCGCGCCGGGGCCGGTGCAGGCGTGGCCGGCGGCGGTGGCGTCTGGGCCAGCGCGGCGAAAGGCAGCAGAGCGGACAACAGCAGCAGCGGAACACGCATCAGGACACCGTTGGCTGGAAGGAACTGCGCTCCAGTCTACGGGAAGGGCGTGAGTCCTCCGTCAGTTGCGCTCGGCCGCCTCGGCCGGCGCCGGCCGGGCATCGCCCAGCGTCTGCTCCACGGCATCCGGCTGACCCGGCGCGGTGGTGGCCGGCAGCAGCGTGGAGACATCGATCTCCGACAGCGGGCTCTCGTCCGGACAGGTTTCATCCGGGAAACCGAAGCGCTGCTTCAGAGCCTGCCCACAGCTGTTGACGGCCTCCAATTCACTGCCTTCGCGCTTGCACTCCTGATCGAAAGCGACCAGGAACGCGTCCTTGCGGCGGACGAACGCATCGCCGCATTTGCGCATCTGCTTGATCCGTTCCAGGTCATCCTGCACCGCGTTGGTGCCATCCAGCCCGAACTGACGCAGCTCCTCGGCGGTGAGCAGGCGCAGGCTGCGGTTGGGCACGGTCATCATCAGATCGGCTACGCCCACGGCCACGCCGTTGCGCTGCAGGTAATCCTTGACGTTGTCGTACACCTCATGGAGTTCGCGGTTGAGCTCGGCACGCGAGGTGGCCTTGGAGCTGATCCGCATCATGCGGTGGATGCCGACCTTGCCCGATACCAGCCGGTTGTCGCCGGCAGCCAGCACGAACACGCAGGCGCTGTGGCAGACCGAGCCTTCGCGCACCCAGATGGTCCAGTTGGATTCGCCGATGCGATCCCCCGCCACGATGGCGGCTTCGACCTGGCCACCACTGGAATCCAGATCAAGGATGCGCCGGGAAATACGCTGCGCATCGGCGACCACGGCCAGCCGCGCGACCAGCTCGGAGAAACCGGGATTGATCTTGCCCACATAGCGCACGCGCAGCAGGCCACGTTCGGCGCACGGCTGCAGCGCGGCATCGATGCTGGCCCGATCAAGCGCCTCCAGCGGCGCACCATCGCCCGCGTCGCCGGCATAGTCGGTATCGCAGCTGATCCACGCCTTGCCGTTTTCCAGGGCCGCGTCCGGCCAGCGCAGGTCACCGCGCTTGGGCGCGGGCGGTGGCGGTGGCGGCGCATCGGCCGCGTTGATCGAGACCATGTGGTCGCCATCGGCGGTCTGTGCCCGCACGGCCTTGTCGGCGGCGGTGACATTGCCCGGGTTTTCCAGCTGGCTGCAACCGGCCAGACCCAGACACAACAACGGCAACCACCACGACTTGAGCAACATGGACAACCCGGAATCCTTGCGAGGGGGAATGCGCGGCAAAACCAGCGCAGAGGCACAGTCTAGTGCGCGACCGCCACGGCGCGGCAACCTGTCCTGAACCGGGCGACCCGGGGCTGGCATTGGCGTCCGAAAATGGCGAGCCAGCCCTGCTCACCGGGCATAGACTGGCCCCCATGGAGACCGCCCTGCCCCTGGACCACGCCGCCTGCGAAAGTGCCCGCCTTGCCCGCGATGCGCGCTTTGACGGGGTGTTCTTCACTGCCGTGCGCAGTACCGGCATCTACTGCCGACCGGTCTGCCCGGCACCGGCGCCGAAGCCGTCCAACGTCACTTACTACCCCACGGCTGCCGCAGCCGCGGCCGCGGGTTTTCGTCCCTGCCTGCGCTGCCGCCCCGAGTTGGCCCCCGAGGCGCAGGACGCACTCAACAATGAAACGCTGCAGCGCGCGCTCGCCCTGATCCACGATGGCTATCTGCAGGACCAGCCGGTCGCCGATCTGGCCACCCACGTCGGCTTGAGCGCCCGCCAGCTGCAGCGCCTGTTCGTGGCCCGGCTCGGTGCGGCGCCGGCGCAGATCCACGCCACCCGCCGGCTGTTGTTGGCCAAGCAACTGCTCACCGAAACCGCCTTGCCGGTCACCGATGTCGCGATGGCCTCGGGGTACAACAGCCTGCGCCGTTTCAACGCGGCCTTTCTGGATGGCTGCGGGATGCCCCCGACCGCGATCCGCCGCCAGCGCGGCACGCTGACCGAGGGCGCACTGACCCTGCGCCTGGGCTACCGGCCGCCGCTGGATTTCACCGCGATGCTCGGCTTCCTGCGCCGCCGCGCCATTCCCGGCATCGAGCAGATCGACACGGACAGCTACCAGCGCGTGATCGGGCCGCCCGAGCGCCCCTCACTGCTGCGCGTGACCGCCGATCCACGGCGCCCGGAGCTGTTGCTGCACCTGGGCCAGGTCGATCCGCGTGCGATTCCGGGCATCGTGCGCCGCGTACGCCGCATCTTCGATCTCGATGCCGACCTGCGCATGGTGCACGCGACGCTGGCGCAGGAACCACTGCTGGCCACGGGTATCGCACAACGCCCCGGGCTGCGCGTACCCGGCGGCTGGGATGGCTTTGAAGTGGCCGTGCGCGCGGTGCTTGGCCAACAGGTCAGCGTGGCGGCCGCCGCCACGCTGGCACGCCGGGTGGTGGACCGCTTCGGCGCCACCCTGGAGGGCATGCCGGAGGGACTGGACCGTCAGTTCCCCTTGCCGGAGGTGCTGGCACAGGCATCGCTGGAAACCATCGGGCTGCCGCGCACCCGCGCGGCCACCGTGCGTGCGGTTGCGCAGGCGGTGGTCGATGGGCGGCTCGATTTCCGCGCCGGCCAGTCGCTGGCTGGTTTCGTGGCGCGCTGCGTCGCCTTGCCCGGCATCGGCCCATGGACCGCGCATTACATGGCACTGCGTGCGCTGGCGCTGCCCGATGCGTTCCCGGCCGGCGATCTGGTGCTGCAGCAGGTGCTCGGTGGTGATACGCGACTGAGCGAACGCGCCACCGAGGCCCGCTCGCAGCCGTGGCGACCGTGGCGTGCCTACGCCGTTCTGCATCTGTGGCATCTGGCCACACCGTCTTCGGGAGTTACCTCATGACCCTGCTCTACGACACCTTCGACAGCCCGATCGGCGCGCTCACCGTGGCCGGTGACAGCCAGGGCATCCACCACATCCTGTTCGAGAACAACCGTTACGACGCCAAAGGGCGCGAACACTGGCAACGCGACGCCCATGCCCTGCGGGACGCACGCGGACAACTGCTGGAGTACCTGCGCGGTGAGCGCGTGCGCTTCGATCTCCCGCTTGCCCCATACGGCACGCCGTTCCAGCTGCGGGTGTGGAAGGCGCTGGCCGATATTCCGTTCGGCCAGACCTGGAGTTACGTGGCACTGGCGCGGCACATCAACCACCCCACCGCCAGCCGCGCGGTCGGTGCCGCCAATGGCCGCAATCCACTGCCGATCGTGCTGCCCTGCCACCGCGTGATCGGCAGCAGTGGTGCGCTCACCGGCTTCGGTGGTGGCCTGGAAGCCAAGGCTGCGCTGCTGCAACTGGAAGCACGGCACGATTCGCTGTTCGCGTAACCGGGCATACGCCGTGGGGTGGCGTATGCCATCGGTTGTCTTCGACGCGTCACCGCCACGCACTATCATGTCGTGATGATTTCCGTCCGCCTTCCACTGGCGCTTGCCGCCGCTCTTTCGCTGGCCGCGTGCGCCACCGCACCCTCCACTCCACCTGACGCCGTCGCGGCGACTGCTGTCCCGACGGCACCAGCCACTACGCCCAAACTGTTGCTGGTCTCCATCGACGGCCTGCGTGCGGACATGCTCGACCGCGGCCTCAGCCCCAACCTGTCGCGGATCATCGCCGGCGGCGTGCGTGCGGACTGGATGACGCCCTCATACCCGGCGCTGACCTTCCCCAACCACTACACGATCGTGACCGGGCTGCGTCCGGACCACCACGGCATCATCCACAACAGCATGGAAGAAGCCGAACTGGGCAGCTTCCGCCTCCATCTGCGCGAGGCCGTCACCGATGCCCGTTGGTGGGGTGGCGAACCGATCTGGGTGGGCGCTGAAAAAGCCGGCGTGCATACCGCGACCCTGTCCTGGCCCGGCAGCGAAGCGGCCATCCAGGGCGTGCGGCCCAGCCAATGGCGGGTGTACGACAGCACGGTGACCCTGCCTGACCGTGTCGATCAGGTGTTGAGCTGGCTCGGCCAGACCGACGCGCAGGCACCACGCCTGGTCACCCTGTACATGGAACAGGTGGATCACGCCGGGCATGACCACGGCCCGGAGTCCTCCGAATACGCCGCCGCCATCGGCGAGGTCGACACCGCGATCGGCCGCCTGTTGGACGGGCTGCAGGCACGCGGTCTGGCCGACAGCACCAATCTCATCGTGGTGTCCGACCACGGCATGGCCAGCGTGCCCGAGGGCCAGGTCATCGCCACCGAAGACATGGTCGATCCGTCGATCGCCAAGGACGTATCGGTCGGCCAGTCAGTCGGCTTCGCGCCGTTGCCGGGCAAGCAACGCCAGGCCGAGAAGATCCTGCTCGGTGCGCACGCACACTACGACTGCTGGCGCCGCGAGGCCCTGCCGGCGCGCTGGGCATACGGCCGCCATCCGCGCATTCCGCCGATCCTGTGCCAGATGCACGAAGGCTGGGATGCGTTGACCCGCGACCGCATCGCCACACGCAAACCCGGCAACCGCGGTTCGCACGGTTACGACAACGCACTGCCCTCGATGCGCGCGGTGTTCATTGCCCGTGGGCCGTCATTCCAGCAGGGCAAGACCCTGCCTGGGTTCGACAACGTGGATGTCTATCCCCTGCTGACCCGTCTGCTGGGTGTCCCGGCCGCCCCCAACGATGGCGATCCGGACCGCCTGCTCCCCGCATTGCGCTGAGGCGATCCCGTCGCGCAGGCAAAAAAAAACGCGGCGCAAGCGCCGCGTTTTCATGACCCGCCTGGCTGGATCAGCCGGCCTTGGCCACCGCTTTCTTGGCAACGGCCTTCTTGGCCGGCGCCTTCGTCACGGTCTTCTTGGCAACCGGCGCAGCTGCGCCCACGGCCGCCTTGCTCACGACGTGCGAACGCGAATTGCCGTAGCTGGCATTGAAGCGCTTGCCCTTGGCGGTCTTGCGGTCACCCTTACCCATGTCGTAACTCCTTAGTCTGAATGCTGCGAAATCTGATTACCCCGTACTGACACGGGTTCGGCGGGGCCGCCCTCTCAGGCGCCCCCGCGCACGATCGGAAAGCCTACCATGCGCGCTCTCAATGAGCACAGCTGGCGTCATGGACGTGGCCGTGGTTCAGGCGCAGATTCACCAGATGGGCCACGCCAACCAGCACGCCGCCCAAGGTCATCACCACCGCATGCGGCACCGCCGAGTGGTGCAGCGGGCCGTACAACAGGCCCGCCCACAACGCGGTCAGGCCCGGGATCAGGAAGCCCAGCGCGCGCAGCGCGCCATGGCGGCGCCAGCCCCAGACCAGGCTGAACAGGCCCAGCAGGGTGACGAAACTCACCAGCGCCAGCTCCACGCCGTCACTCATCCAGACCGACAGACCCAGCGACGGCGCAGCCGCCAGCAGCACCGGGAGCACAGCGCAATGCACGGCGCACAGCAGCGAGCCGGTGGCACCGAAACGATCCAGCAGATGGCGAACACGAGCGAACAGGGGCATGACTTCCAGCAGGGTCGGCGAAGCGTTATGGAATAATATAACATCAATCCTGACGCGCACCCTTGCCTCCCCCCTGACTTCCCTTCCCCCCGTCCCGTTACGGGATTCGCGCGCCCCACCATTGATATATTGTAACAATTGACCGAAGGCCCTTGCCCTATGCGCTCCAGCTCCCTCCTGCTCAAACCCCACGCCCTGTCCCTGGCCCTTGCCGCCGCGATGCTGCCCTCGCTGGCCATGGCCGCCGATGATGCCGGCAACCACCGCGACCGCCACCTGACCGAGCTCTCCACCGTGAAGGTCACCGCCTCGCCGCTGCAGGGCGATGCCGAATCGCTGGCCCGCCCGGTGGATGTGCTGGCCGGTGAGCGCCTGGACGAGCAGAAGGCCGGCACCCTCGGCGACACCGTGGCCAAGCTGCCCGGCGTGCAGAGCACCTTCTTCGGCCCCGGCGTCGGCCGCCCGATCATCCGCGGCCAGGAAGGGCCACGCGTGGCAGTGCTGTCCAACGGCATGGGCAACATGGATGCCTCCACCGTCAGCGCCGACCATGCCACCAGCATCGAGCCGTTCCTGGCCGATCAGATCGAGGTCCTGAAGGGCCCGGCCACCCTGCTGTTCGGCAGCGGTGCGATCGGCGGCGCGGTCAACGTGGTCGACGGCCGCATCGCCCGCGAACTGCCGGACCGTCCGCTCAGCGGCCGCGCCGAACTGCGCGGCAACTCGGTCAACGACGAGCGCAGCGGCATGTTCCGCCTGGACGGTGTCAGCGGCAACGTGGTGCTGCATGTGGACGGTCTGGTCCGCAACGGCGATGACTACCGCATTCCCGGTTACGCGGTGATCGATGGCCTGGAAGATCACAGCGGCCACGATCACGAGGAAGGCGACACCGACGAACCGCGCCGCGGCCGTCTGGACAACAGTTCGGTCCGCACCCGCGCCGGCGGCGTCGGTGCCACATGGCTGGGCGACGAAGGCTACTTCGGTGTGTCTGCCAGCACCTACCGCACCAACTACGGCATTCCCAACGGGGCGCACGTGCATGCCGACGACGACCATGGTCATGACCACGATCACGACCATGGCGACGAGGAAGAAGGCGACGAGCATGACGTCCGCATCGACATGGTGCAGAACCGCTTCGAAGCCAAGGGCGGCATCTACCAGCCCACCTCGTTCCTGAAGAACATCAGCCTGCGCACCGCCTACACCGATTACGAGCACACCGAACTCGAAGCCGGCACGCCCGGCACGCGCTTCACCAACCGGGGCATCGAAGGCCGCCTGGAAGCCGTGCAGGAACAGATCGGCGGCTGGGATGGCGCCTTCGGCCTGCAGTTCGGCAACAGCGACTTCGGCGCCAAGGGCGAAGAAGCCTTCGTGCCGGATACGGCGACCAAGAACATCGGCCTGTTCCTATTGCAGGAAAAGCAGTTCGGCCCGTTCAAGCTGGAGCTCGGCGGCCGCCATGACCAGGTCAAGCTGGACCCGACCGGTGATTACCGCGCCCGCACGTTCGGCGCCACCAATCTCTCCGCCGCCGGTATCTGGACGCTCAACGACGCCGTCGACCTGCGCTTCGGCATCGACAGCTCCGAGCGCGCCCCGACCAACGAAGAGCTCTACGCCGCCGGCGCGCACATCGCCACCCGCTCGCTGGAGATCGGCGATGCGAACCTGAAGACCGAACGCGGCCAGCGCGTCGAGCTGGGCATCCACACCCACAGCGAGCGCGTCGATTTCTCCGCCTCCATCTACCAGACCAGGTTCAAGGACTTCATCTACCTGGCCGACACCGGCGTGGTCGAATCGCTGCCGGTCCGGCTGTGGACCCAGCGGGACGCCACCTTCAAGGGGGCCGAAGCCGAAGCGCTGTTCCATCTCTTTGAAGGCAACGCTGGCGATTGGGACCTGCGCGTGTTCGGCGATTACGTCAACGCCGAACTGGATGGCAGCGGCAGCCGCAGCGTCGACATCGCCGTCCCGCACGGCGACCACAACCACAACTACACGGTGGATCTGGCCAACACCGGCTACCTGCCACGCATCGCCCCGGGCCGGGTCGGCGCGGACCTGCGCTGGGCCAAGGATGGCTGGCGCGCCTCGGTCGGTGCCGTGCGCTACAGCAGCCAGAAGGACGTCGCCCAGAATGAAGAGCCGAGCAACGGCTACACCCTGGTCGATGCCCACGTCGCCTACCGCTGGGACCGGACCGACAGCAACAGCTACGAAGTCTTCCTTGACGGCAGCAACCTGACCAACCGCGAGGTCCGCCCGCACACCTCCCTGCTGCGCGACTACTCCCCGCTGCCGGGCCGCGGCGTGGCATTCGGGATCCGCGCGTACTTCTGATCGATTCACTGGGTGGTTGCTTGACCCGAGGGGGCCGAAAGGCCCCCTTTTTTTGAGCTTGACGAACTACGTGCATATGCACGTATCATCCAGCCACCCACCCCGGCACACGCCCATGGACCCGCTGACCCAGAGCCCCTGCACCTGCTTCCGCCTGCGTCGCGCGGCACGCCGGCTCTCGCAGATCTATGACGCCCACCTCGCCCCCGCCGGGCTCAGCCTCAACGCCTACTCCATCCTGCGCCGCGCCCCCGCACCGCGGCAGCTGGGCGACCTGGCCGAGGCGCTTGGCATGGACCGCACCACGCTCACCCGCAACCTCAAACCGCTGCTCAGCGCCGGCTGGCTCGAGCAACGCCGCGGTGACGATGCCCGGCAACGCCTGATCGTCATCACCGCTGCCGGCAAGGCCTGCCTTCGTCGCGCGCGCCCCCTGTGGCAACGGGCGCAACACGAAGTGGAAACCACCTTCGGGCCCACGCCGACCGCCCGGCTCAACGCCCTGCTCGACCAACTCGACCACGCCCTGCCCACCGGAGCCGACGCATGAGTACGTCAACCACTGCTACCCGCGCACCCGCCATGCACTGGGGCCTGCTGGTCGCGGCCTCCGCCATCCTCATGGTCACCATGGGCGTGCGCCAGACCTCCGGCCTCTACGTGGACCCGATCCACCGCGGCACCGGCGTGAGCATCGTCGAGATCAGCTTCGCACTGGCCATCGGCCAATTCGTCTGGGGCGCGGTGCAACCCGTGTTCGGGGCCGTCGCCGACCAGCGCGGCGCGTTGCCCGTGCTCATCTTCGGTGCCCTGCTGCTGGCGGCCGGGCTGCTGCTGGCACCGCTGCTGACCAGCCCGCTGGGCATGACCTTCACCCTCGGCCTGCTGATGGCCGCCGGCGCCGGCGCCGGCAGCTTCTCGGTCCTGATCGGCGCCACCGCCCACCGCCTGCCGGCCGAAAAGCGGTCGTTCGCCGCCGGCCTCATCAATGCCGGCGGCTCGCTGGGCCAGTTCGTGTTCGCGCCACTGGTCCAATGGATCATCGGCACCGCCGGCTGGGCGCGGGCCATGATCACCATGGCAGTGATCACTTTGCTCTCGGTGCCGCTGGCCTGGCCACTGCGACGTCGTGCCGGCGACCATGCGCCTGTCGCGGGCGCCACCGATGACGGCGGTCTGCCCGCACAGCTGCGCATCGCCGCACGCGATCGCAGCTACTGGTACCTGCATCTGGGCTTCTTCACCTGTGGCCTGCACATCGCCTTCCTGGTCACCCATCTCCCCGGCGAAATCGCGCTGTGCGGGCTCTCGCCCACCGTCGCCTCGTCCTCCATCGCGCTGATTGGCCTGTTCAACGTCGCCGGCAGCCTGATCGTCGGCGCCCTAGGCCAGCGCTACCGCATGAAGTACCTGCTGTTCTGGATGTACGCCAGCCGCGCCGTGATGATCGGGGTCTACCTCGTTGCGCCGCCTACCCCGCTCACCTTCTACGTGTTCTCCGCCGCGCTCGGCTTTACCTGGCTGGCGACCGTTCCGCCCACCGCCGGGCTGGTCGGCAAGCTGTTCGGCCCGCGCTACCTCGGCACCCTGTTCGGCCTGACCCTGCTCTCGCACCAGTTGGGCGGTTTCTTTGGTGCATGGCTCGGCGGCCTGGCGCTGGCGCACACCGGCAACTACCTGTGGATGTGGTACGCCGACATGGGCCTGGCCGTGCTCGCCGCGTTGATCAATCTGCCCATCCGCGAAGCCCGGATGGGCGGCTGTCACGGCGTGCCCGCGCCGCGCTGAGCTCACCCGCCCTCGACATTGCCCAGCGCGCGCCAACCGCGGTGCGCTGAAAGCGACGCAGGCCCTTTCCCGCCGGACAGTTCTGTCCGATGATGCGCGTATGCCTACCCAACGTGCCGACGCGGCCGCCCGCCGCGCCCAGATCCTCGACGCTGCCGATGCCGTGTTCGGTCAGCATGGCGTGACCGCCCCGCTGGACCTGGTGGTCGAGCGTGCCCAGGTCGGCCGGGCCACGCTGTACCGCAACTTCCCTGACCGCGCCGCACTGGTCGAGGCGCTGCTCCAGCGCACGGTCAACCGCATTGCGCGGCAGGTGCAGACCCTCGGCGACCGCGACGACGCATTGTTCGACGTCCTCGAAGGCATGGCCAACCGCATCGTCCAATCGCCTGCCCTCTCCGATTACTGGCGCGCGGTCGATCCTGATCAGATCCCGATCCGCGCCGCCCGCGAAACGATCGTCGAACTGCTGCGCGAACCGATCGCCCGCGCGATCGCCGCCGGCCTGTGCCGCCCCGATCTGGAAACGACGGACATTTCACTCATCTCAGGCATGCTGGGAGCCGCGCTGCGTGGCAAGACGCGTGACGAACGCGCCCGGCTGGCCACGCGCGCCCTGCAATTGCTGCGTGGCGGATTGCGGGGGCCTGCCGACGGGGAGGGATGATGCCGCAGTACCTCAAGCCGGTTCCGGACTGGGAGGAGCACGAAAAACCGACCCTGCCGGGCTCGGCGTCGATGCCGTGGCATCCGCCGCACCGCCGCCTCGCCTACGCCCTGGTCGCGCTGCTGGTCGGCATCACCGGCGGCCTGGGCAATGCCCTGGTCAGCGCCAACCTGCCGTTCCTGCAGGGCCAGCTCGGGCTCACTCCGGCGCAGGGCAGCTGGCTGGTGGCCGCCTATGCGATGGTCAACGTGACCGCCAACCTGCTCGCCTTCAAGTTCCGCCAGCAATACGGCATCCGCCTGTTCGCCGAGATCGGGCTGGGCCTGTACGCCGCGCTGGCGGTGCTGCATCTGTTCGTCGGCACCTTCGAAACCACCGTGCTGATGCGCGCGGCCAGCGGCTTCGCCGGTGCCGCCTGCAGCACCCTGGGCACGCTGTACATGCTGCAGTCGCTGCCGCGCAAATACACCGGCAACCTGCTGGTGATCGGCGTGGGCATCTCCCAACTTGCGGTACCGATCGCGTGGCTGGTCTCGCCGGGCCTGGTCGACACCGGGCAGTGGCACAACCTGTATCTGTTCGAGGCCGGGCTGGCGCTGTGCGCGTTCGCCGCCGTGGTGGTGCTCAAGCTGCCGCCGGGGGCGCAGATCAAGGCGTTCGAACCGCTCGACTTCCTCACCTTCGCGCTGCTCGCCCCTGCCGTCGGCCTGCTGGTGGTCGTGCTGGCGCAGGGCTACACCCGCTGGTGGCTGGATACGCCGTGGCTGGGCTGGGCGCTGGTCGCCTCGATCGCGCTGTCCACCACCGGCTTCATCATCGAGCACTACCGCCGCAACCCGTTGCTGCAGACGCGCTGGCTGGCCAGCCTGCCGGTGATCCACTTCATCATCGGTGCGTTCCTGATCCGCTTCCTGACCACCGAGCAGTCCTATGGCGTGGTCGGCCTGATGCGTACGCTCGGGATGGGCCCGGACCAGATGCGCCCGTTGTTCGCGGTGATCCTGGCCGGCGTGATCACCGGCATGGCCGCCAGCTCGCTCACCTTCGGCCCGAAGCGACTCATTCCGCAGTTGTTGATGGCCATCCTGCTGCTGGGCAGCGCGGCCCTGCTCGACCAGAGCCGCACCAGCCTGGATCGCCCGCACGACTTCTTCGCCAGCCAGTTCCTGGCGTCCGTCGGCGCCGGCATGTTCATGGGGCCGCTGATCATGCTCGGCATCACCCAGGCGCTGAAGCAGGGCGTGGACCACATGATCACCTTCCTGGTCACGCTCTCCATCACCCAGACCCTGGGTGGCCTGGCCGGCTCGGCCGTGCTGGGCACCTACCAGCTGCACCGCGAGCAGGTGTACTCCGGTGCGCTGGTCGGCCAGCTGGATCCGGCTGACAACGTGGTTGCCCAGCGCTTGAAACAGCAACAGCAGCTTTACGCCAGGCTGATCACCGACCCGGTGCAGCGCAGCGCGCAGGGCACCGCGCAGCTGGCGCAGATCACCCGTCGCGAAGCCAACGTGCGCGCGTTCAATGACGTGTTCGCGCTCAGCGGCCGCGTGGCGCTGGTCTTCCTTGGCTGGTTGCTGCTGCTGGCGGTGCGCACCGCCGTGCTCAAGCAGTGGCGCAAACGCCACGCGCCGACACCTCCCCATTCCGCGCCGACGCCCGCCAGCGTCGCGCCCCGATGAGCCCGCCCATGTCGACCCAACCCCCGCACGACGATACCGCCCCGGAAAACGTCAACCCACCGCCGCCGACCGACGCTGCGCCCGCCCCTGCGCCACCACCCGCGGCGGCCCCCTCTGGCGTGCCCAAGTACCTCAAGCCGAGCCTGCGTGCGGTGATCATCATGATTGTGATCGCCCTGATCGGCATCGCGCTGATCCTGCGTGCCTGGTCACTGTGGCCGTTCGAGACCTCCCGGGTGACCACGGACAACGCCTACGTGCGCGGCCAGATCACCGTGCTCGCGCCGCAGGTCAACGGCTATGTCACCGAGGTGCTGGTCAAGGACTTCCAGCACGTCAAACAAGGCGAACCGCTGCTGCGCATCGACGACCGCATCTACCGCGAGAAGGTCGTCCAGGCCGAAGCCGACCTGGACAGCGCCAAGGCCGCGCTGGCCAACTCCGACCAATCCCAGGCGCAGAACCGCGCGCAGATCCAGGCCGCGCAGGCCAACCTGTCTGCTGGCCAGGCCGAGCTCTCGCGCTCGCGGACCGAACTCAAGCGCTACGAAGAACTCGCCGACCAGCAACTGGTCGCCCTCAACGACCGCGACAAGTTCCGCACCACCACGCAATCGGCGCAGGCCAGCGTGCTGCAGTCGCAGGCCCAGATCCGCATCGCCGAAGAAACCCTGACCTCTACCCAGGTCGCCCGCAAAGGCCTGGAAGCCCGCGTCGAGACCGCCCAGGCGCAGCTGGAACTGGCGAAGATCGACCTCGCCAACACCGTGATCCAGGCGCCGCGCGACGGTCAGGTCAGCGAAGCCTCGGTGCGCCTGGGCCAATACGTCACCGCCGGTTCGCAACTGCTGTTCCTGGTGCCCGATGCCTTGTGGGTGGTCGCCAACTTCAAGGAAGGCCAGACGTGGAAGATGCGCATCGGGCAACCGGCCACCTTCTCCGTAGATGCCTTCGATGGCCAGAAGCTGCACGGCCACATCGAACAGATCGCCCCAGCGACCGGCTCGGAGTTCAGTGTCCTGCGTCCGGACAACGCCAGTGGCAACTTCACCAAGGTCGTCCAGCGCCTGCCGATCCGCATTTCCATAGACCCCGATCAGCCGCTGGCACCGCGTCTGCGTCCAGGCATGTCGGTGATCGTCAAAGTGGATACCGCCGCCGAAGGGCACGAGCCGGCCGATGCGAAGCCGTGATGCGTCTGCGCGCAGAACGCCAACGCCTTTCCCCACCCCAGTCCGGAACCGTCGGGAAGCGAGTTGGGCAGCCTGGAACGGGACCGTTGGAGCGGCATGGATGCCGCTCACGAGCCCCCAAGGATGGGTTTACGGCGCGTCCCGCTCCAGGTTGCCCGGCTCGCTTCCGCAGCGGGAAACAGAGTGGCTGCTTTCGCAGCAGAAACGAAAAAGCCGCGCAGATGCGCGGCTTTTCAACATCAACAGGGTACCGACCAACGGTCGGTACCTACCCCGCACACCGCGCGCACAACCCATGCACTTCCAGCGTCTGCGCCTGCGGCTGGAAACCGAGCTCCTTCGCCCGCTTCTCCAGCTGGCTGACAATCTCCTTGTCCTCCAGCTCCACCGCACTGTGGCAACTGTTGCAGATCAGGAATGGCACCGAATGCTGCGCACTGCTCGGATGGTGGCACGCCACGAACGCATTCACAGATTCCAGCTTGTGCACGAAGCCATTGGCCATCAGGAAATCCAGCGCGCGGTACACCGTCGGCGGGGCGTCGGCACCGACGCCCTTGCCGTTGCGCACCCACTCCAGCAATTCATACGCCTTCACCGGCTTGCCGGCCTCGGCAATCAGGCGCAGTACGTTCGCGCGGATCGGGGTCAGCCGCAGCCCGCGTTCCGAGCACACGCGCTCGACCACCTTCACGAAGTCTGAAGCGTCGTGAACGTGATGGTGCGGAGCGGTACAAGCGGTTTTTGCGGACATGCGCGGTCTCCTGTGGTCAGGCCGTCGGTACTTTAGTGAGTGCGACCTCGATGCGTTTCAAGGCCTCTTCACGCCCGGCCAGGAAGACCGTCTGCGAGATGTCCGGGCTGACCTGGGTGCCGGTGATGGCCACGCGCAGCGGCTGCGCCACCTTGCCCATGCCGATCTCCAGCGCCGTGGCCACGTCATGCAGCGCCGCCGACACGCTCTCCACCGTCCACTCGCCGGCCGCGCCCAACAGCTCGCGGGCCTTGCCCAGCGCCAGTTCCGCGCCGGGCTTGAAGTGCTTGGCCACCGCGGCTTCGTCGTACTCGGTCAGCGGCTGGTACCAGACCACCGCCTTCTCGGCCATTTCCTTCAGCGTCTGCACGCGGTCGCGCAGCGCCACCACCACGTCCGCCGGCGCAGGACCAGCGTTCAGGTCCAGGCCCAGCTTGTTCAGCTGGTAGACCAGGTGCGGGGCGATGTCGGCCGGTGCTTCCGTCTTCAGGAAGTGCTGGTTGACCCAGCCCAGCTTGGCCATATCCAGGCGCGCGGCCTTGGAATTGCAGTGGGTCACATCGAACAGATCGATCAGCTCCTGGCGGCTGAACAGCTCCTGGTCGCCATGCGACCAGCCCAGGCGGGCCAGATAGCTGAGCAGTGCGTCAGGCAGGTAGCCGGCGTCCTTGTACTGCATCACGTCGGCCGCGCCGGTGCGCTTGGACAGCTTCGCGCCCTGCTCGTCCAGGATCATCGGCATATGGCCGAACTTCGGCACGGGGGCGCCGATGCCCTCATACAGATTGATCTGGCGCGGGGTGTTGTTGATGTGGTCGTCGCCGCGGATGACCTCGCTGATGCGCATGTCCCAATCGTCCACCACCACCGCGAAGTTGTAGGTGGGGAACCCGTCCGGGCGGAAGATGACCATATCGTCCAGTTCGCTGTTGGCGATCTCGATACGGCCCTTGATCAGGTCGTCGAACACGACCGTGCCCTCCAGCGGGTTCTTGAAGCGGATCACGCGGTTCGGGTCATCCTTGTACGGCAGGCCCAGATCGCGCGCGGCACCGTTGTAACGCGGCTTTTCCTGCTTGGCCATGGCGGCCTCGCGCATCGCATCCAGTTCTTCGCGGGTCTCGTAGGCGTAGTAGGCCTTGCCATCGGCGACCAGCTGCTCGGCCACTTCCAGGTAACGGGCCACGCGCTGGGTCTGGTAGATCGGGCCTTCGTCGTAGCCCAGGCCCAGCCACTCCATCGCCTCCAGGATCGCGTCGATCGCGCCCTGGGTGCTGCGCTCGCGGTCGGTGTCTTCGATGCGCAGCACGAATTCGCCGCCACGGTGACGGGCCTCCAGCCAGCAGTACAGCGCCGTGCGGGCGCCACCAATGTGCAGGTAGCCGGTGGGACTGGGGGCAAAACGGGTGCGGCAGGTCATGGAGGGCTCAGGGCGGGAAACGGAATCCCGGCAATTTTACCCCGCCCCGGCCGCAAACCGGGCACTCCCTGCCCGGCATGGCGTGGGCAGCCCTTTCCAGGCCGCCCACGCGGTAGCCCTCAGGGCGTCAGCAACGGCTTGCGCGGCAGCTTTTCATCGCGCATGGCCGCGTTGTAGACGAACGAGGCCACGATGGCGGCGGCCTGCTTCAGGTCTTCCGGCTCGGCGTGGTCCCAGGTGTCCAGGTTGCTGTGGTGGACGTTGGTGAAGTAGTCCAGGCGGTCCTGGATGAACTGGAACCCGGGCAGGCCGACGCGATCGAATGCGATATGGTCGGTGCTGCCGGTGTTGCGGGTGGCCACGGTGGTGGCGCCCACATCGTGGAATGGGGCCAGCCACGCTTCGAAGATCGGCACCACGGCCAGGTTCTCCTGCGCGTAGATGCCGCGGAAGCGGCCCGAGCCGTTGTCCATGTTGAAGTACGCCGAGAACTTGTCGTAATCACGCTGGCGCTGCAAAGCGCCGGTGGGTTCACGCATCGAGGCCGGCAACGTGAGCTGCGCCGGGTCGGTCGGCTCGGGGTAGCGCGCAAAGTGCTTGGACACGTAGTCCTGCGAGCCGATCAGCCCCTGCTCCTCGCCACTCCACAGCGCCACGCGGATGGTGCGCTTGGGCTTGGCACCCACCGCCTTGAGGATGCGCATGGCTTCCATCATCACCGCCACGCCGGCAGCGTTGTCGGCCGCACCGGTGCCGGTGTGCCAGGAATCCATGTGCGCGCCGAGCATCACGATCTCATCGGCCTTGCCACTGCCGCGGATCTCGGCCAGCGTGTTGTAGCCGGGCTGGTCCTGCGTATCGGTGAAGCGGGCTTCGACATTCACGCGCAGCTTGACCGCCTGCTTCTGGTCGACCGCCCGCACCAGCTGGTTGTAGTGCTCGGCCATCATCGCCAGCTCGGGCACGCCGACCGGTTCACCGGCCTTGCGCGAGCCACCGCCACCGACACGGATGATGCCGTTGTCCCAGCCGCTGATGCTGATCGTGGCCAGCACGCCCTGCTCGGCGAAGAAGGCGTTGGTGGCGCGGGTCAGTTCCTGCTTCTCCAGGTATTCCTTGGCCTTCTTGGCACGGTCGGCCTTGGCATCGGCGACGTCCTTGGGCACCGCGAACACCTGCAGCTCGGCCAGGCCGGCATCATCGTGGCGATGCGAATCGGACTTGGTGGCCCGTTCGTAATCGCGTGCATCGTTGAGCAGCAGGATCCTGCCGGCGAGCTTGCCCTTGTACTGATCCAGGTCGGCGAGCTTCTTGATCTCGACCTTGATCACCTCGCCCTCGACCGGGCCGTTGGTGCCCGGGGTCCAGGCCTTCGGCAGCGCATACAGCGGCGCCACGCGCGGGCTCAGCAGTTCCACGCTGGCGTTGCTGAACTCCCAGCCGCGGCCGAACGCATCGAAGGCTTCGTCATGGACGTTGACCAGGCCCCACTCATTGAACTTGCTGCGGGTCCAGGCGTTGGCCTCGCCCATCGCGGGCGAATTGGTCAGGCGCGGGCCGATCTGCTCGGTCAGGTGGCTGAAGGTCGCCATCACCTGCGACCGGTGGAAGGCTTCCTGGCGGATGCGGCTGACCATGTCCAGGTCCACCGTTTCCTTCGTCTGTGCATCGGCGACGCCGCTCAATGCCAATGCCACGCTCAACATGCCCCACTTGAACACGATTACCCCTGCCTCTCGGCCAGACCACGAACAATCCCCGAGTCTATCGGGCGTTGTCCCGGTGCCCCCGGGCCAAGAGTCATGGTCACGCCATCCAGCCGTACCAGAGCTGGCCACGGCCAGGCAGGATCAGCAACCAGCGGCTGCGGTCTTCCGAGGCGCTGGCGTAGACCGCTGCATGCGCCGGCCAGCCCGCAGGCAACCCGCGGATGCCGATCTCGCGCAAGGCCTGGGCGCCTTCGCGCCACGGCCGATAGTCGCCACACCAGTGCGGCAGCGGCAGGCGTCCGCGCGCCTGCCGTGCCTGTTCCAGAAAGCGCAGCCCGTGCACGGTGATCGCCTCGCAGGTGGCCGGGGCCAAGCCGAAACGCAGCAGCCCCGGCGCTGCCGGCACCCCAGGCAGTGCCCTCAGCGGTGACGGCCATCCCGAGGCCTCGCCCTCCAGCAGCGAGGCCACCTCCAGCCGGGCGGGCAGCGCCCGGCGCACACGTTCGTGCAGACAGCGGTGCAAGCTCATGTCCGTTCCTCAGCTCAGCCGCGCGCCGAGTTCATACCAATCGACCCGGCGGGTCACCCACATCACCGCGGCCAGCACGCCGAACAGCAGCAGCGAGCCCATCAGCAGCGCGTTGTTCTCCGAGATCAGCAGCCCATACAGCGCGCCATACAGGGCACTGAGCATCACCGCGAAGCCCAGGCCGCGTTTCCAGCTCTTCAATACGCCGGACAGATACACGGTCTGGATGCCGATGCACGCCAGTGCCGAGAGCGCATAGGCCTGCCAGAACGCGATGTGCTCGGAGAGGCTGAGCAGCAGCAGGAAGAAGATCGCCAGCGCCAGGCCGACCATCAGGTACTGCAGCGGGTGGATGCGCAGCTGCTTGATCAGCTCGAACAGGATGAAGCCGACGAAGGTCAGCAGGATGAAGAGGATGCCGTACTTGCTGGCGCGGTCGGCCTGGGTATACACATCGACCGGATTGACCAGCTCCACGCTCACCGCTTCAGCGTCGATGTCCGGGCGGTTGCGCAGCTGGTGCTGGGCACGCGAGGCCAGCGAAGACACCGCCCACTGGGCGTCGAAACCCTGCGCGTCCACCTTGCGTTCGTTGGGCAGGAAGCTGCCACCGAACAGCGGGTGCGGCCACGGCGAGCGCAGCGCGATGCGGCTGTCATCGCCCACCGGCACCACCGACAGCGACCGGGTGCCATCCAGCACCAGCTCCAGCTCGACCTTGCTGCCCTTGAGCACGCCACCCCGTTCATCCGCCAGGCCCGGCAAGCCGACATGCAGGCCGGTGCCGATGCCACTGACGCCGCCGGCATCGGGCAACAGCGTCACGGCGTTGCCATCCACGCGCAGGTTCGGCGAACCGACCAGGCCACGCACATCGGCGATGCCCACGGTCAGGAAGGGCGTGCCATACACGCGGCCTGCTTTCACCGGGTAGTCGTCATCGGCGAACGCGGCGCTGATCGTGGCCTTCCAGCTGTAGACCGGCACGCGGAACAGGCCGACGCGGCGCTCGTCCGGCTGCATCACACCGTCCACCGTGAGCGTGGCCGGCATCTGCAGCCACTGGCCCTGCTCGACCTGCTTCTCCTTCTTCTTGGTGCCGGCCGCATCCACCACCTCGACCTCGCGGGTCTCGGTCCACGGCACCACCCGGATCGGGCCGGTCAGAATCTGCGCGCCGGCGCGGCTCTGCGCCACGCGCTGGTAAGCCTCGTCGCGGTACGCCTCACGCTCGCGGATCACGCCCTTGATCAGGCTCAGCGGAATCAGCAGCAACAGGATCAGCCCGCCGACAATGGCGAACCGCAACAGCATCTTCAGGGATTTCATGACCCGTCCTCGGTTGGGAGGGGGCCAGCTTCCCGCGCGCCGGTGTGCGGGGTTTGTGCCGAGTTTGAAGTCTGTGTGAAGTGCGGCGCCGGTCAGCGCCGCGGCGGTACCGAAGGCAGCCGCAAGGGCAGCCACAACACCGCCTGCGCACCGCCGCCATCACGGTTGCGAAGGCTGATACGACCGCCGTGCAGGCGCGCCACCTCCTGCACGAACGACAGGCCCAGGCCGGAGCTGCGCTGGCCGGTGCCGGGCCGTGCCAGCGAATAGAAGCGCTCGAACACGCGATCCAGTGCGTACTCGGGCACGCCACTGCCCCGGTCGGCCACGGTCAGGGCGATGCCCTCGCCTTCCGCACGGGCACCGAGCGTGATGCTGCCGCCGGCCGGTGAGAACGCCACGGCATTCTCCAGCAGATTATTGAGCGCCTGCCGCAGCAGATAGCCATCGCCCTGCACGCTCTCGGCCTGCGCCTCCACCGCGATCGTGACCCCGGCGGCCTGCGCACGCACCGCCACCGCGTCGGCGGCGGACTCCAGCAACGCCGCCAGTGCAAGCCGCTCGTGCTTCTGCAGCCAGCCGTACTGCTCCACCTCGGCCAGCGCCAACAGCTTGTCGATGGTTTCGGTGAGGCGCTGCGCCTGGCCTTCGATACTGCGGGCGAAATGCGCCCGATCCGCGTCCGGCAACGGTTCCTGCAGCAGTTCGGCCGCGCCGCGGATCGCGGCCAGCGGGCTCTTCATTTCATGCGTCAGCGATTGAACGTACTGCTCGACGTAGGCCTTGCCTTCCAGCTTGCGGCGCATGGTTTCCAGCGCCTGGCCCAGATCGCCGATCTCATCGCGGCGCGGCTTCGGCGGCGGCACCGGCTCACCGGCGCTGACCGCCTTGGCATAGCGATTGAGCCGGTTCACGCCGTGCATCAGCCACGCGGTCATCAGCAGGCCGATCAGCGCCGAGAGACCGATCAGCCAGGCGCCGCGCTTCATGATGGCGCGCTGGCTGGCGGCGATGAAGGGATCGATGCTGCGGTTGGGTTGGGCCAGGCTGAGCACACCGATCAAGCGGCGCCCATCGGCCGGATCGAAGATCGGCGCGGCCACGTGCATCACCGAGTGGGTGTCGTCGCCGGGGGTTTCCGGACTGGAGCGCGCGCCGTACTCGCCGCGCAGCGTCCGGTAGACATCGTTCCAGCGTGAGTTGTCACGCCCCACATCGCGCCCGGTCGAGTCGTACACCACGATGCCGTTGGCATCGGTGATGGTGACCTGGTAATCGAGCGTGCGCTTGGGAAAACGCCACACCATCGCCTTCGGGTCACGGCGCTTGGCGCGCGCCAGATCGGCGACGAAGCGGCCGTCGCGGATGTGCCCGGCCTTGAGATCGGCCGCGGCCATTTCCGCCAGCACGTTGGCTGCATCGACCAGCGTGGACTCCATCGCCTGGCGCACGCCGGGCTTCACTTCGTTGACGAAAATGCGCATCACGAAGAACGCGGCGATACCCACGATCAGGAAGAAGCCCAGGAACAGTTTCAGGCCCAGCCGCATGCCTACACCTCCAGTGCGTAGCCCAGGCCACGGTGGGTACGGATCGGGTCGGTCTCGGCACCGGCGGCACGCAGCTTGGCGCGCAGGGTTTTGACGTGGGTATCCACCGTGCGGTCGGCGCTGTCGGCGTCGCTGTCCCAGCCGCGGTCCATCAGCTGGGCGCGGCTGAGGATCGCGCCGGGGCGCTGCAGCAGGGCCGCCATCAGTGCGTATTCGTAGCGGGTCAGGTCCAGCGGCTGGTCACCGAAGCGGATCCGGCTGCCCTCGCGGTCGATCGAGAAGCGCCCGAGCTGCTGCCAGCCGGTGGTGTCGGCAGGGGCCGCGGACCGGCGCAGGCGCGCACGCACCCGCGCCACCAGCTCGCGCGGCGAGAAGGGTTTGGCCATATAGTCGTCCGCCCCCAGCTCCAGGCCGAGCACCCGGTCGAACTCGTCATTGCGGGCGGTCAGGAAGATCACCGGCACCTCGCTGAAGGTGCGCAGCGTGCGACAGACCTCGAAGCCGCTCATGTCCGGCAGGCCCACATCCAGCACCACCACATCGAAGGCATGCTGGCGCAGCCGGGCCAGCGCCTCACCGCCGAGCAGGCAATGCTGGGCGCCGTAGCCTTCGCTGCGCAGTGCGTACAGAACGGTATCGGCGATGGCGGTTTCGTCCTCGACCACCAGGACGTTGTGCAGGGGGTGGCTCATGCGCGCAGCATAGCCGCTGGGCCCGCCGCCCCGTACACTGCGCCGATGAATTACCGCCACGCCTTCCATGCCGGCAACCATGCCGATGTGCTCAAGCACATCGTGCAGCTTGCCCTGCTCGACACCTTCAAGCGCAAGGACAGCCCGTTCTTCGTGCTGGACACCCACGGCGGCGCTGGCCGCTACCTGCTGGCCAGCGAGGAAAGCCGCAAGACGCTGGAGGCCGAAGACGGCGTGATGCGCCTGATGGCCCAGCCGCAGCTGCCCGCGGTGGTGGAGCGCTACCTCAAGGCGGTCCAGGCCGACAACCCGGTCGGGGCGATGATCAGCTACCCCGGCTCGCCGCTGCTGACCGCCCAGACCCTGCGCGAGCAGGACCGCATGGCCGTGTGCGAAGTGCAGGATGCCGAAGCCACGGCGCTGAAGGCACTGTTCGCCCATGACAGCCGGGTGGCCGTGTATCACGCCGATGGCTATGCCCAGAACAGGAAGCTGCTGCCGCCCAAGGCCAACGGCGTGAAGATCGGCCGTGGGCTGGTGCTGATCGACCCGCCCTACGAGGGGCAGGACGCCGAATACCAGGCCATCCTGGCCTCGGTGACCGAGATCCTGGGCCGTTGGCCGCAGGCCAGCTTTGCGATCTGGTTCCCGATCAAGCAGCGCCGGACCATCCTGCATTTCCTGCGCAAGGCGTGTGCCCTGCCGGTGAAATCGGTGCTGACCGCCGAGCTGCTGATCCGCCCGGACGACTCCCCGCTGCGGCTCAATGGCAGCGGCATGCTGCTGCTGAACCCGCCGTGGCAGTTCGACCAGGTCCTGGCCCCGGCCATGCCGGCGCTCAAGCAGCACCTGGGCGAGGCCGGCGCCTCGACCCGCCTGCAGTGGCTCAAGCAGGCCGAATGACCCCCTGAATCCAGGCCGGAACCCCGGCCTGGCCGGCGCCTCCCGTCCGGCGCGGCGTGAGTGATCCGTTCACGGAACGCTGCCCCCGGGATGCGAGAATCCGAAGACCACCAAGGAATCACCGGTATGGCTACCCGTAACCGCATGCCGCCCTGGCACGAGATTTTCAAGGCACCCAGTGGCCACGAGCTGCTGATCCGCCCCATCCGGCCGGAAGACGGCCCGCCGCTGCATGCCGCCTTCAGTCTGTTCGGTCCCGAAGAAATCCGCGACCGCTTCCTGCAGTCGGTGACCGAACTGTCGCCGGAAACGACGCAGCGCCTGACCCATCCCAATCCCAAGAGCGAAATCACCCTGGTCGCAGCCGAGTCGCTGCCTGCCGGTGAAGCCGTGGTGGGTGCGGTCGCGCGTGCCTCGATCATCCCCGGCACCCGCGAGGCCGAGTACGCGATCCTCGTCAGCCGCTTCCTGGTCGGCCAGGGCCTGGGCCGGCAATTGATGCGCAAGCTGGTCAAGTGGGCGCGCGGCAAGTACCTGGATCGTCTGTACGGCGATGTTGCCGAAGAGAACGAGCCGATGAAGCAGCTGGCCGCCTCGCTGGGCTTCCAGCCGATCCCGCACCCGAACGGTACGCCGGGCCTGGTGCGCATGGTGCTTGAACTCGACAGCTGATGACGGGCGGCCGGGCACTGCCCGGCCGCCGCCGGATGACGCGGCCGTCAGGCTGCGGTCTGCTAAAATCGACGGTTCATGTCACGCACTTCCTATCCCGTTCCGCCGCTGCCACGTCCTGGACAGCTCCGCGCCTGGTGGCGCGCTCCCGCTTCGGCCACAGCGCTGGCGTGGTACATCGCCCGCGCGGCGCAGTCGCACGACGGGGCGTTGCTGGTGGTCGCGCGCGACAACCATGGCGCGAACCAGATCGAAGCCGATCTGCACACCTTGCTCGGCACTGCCGGCGACGTGCCGATCGTGGCCTTCCCGGACTGGGAAACCCTGCCCTACGACGCCTTCAGCCCGCACCCGGACATCATTTCCCAGCGGCTGGCCGCGCTGCATGCCCTGCCTGCGCTCAAGCGCGGCATCGTGGTGGTGCCGGTGCAGACGCTGCTGCAGCAGTTGGCACCGCTCAAATACGTCATCGGCGGCAGCTTCGACCTGACGGTCGGCCAGCGCCTGGATCTGGACGCGGAAAAGCGCCGCCTGGAATCGGCCGGTTACCGCAACGTGCCGCAGGTGATGGACCCGGGTGATTTCGCCGTGCGTGGCGGCCTGCTCGACGTCTACCCGATGGGAGCCGAGGCGCCGCTGCGGGTGGAACTGCTCGACGAGGATATCGATTCGATCCGCGCCTTCGATCCGGAGTCCCAGCGCTCGCTGGACAAGGTCGAAGCGGTGCACATGCTGCCCGGCCGTGAAGTGCCGCTGGATGATCTCAGCGTCTCGCGCGTGCTCAACACGCTGCGCGAGCGCTTCGATGTGGATACCCGGCGCAGCGCGCTTTACCAGGATCTCAAGGCCGGTATCGCGCCGGCCGGCATCGAGTACTACCTGCCGCTGTTCTTCGACAAGACCGCGACCCTGCTCGATTACCTGCAGCCCAACGTGCTGCCGGTGCTGGCGCCGAACGTGTTCGATGCTGCGGCCGCCTTCTGGGCGCAGACGCAGAACCGCTACGAGCAGCGCCGTCATGATGTCGAGCGCCCGCTGCTGGCGCCGGAAGAGCTGTACGCCAGCCCCGAACAACTGCGCGCCACGCTCAACGGCCTGGCCCGCGTCGAAGTCTGGCCGCTGGATCACGACCGCATCGGCGATGCACAGCCGCTGGGCGACCAGCCCCTGCCGCCACTGCCGGTGGCCGCCCGCGATGCGCCGGCTGCCGAGGCACTGAAATCCTTCATCGGTCATTACCCGGGCCGGGTGCTGATCGCCGCCGATTCCGCCGGCCGCCGCGAAGCCCTGCTGGAAGTGCTGCTCGCCGCCGAGCTGAAGCCGCCGGTGGTCGCCGATCTGCCCGGCTTCCTGGCCGACGACAGCGTGCGCTTCGGCATCACCGTGGCGCCGCTGGAAGACGGTTTCGCGCTGGAAAGCCCGCCGATCGCGGTGCTGACCGAACGTCAGCTGTTCCCCGAACGCGCCGGCCAGCAGCGCCGCAGCCGCCGGGCCGGACGCGAGCCGGAAGCGATCATCCGCGACCTCGGCGAGCTCAGCGAAGGTTCGCCGATCGTGCATGAAGACCACGGTGTCGGTCGCTACCGCGGCCTGATCGTGCTCGATGCCGGCGGCATGCCCGGCGAGTTCCTGGAAATCGAATACGCCAAGGGCGACCGCCTGTATGTGCCGGTTGCCCAGCTGCACCTGATCAGCCGCTATTCCGGTGCCTCTCCGGAAACCGCGCCGCTGCATTCGCTCGGTGGCGAGCAGTGGACCAAGGCCAAGCGCAAGGCGGCCGAAAAGGTCCGCGACGTCGCCGCCGAGCTGCTGGAAATCCAGGCGCGTCGCCGTGCCCGTGCCGGCCTGGCGCTGCACGTGGACCGCGCGATGTACGAGCCGTTCGCGGCCGGGTTCCCGTTCGAGGAAACCCCTGATCAGCTGGCCGCGATCGACGCGACGCTGCGCGATCTGGCCAGCAGCCAGCCGATGGACCGTGTGGTCTGCGGTGACGTCGGCTTCGGCAAGACCGAGGTCGCCGTGCGCGCCGCGTTCGCCGCCGCCAGCGCCGGCAAGCAGGTCGCCGTGCTGGTGCCGACCACCCTGCTGGCCGAACAGCATTACCGCAATTTCCGCGATCGCTTCGCCGATTGGCCGCTCAGGGTGGAGGTGCTGTCGCGCTTCAAATCCACCAAGGAGATCAAGGCCGAACTGGAGAAGGTCGCCGCCGGCACCATCGACGTCATCATCGGTACCCATCGCCTGCTGCAGCCGGACGTGAAGTTCAAGGACCTCGGTCTGGTCGTGGTCGATGAGGAACAGCGCTTCGGTGTGCGCCAGAAGGAAGCGCTCAAGGCGATGCGCGCCAACGTGCACCTGTTGACCCTGACCGCCACGCCGATTCCCCGCACGCTCAACATGGCCATGGCCGGGCTGCGTGATCTATCGATCATCGCCACGCCGCCGCCGAACCGGCTGGCGGTCAAGACCTTCATCACCGCCTGGGACAACGCCCTGCTGCGCGAAGCGTTCCAGCGCGAACTGGCCCGTGGTGGCCAGCTGTACTTCCTGCACAACGACGTGGAGAGCATCGGCCGCATGCAGCGCGAGCTGGCCGAGCTGGTACCCGAAGCACGTATCGGCATCGCCCATGGGCAGATGCCCGAGCGCGAGCTGGAGCGGGTGATGCTGGACTTCCAGAAGCAGCGCTTCAACGTGCTGCTGTCGACCACGATCATCGAATCGGGCATCGACATCCCCAACGCCAATACCATCATCATCAACCGCGCCGACCGCTTCGGCCTGGCCCAGCTGCACCAGCTGCGTGGCCGCGTGGGTCGCTCGCATCACCGGGCGTACGCCTACCTGGTGGTGCCGGACAAGCGCGCGATGACGCCCGATGCCGAGAAGCGTCTGGAGGCCATCGCCTCGATGGACGAACTCGGGGCCGGCTTCACCCTGGCCACCCACGATCTGGAAATCCGCGGTGCCGGCGAGCTGCTTGGCGAGGACCAGAGCGGCCAGATGGCCGAGGTCGGCTTCAGCCTGTACACCGAGCTGCTCGAACGCGCGGTGCGCAGCATCCGCCTGGGCAAACTGCCGGACCTGGATGCGGGCGAAGAGGCGCGCGGTGCCGAGGTCGAACTGCATGTGCCGGCCTTGATCCCGGACGACTACCTGCCCGACGTGCATACCCGCCTGACCCTGTACAAGCGCATCAGCAGCGCGCGTGACAGCGCTGAGCTGCGCGAACTGCAGGTGGAGATGATCGACCGCTTCGGCCTGCTGCCGGACCCGGCCAAGCATCTGTTCGCGATTGCCGAGCTCAAGCTGCAGGCCAACGTGTTGGGCATCCGCAAGCTGGAGCTGGGCGAGAACGGCGGCCGCATCGTGTTCAATCCCAAGCCGGAGATCGACCCCATGGCGGTGATCCAGCTGATCCAGAAGCAGCCCAAGCTGTACGCGATGGACGGGCCGGACAAGCTGCGCATCAAGCACCCGTTGCCGCTGCCGGAAGACCGCTTCAGCGCCGCCAAGGCCCTGTTGCTGACCCTCTCCCCACGCTGATTTCACGCCTGGCGTCGGTCGCCAGGCGCTATCGTTCAAGGGGCAGGCGCCACGTGGCGGCCTGCCCGACCCCGGCACTGACGGCCGGCCATCCGACCCCACGTGACCGCCCCCATGTTCGACGACACCCCTTCGCAGGTCTGCTCCATCGATGCGCTGTCGATGTCGTTGCAGATGCGCGACCAGTACACCCGTTTCCACTGCGACCGGGTCGGCCTGCTCGGCGATCAGCTGGGGCGCCTGTGCGATCTGGACGACACGCAGCGCGCGCATCTGGCGCTGGCCGCGCGCTTCCATGACATCGGCAAGATCGGCATTCCGGACAACGTGCTGTTGTATCCCGCGCGCCTGGACGACGCTCAGCGCGCGATCATGCGCACCCACCCCGAACGTGGTGAGCGTATCTTCGCCACCACCGGGCGCAGTGATGCCGCCGAGGTGGCGCGGTTGATCCGCAGCCATCACGAGGCCTTCGATGGCAGTGGTTATCCGGATGGCCTGAAAGGCAGCGACATTCCGCTGGGCGCACGCGTGCTCACCATCGTCGATGGGTACGACGCCATGACCACCACCCGCCCGTACCGCGGCCCGATGCCGCATGCCAAGGCGATGGGCATCCTCGCCGAGCAGCAGGGTGGCCTGGTCGACCCGCAGGTGTTCGGCCTGTTCACCCGGATGATGGCCTCCGCTACGTAGTCTCCGCTTGGGTTTGCCGCGAGCGTGCTGGAAAAGAAAAACCCGGCGTCCGCCGGGTTTTTCATGTCACTCAACCGCGTGCGATCACCAGATCACAACGCGCTTGTCGTCGGCCCGCACCATCGCATCGCCGGCCTTGCACTCGAACGCCTGCGCGTACGCGGGCATGTTCGAGGGCGCGCCATTGGCACGGAAGTTGGCCGGAGCGTGCGGATCGGTGTTCAGGCGCACGCGCAGCTCGCCTTCGTTGAAGTTGCGGCGCCACACGGTGGCCCAGTTCATGAAGAAGCGCTGGTCCTGCGTGTGGCCGTCCACCGCTACGTTGGCCTTCGGGTCTTCCTTCAGCGCCATCTGCAGCGCGTCGTAGGCCACGGTCAGGCCACCGAGGTCGCCGATGTTCTCGCCCAGGGTCAGCTTGCCCTTCACGTTCACGCCCGGCAGCGACTCATAGCCGTCGAACTGCGCGACCAGCTGGTCGGTCCGCTGGGTGAAGGCCGCACGGTCGCTGTCGGTCCACCAGTTGTCGAAGTTGCCGTTGGCGGCGAACTGGCTGCCCGAGTCGTCATAGCCGTGCATCATTTCGTGGCCGATGACCGCGCCGATGCCGCCGTAGTTCAGCGCCGGATCGGCCTTGGCGTCGAAGAACGGCGCTTGCAGGATCGCCGCCGGGAAGACGATCTCGTTCTTGGTGGCGTTGTAGTAGGCGTTGACGGTCTGCGGGGTCATGCCCCACTCGGTCTTGTCGACCGGCTTGCCGATCTTGTTGAGCATGAAGCGGTAGTTGAACGTGCGCGCGGCCTGCATGTTGCCCAGGTAGCTGTCGCCGTTGGTTTCCAGGCCCGACCAGTCACGCCACTTGTCCGGGTAGCCGATCTTCGGGGTGAAGCTGGCCCACTTCTCCAGTGCCTTCTTGCGGGTGTCTTCGCTCATCCACTCCAGCTTCTCCAGGCGCGCCTTCAGCGCCACCGAGAGGTTCTCCACCAGGTGCTGCATCTGCACCTTGGAGTCGGCCGGGAACACGGCGTCGACATACATCTGGCCCAGGCCTTCACCGATGGCGCCGTTGACCGACTCCAGCACGCGCTTCCAGCGCGGCTGCATTTCCTTCTGGCCACGCAGGGTGGTGCTGTAGAAATCGAAGTTGGCCTTTTCGAAGGCGCTGCTCAGGTACGGCGAAGCGTCATCGATGGTGTGGAAGCGCAGGTAGGCCTGCCAGGTGGCGGCCGGCACGTCGGCCAGCATCTTGTCCACTTCGCCGAAGAAGCCCGGCTGGGCCATCGAGAACTTCTGCGCGGCCGGCACCTTCAGGGTATCGAACAGGGCCGTCCAGCTGAAGTTCGGGGTCAGCTTGTCCGCATCAGCAGCGCTGACCGGGTTGTAACGCTTGGCCGGGTCACGCATTTCGATGCGCGACATCGAGGCCTGGGCCAGACGCGTTTCGAACTCCATCACGGCCTTGGCCTGGGTCTTGGCCTGCTCGGCATCGACGCCGGACAGGGTCAGCACCTGGGCGATGTAGGCAACGTACGCGTCGCGGATCTTGGCCTGCGAATCGTCGAAGTAGTAGCCCTTCTCCGGCAGGCCGAGGCCGCCCTGGCCGACATAGGCGATGACGTTGGCCGAATCTTTGTAATCGGCATTGGCGAACAGCGAGAACAGCACGCCCTGGCCCACCGCCTGGCTGTCGCGCAGGTACTGGGTGATCGCGGCGGTGTCGTTCAGCGCGGCGATCTTGTCCAGCTGCGGCTGCAGCGGGGTGATGCCAGCCGCCTCGATCTTGGCTTCATCCGAGCCGGTCTTCCAGATATCGCCGATCTTGGCTTCCACCGTGCCGGCCTTGGCCTGGCTGGCGGCGGCCTGCTGGACCAGCGCGTGCTGCACTTCCAGCGAGCGCTCGCGCAGGATTTCGAAGCTGCCCCAGGTGGTCTGGTCGTTCGGGACCGGGTTGGCCTTGAGCCACTTGCTGTTCACGAACCCGTTGAGGTCGGTACAGGCGGCGATGGCGGTGTCCAGATCGGCAGTGTTGAGCGAGATCAGCGCGGTCTTGATCTGCGACTGATCAAACGCCGGCGTGGCATCGGCGGTGGCGGCAGGCGCGGTATCGGTCTTGCCGCAGGAGGCCAGCGACACGGCGATGGCGGCGGTCAGGCCCAGCGGGACCAGCTTGGAAAACTTCATTCGACTCTCCGGCTACAGATGGATGCATCACCCGGACCACGGGCAATCGGGCAGCGTAGCGCGGGAGGGGCCGGTGCGGACCGGCCAAAGGTCACACACCGGCAGCGACGAGACGCCTTGCTCGTAGAGCAGCAGGAGCTCTATGGTGAGAAATCGTGAAAAATGTGAGGTGCAATGAATAAATACAGGCTTGTAAAACAAGAGAATGAGTGGGGATGCGGCGTCGCTTGCGTGGCTTCTCTTCTTGGAATTGAGTACGACGCAGCCCTCAAACGGCTTGAGCACCATAAGGACGGGAAACTGGACGAAGCGCCGCTTGGACTAGATGTTCATGAAATCATCTGGTCCCTTGCAGACCACGATCTCTGGTACATCGCAGATTGGCGTAGACCTGCGCAGTTCCCAGTAGGATCGATCGTCTGCATCCGAGGCGAAGCGCCCTACCAATCTGATCACTATTTGCTGATGACGCCCCAAGGCTGGATGGACCCATGGCACAACACCAGCAAGAACGTCTCCGCAATCAAAGCTGATTATCGGGATGCCCTCCCCATTGGCACAGAGTTTATTGTTGCACTGATGCCACGAGAACCGTGAAGCCCCACCGGAACACAGGGAGCGAACCTGTGGTGGAGTGCCCGATATCAAAGGGCGAACAAAACGAAAGGCCGGCATTTGCCGGCCTTTCGCTCTTACTTCGCTTTACCCTGGTTCGCCACGGCCTCGGCGGCCTTGCGTGCCGCTTCCGGGTCGCCCAGGTAGCGGAACGACTGCACCGTCAGGTCGTCGTTGAGTTCGAACAGCAGCGGGATGCCGGTCGGGATGTTGAGCTCCAGGATCGCTTCCTGCGAAACATTGTTGAGGTACTTGTACAGCGCGCGCAGCGAATTGCCGTGCGCGGTGACCAGTACGGTCTTGCCGTCCTTGAGCTGGGGGGCGATCGCATCGAACCAGTACGGCAACACGCGGTCCAGCGTGGTGGCCAGCGATTCGGTGCCCGGCAGCGCGTTGCGGTCCAGGCCGGCATAGCGGCGGTCGTGGATCGGGTGGCCCGGGTCCTCGATGTCCATCGCCGGCGGCGGGATGTCGTAGGAACGGCGCCAGATCTTGACCTGGTCCTCGCCGTGCTTGGCGGCGGTCTCGGCCTTGTCCAGGCCCTGCAGGCCGCCGTAATGGCGCTCGTTCAAGCGCCAGCTCTTGCTGACCGGCAGCCAGTCCTGGTCCAGCTCGGCCAGGGCACCCTGCAGGGTGTGGATGGCGCGCTTGAGCACCGAGGTATGCGCGACATCGAACTGCAGCCCTTCTTCACGCATCAGGCGGCCGGCGGCGGCAGCCTCGCGGCGGCCCTGTTCGGTCAGTTCCACGTCCACCCAGCCGGTGAAGCGGTTGTCCAGGTTCCACTGGCTCTGGCCGTGGCGCAACAGTACGAGTTTCCGGGTCACTGCAGTATCTCCGACAGATGGCAAGGCAGACCCGCATTGTAGCGGCAACCCTGCCCTGCCCGTCCGCCGTGGGGCCGCCGGTAGACCTCAGGGATGCGGATGCCCGTGATGGCCCTGCGCGTCCGGTGCAGCGCGGTGGCTGTCGTGGCTGTCGTGCGCATGGGACGCGTGGTCGTGCCCCGCATGGTCATCGGCGTGCCGGTCGCGGGGGCTGCCGACGCTGCAGGGATCGCCGCAGTGGTCGGCCTCGATCTGCAGGGTCACATGGTCGATGCCGTACTGCTCGTGCAACCGGGTGCCCAGCTCGCGACGTAGGCGGTCCGCATTCACACCGGTGCCCATCACCACGTGCGCGGTCAGTGCCGGGGTGCTGGACGCCAGCGCCCAGACGTGCAGGTCGTGCACGTCCACCACGCCATCGTGGGCACACAGGGTGCCGCGTACCGCCGCGACATCCATGCCCTTGGGCACGCCTTCCAGCAGCACGTTGATCGCCTCGCGCATCAACACCCAGGTGCGCGGCAGTACCCACAGGCCGATCAGCACGGCCAGGATCGGATCGATCGGCTTCCAGCCGGTCCAGCGGATCAGCAACGCGCCGAGGATCACCGCGACCGAGCCGAGCATGTCCGCCCAGACTTCCAGGTACGCGCCTTTGACGTTGAGGCTCTCGCCGCTGCCGGCGCGCAGCAGGCGCATCGAGATGAGATTGATCACCAGCCCGAACACCGCGATCACCAGCATGCCGGTGGAGGCGATCTCCTGCGGCGCGCGGAAGCGCTGCACCGCCTCCCACAGAATGTAGCCGGCGACCACGAACAGCATGCCGCCGTTGATCATCGCGCCGATGGCTTCCAGCCGCGCATAGCCGTAGGTGCGCTTGGCATCGGGCGGGCGCCGGCTGAGCCGGACCGCGACCAGCGCGACCATCAGCGCGAGCGTATCGGTGGCCATGTGCGCGGCATCGGACAACAGTGCCAGGCTGTTGGTCCAGAACGCGCCGGCCACCTCCACCAGCAGGAAGGTGGTGGTCAGCCCCAGCGCCCACCACAGCGGTTTTTCGTGGCGGATCTCGCTGGGCAGATGGTCGTGGTCGTGACCCATGAAAGCTCTCCTGGACAATGCCGGCAGGGTAAGCAGCGCCTCGCGCGGAGACTATTACACTTACCGCAGCGTTCAGTTTGCAACTCAATAACACCAGCGCCCGGCCGCTACCTCTCGACGGCCTGTGTGGCGGGAAGACAATCGTGCATAACGTTCCAAATCTTGATGAGGCCAGCCAACCGCTGGCGCTGGCCTGGGCACAGACACTGGCGCAGACGCCGGCCGCTGCGGCGACACTGCTGGCGAGCCTGTCGGCGGAGAGCCCGCCCGGGCTGGCCCACCACTTCTACGACGTGCTGCTCGAAGACCCGCGCGCGAGCCGGTTCCTCTCGCACGACCAGGTGCGGCTGCGCCTGAAACCGGCGATGCAGCGGTGGCTGCAGCAGATCCTTACCGCCACGCCGGACAGCATCAACGCGCTGGTCGCCGCACAGCGCGTGATCGGTGACGTGCATGCCCGTGTGGGCATTCCGGTGGATCTGGTGGCCCGCGGCGCGCGTGTACTCAAGCATCGCCTGTTCGACCGCATCATCGCGCAGGCTGACGACAGTGCGACCGCGTTCGCGGCGATCCACTGCCTCAGCGCCTCGATGGATATAGCCCTGGAAGGCATGACGCTGGCCTACACGCATGCACGCGAGCGCTCTTCACGGACCGATGCGGCGTATCGCCTGTTCTCGCTGGTGCAGAACGTCAGCACCGAGCGCGAACGGCAACGCGCCCTGCTGCTGGACTGGGAGAACGCGCTGCTCTACGCGATGGCCAGCCAGAATGCCGAGGCCGAGCTCACCGGGCTGGCGCAATCGGAGTTCGGCCTGTGGTTCACCCACAAGGGCATTCCGAGTTTCGGCGAGAGCAGCGAGACCGGCCAGGTCGGTGCACTGGTCGCCGCGGTCGATACGCAGTTGCAGGAAGCGCTTGCGCATGCCGATTTCGCGGCGCGCTTCGGGGCATTGCAGGGTATCCGCGAGCGGCTGGCGCAGATCCGCACATTGATGGGCATGTTGTTCGAACGGATCGGCGAGCTCGATGCGGGCAGCGATGCACTGACCAACCTGCTCAACCGTCGCTTCCTGCCGACCGTGCTGCGCCGGGAAATCGAACTGGCCAATTCCACGCAGACGCCGTTCTCGGTGCTGCTGCTGGATCTGGACCATTTCAAGGCGATCAACGATGCGCACGGCCATGACGGCGGCGACCGCGCCCTGCAGCACGTGGCCGCCCTGCTCGGCCAGCTTACCCGCGGCAGCGACTACCTGTTCCGTTATGGCGGTGAGGAATTCGTGGTGGTGCTGGTGGCCGCCACCGCCGCCCAGGCCGAGGTGATCGCCGAGAACCTGCGCAAGCACATCGCGCAGAGCCCGGTGCAACTGGCCAGTGGCCAGAGCCTGTCGCTGACCACCAGCATCGGCGTGGCCGCGCATGATGGTCATCCCGACTACGAGCGGCTGATGGCGCGCGCCGATGCGGCGATGTACCAGGCCAAGAAGCGGGGCCGGGACCGGGTAGTGCTGGCCAGCGATGACCTGCCCGATGCCCCCGGGCGAAAGGCGCTGCAGCGCGGGTGACCCTGTGTGGCCGACGGCAGCGCCGGCCCATCCGCCCGTTGCGGCATGCATGGCTGACCAATGGCGCATGCCCGGCGCACTCCGTGCGGCGTAGCATCGCGGCATTGCCGTCCGCCACAGGAATTCCCCCGATGTCGATCCTCCGCGCCCTGACCCGCCCTGGCCTGTTGCTGCTCCAGTCAGCGCTGCTGATGACGCCGCTGCTGGCCACGGCACGCGAGGTGGCGGCGCCGGCCGAGCACGTGGATGCCGATGGACCGTACGTATTTCGTACCGCCAAGGGGCTGGAAGCGGCCTGGGTGTGCAAGGACCACGTGATCCGCCGCGAGCTGCCGGCACGCGGCGAGGCCACCGAGGTCGCCCCCGAGTGCGGCTATCCGCACCCCCTGACCGTGCTGCCGCCGCGCACGGCGGAGATCGCCAGATTCCCGGCCACGCCGCGGATCGTCGCGCTGTCGGACATCCACGGCCAGTACGGCCTGCTCGTGACGCTGCTGCGCGCCCACCACGTGATCGACAGCGAAGACCGCTGGTTGCTGGGCGACGCCACGCTGGTGGTGGCCGGCGATGTATTCGACCGCGGCCCGCAGGTCACCGAAGCATTCTGGCTGCTGTACCGCCTGCAGCAGCAGGCCGCGGCAGCCGGTGGTGCGGTGCACTTCGTGCTCGGCAATCACGAGACGATGGTGCTCTACAACGACCTGCGCTACGTCAACCCGAAGTACCTCAAGACCGCGCAGCTGCTCGGCCGTTCCTACCCCGCGCTGTACGGTCCGGATTCGACGATCGGCCAGTGGCTGCGCACCCGTCCGGTGCTGCTGCGCATCGGGGACACCCTGTTCCTGCACGGCGGCATCGCACCGGAAAACCTGGACCTGGTGCGCAACATGGATACCACCAACGCCGGCTACCAGGCCGCAGTCGGGCTGCCCAAGGCGCAGGTCAAGGCTGCACCGGACACTGCCCGGCTGTTCGATGGCAAGACCAGCCCGATCTGGTACCGCGGCTACTTCGATGGCCGCATGGATACCGCCCAGGTCGAGACGCTGCTCAAACAGCTCGACCTCGCCCGCATCGTGGTCGGCCACACCTCGATGCCGCATGTCAGCAGCTTCCATGGCGACCGCATCATCGCCATCGACAGCAGCATCAAGAACGGTGAGAACGGCGAGCTGCTGTTCATCGAGAACGGCGCGCTCAGCCGCGGCCTGCTGGATGGCTCGCGGGTACCGCTGGCCGAAGGCCGGCTCGGCGAAAGCGACTGACCCGGCCGTTCTGGCCGGTCAGTCCGCCGCAGCTCACCGTGGCGTGTAGATGCGCGAGACCATCCAGCCGCCGTGACTGCGGAAGCGGCCGCTGTCGCCGGTCAAGGCGAAACGCACTGCAATGACCGCGGCGCGCCCGCGGGAGCAATGCCAGTCGCGCGCGTTGCGATAGGCCTTGCGGAAGGCACGGAACGGGCCGCGTGCCTGCGTGGCGTCCCGTTCGGCGTCAGCCGGGTTCAGGGCATCGGTGGAGGCTGTTGGCGGATGCGCTGCAGCGCGGGTGGCGTCCGGATGGAGAGGGTTTGACATGGTGTCCCTTCGATCAACGAGGCCCGGAATCGGCCTCCTGATCGATAAACCGTGAAGACCATCACAAAACTATCGCCCCCCGGACAGACCCGCTTCGTGATCCGCCATGCGCTGTTCCAACCCATTGATACGACTCAAGAATTCCGACGTCGGCGCCAGCTCCTTCAGGTGCGGCCGGGCCCGCGCGATCTGGGCGCGGGCGCCAGCCCCATCGCCGTTGGCGAACATTGCCTCGGCCAGCGGGATACGCCACTTGGCGGTGGCCGTGGAATCGGCCCCGTAGAACCCAGCGAATGTGTCCACCAACTGGGCTGACAGCGGCACTGCCGCGGGATCGTCACGGCGCTGGGCAAGCAGTGCCTGCTGCATCTGCAGGCGCAGCCCCAGCCACGGGGGCAGGCTCGGATGGGCCTGGCCGAACGCGGCGAGGGCCCGGGCGGCCTCGGCATGCTGTCCGGCCCGGGTCAGCCATTCAATCTCGACCAGGCGCAGCACCAGCAGCTGCGGCGACTCGGGCGGGAGTTCGCGCCGCCACAGGGCGGCCACCTGCTGCAGCGGTGCCTGCGCCTCGGCCGTGCGGTCGGTCCGCAGCAGCAACCGCGCCAGCACCATGTCCACGTCGAGTGTGTCGGCGTGCTCGGGCCCGAGCAGCGCCCGATAGCGCGCCAGCGCAGCGCGGTAGTTCTGTTCGGCCTGCACGTAGTCGCCGCGGGCTTCCTCCATCAGGCCGTGGGCATACTGTTTGACCGCGTAGGCGCGGCTGTCCACGCCATCCACCGCGGCGCTGGTCTGCAGGCTGTTGCGGAAGTGCTGGTCGGCCGCCTGGTAGCGGCCAAGATCGAGATACTGTCCGGCCAGCGCGGCTTCGGCCGCGGCGGTGTAGCTGCTGCCTGCGCCGAACATCTGCCGGGTCAGCGCGAAGCCGCGCTCGGCCAGCGCCAGCGCTTCATCGATACGGCCCTGGTTGAGCAGCGTCGAGGACAGCGCGCGCAGGACCCGCTGGTACTCGGCCCCCTGCACACCCTGCTCGCGCGATGCCTCGGCCAAACCCTCGCGCAGGATCGCTTCGGCCTTGTCCAGCTCACCCTGGCTCCGGTACAGATCGCCGAGGTTGGCCATCGCCGCCAGGCCGCCGCGCTGAAGCGGCGCACCGTTTCCACACCGGCTCAATGCCAGCGCGGAGCGGAAGGATTGTTCTGCCGCCGCCGGCTGCTCCAGCTGCGCCTGGGCCAGGCCCCGGGCGTTCAAGGCCTTCACCCGCACCGCCGGGGCATCATCCTGCTCGAGCAGGCCCAACGCGTCCTCTGCACTGCCCAGCGCCTCCTTCTCACGCCCAGCGCTGAGCAGCTGCACCGCCAGGCTGGCGCGGGCGTCGGCGATCTCATGCGGCGCGGCGCGCGTGTGCACCAGCCCCGCCACGCTGTCCCGCAGCAGGGCCTGCGCATCCTGCGGTTGGCCAAGGTTCTGGTAGGCGCGCCCCAATGCAGCCTGCATCCGCGCGCGCAGCGCGGGCGACACGGTGCGGTCCTGCTCGAGCCGGCGTGCGCCCAGATCGAGCACCTCACGCGCGGTCATCGGCGTGCCGTGGCGCAGCCCGGGATCGGCCGCATCGAAGGCGGCCACCAGCACGTCGGCGATGCCGGCGGCAGCCACCGCATTCTGCTCGGCCTGCCGACGCGCCTCGCTCAAGCGCAGCACGAAGGCCAGCACCATCACCGCCACCAGCGTGACGATCACACTGGCGCGCCATTGCCGCCGCAGCAGCAGGCGCGCACGATGCCAGCGGCTGGGCCGACGCGCACGCACCGGGCGGCGTGCCAGATACCGTTCAATATCCTCGGCCAGTGCGTCGGCAGAAGCATAACGTTCGGCCGGATCCGCAGCAGCGGCCTTGGTCGCGACCGCCAGCAGGTCGGGGGGCACGCCGCGCGCCGGCGGCGGCGTGGCCTGCAGCAGTGCCTCCAGCATCACGCCCAGACTGTAGACATCGCCCACCACACTGGCCGGGCGCCCTGCCAGGCGCTCGGGACTGGCATAGGCCGGGGTGAGGAAGGCCGCGGCATCGTTGGCGTCACCGAGCAGATGCGCGATGCCGAAATCCAGCAGGACCGGCTGGCCGTCGGGGCGTACCAGTACGTTGCCTGGCTTGAGGTCGCAGTGCACCACGGATTGGGAATGTGCGGCCTGTACCGCGCCGCAGATCTGCACGAACAGGCGCAGGCGTGCGGCCAGATCCAGCGCCAGGGTGCGACAGGCGTCGTCCAGCGGTTCACCCTGCACGTATTCCATCACCAGGTAGGGCTGGCCGCCCTCGGCCACGCCCACGTCATACAGCCGGGCGATATGGGGGTGCTGCAGGTCGGCCAGGATCTGGCTTTCACTGGCCAGCCGCGTGGCCAGTACCGGGTCGTAGGCGCGGCGGATCAGCTTGATCGCCACCTCGCGCCGGTACAGCGCATCGGCACGTTCGGCCAGCAACACCACCCCCATGCCGCCGACGGCCAGCAACCGGCTCAGGCGCCACGGGCCAAGCCGTTGCCCGACCAGCGTGGCCGGATCATCCATCGCGGCCATCACGGCGGCAAGTGCATGCTCGACCCGTCCCAGGTCGGCGGTCTGCGCGCGCAGCAGTTGCAGCGTTTCGTCGATCGCGGCCGGGTCATCGCACAGCTCACCCAGCACCGGGCGCCAGCGCGCCTCGGGGAGGTCGCAGACCGCGTCGAACAGCCCGCGCACCGTCCGCCAGCGGTCTGGGCCGGTCATGCGCGCGTGGCCGGCCCGGCCAGGTGCCGGTTCAACCACGCCTTGGCAAACCGCAGATCGCGATCGACCGTGGGCACCGACACATCCAGCGCCTGGGCGATCTCTTCGCGGCTCATTCCCCCGAAGTACATCCATTCCACCGTGCGTGCGGCGCGCTCATCCAAGGTGGCCAGTTGCTCCAGCGCGCGGTTCAGGGCCAACACTTCGAAGGCATCGTGATCGGGGCTGGCTTCCTGGTCGGCATACGACAGGGTCAGGTTGATCGCACCTCCGCCCCGCTTGGAAGCGGTCATCGCGCGTGCGTGATCCACCAGCACGCTGCGCATCTTCAGTGCCGCCAACGATAGGAAATGCACGCGATCGCGGTAGCCGATCTCCCCACCGATCATCCGCATCAGCGCCTCATGCACGAGCACGGTCGGCTGCAGCACGCCATCCCGGGCAGTGCCCAGCCGCGCCACGGCCATGCCACGCAGCTGCGCATACAGCAGCGCGAGCAGTTGATCGCGGGCGGCGATGTCCTGCTGCTCGCTCCAGCGGCGCAGCAGGCGGGTGACATCCTGGCGCTCGGCCGCTGGAGGTGTCGCGTCAAAAGACATGTGGGGCGGGTCCGTGCATCTCAGCAGGCGATCAGCCTGCAGTATCGCCGATCCCCATCCGCATGGGGCGGCGGTGCCGGGCTACGTCCCGCGCTTGGCCAGGTTCTCGCGCAGCGTTTCCAGCCGCGTGGAGAGATCCTTCAACGCGCTGCCGCCCTTGCCGACCAGCCAGGACACCTCCTCTTCCATGAAGCCGGTACGGCTGTGCTCGGTGTCCGGCAGCGGCGGCAGGATGTGCGCGAAGTAGGTCTTGTCGAGCACCCGCCGCAGCAGTCGCTCGCCCGGGAAGGGTGCGTTGTTGTTGAGCGCACGCGCCGCCTTGATCAGGTTGCGGATGTCGTACTGGGTCGGGCTCAGGTCCGGCACCTGCTTGGGCAGGTCCAGCAGCGTATACACCGCCACGCGGGCGGTGCGCACCGAACTTTCCATGGTGAACACCACATCGTTGTGGGTCTCCACGAACTGCCCCAGCAGGCCCAGGTTGGTGCAGCCCCTGGGCACGACGTGCGGGCGGTCGCCGGCCGCGCGTGGCATGAACTGCGCCGTGATGTACGGCATCAGCGCGGTGCGCACCTTGGTGTTGGCGGCGATCTCATCCAGCTGATCGACGATGCCCAGGTGGTAGCTCAGCTCGGCCAGGATCTCGCGGCCGGTACAGGCTGGCATCGGCTTGGCCACGTGGTTGCCGTTCTGGTCCATCAGCAGCGCATACACCCACACCACCAGCACATCCTTGGGCTGGTCGAGGAAGTGCGGCTGGCGGTTGACGGTGAAGCTCAGCACCCAGGCGGAGTCGGTGAAGGTGATCACGCCGCCGGTCACGGTCCTGCCCGAATACGGGTCGTTGACCGAGAGTTCCTTGATCTTGTCCACCAGTGGCGAGGGGCGGCAGGTCAGCGTGGCCGACTCCCACATCGAGCGGTCGATGTCACCGTGGAATTTCTCCGGTTTGCCGAAGATCGGCGACTGTGCGGCGAGGTTGCGCCACAGTGCCCAGTCACTGTCCTGCCCCGGTGTTTCGCGCGGACGCTGCAGTACCGGCACCGTGTCCATGTCGCCATAGGCGGTGCCCTCGGTCATCGAGCCGGTCAGCGCGAACACCAGGTCGCCCTCGGCCACCGGCAGCAGCGTATCGTTGCCCGCCACACGGCAGCGCAAGCCGGTGACGGTGCGGGTATCGCCTGCCACGCGCATGTCCAGATCGTACACGCGGGTACCGAAGGTGACCTGCACCCCCTGCTCGCGCAGCATCTTCACCAGCGGTTTGACGAAACTCTCGTACTGGTTGTATTTCGGGAACACCAGCGCGGACATGTCGTTCAAGCCGTCGATGGCGTCCAGGAAGCGGTGCATGTACAGCTTCATTTCCAGCAGGCTCTGCCAGTTCTCGAAGGCGAACATCGAACGCCAGAAGAACCAGAAATTACTCTGCAGGAAGCCCTCGCTGAAGTAGTCCTCGATGGTCACATCGTCGAGGTCTTCCTTGCGCTTGAGCAGCAGCTTGACCAGTTCCCACTGCTGCGGCTTGCTCAGCCCGAACGTGGAGAAGTCCTGGATCTTCCCCTGCTGGTGCATCAGCCGGGCCTTGGAGTAGTTCGGGTCGTTGTCGTTCACCACCCGGTACTCGTCCAGCACGCTGTAGCCGGCAGGCAGTTCCAGCGCCGGCACGTCCTGGAACATGTCCCAGAAATTGTCGTAGTTCCAGTTCATCTCGCGGCCGCCGCGAACCAGGTAGCCCTGCTCGGGGTCGCCGGCCCCATCGAGCGAACCGCCTTCGATGTCCAGGCTGTCGATCAGGGTGATGTTCGCCGCCGGCATGCCGCCATCGCGGATCAGATAGAACGCCGCGGCCAGGCCGGCAATACCGGTGCCGATGATCCACGCCTTGCGGTTTGCCACGCCGGCCGGTGCGACCGGGCGATTACGCATGTAGGCGCCCATCATGTCCGGCGGCGGCAGTGTGTTCTCGGGCCGGTTGGACCAGTAGGCCCCCGTGGCATCGGGTTCTTTATCGATCACCGGTGCCCGGTGCACGCCCTGTTGCTCGACAGCCATATCACCACTCCTTTTTTGACGGACCCACAGGAGGCACCGGTGGCCCGGTGCCTGGCAGCACGGATTCCTTACCGCACGGCCCCCTCCTGGCACCGCGCTGCACATTCGGATGGTACGCACCCCACCTGTGACGGCATTGATCCGCATCAATGACACCGCTGTTGCATCCAGTGCGACACATGTCGCACACTTGCGACACCTCGCCACATCGGGATTGCCATGTCTGTGCCGCCTACCCCTTCCAATGCCGAACTGGAACTGCTCAAAGCGCTGTGGCGCCAAGGCGCCTGCAGTGCGCGCGAAGTCCACAACGGCGCCGCCGCGGCGCTGGACTGGTCCTACTCGTCCACCCGCAAGACGCTCGAACGCATGGTCGACAAAGGGCTGGTGGAAGAAACCGTCGAGCACGGGCTGAACATGTACCGCGCCAAGGTCGGCAAGGTGGCCACACTGGCCGCACTCAGCACGGACTTCGCGCGCCGGGTGCTCGAGATCGATGGCGCATTGCCGGCGCAGGCCTTCGCCGACAGCCGCCTGCTCAGCGAACAGGAACTGCAGCAGCTCGATGCGCTGCTGCGTGCCCCCGCCAAGGACGATCCGGCATGAGTGTCCTGACGCTGGGCTTCTGGGGCGCGCATGCCGTTGGCGCCCTGGCGGGCGGCTGGGTGGCGTGGTCTGCCGGGCAACGTGTCCACCGCCGTCTGGGTCTCTCCCACGCCGCGTATGGCTATTGGATGGGGGTGTGGTTGCTGGCGGTGATGCCGGTCCTGCTGTCGGTGTGTGTGGCGCTGTGGGCCCCCGCACCGCTCGTCTCGTTGCCCCCGGCACTGATGCTGCCGCTGCCTGCCGCGCTGGACCTCGGGGCTGCCGGTGCGGCGGAAGGGGGCCTGGTGAGCTCCCCGTGGGCGGGGCCGGCCACCAGCACGTGGCTGGCCGCGCTGTATGTCACCGGCCTGGGTATCGCATTGCTGCGCGTGCTGGTCGGCACGTGGGCGACCGGCCGGCTGTGCCGGGCGACCCTGCCGATCGCACCGGGGGCCTGGCCGGGCCCGCGCAGCCGTGCGTCGGCGCAGCGACTGCGGTCGGCCGGCATCGTCTGCCGGGTCAGCGCGCTGCCGGTGAGTCCGTTCGCGGTGCGCTGGCCGCGGCCGTTGATCGTGCTGCCCCTCTCGGCCGTGGAGCAGCTGGACGATCGCGCCCTCAGCCTGATCCTGGGCCATGAGGCGGCGCACCTGACGCGCCGCGATCCGCAGCGCGCCGGCCTGATGGCGATACTCAACGCCCTGCTGTGGTTCAACCCGTTCCTGCGCCGCCTCACCGCGCGCGTGCAGCTGGCGGCCGAGCTGCGATGTGATGCGCAGGCCCTCGCGGGGGATGCACATGGCGGGCGTGACTTCGCCACGGCGTATGTGCGCACGTTGCGCCTTTCCGCAGCGGCCCACGCGCCCACCACCGCCCTGACCCACCGCGATCTGGCCGGGCATGAAATCCGCATCCGGCACATGCTGCATGGCGATGCTGCGCGGCCGCTGTCGGGATCGGGACGCGCGCTCCTGCTGGGCAGCGCATTGCTGATCGGCGCCTTGTTGGTGGTCATGCAGGCCAGTGCAGCGCGTCCCTTGCCAGGCACCGCCGTCAGTAGCACGCCAAAAGAGGTCTCGGCGACGGAGGCCGCACTGCCGCTGCCGCCGTTGAGCGATACCCCCATCGAGGTGCAGTTCCAGTCACCGCTGGCCACACCGAGGATCACCGGACATTTCGGCGATACCGGCAGCATCCGGCAGCGACCGCATCGCGGCACCGATTTCGGCGCCCGCCCGGGCACGCCGGTCCTCGCGCCGGCGGACGGCCGCATCGTGGCGGCAACCACCGCCTACCCGGACGGTCCGCAGTACGGCACGGTGGTGGTCATCGACCACGGTCAGGGCTGGCAGACCTTGTACGCGCACCTGCAGGGCGCCGATGTGGTGGTCGGCCAGCAGGTGCACGCCGGCGAGCAGATCGCGCGGGTCGGCAGCACCGGGCGCGTGACCGGACCGCACCTGCATCTGGAGATGCTCCGCCACGGTGAGCGCGTCGATCCGCAGGCGCACCTGCCATGACCGGCTGACCCGCTCCACATCCCAGCCCCACTGCTGCATTTCGTTTTCCTGGCCACAGGAGGGGCGCGTGTTGCCCGGCGAAATGTCCACGCCACCTTTCTGCACGGACTGCCCATGTCATCCACGTTCCGCATCGTCCTCGCCTTGTCTCCGCTGTGCGCCGCGTTCTCCAGCGCTGCGCAGTCGCTGCCCGCACCGTCATCAGCACCGCCCCCCACCGAGCTGGAGGCCGTGCAGGTGCAAGGACCGGCGTACGACCCGCGCCGCGATGACACGGCCACCCGGATCGTGTTCGGCACGGACACGTTGCGCCAGTTTGGTGATATCGGCCTGGTCGATGCGCTCAAGCGCCTGCCCGGCATCACCGTGGGCACCGGCGCGCCCGGTCGCAGCGGTGCGGTGTCACTGCGCGGCCTCGGCGCGGGCTATACCCAGATCCTGCTCAACGGCCAGAAGGCACCGGCCGGGTTCGATCTGGATTCGCTCACGCCGGAGATGGTCGAACGCGTGGAGATCCTCCGCGCACCGACGGCCGACCAGCGCGCCGAGGCCATTGCCGGCTCGATCAACATCGTCCTGGCCGCCGGCGCGCGCAAAGATACCGAACAGCTGTCGCTGGCCTGGGGCCGCAGCAACGGCCAGAACACGCCGTCGGTCAGCTGGCAGCGCAACCGGCGCGCCGGCCACCGCAGCAGTTCGGTCACCGCCACCGCATCGCGCCGCGAGTTCCTGGTCGAGGAAACCGGCACCGAACGTGTGTGGGATCGGCAGGGAACCCCCATCGCGCTGCGCGACACCACCCTGCGTGCGGGCGGGAACCGCGATGTGCTCTCGCTCGCACCCAGCCTGGAAACCACTCTGGAGAACGGCGACATCCTTGCCCTGCAGGGCGTCGCCGATGCCAGCCGCTTCAACCGCACCACCGCTATCGACTGGACCACCCCACTGGGCGAGCCGCTGCGGCGCGCCCGCTACCAGCAGCGCACCCGTATCGAGGTCGCGCAGGCCACCGGCAGTGCCACCTGGACCCGCACCTTCGAGCAGGGCAGCGCGTTCACCACCAAACTGCGTCTGGGCGGCAACCGCGAGCGTTACATCTATCGCGAACAGGGCTACGCGCAGCAAGGGCAGCAGAACCTGGAGGACCACACCGATGCACGATTGACCGTGCGCGAGCTCAACAGCACCGGCAAATACACGCTTCCCGGCCGCGGGCGGCATGCGCTGCAGCTCGGCTGGGAGGCCAGCGAGGATCGTCGCGACGAGGCGCGGGCACAGCACCTGCTGCCGGTCGGCGACGACGCTGGCTGGATCAGCGATCTGGCGTTCGACGCACGCATCCGGCGGCTGGCCGTGTACGCCCAGGACGACCTCACCCTCAGCGAGCGCTGGTCGCTGTATGCCGGCGCACGCTGGGAGCAGATCGAGACGCGCAGTGACGGCAGCGGTTTCAGCGGCATCCATCGGCGTGACCAGGTGCTGTCGCCGGTGCTGCAGTCGCTCTGGAAGATTCCCGGCACCCGGCGCGATCAGCTGCGCGTTGCACTCACCCGTACCTATCGCTCGCCCACCCTGGCCGCGCTCATCCCCCGCCCGTACACCTCCACCAACAACCGCCCGCTCAACCCTGACGAACGTGGCAACCCGGCCCTGCGTCCGGAGTTGGCGACCGGGGTGGACCTGTCCTACGAAACCGCCGGCAAGGGGGGCGCGCAGCTCAGCGTCGGCGGTTACGTGCGTCGGATCAGCGATGTGATCCGCACCGAGACGCACCTGCAGGAGGGGCGCTGGGTTGCGTCACCGGTGAACGGTGGCTCCGCGACGACCTGGGGAGTAGAGCTGGATACCGCGTTGCGGCTTCCGCAGCTGATCACGGGCGCGCCGGATGTGTCGGTCCGCTTCAATGCAACCGCCAACGATTCGCGTGTGGAGGATGTCCCCGGCCCGGACAACCGGCTGGATGAACAAGTGCGTTTCAGCGGCACCCTGGGCGCGGACTACCCGCTCCGCACCGGCTGGACGGTGGGCGGCAGTTATACCTACCGCACCGGCGGCACCGTGCAGGTCAGCCCCGGCCAGTTCGAGATCAGCGCGTATGGGCGCGAGCTGGATCTGTATTCGCTGTGGTCGATCGGCGCCCGCAGCAAACTGCGGCTGAGCATCAACAACGCGCTCCACCGGACGTTGCGCACCGGGCAGCGGCGGATCAGCGAGGACGGCATCGAGCAGCTGCAGCGGCAACGCAACGCATCACCGCTGCTGCGCCTGCAGCTTGAACTCCCGCTGTGATCAGCCCGGCTGGCGGCTGGCCTCGCCCACCGCCGGCAGCGCACGCACGCGGCCGGGCTTGCTCGGGAACGCATGGCGGACGATGCGCCACATCACCTGGCCGAACTGCCGCGGCAACGAGCCGGTGTTGTAGTGCTGGCCGTAGCGCGCGCAGATCTCCTTCACCTCGACCGCGATCGCGGCATAGCGGTTGGCCGGGATATCCGGATAGAAGTGGTGCTCGATCTGGTGGCTGAGGTTGCCGGACATGACGTTCATCAGCTTGCCACCGGTCAGGTTGGATGAGCCGCGCAGCTGGCGCAGATACCAATGGCCACGGGTCTCATCACGCACGCATTCCTTCGGGAAGGTTTCGGCCTCGGCGGTGAAGTGGCCGCAGAAGATGATCACGTAGGTCCACACGTTGCGGATCAGGTTGGCCGCCACATTGCCCAGCAGCACCGGCAGGAAGAACGGACCGGCCAGTGCCGGGAACAGCAGGTAGTCCTTGAACATCTGCTTGCCCATCTTGCGGCCGACCGGGCGGAACTGCCTGCCCAGTTGCTTGAGCGTCATCTTGCCGGCAAACACGCGGCCCAGGCGCAGGTCCTGGATCGCGATGCCCCATTCGAACAGCAGCGCGAACACCACCGCGACCACCGGCTGCATCAGGTAGAACGGGCGCCAGCGCTGCTCGGGGAAAATGCGCAGCAGGCCGTAGCCGATATCGTCGTCCAGCCCGCGCACGTTGGTGTAGGTGTGGTGGCGGAAGTTGTGGGTCTTGCGCCAGGCGTCGGCGGTGCCGACGATGTCCCACTCATAGGTGCTGCCCTGCAGCTGCGGATCGCCCATCCAGTCGTACTGGCCATGGATGACGTTGTGCGCCAGCTCCATGTTTTCCAGGATCTTGGACAGCGCCAGCATCACCACGCCGGCGATCCACGCCGGGATCAGCACGCTGTGCACGAAGGCACCGAGGAACAGCAACGCGCGGCCGGCCACGCCGGTCCAGCGTACGGCGGCCACGACGCGGCGGATGTAACGCGCATCGCGCGCACCGAGCGTGGCCAGCTGGCGCGCGCGCAGTGCATCGAGTTCAGCGCCGAAGGCCTGCAGTTCGGCCGGGGAGAGCGCGCGGTTGTGCACGGAAGACATGGTCACAGCTCCAGGATCAGGTCGGTGCTGGCGCTGTTCACGCACAGCTTTACTTGCGTGGCCGGTTCGGCCGCATGCTCGCCGGTCAGGGTGTGGCGGGTGACGCCGGACACCTTGCCGCAGACACAGGTATTGCAGATGCCCATGCGGCAGCCGCTGGCCGGGCGCAGCCCTTCGGCTTCCAGCGCCTGCAGCAGCGAAGTGCCGCGTGGCAGGGCAAGCGTGCGGCCGCTGCGGCGCAGTTCGACCTGCACCGTGCCCTCTTCGGCATCCGGCAGCACCGGCGGCGTGAACGCCTCGGACTGCAGCGACGCGACCTGGCCGTGCAGGCGCGCCTGCGCTGCATCGACGAAGCCACCCGGGCCGCACACCAGGGTGCGGGCGGTGCTCAGATCGCCCAGCGCCGCGAAGGCGAATGCATCCACGCGCGACGCCGGTGCGGTCGGGTCGCGGGTCAGCGCGATGTGCAGCGTGAACGAGGGATGGCGCGCCGCCAGCGCGGCCAGCTCGTCGGCGAAACACACTTCCTCACGCCGGCGTGCCCAGTACACCAGGTCCACCTGGCCCGGCATGCCGACAGCATCGAGCTGGCGCAGCAGCGCGCGCATCGGGGTGATGCCGCTGCCAGCGGCCAGCAGCAACAGCCGCTCGCCGGAGGCCTGCGGCAAGGTCATGTCACCGAACGCCTGGCCCAGCTCAAAGACGTCACCGATCGCCGCGGCATGGGCCAGATGCTGGCTGACGGCACCGCCGGCGATGGCCTTGACGGTGATCGCCAAGCGGCCGTCGGCCAGCACGGTCGGGCTGTAACTGCGCGACAGGCGGCGGCCATCGACTTCGACGCCGAGGGTGACGTGCTGGCCCGGCAGCAGGCCACGGAAATGGCGGTTGGGCGTGAGCACCAGGGTGACCGCATCCGCGCTCTCGGCGGTGCGCGACAGCAGCCGGGCCAGGGGGCGGCGCAGCGTCCACAGCGGGTGCAGACGGGTGCCCCAGAAGTCGAACAGCGCTTCGGGGACCCAGCGGCGGGGGCTGGCGACGTGACGGCGGGCGGAAATGCGCGGGACGGTGCTCATGCTGCGCACTATACGGCCGAGCATACGACTGTGTATACAGTTGTATATGGCCGGGACGGGCTATGATTCAGGGACTTGACCGCGCTGCCCCTGATGACCTCCCCAGACCTGCCCCTGCCCGCCTCCGACGACGCCCATCCCGCGCGCAAAGCCTCGATCTCACGTGAGGATCTGCTGGCCGCGGCATTGGCCCTGATCGGCCCGCACCGCAGCGTCTCCACGCTGAGCCTGCGCGAGGTCGCGCGTGAAGCCGGGATCGCCCCGAACTCGTTCTACCGGCAGTTCCGCGACATGGACGAGCTGACCGTGGCCCTGATCGACCTGGCCGGGCGCTCGCTGCGCACCATCATCGGCGAGGCGCGCCAGCGCGCCGCCTCCTCCGACCGCAGCGTGATCCGCCTCTCGGTGGAGACCTTCATGGAGCAGCTGCGCGCCGACGACCGCCTGCTCCATGTCCTGCTGCGCGAAGGCACCGCCGGCTCGGACGCGTTCAAGCATGCGGTGGATCGCGAACTGAATTACTTCGAAGACGAACTGCGGGTCGACCTGATCCGCCTAGCGGCCGCCGACGGCGCGCGCCTGCACGAACCGGCGTTGGCCTCCAAGGCGATTACCCGGCTGGTGTTCGCGATGGGCGCCACTGCAGTGGATCTGCCACCGGAGAAGGATCCGGAACTGATCGAGCAGCTGACCCAGATGCTGCGGATGATCATCACCGGGGCGCGCACGTTGGCGGGCAGTCCGCCGCTGCGCTGATCCGGCCATCCGGCCGCGCACAAAAAAATGACGACCCACCGGGCCGTCATTTCGTGATCCTGTTGCCCACATCAACGGCAACGCAGTGTGCGGCGCTTGATCAGCGGTACTGACGCTCGCAGCGACGCTCAACCACGCGATCACCGTTTTTGGACTGCTGGTTGCCCTGGATCTGGCGACCTGCGGCGCCACCGGCCACCGCACCGGCGACCGTGGCCAGCTTCTTGCCGTTGCCGCCGCCGACCTGGTTGCCGAGCAGCCCCCCGACCACGGCGCCGGTCGCGGTGCCGGTGATGCGGTTGGGGTCCTTGGAATTACGCTGGACCTCGACGTTGTGGCACACCACCTTGCTGCCGTCGTTGAAGCGGCGTCCCTCGTCCTTGGGGCCATAGGTCTGGGCGCCGGCGACGGCCGATACGGCGAGCAGACTGCCCAGGCACAACACGCGGAAGCTCGTCTTCATGGTCGATCCCTGTTTATGGAACATGGCCCGAGTGTCTGCCTGCCGGCGGCAAGCCCGAGTGAAGTTGCGTCCACGCCACGTCAACGCCAGCGGCGGCGTTCAGGCCGCAGCCATGCAACCGCCAGCGCTTACAGCCGCTCGCGGATCGTCTGCCGCAACGCCTCCAGATCCTTGGCGAACGCATCGATACCGCTCGCCAGCTTCTCCGTC